>NZ_JBHVSA010000004.1:1511216-1614013 GCF_042885355.1 Nocardia sp. NPDC058058 | reverse complement strand
CCCATCCTTGCGGATGTAATTGGAAGAATTAACCAGAGTCCGAAAACCTTGGCAAAATCAAACGCCAGCAAAAGTATTTGCTGACTAAATGTCCGGCCCACTCACACGGGGGTGTGGAAGGCCGGAACCAATAAAATATTGGCACTGACATTCATCGACACACTATTGAGTTCTCAAAGAACACACGCACACAAGATCTCACCACTCGGTAGAGCAGGGATTTCATTGAGGCAACTTTTACAGCTTAGCCCACCCGCCGCAGCAGAACCAAATCCGCTGGTCGGACCGAACTAGTGTGATTGTCAGGCGCTCCTCGTACAACCTCGTTTCCCAGGCCCTTGGGGCTCCGGGTCGGTGTCCGTGTCGCTCTGACTCGAATAAAGTTACGTATCGCTACGAACAAAGTCAAATCGGCTTCTGACCTGCAGGTTTCCCGAAGTGTTCATGATGCGGGGGGTTGTTCGTTCGCTTCCTCCTCGCGGATCTCCTCGACTTCGGCGAGCAGATCGTTCGCGAGCGCCACGCAGTGATAGCGGGTGTAGGGGGATTGGCGGCGCATGAGGGTCTCGGTCAACTGCGCGGCGAGCTGATCGAAGTCGTGGTCCCGGAGAAGAGCGTCGAAATCGATGTCGTCTTCCAGGAGCGCGGCCAGGTCGAGGTTCCAGGACCAGACGCGGGCGGTGCGGTAGTCCGGGCAACGGGTCCACACACCCGCGGACTCCAGGGTCAGGCGCTCATCGGACCAGCCGTCGGGGGCATCGATATTGATGGTGATCTCCACGGCGATGCCACCCACCTGTTGAAGCTCGGTGACATAGAGGGTCTCCAGTCCCCCGCAGTTCAGGGTGAGCAGACGGCGGCGGCCTTTGGCCTTCTCGGTCGTCGGGAGCGCGGAGACATTCCAGAGCTCGGGCTGGGTGGCGGCCGGATTCGCGATCGACGCGTGGATGTACGAGGCGACCACGCCGCGGATCTCGGGATAGACCGGATGGCTGCTCAGCTCCACGAAGCGCGGATCCTGTTCTTGCGACACCGGATAGGAATACCAGCAGGGGCGACGCCGGCGGATACCTATGGTCAGCGACCCCAGGCGAGTTTGATTCTGGTGGTGGCCAGGAAGTCGGCGGTCAGTTCGCGCAGGGCAAGGAACTGGCCGCCCTGGCCGTACTTCTGACGCAGGGTGCCGAAGTCGGTGAACTCGGCGGCCGCGGCGATCTGGTTGGACTCGGGGATGCGGGTGGGGAAAAGGCGCGGGAGGGTTGGGTTCTCGCGCAGGGTCTCCAGGATGCGCTGATGGACCGTGGACGAGCGGCGGTATTTGGTGATCACCACCCCCAGTTCCGTGATCGGGGCGGACCACGCCGTGGAGAGATGACGCAGGTGCGATTGCAGCGGCGGAATGCTGTAGGTCGACATGACGTCGGGGATGGTGGGGATGAGATAGCCGTCGGCGATGCGCAGGCCGTTCTGGGTGATCGGGCCCAGGTTGGGCGGGCAGTCGATCAGGACGAAGTCGTAGCCGGAGAGCACGCCGGTCAGGGCCGCGGCCAGGACGGTGGTCGGGTCCACCGTGGTGAGGCGGGCCATATCGTCTTGCAGGGCGATCAGCTTCGGAGAGGACGCGAGCAGGTCCACCGAGGTGACGGCCTGCATGGGTGATACCTCGTGCTGGACCAGGTCGGCGGCGTCGCGCGGGCGGCGGCCGGCCAGTGCGTCGGTGAAGACGGCGGCGAGGGTGTGGTCGCCGGAATCCAGTTCGGCGGAGCGTTTTTCACCGACCATCATGGTGGTCAGGTTGCGTTGCGGGTCCAGGTCGATGAGCAGTACGCGCTTGCCGAACTCGGCGGACAGGATCTCGGCCAGGGCAGCGGTGGTGGTGGTTTTGCCAACCCCGCCTTTGAGATTGAAGGTGGCGACCACGTACGGGCGGGCCTGGCCGGGGACGGCCTTGGTCTCCCAAATACGTTGCGGGCGATCGAAGTGCAGTGAACGGTTCGGGGATTTGAGCCAGTCCCAGCCGAAACCCTCGGCCGCGAACGACTGCGGACGCGCAGCATCGTCCGGAACCACATCGCCACGCAACTCCACCAAACCAGCACCCTTCATCACAGCGACCGCCGGGGCGGTCGGGCATCACACTAGTTACTCGAGGTGCGCCGAGGGGGCGCGACACGAGAAGCGGTGTGCGGACGAACTCGCCCGGGGCGCTGGTTCATATGCCGATGAGCTCCGGGTGCAGACCCGGCAGCGGCGGTAGCGGTGTGCCGCGCCGTCGCAGGGTGATGATCAGCTCTTCGATGCGGCGGGCGGCGCGGAACCAATTGTCCAGGCGGTTACGGGATTCCGTGCCCGGCACCGCGGTCGGGTCACAGCAGTAGGGCAGGAAGGCCAGGTCGGAGGGGTCGGTGAGCGCGGTCGGCTGGGAATTCGTAGCGGCCGGACCGACCGAGGCGCGCCAGGCCTGTGTGGCCGCCTCGACGGTGTCGAAGGCGTCGGCGCGCAGCAGTTCGGCGGGTTCGGCGGCGTACTGGTCGGGCCACGCCGTGAAGTTCGAAATGCCCTGTTGGAGGCCTTCGTTGGGGTTGGTGACGGCCAGGTCAAAGAGGTAGACGTGCCGATCGGCGCCACCCGGATACTCGTAGCCCGCGATGAATCCGGTTCGGGTTCCGTCGGTGATGCTGAGCCGCTGGATATCGCCGGTTGCCTGCACCCGGCAGGTGAGCGGGAGCCAGGGCGGCTCGCAGTGGCCGGTGGTGGCGTCCAGCAGATCTTGAACCGGATCGATCAGGAAGCCGACGGGAGCTATCGCGAGCAGGCCGTGCAGCAACCACCAGGTGGATTGCTGGTCCGGATCGGTTTGTGCCGCAGGATCGCTCGCGCAGGCGACGACCGTCGTGACCAGTTCGGTGAACCACGAGTCGAAGTGCGGTGCGGCCGTGTGGGTGTTGCACACTCGGTGCAGTTGTTCGCCGAGTAGAGCGGCGGTCGCCTGCTCCAGCTCACGGGGGCGTTTGGCGAACAGCAGGGTGCGGCGCTGCCGGAGCACATTCCGAATCGACGGATCGAACCAGGACGGGTACGCCGCCGCGCGTTCGCGGCGGCGGGCGCGGGCCGCTATCTTCGCTCGGCGCTTGGACTTTCGAGTTCTCGAAGTGGGCATGCTTCGAGCTAAACAGGCAGGTGGGCGCGGGTCACGCGCGATGAAAGCTTCGCGCACCAACACGCCGAAATCAGTGGCGTGTTGGATGACGCGCGGGAGCCAATCGGACAAATCTCTACTCAGACAATGACTTCCGCAGGGCGGCGGCGAAGCCGTCCGGATCACCCTGCTGGCCGTACTCGCCACCGAGGAATCCGGCGTGATTGCTGGGATAGACCGTCGGCTCCACACCGATGAGCTCGGCCACACCGAGACCGCCGCGGTAGGCGAACTCGCCCTCGGATTCGATGCCGACCGCGATCACGATGCGAGTGGACGCCGCGCGCAGGGCATCGAAATCATGCTCGTAGTGGGTGCAGGAGATCAGGTTCTGGCCGAGCAGCGCGTCATTGCGGGTGCCGTCATCCTCGGTGGGAAGCCCGAACGTGGCGGGATCGACGGGCTGATCGCCGAAATCGGCCGGAATCTCGCCCTTCAGGCCGACGATGGCGATGAACTGCGCCATCGCGGGGCCGAAACCCTTCTCCTGGTACGTCTTCGAGATGGCCGTCGTGGCGGCGAGCGCCTGCTCGCGCTCCGGCAGCACCTGGGCGGCCGGGGGCTCATGCGCCACGAGTACGCGGACCTGCTCCGGATGCTTGGCCACCAGCGCAAGGGAATTCACCGCGCCGCCGCTGCTGCCGAACAGATCGACCGGTGCGCCGCCGAGGGCGTCGATCACCCGGTGCAGATCGTCGGCATGCTGATCGGGGGTGGATTCGCTGCTCGGATCGGTCTTGGTGCTGCGGCCGGTGCCACGCGGGTCGTAGGTGACGACGGTGCGATCGGGGAAACGGGCTGCGAGGCTGCCGAATCCGGAGGCGTCCATGGGCGACCCGACCACCATCAGCACGGGCTGATCCCCGGCGGAACCGGTCTCCGGCTGCCGCACGTCATAGGTGATCACGGCGCCGGGGGCTTCCACCGTGTAGGTCTTGGTCTCGGACATCGGATGCTCCTTCTAGGTCGGTTGCTTGGTAGACGGGGCAGGCGAGCAGAACTAATCGGTCGGCCGAGATGGACTCGCGACGCATGGTTGGTCCGCGGCCGCCGATCACCTGGCAAACTTCCGGCGAGTCCGTGGTGGCGAATCGGCGGCGTGGTGCTTTCATGGGGCGGTTTAGGTAAGCGGTACAGCACAATCCGAGGAGATCCGATTATGCGTGGAAGCCGTTCTACTCGTCGTATTGCCGCCACGGCCGTGGCGGCTGCGGCATTTGTCGGAATCGCGAGTGCGCCCGCCACGGGTGCGCCCGCGTTTGACTGGACCGTGGCCATTCAGGGGTTGCAGGCCACCGCGGTCGGGAATCCGGTTGCCGAGCAAGCTGTCAGCAGGCTGATCGCTTCGGGGCAGCGGGCCGGGGACGTGGCGTTGCCCGCGCAGCCGTTCCAGATTCCGGCGCAGTCCGATATCGGGCGCGGGGACGGGCCGGGGGTGTGCGGGTCCGGGATCGCGCTGGGCACCGACGGGTTCCGGTTCGGGTTCTTCGGCGGGCCGGGGACGATCTCGCCGGATCAGACCGGGGCCAAGCTCGAGGTGATGTGGTTCAACCTGTCCAACGGGCGCAGCGGCACCAATCTGCTCATCGAACATCAGGATGTGCCGGTGGACACCACGATTCGCTCCGCGGTCCTGGATCCCGGACCGGGCATGGTGGTGGCCGCGGTGTACGGCAGCGTGTGGCATCGCTGGTCGGTACCGGTCAGCGATGGCAATCCCGATGGGTTCGCGTATCAGAAGGCCACGATCTCGGTGCCCTCGTTCGGAGCCGTCTACAACTGAGGCGCGCGGGTGCGGGTTATTTGATGATCTTGGTGATTTGGCCCGCACCCACCGTCCGGCCGCCCTCGCGGATGGCGAATTTCAGGCCCAGTTCCATGGCGATGGGCTGGATGAGCACCACCGCCATGGCGACGTTGTCACCGGGCAGCACCATCTCGACATCCTTGGGCAACGTCACCACGCCCGTGACATCCGTTGTGCGGAAATAGAATTGGGGACGATAGTTGTCGAAGAACGGGGTGTGACGACCGCCCTCCTCCTTCGACAGAATGTAGGCCTGACCCTCGAATTCGGTATGGGGAGTGACCGATCCGGGCTTGATGACGCATTGCCCGCGCTCCACATCCTCGCGCTTGATACCGCGCAGCAGCAGGCCGACGTTCTCCCCCGCGCGGCCCTCGTCGAGCAGCTTGCGGAACATCTCGATGCCGGTGACCGTGGTTTTCGTTGTCCTGGGCCGGATTCCGACGATCTCCACATCGGAGTTCACCTTCAGCACCCCGCGTTCGATGCGGCCGGTGCACACCGTGCCGCGACCGGTGATGGTGAAGACGTCCTCGATCGGCATCAGGAACGGCTTGTCCACCTCGCGGACGGGGGTGTCGATCCAGCTGTCCACCGCGTCGAGCAGATCGGTGATGCCGCTCCCCCATTCACCGTCCGGATGCTCCAGCGCCTGATACGCCGAGATGCGCACCACCGGGGTGCTGTCACCATCGAAGTCGTATTCGCTGAGAAGTTCACCGACCTCCAACTCGACCAGTTCGAGAATCTCCTCATCCTCGACCATGTCGCACTTGTTCAGTGCCACAACCATTTTCGGCACGCCAACCTGGCGGGCGAGAATGACGTGCTCCTTGGTCTGGGGCATCGGGCCGTCGGTCGCGGCGACCACCAGGATCGCACCGTCCATCTGCGCGGCGCCGGTGATCATGTTCTTCACATAGTCGGCGTGGCCGGGGCAGTCCACATGCGCGTAGTGCCGGTTCTCGGTCTGATACTCCACGTGCGCAATGGAAATCGTGATCCCGCGCTGACGTTCCTCCGGAGCCTTGTCGATGGCGTCGAACGGGGTGAACGGATTCAGATCCGGATATCTGCTGTGCAGCACTTTGGTTATCGCGGCGGTGAGCGTCGTCTTGCCATGGTCGATATGGCCGATGGTGCCGACATTCACATGCGGCTTGGTGCGCTGGAACTTCGCCTTCGCCACGGAGACCTCCTGTGCGATCCGAGGCGGGCACTCCAGGTCGTGGACACCGCGCGGTATGCCCGACTGCGGTGTCATATCCAGGGTATTTGCCGCGACGAGGCGGCGGGTTCGGATCCGGGTCAATCGGACGTCGATGCCGATTGACGGCTCTCGACCTGTCCGATTACCGAGGTGTGGGCAGCAATTCGAGATACTGCGGCGGCACCGCGTCCACCAGCCACACGCCATTGCCAGTGACGAAGAATTCGTGACCGGCGGCCCGCATGGCGACGGTATCGACCCGCAGCACCGCCGGACGGCCATGTCTGCCACCGACATTCACCGCGGTGGCGATATCGGCGGACAGGTGCACGGCATGCCGCCGCATGGGCAGCAGACCCTCGGCCATGATCAGGCCGAGGGTGCGTTCGGCGGTGCCGTGATAGAGGATTTCCGGCGGATCGGCGGGCGTGTACCCGAGATCGACCTCGATCGAATGGCCCTGGCGGGCGCGAATCGAGGTGCCGGAAGCGTCGAATTCGAAGCGCTTCTTATTGTTCTGCTCGACCACCAGATCGAGCTGGGCGCGGGTGAAACCGCGACTGTGGGCGGCGGCCTGGCTCAGCAGGTCCTGAACCCGCACCCACCCTGCCTCGTCCGGTCGCAAGCCGATGGCATCCGGGTTATGCCGGAGCCAGCTCGACAGGCGCTTGGACAGGCGGACCATTTCTTTCTCGTTCATGTTCGGCCCACCGTCGCGCATCGGCGGGCCGGACGCAACCGAATTCAGCTCTGAAACCACATGGGACGCAAGGTCGGGCCGTTATCGGGCAGCTCGATCCGATCACCGATGCGAGCGAAACCGCAGCGCTCGTACAGGCGCTGCGAACGCTCCGTGCTCGCTTCCAGATAGGCCGGGGTGGTGGCCGATTTCACGCGGTCGGTGATGATGGCCGCGCCCGCGCCCTTACCCCGGAACTCCGGGAGGGTCACGATGACCTGGAGATACTGATGCGGGAACTCGCGGGGATGCCGGGCGGCCAGGGCCGTGGTGACCGCGGTGATGCGCTCGAACGGACGGCCCGGCACCTGCCCGGCCAGGGCGCGCAGTTCCGCGGCCTCGGTTTCGAAGCGGTCCGCGGAGGTGACCGTCTGCCAGATCGACACCGCCCAGATATCCGAACCCGAACCCGCGAGCCAGACCTGGTCCTCCTGCAGGGCATTGGTGATCATCTCCGGAGCGCGTTCATTGCGGAAGTACTCGACGGCCTCGGGGCTGTCCTCCAGCACCCAGGCGGTGACCGCCTCATCGAGGGCGGCGCGGGCGAAGACGCGTGCCACCTCGGTCGCCTCGGACAGTTCGGCGCGACGGACCTGCGGCTGGTTCTGCATGCTTTTCCTCCTCGGTGTGAACGGTGTTCCGATTTCCAAAGTAGGGGTCGATGCGTGGTGTTACGACCAATTCGTCACACTTGGTGGTGTGATGAAATGCGCGGTGTGCGGTGACGAGGTTCCGCAGCGGGAGCGCGGACGGCGGCGGCAGTACTGCTCGCGGTCCTGTCAGGCGCGCGCGTATCGGGGGCGCAAGTTCGCCGCACCGGCACCGCGCAAGGTTCGGCCGGAGCGGCTCACGAATGTCGGAATCGTGCGGGCCGCAATCGAATTGGCGGACCGGGACGGGATCGACGGACTGACCATGCGGCGGCTGGCGACCGAGCTCGGGGTGGCTACGACCGGGCTGTATCGGCACTTCGCCGATCGGGACGCGTTGCTCGCCGAAATGGCCGAATACGTGATCGGAGCGCGGCCCGCACCCGCCGCCGCACCGGGATGGCGGGCTCGGCTCACCGCCGAGGCGGTCGCGGAATGGCAGCTCTACCGGCTGCATCCGTGGATGCTGCCGGTACTCGCGCAGACTCGGCCGCCACTCGGGCTCGCACTGCTGGACACCCTGGAGCGGTCGTTCGCGGCGCTGGATCTGCCGGGGATGAATCGGGACATCATGCTGTCGATCTATCTGTCGCTGTCGGGGCTGGTGCAGGGATTGGCGCTGCTGCCCGGATCGGAGCGAACGCCCGTGGGGGTGAGTGCGGAGCATCCGATGCAACTCGTCACGCCCGAGACGCATCCGACGCTGGTGCGCTATCTCGCCGACGACGCGGACGGGCTCGATACGGACTTCGATCGGTTGCTCGCGGACGGCATCGAATTGCTGCTCGACGGTGTCGAGGCGCGGTATTTCCGAGGCACGGCAGCGGTATGACACGAGCGACTGGGAAGTTCGCGCACGCAATCTCGGCCGGCGGGCGTGTTCCGGCACACGATCCGCTCGAGCCGAAGCGTCCGATGCCGCGCGCATAAGCGCTCGACCGGGGCGTATCACGTTCACCGGGAGCGAATACGGGGCGCGCCGGGCGGGTGAGCGCGACAGTCGCGCAGTAGCCTGGGGCGCATGACAGCTGTTGCAGATCGTTCGCTCGGGCCGGAATTGGTGCGCACCGAGAGCATCGGCGCGGCCGATGCTCTGGTCATCGGACTGACGTCGTCGGAGGACGGGCCGGTCATCGCGCCCGCGGACGCGTTCGAGGATGTACTGGATGCCGATACGCGTGCGGCGCTGCTGAGTTCGCTGCGGGCGGTCGGGGCCAAGGGCAAATCCGAGGAGATCACCCGGGTGCCCGCGCCGAGTGGGCTGGACGTGGATTTCGTGCTCGCGGTCGGGCTGGGCGCGGCGGAGAAGATCGATGCCGAACAGGTGCGCAAGTCCGCGGGTGCGGCGGCGCGGGCCTTGACCGGGGTCGGGACCGCGGTCACCGTGCTGTCCGGCGTGGATTTGGGTGCGGCTGCCGAGGGGTTCTATCTCGGGGCGTACCAGTTCACCGCGTTCCGGTCGGCCAAGAGCGCGCCGAAGGCCGATGACCAGCCGGTGCGGCGGATCGAATTGCTGGTGCCCGACGCGGGATTCGGGGAAGAGGAGCTGTTCCGGTCGCAGGCGATCGCCGAAGCCGTTGCCACCGCACGGGATTTCGTGAATACGCCGCCGAACGAGTTGTTCCCGGCCGAATTCGCCAATCGCGCAGCGGAATTGGCTACCGCAGCGGGGTTGCAGGTGGAGATTCTCGATGAGAACGAGCTGGCGGCCAAGGGGTACGGCGGGATCATCGGGGTCGGCAAGGGGTCGTCGCGGCCGCCTCGGTTGATTCGAATCACCTATGCGGGTGGCGATCAGCGGGTCGCGTTGATCGGCAAGGGGATCACCTTCGATACCGGCGGCATTTCGATCAAGCCCGCGCAGAGCATGGAGAATATGACCTCCGATATGGGCGGGGCGGCGGCGGTCATCGCCACCACACTGCTCGCGGCTCGGCTGAGTCTGCCGATCACGGTTACCGCGACGGTGCCGATGGCGGAGAATATGCCGTCGGCCACGGCGCAGCGGCCCGGTGATGTGCTGGTGCAGTACGGCGGGACCACCGTCGAGGTGATCAATACCGATGCCGAGGGGCGGCTCATTCTCGCCGACGCGATTGTGCGTGCGGGAGAGGATGATCCGGATTACATCATCGATGTCGCGACCTTGACGGGGGCGCAGATGGTGGCGCTGGGCACCCGGACGCCGGGTGTCATGGGGACCGATGAGTTCCGGGATCGGGTGGCTCGGATCTCTCAGTCGGTGGGTGAAAACGGTTGGGCCATGCCGCTTCCCGCCGAGCTGCGCGGAGATATCAACTCCAAGATCGCGGATCTGGCGAATGTCGCTCCGCATCGGTGGGGTGGAATGCTTTCCGCCGCACTGTTTCTCAAGGAATTCGTACCCGAGGGTGTGCAGTGGGCGCATCTCGATGTCGCGGGGCCCGCGTACAACACCGGTGGGGTGTTCGGGTACACGGGTAAGGGCGGAACGGGTGTGCCGGTGCGCACGCTGATCGCCACGCTCGAGGCGATTGCTTCCGAGTAACTGAAGTTCGGCAGGGCTGCTATCCGCAGCCCTGCCGCGGAGTGAAAACTCCGACAATCTGGCTATTCACATGCGCGGCGGAATATTGCCCACTTGTCGCCCGCAACAGCTAATCTCGTGTGCGTGGGCATTGGGGTGGATGTCGATCCGGTCGAACTGCGTGCTGCGGCCGATGCGTTGGAGGGGTCCGCGCGGGAGCTGAGCGAGCGCGTCGACGCGCATATGCGTGCGGTGCGGGAGTTCATCGGCGGGGAATGGGTTGGGGCGGCGGCCGGGTCGCATGAAGGACCGTGGGCCGAATGGGAGCGTGGCGCTCGGCGGATCATCGATTCGTTCCAGGCGGATGCGGGGCTGCTACGACAAGCGGCCGGGGAGTTCGAGGCACACGATCGGGCGTGGGCATCGGCGGTCGACTCGGCAGGGGCGAGTCTGGATCTGCCCGCGGCGGTGAGCCGTGGGTGACTATCGAGTGGATCTCGATGGGCTGCAACGGCTCATAGACGCTACGACCGCGCTGGAAACATCGATCGAACAGCAGGTCCGGGCGATCGAAGAGCGTGTCGACGCGCTGCATGTGACCTGGGTCGGTGAGGCGGCCGCCGGGCATCGTGCGGCACATGACGCGCGGTTGGCCGGGGTCGCTGAAATGCGAACGGCCCTGGGCGAATTGCGCAGCAGGCTGAATAGCGCCCGGAACACTTATCGCGCGGTCGGTGAAACCAACCTCGGAATGTGGCCGTGAACGCGACGCGCGTCGAGCTCGGCGGCGAAGCGTCTCATGAGCAGCAGGTCGCGAGGTTGCCATGAGCGCGCCTACGGTCCCACTGATCCTCTGCCGAGTCACCGAATACCATTCCGCGGCAGAGGTGTTCGGCACGATCGCGCAAGACGCGGCCACCACTCACATGGCACTGCTCGGCGTTCTCAATGCGGGCGCGGGTATGGCCGGCAGTGACAGCATCGGCCAATCGTGGGCCGCAGCGTACGACGAAGCCGCAGGACTCGCCCTCGCCACCTCCGAACGCCTGATCACCGCATCGTCGACCACCGCCGACCTCATAACCACCGGCGCGTACAACCACGAAACAGGCGAAGCCGCCGCGAATTTCAACGACCTGACTCCCCCACCCGCTCCCCCGGCTTGGCCGATCCCCTGCGTAGTTCCCCAAGCCCTGCCGGCCGCAGGCGACGGCATCCCCGAACCCTTCGGCTGGTCCTTCATCAAAGACCTCGTAGGAGCGGCCTGGCCCAACGGCCACCAGGACAAACTCCGGGCCGCCCAAACCGCCTGGTTCACAACAGCCGCCGACCTCCGCACCCTCGCCCTCCGCATCCCCGACGCGATAGCCCTCCTGAACAACCAACAATCCCCTGAAATCCCCATCACCATCGCCACCTGCGCCACCCATCAATCCGACCTGCACACCCTCGCCGACATCTGCCAAACCCTCGCCGAAGCCTGCGGCTCCTACGCCCAGCACCTCGACGAAGCCCACCACCAAATCCTCGAAGAACTAAAAGAATTCGCCGTCGAAACCGCCTTCGCCGAAACCCTCTTCGCTGCGGCCGTCCCCGTAACCGCAGGTCTCTCCGAATTCGGCAACATCGCCGTGGCCGCCCGCCTCGCCTTCAAGGCTCGCCGCGTCGCGTCAATTATCAGCGAACTGGCAACTCGCGCAGCGGCAATCACCGCGAAGACGATGAGGCCCCTCGTCGGCCGGATACGCCCGCTACTCGCGAAAATAGCGAAGTGGGTCGATGAGGCGAAAGTTACGCTGCTGAGGTTTCCGCCCGCAGGCAGCAGCGCACCGGCAGACGAACTACTGGCACTGATTCGCACCGTGAACCCGGGCAGCGGCACGATGAATTGCGTGAACTGTGTGATCACGACCGATCGTGTGCTGGATGGACTCGAACTGTCCGCACCGGTACACGGTCCGGCGGCAATCTCGGTGCTGGAGGAACATTTCGGCGCGAAATTCGCGGCGACCACCGGTCGCGCCGAGATCGAGCAAATTCTGTCCGATGCAGGTGGCGGCGCGCGCGGCGTGGTGTTTGCATCGAGGGGCCCGGGCCAGGTAGGTCATGTCTTCAATGTCATCAACGAGCAGGGAACCGTGCGGTTCCTCGACGGGCAGAGCGGAGCCGAAGCCGTTTTCGACGGCTTTCAGTCCTTCTACGTATTGAGGTACAGGTGATGAACGTGACGCTGGAAGCCGCAAGGGCGCTGGCCGAGCGAAAGCTCGCGGAATTGGCAGCCGGCAATGCGCTGGGAGAGGTTCGAATCGTCGACAACGCGATCGTCGAAACCGATTCCGATTGGTATTTCCCCTACGACGCGGTCGCATTCCTCGATCGCGGCGAGATTTCCGCCGCCCTGGCTGGCAATGTCCCCGTTCGAGTCGAAAAGAGCAGTGGGGAAGTCAGTCTCGCGTCGCCGCCGAATTGGTAGCGCCTATCGCCTCGGGCGACTCGGAGACCGCGGATCAGTAGTCGCGCCGGGCGCGTTGTTGTTCTATGCGGCGGCGGGCGTCGTGGTCTCGCATGCGTTGGGGGTAGCCGGTTTTGCGGACGTCGTAGACGGGGATCTTCAGGGTGGTGGAGAGGCGGTGGGCGCCTCGTTCGCCTACTACTCGGCGGGTCCATTCGCCGTCGTGGGCTACCAGGACGGCGGTTACGTCGGTGACCGTGGTGCGGGGTTCTATGAAGGCTTCTACGCCGTGGTGTGACCGGGTCCAGGTGATGAGGTGGGTCAGGTCGGACGGGGTTGTGGTCTTCGAGGAGCTTCGGGATAGGAAATCCAGGAAACTCATGGCGTTGCCTCCTTCCCGGACGGGTGGGGCACCGCCGGTAATTCGATATTGCCAGCGGTGGGAATGGGTGGACAGGGGGTGGCGGGGGTTCGAAGGCGCTGCTCAGGGACTTCTTGGGTGGCGTTCAGGAGCGGGCGGCTATTACCCCTGCTGGAATGGCGTTCGGGGGCCTCACCATCGGGTTTGCGACGCCGCGAGGTTCGGGGAAGGGCCGCCCTGTGACACGTTGCACGCGGCGGAGTGCAAGGATGGCAGCTGGAACAAGAACCAACATGGATCTCCGGATGCCACAGAATGATCGGTGGCGGTTGGACCTACATCGCGACCCGCGATGAAAGCCCGCCGGAGACAAACTGTTTAACCCGACGAGCAGTCAGAGGAGTCAACGGACATGGCCTTCTCCGTCCAGATGCCAGCTCTTGGTGAGAGCGTCACCGAGGGCACTGTGACCAGGTGGCTGAAGCAGGAAGGGGACACGGTCGAGGTCGACGAGCCGTTGCTCGAGGTATCGACCGACAAGGTCGACACCGAGATCCCGTCTCCCACCGCCGGCGTACTGGTCAAGATCGTGGCGCAGGAAGACGATGTGGTCGAGGTCGGTGGCGAACTCGGCGTGATCGGTGACGCGGGCGAGGCTCCGGCCCCCGCCGCCGCCCCGGCTCCGGCCGAAGCACCTGCCCCGGCCCCCGCACCGGAACCCACCCCGCAGCCCGTGGCCGCCGCACCGGCGCCCGCTGCCGCAGCCCCCGCACCCGCCGCCGAAGCCGCTTCCGGCACGCCGGTGAAGATGCCCGAACTCGGCGAGTCCGTGACCGAGGGCACCGTCACCCGCTGGCTCAAGCAGGTCGGCGATTCGGTCGCGGTCGATGAGCCTTTGCTCGAGGTCTCCACCGATAAGGTCGACACCGAGATCCCTTCGCCCGTCGCCGGCACGCTGCTGGAGATCACCGCGCAGGAAGACGATGTCGTCAATGTCGGCGGTCAGCTCGGCGTAATCGGAAGTGGCGCACCGGCTGCCGCTCCCGCACCCGCCCCGGCGGCACCCGCTCCGGCGCCTGCCCCGGCCGCTCCGGCCCCGGCTCCCGCGGCCGCCGCACCGGCTCCCGCGCCCGCCCCGGCTCCGGCGGCTCCGGCCCCGAAGCCCGCCCCGGTTCCGGCCGCGGCGACCCCGGCGGACGAGCCCTCCACCAATGGCGGCGGCCCCTACGTGACCCCGCTGGTCCGTAAGCTCGCCACCGAGAACGGCGTCGACCTCGCCACCCTCACCGGTTCCGGTGTCGGCGGCCGCATCCGCAAGCAGGATGTGCTCGCCGCCGCCGAGGCCAAGAAGGCTCCGGCTCCCGCCGCTGCCGCACCGGCCGCGGCTGCTCCGGCCGCCGCGCCCGCCGCCGCTGCCCCGAAGCCGAACCTGTCGCACCTGCCCGGCACGGTCCAGAAGGCCAGCCGCATCCGCAAGATCACCGCGGCCAAGACCCGTGAGTCGCTGCAAACCACAGCGCAGCTCACCCAGGTGCACGAGGTCGACCTCACCAAGGTCGTCGCGCTGCGCACCAAGGCCAAGGAAGCGTTCAAGGCGCGCGAGGGCGTGAACATCACGTTCCTGCCGTTCTTCGCGAAGGCGGCGATCGAGGCGCTCGGGGTGCACCCGAACGTCAACGCCTCCTACAACGAGGAGACCAACGAGATCACCTACCACTCGGTGGTCAACCTGGGTATCGCCGTGGACACCGAACAGGGCCTGCTGTCCCCGGTCATCCACAACGCCAACGACCTGTCGCTGGCGGGCCTGGCTCGCGCCATCGCCGATATCGCCAACCGGGCGCGCAATGGCGGCCTCAAGCCGGACGAGCTCGCGGGCGGCACCTTCACCGTCACGAATATCGGTTCGCAGGGCGCGCTGTTCGACACCCCGATCCTGCTCCCGCCGCAGGCGGCGATGCTGGGCACGGGTGCGATCGTCAAGCGCCCCATGGTGATCAGCGATAGCGGTAGCGAATTCATCGGCATCCGCTCGATGGCCTACCTGCCGCTGACCTACGATCACCGGCTCATCGACGGCGCCGACGCGGGCCGCTTCCTCACCACCATCCGGCACCGGCTGGAAGAGGCGGCCTTCGAGGGCGACCTCGGCCTGTAAGGGTTGGTATGAAAGTCGTGGTCGCCGGTTCCTCCGGATTGATCGGGACGGCGCTCGTCGCGGCTCTGCGCCGCGACGGGCACCAGGTGGTTCGCCTGGTGCGCCGTCCCGCCCACGCTCGCGATGAATTCCAGTGGGATCCAACGCGAGCCGACCTCGACGATCGTGCGCTGCGCGATGCCGACGCCGTGGTGAATCTCTGCGGCGCGGGCATCGGGCGGCGTCGCTGGAACGGCAGTTACAAGCAGGAACTGCGGGACAGTCGCATCGTCCCGACCGACGTGCTGGCCTCCGCTGCCGCCGCCGCGGGGGTGCCGACGCTCGTGAACGCGAGCGGGGTGCACTACTACGGCGGCAGCAGCGGCGACCGCGTCATGACCGAAAGTTCGCCCGCCGGAACGGGATTCCTGGCCGGACTGTGTCGGGACTGGGAAGCCGCCACCACACCCGCCGTCGACGCGGGGGTGCGCACCGTATTGCTGCGCAGTGCGGTCGTGCTCGCCAAACAGGGCGGCATGTTCGCAATGCTCTATCCCCTTTACTCTTTGGGGCTGGGCGGACGGTTGGGCAGTGGGCGGCAATACGTTCCGTGGATCTCGCTGGACGATGAGATCGGCGCGATCATGTTCGCGCTCACCAACGATTCACTCCACGGTCCCGTGAATATGGTCGGACCCGGCCCGGTGACCAATGCGGAATTCACCCGCGCGATCGGGCGCGCGCTGCATCGGCCCACGCCATTGATGGTGCCCGCCTTCGCATTACGGGCGGTGGTCGGTGAACTCGCCGATGAGGGAATCCTGCACGGTCCCAGGGCGATTCCCACCGCGTTGGAAGAAGCGGGATATCCCTTTCAGCATCACACCATCGGCGCGGCGCTGGCCGCCACCGTCGGCCACCGCTCCTGATTCGAGCGCGCTGCGACGGGCGCGATACAGATCACACGGGGTGCGCGGATAGCGTGTTCCGGGTGAGCAATGAGACCTCTCAGCCGGTAGCCACCGAACTGCTGGTGCGGGATGCGCGGGAAAGCGATCTGCCGGAGATCCTGGCGATCCACAACAACGCCATCGCCGAGACCACCGCCATCTGGGATACCGAACCGGCCGACCTCGCCGAGCGGCAGGCCTGGTTCGACGCTCGGACCGCCGCCGGATGCCCGATCCTGGTCGCCGAGATCGACGGCGCGGTGGCCGGGTACGCCAGCTACGGGCAGTTCCGGCCCAAGTCGGGTTACCGCTTCTCCGTGGAGAATTCGGTGTATGTCGCCGATCGTTTCCACCGGCGGGGAGTCGCGAGAACTCTCATGACCGAACTGCTGGAGCGGGCGCGGCGCGGTGACGTGCACGTCATGATCGCCGCCATCGAGACCTCCAACCAGGTCTCCATCACGCTGCACGAGAAGTTCGGCTTCGCGATCGTCGGGCAGATGCCTCAGGTCGGCCAGAAGTTCGGCCGCTGGATGGACCTGACGCTGATGCAGATCATCCTCGACGATGGCGTAGCGTCGCAGAGGTGAGCGACAGCAAGACGGTCACCGCCCCGGCACACCGTGGGGCATCCGCCCGGTTCGACAGCACACCCCTGCTGGTCCAGGAACTGGGTCTGATCGAGTACACGCGGGCGTGGGAGTTGCAGCGCGGCATTGCCGCCGAGCGCGCCGACGGCATCGGCCAGGATCGGCTGCTGCTGCTCGAGCATCCCTTCGTCTTCACCGCCGGACGGCGCACCGAAGCCCAGGATCTGCCCATGGACGGCAGCCCGGTGGTGGAGGTCGATCGCGGCGGGAAAATCACCTGGCACGGGCCGGGGCAATTGGTCGGCTATCCGATCATCCGGCTCGCCGAACCGGTCGACGTGGTCAAGTACGTGCGCCGGCTGGAGGAAGCCCTCATCCATGTCTGCGCGCAGCTCGGGCTGGAAACCGGTCGGGTGGAAGGACGTTCGGGCGTCTGGCTGCCCGCCTCGGAGTTCCTGCCCGAACGCAAGGTCGCGGCCATCGGCGTGCGGGTGCAGCGCGGGGTGACCCTGCACGGGGTCTCGCTCAACTGCAATTCCAGCCTGGACGGCTTCAATGCCATCGTGCCGTGCGGTATCCGCGATGCCGGGGTCACCACGCTGACCCGCGAGCTCGGCCGCGAGGTCACCGTCGCCGAGGTGAGCCCGCTGGTCGCCGAGGCCATCGCACGCGCCCTGAACGGCGATCTGCCCATCACCGAACACCATCTGCCCAGGACCGCCGCCGTCACCGCACCGGTGGCCGCCAAGGCCGAATGATCACGAGCGTAGGGTGAGTTGAGTGACCTCCGTCGATACCCCGACATCGAACACCCCCGATCCCGCCGCACCCCGGCCGGGCTCGACCGCCGCCTCCGCACCCGCCGGACGCAAACTGCTGCGCATCGAGGCGCGTAACGCCGAGACCCCGATCGAGCGCAAACCCAAGTGGATTCGCACCAAGGCGACCATGGGCCCGGAGTACACCGAGCTCAAGGGTCTGGTGAAACGCGAAGGGCTGCACACGGTTTGCGAGGAAGCGGGCTGCCCCAACATCTTCGAATGCTGGGAGGACCGCGAGGCCACCTTCCTCATCGGCGGTGAACAGTGCACGCGGCGCTGCGACTTCTGCCAGATCGACACCGGCAAACCCGCCGCACTCGATCGCGACGAGCCCCGGCGCGTGGCCGAATCGGTGCAGGCCATGGGACTGCGGTACTCGACCATCACGGGCGTGGCCCGCGATGATCTGGAGGACGGCGGGGCGTGGCTGTACGCCGAGACCGTGCGCGCGATCAAGAAGCTGAATCCGCATACCGGTGTCGAACTGCTGATCCCGGATTTCAACGCGGTGCCCGAACAGCTGGCGGAGGTCTTCTCCACCCGGCCCGAGGTGCTCGCGCACAATCTCGAGACGGTGCCACGCATCTTCAAGCGGATTCGCCCGGCGTTCCGGTACGAGCGCTCGCTCGCGGTGCTGACCGCCGCTCGCGAGGCCGGGCTCGTCACCAAGTCGAATCTGATCCTCGGTATGGGCGAGACGCCCGAAGAGGTCACCCAGGCCATGCGCGATCTGCATGAGGCCGGGTGCGACATTCTGACCATCACCCAGTACCTGCGGCCGTCGCCGCGGCATCATCCGGTCGATCGCTGGGTGAAGCCCGAGGAGTTCGTACAGCACTCCGATATGGCCAATGAGATCGGTTTCGCCGGTGTGATGGCGGGTCCGCTGGTGCGGTCCTCGTACCGCGCGGGTCGGCTCTACGCGCAGGCGATGGAGCATCACGGGCGCGAAATCGCCCCGGAGATGGCGCATCTCGCGCAAGGCGGCGCGGCCTCGCAGGAGGCCACCAGCGTGCTCGCGCGCTTCGGTTCCTAATAGCTCCTCGTCATAGTTCCCCCGTCATCCCGGCATGCTTTTGGCCGGGATCCACACGCCGCAGTGCATGCTCCGATGGTGTGGATCCCGGCCAAAAACGCGCCGGGATGACGGGGCGATTCCGCCGGAATCGTGGACGCGGGCGGGCTGCCGGTGGGAAGCTCGAAGTACCGCAGCAATCGACCCCGGAGCGAGCCTTATGGTCGAGCGAACCGCGTCGGCAGGCGCGAATGGCAAGGTAGTCACGGCCGAACGGCCCGACGATATCCGCAATGTGGTGCTGGTCGGCCACAGCGGATCGGGCAAAACGACGCTGGTGGAGGCCCTCGCGGTCGCCACGGGCGCGGTGCCCCGAGCCGGGCGGGTGGAGGACGGCACCTGCGTCTCGGACTACGACGATATCGAGCAGCGACAACATCGCTCGGTGCAATTGTCGGTGGTGCCGATGGGCTGGGACGGGACGAAGATCAACCTACTCGACACCCCCGGCTACCAGGATTTCGTCGGGGAACTCAGGGCCGGTCTGCGAGCAGCGGACGCGGCCCTTTTCGTGCTCTCGGCCGCCGCCGGGGTGGAGGGCGTGAGCGGAACGACGCTGGCGCTGTGGGAGGAATGCGCGAGCGTCGGCATGCCGCGCGCCATCGTGCTCACCCACTTGGATACCGCGCGAGCCGATTTCGAGGATATGACCGCGACCTGCGGGCAGATACTCGGCGGCGGGCGGGCGGAATCGATACTGCCGCTGCATCTTCCGGTGTACGGGGCCAAGGGTGCGGATGGGCATCGGCCGGTGACCGGGTTGATCGATCTGCTGACGCAGCATGTGTACGACTACTCCGCGGGCGCGCACACCGAAACACCCGCCTCCGATGAGCAACTGGAGTTGCTGGAGCAGGCGCGCAATCGGCTCATCGAGGGCATCATCGCCGAGTCCGAGGACGAGACGCTCATGGAGCGGTATATCGGTGGCGAGGAGATTGACCTGGCCACGCTGGTGCCGGATCTCGAAAAGGCGGTCGCGCGAGGCAGTTTCCATCCGGTGCTGATCGCCGCGCCACCGCCGGAGGGCGCGAAGCAGGGGCTGGGGACGGTGGAGATCCTGGATCTCATCACGCGTGGATTCCCCACTCCCGCAGAGCATCCCGTGTCCGCGCTGTGCGGTGGCAAGCCCACGCCGCTGGTGTGCGATCCCAAAGCGCCGCTGGCCGCCGAGGTGATTCGCACCGCCTCGGATCCCTATGTGGGGCGAATGTCGTTGGTGCGGGTGTTCTCCGGGACGCTGCGGGCCGATGACACCGTGCACGTGTGGGGTCATCGGATCGGCGCGGAAGCCGAGGATCACGATTCCGATGAGCGCATCGGCGCGGTGTCGATTCCGTTCGGGAAGCAGCAGCGGCCGCTGGGTCAGGGCATCGCGGGCGACATCGTCTGCGTGACCAAGCTGTCCCGCGCCGAGACCGGGGATACCCTGTCCGCCAAGGATTCCCCGCTGCTCATCGAACCGTGGTCGATGCCGGATCCGCTGCTGCCGGTGGCGGTGAACGCGCACAGCAAGGCCGATGAGGACAAGCTCTCGATCGGGCTGTCGCGGCTGGTGGCCGAGGATCCGACGGTGCGGCTGGAACAGAATCCGCATACCCATCAGCTGGTGCTGTGGTGTCTCGGTGAGGCGCATCGGGATGTGGCGCTGGAACGGTTGCGTGCCCGGTTCGGGGTCAATGTCGATGTCATCGAGCATCGGGTGGCATTGCGGGAAACGTTCGCCAGCACCGCTTCCGGTAAGGGCAGGCATGTCAAACAGTCGGGCGGGCATGGGCAGTACGCCATCTGCGAGATCGAGGTTGCTCCCCTGCCCGGCGGCTCGGGTATCGAATTCGTCGACAAGGTGGTGGGCGGCGTGGTGCCGCGCCAGTTCATCCCCTCGGTGGAGAAGGGCGTTCGCGCTCAAGCCGCCCGCGGCGTCGCGGCGGGATATCCGCTGATCGATGTGCGAATCACGCTGTACGACGGCAAAGCCCATTCGGTCGACTCCTCCGACGCGGCCTTCCAAATGGCAGGCGGCCTGGCCCTGCGCGAAGCCGCGAGCGCGGCTCGGATGAATCTGCTCGAACCCATCGCCGAAGTCCGGGTGATCGTCGCCGACGAATACGTCGGCCCCATCCTCGTCGACCTCTCCGGACGCCGCGGCCGAGTTCTCGGCACCGAACCGGTCACTTTGGGCCGCACCGAGATTCGAGCCGAAGTCCCCGAACTCGAACTCTCCCGCTACGCGGTCGACCTACGGTCCCTGGCACATGGAGCGGCGAGTTTCACCCGCAACTACGCCCGGCACGAACCGATGCCCAGCCAACTGGCCGACACGATTCGCGATAAGGCCAAATCGGCGGGTTAGGCGACCGTGATGCCGTAGCGGGTCGCCAACGCCGCGAGGTCGGTGGCGTACCCCTGCCCCACCGCCCGCAATCGCCAGGTCTCGCCGCGCTGATACACCTCGGCGAGTAGCAGGGTTCGCTCCTCGGTGGCGGCGTCGAGGGTGGCGCGGGCGATCACGGCCTGGTCGCCGCCCGGCGCGGCCTCGATCTCGATGGCTCCCACATCGCCGAAGGTGATGCCCGCGCCGTCGATGGCAGCGGCGATGGCGATCCGGCGGCAGTGCTCGGGGAGATGATCCAGTGAGATGGTCAGCGATTGCTCGCTGGGTCCCTCCACCGCCAACTCCGCGCCCGGGGCGGATCGCTGGTTGTAGAACACGAAATCCGCGTCACCGGTGACCATTTCGTCATCGGTGAGCAGGAAGGCGACCAGATCCACCTCCCAGCCGCCATTCTGTTTCCACGACGCGCGCAGGGTCCATTCGCCGCCGCATTCGTCGACCGGAAGATCCATCACCTGGCCCCGGGCCAGGGACAGCGCCTCGACCGCTGGCGGTTCGGACGCGATCGGTTCGGATCGGGCGGGCAGGCCGGGTTCGGCGTCCGGCCGGGGTTGATTCGGGTGCACTGCGGATTCCTGTTGGGCGGCTGTGGATTCCCCGGCGGTCAGCCATTCGGGGCCGTGGATCGGCAGGCCAACACCCACCGCTCTGCCGTATCGGCGGTCGGATGCGGCGTCGGACAATGCCAGCACATCGGTGACACTCGCCGAGAGATTCACCGCGACGGAGGCTCCTCGTGCGGTGAGATCGGCCGTCGCGGCGGCGCGCTGAGCGTGGGTGCCGCCGAGCACGAGAAACCGGCGGCCCGATAGCGGTCCCGAAGAGCGTTGCCGGGCCGCCGATTTCGCGGTCCCGGCGGATGCGCCCTCGGCGGAACCCGACGTGCCCTCAGTTGTGCCGGTCGCACCTTTGGCCGTGCCGGGTGCGATATCGGTGAGCAGTGCAAGAAACGCCGATTCGGTGAGCAGGGCGGTGCCGAATTCGACGGCATCGCGCACCTTGCGGCTCTCCGATCGCGACTCGTTTGTCACCAGCACGCTGGTGCGGCGGCTGAGCGAAGTGGTGACATCCAGACCGGCGGCTTCTGCGCGGGCGGCCAAAGCCGAACGCTCCATGCGGGTTTCGCCGGTGATGGCGATCTTCATGCCCTGCACCAGGCGGCCGTGTTCCTGGAACCGGCCGGGATAGGCGAAGGGGCACAGTGCCTTCGGGCCGGTGCGGGTTTTCGGCCAGCGCTGCGAGGATCGACGCTGATCGAGTTGCGGCGGCATGAGCGGGGGCGAGACACCGAATCGCCGGGCGTCGGACATCAATCCGTGCAGGACGCCCGCCAATACCCGGGTGTCGTCGAGCGCGTCGTGCGCGCGGGTTTGCCGCACACCGTAGTGCGCGGCGAGCGTGCCGAGTTTGAAATTCGCGGTGGGCGGCGCGAGTCGGCGTGCGAAGGCGAGCGTGCACAACTGCCGTTCGACCGGCAGTGTCGCTCCGGCGCGGGTGAATTCCTCGCTCAGGAAGCCGTAATCGAACGAGGCGTTGTGCGCGACCATGACGCGGCCGGTGAGCAATTCCGCGAGTCTCGGCCGGATTGCCTCGAATGTCGGTGCGCCGTGCAGCTTTTCCCGGGTCAACCCGTGAATCTCCACCGGGCCGGGATCGCAGCCCGGGTTCACCAGGGTGTGGAATTCATGTTCCACCCGGCCGTCGTCGCCGAGCGTCAGCGCCGCCACCGACAGCACCCGATGCTCGGCCGCGCGCAACCCGGAGGTTTCGACATCGACCAGGGTGAACGAACCGAATCCAGGATTGGCATGCAGTGTGATCGGACTGCCCTCTCGGCTCGAATTGAACTCTCGCAGTGTGGAATCCGACGCGCACCCGCAGCTGTTACGGCCGATACGGCGCGTCGCGGAATCAGACCGTGCAGTCGGGCTCAATCAGGCGCGGCCGCGCCGTGGCTCGGCACCGGCTCCTCGGCGACGGCGTGCGACTGCTCCCGCTCATCGGAGCCCAGCCGGGGGAGGGCCGCGCACCGGTGACTCGGTTCGACCAGCGATCGACGCAAAGCAGTTCCGCGAGAGCCCCGATCGGGACGAGTGGCCGGGGAGACCACGGAATCGCCGGAATTTCGGCTCCCCCGGCACTGCGAATACTGAGACTCAGGTCACATGGCCGCGCCCGAATGGTCCCGTCGCGAACCGGGCGGTACCGGGACACTATCCTGGACGCATGGCAGCAGGTAAGGGCGGCAATAACCCGTCGAAGGAAGCGAAGGCCGCGGCTAAGGCGGCGCGCAAGCAGGCGTCGAAGGAACGCCGCCAGCAGCTGTGGCAGGCGTTCCAGATGCAGCGCAAGGAAGACAAACTGCTGCTGCCGCTGATGATCGGCGCGTTCGTCGGCGTGACGGTGCTGTTCCTGGTGGTCGGGTTGATCTTCGGTTTGCAGTGGTTCCTGCTGCCGATCGGATTGCTGCTCGGTGCGCTGGCCGCGTTCATCCTGTTCGGTCGGCGGGTGCAGAAGAACGTGTACGCCAAGGCCGAGGGACAGGCCGGAGCGGCGGCATGGGTGCTCGACAATCTGCAGGGCAAGTGGCGGGTGACGCCGGGCGTCGCGGCGACCACTCAGCTCGACGCGGTGCACCGTGTGGTCGGACTGCCGGGCGTGGTGCTGGTCGCCGAGGGCTCACCGCAGCGGGTGAAGTCGCTGCTCGCGCAGGAGAAGAAGAAGGTTTCGCGACTGGTCGGCGATACGCCGATCTACGACGTGGTCATCGGCAACGAGGGTGATCAGGTGCCGCTCAAGGAATTGCAGCGGTATCTCACCAAGCTGCCGCGCAATATCGACGCCAAGCGCATGGACCTCATCGAGGGCCGACTGTCGGCGCTCGCCACCCGTGGCGGACCGGCGCTGCCGAAGGGTCCGCTGCCCGCGGGCGCGAAGATGCGTGGCGTGCAGCGCAGTATTCGCCGCCGCTAAGGTCGACCGAACTTCGAGGCCCCACATCCTTCGGGATGTGGGGCCTCGCTCATTTTCCGGCGAAGAGTCCCCCGGCGACGAGACTTCCGGCGACGAAGTCCCCCGGCGAGGGAAGCTCCGGCGAAAAAGTTTGGGCGCGTGGGAATGATCCGTGGATCACTAACCTTCTAACTATCGATAGCCGGTTATACAGATCGGCGCGAGCGTTAGGACACAGCGATGACCACGGTGCGACACCACACCCGCGAGATCCAGGGCCAGCAGGTCTTCTACCGGGAAGCGGGCGATCCAGCGAACCCGACACTGGTACTGCTGCACGGGTTTCCCACCAGCTCCGCCATGTTCGGGACGCTGCTGCGTGAGCTGAGCGACCGGTACCACCTGATCGCGCCCGATCACATCGGATTCGGGCAGTCGTCGATGCCACAGGTGGACGAATTCGAGTACAGCTTCGAGAAGCTCACCGAGATCACCCTGGAACTGCTCGATACGCTCGGCGTCGAGCGGTTCGCGCTGTACATCCAGGATTACGGCGCGCCCATCGGGCTGCGCATCGCCTCGCGCAATCCGGAGCGGGTCACCGCGTTGATCGCACAGAGCGGCAACGCGTATCTCGAAGGCTTCACCCCGTTCTGGGAGCTGCTGTTCGCGCACGCCGAGGACCGGGTCACGCATGAGGCGGCCGCGCGCGAGCTGCTCACGGCCGAGGCCACCAAATGGCAGTACACGCATGGAGTTCCGGCCGACCGGCTGGCATCGATCAGCCCCGATACCTGGACCCTGGATCAGTCCTATCTGGATCGCCCGGGCAACAAGGAGATTCAGCTCCAGCTCTTCGTCGACTACAAGGTCAATCTGGACAGCTACCCGGCCTTCCAGAAGTATTTCGCCGAGCACCGCCCGCCCACCCTGATCACCTGGGGTGCGAACGATGAGATCTTCGGAGCCGACGGCGCTCGCGCCTACCTGCGCGATCTCCCCGACGCCGAACTCCACCTCCTCGACGCCGGACACTTCGCCCTGGAATCCCACGGCCCCGAAATCACCTCGCTCATCCGCGATTTCCTGGGCCGCACCCTGTCCTGACCAAGATCACGGGTTCTGGTGGCGGCATGTCGCGAGGGTGCCTCGCCACCACTCCCCCCTCACCGAGTGGGCGGTGCGTCGCGATCGACCTTTGCCCGCGGACGGGCGGCCCCTCGGGAGTTGGGAGCTATTGCTCGGGGATCGGGAGGCAGAGGGCCGCGCCCTCCCCCAGGTCGAGCCAGCGGCCGGCGGGGGTGGTGGTGATGCGCAGGACCACCGCCGAGCAGTGCGAGCAGCGGGCGACGGTGCCGGGGCAGCAGAAGTAGACCAGGGCTCTGGCCACCGGCTCCACCACTCCGCATGCGCCGCAGCGGCATCCGCAGGAGGTGAGGTCGGCGGCGAAGATCTCCGAGAGCAGTCCGGCGAGGACGTTGCCGTCGAGATAACCGTTCGGGGAGGTGAACTGGGGCGACATGGCTACCTTCCCGTCGGTCCGAAGCGTTCGGTTCTGATCAGCGCCGGATCGTGACCGGCGGAAACCAGTGCGGCGGCGGCGAATTCGACGAATGGAGTCGGGCCGCAGACATAGCAGGTGACATCCGGCGCGGGCGGCAGCGAATGCTTCGCGATCTCCTCCGCCGTCAACCGTCCCGGTGCGCGTGGGTCGCCCGGCGGCGCACTGCGGCTATAGGCGAGGAAGACATCGATATCGCCCAGCGCCTCGAATCCCATTGCAGAGGTGGATAATTCGGCCGGGTTGAGACGTATTCCACTGGAATCCAGGCCGAAAAGCTCATCGCGGTAGTAGACATCTTCCGGGGTACGCAGGGCATAGATCAGCCGGAAAGGGTTGGGCGAGATTGCCTTTCGGCGAGCCCGGAGTATTGCTGCCAGGGGAACGATGCCGGAGCCGCCCGCGATGAGCGTGGCCGGGCCACCGGTACCGGGGTTCCAGGTGAACCAGCCGCCGACAGGACCGCGGGTTTCGATCTGCGCGCCGATCGGGAAATCGTCGACGAGGTAGGTGGAGACTTCACCGTCGGGGACGCGCTGGATGGTCAGCTCGATATCGTCGCCGTCAGCCGGTGCGGCGAGCGAGTACGTGCGCTCGGCGTGGTAGCCGTCGGGAGCCGTGAGACGGACGTCCACATGCTGGCCGGGGAGGTGACCGGGCCAGCCGGGGATGCGCAGGGCGAGGGTGCGGGCGGACGGGGTTTCGAAGCGGGATGCGGTGAGTTCCGCTGGCTGCCAGCGCATTTCGGCGCGGACCCTCAGTCGCCCTGGTAGCGCTGTTCGCGCCACGGGTCGCCGTAGCTGTGATAACCCGCGGTTTCCCAGAAGCCGGGCTCGTCGTAGTCGAGCAGGCGGATCGACTTGACCCATTTCGCGGATTTCCAGAAATACAGGTGCGGGACCAGCAGCCGCGCGGGGCCGCCGTGTTCGGGGTCGAGGTCCTGACCGCCGAAGCTGTGCACGATCCAGGCCTTGCCGTCCAGCAGATCCTCCAGCGGGAGGTTGGTGGTGTAGCCGCCGTAGCTGGTGATGGCCGCGAATTCCGCTTGGGTTTCGACATTTTCGAGCAGGGTGTCGAGGGAGACGCCCTGCCAGGTGGTGTCGAGTTTGGACCACCGTGTCACGCAATGGATGTCGACGTGCGGCTTGGTCTGCGGCAGTGACATGAATTGCGGCCAGCTCCAGGCGTATTGGCGGCCGGTCTCATTGGTGACGGTGAATTGCCAGCGGTTCAGGTCGACGCGCGGGGTGGGGCCCGCGGACAGCACCGGGAAATCCTCGGTCAGGTATTGGCCGGGCGGCAGCCGGTCGGTCTTGGGCCGGGGGCGGCCCTGGAAGCCTGGCGAAAAGACATTCATGTGATCCCTCCGGCGGTACGGGGTACATGGCCGCGTCTGCCTCGCGGCATCTGAAAAGAGTACGCCCACCCAACCGGCAACCCGACGTTTCGGGCGCGAGATCAGCGCACGTGCGACCCCAGGAACCGCACGACATCGGGAGTGATGGTGCTCCAGTATTCGTCGTTGTGCGCGCCCGGCGTCACCAGCGCGACCTCCAGGCGCGCCCGGCCCATGAACTGGCGGCAGCCGTCGATGAAGCGGTCGCGGTCCCCCACCCACACGCCTGTGGGCGACGGGCCGAGTTTGGCGATGTTCTGCAACGGGTCCAGCGCGGACCATTCCTCGGCGGTGGCGAACGCGTTGCGCTTGCTCATCTCGTTCCAGGAGGTGATCAGCCCCGGGGAGATTGCGGCAATGGCATTGGCGGGCCGACCGCGTTCGGCGCGACGGCGACCGTAGACCAGAGCGCCGAACCCACCCATCGACGTGCCCGTGCAGGCGAACGGTTCGGTATTGAGCCCGCGCGCGCCCAGCCAGCCGGGCGCTTCGTCGAGCAGCATGCTCATCGGATCGTCACCGGAGAAGTGCTGATGCCAGTAATTGTCGCCGCCGTCGATGGCCATGAATCCGAAGGCGGGCACCAGGCGGGCCGCCACGGCCGCGGCGAGCACCCCGCCGATATCGCCGATGGCGGCGGTGCGGGCGGTGCCGTGCAGGCCGTGCAGCAGCAACGACATGGGCAGGCCCTCGGTGGGCACGCCCGGCGGCAGGATGGTGATGACATCCACCTGCCGTCCGCGCGCGGCCGAGTACACGCGGTCGGTGCGGACGATGGGTTCGATGCCGAAGATGGTTTGCGGACCGTGCGGCAGGGCATTCTGCACACTGTCGCCGTCGGGTGCGGCGTTGACGCCCGCGCTCACCGCGGCACCGGTGGCCGCCAAGCCCAGCAGACCGGTGGTCGCGAGCAGCGACCGCCGGCTGAAACTCCGCGCGGCAGCCCGGTAGCCCGTACCCATCGATCCTCCATCAGCACATCAACAGCTATCCGCCGTTTCGCTAGCTCGTGGAGTGCGCCCCGGCGGACCGCCTGCGACCATACCGATCGAAGGCAACACGGGGTGAACAATGGGCCACGGCCGGACGGACATTTACATGGCAAAGCCATGATGTACCTGGATGTATGAGTTATTCGTGAGGATTCGGATCCCGCCGAATCGAATGGACGCGCTGTTCAGCGGCTGTAGGTGAGTGCCGTGCCAGTGGCCCGATCGTGCATGCCGCGGCCGTCGCCGTCGGTGAAGAGCGCGGGCACCACGAATATCAGGATCGCTTGCCGGGCGAGTGCTCGAACGAATCCGACCGGTCCGTCGATATCAATGCGGCTGACCCGGATTCGCAGGAAATACTGTCCGGGCGTGAAGCCGAACAGCGTCACCGTGGCAATCCCCAGCACGAACCACACCCCGAGATTGGGCGTGGCGAGCGAATTGATGATCACCTCGAAATGCGACGGCGGTGTCTTGCCGGGATTGGCGCTGACGAATTTCGCGATCAGCGCATCGGCATTGGGGCGGACCAGAATCGCGGTCAAGCCGAGCGAGATGAACCAGTCCAGGATCAGCGCCGGAATGCGCCGCGTCATCGGAGCGAGCGCTCCCACACCGGTTTTCGGCAGGCCCAGTTCCTTGCCCTGGTAGTCACCGGACGAGCTGTCCCCGGAATCGGCGTTCGGTCCGGAGAGCCAGGAGCCGGTGATGCGTGCCATGGGTCCACCTTATTCGCCGCCGCTCCCCCGGCGTCCGCACCCCTGCCTCGCACGAGATGCGCGAACGCCGAATCGGTGCGAAGCTACCTCGCACACGCCGAGGACCGGACGGCGTGCGGGGTAACCGGACGGCTGCCGCGAGCGGTGAGGATTCTCACGGCCGGCGCGCGCGACACGGTAATACCCCTATCTTTTCGGAGTCTTGTCGGCGTTGCGGCCGAGGTAGATGACAGGATATCGGTGCTGGTCGAACGCCACTCGGCGACCGACGCGTGCCCTCCGAAGTCTCGGGGACACCGCCGAACCCCCGGCCAGCTGTACGTGTAACACTGGCGAAACACAGCCTTGATTGCGGGGAAACACGGCGTCCATAGCGTCTGGTCGCGACGAACCCATGCAGTTGAACTGGCTGGGAACCGATCCGTAAGGAGTACAAGTGGCGTTCAGCACGGCCGACGAGGTCATCAAGTTCCTCAAGGAGGAGGAGGTCGAATACGTCGACGTACGGTTCACCGACCTCCCCGGAGTGCAGCAGCACTTCTCGATCCCGGCGAAGGCTTTCACGGCCGATCTGGCTGAAGAGGGCCTCGCGTTCGACGGTTCGTCCGTCCGCGGCTTCCAGTCGATCGACGAGTCGGACATGCTGCTGCTGCCCGATTTCAGCACCGCTCGGATCGATCCGTTCCGTGCCGCGAAGACCCTGAACCTGAACTTCTTCGTGCACGACCCGTTCACCCGTGAGGCGTACTCCCGCGACCCGCGCAACATCGCGCGTAAGGCCGAAGAGTTCCTGCGCTCGACCGGTATCGCCGACACCTGCTACATCGGTGCCGAGGCCGAGTTCTACATCTTCGACTCGATCCGTTACGACTCGGCCATGAACGGTTCGTTCTACGAGATCGATTCGATCTCGGGTTCCTGGAACACCGGCGCCGAGTACAACTCGGACGGCACCCCGAACCGTGGCTACAAGGTTCGCAACAAGGGTGGTTACTTCCCGGTCGCGCCGTACGACCACTACGTGGATCTGCGCGACAAGATCTCGACCAACCTGCAGAACGCGGGCTTCGAGCTGGAGCGCGGCCACCACGAGGTCGGCACCGCCGGTCAGGCCGAGATCAACTACCGCTTCAACTCGCTGCTGGGCGCCGCTGACGACCTGCAGCTGTTCAAGTACATCGTGAAGAACACCGTGTGGCAGGAAGGCAAGACCGCCACCTTCATGCCGAAGCCCCTGTTCGGTGACAACGGCTCGGGCATGCACGCCCACATGTCGCTGTGGAAGGACGGCAAGCCGCTGTTCCACGACGAGGCCGGTTACGCGGGTCTGTCGGATCTGGCGCGTCACTACATCGGCGGCATCCTGCACCACGCCCCGTCGCTGCTGGCGTTCACCAACCCGACGATCAACTCGTACCACCGTCTGGTGCCGGGCTACGAGGCCCCCATCAACCTGGTGTACTCGCAGCGCAACCGCTCGGCCGCCGTGCGTATCCCGATCACCGGTTCGAACCCGAAGGCCAAGCGCATCGAGTTCCGCGCGCCGGACTCCTCGGGTAACCCGTACCTGGCGTTCGCGGCCATGCTGATGGCCGGCATCGACGGCATCAAGCGCAAGATCGAGCCGTTGGCTCCGGTCGACAAGGACCTCTACGAGCTCCCGCCGGAGGAGGCCAAGAACATCCCGCAGGCCCCCACCTCCCTCGCGTCGGTCATCGACCGCCTCGAGGAAGACCACGACTACCTCACCGAGGGCGGCGTGTTCACCGAGGACCTGATCGAGACCTGGATCGACATCAAGCGCACCCAGGAAATCGCCCCGGTGAACCTGCGCCCGCACCCCTACGAGTTCGAACTCTACTTCGACGTCTAAATCGTCACCGTAGCAACAGAATTCACGGAGCCCCCCTCGCCTCGGCGAGGGGGGCTCCGCCCGTTTCCCCGAAAGAGCATGAGTCATGACACGCAAACAGCGGTCGATGCGGGAGCGGAATTCAGGCGAATTGAGGTAGGCCTTCGTGGGTCTCGAACGGGATACCCGGTGGCGGGGATTGCTGGCTAGAATCTGTTCTAGTTCGGGAGATGAAGGGTGAGGTCATGGCGGTTTCGGTTGTTGATGCGGGGCCATTTCAGGTGAGTCGGTCGGTGGAGGTGGGGGTGCCGGCGGGGGAATTGTTCGCGATGGTGGCGGATCCGCGGCGGCATCATGAGGTGGATGGGTCGGGGACGGTGGGGGACAACATTCGGGTGCCGGAGCGGATGGAGGTGGGGGCTCGGTTTTCGACGAAGATGCGGATGTATGGGGTGCCGTATCGGATGACGTGTGTGGTGACGGCGTTCACGCCCGATGAGCTGATCGAGTGGCGGCATCCGTTCGGGCATTTGTGGCGGTGGGAGTTTCGCGCGCTTTCGCCGACCCGGACGTTGGTGACCGAGACGTTCGATCATCGGGGGACGCCGGTGAAGAATCGGGTGAAGTATTACGAGGCAACGGGTTTCGTGCGGGGGAATATCGCGGGGATCGAGGCGACGTTGCAGGGGTTGCAGAATCGGTACGGGAGCTGATGCGATACGCCGCATAGGACCGACCACCGTCCCGGCATGTGACTGATCGAAATATGTATCGGTAGAATAGATCTCGGACATTCGTTGTACTAGCTGCCGTTATCTCGCTGCACCAGAGCGAGTCTCGGTGACAGGTGCGCGAGTCCTTGTGGGTGGGTGTTGTGCACCGAATCGACTGGGCGCTGGTAAGCCGCGTTTAGCGTCGCGCAGATGAAATTCTTTGATATTGCTCGAAGTCGACGGTCCGCTTTTTCGGTCGCGGTTGTTCCGCTCGCGGTGGCCATGCTGACCGCGGGGCTGGGTGGGGTGGCGGATGCCGCGCCTGCCGCCGCCGGTGGGCCGGTCAAGATCGAGTTGCAGGGGGCGGTGAATGTTCGGGATCTGGGGGGATATCGGACCTATGACGGGGCGAAGGTCAAGAGCGGGAAGGTTATTCGGTCGGATGCACTGGGGAAGCTGACCGATGCGGATGTGCAGAAACTGGGGGCGCTGCATTTGCAGACCGTGATCGATTTGCGGACCGCCGGGGAGGTGCAGGCGCTGGGCGCGGATCGGCTGCCCGCCGGAGTTCCGTTGGTGGCGCGGGCAATCGACGACACCGGGATGTTCGGCAAGATGTATCAGGCGATCGGATCGAAGGATCCGGTGCAGCAGGAGGCGCTGCTCGGGGGCGGGAAGGCCGAGCAGATCATGGGCGATGTGTACCGGAGCTTCCTGACACCGGATTCGCTGTCCAAGTTTGGGCAGAGCGTGCGGGATCTGGCGAACACCGGCAATGCCACGCTGTTCCACTGCACCGCCGGTAAGGATCGAACGGGCTGGCTGTCCTATGTGACGCTGCGGGCCGTGGGCGTACCGGAGGCCACCGCCCGGCAGGACTATCTGCTGTCGAATCAGTATCGGGCCGCGGCGGATGCCGCATTGCGCGCGCAGCTGAAGCAGGGCGGGATCATGCAGAACCCGGATCTGCTGATCCCGCTGCAGGAAGTGCGTGAGGACTACCTGAATATCGCCGTATCCCAGGTGGATTCGCAGTTCGGCGACTTCGGGAAGTTCCTCACGCAGGGCCTCGGACTCGATGCCGGGACCATCCTGAAACTGCGGAAGAACCTGGTCAGCTGACGCGGGCGGCGTCCAGGGCGGCCAGATAGCCGAACACGATGGCGGGCCCGATGGTCGCGCCGGGACCGGCATAGGTGTGCGCCATGACGGGCGCACTGGCATTGCCCGCGGCGTAGAGCCCTTCGATCACCGAACCGTCGTCCCGCAGCACGCGGGCGGCGGTATCGGTGACCAGACCGCCCTTGGTGCCGAGATCGCCGGGGACCAGTTTCGCGGCATAGAACGGACCCTGTTGCAGCGCACCGAGATTCGGATTGGGCCGGTTGCGCGGGTCACCGTAGTAGCGATCGTAGGCACTCTCACCCCGGCCGAAATCCTCGTCACGGCCGGTGTGGGCGAAGGTATTGAACCGGGCCACCGTCGATTGCAGCGTCGCCGCGGAAATCCCCAGCTTCTCGGCCAATTCCGGCAGCGAATCGGCGCGGGTGAGCGCACCGGATTTGAACCACCGGCCGGGCAGCGGCTGGCGCGGAGGCAACCCCGCGAAGAGGTATCGATTGCGATACCGCTGGTCGAAAATCAGCCAGGCGGGCAGGTTTTCACCCGGTCCGGGCCCGAGACCGTTCTCGCCGCCGTACATGCGATGGGTGGCTTCCACGTAGGGCAGCGATTCGTTCATGAAGCGTTCGGCGCGATCGTTCACGATCAAACTGCCGGGCAGGTTGCGCTCGGCGAGGCAGAACCAGGGCTGGCGCGGCAATCGGATGGACGGTCCCCACCACGAGTCATCCATGAATCGCACTGCGGCGCCGAGGGATTGGCCCGCCCGAATCCCATCACCGGTATTGCCCTGCGCGCCGACCGTCCATTCGGTGCCGATGGGATCGCGCTGGTATTGCTTGCGCATGGATTCGTTGTGGTCGAATCCGCCCGCCGCGATCACCACGCCGCGACGCGCGCTGATCACGTGTTCGACACCATCGCGTAGGACCACCACACCGGTGACGCGACCGTCGTCGACCTGGAGCTCGAGCACCGGACTATTCAGTCGCAGTGGCACATTCACCGCGTTCAAACCCTCCCGCAGCATGGCGCTGAGCGCCTGCCCGCGCGCCAGCAGATGCTGCCGCAGCAGCTGCCCCTTGGCCCAGCGCGCCCCGATGCGCAGCACCCGGAAGGGCGCGCGCGGGTTGCGCAGCCCGAGGTGGAACTGCCGGAAGTCGGCCTGGGTGGCGACGAAATTCTTCGCCGCGGCGGCGTAATCCGGTTCCAGCGTGGCCAGATCGTCGCCGAGCCCCTTGGCGTCGTACGGCTTCGGTTCGACCGAGCGCCCGTGCGCCCTCCCGCCGGGAGCTTCCGGGTAGTAGTCGGAATAGCCCGGCACCCACTGCAATTCGAGCGCCGAATGCTCGATGAGGAACTCCAGGGCTTCCGGTCCGCGATCGATATAGGTGTCGATGCGTTCGGCCTCGCCGTATTCCCCGGTGATGGATTTCAGATAGGTGCGGGCGGATTCGATATCGTCCGCCGGAGCCTGTCGCCGGAGTACGGAGTTCCCCGGTATCCACACTCCCCCGCCGGAGCGGGCGGTGGAGCCGCCCCAGTGTGCGGCCTTCTCCAGAATTATCGCCGATAGCCCGTGGTGGGCGGCGGTGAGTGCGGCGGCCATTCCGGCCGCGCCGGACCCGACGACCACCAGGTCGAAAGCTTCAGTACGCATGGTTGTACCCCAAGGGAGAAATGGTGAGTCTGCCTGTCGGCAGCTGGATTTCGGCCGTCCGGCCGGAAAGTCGGCTCGCGCTCAGTGCGCGGTGCGCCACCGTTCGCCGATGACGGCGTTCAGCGCGCCTTCGACGCATACCGGCAGCGAGGCTCCCGGATGATCGGTGCTGCGCAGCCATTGCAGATACCCGAATTCGGCGGCCGCGAGCATGAGATGCACCAGCAGCCCCGGTGTGCTGTCCACCTGCGGATCGCGCGACATGCGCTGGGCGACCAGCTCCACCAGCCGGGCGCGATGTTCGGGCGTGATGAGCGCGACCCGGTCGAGCAGATGCGGCGCGGTGGCGAACGCGGATCGCCACTGTTCCAGCTCGGCCGTCGCGAGTGTGGAGGATCGCGCCAGAATCGACTGTGCCAGTGCGATATCGGCACTTTCCGCCGCGTCGCGTTCCTCGAGCAGCACGGTGATACCCGCGCCGCCCTCGCGCACCGGTTCGAGCAGCAGATCCTCTTTACTGCGCACGTGCCGGAAGTATGTGCTGGGTGAGATGCCCGCCGCCGCGGCGATCTGCTCGGTGGTCACCTCGTCGAATCCCTTGTCCGCGAACAGTTCGAAGGCCGCGCGCTGTATCTCGGCTCGAATCTGCCTGCGTTGCCGTTCACGTAGTGACATCGGCGTTCCTCCAAGTCATGCGCGGTTGCGGGATAGACCACCGCGTTCGACCGCACCGTGACAGTATCTTGTTTCATGACAGAGACTGTCAAGAAGGAACTTGCTACCGCGCCAGGCTCGCCAGCTCCCGGACCCGCGGGTTGTCGGTGTCATTGCGCCACAGCAGCACCACGTGCACATCGGGCATTCCGGTGAACGGTACGAACACCACATCGGGATGCACGAAGTGCAGTGCCATGGCGGCCGTGGTCACGAAGACCCCCGCGCCGTGCGCCACCGCGCCCAGCATTTCGGGTTCGGTGATGGCGGTGATGCCGCGCCGGATGGGCCTGCCCGACGGGGTGACCTCCGGCGGCCAGAAGCTGCGCGCCAGTTCCGGCGGCACCGAGGGCGGTCCGATGATGGTGAGTTCGGCGAGATGCTCCATATCCAGCGAAGGCGCGGCGGCGAGCGGATGTTTGCGGGCAATGGCCAATCGTCGTGGGAAGACCCCGATTTCGGGTCCGACGGTGAGGTCGGGCTGTTCCACCGGCAGCAGACAGGTCTGAATGTCGACCTCGCCGCGGCGCAGCGGACCGTACACATCGCTCCAGGACAATTGGGTGAGCGTCACCTCGCAGTCGGGGTAGCGCTCGCGCAGTCGCAGCAGCGGACCGTCCAGCGTGCTGAAATACGGCCCGAGGAAGCCGATGCGCAATCCGTCCGCGGCCGCACGGGTGCCGACCACGGCACGGCGCAGATCGTCGAAGGCGGGCCGGACATCACGAAGTAACCGCTCCCCCAAGGGATTCAGCTCCACCCGCCGGCTGGTGCGCTCCACCAACCGCCGTCCCACCCGACGCTCGAGCGAGCGCAGCAGCTGGCTCACACGGGGCTGGGACAGTCCCATCCGCTCGGCGGTGCGGCCGAAATGCAGTTCCTCCGCGAGGACCACGAAGGCTTCCAGTTCGAGCGGGTCGATGCGCCCGAATTCCACGCCGGTCATCCCGCCCACCCCGGCAGCCGGGTCGCGAGCCCGTCCAGAATGCGTTCCAACCCGTACCGAAATTTGGTCTCGCGGACCGCGCCGATACCCGATTCCGCCCGCGCCACAATGGATTCCCCGATGCGCCGGTGCGCGGAGGTGATCCGTTCCAGGGTCGGCAGCAGTTGATCGACGAGCTGCTGTTCATCCGCACCGCTGCGCGCGACGGTGGTGAGCCAGGCCGCCTCGCTCAGGCAGATGCCGACCACGTAACCCATGACGGTGCTGATGGCGGTATCGGTTTCGTTGCGCGGGAATTCGGCGGCGTCGAACACTCGGAGCAGAAATTCGTTGAGCCGCAGCACATTCGGCCCCAGATAGGCGAGTCCGACCCCGGGCAGCGCCTCCGCGATCCACGGATGCCGCAGGATCACCTCGCGCATGCTCTCCGCGCAGGTGGTGACCGCATCCCGCCATTGCCCGGCCGTCGCGAGTTCCGGAATGGCGATCTCGCCGTAGACGGCGTCGACGGCGAGTTCGATCAACTGATCCCGCGTGGCCACGTGCCGGTAGATCGAGGTCGCGCCCGCGTTCAATCGCGCACCCAGGGTGCGCATGCTCAGCGCCGCCATACCTTCGGCGTCCAGCAGCGTAATCGCCTCGGACACAATCAATTCCCGATTCAGTGCCGGTCGGGGCCGCCGCTGCGGGCGGGTCCACACCGACAGGCCCGGATGCGATGCGGAGATGATGTTCTCCTGCTGCGGTATCTCCGCTCGACGATCCACCGCACCTCCGTTCCGGCCCGCGGTCGCGCCCGAAGGCGACGAAAACCGCACGCGGATGAGAGTAGCGCACACTGTGCGCATCTGCGAACGATCAACGCAAACGCGCAGCGGCCGCCGGCGCGAGCAGTACCGGACAGCGCCGGCGATACCCGGATGAGTTGAATCGACAAGCAGGCGAACGTGCCTGGTGAACGCGCTAGCCGAGCCCTCGGCGGGCGATCGGCCCGAGCGCGCTGAGATCGAGGTCGCTATTGGCCTCGGTCCAGCCGGAGGCGCGGAGTTCGGTGGGTGAACCGATCCCGAGGGCATCGTGCAGTCCGATGACGGCCGATCGGGCCAGATCGGCCAAACGACTCGGCGGGATGGGCCACAGCAGCGTCTGCCGCCAGTTCTCGATTTCGTGTTTCGGTACCGGCGCGGTCCAGCCCAGCTCGCGCAACCGCAGCGCGGCGGTCTCCGTAATCGGTTCGGCGAGATAGTAATTGCCGGTGAGCTCGGCGGAAAGCCGGATGTCGAACTGCTGGAACTGAACGTATCGATTTCCGGTCGCGGCAATGACGAGGGTGGCGCGCGAGGGTAATTCGGAGAGTATGCGCGCGAGGGCATTCGCGAACACGTCCCAGTCGGTTATCGCCTTCTGGTCGTGCTGCGCCCGGGTGCCCATCCTGGCCGATCATACGCCGTCAGAACCTTCGGTACACCGAATAATCATGGCGCACTTGCGCTACCGCCGCGCGATCCCTCCACCGAGCACACCCAGCGGTGAGCAGGCGATCGCGCGGGCGGTGCGTTCATCCGGCGTAAAACTCTGCCGTGCAATGAATTCGCGCAGCTGAGCTCGTATAACACCCAACAAGGCCGCTGATCGCGTCATTGGCAAAGCGTGTACCGAGCTCATCGTGCTCCCGTTCTCTCCGTTTGTCCCGGAAAGAACACTCTTCCAAACAAAAGCCCAGGTGGCCGTTAATCTCTCGTGAAAATCAGCGCACGAACCATTCGGAAACCGCGTAGCTCACCGGTCAGGGCTGGGTGAGGAAGTTGGCGATGAGAGTGCTTGCCATCTCCGGCATTCCGTTGTTCTGCCGTTCCGCGGCGGTGACCACGTCATAGTGCCGGTAGCCGGGGATGAGCTTGGCGTTCGCGGGCAGCAGGCCCGCGTAACCCGCGTTCTGCAGTGGCGAATCACCGGCGAGGATGGTGAGATTCTTCCGCCCGGCCGGGGTGCTCTGCCAGCGGTCACCGTGCAGCAGGAAGTTCAGGATGCCGCCGGTGCGGTTCTGCAACTGTCGCAGCTCCCCGTCCCGTCCGATGCCGAGCGCGAAGACCATATCGGTGATGATGCGCAGCGGGGTGTACTCCTCGTAGAAGTCGGTGGGCTGCCAGCCCGGATTCATCGCGTGTGCGAACTGGCCGAAATCGGTGACCTCGTGATCGCGGTCGGTCGGATTACCGCGCACCGGATCGATGCCGTCGATGGTGGCGGCGGGCACCTGGTCGTAGTTCTTCCAGCCGCACAGTTGATTTCGATCGGCCGGGGTGTAGTTCTGCCCGTAGCCGACCCGCATCGGAATGATGAACAGGGTGGGTCCGAGCACCGGCACCGAGGCCAGCCCGTTCGGCACCGGATAGGTCTTGCCGACCACCGGGCAGTCATAGAAGCCGAGCCCGGCCTGCATGACGTACTCCGCCGAGTTCTGGTCGAAGAGCATGCCCAGCGCGGCCGCGTTGGTGAGCCGGAAATCGCGCGGCAGGTTGGCCCCGGTGAACAGGTCGAGGTAGTCCTTGCCGTACATCAGCCGCATCCACGGTTCGGTGCGCAGATCACCCGGCACCAGCGTCTTCAGATCGCTTTCGGCGTCGGGATGCTGATCGGCCGCCATGGCCGCGAGCTGATAGGTGTTCATGATCTCGCTGGCCGCGATGACCGGCAGCTGACCCACACCCAGGCCGTTCTTCATCAGGAAGTCGATCGCAGTGCGCGCCGCGCCGCCGACCGTGGACAGGAAGGCGTCCAGCGGCGGCACCCCCGACAGCCCCGCCGGATCGGTCATGGCGAAACCGTCCTCGGGCACGCTGCCGCCGCCGCACAGGCTGTAGCCCGAATCGTCGGTGGTGGCCGGATTCTGATCGAAATCCCACGCCATCATGGGACCGACCATGAACGCGCCCAGCGAATGTCCGCCGCAGAAGCTCTTATGCCGATCCCCCGCGTCGGGCAGCAGGTATTCGATCACCACGCGCCAGTCGTCCAGCGACAGCGCCAGCCCATATTCACCGAGGTAGTTCAGATCCTGCGAGCTCTGGTAGCGATAACTACGGCCATCGACCGATTGCCCGTTGAAGTAGTAGTTCGCGGCGACGCGGTAGTCCCCCGCCCGCTGCGCGGCCTCCCAGCCGGTGTGGTCCTCGGCGCAGTTGGCCCGGCGATCCATCGAGACGTATTCGACGAACTTCCCGGTCGCGGCCGCCTTGCGAACCACCTGCACCGCTTGGGTATTCAGGTTCGCCGCGCCGGAGAACAGGCCCGGCTGCATGGTGAGCACCGCGTCCGCGTCGGAGGATTTGGCGGGTCCGTTCTTGGACCGATACCGCACGAACGAAATCCAGTCGCACGCTTCGGGATGCGCCATCGTGGAGTACGGGCTCGGATAGTGCAGCCGGACGTAGGTGGCCTCGACATCGTCGCCGAGTCCCGGATCACCGGTGACCGGACTGACCGTCGCCTGATCCGGTCCGCCCGGTAGTGCCGGTTGCGCAACCGATTCCGGCATGGCGAAGCCGGTGAAGACCAGTATCGCGGTGACCGCCAGGGGAACTCCCATGGACAGCAGCAGTCTGATCCGAGTGGTGAGCGACATGCCCGCCCGCCTTCCGAGGTACGTGGTGGTGAATTCGCTTGTCATCGAATGCTCTTCACGAAATCGGCCAGTGTCTGCGCGCTGGCGTCGGGCTTCCCGTCGTTCTGCACCCGGGCCGCGCCGATGGTGTCGACGTGGCTGTAACCGGGCAGCGTGACCACCTGCGCGGTGGGCGGCGGCGGCACCACCACGCCCGCACCCTGCTGCACGAAACCGTCACCGGCGTAGGCGATATAGCTGGGCTTGGTGCGCGCCATGTTGTGGTAGCGCAGATTCGTCATATCGCCGCCGCGCGCACCGCCGTAGCCCGCGCCGATATCGATGAAGAGCCGGGCCGGGGTGTAGGTCTCCCAGTACGCGTACGGCGCGCCGGTGCCGAGTTGCCTTGCGGCGTCCCGGATATCGGATGCCTCATGATTCGGCGAGGTGTACGGCACATCGCGCACATCGTCGTAATTCCGCCAGGTGTAGAGCACCGTCGGATCGGTCGGCCGCACCCGCGTCTGCGGACCGGCGACGGCGCGCAGGAATCCGCCGAGCAGCGGAACCTGGGTGACCGAACCGGGTACCGGGAACACCTTGTCCGACACCGGACCTCCGGCCAGCGCACCGACGCCCTGCTGGAACAGCGCGAAATTGCCGGAGTTGTTATCGATGAACTCACCGAGCAACGCGGTATTGGTGAACCGGTAGTCGCGAATATTGCCCGAACCGTCCGCGCCATTGGTGACGAACCCGGACAGCGATCCGGAGAACATGTAGTCCAGCGTCGCGTCGATATCCAGATCGTGCGGAAGATGCTTCAGCAGTTGACTTTCCGCGTCGGGTTCCAGATGCGCGGCGAGCCCGGCCAGCCGGTAGATCATGAAGGTCCGCGCCCCGACGATCGGCACCGAGACCAGTGCGCGCGGCAGCAGGCCCACATTCGCGGCGGCCTTCACCACATCATTGGTCGGCCCGACAATGGCATTGGTGAGATCGTGCAGGAACGGCGTGTTCTGAATGGCCACCGGATCCGAGGTGATCATGGTGTCCTGCGCGGCGAACGCGGCGCACTGGTTGTAACCCGCGTCGCGGGTGGTGGCCGGGTTCCCGTCGAAATCCCAGTCCGAGAAGAATCCGGTGACCAGCCCGCCGAGGGAGATACCGGTGCAGACGTATTTGCGCTGGCGCACAGCCTGATCCGGAATCTCGTTCAGCATGATCTCGTACTGATCCCGGATGACGCGTTCCATGCCCATACCGTCGAGCACGGCCAGATCCGGCGAATCCTTGAATCCTGGGAACACCTTGCCGTCGATCGGCTTGTGATTGAAGTAGTAATCGACCGCGTCCAGGTAATTGCCGGTGCGCAGCGCGTAATCGAAACCCTCGTTCTCGTCGAGGCAGGCGCTGCGCCGCGCGAGCGCCCAGAATTCGATGTTCTGACCCGAAGCCTTCGCCGCGACAACGGTATTGGCGGCGACGCTGTCGGAATTCACCGCACCGCCCATCGCGCCCGGCTGCTGCACGATCACATGGTCGGCGTCGGCGGAAGCCGCGGGTCCGCCGACCGGCCGGTAGCGCAGATAGCCCGCCCGATCGCAGGCCGCCGGATGGGCCGGGGCGCCGGCGGGCAGCGGCAGGAAGTAGCTGACGCTGGAGATGATCACCCCGTCCCGAACTCCCAGCACCTGCTCCTGGCGATCGGTCGCGATGCCGATCGGTTCCGGTTCATCGGCCCCGGCGCCACCCATCGGCAGCACCGCGGTCGCCGCCGCGACGGCGACCGCCAGCACGGCCGATCGCCGCAAATTGTCGAGCGCAGACACGCACCGGCCCCTTTCGAATATCCCAATGGCACGACGACCGGCGCGGTGAACCGCTCGACCACATCGTCGACGCACAGCACATCACCGGCGCCTACGAGCGCACCATTGACATTTCCGAGAAAGCGGACGACGCCGTTAGTGCATATGCTCAGCCGCGCGCGAGCTCCACATCGGGGACGTCGGTGGCCTCGTCGAATACGGCGGCGGGTCGATAGCTGTAATCGTCGCGGTCGAATCGGGTGGCCTTGCGATAGGTTTTCAACAGCGACCAGGGCCGAATGTATGGCGATTTGCCCTGCGAGTTGACGAAATAGCTGTTCGAGCCCTCGCACCGGGTTTCCAGGTAATACGACAGGTTCCGGCCGCTGCGCAGCATGTCGGCATGGAATCGCCGTTGCGCCTCGGGGCGGACCTCCACCACGGTCGCACCGCGCCGCCGGGTCTCATCGATGACGGTGGCGATATGGCGCATGGCGTTCTCCACGAAATAGTGGAATGCCGTACCGGTCCAGGAGTACGGGCCGATCATGATGAACCGGTTCGGCACCTTCGCGACCGAGGTGCTGTAGTACGCCTCCAGCCCCTCGGTGTTGTAGAAGACGCCGAGGTCGAATCCGTCGCGGCCGATGACGGTTCCGGGTTTGTAGCTCTCCGGATCGGAGAACACCTCGTACCCGGTGGCCAGCACGAGTGCGTCGATCTCCCGTTCCACCCCGTCGGCACCGCGGATACCGGTCGGGGTGATCTCACTGATGCCCGCGGTGATGAGATCCACGTTCTCGCGATTGAGCGTGGGCAGATAGTCGCCGCCCGCGCCGCCGCGAATGCACACGATGCCGAAGCCGGGCCGCAGCACCTCGCGGGTTCCCTTGTCCCGCACCTTGATTCGCAACCAGCCGGAATAGGCATTGCGGCCCACGGCATCGACCAGCCGGGCTCCGCCCTTCCAGAGCGGCGCGGGCGTGTAGATCGCGATCCGCAGCGCCGAATCGATGACGGTCTGGGCGATGCCGTTGGCGACCGCCGAACCGCCGGGCAGTGCGAGCAGGCGCTGCATCCACGGCCGCAGCACGAAGTCCGGCTTGGGCAGATACACCTGCGGGGTCCGCTGATAGATGTCCAGGCGCTCGACCTGCGCGGCCAGTTTGGGCGCGATCTGCATGGTGCTGGCCCCGACGCCGATGATGCCGACGCGCTTGCCGGTGAAGTCGTACTCGTGATCCCAGCTCGCCGGATGCATGGAAACGCCCGTGTACGAGGCCAGTCCGGGGATGTCCGGGGTGGTCTTGGGGTTGATGTACGCACCGACCGCGCTGATCACGAACCGCGCGGTGAGCACCTCCCCGGATTCGGTGTGCAGCTGCCACATTCCGTTCGCGTCATCCCATTCCTCGCGAATGACGCTGGTGTGGAAGCGCATTCGACGCGGCAGGTCGTACTCCGCGGCGACCTGTTCCAGGTATTCCAGAATCTGATCGCGTTTGGCGAAGAGCCGATCCCAGTCGGGTTTGCGCGCGAAGGAGAACTGGTAGGTGGTGCTCGGGATATCGCAGCCCGCGTCCGGATAGCTGTGGCTGTACCAGGTGCCGCCCAGCCCGCCCACGCGGTCGATGATCAGGAAATCATCGATGCCGATCTCCTGGAGCTTGACCCCCGCGCAGATGCCGCCGATGCCCGCGCCGATGACGATTACCTCGTATTGCGGTGTCATTTCACGCCTTTCCCGGTCCGGCGGCCGGGCACCGCAGCGGACTTGCCATTGGTGCCGACGACTCGCGGTGGCGGCGGCAGGGTGCGCGCGACCTGCTGCACCCGCCGGTTGAACAGCGGTCCGATGCCCCCGATGCGATAGGCGGTGCGCCACAGCGGCGGCGCCCAGGTGGAGAAGCGCAGCGGCAGCCGCGGGGTGACCGCGACCGTCCAGACCAATTTGGATCGGTCGTTGCCGATATCGGTGAAGGTCATATCCTCGGCGTACTGGTCTACCAGCAGATACTGCATCCAGTTACCGCTCACCACACCGAAGGTGATGCGCCGGTCGGGCTCGTGCCGCCAGAACTTCTCGCGTTCCACCCACAGGAACCGCAGCGGTTCGAACACCGATCCCATATCCCGCACCACGCCGACCCCGCGCAGTGGCGAGTCGTACCGCACGCCCAGGCGCGGGAACGGCAGCCAACTCCAGGCGCGATCGTCGTCGATGGCGGTCCACACCGCGCGCACCGGAGCGTTGAATTCGCGCTCGATGGTGAAAACCAGTGCGGCGGTGTCGAAGACCGAATCGTCGACGGGTTGCCGGGCGGCGTGCTGGGTGTGCAGGAACGAGGTGATACCGGGTGATCGCGTCATGGAGCGACTCCTTTGTCGTACAACATTCAGCCTCGGGCGAATGCGGTTCTGACCTGCACTCAATTATCGGACAGGCTCGTCATCAAAATAAACTGTCTCAGACAGAATCGCAAGAGTCGATCCCCCGGACGGTTGCCGGGCGTCATCAGCGGGACGGGCGCATACGATGTGCTCGATGACCGAACCAGCCAAGCGCGGACCCGGACGCCCCCGCGATGAGCAGAACACCGAGCGGCGCCGGCGCGAGCTGATCGCGGCCGCCTACCGCGTGTTCACCACCAAGGGCTACGCGGCGGCCTCAACGGCCGATATCACCGCCGAGGTGGGCATCGGTTACGGCACCTTCTACCGCTATTTCGACAGCAAGCGCGCGATCCTGGACGAGGTCGTCGACTACGGCCTGGATCGGCTGCTCACCGAAATCGCCGGGGACGTCTTCGAACCCGCGCTGCTGGACCGCGAGTTCACCGTCGAGGAATTGATCCAGACCTGGTCCGGCGCGGTCGAGCGGATGTGCCATATCGCCGAATCGGATCCGGCGCTGATGAACGCGATGCTGTTCGAGCTACCCGGCATCGACGACGAGCTGAACACCAGAATCCTCGGCTTGGGCGGCATCCTCGCCGCGACCGTCGACCGATTCCTTTCCCGCGCGGTCGATTCCGGGGTCATCCGAGATGACGTGGATACCGGCGAGGTGTCCTGGATGCTGCTGGCCCTGACCATTCCCCCGGTCATGCGCACGCTCCAGGGCCGCGGCGGATCGGATCGGCGCGCCTATATCGATGCCGCGATCGCGGTACTCACCCCGGGCCTGCGGGCACTACAGCCGGATACGGATTAGTCGACACCGGCGTCTGTTAATCTCGCAGCTCTCGCCGGAATGAGGTCGCCGATGCCGAACGATATCCCCGTCTCCCGCGCGCGACGCGGCGCCGAACTGGGCAAACTCGTTGCGGGCCAAGCGGTTCGAGGCGCGAGCGTGCGATTGTCCATGGTCCGCGATACCGAGGAACAGCGCATCGCCCGCACCGAGCGCGCACTCGTCGAGGCGGCCGAGGACATCGTCACGGTGCTGGGCAGTATGAAGGGCCTGGCGATGAAGGCCGGGCAATTGCTGTCCATGTTCGATCCGCTGGCGGCCTTCGGCGACCGCGCGATATCGCCGCGCCAGCGCGAACGCTTCCAGCGCAAGCTGGCCGCGCTCTACGACCAGAGCACGCAGTTGCCGTTCGAGCAGATGCGCAAGGTCATCGAGGCCGATTACGGCCGCCCGATCGATGCGGTGTTCGCCGAGTTCGACCGGGAGCCGATCGGCGCGGCATCGATCGGCCAGGTCTATCGCGCCCGGCTCATCGACGGCCGCGCGGTCGCGGTCAAGGTGCAGTACCCCGGCATCGATATCGCCATCCGGGCCGATCTGAAGAACCTCGCCCTGGTGATGCGCCTGCTGCGCGGCGTCGCACCCGCGGTCGCGGATCACACGCTGGTGCGTGAACTCGCGACCCATATCGCCGCCGAGATCGACTACCGCGCCGAGGCCGACCATCATCTGACCATCGCGCGAATCTTCCAGGGCCACCCGTTCATTCACATCCCGGCCGTCGAGGCCGACCTGTGCACCGCCCGGGTGCTGGTCACCGAAATGGTCGAGGGTCTGCGCTTCGACGAGATCACCGCGCTGCCCGAGGGCGAGCGGGATCGGGTCGGCGAGATTCTGATGCGCTTCTATATCGGCTCGATGGTGCGCGAACGCCGTTTCACCGGCGATCCGCATCCCGGCAATATCCTGCTCACCGCCGACGGCAAGGTCGCATTCCTGGATTTCGGCCTGTTCAAGCAGATGGATGCGACGGCGGTGGAATTCGAACTCGACTGCGCCCGTGCGGCATCGGAGTACCGCGGCGCGGACCTGCGCACACTGCTGGTGGATTACGGTGTGCTGGAAGAGAATTCACCGGTCACGCCGGAGGAGTGCCTGCGGTTGATGTACGAGGTGTCCGGCTGGCTGCTGACCGATGCCGAGACCCGCGTCGGCGCGGACGCGGCATCGGACGCCCTGCTGGCGGTCATCGATCCGCGCCGCGGCTATTTCGACAACCTGCGCCGCGAATACGCCCCGGCCGAACACGCCCTCGCGCGCCGGGCCGAGTACGGCACCCTGGCCCTGCTCGGCAAATTGCGCGCCACCGGCAATTGGCATCGCATCGCGCGGGAGTGGTCGCACGGCGACGCGGCCCGCACCGAACTGGGCGTGCTCGAACAGCGGTGGCTGCGCGCACGAGCGTGACGGTTGCCACTCGGCCGACAAGATGAGAAGATTCGAACGTAACTCTCTCATCCTGTCGGAGTGTGGCGCTGCGGCAGGACCGTGATCAAAGGAGATCACCATGACCGCCGCCGTCGCGCCGATCGATCATGACTCCCGAGCACCCCGGCCCGAACGCCGTCCGTTCGAACCCGGCAGTCAGATGTGGGAGCAGACCGGGCTCATCACGTTCTCGCTCACCGCGGGTTCGGCCTTCCTGCTGCAGACCATGGAACCGACCATCGCGGCGGTGGTGGACGAACATTCGAGCTTCCGCACCGATCCGGCCGGACGCGCCTTCCGCAGCATCGCCTCGGTCATGATGTGGATCTACGGCGGCGATGAGGCACTGGCCGAAGCGGACCGGCTGCGCACCATGCACGCGAGCCTCAATACCGTTGACGCGCACGGCATCAAGCATCAGGCGCTGTCCTCGGGACCGTGGGCCTGGGTGCTGCACACCGCCATCTTCGCCTTCACCGAGGGCAACAAGTATTTCTCCAACGACAAGCTCACCGAGGCCGACAAGGAGGCCTACTACCGCGAGGTCGTGCAGCTCATGCGTAATTTCTCGGTGGCCCCCAAGGAGATTCCGGCGACCTTCGCCGAATGGGAGCCGTGGTTCCGCGATCAGGTCGAAAACCACCTGGTGGCAACGAATGTCGCGGAAGACTATCTGCGGGTGATTCAGAAGATCGCCCCGCCCAAGCAGATTCCCGCACCGCTGCGCCCGCTGTGGCGCACCGCCACCAAGCCGGTCGGCCGATTGCAGTACTTCTTCACCGTCGGCACCACGCCCGAGGTCATTCGCGAAAAGCTGGGCCTGACCTGGACTTCCAGCGATGAGCGCACGCTGCGCGCACTGGGCTGGGTGATCGGCCGCGCCGTCCCGGCACTGCCCGAGCGGGTGCGCTACTTCCCCATCGCGTACGAGGCCCGCCGCCTGGAACGCGACCGCGCCCGGCTGCGCAGGATCATCGATCTGCGGCCGATGTAGTCAGCGCAGTTCGGCGATATCGCGCAGGTGCACCCGATCCCCCTGTGCCACGGCGAGGGTGGCGCCGTCGGGGGCGAACACCACCGGCGGCGACAGCTCCGCACCCAACTGTCCGCGGGTGCCGATATCCCAGATGCGCACCCGCGTGCGGGTGCGCACCGCCAGCAGCGTTCCGTCGACGCTGAAGGTCACCGACCGCACCGGACCGGTCTCGGTATCGAGCGGGAAGCGAATCGATTGGCCGGTGCTCCGGCTCCAGCACACCACCCGATCGTGATTGGCGATCGCGAATCGACTGCCGTCGGCGCCGAACGCGGCCTCGACCTCGGTCCCGGTCAGCTCCATCGGCAACAGCAGTTCGACGCGATATCCGTCGTCGGCGCAATCCCAGAGCCGGGCCACCCGATCGCTGACGGTGAGCAGCGTGCGACTGTCCGAGGTGAACAGCACCCGGCGGACCAGTTCGCCGGGATGCGCCAGCACCGCGCGCTGCGCCCCGATCGCCGAACCGCGCGGCGCGGCCCCGCGGTGATAGTCGCGCAGCAGCACCTCCTCCCGGCGGGCGATGGCGAAGGCGGCGCCGTCCGGGCTGAAGGCCAGCGAGCTGTAGCCAAGGCCGAACCCGGGGCACATCTCCAACTTCCCGAATCCATTGCGCTCGGGCGTATCCCAGAGCAGTACCGACTGCGGGTTGGTGGCGGCCAGTACGGCGGCATCGGGGCCGAAGACGGGTGTGGACGGCAGCGCGGTGTACACGTCATCGCAGAGCCGCTGTCCGCTCTCGACGTCCCACAGCCGTGCGTTGCGGCCGCTCGCGGCGGCCAGCAGGCTGCCGTCCGGACTGAAGGCCACCGCGTGCACCGCGATATTCACCGCCAGCGGAGCGCCGATCTGCTTGCCGCCGCGGGCATCCCAGAGCCGGACCGTCTGATCGTCCCCGGCGGTGACCACCCGCGCACCCCAGGGGTCGAACGCGATGACGCGCACCGCGCCGGTATGGCCGATCAGATCGACCGGCGCGCGCACGGGCGGCGGGTTCGACAGCGGTGTCGACCGGGCCGGTGCTTCCACGGCCACCGGGCGCGGCGAATCCCCCTGCGGCGGTGCGGCGATCATCGATTCGGGCCACAGCGGTTCGCGAATCGCGGCCAGCGCCGCCTCTGCCAGTTCACCGCATGAGCGGTACCGCGCACCGGGTGATTTGGCCATCGCCGTGGCGATCACCTCGTCCAGCGCCGGTGGCGCGTCCGGGCGGCTCGCGGACACCCGGGGCGGCGGAGTGTTCAAGTGCGCGTTGACAATCGCGAACACGGTGCGCAGCGGAAACGGCACCGCACCGCTCAGCAGGTGAAAGAGCGTGCAGCCCAGGGCGTATACATCGCAGCGGTGATCCACCGGTCCGCCGCCGAGTTGTTCGGGTGCGGCGTAGGCGAAGGTGGCCCGCACCGAACCGGTCGCGGTGGTGCTCTCCCCCAGCCCGCGCGCGATGCCGAAATCGGTGATCTGCACGTGCTGCTGTCCGGTGTGCTCGCTGATCAACAGGTTGGCGGGCTTGACATCTCGATGCAGTACGCCCTTGCCGTGCGCGTAATCCAGTGCGGCGGCGGCCTGCCGGACGATCTCCACCGCCCGTGCGATCGGCAGCCGACCGGATCCGGCCAGCCGCGCGGCATCCGACCCGGAGACGAAATCCATGGCGATCCACGGGGTTTCGCCATCGGTGCCGCAGTCGTGCACCCGCACGATATTCGGATGCTGGAGCGCGGCGGTGAGCCGGGCCTCGCGTTCGAACCGGGCCAGCGCCTTGGGATCGCTACTGCCGACATGCGCGGGCAGCACCTTGACCGCGACATCGATCTGCAACCGCGGATGTCGCATCCGGTAGACCGTGCCCATCCCGCCCGATCCGGCTTGCTCCAGCACCGTATAACCCGCGAATACCGATCCCGGCTCGAGCACCACCGGTGACCCGCCTTTCCACCCCCGTACGAGCGCCCGTGTTTCGGACGTCGCCCGCACGATTATGTCCGAGGGATCGGGTACGCACCCGCCGATCGCCGCCGTGCACCCTGTTTCCGGGGGCTGGTCTGCGGCGACGTCAGGCACCAAGGTCACTATGGTGATCATGCGGATGGTGTTGTGGCGTGCCCTGCTCGGGCTGCTACTGGTGTTGGGAGTGCTGGCGGTGCCGGGTCGGGCGGCTGCCGACCTGGGGTACGTGTGGAAGCAGGAGTACATCACCGCGGCCGATGGCACGCGTTTGCACGCGGATATCCTGCGGCCGACCGGGATCGCCGATGACGCGAAAACGCCGGTGATCATGACCGTGAGTCCGTATCGATCGCACCTGGCATATCTGACCTCACCGCTGCTCAAGGGCGGGCCGTCAACCGAGAACCTGCCCGTGGCCGCCATGCTGGCCGCCGGGTACACCTATGTGATCGTGGATCTGCGCGGCTTCGGCGGCTCCAACGGCTGCCCGGATTTCGGCGGGCCGGGTGAGCGATCCGATGTGAAGACCGCGGTGGAGTGGGCGGCCGGACAGCCCTGGTCGACCGGCAAGGTCGGGCTGATGGGGATCTCCTATGAGGCGTGGACCGGGTTGATGGGGCTGGCCGAGAAGCCCGCCGGGCTGGCGGCGGTGGCGGCGTTCGAACCGGTCGTCGATCCCAATTCGTACCTGTACATGCAGGGCATCGCGTGGAAGTTCTCCGGGAAGCCGATCACCGAAACCGGGGTCCGGCCGGGCGATTTCGCGGGTCTCGAACACCTGCTGATCGCCTCGACGCCGGGCAGCTGGGCGGATTCGCCGGAGTACCAGGCGAATGCGGTCAGCATCGATCCGGCGTGCTACCGCAGTTACGCCGACCAGATCATGAATCATGATGCGTCCTCGGCGTTCTGGCAGGACCGGGATCTGGTGGCGAAGCTCAAGGGCAACACCATTCCGCTGTTCCTGGGGCAGGGGTTCATCGATTACAACACCAAACCCGATCGCGTCTTCCAGCTCTGGAACGAGCTCGGGCCCGGAGAGCACAAGGCCTGGTTCGGGCAGTGGGGGCATCGCACCTGCGATGAGAAGTGCGGCACACCGCAATTCACCTCCGAACTGATCGGATTCTTCGATCGGCTGGTGGCGGGCAAGGACGCACCGGTGCCCGGCCCGCGCATCACCGTGGGACAGTTCGACGGGAAGTGGCGATCCGAAACGCAGTGGCCCCCGGCCGATATGCGGCAGGTGCCGGTGGATCTGCGCACCGGCGCGTACACCGATCGCGGCCTGATTCCCGGACCCGATCGCGAAATCTGGTCGGTGAGTCAGCCTTTGGCGCAGGATCAGCAGCTCTCGGGTACGGTCACCGCCACCCTCGGTGTGGACGGGCCGCCGCAGGCGAGCGTGACACTGGAAATGTACGACGTGGACCCGAACGGCCGCGGCATCGTCATCACCCGGGGCATCGCACCCGCCACCCCGACCACGCAGCTGCGGCTGCTGGCCCAGGACTGGCCGATCGCGGCCGGGCATCGCATCGCCTTCCGCATCACCGATGTGCTCGATGACATCTGGGCGCATCCCGCATCGCTCGCCAAGGTCACCGTCACCGCCGCGCGCGTACAGCTTCCGCTGCTCAGCGCGGTGCGCACCCCGGATCTGACCGGCGGCATCTCCGAGGGCATCCCGAAGTGGAGCAATGAGAAGGCCCTCATGGTGCCCGCCGACGCGCTGAACAATGCGACAGTGAATATCGACTTCCCGCCCAGGACAGGAGACCGATGACGCAGACCGCATCCGCCGCCCCGGCCGTCGACGACGCCACCGCCGAACGACTCGGTGCGGCACTGCGCTGCGTCACCATCTCGCATGAGGATTCCGCCGCGACCGATCTCGGCGAATTCGACCGGCTCACAGCCCATCTCGAAGCATGCTTCCCATTGGTGCACGCGCATCTGGAATGCGAGACCTTCGGCCACGGCCGCCTGTACCGCTGGGCGGGCAGCGCCGCCACGGAGGGCTCGGCGTCCGGCTCGGGCGGTATGACACCGCGCCCCGACGAACCGGTCGCGGCGATCCTGCTCGCGCATATGGATGTCGTCCCGGTCGACGATGAGCGGGGCTGGACCCATCCCCCATTCGCGGGCATCGTGGATGACGAATTCATCTGGGGCCGCGGGGCCATCGACGACAAGAGCCGGGTGCTCGCGATCCTGGAAGCGGTCGAGGCGGCGCTCGCGGACGGGGTACGGCCCGCGCGGACCGTGTATCTGGCCTTCGGACATGACGAAGAGGTATTCGGCAATACCGGGGCCGGGCGGATGGCGCAGCGGCTGCGGGCCGCCGGGGTCCGCGCGGACCTGCTGCTCGACGAGGGCGGTGTGATCACCACCGGTGTCGCGGACGGTATCGATCTCCCCGTCGCCACGATCATGGTGGGCGAGAAGGGTTTCGCGACCATTCGCCTGTCGGTGACCGCGACCGGCGGGCATTCCTCCATGCCTGGCAGACAGACCGCCGTCGGGCAGCTGGCCCGGGCGGTGGCGCGGATTCAGGATCACCCGTTCCCATTACGGCTGACCCCGGTCACCGTCGACATGCTCACGCGGCTGCGGGGTTTCATGTCCGAACCGCGGCGCACCCTGCTCGGCCTGATCGGCGTGGCCGGACCCGCGATCGCACGCGTGCTGGCGGCCGGGCCGACCACCGAGGCGCTGGTGCGCACCACCACCGCGCCGACCATGATCCACGGCGGCGTGACACCCAATGTGCTGCCGCAGCGGGCCGAGGCGTTCGTGAATTTCCGTATCCTGCCCGGTGATTCGGTGGCCGGGGTGGTCGCGCACTGCCGCCGGGTCGTTCGCGACAAGGGTGTCGACATCGAATTGATGGGTCACGCGTCCGAACCCTCGGTGAATCCGGCGGCGGGTCCGGCCTTCGATCTCATCGCCGAATTGACCCGCGCGGTGGTGCCCGGCGTCGCGGTCACCGTCGGCCTGGTGCCCGGGGCGACCGACTCCCGCTACTACGACGATCTCGCCGCCACCCGCTGCAATTTCGCGCCCATCATCCTCACCGCACAGGATCTGGAACGCATCCACGGCACCGATGAGCGCATCTCCCGCGCCAATTACGCGCGCCTGATCACCTTCAACCGGCTGCTGATCGACCGCCTCGCCCGGCTCTGAACCCGCGCACGCTAATTTCGGGGCGTGACGCCGCGGGCGCGGCGGCGGTGCGCGAGAATGGCTCGGCCGGGAGGCGACAAACCGGGCGAAGCGCCCGGAATGTGCGCGGTCGCCCCGGCGTGCGGATATCCGACCGAGAGGGAGCGACGATGACCCGAAACGAGACCGGCGAATTCCAGGGCAGTGCGGGGCGGGTGTACTGGCAGGCCTGGCTGCCCGACTCCGAGCCCCGGGCCGTGGCCGTGATCGTGCACGGGTACGCCGAGCATTCGGGCCGCTACGCCCACGTGGCGGCGCGCTTGAACGAGGCCGGGATCGCCGCCTACGCGCTCGATCACATCGGGCACGGGCGCTCGGCGGGCGGGAAGGCGAATGTCGTCTCCCTCGACGGCGCGGCCGACAATGTCAAGGCGCTGCTGGATATCGCCGTGAAGGAACATCCGGGACTGCCGAAGTTCGTCATCGGGCACAGCATGGGCGGGCTCACCGTCGCCTACCTGGCCACCCGTGCGCCCCTGGACGTGACCGGCGTGGTGCTGTCCGGTCCGGCGATCGTGGTCGACGCGGGTAACGCCGTGCAGCGGCTGCTCGCGCCGGTCGTCTCCAAGCTGGTGCCGAATCTGCCCGTGCTGAAACTGGATTCGAAGCTGGTGAGCCGCGACCCGGAGGTGGTGCGCGCCTACGACACCGATCCGCTGGTCTATCACGGCGGGGTGCCCGCCCGCACCGGCTCCGAAATGCTGCGCGCCGGAACGTATGTGCTGGCGAATCTGGACAAGCTCACCGTTCCGGTGCTGGTGCAGCACGGTACCGCCGACGGGCTGGCCTCGCCCGAGGGCGCGGACCTGATCGAGCGCGATGCCGCATCGAAGGACAAGACCGTCATTCGCTATGACGGTCTCTTCCACGAGATCTACAACGAGCCCGAACAGGACAAGGTCCTCACCGATCTGGTGAATTGGCTGAACCAGCACATAGATCCGGCCTAGGCGACTACTTGTAGGTGCTCAGGCAGGCGTTGTCGCCATCCAGTACGCCGGTGCGGAAGGCTTCCAACCGCACGAAACCGCTGGGCACCACATTGCCGTTGACGTCCGAGGCGGCGAGGCCATCCGAGAGCAGTCCGGAGATGGCCTCGTCGAGATCTCCCGCCGACAGCCGGATGTCACCGCCCGGTTGACTGATCTTGGTGCTGAACGCCCCGGACAGGCAGGCGGTGCGCAGACCGGCGGTCTCGGCACCCGTGAGCCCGAGCTTCCGATCCTGTTGCAGCGCAAGCATATAGCGCGAGATGAAGACGATGAACCCGTTGTAGTCGCCCGCCACCATGGCCGAGAGCACCGCGCTGTCACCATCACCGCGCGCGCGTTTGGCCAGCGCCGCCACGTCCACGCCGATCGCATTGCCGGCCGGGCAGTACGAAACCGGTTTGGTCACCGTCACATTCGCGCACGATTTGCTCACCCCGGTGTAGTCGTAGACCGGCTGCCGGATGACCGGATCATTGGTGGCGAGGGTCTGGGCGATCATATCCAGCGATGAACGATCCACCGGCAGTTGCTGATTCGCCTCATTGGGGGTGGTGTAACTGGTCGGCAGGGTGCCGCGCCGGGCCGCGAGTTCCTTGCGGGTGATGGTCTTACACGATTGCGCCCCATCGGTATAGCCCATCTGCACCGCGGTGACGCGTTCGAAGGCCGAACCGTGCTCATCCTTGCTCGCACCGGGTTCGCGATCCCGCACGGCGATGGTCGCGCCGAGCACGCCATTGAGTCCGTCGGTGGTGTTGAGCGTGAAATGCCGCGAATTCCCTTCCGCGACAGCGCGCAGGAACACACCGGCGAAACAGTCCGCCTGCTGTTCCCGGATCACCGACGCGGTGAAGAAGCCGTTCAGTTTGGCCTGCGCCTGCACCGAATGCCCGTACTCGTGTGCCAGCACCATAACCACCGACATGGCGCCGAATTTCTTCACCAGTTCCGGCAGCAGCGTGCCGCGATCCCAGCCGACGGTCTGATCGACCGTGCAGTACGCGGCATTCACCTCTTGAAAGGTGCTGGCGCGGCAGAATTGCACGGCCTGGCTGCGCGGGGCGGTGGAATCCCAGGAGATGAATTTGTTCACCGGGGTGAAGGCGCCCGGAAATGTCTTGGCGTACTGGGCCGTCCAGTACTCCTGGAGATCGGCGAGCGTATTGAGCGCCAGCTTGTCGATACTGCCGCCGTCACCGTTCTCGGCGGTGAGCGTGGTGTCCGGCACCCCGCTGCGCGGACCGTTCGGCCCGGTCGCCGACACCGCCCCGCTGAGCTCGAAGGGATTGTCCACCGGGGCCGTAATATTGTGCGGCTCACTGTTTTTCACGACGGTACAGCCGCCGATCACCAGTCCCGCCGCCAGCAATCCGATGCCGAGCCCCAACCGCAGCCGTGTATTCCGCATAACGCCTCCCGAGTACCGCTCCGGGCCCAGCCGCGGTCCCGGCACCCGGAAAGCGGCCGGACTCGGCCGCGCCACGCCTCCGGGTTGCTCTCGTTGTATCGCTCAGAGGCGCAGGCGCGCAACGACGGCGCGATGATCGGATCGGGGAATTGTGAGTGAACGAATCTGCGTGGCATGCCCACCCGCGACCAGCACCCGGTCCAGACCCAGCAGCGGACCCCAGGACCGGTCGTCCGGCCAGGTCGGCATGGCACCGACACCGAGCAGCTCACCGGCGTCGGCGTACCTGCCGCGCAAGAGATCCCGGAACGGGGCGTGATCGAAGGTGGCGTTGAAATCGCCGCCGACGATCACCTGCCCGGGCTGCTGATCGAGCAGATCGCGAATCGTGCGCAGCTCATTGCTCCAGGCGTCGAAGTTCAGGTTCGGCGGGACCGGATGGAACTGGAACACCGCCACCGGACCGCGCTCGGGATGAATCATGGTGGCGCGCACATTGTTCAGCAGGAAGCCGGACAGCTTGCTGCCGGCCTCCAGCGGGTAGCGGGTGAAGATTCCCGAACCCGCGCCGCCCGCGGCCGCCTCGACATGACGATAGGGCAGCAGCTCGGCCAGACCCGCGGTGTCCAGTCGGGCGAGTGCCTCGGGGGTGAGCTCCTCGAGGGTCAGCACTTCGATCCCGTTGTCCCGCACGGCCTTGACCACCGCATCGGTATCGGCATTGCCGAACAGCAGATTCGACTGCATCACGGCCACATCCACGCCCGGCTGCGCGGTGCCGTCCGGCCACAGCATCGGCAGCTGCGACCACAGCGCGGCGGCGGTCACGAGCGTGGCGACCAGCGCGCCGCGCCAGGCACGCGCGAGCAGCAGGATCACCAGCGCGAGCACCGCGAAGAGCATGAGATACGGGGCGAAGGACGCGGCGAGCACGAGCGGCTCGGCGGTGATCGTGTTGTAGTGCAGCCCCACACCGATCACCCCGGCGAACAGCGCGAGCCAGCCCAGCACCACGGCCGTCCAGCCGAACCAGCCCCGGCGGCGTTTCGAGAACAGGATCGACCGGACCCGTCCGCGACGCTCGGCCGCCGGACCGCCGCGTTCCCCCTCCCGCGGTAGCACCACCGTGACTTCGTCCGCGTGCTGATATTCGACCACTGCTCCCCCATCCGGCGCGCCCCGCGCGCCATTCCCCCACCAAAGGCCAATCGCAGACCACCCTACTGCACGTTCGAGGGCCGCTGACCTGCGCGCGACCCGCGCGCAAAATGGCAGGCGCCGGGCGGGGCGGGCGTGGCACAGTCAATGGACGTGACCGATTACCGTACTTTCAATCGCGACAATTGGGACGAACGTGCACCGCTGCACGCCGCATCCACCGATTACGCCTTCGCCGAATTCCAGGCCGATCCCAGCTTCCTGAGCGAGGTGGTGCGCTTCGATCTGCCCCGGCTCGGCGATATCCGCGGACTGCGCGGCGTCCATCTGCAATGCCATATCGGCACCGATACGCTCTCGCTCGCCCGGCTCGGGGCCGATATGACCGGGCTCGACTTCTCTCCCGCCTCGCTGGCCCAGGCGCGAAAACTGGCCGAGGACACCGGAACCGCCATCGAATTCGTGGAATCCGATGTGTACGAGGCGATTCCGGCGCTCGGCGCGGAGCGGTTCGATCTGGTGTACACCGGAATCGGCGCGCTGTGCTGGCTGCCCGATGTGCGGCGCTGGGCCGAGACCGTGGCCGGATTGCTGCGACCGGGCGGGCGACTGTTCATTCGCGAGGGGCATCCGGTGCTGTGGTCCATCGACGAAACCCAGGATCGGCTGGTGATCGGGTATCCGTATTTCGAGACCGGCGAGCCCATGGTCTTCGATGACGGGAGCACCTATGTCGAGACCACCGGGAAGATCACCAAAACCGTTACGCACGAATGGAATCACGGCCTCGGCGAGATCATCGGGGCACTGCTGGCCGCCGGATTGACCCTCACCGCCGTGACCGAACACGACAGCGTGCCGTGGGAAGCACTGCCCGGCAAGATGATTCACGATAAGCACGGCGAATGGCGGCTGATCGAGCATCGCGAGCGACTGCCGCTGTCCTACACCCTGCAAGCGCGAAAGGACTGAGCCCGTGCACGAAGAGGTGATCCCGGTGCTGCGCGTGGCCGATGCCGCCGCCGCGCTGCCCTGGTACGAGCGACTCGGCTTCACCAAACAGTGGGAGCACCGCTTCGAACCGCATTTCCCGGCCTTCGTCGAGGTCGCGCGCGGAGATATGCGAATCTTCCTGTCCGAGCACACCGGTGACGCCCGACCCGACACACTCCTGTATCTGCGACTGCGGGATGTGGACGGCATCGCCGCGGAATTCGGTGTCACCCCGGAGGATCAGCCCTGGGCACGCGAGATAGAACTCCGCGATCCCGACGGCAACCGCCTGCGCATCGGCACGCCCTTCGACTAGACCGCGGAACCATCCGCCCGCGCGCCGCGTCCAAGTCGGTGAGCGAAGGGGGGATCCGATGGACCCGGACAAGCTGCGCCACAACGCACAGCAGGCCCAGCGGGGTGCGCAACGCGAACAGGGGCGAATCTCGCAGGGCGGGGTGGACCCCGACTACATTCAGCGACTCGAACACTTCCCGGGGGTCTCGCACGCGGAAATCTACGCGCACGCGCAAGCCATGGACCCGGGCAGCATGCAGGCGCAGGCCGCCATCTGGGTGGATATCGCCGACAACCTCACCGGCGCGATCACCGGGCTGCACAGCACGGTGCAATCGGCGCTGGCGGATGGCATCCGCGGCCATATCGGCGACGCCGCGGCCAACGGTGCACGCGAATTCGTGCAATGGGCAACCGATATCGCCGAAATCGCACACAGCACCGGCCACCGCATGCTCGCCGCCGCCTACGGCGCCGAAGCCGTCCGCCGCACCGTCCCCCCACCCTCGGCCGCCGACACCGACCCCCTCACGCCCTACCTGTCCGCCGTCATCGGCACCACCCCCGGCGCCCACGCGCGCGCGGACGCCCGCGACGAGCTCTATCAAATCGCCCTCGCCGCAATGGAAGCCAACTACATCCCGACCTACCCACCCGCCGGATCGGGCGTACCCGCCTTCACCACACCGGATATCGGCACCGGCGGGAACCCACCGGCCGGGTTCGAATCAGCGCCCTCGGGCATGAACTCCTCGCGCGGCGGCACACTCCCCCGCACCGAGCCGATCGGCGCGATCCACCGGGCCGATCCCAGCCGAGTCGACCTCCCCGTGCATCCCGAGCACGCCGCGCACTCCGGCGACCCGAATCGAGCGGCGGCACAGCGCAACAACGGGCAGCCCCACCGTGACGACCACCTCGACGCGCCCTCCGACGAGGACACCTCCCCGGCATCGGCCACGCGGGCGACCGATATCCCGGACTCCGATCGAACCGCCGACCCGAACACCGTCCCGGCCGGAACGCCCGGCAGCGGGAATCCACTCTCCCCGGTCGCCCCGAACCGCTCGATCACCACGCCCGGCGCACCATTCGAATTCCCCACCACCACACGCGAATTCCCGACACCGCGCCGGCCGACCGGACTCACGCCCGATCCGGGCCACAGCTACCCCGGCCCACCGCTGCCCGGAACCCGCTCCGCGCCGGCACCTTCCGCCGCGCCGACCGGCCCCACCGCCGCGCCGATGGGCCTGCTGCCCGGCACGCATCCCGCATCGGGCCGCGCCGCCTCGGATACGGACGCCACCCGCCGCACCCCCGACTGGCTCATCCGCAACCGTCAGCAGGAACTCCTGGGCACCGCGCCGCCCACCGTTCCCGCCGTGCTCGGGGCCGAAATCATCGCGGCCAGAACCGATATCGAACACCCGGGCACCTCACCGGAAACAATCTGAGCCCGGATCCAGCGGATCCGGGCTCAGGTCGACAGGAAAGCACAGGGGAACTATGCGGTGCGGGTGCACCCGCTGCCGGTGTCGGCGCCGTTACCGACCACCTCGACGCGGATGTACTTGCGGGTATTGAACCCGCCCGGGTCGGTCTGGACGGCCGTAATGTTCTGTCCGCCAACCCTTCGCGGCGTCCAGGTGGTGGTCACGGTGCCATTGTCCGCGTGGTAGTCGCCGTATCCGGGGATCTGCGACTCGTCGTTGTAGAAGGTCACCGCGCCCTGCTGGTACGGGGCCGTCGACACATTGGCGACCACGGTGTACGCGCAACCCGCCAAAAGTCCGGCGGCTCCGGCGTTCACGCTCACACCGGTCACCTCGGCTCCGGCTACCGGTGCGTTCATCAAGCCTGTTACCGCCGCGAATGCAATTGCGGCGGTTCCGATTCGAATGGTGTTCGCGATCATGGATTTCCTCCCGGTGCCGAGCGCCCAACCCCACCGCACCGGAAAATACCACGATCAGCGAGGTGCGGGGACCTCGATGGTGAGTTCGGCCGGGGTGGGGTTGGTGCTCACCTGGGCGGTGACCCGGCCCGAACCGGGCAGCGAGACGGTGGCCGCGTTCCAGCCGTAGTGGCCGTCGTGCACGGTGGTGCGGGTCTCGGTGGTGCTCGCGCCGGTGTCGAGATTGCGCAGGGTGACCGTCGTGGTGACCTGGCAGTCGTTATTGGCGGGCGAGGCGGACAGCGATCCGAGCGGATTGTTCGTGGCGTCGGGGGTGAAGTTGATCGTCACCCGCGACGAGCTGTCGATGAAATCGGCGAACTCCCCGGCCTGCTGGCCCTGGCTCGCGGACAGTTCGGCCTTCACCGTGCCCGCGCAGCCCGGACCCACATCGGCGTGCGCGGGTTCGAACGACACCGGATCCGCGGACGCGGGTGCGGTGGATACGGCCAGTGCGACCAGCGGCGGGACCGATACCGCCATAACCTTCAGAACGCCTCGCATTTCGACTCCTGCCCTAGCGGATCAGTCGTGCATGACCGGCACGGCCGAATTCGGCCGGTTACTGCACCGTACCCGGCCGGGATCAGCCGCCGAACACGCGCTCCACGACTGTTTTCGCGCGGCGGGTGACGCGCATGTAGTGATCGAGGAATTCGCTGCCGTCGTCATTGGGCCAGCCCGCGACCCGGGCCACCGCCGACAGCAGCGGACCGGGGCCGGGAAGTTGGTCGGCGGGCTTGCCGCGCACCAGCACCAGCGCGTTGCGGGCCTTGGTGGCGGTCAGCCAGGATTCCCGCAGCAGCGCCACATCTTCCTGATCCACCAGATCGGCGGCTTCGATCGCGTCCAGGCATTGCAGCGTGGAGGTGTTGTGCAGGCCCGGGACATCGTGGGCGTGCTGCAATTGCAGCAATTGCACGGTCCACTCGATATCGGCCAGACCGCCGCGACCGAGTTTGGTGTGGGTGGCCGGGTTCGCACCGCGCGGCAGGCGTTCGGCATCCACCCGCGCCTTGATGCGGCGAATCTCGCGCACACCCTCGGGGGACATGCCGCCGCTGGGATAGCGCACCGGGTCCACGGTGTGCAGGAAGCGCACACCCAGTTCCGGATCACCGGCCACCTGCCGAGCCCGCAGCAGCGCCTGCACTTCCCACGGCTGCGCCCACTGTTTGTAGTAGGCGGCGTAGGCGGCCAAAGTTCGCACCAGAGCGCCGTTTCGGCCCTCCGGGCGCAGACCCGCGTCCACCTGCAAGGGCGGATCGGTGCTCGGCGCGCCGAGCAATCGCTGCACCTGTTCGGCCACCCCGATCGCCCATTTCACCGCGACCGTCTCGTCCACACCGGGACGCGGATCGCAGACGAACAGCACATCGGCGTCCGAGCCGTAGCCGAGTTCCATACCGCCCAGCCGGCCCATCCCGATGACGGCGAAATCGGCGGGCTGCGGGCCGCTCGCGCGAATCACGGCCTGTAGCGCGGCTTCCAGGGTCGCGATCCACACCGAGGACAGCGCCTCGCACACCTTCGGCACATCGAGCATGCCCAGCACATCGGCGGAGGCGATGCGCGCCAGTTCATGCCGCCGCAGCGAGCGCGCGGTGGCGACGGCGCGCTTGGGGTCCTCGTAACGCTTTGCGCCGGAAAGGATTCCGCGGGCGACATCACCGGTGGCGGGGGCCAGCAGCAGCGGCCCGTTCGGGCCGTCCGCGTACATGCGAATCGTTTCGGGCGCGTTGATCAGCAGATCCGGCAGATACGCCGAAGAGCCGAGCACGATCATCAGGCGCTGCGCGATAGCGCCCTCATCGCGTAGTTCGCGCAGGAACCAGATCTCATTGTCCAGGCCCTCGGACACCCGGCGGTACGCCAGCAGTCCGGCATCGGGATTCGGTGTCTCGCCGAGCCATTCGAGCAGGGTCGGCAGCAGCAGCGCTTGAATCCGGCCCTTGCGCCCGACCTCACCGGTGAGCGCCTTCAGATGTCCGAGCGCGTTCTCCGGGGCCGCGTAACCCAGCGCCGCCAACTGCCGCACGGCCGCTTGCGGACTCAACCGCAGCGAGTCCGCGTCCAGGCGCGCGACCGATTCCAGCAGCGGGCGATAGAAGAGCTTGGCGTGCAGGCGGCGCACCCGCACCGCATTGCGGCGAATCTCGCTGGTGAGCACGCCGACCGCGTCCTGCCTGCCGTCGGGGCGCATATGCGCGGCACGCGCGAGCCAGCGCATGCCCTCCTCGTCCTCGGGCGCGGGCAGGGTGTGCGTGCGCTTGAGGCGCTGCAATTGCAGGCGATGCTCGAGCAGGCGCAGGAATTCGTAGGAGGCGGTCAGGTTCGCGGCGTCATCGCGGCCGATATAGCCGCGCGCGGCGAGCGCGCCGAGCGATTCCACGGTGCCCTGGGTGTGCAGCGCCTCATCGGCCTTACCGTGCACCAATTGCAGCAGCTGCACGGCGAATTCGACATCGCGCAGACTGCCGTGCCCGAGTTTGAGTTCGCGTTCACGCAGATCCGCGGGCACCAGATCCTCGACGCGGCGGCGCATGGCCTGCACATCGGTGACGAAATCGGGTCGTTCCGAGGCCGCCCACACCATCGGCATGAGCGCTTCGCGATACTGCTGCCCGAGTTCGAGATCGCCGGTGGCGGGCCGCATTTTGAGCAGCGCCTGGAATTCCCAGGTGCGCGCCCAGCGCTTGTAATACGCGAGATGCGATTCCAGGGTGCGCACCAGCGCACCCGCCTTGCCCTCGGGTCGCAGCGCGGCGTCCACATCGAAGAACGCGGCGCTGCCGACGGTCATCATTTCGGCGGCGAGCCGGGTGGAGGTGGTGTCGGCGGGTTCGGCGACGAAGATGACATCCACGTCCGAGACGTAATTCAGTTCCCGCGCACCGCATTTGCCCATGGCGATGACGGCCAGCCGGGCGGGCACCTCGCGATCGACGCAGACCCGGGCGACGGCCACCGACAGCGCCGCGGTCAGCGCGGCATCGGCGAGATCGGTGAGATGCCAGCCGACCTGCTGATACGGCAGCACCGGTTCGTTCTCCACGGTGGCCGCGAGATCGATGGCGGCCAGCAGCATGAGTTCATCGCGATACCGCTTGCGCAGCAGCGCAACCGCGTCCGGCCCGGAGATCCCGGCGCGGAACAGCATGGGTCCGGCATTGGGTCCGGTCTCCGGCGTCGCGCGCACGGCGTCGAGCAGCGAGGTGAGCACCTCATCGCGCGAAGGCAATTCGGGTCGCAGCAGCAATCGCCAGGATTCGGCATCGGCCACCAGATGATCGCCGAACGCGCTCGACGACCCGATCAGCGCGAACAGCCGCCCGCGCAGCGAGGTATTGGCCCGCAACGCCGAATCCAGCGCGCCCCAATCGCTTCCGAGTTGCTCCCGCAACCGCATCAGCGTCAGCAGCGCCAGATCGGCATCGGGGGAACGGGACAGCGCCCACAGGAGCGGCACGCTCTCGACGTTGTCCCACGCCAACTCTCGCAACGAATCGGCCGCCGACGGCTCCAATAAACCGAGCCGTCCGACGCCGGGGACAGCGGAACGAGTCGTCGGTGGCCGGACCATGTCGTTCAAATTACATGTCACATTCCGTCAGCGGACGACCGAACCCTCCGATACCGGACAATGTGGCCGAGCCGAGTCCGGGACGCAACAGGATGAGGCCGAAACCCGGCGTCGACCACAGAGCCCTCGCCATCCCGCCCAGACCGCCCTCGTCATCCCGGCCAGACCGCCCTCGTCATCCCGGCCAGACCGCCCTCTTCATCCCGGCATGTTTTTGGCCGGGATCCACACCCCAAGCTGATGCGCTGCCCGTGTGGATCCCGGCCAAAGCGCGCCGGGATGACGGGGTTGCGGTTACAGCCCGAGGTATTCCTTCAACTCGTAGGGGGTCACCTGGTTGCGGTAGCCGGCCCATTCGCGGCGCTTGTTGCGCAGGAAGAAGTCGAAGACGTGCTCGCCCAATGTCTCGGCGACCAGTTCGGACTTCTCCATGTTCTTGAGCGCCTCGTCCAGGCTGGCGGGCAGTTCGCGGAAGCCCATGGCGCGACGCTCGGCGGCGGTCAGCGACCACACGTCGTCCTCGGCCTCGGGCGGCAGGGTGTAGCCCTTCTCGATACCGCGCAGACCGGCGGCCAGGATCACCGCGAAGGCCAGGTACGGGTTGCAGGCGCTGTCCGGGCTGCGCACCTCGACGCGGCGCGAGGAGGACTTGTTCGGCGTGTACATCGGAACGCGAACCAGCGCAGAGCGATTCGACCGGCCCCAGGACGCGGCGGTCGGCGCTTCGCCACCGTGGATGAGTCGCTTGTACGAGTTCACCCACTGGTTGGTGACGGCGCTGATCTCGTGCGCGTGCTCGAGAATGCCCGCGATGAAGGCGCGCGCGGTCTCGGACAGGTTGATCGGGTCGTCCGGATCGTGGAAGGCGTTCTGCTCACCCTCGAACAGGCTCATATGGGTGTGCATGGCCGAACCCGGGTGGTCGGCGAACGGCTTGGGCATGAACGTGGCGCGCACGCCCTCGTCGATGGCCACTTCCTTGATCAGGTAGCGGAAGGTCATGACGTTATCGGCCATGGACAGCGCGTCCGCGTAGCGCAGGTCGATCTCCTGCTGCCCGGGCGCGCCCTCGTGATGGCTGAACTCGACCGAGATGCCCATGGACTCCAGCGAGTCGATGGCATGGCGGCGGAAGTTGGGAGCCTCGTCGTGCACGGCCTGATCGAAGAAGCCGCCCTGATCCACCGGGATCGGGGTGGAACCGTCATGCGGTCCGGGCTTGAGCAGGAAGAATTCGATCTCCGGATGCACATAGCAGCTGAAGCCGAGGTCGGCGGCCTTGTTCAACTGCCGGCGCAGCACGTGCCGCGGATCCGCCCAGGACGGCGAACCGTCCGGCATGGCGATATCGCAGAACATGCGCGCCGAATGCTGATGCCCCTTCGAGGTGGACCACGGCAGCACCTGGAAGGTGGACGGGTCCGGCTTGGCCACCATGTCGGCCTCGGACACCCGGGCAAACCCTTCGATGGCCGAACCGTCGAAGCCGATGCCCTCCTCGAAAGCGCCCTCCAGCTCGGCGGGCGCGATGGCTACGGACTTGAGATAGCCCAGCACATCGGTGAACCAGAGTCGCACGAAGCGAATATCGCGCTCTTCGAGCGTGCGGAGGACGAATTCCTTCTGACGGTCCATGACCGCAGCGTAGGCACCCGGAGTTAAATCCGTGTTACATAGCGACTGCGAACCTCAGCATGTAAGACCCGGCGCGGGTGTGGTCAGGTCCACCAGGTACGCGATCACCGGGTCGTCGACGCATTGCACGCCCGAGAGCGACACCGTGTGCCGGTCCCCGTTGAACGTGATCAGACTGCCTTTGAGCTGGTCAGCCAGGTCGACACCGGCCTGGTAGGGGGTGGCGGGATCGTTGGTGGTGGAGATCACGACGGTCTTGGGCAGGTTCGGAATCGAAATGCGGTGCGGGGTGCTGGTGTTGGGCACCGGCCAGATCGCGCACAGCTCCAGCGGCGCGGCATCGCTGCCGTGTGCGTCATCGAGGAAGGGCGCGCCCTTGCGGTACTCGGCATCCTGTTTGGCGGCGACGGCGCGATCGGTGATCGGCGGATCGTCCACGCAGCGAATCGAGTTGAAGGCGTCCGAACTGTTGTCGTAGGTGCCGTCCTCGGCGCGACCGTCGTACATATCGGCCAGTTTCAGCAGCGTGTCGCCGGTTCCGGTGGAAAGTTCACGCAGGCCCTTGGTGAGCGCGGGCCAGAACCGGTTGGTGTACAGCGCCTGCTGGGTACCGGTGATGGCATCGCCGTAGTGCAGGCCGCGCGGATCGTCGGTGGGAACGGGCTTGTCCCACAACGGGTTCACCAGGGCGCGATAGCGGGCCACGAATTGGGCCGGATCGGTGCCGAGCGGGCAGTCCGGTTTGGTGGCGCAGTCCGCGGCGAATTTGGTGAAGGTGTTCTGGAAGCTGGTGGCCTGGAGCACCGATTCCTTGACCGGATCCTGCGAGGGGTCCAGCGCGCCGTCCAGGACGAGCGCGCGCACCTTGTCGGGGAACTTCTCGGCGTAGGCGTAGCCCAGGCGGGTGCCATAGGAGTACCCGACATAGCTGAGCTTGGCATCGCCGAGCGCGCCGCGGATCACGTCCATGTCCTGCACGACCTCGCGGGTGCCGACGTGCGCGAGGAAGTCCTTACCGGTGCGTGCGACGCATTTGTCCGCGTACTGCTTGTTCTCGGTCTCGGCGGCCGCGATGCCCGCGGGCGAATTGTCCTTGGGCGCTTCGGCGCGCTCGTCGTCGTTCTCTTTGGAGGTGAGGCATTTGATGGCGGGCTGCGAGGAGCCGATACCGCGCGGGTCGAATCCGACGCGATCGAAGCGCTCGGCCAGCTGGCTGCCGTCGGCGATATTCACCATGGATATCCCGGGCACGCCCGGTCCGCCCGGGTTGAACAGCAGCGACCCGATCTTGTTGCCCGTGGCCTTGATTCGCGAGACGGCGATCTTCGCGGTGGCCCCGTCGGGATTCTCGTAGTCGACCGGCACGGTGATTCGGGCGCATTCGGCCCCCGACGGCATATCGCCCTCGCCGTATTCGGTGCAGCTACCCCAGTTGACCTGCTGGTTGTAGTACTGCCCCATACCGGCCGGCGCGACCGCCGTGGGATTCCCATCCACCACGGTCGAACAGCCCGCGGCGGTCATGACCAACGCCGCCGCTATCAAAACGACCCGGTTGGTTCGCATCAGACCCATCCCCCGATCGTGCCATCCCGCTGTACGCACCCTCGAATCCCTTCGGTCACCGCGCCGTCTGCCTTACTGGATCGCGTCCGCGGCACGCACCCGCAACAACGCGAGAGCATCGCAAAGAGTTCGGAGCCGCGAGCGCCCACGAGTGTGAGGAATTACATCCGGGTGCGGAGCGGTCGGGGTGGCAGACTTAGAGCGTCATTTGAACCCGGGGACCCGCATGGGCCTCGAGGAGCGACGAAAGAGGGACGACGATGTCCGTATCCGATGCGGAAACCCCCGCCTACGGTGCCGCACCCGCCAAGACCGCCAAGCGCAAGACGCGTGTGCAGCATCTGCAGCAGATGAAGAGCGAGGGTGAGCGCTGGTCAATGCTCACCGCGTACGACTATTCGACGGCCCGGCTGTTCGAAGAGGCCGGGATTCCGGTGCTGTTGGTCGGCGATTCCGCGGCCAATGTGGTGTACGGGTATGACACCACGGTCGCGATCTCGGTCGACGAGTTGATTCCGCTGGTGCGCGGTGTGGTGCGCGGTGCACCGCACGCGCTGGTGGTGGCGGATCTGCCGTTCGGCAGTTACGAGTCCTCGCCGGAGCAGGCGCTGGCCACGGCCGTCCGGTTCATGAAGGAGGGCGGCGCGCACGCGGTGAAGCTGGAGGGTGGCGAGCGCATGGCCGACACCATCCACAAGATCACCGCCGCCGGTATCCCCGTGATGGCGCATATCGGATTCACCCCGCAGAGCGTCAACACCCTCGGCGGATTCCGGGTGCAGGGGCGCGGTGACGGGGCCGAACAGCTCATCGCCGATGCCATCGCGGTACAGGAGGCCGGGGCGTTCTCGGTCGTGATGGAGATGGTTCCGGCCGAGCTGGCCGGGCAGGTCACCCGCAAGCTGACCATTCCGACGGTCGGCATCGGCGCCGGCTCCGAATGCGACGCGCAGGTGCTGGTGTGGCAGGACATGGTGGGTTACACCAGCGGCAAGACCGCGAAATTCGTCAAGCAATTCGCCGATGTGGGTGGTCAGTTGCGCAGTGCCGCAGCCACTTACGCGGATGAGGTGCGGCGCGGGGTGTTCCCCGGACCGGAGCACAGCTACTGAGTTCCGAACTCGGGTCCTGATGTGTGGAACGCCCTCACCGGATAGCCGGTGAGGGCGTTCACTTATACCGCGACGGGCGGTGACCGCCTTGCCACGGATGGGCATAGCCGCGTCGAATAGCCGATTGCTATTTATTCGCGAATCCGCACCGTCTTCACAAACCGCCTTCACATTTTGGTGGCAGAGTGGGTGGCAACGAGCACGTCCGACCAAAGGGAACTTCATGTCGCATCGCCGTTGGATCAGTAGCCGCCGAGTTCGGCGGGTACCGCTACTTGTCGGCACGGCCGCCGTCCTCGCCTTGACCGCCGCCTGCGGTGGCGGCACCACCTCGGGATCGTCACAGCCGCAGGGCTCTTCCTCACCGCTGACGAGCAGCAATGGCAAGCCCGCGCCGTCCGGCAGCAGCAGCCCGACCACCTCCGGCTCGCAGGTCACCGTGTCCGATGAGGCCGGAAAGCAGTTGTGCGACATGCTGCGTCCGCAGCTCTCGGATTGGCGGGTACAGGGTCCGACGCTGGGCAAGATCTCGTTGAACGCGAGCGTGCACGAGTGGGCGCTGCGCAATGGCGGCATCAATCTGCAGGTGCTCGGCGATAAGGATGTCGTCGACCGGGTCACCACCAAGAACTGCTCCGACGTTCGCGACCAAGCGATTTCGGCGCTGGAGATCCCGAACCTGGCCGCCGGACTGGCGGGCTGATGCGCACTCTCTATCCACCGATCGAGCCGTACGAGCGGGGCATGCTCGACGTCGGCGACGATCAGCGGGTGTATTGGGAGGTCAGCGGCAATCCCGACGGTAAGCCGGTGGTGTTCCTGCACGGCGGGCCGGGCGGCGGCACCGCGCCCTATCACCGGCAGTTCTTCGATCCGGCGGCGTACCGCATCGTGCTGTTCGATCAGCGCGGCTGCGGGCAGTCGACACCGCATATCGCGGACGGTGCGAGCCTCGAGGCCAACACCACCTGGCATCTGGTGGCCGATATCGAGGCGCTGCGAACGCATTTGGGTATCGAGCGGTGGCAGGTGTTCGGCGGGTCCTGGGGTTCGACGCTGGCGCTGGCGTACGCGCAATCGCATCCGGAGCGGGTCACCGAGTTGATCCTGCGTGGGATATTCCTGTTGCGCCGCAAGGAAATCGATTGGTATTACAATGGCGCTGCGGGGTTCGTCTACCCCGATGAGTGGGAGAAGTTCCTGGCGCCGGTTCCGGTCGCCGAACGCGGTAGCGATCTGATCGAGGTCTATCACCGGCTGCTGCACTCCCCCGACGAGAAGCTCGCCACCGACGCGGCCGTCGCGTGGTCCACCTGGGAGGGCGCCACGAGTTCGCTGCTGCCCCAACCGGATCGGGTTGCCGAAACCGCCGATCCGCGCTTCGCGCTGGCGTTCGCGCGGATCGAGAACCACTACTTCCACAATCGCGGCTTCCTGGACGACGGGCGGCTGCTGCGCGATATCGATCGCATCGCGCATATTCCCGGCGTCATCGTGCAGGGCAGGCATGACATCGTCTGCCCCGCGGTCAGTGCGTGGGATCTGCATCAGGCGTGGGCGAATTCGGAACTGCACATGGTTCCCGACGCCGGGCACGCCGCCTCCGAACCCGGCATCACCCATCATCTGGTCGAGGCCACGGACAAATACAGGACGTAAATGAACAGCACAGCCGGTCCCGCCCTGGTCGACGCCCTGACCGCCGATGTGGACCGGCTGCGTGCGGCCGAACCCGAAGTGCGCCGGGATCTTCCAGATTCGGTGCACAAGATGCGGGTGGCCACCCGGCGATTGCGCAGCCTGCTGCGCTCGTATCGAGGCGCCTTCACCCGCAAGTCGGGCAGCGAGCTCAGCACCGAATTGCGCTGGCTCGCAGGGCTACTCGGGGTGGCGCGGGACGCGGAAGTCCGCGGCGAGCGATTCGCCGCGCTGCTCGGCGAGAACGGCGGACTGTTCGACGAGACGGTCGAGGACTCGCCGAAGCCGAAACCGGGCCGCGGCAAAAAGGCGGTGCCGGACGAGAAGCCCGCATCGAGTGAGAAGTCAACGCCCCGAGTCGATTTCGGGGCACAGCTGGTAGCCGAGGAGCGGGCCCGCTATGCGGCGGCTCATGCCGAGGCGGTAGCTGCCTTCGACACCCCCCGCTACCACACCCTGCTCGACAGCCTCGCCGCGATGCTGACCGACCCACCCCTGCGCTCCGCGAAGGCGGACGCCCCCGCTCCCGAGGTATTCACCGAGGTCCTCCGCCACGACTTCCGCGACCTCCGCCGCCTGGTCCGCACCGAACCGGAAGGCTCCGAAGCCGACCGCATCGAACGCCTGCACGATATCCGCAAGGCCGCCAAGCGTTTACGCTATTCCGCCGAAGCCGCCACCGCCGTCCTCGGCGACCCCGCCACCCAACTCGGCCGCCGAGCCAAACAACTGCAAACCGTCCTAGGCGACCACCGCGATGCCATCGAAGCCCTGGAAACCCTCCACGCCCACAGCGCCGCCGCCGACGAACCCGGCTACCAACGCATGTGCGACGCCGAGGAAGCCGCAGCCGCCAAAGCCCTGGAGGACTACCCGGCAGCCATCGAATTCCTACGCCACCACGCCCTCTGACCCGCTCCCCACACCACCCGTACGACCAAACCGATCGCTCCGGGTGTCAGAGCGTTCAAACCCAGTCGTCGAGCCAGTCCCAGTTCTCGTGCTGATCCCGGAGTCGGCGTAGACCTTGGCTGACGCACTGGCCGAGGGAGGCGTTCCATCAGGATTTCCAGGTCGGCGGCTTCGGTCCACATGGTCGGGATCGTAGTTTCAAAGTTTTTTCGGTGGGGATGTCGAGAACTGTCGGGTGGCTCCGTCCCAGGGGTACGAGCAGCGGACGCGGGCTCGACGACTACGACGAAGGAGTGCGGGACATGGACGCGAAGGAAATCGCCGAGGTGCTGGGGCGGGCGAACAGCGTGGAGCTGTTGCGGCGGGATGTGTTGCGGATGGCGTATGTGGCCAAGGATGGCACGCCGCGGAATGTGCCTGTCGCGTTCGCCTGGAACGGGGCGGAGCTGGTGGTGTGCACCTCGAAGAACGCGCCGAAGTTGCATTCGTTGCGGGTGAATCCGGGGGTGGCGTTGACCATCGACACCGAGGTGCATCCGCCGAAGATTCTGCTCATTCGGGGGACGGTTGAGCTCGATGAGGTCGAGGGGATTCCGGCGGAGTACCTCGAGATGAACGGGAGTTATGAGATGACGGCCGAGCAGCGGGTGGAGTGGGAGGCGGAGGTGCGATCGCTGTATGACGGGATGGTGCGGATCGTCATCACGCCCACCTGGGCGAAGCTGATCGACTTCGAGGAAACCCTGCCCTCCGCGGTGGAGGAGCTGATGCGCGAACGGAACGAGCGTCAGCACGCCTGAGCCGATCCAGCAGACCAGAATCAGTTTCGACGAACCCTAGGGAGAACACATCATGGCCAAGTACCTGCTGCTCAAGCATTACCGGGGCGCGCCCGCATCGGTGAACGATGTACCGATGGACCGGTGGACGCCGGAGGAAGTCACCGCGCACGTGCAATACATGGCGGATTTCGGCAAGCGTCTCGAGGAGACCGGCGAATTCGTCGAACATCAGGCGCTGTCACCGCTGGGCACCTTCGTCCGCTCCGATGGGGAGGGCCGCCCGCCCGTCACCGATGGACCGTTCGCGGAGACGAAGGATCTGATCGCCGGGTGGACGATCATCGATGTCGAAACCTATGAGCGGGCACTGGAATTGGCCGCGGAGCTGTCGGCGGCCCCCGGCGCGGGCGGTAAGCCGATCCGGGAGTGGCTGGAGGTGCGGCCGTTCTTCACCGGGCTGCCCACGGTGACCGAGTGAACGAGGCCCTGCTGCGCGAACTCGTCCCGGCGGTGATCGGCATCCTCGTCCGGCGCGGAGCCGATTTCGCCGCGGCCGAGGATGCGGTGCAGGAGGCGCTGATTCGAGCGTTGGAGACCTGGCCGGATGATCCACCGCGCGATGCCAAGGGCTGGCTGGTCGCGGTGGCCTGGCGCAAATTCCTCGATGCCGCCCGCTCCGAAACATCGCGGCGCGGTAGGGAACTCGCCGTGGAAGAGGAGCCCGAGGCCGGTCCGGTACCCGGCACCGACGACTCGCTATGGCTGTACTTCCTGTGCGCGCACCCGTCGCTGTCCCCCAGCTCGGCCGTCGCGTTGACCTTGCGCGCGGCCGGTGGTCTGACGACCAAGCAGATCGCGACCGCCTACCTCGTCCCCGAAGCGACTATGGCGCAACGGATCAGCCGCGCCAAGAAGCGCATCGCCGGACAGTCGCTGAACCAGCCCGGCGACCTCGCGACGGTGCTGCGCGTGCTGTACCTGGTCTTCAACGAGGGCTACAGCGGCGATATCGACCTGGCGGCCGAGGCGATCCGCCTCACCCGCCAGCTCGCCGCCGCCACCGACGCGCCCGAGGTCGCGGGCCTACTCGCCCTGATGCTGCTGCATCACGCCCGCCGCGCCTCCCGCACCGGCCCGGCCGGTGACCTGATCCCGCTCGCGCAACAGGACCGAACACGATGGGACACAACCCTTATCGCCGAGGGCGTCGATATCCTGCAAACCGCCCTGGCCCGCGACCTCCTGGGCGAATACCAGGCCCAGGCCGCGATAGCCGCCCTGCACGCGGACGCCCCGAGCACCGAGGAAACGGACTGGGTCCAGATCGTCGAATGGTACGACGAACTACTCGCATTGACCGACAGCCCGGTGGTCCGGCTCAATCGCGCGGTCGCGATCGGCGAAGCGGACGGCGCACCGGCCGGTCTGGCCGCCCTGGCCGACCTCGACCCGAACCTCCCCCGCCACACCGCGGTTCGTGCCTACCTCAATGAACGAGCGGGCAACCTCGAACAGGCCGCCGCCCTCTACGTCGAAGCCTCCCACGCCGCCACCAACCTCCCCGAACGCGACCACCTCACCCGCGAAGCCGCCCGCATACACCGCTCCCTACACCCCTGAACCCGACGGAACGCGGCACCAGCCCGATCGATGCGTGGCGACGTGAACGAATTGCTCGAGGCCAGGGGCGGTGCCGCAGACGCCGGGCGCGAAGGGCGGCGACTACTTCTGCTCCGGGGCCGCCGGTTCCAGCGGTTCCGACTCGGTGGCGTAGGTGAAAGTGACTGTGCGCGTTGCCGGGTCGGCTACCGTGAGGCGGACGGTGACGTGTTGGCCTTCGGGCGGCGCGCCCGCGCATTTGGCGAGCACGGGTGGGTCGGCGACGAAGATCTCGGCGGGGCGAGTTCCGTTGGCCTCACGCAGGACCACCGCGTCGAAGTCGGTGCCGACTCGCGGCGCGAGCAGTGTGGATTCGGTGAGGTCGATGCAGGCACGTTCCAGCTTGCCCGCTACCGCGTCGGCGCGCCGCATGGATTCGGCCGCCGCACCCAGGCCGTCTCGAACCCATTGCGGGACTTCGGTTCCCGCGCAACGGGCAAGGCAGATCTCGGTGCTGTATCGGTCCGAGAGTCGGCGCAGCGGCGCGGTCACATGTGCGTAGGGCGCGCCGATCGCACTGTGCTGTACGGTCTCCGGGGGCTGACCGTTCAGCTGGGTGTAGGACGCGCCACGCAACAGACCGGTGGCCTCGGACATGAGGACAAGTGCCGCTGGGGTATTGGGATCGAGCCCCGCCAGCATGCGCCCGACCGATTCCTCCTCGGGCCATGGCACGCCGACCGCCGTGGCCGTGCGGCGCATGGATTCCAGGGTGGACGCGGCGGGCGGCGGCATGGTGCGAAGCAGGCCGAGGTGATCGTCCCCGGCGCCCTTCAGCATGATCAGCGCGGCGCACATGCCGGTGAGCAGCGAAACCTGCTCATTCCAATCATCCGCGTTCGTACGCGGTTCGATGACCAGCTGCCAATGATCCGGGCCGGTTGCGGGTACCACGCTCTGGGCGGGCAGGCGCAGACTGATCGCGCCACGATTCAGCCCGGCCTCGATGCGGAGGCGGCCGAAGTCGGGAAGGGCGGCGATGGAGGGGTGCAGTTCGCCCGCGTCGGCGGCGGCCTGCACGGTGGCGTAGTCGAGGCGGGCGCGGGAGCGCACCAGTGCGCGCGTCACCGAATACCGTTGCGGCTCAGCATGCTCATCGCAGTCGATGATCCAAAGCGCGGCGGCGCGATCCTGATCGGGCAGCAGACTGGCCCGGCCTTCGGACAGCACCTGCGGATGCAGCGGCACGGTGCCGTCGGGCAGATAGAAGGTTTCTCCGCGAGCCAGCGAGACCCTAGCCAGTGGCCCGTCGGGGCGAACGAACGCCGCCACATCGGCTATCGCGTAGTAGAGCCGGAACCCTCCGGCGGGAGTGCGCTCGAGCGCGAGCGCCTGATCCAAATCCATGGCGCCGGGCGGATCGATGGTGACGAGTTCGATATCGCGGCGATCGACCCGGGCGCCCGCGAACGCGTCGACCGCGTCGCGAGCTTCCGAGACGGCCTCGGACGGGTAGTCCGAGGCCAATCCGAATTCGGTTCGTACGGCGCCGAAATCGACCGGCGCCGACAGAATCCGCTGATGCAGTTCCACTGAGCCGCGCTGACCCTACTGCAGGGCCAGCATGGTGCCGTTCAACTGATCGAACGGGCCGTACACGGTGAAGACCACGCGACCGTTGGGGAACTGAGTCGAGAGCGCCGCCGCCGAATCGAGCGATTCACCGAAGGACGCGGCAGAGGGATGCGGCAGGCCCGCGATCGCCTGCCCGATGTGCGAATTCGCCACCCAGGCGGTATCCGCCGGGGTGAGATCCACCTGAACTCCGCCGGGAAGCGGAGTCACCGCGAATGCGGAGGCCGATCCGGCGCCGAGGACAACCGAAACGGAAGCGGCAGCGGCGAGGAGGGCACCGGCTGCCAATTTGCGAGCAATTCGCATATAGACGAGACCTGCTTTCCGAAGTTCGATGTTGAGACCCTTTGTCCGTTGCAGGCCGCAACGGAACTTTCCAACGCGCAACACTTTATGACGTCGATCACGTTCGATGCCAGTTCCGGGCCGATAACCCAGTCGACACGCCGAGCCGCGCCGAAACACGCCATGCACGCGCCGTCATTCTCGCCCAACTCGGCGGATCTCGCACAGCTCTTGCGAAGCGGTGTATCTCACCTCGTCGTGAGGTTTGAACAGTGCCGGGCACGGTGTTGTCCGGCTGTTTGCGCGCTATCTGTCGCGCAGGCCGTTCGGCAGCGTCGCGGAGAGCAGCTTGAACAGATAGGCGATAGCGAAAAGTACTAACACGGCCAGCGGCTGGATCAGCATCGAGGTGGACATGGGCTCAACCTTCTTCTTTATCTTTCTCATTGCGGAGGGTCCCGCTCTCGAGGAAGCGCAGCAGCTCGACCGGGAAAGGCAGGACGAGCGTCGAGTTCTTCTCGGCCGCAACCTGAACCACCGTTTCCAGCAGTCGCAATTGCAATGCGGCCGGGGCAGTGGACATGCGGGCGGCGGCCTCGGTGAGCATGGTGGAGGCCTGCAATTCGCCTTCGGCGGAGATGATGCGGGCGCGGCGTTCCCGTTCGGCCTCGGCTTGGCGGGACATGGAGCGCTTCATCGAATCCGGTAGTGCCACATCCTTGATCTCCACGCGATCGATGTGCACGCCCCAGCCCAGGGCCGGATTGTCGATCATCATCTCCAGGCCCTTGTTCATCTCCTCGCGATTGGAGAGCAGATCATCGAGTTCGCTCTTACCGATGATCGAACGCAGCGAGGTCTGCGCGACCTGCGCGATCGCGAACAGATAGTCCTGCACCTCGATAATGGCGCGCGCCGGATCGATGACCCGGAAATAGACGACCGCGTCCACCCGGACCGTCACATTGTCGCGGGTGATGCCCTCCTGCGCGGGCACCGGCATGGTGATCACCTGCGTGGAGATCTTGCGCATCTTGTCCACGCCGGGCAGCAGCAGGCGCAGGCCGGGTTCTCGTACCGCGCGCACCCGGCCCAGCCGGAATACCACGCCCTTTTCGTACTGTGCCACCACGCGGACGCCCGAGGCGACCACCCACACTCCGATGAAGAACAGCACTGCGATTGTGGCCGCCAGGCCATACAGCACGCCCATGGTGTTTCGCCCCCGCGAATTTCCAACTGTGCCACGGGTATCCGGCCGCGGCCCACCCTCAATCATGGCACCGCGAGATCGCCCCCGAAAGGGCGGACGAGTCGGTATATAAGCCGGATCCTGTCCCCGGTGCGAACACCGGGTGGCGACCATCCATCTGGACACACCGTTGCCGGGTGCCTCGAGCAGTCAACCCGCGAACTCGGGCGAGCAGCCCTCGAACGTCCGCGCAGCCGCACTCTCGCGAATGCGACCTTCGACCTTGCTCCGGGCGGGGTTTACCTAGCCGTGCCGGTCACCCGGCGCGCTGGTGCGCTCTTACCGCACCGTTTCACCCTTACCGGCGTCCGCTCTCGCGAGCGGAGCGCCGGCGGTTTGTTTTCTGTGGCACTGTCCCGCGGGTCACCCCGGGTTGCCGTTAACAACCGCCCTGCTCTGTGGAGTCCGGACTTTCCTCGACGACGGGCGGCGGCATTCGCATGCCCGTTCCCATCGCCGCGGCCGCCCAACCGACTCGTCCGCGGCCACCAAGGTACCGTAATGGGCCATGGAGCGTGTCGAGGTGGGGTTCCCTTCCGGTGGTGAGCAGTGTGCGGGATGGCTGTATCTGCCGGATGGGCCGATACGGCCACGTCCCCTGGTAGTCATGGGGCACGGGCTCGGAGCCGATCGGGAAATGGGATTGGATCGCTACGCGCGGCGTTTCGCCGCGGCGGGAATCGCGGTGCTGGCGTTCGATTATCGGCATTTCGGGGGTAGCGGGGGTGAGCCGCGCAATGTCATCAATATCGCGCGGCAGCGCGAGGACTGGCATGCGGCCATTGCCTACGCGCGCACCGTTCGCGGTATCGACGCGACGCGAATCGCATTGTGGGGCAGTTCGTTCGGTGGCGGGCATGTGCTTTCCGTGGCGCCGGACGATCACTATCTCGCGGCCGTGGTCGCGCAGTGCCCATTCACCAGCGGATGGTCTTCGGCCATGGCGAAGGGACCGATAAGTCTGGTGAAGATCGGGACGCTGGCATTGACGGACATCATTGTCAGCCCGGTGATCCGGCGGCCAATTTCGGCGCGGCTGGCGGGCAAGAAGCATTCGGCGGCATTGATGAGCGCGGCGGACGTCCCGGACGGATACGGGCGGCTCGCTGAGGAATCCACGCAGTATCGGCCGAAAGTGCCCGCGCGCATCGGCATGTCGACGCTGTTCGATTCACCCGCCCGGCGCGCCAAGGACATCAAGGCGCCGGTTTTCTACGCCATCTGCGATAACGACAGCGTGGCGCCCGCCAAACCGACGCTGCGCGCGGCCGAGCGCACCAAGCACGCCGTCGTGAAGCAGTATCCGATCGGCCATTTCGATATCTACTTCGACGAGTGGTTCGAGAAGGCCGTGCACGACCAACTCGAATTCCTCACCGCCACACTGCGTCCCTAGCAGTTAGAAGTCCCTAGAGATATGAGGTGTCGTTGGCCAGCCGGACCGACGAACCGCCGTCGGGATAGAACTCCGCGATGGACAACGACGCCAAATCCAGGTGCAGGCGATACAGCAGCGACGGGCCAACGCCGAGTGCGAGTTGCAACAGCATCTTGATCGGCGTGACATGGCTCACCACAAGCACATTCGCACCGGGATACAGCGCGACCAGATCGCGCCGCACCGATTCGACGCGCTCGCGCACCTGATCGAAACTCTCACCGCCGGGCGGGGCGACAGAGGGATCCCCGAGCCACCGCGCGTGCAATTCCGGATCGTGATCGCGGGCTTCGACGAACGTAAGCCCCTCCCACGCACCGAAATCCGTCTCGATCAAGCCGTCGAGCACCCGCACCGGCAACCCGAGCGCCTTCCCGGCCGCCTCCGCTGTCTCGCGCGCCCGCCCCAGCGGCGAACACACGATCGCCGCGATATTCCCCTTACCCGCAAGCATTTTCGCCGCATTGGCGGCCTGCTGCCGCCCCAATTCCGTCAGCGGCGGATTTCCTCGCCCCGAATACCGCCGCTCCACCGACAATTCCGTCTGCCCATGCCGCAGCAGCAATAGCCGAGTGGGCCGCCCGACAGCTCCGGTCCACCCCGGCGCGGGAGCCGCAGCCGCCTGCGCCACCGGGGTGGCAGTTCCTGTCGGACCGGAAGGTATTGCCGCCCCGGCGTTCGCGGGAGTCGATTCCGTCACCGGCTGATTCAGTGCGTTGCGCACCTCGCCGACGACCTCCGCGTCATCCATGGCCTCATTGGCGAGCTGATCGGCGTGCGAATTCTCCTTGCGCGGAATCCACGCGAAACTCACCCGGTCGAAGCCCGCGACCAGCCGCCGAGCCCGATCGGCCAGCGGAATCATGGCCTCGTGCTTGACCTTCCACCGCCCGGACATCTGCTCGACGACGAGCTTGGAGTCCATGCGCACCGAAACCTCACGTGCACCCAACTCGGCAGCGGCCTCGAGCCCGGCGATCAAGCCCCGATACTCGGCGACGTTGTTGGTCGCGACCCCGAGGAATTCCTTCCGCTCGGCGAGCACGGCCTCGCGCCCGGCATCCCAGACCACAGCCCCGTACCCGGCGGGCCCGGGATTCCCCCGCGAGCCACCGTCGGCCTCGACAACAACCTTGTCCGTCACCGCTACTCACCCTCCAAAGGTGCCTGGCCATCACCCGCCGAAGCGAATGCCATCGCCTACCGCTCGAATCGCGATCATCGCAATTCCGCCGAGCGATCACCCAGGCCCGCAAGCCCGGCTCGATTCCGACTGCGCCACATCCTGCCAGCCGACTCCCCGGCTCCGACGACGCCACCCAGGCCACCGCCGAACACTGGCGCGCGAGACCACATTTCGCGGGTTGCCAAAGCTCACCCGCGAAATCGGCCAGGCCGTGTTCGAGCGCACCTCGGACGGGCCTGCCCGACCGTACTGAGCCACCCCTCGGGTGCTGCCTGCACCAGCTTCGGGCAGTGGGTCGCTACAGCCCGGAGTGCTTGGTGCGCACCAGGATCGCGTTGCATTCGGGGCAGCGCACGACCACATCGGGGGCGGTTTTGGCGATGCGGGAGATTTCGCCGCGGTCGAGTTCGATGCGGCAGGCGCCGCAGCGGCGGGCCTGGAGCAGGGCCGCGCCGATACCGCCGGTGGCGCGCTGCTTCTCGTAGACGGCGAGCAGGTCGGCGGGGAAGCCACCGGACAGCGCGCTGCGGTCGGAGTCACAGCGCTGCTGGGCGACGTTCAGGTCGGCGACGGCGTCATCGCGGCGGCGTTCGGCATCGACCAGATCGGCTTCGGCCTGGTCGAGGTTGGCGCCGGCGTGGGCGTGATCGGCGGCGGCGGCCTCGCGGCGCTCCATCACGTCGATCTCGTCATCCTCGAGCACCTTGCGGCGGCGCTCCAGGCTGGTGAGCTCGTGCTGCAGCTCCGAAAGCTGTTTCGCGCCGACCGAACCGGAGGTCAGCATGCCGCGGTCGCGGTCCTCCCGCTTGCGGACGGCGTCGATCTCGCCTTCCAGCTTGCGGATATCGCGGTCCAGATCGTCGATGAGGATTTCCACCTTCACCGACGCGTCCTTGCGGGCCGTCCGCTCGGCCTCCAGCCGCTGCACCTCCTGCTCCTCGGGCAACACCTTGCGGCGGTGCTCGATCCGGGTCAGTTCGGCGTCGACGGCGGCGAGGTCGAGCAGCTTGGACTGGATCGAAGGTTCGGCATTCAACGCGGAAGGTCTCCTGGACGCTATGGACGGTTCAAGACTCCCACCGTACCCGTCCGCGCCACCCGGATTGTCCAACCCCACCGCAACCTGGACATTTGATCGCGACAGGCCGGGGCGCGCGGAAAATCGACGGGCGCGCCACCGGGGCGATATGCCAGGGTCGATACATGGGCGAACACCGCTATGAGGTCGAGGTCACGTGGTCCGGCGCGACCACCGGATACCGCGACTACACGCGCAATCACGAACTGCTCGCGGAGGGGCGGCCCGCGATTCCCGCGACCTCCGACCCGAAATTCCGGGGCGACAAGACGCGCTGGAATCCGGAACAACTGCTGGTCGCGTCGCTATCGGACTGCCACATGCTCTGGTACCTGCACCTGTGCGCGGAGGCGGGCGTAGTCGTCACCGGGTATCACGACACCGCGGTCGGCGTGATGGACGATGAGCGCTTCCAACTCGTCACCCTGCGCCCCCGCGTCACCGTGCGAGACGCCGGGATGATCGACGCCGCACAGCAGCTGCACGGGGAGGCGCATAAGCGGTGCTTCATCGCGAACTCGGTGAATTTCCCTGTGGCACACGAGCCCACGATCGTCACCGAAGGCTGAAGCCCTGAACTTTTCGTGCGATCGAGCACCTGATTCGACGGGTTTCCCGCAGCACGTGCCAACGATTGCACGAAAACTTCAGCAGTCGGCCGCGCCGACCGTCCACGGGTCGGTGCGGATTGCGGAGACGCGGGTCTCGACGGCGGGGAGAGCCGCCTGCACAACGCCTTCCGCCTGTGCGCACCAAGGGAATTCGGTGGCCCAGTGGGCGGCGTCGATGAGGGCTGGACCGCCCGCGCGCAGGTGTTCGTCGGCGGGATGGTGGCGCAGGTCGGAGGTGACGTAGGCGTCGACGCCGAGGCGGGCGACGGTGTTCAGGAAGGAGTCGCCCGCGCCGCCGCAGACGGCGACCGTGCGGATCAGGCGGTCCGGGTCACCGGCGGCGCGGACGCCCCAGGTGGTGGCGGGCAAACCCGCGCGGACGCGAGCGGTGAACTCACGCAACGTTTCCGGGGCCGCGAGTTCACCGATGCGGCCGATACCGCGCGTGGAGGGCAGCTTGGCGCGCTCGGTGACGTGGTAGGCGGGCTCTTCGTACGGATGCGCGGCGCGCAGGGCCGCGAGGACGGCGGCGCGGCGCGATGGCGGGGCGACCACCTCGATGCGGTCCTCATCCTGACTGTGCAGTTCGCCGATCGCGCCGACGGCGGGGTTCGCGCCCTCGACCGGGCGGAACTGGCTGGTGCCCGCCGACCGCCAGGCGCTGTCACGGTAGTTTCCGGTTCCGCCCGCGCCCGCGATGAACATGGCTTCGAGCACCTGTTCGGTATGCGTACGCGGGACGATGATTTCCCATTCATCCAGGGCGGTAAGCGGTTTCGGCTCCAACGGGCCAGTGACGGTCAAGCCGATGGCGTGCGCCAGCGCGTCCGAGACGCCCGGATCGGCGGAATCGGCATTGGTGTGCGCGGTGAACAGCGCGCAGCCCGAGCGGATGAGCCGATGCAGCAGTGCGCCTTTCGGGGTGTCCGCCGCGACGGTGTCGACACCGCGCAGCAGTAGCGGGTGGTGCACCACCAAAGCCTGTGCGCCCCAGTCGATCGCCTCGTCGACCACGGCGGCGGTGGCGTCCACCGCGAACAGCACCCGCGATACCGCGTCGCCGGGATCACCGGCGACCAGGCCCACCGAATCCCACGACTCGGCCAGACCGGGCGGATACGCCGCGTCCAGCGCCGCCATCACCTCGGCCAATCGCACCGCCGCCATTACCGAACCTCCTCCGACACAGTTGTTTTCACTAAAGCCCGAGCTCGGCGATGGCGTCGATCAATACATCCACCTCCGCCGCGGGCCGCACCGCCAACCGCAGAAATCCCGACTCCAGCCCCGGGAAGGTATCCCCGCGCCGCACCGCGATCCCCTTACCCGCCAGCCGCTTGCGCAAAAGCTCCGCGTCCGGCACCCGGATCAACAGGAACGGCCCGCGCGCCGGTTCACACACCTCGATGCCGAGCGCCCGCAACCGGGGAATCATCGCATCCCGATGCGCCGCAATGGATTCGGCCAACCGCTGTGACTCCGCCACCGCCTCCGGCGTGCACGTGGCGGCGATGGCCTCCAACTGCAACGTCCCCAACGGCCAATGCGCCCGCCCGTGATTCAACCGCGCCAGCACCTCCGGATCCCCCAGGAAATACCCGCAACGCAGCCCCGCCAGCGCCCACGTCTTGGTCAGACTCCGCAACACCACCACATCCGAATACCGCTCCGCCGCAAGCGATTCCGTCTCCCCGACCACGGCATCCGCAAAAGCCTCATCGACAACCACAACCCGCCCCGGCCGCCGCAGCGCCAGCAGACTCTCCCGCGAATGCAACACCGAAGTCGGATTCGTCGGATTACCCACAACAACCAGGTCCGCCGCCTCCAGCACCGACACTCCGCGCGCCCCGGACACCGGCTCGTCAGCCCTATCACCGACCGCGCCGACCGCAGATCCAGGCGCATTCGCTTGCCCCACAACCAATTCCAAGCTGTAGGGCGGCTCCAACACCACGCGTGCCACCGGAACCCCGGCCTCCCGCAGTGCGAGTTCGGGTTCGGTGAAGGACGGATGAATCACCGCCGCCAGCCTCGACCCCAGCCGAGGCAGCATCGCGAACCCCTCCGCCGCCCCCGCCAACAGCAGCACCTCATCAGCCCGCCGCCCATGCCGAGCCGCCACCGCCTCTCGAACGGCCCGCTCCTCCCCCGCATCCGGATACCGCCCCAGCTCCCCCAACCGTCCGGCCAGCCGCTCCCGCAACCACTCCGGCGGCCCACTCCCCTGCACATTCACCGCGAAATCAACCATCCCCACCCGAGTCTCGACATCCCCGTGATGCCGCAACTTCGCGTAGTCGGCATCATCGAGGCCACTCACGCCACTCACATCGCTCAATTCGCGGCCCGTCGACATGTCGACCACACGAGCCGCCCGGCCCGCGCGATGCTCGGGACACGTGACACAACGTCCGAAAAGTTCTCGGGCACGCGGCCCAGGTCAGCGACTACCTCGTGCCCACGTGCGGGAGAGGACCAAGCGCTTGATTCCACACCCGAAGCGCTTCGCGGCGCGTGACCCGCGTCGGCAACTGCCGCACCACCGGTCGGCAGGTTCGTCCGCCAATCGCTCCCTTCGGCGGCGAGATCGCCGGACGGCACGGACTTCATCCGATCGTTCGCCTCGGCGGCTGACGTCTTGCCAGGTGCGACAGTCCACCGCGCATCGCTCGGTGCGGCGAGTGCGGCATTGCCGGGCGGCATCGTGGTCGGCGCATGGGTTCGGGAGCCGTGGGCGCTGGTTTCGGAGCGGGCCGGGGCGGCTGGGATGCGGTGTGAGGTGGTGTGCTTGGGCACAGCGAACACCCTACGTGGCCGGGCTCGAGGGGTTCGGGACAGAATGGCTGTCGTGGGCGACCTGCATGTGACCTTCATCTGCACCGGCAATATCTGCCGGTCTCCGATGGCCGAGAAGATGTTCGCGGCGCATTTGGAACGGGCCGGGCTGGCCGATCGGGTGCGCGTGAGCAGTGCCGGGACCGGGAGCTGGCATATCGGGGATGAGGCGGATCCGCGGACCGATGCCGAGTTGCGGAGTCACGGGTATCCGGTGGGGCATAGCGCGGCGGTGATCGGGGACGATCATCTGGACGCGGATCTGCTGGTCGCGCTGGATACCGGGCATGAGCGGGCGCTGGCGCGGATGGGGGTGCCGTCGGAGCGGCGTCGGCTGCTGCGGAGTTTCGACCCGGACGCCGGAGGGCCGAGCGTGCCGGATCCGTATTACGGGGATCAATCCGATTTCGCGCTGGTGCGCGAGCAGATCGAGGCCGCGGTGCCGGGACTGCTCGACTGGGTGCGGTTACAGCTCGGCGAAGGCGATCGCGCATGAGTTCTGGCAATTCCATGCTTCGTCGGCTCACATTTCTCTTGCGGCCGAGCTGGGTGATTCTCGCGGTGGTGGTGGCGGGGTTCGCGTACCTGTGTTTCTCGGTGCTCGCGCCGTGGCAGCTGGGCAAGAACACCTCGACCTCGGAGCGCAATACCCGCATCGCGGATTCGGTGCACGCCGATCCGGTCGATGTGAGCAGCATGTTCGGCGGCTCCGATAGGAACACCGAATGGCGCAGGGTGACCGCCCAGGGCAGTTACGTTCCGGATTCCACGGTGCTGGTCCGATTGCGCCATCTCGACTCGGCTCCCGCGTTCTCGGTGCTGACCGCGTTCACCCTCGACGACGGTCGCACCGTGCTGGTGGATCGCGGTCTGGTCGCCGCCGTGAACGGCTCCCGCCCGCCCGTGGTCGCCACCCCGCCGACCGGACCGCAGCGTCTCGAGGCCCGGGTCCGCGCCTCCGAGGGCATCGTCGACACCAAGCCCCCGCTGACCGAGGACGGCTACCGCCAGGTCTATTCCATTGACACCGAACAGGATTCGACGGTCCTGAACCTGCCGCTCACCCCCATCCCCACCGATGGCCGCGGCGGCTACCTGCAACTCGACGAGAATCAGCCCGGCGCGTTCAGCCCCGTCCCGCTCCCGCAATTGGACGCCGGCCCGTACCTCTCCTACGGCCTGCAATGGCTGGCCTTCGGCATCATGGCTCCCCTCGGCCTCGGCTATTTCATCTACGCCGAAATCCGAGCCCGCCGCCGCGAACGCGCCGAATCCACGGCTGCCGCACCGCCGTCGAGCGCCGCACCAGCCCCGGCCGACGCGGACGCGGATTCCACCACCTCGGTAGCAGCGCCGACATCGTCCAGTCCCAAATCTCCGAAACCTCCGACCAACGAAGCCCGCCTCGCCGACCGCTACGGCAACACCCGCCGCTGACCCGCACCGAGTGGCACAGCCACGGGCCCGGTGATTCCGAACCACGCGAGGGTTCATCTGGCCGCGAGCGGAGGGGGTGAACGGGGTCTGCGCGAGGGTGGCTAACCTCGGCTGGTGCGTTCCGGGAGTATTGCCGCAGCTGGGTTGTTGATCGGCTTCGCCACGGATCGGGTGTTCGGCGATCCGCGCCGCGGCCACCCGGTCGCCGGATTCGGCACCACCGCGATGCGGCTGGAGCAGGTCACCTATCGGGATCAGCGGCTGGCCGGGATCGTGCACGAGATCGTATTGGTCGGCGGCACCGTGAGTTTGGGGATCATCGCCCAGCGGGTTACTCGTCGGCGAGGTGTCGCGCAAACCGCGCTGGTCGCCGCCGCCACCTGGACCGTGCTCGGTGGAACGACGCTGGCCAAGACAGGGCGGCAGATGGCCGACCTGCTCGAGTCCGGCGATATCGAGGGCGCACGAAAGCTGTTGCCGTCGCTGTGCGGCCGCGATCCCGAACTGCTGGACGCCGATGGGTTGGCCCGCGCGGCGCTGGAGTCGATCGCGGAGAACACCTCGGATGCGACTGTGGCACCGCTGTTCTGGGGCGCGATCGCAGGAGTGCCGGGACTGCTGGGGTATCGGGCGGTCAACACCCTCGACGCCATGGTCGGATATCGAAACGAGCGCTACAACCGATTCGGCTGGGCCGCGGCGCGCACCGACGATATCGCGAATCTCGGCCCGGCCCGCGTCGCCGGAGTGATCACAACGGTGCTCGCCCCGGTGATCGGCGGCCGCCCCGCCGATGCCTGGCGCGCCTGGCGGCGAGACGCGGGCAAGCACCCGAGCCCCAATGCCGGTGTGGCGGAAGCCTCCATGGCAGGCGCACTCGGCGTCCAACTCGGCGGACTCACCCGATACCGGCACGGCACCGAAATGCGCCCGACCCTCGGCGACGGCCCGGCCCCACGCGTAGCCGACCTCCGCCGCGCCGTCCGCCTCTCCGAAGCGGTACAGCTCGCCACGGCCCTCATCGCCGCGACCGTCGCTTACACGCGCCGCTGAGAATTCATGCGCCCATCAGACCACGGTGGCGTGCTGAGGATCGCGAATCATTCAGCGATCCACGCCGTTGGTACACGCCCCACGCGCAAGTCGTACCGCGCCCGCAGGTGGCGATCCCACTGCCACAACGTCCGAAACCGGTGCGTGGGAAGGCTCCCCGGCCGGTGAGCGCCTGAACCTTCGGGGGTTCGACATCGGCCACTCACACCACTGCGGTCGTTGCCGGAGGTCCGCGAAGGTGCGGTCGCGGTCTCGGGTGAGGGTGCGGCCTGGCTCGGAGCTGGGGAATGTCACAGTGTGGGGAGTTGGTTCGTCTGGTTGGTGAGGGTCGTCCGGAGGGACGCGTGGTTAGGAATGGTGAGGCGGCAATGAGCGACGGACAGCACGGGGTACCCGATCAGGCCGAGTTGGCGCGGCGGTTCGAGGAGCATCGGAGCTATTTGCGGCGGGTCGCCTACAGCACGCTGGGGAGTCTCAGCGATGCCGATGATGTGGTGCAGGACGCGTGGCTGCGGTTGCAGCGGTATTACGAGACGAATGACGGTGCGGAGATCGAGAATCTGCGCGCGTGGCTGACCACCGTGACGGGGCGGTTGGCGCTGGATCATCTGGGATCGGCGCGGGCGCGGCGCGAACAGTATGTCGGCGAATGGCTGCCGGAGCCGGAGATCACCAGCTGGGTGGATGATCCGGCCGATCGAGTCTCGCAGGATGAGCGGGTCACCACCGCACTGCTGGTGGTGCTGGAATCGCTGTCCCCGGCCGAGCGCACCGCGTTCGTCCTACAGGATGTGTTCGGGATGACCGGCCCGGAGGTCGCCGAGGTGGTGGGCCGGACCCCGGCGGCGGTGCGGCAGTTGGCTTCTCGCGCGCGCAAGCATGTGGAGTCCGGCACCCCGCGCTTCCCGGCCGATCCGGCCGAGCACGAGAAGGTGGTGTCGGCGTTCTCGGTGGCGTGGCGCTCGGGTGATCTGAGTGCGCTACTGGGCGTGCTGGATTCGAATGTCACCTTCACCGCCGACGGCGGCGGCAAGGTCAACGCGTTCCGGCATCCGCTGCACGGCGCGTCCAAGGTGGCCGAGACGCTGGTGGGCTTCCTGCGGTACGCGACCGAGGTCGGTGGCGGCTGGGGTCGTTCGGTCATGGTCAACGGCCGTCCCGGCCTGGTGGTGTTCGATGGCAAGAACACCGGCGTGTTCTCCTTCACCATCGACGACGGCCGCATCACCAATATCGATGTGATGCGCAATCCGGATAAGCTGCGCAACCTCCCCGAGGACGGCGAGCCGGACTGGGTGCTGAACACCAACGCCTCCGAGTAATCCGGAAAACGGTGGGACTGCAATCGAATTCGATTGCAGTCCCACTCGGTTCAGTTCCCGACCGGATGCAGGCCGTGCGCGGCCGCGACTTCGGGTGAGTACAGCTCCCCCGCGTCGGCGGTAAGTCCCTGCGCCAGGCCGTGATCGGCGTCGCAGGCGGCGCGCCAGCCCCGATCCGCGATGGCGTGCACATACGGCAGCGTGGCGTTGGTGAGCGCCACCGTGGAGGTGTGCGGTACCGCACCGGGCATATTCGCCACGCAGTAGAACAGCGAATTCGCCACCGGGAAGGTGGGTTTCGCATGGGTGGTGGGATGTGAGCTCTGGAAGCAGCCGCCCTGGTCGATGGCGATATCCACCAGTACCGACCCCGGGCGCATGAGCGCGACGAGACTGTCCGGCACCAGCTTCGGCGCGCGAGCGCCCGGCACCAGCACCGCGCCGATCACCAGATCCGCTGCCGGAACGGCTTTTTCGACCTCGGCCGCATTGGATCCGATGGTGGTGACGCGTCCGGCGAAACGCGCGTCGAGTTCCCGCAATCGCGCGATATTGGTGTCCAGCACCGTGACTCGCGCCCCCATGCCGACCGCGACGCTCGCGGCATTGACCCCGGCGACCCCGCCGCCGAGCACCACCACATCGGCGGGCCGCACGCCCGGAACCCCGCCCAGCAGCACCCCTTCCCCGCCCTGCGGTGACATCAGCTGATACGCCCCGACCTGGGTGCCGAGCTTGCCCGCGACCTCACTCATGGGTGCGAGCAGGGGCAGCGATCCGTCCGCGGCGCGCACCGTCTCGTAGGCGATGGCGGTGATCCCGGAGCTCAGGATCGCCTCGGTGCATTCCCGCGACGCCGCCAGATGCAGGAACGTGAACAGCGTCTGCCCGCGCCGCATGCGCGAATACTCCTGGGCGATCGGTTCTTTCACCTTCAGGATGAGATCGGCCGCGGCCCAGATCTCATCGGCGGTGGGCAGGGTGCGCGCACCGACCCCGAGGTAGTCGGCGTCCGGAAAACCGGAGCCGATGCCGGCCCCGGTTTCGATAAGCACCTCGTGTCCGCCGCGCACCAGCTCCCCGGCTCCGGCCGGGGTGAGCGCCACCCGGAATTCCTGCTCCTTGACTTCCTTCGGTACCCCGATTCGCATACCGCCATCGTGTCGCACGTACGGCCTCACCTGCGTGAACGCCACGGAGCGAATCGGTCAGCGGGTCGCGAGGGTGAGGGTTTCACCCGGGGTGGGGATGCGCAGCTGATCGGCGCGGCCCGCGTACTCGAAATTGCGGGCGAGGTAATCCAGGGATTCGGAGAAGTGCCCCCAGCCCTCACCGTGCACGGGCACGATGACCGCGTCGCCGAGCGCCTTCGCCGCGCGCACCGCGCTGCGCCCGTTGAGCGTGACATCGCTGTCCCCGTAGCGTTCCACATTGGCCGCGCCGACGAACAGGATCGCCGCGTCGATCCGCCCGATGCGATCGGCGATCTGCTGCACCAATTCGACCGAGGCGTTATCGCCGGAGACGTAGACGGTCGGCAGTCCCTCGCCCTGGAGGATGAATCCGGTGACGACCCCGGAGAACGCTTCCGCGCCTTCGGGCCCGTGCAGGGCGGGCACCCCCGTCACCGTGACGTCGCCGATGCGCACCGATTCCCAATTCGCCAGTCCCTGAACGCCTTCCAGGCGTCCGGCGGCATCGTTGGTGGACAGCACCCGCGCCACGGTGCCGAGGAATTCGCGCCCGGAGTTGTCCAGGTTGTCGGCGTGCTGATCGTGTGAGAGCAGCACCACGTCCACCGGCCCGACCTGCTCGGCGGAGACGGCGGGACCGGTGAGCTTGTGCAGGGTGATCGGCCCGGGGTAATCGCCGGGCGCGTCGAACGTGGGATCGGTCAGCCAGGTGAGATTGCCATAGCGCAACCGCACGGTGGGTCCGCCGATGTGCAGGATGTCGATGGTGGCGGTGGTTTCGATCGTGTTCGTCATGAGAATGAGCTTGCTCCGGGCCGATCCACCGCAACAGTGGCCCGAAGGCCGGTTATCGATAAGATCGGGCCATGCGTTCCGTAGCGGTGCTGGCGTTCGAGGGCATCAGCCCGTTCCACCTGTCGGTGCCGACCCTGGTGTTCGGCCGGGCCGGTGTGGGCGGTGCGGCGTGCTACCGGGTGGACGTATGCGCCGAACAACCCGGAATCCTGTCCACCCCAGCGGGTTTCGACATCATCGTGCAGCACGGCCTGGACACCCTGGAGCGCGCGGAGACGATCGTCATTCCGAGCTGGGAACGCGATCGGCAGCTCACCGAACCGACGCGCGCGGCACTGCGCCGGGCGCACGCCAACGGTTCCCGCATCGTCGGACTGTGTCTGGGCGCGTGGGCCATCGCGGCCAGCGGCCTGGCCGACGGGCGCGAGATCACCACGCACTGGTCCGCCGCCGACGATTTGGCCCGCGCCTATCCGGCCGTGCGGGTGCGCGCCGACAGCCTGTGGTCCGATCACGGCGATCTGATCACCTCCGCCGGGGTGGCCGCGGCCCTGGACTGCTGCCTGCATGTGGTGCGCAGTGATCTGGGCAGCCGGCACGCCACCGAACTCGCCCGCGCCCTGGTGCTGGCCCCGCACCGCAGTGGCTCCCAGGCCCAGTTCATTCCGGTGGCCGTGCCCGAGGCCATGGACGACGATCCGCTCGAACACGCCATGGTCTGGGCGCGAACACATCTCGACGAACCCGTGGATCTGGACACCTGGGCCCGCACCGCGCTCATGTCGCGCCGCACCTTCACCCGCCGCTTCCGCGAGCGCACCGGTTCCAGCCCGCAGCAGTGGTTGCTGCAACAGCGCCTGGACCGTGCTCGCCTGTTGCTGGAATCCACCGACGACACCATGGACCGCATCGCCGCGGAGTCGGGTCTGGGCACCGCGGTCAATCTCCGCCATCATTTCCATCGCCAGTTGGGCACCAGCCCGGCGACCCACCGGACACAGTTCCGGCGCACCGCCGTAAGTTCTCGATCATGAAGATTCAGCTCGGCGATAACGCGCCCCAGATCGACGAGAGCGCGTGGATCGCGCCCAATGCCACCGTGATCGGCCGGGTGAAGCTGGAAGCCGATGTGAGCGTGTGGTACTCGGCCGTGCTGCGCGGCGACCTGGAGGACATCTCCGTCGGCAAGGGTTCGAATATCCAGGACGGTTCGGTGCTGCATGCCGATCCCGGCTTCCCGTGCACGGTCGGAGCGGGGGTTTCGGTGGGGCACAATGCGATTCTGCACGGCTGCACCGTGGGTGACGATGTGCTGGTCGGGATGGGTGCGACCGTGCTCAACGGCGCGGTGATCGGCGCGGGCAGCCTGATCGCGGCGAACGCGCTGATTCCCGAGGGCGCGCAGATCCCGCCCGGCTCGCTGGTGGCGGGTGTGCCCGGCAAGGTGCGCCGCGAATTGGGCGAGGCCGAGCTGGATCGCATTCGGCTGAATGCGGCCGTGTACCTGCACAACACGAGCCTGCACCGCAACGGTCAAGAGGTGTGACCGGAGGGGGTGTGTGATACCCCCCACACTGAACAAGCGACCATATGGCCCGCTGTTAGCATTCGTCGAAGCGTTCCCGGCGGCCCGGGCTGTGCCGCCGCTTGCCGGGTGCGTGCTGTGCGCTAGCAGGAGGTTTCATACGGTGTTGTACGAGCAGAACGGTATACACCGACGGCCGATCAGCGTGGCCGATATCGCGGCCCAGCCGGGGGGCATCGAGGCATTGCAGCGGCGGGTCCACGAATTGCGTTCCAATGGAATCGATTTCGCCGCCAATGCGATCGAGCGCGAGATGAGCGCACTGAACGTCCAGTAACTGGACAGTAGGTTCACGGCGAGCGTCCGGTACCCGTACCGCGATGCGATAATGCGGGTTGATCTTTCCCGCCACAGCCGTGGTCCCCGCAATGTCGCGGATGCCAACCGAATCGACTGGAGACTCGATGCCGTCCGTGCCCGCCATCCTGCAACGCATTCTGGAAAAGCCGCGGGCAGAAGGCGAACAGCTGCTGGAGAGCGCGCTCTCGGCCTTCCTGGATTTCGGTATCAAGCGAACCAGCATGGGAGAGATAGCCCGTCGCGCCGGGATCAGTCCGGCGACGCTGTACCGCCGCTTCGAATCCAAGAACGATCTGGTGGAGGCGGTGAGCGTGCGCGAGGCGCAGCAGTTCATCGCCGAGATCGATCAGCGGGTCCGCGAGGTCTCGCACAATGGCCAGGCCGGTGAGGAACAGCTGGTCGAGATCTTCGTCGCCTTCATCACCAATCTGGCCAATAACAAACTGCTGCAACGCCTGCTGCGCACCGAACCCGATGTGATCCTGCCCCGGCTCACCACCGAGGCCGGTCCGGTGCTGGCGGTCGGTCGCACCTATCTGGCCGAGAAGTTGCGCGCGCTACAGGAATCGGGCAGCGTCCCGGATTTCGACGCCGATCTGGTCGCCGAAGTCCTTGCCCGCCTGGGGCAGTCGCTGGCGCTCACCCCCGACGGGCTCATCCCGCTCGGCGATGAGCGCGCCGCACGCGAATTCGCGCGGCGCACCATCCTGCCGATGATCGGCGTGCAACCGGCCTGAGATCACCCGGCCCGCACCGGTTTCGCGGTGGACCTGCCCGCGAACCGGCGCATGATCGGCACATCCACCAGGTGGTAGAGCAGCGCGCCCAGCGCGAGCGACACCACCAGGCTCAGCAGCGAGAATCCGGCCCAGCCGAGAATGCCGAATTGCCTGCCGCCGATGAGATATCGGGTGATCACCACCATCACCGGCAACTGCACGAGGTAGAACGCGAAGGTGATGTTCCCCAGCCACACCAGCCGGGGATGTGAGGTGATGCCCTTGATGCCGTGCATATCCCGCGCGCCGAGGGTGGCGACCACCGCCGTCATGGGCGCGAGCATGAGCGCGGACATCTTGTAATTGACCGGCACCACCCAGGTCGCGACGTACGAGAGCGCCAGCACCAGCAGCGGCACCGTCAATTTCGTAGTGCGCCAGCGGCCTTCGAGCACCATGCGCGCGGCCAGCACACCCAGGTAGAACTCCGGCAGGCGCGAGGCCGGGAAGGTGTAGCTCAGCCAGTACGACGGTGAGACCGGGATATCGGGCTGGGCGAACCAGGCGGGTGAGGAGTGCAGTTCGTAGTACGGCGAGGTGTCACCCGGAACCAGCCGGGGCACAAAGATATTCGCGATGCCCTTGGGCCCGTCCGCCCACAGGTAGAACGCGGTGTGCAGCGCCAGCACGAACAGCACCAGCAGGCCCATCGCCAGCAGCAGCCGCCGCGACGGAATCCGCCGGATCAGCGGTAGCGCCAGCGGGAAACTCAGATAGAACAGCACCTCGGCCGCCAGCGACCAGGACGGCACATTGAGCCCGCCGACCATGGTCCATTTGGGCACCCAGGTGTGGATGAGCAGCAGATTCGGCGCCCACACCACCAGCCGGTGCAGCGGAACCCCCGCCGCCACAATGAATGCCGCCGCACCCAGCAGATGCGTGGGATAGATCTTCAGCACGCGCCGCCGGTAGAAGCCGCGCACCGAATTCCCGGGCCGGAACGACCAGTAGATGATGAATCCGGACAGCACGAAGAAGAACGTGACGCCCGCCGCGCCCAACTGCATCGGAAACCACTGGTGGATGGTCCGGAACAGCTCGGACTTCTGGAACGGATACACCGGCAGGAAGACCAGCGCGTGCACCGCGAACACCGCGCAGGCCGCCCACCAGCGCGCCCCGGTCAACGACGGCAGCGCGGGCCGCTCCCGATTCGCCCGGGCCGCAACGCTTTCCGGTGCACCTCCGGACGTCGCGGCCGATGCGGCGACCGCCCGCGTCGCGATGGCGGAGTGCGGAGCGGACGTCCCCGGGACAACCGCGTCATCCGCGTCGGCGAGTTCGGGTGTGGTGGTCATCGGCCGTACCTCTCGTAGACCGCGTTCGCGACGACCGCGTCACCGTGGGCGGAGGGGTGGAAGGGCAGGCCTTCGATATCGGTGCGATAGTCCAGCACGCCGTTCAACCACGGGTCGGCCGAACACAATCCGTGGCCCAGGGTCGGCGTGCGGGTATCGAGGAAGTCGATCCCCAGCAGGGCGGCCGCCTCGCGCTGCGCCCGGTCGATGCGATCGAGGTATTCGATGGCGGCCTGTCCGCGCGGCTGGATGAACGGTGCCACGCCGAAGAGGTTGATGCACAACGTGTTCTGGCCGGACGGGAACAACTCCGGATAGCCGACCAGCACGATGCGCGCGTTCGGCGCGTAGTACTTGATGTAGGTGACCACATTGCTGATGCGCTGCGCGAAGACCGCGCCCGAGACACCGCGATAGTCGGTCATCCGCCCCTGTTCGGCCGCCTCCGGACCGCAACCGTCGACCAGGTTGAGAATGCACTTCTGCAGCGACCACCACATGATCATGTCCGTATCGCCCCAGCGGTCATTGAGCCCGATCTGCATCGTCACCAGTTTGGTGCGCGGCCCGAAAGCCCCTGCCTTATCGGCCTTTTGGGCTTCCATGGCGAGGGTGTAGCCGGGTGGTGTGTCGATCGAGGCCCCCGGACAGGATGCGTCCAAATAGTCGGCGGGCCGCATGAGCCCGACCAGCTGCTGCGGCCACGAGGTATCGCTGTGCACGCATTCGGCCTCCTCGGAGAGGAAGTCCCATTTATTGGCCGTGTACGAATCACCCAGTACCACAAGCTCTTTGCCCTCGGGCGCGGGATCGGCCGATGCGAACCCGGTCCCGGTGACGACGGCCGTGACCGTCATGGCGACGGCGCACAGCCAGCGCCCACTACTGCCGAACAATTCCAGCTCCCTCAGTATCCGGCGCGCGGTTCGAACCCGGGCACGGCCAGGGTCGGCGGCGCGGGCTTCTCGACGGTTTGAGCGGGCAGCTGCTGCACCGGTTTCGGCGCGGGCGCAACGGGTTCGGGCGCGGGCGGCTGCGCGGGCACCACGGGTTGCGCGACCGGCGCTTCGGTCGGCGCGGGTGCGGGCACGGTGGTGCTCGCGGGTGCCGCGGTGCTCGCGGGTGCGGCGCTGATCACCGGCGCGGCACTGGTCACCGGGGCCACGGCGGTCGAGGTTTCCCCGGCCGATTCGCCCGAGTCGGCGCTGCCGCCGCACGCGACCGCCCCGCCGATCACTGTGCACGCACCGATCACGGCCGCGATCGCGCGGAGGGTTGATCGGACTGGGGCATGAGACTTCATGGCAGACCCTCGAATCATGAACTGAAGTGTTCGCTATTCACTTGCGCGGAAGTGTACAAACCTCCCGGCGCCACCCCACCCCGATTCGCACAAACCCCCGCGCCCCCAGTTCCGTGGGCATCGGCAGCGCCGCTACCAGGCGGAAGGAGATTCCGTCACCCCGCGGAATTCGGGCAAACTGACGGCATGAAGGTCCGCGACGCGCCCCGCGCCACCCGAGCCGCACTATCGAGGTGGCTGCCTCCGCGGCGCGTCGCGAAGCTTCTGGCCGCCGCCGTCACCGCTGCCATCCTGGTCGGAGCGGGTTCGATCGCGTGGATCCGTCTCACCACCCGCAACCTGCAATACGACGTCGCGACCGCCCCGCCCGCGGATATCGCCATCGTGTTCGGCGCACAGGTCTATCGCACCGGCAAACCGTCGCCGTACCTCGCGGCGCGACTGGACCTGGGCCGCCGACTCCTGGCAGCCGGCAAGGTCAAGGCGATCCTGGTCAGCGGCGACAACGGCGCTGCCAGCCATCACGAATCCGAGGCCATGCGCGCCTATCTGGTCGAGCGCGGCGTTCCGGCCGCCAAGATCGCGCTCGACGGCGCCGGTTTCACCACCTACGACTCCTGCGTCCGCGCACACGATGTGTTCGGCGTGCGCAGCGCCATCGCGGTCACCCAGGACTTCAGCGTCCCCCGCACCCTCGCGCTGTGCCGCGCGGCCGGCATCGACGCGGTCGCGGTCGCCGATACCGCCCGGACCCATGACGATGTCTATCGGAAGTGTTGGCTTCGTGACCAATTGGCCGCCACCAAGGCGGTGTACTCGATCCTTTTCCGCCCAGAGCCCAGGTCTTCGGGCCAACCGGAGACCACGGTGCGCGATGCCATGGCCGCGCCCTAATTCTGTTCGATGGTCTCCGGCTCGCAGGCCTCGGACACCGCATCCGCGGCATTCCGGTGTTGCCGCCACTTCCAGTAGCCGAACGCGAGCAGTGCCAGTACCGGGATGATGATCGCGAGGCCGGAGTCGATTTCCCTGGCGATCACCGTAAACGATTGGCCCACCAGATAGCCCGCCATGACCAGGGCCGCTCCCCACAGCAGCGCGCCCGCGAAACTGGCGGCGAGGAAGCGTGCGTACGGCATCGCGGACATGCCGACCAATTGCGGGAGCATGGTCCGGAAGAAGGCGCTGAAACGGCCCAGGACGATTGCCCAGCCGCCGCGCCGTTGCAGGAAATCTCCCGTCCTGTCGAAATTCTTGCGATAGCGGCGCAGGATCTCCCATTCCAATACCCGCGCGCCATAGATCTTTCCGATGATGAATCCGATACTCGCGCCGACCACCGCCGACAGCACCACCAATGCCAGCGTGACGCCCAGATTCAAATGTCCCTGACTCGCGGCCACCCCGGCCAGAATGGCGGCGGTATCGCCGGGCACCAGCAGCCCGAATACCATCGCCTCCTCGGCGAATACCAGCAGCCCGACCACCAGGTAGGTCCACACCGGCGAGAATCCGAGTATTCGCTGCACGAGCGAGTCCATACCACGACGCTATCGGTCCGCCCGCGCCGATTCGGTAGGACACTCCTCCGCCACTGAAAGACGCCGGTAGCGGATCCCTACTTCCCCTACCGGCGTCCTCTTGTCAGCGGCTGACGCCGCGGCAAGTCAGATGTTGCCCACCGTTGCGGCGGCGCTACCCGTTGCACCGGCGGCAATGGCGCTACCGGAGCAAAGCCCCGCGAACAGAAGTGCCAGAAGCATTACGAAACCTTTCGAGCAGTGCGTGAATTTCGGAGTGTCTGATGAGGACTCTCGAAAAGTACTGCCCCGCAAGCGAACATCCGATACCCTGAGCGATTCTCCCGGTAACCTCCATGACGATCCCCAGTAATCTCTCAGGCCCCGGTTCGTCGATTCTGTGCTAGGTCGAGAACGGCGAACCCGCACCCTCGGCGCGAGTGCCGCTCTTGCGGCCGGTCGCGGCGAGCGGCAGCGCGATATCCTCGAGCGAGCGGCCTTCCGCGTCCACCGCCAGCGCCCGGGCCACCAGCCCGCCCGTGATCATGACCGCGGCGCCCAGCAGATAACCGATGGCCAGGCGGCCCGGATAGGAACCGTCGCCGATCAGCGCACCGTAGATGACCGGGCCGAGCGCGCCGAAACACTGTGCGATGGCGAAGAATACGGCGATCGCCTTGGCGCGCACCTCGAGCGGGAAGATCTCGCTCACGGTGAGGTAGGCGGCGCTCGCGCCGGCCGAGGCGAAGAAGAAGATGACGCACCAGCAGATGGTCTGGGTGATGGCATTGAGGACGTCGGCGTAGAACAGTCCCGCCGAAATGGCCAGCAGCACACCCGAGAGCAGATAGGTGCCCGAGATCATGGTGCGTCTGCCGATGGTGTCGAAGAGGTGGCCGATGGTCAACGGCCCCAATAGATTTCCCACCGCGAAAGCGATCAGGTAGATCGGGGTGGATTCGGACGGGACACCGTAGAACTTGCCGAGCACCAGCGTGTAGGTGAAGAAGATCGAGTTGTACAGGAATGACTGGCTGATCATCAGTGTGGCCCCGAGAATGGCGCGCCGCGGATATTCACTGAACAGCACCCGGGTGAGCGCGACGAAACCGATCTGGGTCGCCGGTTTCACCTCCATCGCCTTCGATTCATCCACCGCCGGAAGCGTTTTCCCCGCGGCCTCGACCTCGTGCTCGATTTCGGCGATGGATTTCTCCGCCGCTTCCGCCCGGCCGTGCATGATCTGCCAGCGCGGGCTTTCCGGCAGATGCCGGCGCACCAGCAGAATCACCAATCCGAGCACCGGGCCGATCAGGAAGCCCAGCCGCCAGCCCAGCGACAGGCTCATATGATTGAGCAGAATGTAGGTGCCGATGGTGCCGATAATCGCTCCGGCCCAATAGGTTCCATTGACGGCGATATCGACTCGTCCGCGATATCGCGCCGGAATCAGTTCGTCGATGGCGGAGTTGATCGCCGCGTACTCACCACCGATGCCCATACCGGCGATGAACCGCGTGATGTACAGGAACGCCACCCAGCCCGCCCCGTTGCCCAGGGTGAGGGCAGTGAGCCCGCTGCCGATCAGATAGATCGCCAGGGTCACCATGAACAGATTGCGCCGCCCCAGCCGATCGGACAGATGCCCGAACAGCAACGCCCCCACCACTTCTCCGGCGAGGTACACCGTCGCGATCAGGCCGACCGCCGCCGAGGACATATTCAGCGTCTCGGGTTTGGTCAGCGTATCGGCGACCGCGCTGGCGACGGTGATCTCCAGCCCGTCCAGCACCCACGCCACGCCGAGCGCCACCACCAGCCGGGTGTGAAATCTGGACCACGGCAACCGGTCTATCCGCGCCGGTACCAGTGTCCGCACCACCCCGTCCGCCACCTGAGCCATCCCGACCTCCAAGTCCAGACCCCGCAGAATCCCGACTACCCGGCCCAGGCCAGCGCAAACACCACACTGTCAATGACCGCACACCCGGGTGATCAGTAGCAGGCCAGACCTTACCGGCGGGATCGCCGACAACCCGGCAATCCCGCTGCGGCGGGTGCGAACCGGTCAGTCCCGGGCGCGCACCTCGAGGATTTGCAGGGCGCGGCCGATCGGCCCATGTTCGTCGTGCAGCACGGTGGAGCACATGCCCACGCCGTCCGGTCCGATGGAGGTGGCGACCGACAGTCCGATCCACTCGCTCACCGGGAGACGGAACAGATCCACGGTGAGATCGGTGTTGAGGAAGGTGTACTTCGCCGGATCGAGTTGCGCGCCAATACCATTGGCGAGATCGGCGACCGCGAACACGGTGCCCAGCGGCGTCACCGGCTCACCGTCGACGACCGCGCTGTGCGAGCGCACCCAAACATGGCGCGCCCCACCGGAATCCGGCAGTGCGCGAATATCGACGGTCCGCACATAGCCCACATCCCAGCCCACCGGAATGTCCCAGCCGATCTGCGCGGACGGTGGAATCGGCGGTAGCGGGGCGTCTGCGGTCAGCGCGACGCTCGCGGTATCGGTGGTCGCGATGCGCCAGGCGCTCGCTTTGGCCACCACCCGCCGGGTGCCGTCGGGCAGCAGCGCCGCGAGCTCGGCGGCGACCAGTTCGATGCGCTTACCGGGCCGCTCCACCCAGGCCCGCACATCGATCTCCGCGACCGGAATCGGCCCGAGAATCTCCATGGTCAGGCGGGTGACCCGCATGCCCTCGCGGGGCGCGCACCGCTCCACCGCCCGAGCCAGCAGCGCCGAGGGCGGCGCACCGTGCTGCATGGTGTGCGCCCACACGCTCACCGTCGATTCGGTGGCCAGATAGCGCTCGTACCCGTCCTCGACCGGCCCGACCGGCAGGAAGTACGCGGGCGTTGCCACCGGTTCGCCCGTCGCCGCCGCATCGGTCCGGGTCGTCTCGCTCACTTGGCTCACCGAGCCAAACTACCAACCCGTTCGATTCGCTAATCACCCCGCCGCCCGGGTACGGAATCCGCGAATTCAGTCCGGCGGCTTGGGCGTGCCGCGCTGTTCGGCCGCGGTCTCGAGGTACGCGCCGAGTTCGGATTGCAGGACCCGGTCCAGGGCTTGGGCGAGGCTGGTTTGCACTGCCGTAACGCCCAATTCGCGGAGATGGTTGAGCATTTTGGTGAGCGCGGCGACCTCGGAGTCGGTGTCGGGCAGCCAGCCCGGACCGTGGTCGGCGACGATCTGATCCTTCGCCGAGACGACCATGAGGCGGGCGATGTTCTCCACCCGTTCGACCACCGCGGCGTAGACGTCGATCAGCCCGGTGAGGCCGTAGCCGTAGCCGTGCAGCGCGGCGAAGGTCGCCAGCAATTCGGGCTGGGTGAATTCGATGGTCTCTTCGTGCAGGCGGGCCAGCCCCACCTCGGCGAGGCGGTCCAGTTCTTCGGCGGTGACGGGCGCGGTATCGCCCTCACCCAGGAAGCTGTCCATCAGTTCGCGCGGAACTTCCAGTGGCTCTTCGGTTTTGCCCCAGGTGGCGGTGACGGCCTGCTGGAGTCCGAGCACTTCGGACAGATCCTTGCCGGTCTCCCAGCTGGTGATGAAATCGCCGATATGCGCGGTGGTGAACCCGCGTTGCAGCAGCGCGTCGATGATCTTGAGCCGTGCCAGGTGCGAATCGTCGTAGATCAGGGCGCGGCCCGCTCGCCGCGTGGGCGTGGTGAGCAGGCCGCGTTCCTGATAGGCGCGCACATTGCGGCTGGTGGTCCCGGCGGCGCGGGCGAGATCATCGATGCGGTAGTCCGCCATCCTGGTCTCGCCCTCCCCGTTTCCCGATAGCCGGTCCATGTCGTGTCGACATTAGCCGAGCGAGACGGCGATTCCACGGTCGGCACCCGGGGCACGCGCGGCGTCCCGGGGCGTGAGGACGTAATCGCCGAGTTCGACGCGCGCGAGCTGGCGCACGTACTGGGTGCCGAAGCCCGGGTACATGGTGGCGTTGAAGCCGTCCTCGGTGAGATACCAGCTGCTGCAACCGGAATTCCAGGTGGTGGATTCCAGCCGCCGCTGAATCCGCGCGTTGTACGCGTCCTGTCGATCGCGGCGCACCTCGAGCATGCGCAGATCGCGGTCGAGCAGCAGACCGATGGCATCGCTCAGATACTCGATCTGCGCCTCCATGTAGACCAGCGCCGAATTGTGCCCGGGCCCGGAGTTGGGTCCGAAGGTCAGGAACAGATTCGGATAGCCCTCGACCGCCACGCTCTTGAAAGCGTATGCGCCCCTGCTCCATTCGTCGCCGAGCACGCGACCGTCCCGGCCGGTGATCGGAATCGGCGCACCCGCCTTGGAGATATCGAATCCGGTGGCGAAGACGATGGCGTCGAATTGATGCTCGATACCCTCGGCGGTGCGAATCCCCCGCGGGGACAGCTGCGCGATGGGCCAGGTGACCAGCTTGCAGTTGTCCTTCTGCAGGGCCGGGTAGTAGTCATTGCTGATCAGCAGCCGCTTGCAGCCCGCCCGGAAATCCGGGGTGAGCTGACGCCGCATCCACGGATCGCTCACCTGAGATCGCAAGTGCAGCAGTGCGACCCGCTCCACCACCCGGGTCAGCGGGGTATTCCACACCACGCCCAGCGCCACCGATTCATGCCCCCAGAACCAGGCGTCGCGCGCCAGCTTCTGGGTGATCGGGGCCTGCCGGTACAGCTGCCTGGTCACCGCATTGGTGCGCCGGTTCACCCGCGGCAGCACCCAGCCGGGCGTGCGCTGGAAGACCTTCACCGAGGCGGCCTTGTCGACCAGCTCCGGAATGATCTGCACCGCACTGGCTCCGGTACCGACGACGGCGACCTTCTTACCGGTGAAGTCGTAGTCGTGATCCCAGCGCGCGCTGTGGATCTTGTGACCCTCATAGTCGTCGATGCCCGGGATATTCGGCAGGCTGGCATTGGAGAGCGGACCCGAGGCCACGACCACGCTGCGCGCCTTCACCTTTCGCCGCCCCTTGGTGAACGACAGTTCCCACAGCCCGGTCATCTCGTCGAAGTCCAGACCGGTGACGGTGTGCTCGAACCGAATACTCGGCCCGATACCGAACTCCGCCACCATGGATTCGATGTACCCGAGGATCTCACCGCTGCCGGAGTAGGTGTGCGACCAATCCGGGTTGGGCGCGAACGCGTACGAGTACAGGCGCGACGGAATATCGCACGCCGCACCGGGATAGGTGTTGTCCCGCCAGGTGCCGCCCACCCGGGTATCGCGCTCGAAGATCGCGAAATCCGTGATCCCCTTCTGCCGCAGCCGAATAGCCGCGCCGATCCCCGCGAATCCGGCCCCGATGATCGCCACATCCAGTGGCTTGCTCGCCGCGGCTGTGCGCACAGGACGCTCGCTACGCTCGCTCATGCGACGGGCTCGTAGGTGAGTTCCTTGGACCAGGTCGGCTGCGGCCCGAGGAAGCGTTCGGGAATGCGCGAGGTCACCTTGACCATCGCATCGGCGAACAGGTGGTACGGGTGGTCCCGGTTGATCACCCAGTTGGCATGCATTTTGACGATTCGGTACATGGGCACGCGATTGGCGATCGGCGCGCGTTCCCCGACCGAACGGAAGCGGCGCATGGCGGCGTACAGCTTCTCCTCATCGACGCCCATCTCGACGATATTGTCGCGCATCTTGTTCAGCAGCGGCACATAGCTGAGCACGCCGACGATGAAGGACGGTTTGGCCCAGCCGCCCACCAGATCGATGGCGAGCTTGCGCGCGGTGGAATGCCCGAGCAATTCCATCACCGCGTAATCGGTTGCCAGATGCCGGGATTCGTCGGCATTGATCTTCTTGAAGACCTCCTGCGCGACCGGATCGCTGATCTCATCGGTGATGAACTTGATCAGCGCGCCGTCCAGGGCGACCTCGAGCATGGGAATCACGGTGCCCAGGAACGAGAGCGACATATCGTCGGCATGCTTGTCCAGGAAGTCGATCACCAGCTTGACATTGATATTCGGCTCGGGAATCTCATCCCCGTCGAGCATGCCCCACCGGCGCATCAGCGCCAGTTCGGCATTGGCGTGCCGCTGCTCCTCGGCGTGGAAGTACTTGTAGATCTGCTTGAGCGTCTCGGTCGGGGCCTTCTGCGCCATGGCGGCGAAGCCGCGCGCGCCGACATTCTCGATCCACATGAGATCGGCCATGAACGGCTTGAGTTTGGCGTGCAGCTCGGGCTCGATGAGTTCGGCTCCCGGTGCGTCCCATTCGATATCGGCCAGCGCCCACTGCTTGGACGCGATCTTGCCGAGCATATTGTCGAAGTCGAAAGGCATGTCAGACTCCTGTCTTGACGGGTGCGGCGACCGAATCGTTCTGCGGTAGAACACGGTTCAGTACGCCGAGGGCATGGGTGTATACGGCCGGGAAGGTGCGCTTGAGCAGCCAGACGGCGTGCGCGTCCAGCTGCGGCAGCACATAGAGGCGGCCGTGATCGTGGGCGTCGAGGGTGGTGCGCGCGACGCGTTCGGGTGAGAACCCGGTCCAGCGCATCAGCTCGTCCGCGAGTCGTGAAGAGGCCGAACCGATTCGGCCGTCCCGCACCACATTGGTCTTGACGAAGGTCGGGCACAGCACGGTGACCGCGATACCGCTGCCGGAGAGTTCGGCGGCCAAGGTCTCGGACAGGGACATCACCCCGGCCTTGGATACGTTGTAGACGGCCATCCCCGGCGCGGCGGCGAAGCCCGCGGCGGAGGCGACATTGATGATGCCGCCGTGCCCGGCGGTGCGCAGCAGCGGTGCGAACACCTCGCAGCCGTGCACCACACCCCAAAGGTTGATGCCGAGCGCCCATTCCCAATCGTCGAATCCGATGCCGCCCACCGGCTTTCCACCAATGCCGACACCGGCGTTATTGATCACCAGGGTGGGTGGTCCGCCGAACACGAGTTGGGCGTGCGCGGCCAGGCTTTCCACATCCTCGCGCCGGGAGACATCGCAGAACACCGCGTGCGCGGCCCGGCCGTGCGTGCGGCGAATCAGTTCGACCGTCTCATCCGCGCGATCCTTGTCGATATCGGCGCAGAGCACTTCCCCACCGCGCGAAGCGATTTCGAGTGCGAAGGCGCGACCGATACCGCTGCCCGCGCCGGTGACCACGGCCTTGGCATCGTGCGTGCGGCGCGGCCCGAAGACCGGCAGCACACCGTCGAGAATTCCCATGATCAGCTCGCTTTCGCCTGGAGTCGCGCCTGTTCCAGCGCCGCGTGGATGAACTGCCGGGTGCGCCGCAGCGCATCCGCCGCCTCGGGCACCAGCAGCGGCAGCGCCTGGAAGACGTGAATGCGACCGGGCCAGAGTTCGAGTTCGCACGGCACCCCGGCGGCCGTGGCCATATCGTGCAGATGCCGCGCGTCATCGGCGAGCATCTCCCCCGCGCTGGACTGCACCAGCAGCGGCGGCAGTTTCGCACCGTCCGGGATGGTCAACCGCAGGCGTGGCGAATCCTGCTGCTGCCCTTCGGTATAGAGCTCGATCAGGCGGCGGCCCACCGGTGCCGGTGCCATGGGATCCGCGAGCTTGCGATCCCGCACCTCGGCGAGGGTCAGCGTGAGATCCATGACCGGGGAGTACATGAAAACCCCCGCGGGCTGGGCGATATCGCCGCGCAGATTCTGTAGCAGCAGATCCAGCGCCAGATGTCCGCCCGCGGAATCCCCGCCGATCACCAGATCCTCTGCGCGGTAACCATTGTCGAGCAGCCACCGGTATCCGGCCTCGACATCGTCGGCCGCGGCCGGAAACCGGTGTTCGGGCGCGAGCCGGTAGTCGATCAGAAAGACCGGCAGCCCGGTGATTTTCGACAGTCGCGAGGCCAGTCCGCGATGCGTGCGCGCCGAGCACACCACATAGCCGCTGCCGTGAATGTAATAGATGGCCTTATCGCCCTGGGCGACTCCGGCCGCGCGCACCCATTCGCCGCGCACCGCGCCCGATCGCACCGGGGTGACCCGGGTGCCCGGCAATACCGGCCCGAAGGCCGCCATCACCCCGGCGATCAGTCCGCGGCCCGCCGCGATGCCCACCCGATTGGGTGGCAGCAGTCCATTGATCCGTCGCAGGCCGACCACCGACGCCGATGCCGCCAGCCGCGCTTGTCGCGAGGCCGCCACGGGTACCACCGCCGATCCGAAGGTCGCCATTGACCCTGTTCTCGTCATAGCGCAAGAATCATCCACCAATGCGCCAGTTGTCAATGGCACATTCAAAACAGGCTTTTATCGACTTGGAAACAACCAGGTCAGAGGACTACGCCTTCGTCATCCCGGCATGCTTTTGGCCGGGATCTATCTCGACTCGTGTGGATCCCGGCCACATGCGCGGCGGGATGTCGGTGGCGCG
>NZ_JBHVSA010000004.1:677104-1511206 GCF_042885355.1 Nocardia sp. NPDC058058 | reverse complement strand
CGCTTGCGTCAGCCGGCCTTTTTTTGGGCGGTATTTTTTCACCCGGGGTGTGCCCCCGGCCAAACCGCGCGCCGGGATGACGAAGGCGCGGTCACAGCTTTCGTGACCGCGCCTATGCGCTACGCGTGGAGCGGGGACGTGCTTCTACGCCTCGATTTCACTCCGGTCGCCGCTCCACAGCGTGTGGAACTTGCCGGGGCCGTCGATGCGCTCGTAGGTGTGCGCACCGAAGAAGTCACGCTGACCCTGGGTCAGCGCGGCCGGGAGGCGCTCGGCGCGCAGCGCGTCGTAGTACGACAGCGAGGACGCGAACGCCGGGACCGGAATGCCGAGCAGGGTCGCGGTGGCGACCACGCGCCGCCAGCTGTCGATGGCCGTCTCGATGGCCTCGCGGAAGTACGGGGCCAGGATCAGGCTCGGCAGCGCCGGGTTCTCGTCGTACGCCTCCTTGATGCGGTTCAGGAAGCGGGCGCGGATGATGCAGCCGCCGCGCCAGATGGTGGCCAGATCGCCGGGGTGCAGATCCCAATTGTATTCGGCGCTACCGGCTTCGATCTGATCGAAGCCCTGCGCGTACGCCACGATCTTGGAGGCGTACAGCGCCTGCCGGATCGCCTCGGTGAATTCGGCTACGTCCGTGGGCTTTTCGGCGAGCTGACCCGAGGCCAGGCCGACGGCGGCCTTGCGCTGGGCGCGCGAGCCGGACAGCGCGCGGGCGAAAACCGCCTCGGCGATACCGGTTACGGGCACACCGAGATCCAGTGCGGACTTGACCGTCCAGCGGCCGGTGCCCTTCTGCTCGGCGGCATCGACGATCACATCGACCAGCGGCTTACCGGTCTTGGCGTCGACCTGATTGAGCACCTCGGCGGTGATCTCGACCAGGTAGCTCTCCAGTTCACCGGAGTTCCAGTCGGTGAACACATCCGCGATCTGCTTGGCGTCGAAGCCGAGCGCATCGCGGAACAGGTTGTAGGCCTCGCCGATGAGCTGCATATCGGCGTATTCGATGCCGTTGTGCACCATCTTGACGAAGTGGCCGGAGCCGTCCGGTCCGATGTGCGTGCAGCACGGCGTGCCATCGACCTGTGCCGCAATGGATTCCAGCATCGGGCCGAGCGATTCGTAGGATTCCTTGGGCCCGCCGGGCATGATGGCCGGACCGTTGAGCGCGCCCTCCTCACCACCGGAGATGCCCGCGCCGACGAAGTTCAGCCCGCGCGCGGCCATGGCCGCCTCGCGCCGAATGGTGTCGGTGTACAGCGCGTTACCGCCGTCGATGATGATGTCGCCGGGCTCCATGGCCGCGGCCAGTTCCTCGATGACGGCATCGGTGGGATCGCCGGCCTTGACCATGATCAGCACGCGGCGCGGCTTCTCCAGGGCGGCGACGAATTCCTCGACGGTCTCGGTGCGCACGAAATCGCCGTCGCCGCCGTGTGCCTCGAGCAGGGCGTCGGTCTTGCCGATGCTGCGGTTGTGCAGAGCGACCGTGTAGCCGTTGCGTGCGAAGTTGCGGGCGATATTGCTACCCATGACCGCGAGTCCGGTGACGCCGATCTGGGCGCGCGCTGTAGAGGTCGCCATGAAACAGCCTCTCTCCATTCGACAGATGTAGTTGCGTGGCCGCACGAACCGGGTTCGTCGGCGGCACCCCGAAACTCCGGAACGCCTGATCTTTTCTACCGCACGCCGAATTCGCCGCTCAGCGCGGCTACGGGCGACCGCGCCGCGGGTCAGCCGCGCGCGGGCAGCTCGAAGCCGACTTCCGCTCCGCCGCCGGGGTTGTCGGCCGCGAAGACGCTGCCGCCGTGCGCGGTGACGATGTCGTGCACGATGGCCAGGCCCAGGCCGGAGCCGGGGGTGGCCCGGGTGCGGTCGGCCCGGTAGAAGCGATCGAACACCGCGCGCTGGGCGGCCGGATCGATGCCGGGACCGTGATCGCGCACACTCAGCCGGGCCCGGTGAATCACCAGTTCGACATCGGTGTCGGGCGGGCTGTACTTGGTGGCGTTATCGAGCAGATTGTCGACGCAGCGGGCCAGGGCGTGCGGTCCCGCGGTCACCGTGGCCGGGTCGTCCAGCCGCACGGTGATGGTGCGCCCGGTGCGGCGACGGAAGCGCTGCACGCAATCCTCGGCGAGTTCGGCGAGATTCACCTCGGTCGCGGGTTCGGCGGTGTGCTGATCGGTGGCCAGTTCCACGAGTTCGGCGATGAGGGCGTCCAGCGCCTTGGCCTCCTGGACCAGGGTGGTGAGCACCTTGGCCTCATCGTCGGGACCGAGTCGGCCGCGGGCGCGCTGGAGCAGTTCGGCGCTGCCGCGCACCGATGTCAATGGTGTGCGCAGTTCATGACTGGCGTCCTCGACCAGCCGCTGCTGCTGTGCGCGCGAGACGCGCAGCGCGGCGAGCATGGAGTTGAAGTTCCTGGTGAGCTCACCGACCTCATCGCGGCCCGCGTCCGGGAGCACGGTGGACAGATCCCGGGTGGTCGTGATCCGTTGCGTCGCATCGGCGAGGCGGCGCATCGGTCGCAGTATGCGGCCGATGGCCAGCCAGCTGATCAGCGCCGCCGCCACCACCGCGAGCACCGTGAGAGAGGCTGTGCTCCACAGGAACTCATTGTCGACGCGGGTGACCTCGTCGTAGTTCTGGCCCACCATGACCGCACCGCCACCGGCTCGGCCGTGGGTGAGCACCCCGTAGGTGGTATCGCCGATATCGACGTTGGTCTCATTGCTGCCCTTGCCCGCGCGGGCGATCTCTCGATCGAAGTCGTTGACCGGCAGCGGATTCCGCCCGGGGGTGAGCGGTACGACGGTGCCGTCCGCGAGCAGCAGCTGTTCGGTCATATCCGGTCGCTCCGGCAGTTCCGCGCCCGAATCCAGCAGCGCCAGCACCACATCCGCCCGATCGGCGAGTCCGCGATCGACCTGCGCCGCGACCAGCGGCGACACACTGCGATACGCCATGACCAGGGTGGTCAGAATGGCGGCCACCGTCACGATGACCGCCACCAGGGTGAGCCGAGCCCGCAACATCACGCGGTCTTGACGGTGTAGCCGACATTGCGGACGGTCTGGATGAGCCGGGGCTCGCCGCCCTCTTCGGTCTTGCGGCGCAGATAGCCGATATACACATCCAGCGAACGGGATTCGGTGTCGAAGTCGAAACCCCAGATGTGCTCGTAGATCTGGCCGCGCGAGAGCACCACCCGCTGATTGCGCAGCAGTAGTTCCAGCACATCGAATTCGGTGCGGGTCAGATCGAGAAGTCTTGCGCCCCGGTGAACTTCGCGCGTCGCGGGATCCAGGGTCAGATCCCCGGCGGTGAGCAGTGCGGACGCGGGCTCATCGGGTGCGCTGCGGCGCAGCAGCGCCCGCAGCCGGGCCAGCAGTTCCTCGGTATCGAACGGTTTGGCCAGATAGTCGTCGGCTCCGGCGTCCAGGCCCGCGACCCGGTCGCCGACCTGGTGCCGCGCGGTGAGCACCAGGATCGGCAGCCGGTCGCCCTTGCGGCGCAGTGCCCGGCACAGTGAGAGTCCGTCCATGCGGGGCATCGCCACATCCACCACCGCCAGATCGGGACGATCGGCCTCCAGCGTCGCGAGCGCGGTCAGGCCGTCGTCGGCGAGCAGCACCCGGTAGCCCTCGAACCGCAGGAGCTGGTCCAGGGTGCTGCGTACATTCGGATCGTCCTCGACCACGAGCACTGTCGCGCTAGTCATCGGCTCAGTCTGGTCGGCGGTGGTCGCGGTCATGGATTCCGGCCTGTCAGTTCGTGACCGGGGCCACGGCGATGGGCGGGACCGCGGCGATGCAGGCGGTGTCACCGGTCTTGCCGTTGCGGACGAAGTCGCCGATCACGCCGACCACGCAACCGCTGGGCTCCAGGTCCGGGACGTGTCCGGTGTTCGGCACCGAGATGAAGGTGGCGTCGGCGAACTTGGCGGCGACGAGCTTGCCATTGGCGTCCGGGGTGATGGCGTCGAGATCACCGGAGATGACCAGTACGGGCACATTCGGCAGTGCGGTGCGCACCTGATCGGGGCGCTGGTGATCCTTGATACCGGGCCAGTTGATGCACGCGTCACCGCCGTCACGCTGGCCGGCGGCGAAGCCCTGCGGGCTGAACGCGCCGAACGCGCCGGGGGTACCCGCCTGGGCGAGGGCGTCGCGATACTGCTGTTCACGCTGCGGCAGCGCGGCATCCCGGGACCACAGTGGTGCGTAGTCGTTGCAGGCCACGGTGATATAGAGCCCGATGTTCTCGTATCCGTCCTCGGCCGTGGTCTGTTTGGTGAATTCGATGAGGCCGGCGTCATCGCCGCGCACGGCCGCGTGCAGGGCGGCGGGCAGCATGCCCAGCGGGGTCATGGCCTGCGGGTCCGCGCCGATATTGCTGGTGGCGGATTCGAACACCAGGCTGGCGAGCTTGGCCTCGTCGAGCTGGATGACGCCCTTGCCCTGAACGGTGAGCGGCTTGTCCCGCAGGCGAGCGGCCACGGCGGTCAGGTCGTTGACGGCGGTATTGCCGTCGCACACCCTGCTGCGCTCGCAGATGCGTTGCAGTGCAAGGGAAACCGCTTGGGCATTGGGCCGCTGCATCGAATCGGTGTCATGCGGGTACGCACCCGAGAGCACCATCGACTGCACATGCTCGGGATGCCGCTGGGCGTAGATCGGCAGCAGGTACGTGCCGTAGGAGATGCCGTACGGAATCACCTTGTCGATGCCGAGCTGCGCACGGACCGCGTCGAAGTCGTCGACGGTCGCGGCCGAGGTATAGCCCTCCGCCTTCGGGCCGAGCTCCTGGGCACAGCGCGCGACCGCCTGGCGTTGCTGTTCGCGGGTGCCCAGCTGGTATTCGTCCTCGCTGACACCGCATTTCACCGGGTTGGAGACCCCGGTTCCGCGCGGGTCGATCAGCAGCACGTCGTACTGATTCAGCAGTCCGGCCGCCACCTTGGACGCGTCCCCGGCATGCCCGATCATCGGCACGCCCGGCCCGCCCGGGTTGGGCAGGATGGTGCCCGCCGCCGCACCGCCTTCACTGTGCTTGATGCGGGCGTACCCGATATCGATGGTGCCCAGGTCGGGCTTGCCCTCGACCAGAGGGCGTTGCACCACACCGCAATCCACCGCGTAGCCCTCGACGGTCGGGCACCACGGCGTGGCCGCGGCCTGATCCTTCGAATCCCCGCAGCCGGTGACCAGTCCGGCCAGTACGGCCGCTGCCAGTCCGAACCCCATTATCGATCGCACTCCGGCACGCATACCGGGCTCCCTCCGCACTCTCACCCGGTGTTTCCGGGCGACCGAGGTAATCGTGCGTGGGCTCCCGCAAAGGCTTTTCAAACAAACGTCAAAGCGAGGTAAGAATCCGCGGCGGGTGGCGCGTAGCCTGTGAGCGTGCCTCTCGACCACGGCGATCCCGGTGACGCCCCCTCCACTCCCCCGCCCCTGACCGCGGTCGTCAACGAGCAGCGGCCGACTCCCGCCGAGGAGACCAGAAGCGTTGTGGCGGCGACGAATACCGCCACCCTGGCGTCGCTGAGCACCGATGGCGGGCCGTGGGCGTCCTTCGTCACCTATGGGCTGCTCGACGGTCAGCCGGTGCTGTGCGTATCGCGATTGGCCGAGCACGGGCGCAATCTCGCCGGTGATCCCCGCGCCAGTCTGTCGATCGTCACCCCGGATTTGCCGTCCGATCCGCTGGCGGGTTCCCGGGTGACGCTGGCGGGCCGGGTCGAACAGCCGACGGGCGAGGAGGCCGCCGCCGCGCGCGAAGCGCATCTGGCCGCCGTGCCCTCGGCCAAGTACTACATCGATTTCAGCGATTTCACCGTGTGGGTGCTGCGGGTGGAGCGGGTGCGCTGGGTCGGCGGTTACGGCCGGATGGATTCCGCGAGCAGCGCGGACTACGCCGCCGCGCGCCCCGATCCGATTGTGTCCGTTGCCGGTCGGGCCATCACGCACCTCAATGACGATCACGCGGACGCGCTGCTGGATATGGCCAGGGCGCGCGGCGGCTATCCCGATGCCACGGCCGCGGTCTGCGAACGCGCCGACCGCTACGGCCTCGATCTGCGCGTCACCACCCCGCGCGGCATCGCGGTGACCCGGGTCGGCTATGTCGCGCCCATCGATACGATCGGTGAACTGCGTTCGGCGACGGTCGAATTGACCCGACTGTCGCGCGAGGCGTGATCAGCTCAGATCGTTGATGCAGTACCCCTCCGGGCCGATGGTGGTCTTGAACAGCATCGGCTGGGTGACCCCGGACGAATTCGTCACCGGCACAGTGACATCGACATCGGAGATGCCGGTCGGCTGGGTGCTGAACTCACCGAATCCGGTGGTGCCGGTGAGCCTTCCGGGATTGTTCGACAGCACCGATCCGGGGCACACCAGCGGGTACTTGCCCTCGATATCGTTCACGTCGACCGGTTTGCCGACCCAGCGGGACAGGTAGCGCTGCACGGTATATCGCGCATCGGCCTCATTGAAGGAGTTGACCGTGCCGTTCGGGGCGACGCGGGGACAGGCGTAACCGGAGCCGATCTCACTGCGCTTGGCGCTGACGGTCAGCGCCGGTCCGGTCCAGATCGCGGCGAACTGTCCGTCCACCCCGGGCTGCGCGACAGCCGCGAGGATTCCGTCCTTGTCGGCGTACATGTTTCGCGCGTTCTGCGGTTCGATGGTCCAGCACTTGCGCACCAGCTGATCCATATCGCCCGTCAGCAGATTCCGCACGAACGGCCGCAGGGCGCGCGCCGCGGCCTGATAACCGGGAACCTCACCGATCGTCACCTCCGGATCGGCGGCGCTGCTCGACGTCGCCGCCGTGGACGAATTCTGTTGCGGTAGTGCCGCTATCGACTGCGAGGTCTGCGAGGAATGTCCTGAATGCTCATCAGATCCCCCGCAACCGGTCAGCAGCGCGGCCAGCGCGACGGCGGCCAATCCGAACGAACCCAACGCTCCGCGTGTGCTCATCTCCCAGATGCTAATGCTTCGTCACCGACCGCGATGGGGGCATCGGGACCAAGAGCCATACCGAATTGCGGACGGCCGTCGGGCGCGAAGGCCATCGGCTGGGCGCGCACACTCCGGCCCGCCCACCCGGTGCCGGGATCCAGCCGCGCGTGATAGGTGATCCACTGCCGGTCACCGACGGTGAAGAACCCGTTGTGCCCGGGCGCGATCGAACCGGGACCGCCGGGCAGGATCGGTCCGCCGGATTTGGTCCACGCCGCCGGATTCATCGGATCGCCGCCGGCGGCCAGGCGCAGCAGGCCGAGTCGATAGGAGTCGTCGAAACTGGCGTTGGCGGAGAAGGTCACGTACAGGGTGCCGTCGGGGGCGAAAAGCGGCTGGGGCGCTTCGTTGATCAGCAGGTTCGCGTCATTGGGAACGGTCTCCCAGTCGGCGGTGGGTGTCGAGATCACCACCGATTCACCGGTGGGTGTCAAAGGATCCGCCATCCGGATCGCGCAGATCTGCTGTACGAGTTCGTTTTCCGGGTCCAGGCAGGACCAGAGGAAATAGCCCTGTTTCTTATAGGGCAGGTAGACCCCGTCGATCGCGACGCCGCCGGGCAGATCCATCGGGCCGAGGTAGTCGTACGGACCGGCGGGATCATCGCCGACGGAGCGCAGCGCGTACATCCGATGCGACTGATGGCTGTCGTTCTCCTGGCCCGCGTAGTAGATCCACCAACGATCGCCGATGTGCTGTAGTTCGGGAGCCCAGATCTTGGTGCAGGCGGGTGCCGGGCAGTCCGGATGCCGCCACACCACCGTCGGATCGGCGTCGCCCAGTCCGCCCAGCGTGTCCGAACTGCGGATGACGATATTGTCGCCGTTGTAGAAATCGCCCTGTACCAGGTGGAATCGGCCCTGGTAATAGGCGATGCTGGGGTCCGCGCCCGCGCCCAGGATGGGATTGGTGAACTCCTCGCGATGCGGGCCGTAGGCCGCGGCGTGCGACGCCGATAACGTGGGACCGAGGATCGTGACGCAGATCAGTCCGAGTATTGCCCGCCAGCCCGCCACGACCACCTCCAGCACCTATGAAGAATCCAGTTTCCGGCGTCCCGGTGGCAAGATCGGTGATTCCCGGACAGTCCGGCGTTTCGCCCAGGAGGATTCATGACCGTCGACGGCCCGCGCATCGTTGTCGTGATGGGCGTGTCCGGGTCCGGGAAATCGACCGTGGCCGCAAAGCTGGCGGACACCCTGGGCTGGGAGTTGCTCGAGGGTGACGATCTGCATCCGGCGGCCAATATCGCGAAGATGGCGGCCGGACATCCGCTCGACGACGCCGACCGGCAACCCTGGCTGGAGGCCATCGCCGCGTGGATGTCCGAGCGCATCGCCTCGGGACGTTCCGGTGTGGTCACCTGCTCGGCCCTCAAACATTCGTATCGGGACACCCTGCGCGGGGCTACCGCCGGGCACCCGGAAGGCCGGGTCACCTTCCTGCTGCCGTCCGGCACCCGGGAACAGCTGCAAGCACGCATGACCGCGCGCACCGGGCACTTCATGCCGCCCGGCCTGCTCGACTCCCAACTGGCCACCTTGGAGCTGCCCGGTCCGGATGAGGACTTCGTCACCGTCGAAATCGGCCCGCCCCCAGCGGAAGTCGCGGACGCGGCGCTGGCGGCCCTGCGAAAATAGCTGGGCAGCACCCGGTTTTCGCCGATACAGTGCCCGAATGACACGTTTGAATCAGATTGTCGCCGTGGAGAAAGGGATCAAGTCCCGAACCTTTTCCGAACTCACCGAGGCACATCACCAGCTGGGCAAGAATCCGCTGCTGAGCGGAATCTCGCGGACCTACCGCCCCAAGGATGAGGAAGGCGAGCAGCTGCCGCCGGAATCGACTCGCGTGCAGGTGAAGTCGGAAGAGGTGCTCAAGACCACGGCGGAGATTCTGACCAAACTCTTCGATGTCGTCGCCACCAAGGATTGGGCGAACTGCGCGGCCACCGCCGATGTGGTGGTGGACGGCCGCACCCTGGTCAAGGACGCCCCGGTGACCTATCTGCTCTTCCTGGAGAAGCAGCTGGTCGACCTGCACACCTTCGTGCGCAAGCTGCCGGTGCTGGACGCGGCCGAATCGTGGGAGTACGACACCGCGGCCGACTGCTACGCCACCGAGCCGGTGAATACGGTGCGCACCAAGAAGATTCCGCGCAACCACGTGAAAGCCGAAGCGACGGAGAAGCATCCGGCGCAGGTCGAGGTGTATCACGAGGATGTGGTGGTGGGCTACTGGCGCACCATCAAGTTCTCCGGCGCGCTGCCCGCCAAGCGCGTCAACGATCTCACCGAGCGCGTCGAAAAGCTGCAGCACGCGGTGAAATTCGCGCGCGAGGAGGCCAATAACGCCGAGATCACCCAGCGCAAGCCGGGTGCGGAGGTCTTCGGATATTTGTTTGGCTGACCGGCCGTAGCCCGCTAGTGTCGGTGGTGCGCAAGAGCGCAAGCTGAATCAGAAGTTCAATGTGACTGGCACACCGGCACAGTGGGGGTTCGAATCCTCCTCCCGCCACTCGCGGCGGGATAGCCCAATCGGCAGAGGCACCGCGCCATCAAACTCACGTTATCGCTCCAGTTTCAGCATTTCCGCCGAACGTCGAATCGAAGGAACGGACCGGGATCCAGAGGTTGCGGGTTCAACTCCCGCCGGCTCAGCCACCAATGGGCCGTAGCTCAATCGCAGAGCGCTGGACAATTTCAAGCTCATTCCGTTCTTAAACGTGTCGATGTGTCGCAATTCGGCGGACACCGAGGCCCCGGGGCAGGCTAGTCCCCGGGGCTTCCCCATATCCGGAGTAGGTTGCCGCCGGTACATCTCACCGCCCGAGACTTAGGTTTGCCTAACCTTATGGCCGGGTGTAACCTCGGCGCGGCAATGATGAACACAGACACTTCGGATAATCAGTCGATCGCCATCATCGGTATCGGAATTCGGGTACCGCTGGCACGCACCGCTCCCGCCCTGTGGGACAACCTGATCGCGGGAGCCACCGCCATTCGGCGCTTCAGCGTCGAGGAGCTCACCGCCGCCGGGGTGCCCCGGGCGCGGTTCGAGCACCCGAGTCATGTCCCCTACGGCACCGAGCTCGCGGGGATCGCGGACTTCGACGCGGATTTCTTCGGGTTCTCCCCGCGCGAGGCCAAGGTCACCGATCCGCAGCAGCGCATCTTCCTGCAGACCGCCTGGGAAGCCATGGAGGACGCGGGTGTGGTGCCCGCGCGGACGCCGCGCATCGGCGTGTTCGCCGCCACCACCATGAGCACGTATCTGCTCCGGAACCTACAGCGCAATAGCGAATTCCGGCCCGAAGACCTGGACTATCAGACGCTGATCGGCAATGACAAGGATTTCATCGCCACCCGGGTGGCCTTCAAACTCGGTCTCACCGGACCGGCGCTGACCGTCCAATCCGCCTGCTCCAGTTCACTTGTCGCGATTCACCAGGCGGTGCGGTCGCTGCGCGCCGGGGAGAGCGATGTCGCGCTCGCCGGTGGCGTCAGCATCGTCACTCCGCAGACCGCCGGATATCGCTACGAAGAGGGCGGCATCCACTCCCGCGACGGACAGTGCCGCCCCTTCGACAAGGATGCCTCCGGCACCGTGCGCGGCAATGGCTGCGGAATCATTGTGCTCAAACGACTTTCGGACGCGGTGGCGGACGGGGATCGCATCCACGCCGTGCTGGCGGGCTCGGCGATCAACAACGACGGCTCGGACAAGATGGGCTTCACCGCGCCCGGTATCGCGGGGCAGGCCGCCGTGATCGGTGCCGCGCTCGCGGACGCCGGAGTCCCAGCGAGCGATATCGGCTATGTCGAAACCCACGGCACCGGAACGGCATTGGGTGATCCACTGGAGTTCCGGGCATTGTCCCGGGCGCATACCGCCGCCGGTGGACCCGCGCCGGACTGCCTGCTCGGCAGCATCAAGGCCAACCTCGGACACCTGGATGTGGCGGCGGGCGTACTGGGCGTGATCAAAACCGCCCTGATCCTGAGCAATCAGACGGTGCCGCCGCAGCTCGGCTTCGATGCCGCCAATCCGCATGTGCCGCTGGGGCGTTCGGCCTACGACATCAACACCGAGCCGGTGGCACGCGAGTTGCGCGCCGCCGCGGTGAGCTCCTTCGGCCTGGGCGGGACCAATGCGCACTGTGTCCTCACCCGCGCGCCGCAACTCGCCGAACGACCCGTGCCAGAGGACCGGGCCTACCGGATCACGGTGACGGCACGCGATCGGAACGCGCTCACCCGGTTGTGCGGAGAACTCGCCGCCGACCTGCGCGGGCGGTCGATTCGTATCGACGATCTGGCCCATACGCTGGCCGAAGGCCGCACCGTCTTCGCCGAAAAGCTGGAATTCGCGGCGCATTCCAGCGCCGAAGCGGCGGAAATCCTGGATCGCCACCGCGGCGATTCGGCCCCGGCCAACGCGAATCTCACCGATCTCCCCGCCGCGCGCGGCCGCAAGATCAGCCTGCCCGGCTATCCATTCGACACCACCCCGCACTGGGTCGACCCGGATCCGGCTACCTCCGACAGCGTCGCGTCCACAACGACCGCCGCACCCGGAGAGGCCGTCGATCCGGATCGGCTGGCCGCCTTCGTACTGGAGACCGCGCGTCAGCTATTGGGTGATCCGGCGCTGCAACCGGATTCGGATTTCTACGCCTCGGGCGGCCAGTCCATGACCCTGGTGCGACTGGTCAGCACGGTGCGCGACACCTACGAACTCCCGCTGGGGCTCGAAGGATTCGAGCGACTGCGCACCATCGAGCAACTGGTGCAGCACATTCGGCTGGTATTCGAGAATCCAGGCCAGGCCGCTCCCGCCGTTGTCACCATCACCCCTGGCGACGGATCCGCGCTGTTCCTGGTTCCTCCCGCCGGTGGCACCAACTTCTGCTACCAGGCGCTGGCCACCCATCTGCCCGGTACGCATCCGATCATCGCCTTCACCGCCGCACCGGCCACCGATGAGCTGACGGTGCGAGAGTTGGCCGCCCGCAATATCTCCGAGATGCGCCGCGTTCAGCCCGACGGTCCGTATCGCGTCGGCGGCTATTCCTTCGGCGGCAATGTCGCCTTCGAGATGGCCATCCAATTGGAGGCGGCGGGCCAGGAAGTCGCCGATGTGGTCATCTTCGATTCGAATCCGCCGGAGGCCTATGTCGGCGGCGGCTTCGACGACAGCGAATTCTTCAAGGCCCTGGTGCAGATGGTCACCACCGCGTTCCCGGGCATCGAAGTGAGCGATGACCAGATCCCGACCTCGATGGCGGAACTGCCCGCGCTCATGCGGCAGTACCCGGAGGTCGCCGCGTTCACCGAACACGATGCCATTCGGTTCGCGCACCTGTGGCGACAGAACCACGATTCGATCAAACGGCATTACCCGGATCGCAAATACGGTGGCACGCTGACGATTCTGCGCGCCACCACGGCATTCGTGGCCGATCAGGAGACGCTGCGCATCCGGCAGGTTGGCAAGGACGTCTGGCGCGGGCACGCCACCGGGGCCGTGCGCATGGTCGACGTACCCGGCAACCACTACACCATTTTCACCGACGCCACCCTGATCCCGCAGGTCGCGGCGGCGCTACAGCCGCTGCTCGGCTGATCCAGGAGGTATCCGAATGACCGTGCGCGGCCGCCAGCTCTCCCCCGCCCAGCACACCCTGTACTCGCAACAGCGATTGTTCCCGGACGACCCCGCGTACAACCTGGGATTCCTGTACCGGGTGCGCGGGGACCTCGATTCCGAACGATTGCGCCGGGCGGGGGAATTGATGGCGGCGCGCGCCGTCCCGCTCAACGAGTACTTCGTCGAGCGGGATGGGACGGTCAGCGCCGAATACGATCCGGACAACCACTACGCGGTCGAACTAGATCGCCGAACCGGTGACGCCGCAGCACGATTGACGGCGGAGATCTCGGCGGAACTGGACCGGCCGATCCCGATGGATCGGTGGCCGCTGTATTCGGCGCGCATGGTTCAGGACGACACCTCGACCTACGTGGTGCTCATCGCCTCGCACCTGGTCGCCGACGCGCTCACCTTCTACAACCTCATCACCGATCTCGGAAAGCTCTACGGGGACCTGGATTTCATTCCACCGGGCGGGGAGCTGCTACCGCTGCCACCGGCCGCGGATCCGGACCGGGCGCGGGCCGCGGTCACCTACTTCCGCTCGAATTTCGTTGCGCTGGAGACTCTTTCGACACCCGAGTGGGAAGGCGACCGCCAGCGGGACGGGCAGCTGCCCGGCGAGCACGTGACCATGGACCTCGGCCCCGACCTGAGCGCCGCCGTGCACGCCGCGGTCAAGGAGCTGAAGGTGGGCAAGGTCGCGTTCTTCCTGGCGGTGCATCTGCTGGTGCTCGGCTGCCTCACCGCCTCCGCCCGCGTGACGACCGCGTTTCCGCTCGCGAACCGGCGCCGGGATCGAAAGCTGCTGCGGGCGTACGGATATCACGTCAATACGCTGCCGCTCTCGATCGATCTCGATGAGTACGAGACCTTCGATGAACTGTGCGCGGGCGTACAGGAACGTATCGACGCGCTGGTCGCGTTCGAGGACATCAGCCTCGGCGCGCACGCCCGGGAGATCTTCGACCATCCGGCGGCCGCCGTATCCCGCCCGTCCAGCAGCTTCACCTTCTACCGGCAGAAACTGTCGCTGCGCATCCCTGGCTGCGAATTCACCCCCATCCCGCTCCCGCGCGCCCGCCTCATCTGCCCCTTCGTGGCGAATGTGGAACAGCACGACCGGGGCTACACCTACTACATCCAATCCAGCTCCCGGGTAGCGGATTCGCGCCCGCAGGATGTGCTGCGCGCGGTACTCACCCATATCGCCGGACAACCACGCACGCGGCTCGACGCGGTGCCCTGGCTCGGTGCGCGCGAACTCGCGGAACTGCGCGAACAAGCCGGTACCCGGGTGGAACCTCCGGCGCACCAGACGATTACGCACGCCTTCGAGGAACAGGCGCGGCGAACCCCGGACGCCGTCGCGGTCTCCTACGAGGGCGTCACACTCACCTACGCGGAACTGAATCGCCGGGCCGACCGCCTGGCGGCATGGATCGACGCCGAACTCCCCGGCGACTTCACCGGCATCGCCATGCAGCGCTCACCGGAGCTGATCACCACGATTCTGGCGGTGCTCAAGTCCGGTCGCGCCTACGTCCCGATCGACCCCGCCGCACCCGCGCACCGCGTGGAAGCCATTGTGTCGCAGTTCGATTCACTGCACGTGCTGACCGACTCGACCGACCTACCCACCGTGGCCGCACTGCGCTGCCACGATGTCCACGCGGCCATACGCGCCGCAGCGGCCAACCCCGCACCCTTCCAACCGGCGGCCGGACGACCGGCGTACGTCATCTTCACCTCGGGATCCACCGGGACGCCCAAGGGTGTCGTGGTCACCCATGCGAATGTGCTGCGGCTGTTCACCGCGACCGCCAGGGAGATCGACTTCGGCGCGGATGACGTGTGGTCGCTCTTCCATTCGTACGCTTTCGATTTCGCTGTCTGGGAGATGTTCGGCGCACTGCTGCACGGCGGCAGGCTGGAGATCGTCCCGGAGTGGACTCGGCGCTCACCCGCCGATTTCGCGGTCTTCCTGGCCGAGCGCGGGGTCACCGTGCTCAGTCAGACGCCGTCGGCCTTCCGCGCGCTGAGCGCCGTGCTCACGCCCGCGCTCGCGGACGAGCTGGCCGTGCGCACCGTCGTATTCGGCGGTGAGGCACTGCAATTCGAGACGCTCGCGCCCTGGGTCGAGCGGTACGGGCACCGCGCCGAACTGATCAATATGTACGGCATCACCGAGACCACCGTGCACGCCACCGCGCATCGCGTCACCCCCGGCGATCTGAAGTCCCAGCGCCCCAGCGTGATCGGCCGCGCCCTGGACGATCTGCGCATCACCCTGGTCGATACCGCACTCCGCCCGGTCCCGGACGGGGTGGCCGGTGAGATCCTGATCGCCGGGCCCGGCGTTTCGAACGGCTACCTGAATCAGCCGGGGTTGACCGCCGAGCGCTTCCTGCGGCCGCCCTTCGCCGACGAGATCCACTACCGCTCCGGGGATCTGGCCCGCCGCGAAACCGACGGCACGCTCATCTACCTGGGCCGGATGGATCAGCAGATCCAATTGCGCGGGGTGCGAATCGAACTGGGCGAGGTCGAGGCGGCGCTGTCGGCCCACGACGGCGTCGGGGCATGCGCGGTCCGGCTGGATGGCCGTGATGCGGACGCACCCGAACTGGTCGCCTTCATCGTCGCGACCACCCGCGGCTCGGGCGATGACGGCACCTCCGTCACCGTCACCGATGCGGAACTGCGCCTGCACCTACGCGATCGACTGCCCGCCGCCATGCGGCCGACCCGATTCGTCCGCACGGAACAGCTGCCGCTGACCGTCAACGGCAAGCTGGACGACGCCTGTCTGCCCTGGCCGGAACCGCTCGAGCCGGACAACAACGCCACCGAGATCACCGCCGCCGCCGCGTCCACGCCCGCCGAAACGGTGCGCAATGCCTGGTCGAAGGTGCTGGGCCGCACCGATTTCAGCGATGCCGAATCCTTCTTCGACGCGGGCGGCACCTCGATCCAACTGGTCCAGCTCCTGGAGGAGCTGCGCGCCGGTTGCCCGCACCCCGATCACCTGGAGATGGTCGACCTGTTCGAGTTCACCACGGTGCAGGCGCAAGCCGCGCATCTGGCCACGCTGCTCTGACCTGCGCGAACGACCGATTCCACGGAAACCCGCGGCAAAACGAGAACACGTTCTATATGCTGACGCGTGATCGGCCGGGTACGAGCCGAAGCTGTGACCGGCAGGCTCCGCCGCCGGTGCGCGCCGCCACCGTGCGGCGCGCTTATTTCCTGAATAGCGCATTCGGCGCTGAATAATGTCTTTTTCATGCCTTATTCAGCCTTTCGAAAGACTGATCAACGAAGTGACATGACATATTTTCACTAGTTTTCCAGAAACCCTGGACGAGCGTCCAGCTGTCCGGTTTACTCATCCTTCAGGCGGCCTGTCACGGCAATTCGAGACGGGCCGCTCATCGATGAGGATATTGGTTCCGGGATGTGCCGGAGCCGCTGGAAGGAAACATGCTTCAGACTTCACGATTGACCGCCGGAATTGCGGCCTCCACCTTGATCATCGCCGGTGCGAGCGTTGCCCTGACCACCGGGGTGGCCACCGCCGATACCGCCACCTGCGCGGTTACCAGCCATGACACCAAGAAGGACATCAGCACCGTCGGTATCACACATGTGTACGACAAGACGGCCAGCGCGGAACAGATCGGCGTCGGCACCACCGTCACGTACACCATTGTGGTCGGTACGACCAGTATCGGTAACCCGTACGTAAATACCATTACCGATTACCCGCCCACCGGTTTCGCCGCTCCTGTCAAGACCACGATTACCGCGTACCACGCGATCGGCGGCCAGAAGGAAGAAACCGTCACGCCCGAGCCGAATGCGGGCGGCTGGAAGGTGACCAGCACCGGCTGGTTCGTCAATTCCGGCAACCCGGTCACCATGAAGATCACCTATAACGTGCCCGCCAGCGTCAAGCAGGGCCAGATGATCACCAGCGGCGGCATCGGCGTGGCCGGCACCGTCGGCGTCGGCGCCAGCTTCCCGAACCTGACCGCGTGCTTCACCGCGCGGGCGGCGAACCCGGGCGAGTCGGTGCAGGGCAGCCTGAGCAATAACGGCCTCGGCTCGTCCGACGGTCAGCTCAGCTCGACCGGTTCGGTCACCGACATTCTGACCGGCGTGCTGAAGAACGTCATTCCGGGCAGCTGATTTCTCCCCGTCCGTGGCCGGTGCGGTGCGACTGTCCGGCCACGGTCCGGGTACCATCCGGAATTACGTTATCCGCCAATCTTTTTCGAGGACGAAGTTCTTGTTCGCGCGTAAATCAGCGGTACTGTTCGCCGCTTCCGCTCTCGCCCTGTCTTTGTTGTCGGGCCTACCGGGCTCGGGTGCGGTGGCGCACGCCGAACCGGACGTCTCCCATATCGACCACATCGACCGGCCCGGACAACGCCAGCAGGTCTTCTACGTCTATTCCGCGGCCATGGATCGCATTATCCCGCTACAGATCCTGACCGCTTTCGATCAGAGCGAACCGCGCCCCACCCTGTATCTGCTCAATGGCGCGGGCGGCGGCGAGGATCTCGCCAGCTGGTACAACCAGACCGATATCGTGCAGTTCCTCGGCGAGAAGAACGTGAATGTGGTGACCCCTTCGGTGGGCGCGTTCTCGTATTACACCGATTGGCAGCGCGACGACCCCAAGCTCGGCCGCAATAAGTGGGAAACCTTTCTGACCCGCGAACTCCCGCCGATCATCGACGCGCAACTGGGCGCCTCCGGCGTGAATGCGATTGCCGGAGTGTCGATGTCCGCGACCTCGGTGCTGTACATGGCGGGCGCGGCCCCCGATCTCTATCGCGCGGTCGGCTCCTTCAGCGGTTGCGCCTCCACCCTCGATTCGGCCGGGCGCACCTATATCGATCTGGTGCTGGCCCGCGCGGGCGCGAGCCCGAAGAACATGTGGGGTGAGAACGGCGATCCGGCCTGGCGCGATCACGACGCCGTGCTGAACGCGGAACGCCTGCGCGGCAAGGCGATCTACCTCTCCAGCGCCACCGGCCTGCCCGGTGAGGCCGAGGCCATCGTGCCGCCGTATTCGGTCGGACAGGTCATGACCAAGGCCAATCAGATGGTGCTGGGCGGACTCATCGAAGCCGCCACCAATACCTGCACCCACCAATTGGCCGACCGGCTGGCCGAACTCGGCATTCCGGCGCAGCTCGAATACCGCGCCGCGGGATCGCACACCTGGCATTACTGGGAGCAGGATCTGCACAAGTCCTGGCCCATGTTCGCGACCGCGCTCGGCATCTCCTGAGCGCTAGTCGAAGACCCGGCCGGTGAGCTGCCCGCCCGAACGCTCCTGCACCAGACACACCTGGCGGGGCCGAGCGACGTAGGTCTGCTCATCGCCGGGATACAGCGCCAGCGTCATCAAATCCGCGTGCTCGCGGGTGCTGCGGCGCGCGAACTCGGACGCGCAATCGGTTCCGGCGTGAATCGACACCAGACTCGCGCCCGGCCACGCGATCGACGCGTCGAAGGTGTGGATGACCTCGGCGCGATGCGGTTCCCGGCACGGCACCACCGTGACCCGGTCCGCGCTCGTGTACGCCTGGGTCACCGAATCCTTGGACTGTGGCGCGGGATTCGCCATCGGTGGTAGCTGATCCACGCAGTATCCGGTGCGCAATTCATCGACCGGCAGCGATTGCGAACCCACCACATCGGCGGGCGCGCCGCCCGAACCGTCCTGGCGAATCACCCACACCACGATCCCGGCGAGTATCGCCAGGGTCAGTGCCGTCACCACCGCAATGAGCACGCCACGCGGCGACATCCGAGCAGACTCCATCGAACCTCCCGGTAGAGCGGTTGCCGACGAGATTTGACAATACAGAGCGTCAATCTTGCGACGTGATGGCAATCAAACAGCAAGCGCCGTCCGGACTGGCTGGTTTCTTGGTATGTTCGGCCCGGCGCGCCCACCGCAGGCCGACCTTCGTCATCGTCGGCCGATCTCAGCCCGCAGCGGCGAGCGCATATGCCGAAGTGTTGCCGCCCCGGGTTCAGCGGGGCTGAACTGCCGACAACGTACGGTCCGAGCAAGGAGTGATGCGCCTTGTCCTTTGGAACAACACGAACTTTCAAGACGGCCTGTGCCGCCGTGGCCGCGGTCCTGGCCACCGCGACGGGGGTGCTGCTCAGCGGCGCGCCCGAGGCGACCGCGGCCCCCGGCTGCCCGGATCTGAATGTCATTGCCGTACCGGGCACCTGGGAGACCACCCGGGACGATTCGGAACCCACCGGAATGCTGACCATGGTCACCCGCGGGCTACCCGGCAATGTGAAGACCAGCTACGTCGGCTATGCCGCCACCGCGCTGCCGTGGGAGGGCGAGGTGTACGGGCGCTCCAAACGCGAGGCCGTCACCAATGCCCGCGCCATGATCGCGGACGTCGCAGCCCGGTGCAGCGCAACGCGTTTCGCGCTGATCGGGTACAGCCAGGGCGCGGACGCGGCGGGTGATCTGGCCGCCGAGATCGGCACCGGACACGGCGTGGTGTCCCCCGATCGGGTGGTCGGGGTCGGGCTGATCTCGGATCCGCGCCGCTCCCCCGCCGATGCCCTGATCGGGCCGCCGGTACCGGGTACGGGTGCGGGCGGGGCGCGCATCGGCGGGTTCGGCTGGCTGAGCCAGAATGTGCGAACCTTCTGTGCTGCGGGCGATTTGTACTGTTCGGTGCCGGTCGATGATCTCGCCGGGCGATTCGCCGGATTCATGACCCAGCTGTCCGCGCCGGATCCACTGCAGATCGGCAATTACCTGCTGACCACGCAGTCCATTCTGGCCGAGGCGCTGCTGCCGGGCTGGTCGGCCATCATGGCCGCACCGGCGGACAATCCGGCGGGCGAGCAGTGGACGCGGCAGGTGCAGCAGTTCCTCACCTCCGGCATCCATCAGTCGTATCCGCGCTACGTGGTCGACAACAACGGGGCCACCGCCACCGCATGGCTGCACAATTGGCTCGTGGATATGGCCACGACGTCCTGATCTCCACCACCTGTCCCGGGGCCCGTCACCAATTGCGGTGGCGGGCCCCGTTTTCTATTCAGCCGGCGATGCGGGCCCGTTGCCCCAAACGCGCGGGCATGCTGGAATATCCGCGCAGCGTGAACAGCGGCCGTCGGCTCGGTTCGGCCGTGAGGGTCAGATCCGGGAATCGTTCGAAGAGCGCGCGCAGCGCGTGAATACCCTCCATGCGCGCCAGGCTCGCGCCGAGACAGGCGTGCACACCGCTGGAGAAGGACAGGTGATCCTTGGCGTTGGAACGGGTGACATCGAAGGCATTCGGATTCTCGAACACGGCCGGATCGCGATTGGCCCCGCCGAGCGACATCACCACCAGGCTGCCCTTCTTCAGCGGGACCCCGGCAACCTCGGTGTCGCACAGGGCCAGTCGCGCGGCCGCCTGAATCGGGGCCTCGAATCTGAGCATCTCCTCCACCGCGTTCGGCCACAATTCCGGCTCATCGCGCAGGATCTCCAGCTGGTCGGGATTCGAAAGCAGGTGCACCACACCGTTTCCGATGAGATTGACCGCGGTTTCGAAGCCCGCGCCCATCAGCAGCGTGGCCGCCGATTTGAGTTCGCCGTCGGTCAGATCGCCCGCGCTCACCAGCGCGCTCAGAATGTCCTCGCGGGGTTCGGCGCGCAGCCGAGCGATGTGCTCGTCCAGATAGCCGTCCATACCGCGCATGGACACCACCGCATTGCGCCACTGCCGCCAGGAGATTCCGATATCGAGCATCGGGCTCACCACATCACCCCACGCCAGGAAGGTGTCCCGGGATTCGTCCGGGAAGCCGAGCATCTCGGAGATGATGGCGATCGGCACGTGCGCCGCGAAATCGTGGATCAGATCGGCGGATCCGTCCGCGGGCAGCGCGTCCAGCAGCTCGGCCGTCACCGATTCCACCCGATCCCGCAGCCGCCCGATCGCCCTGGGCGTGAACGCCTTCGACACCGATTTGCGCAGCCGGGTGTGCTCGGGCGGATCGCTGATCAGCATGGACGGCTTCTCCACCGGATTGGGCGGAATCGGGGCCCGATCGGCGATCCGCCGCACCACACCGGTGCGCTCGAACCCGGTGATCCCGTATACGCCCCAATCACCGTCCCGCAGAATCCCCCGGCTCACCTCGTAATCAGCTGTGCCCCACGCGACCGGGCTCGGCACCAGCCGCCCCCGCTCCCGCAACCGCTCGATCGGCGGGAACGGATCCCGCAGTCCCGCAACACTTCCCATCAAATCCGCCAGCGGATCGTCGCGCAGCGTCTGCATCCGAATCCCATACCGCGGCGCACCCTGCTCCACCAGCCACCGCACCCAGTACCGCGCACCGATCATCACCGTCTCCTCATCATCGGATGACCTTTCAGGCAATGGAAACCTATTGTGCGGCAAAAGATTCCGCGAATAGTCCCACCGGAGGGCATTGCCACGGCGCAAGACGACGAAAGTAGGGGCATCACATCCCGGACCGGGCGCGGGAATGGCGGTGAGTTTTCCATTGGTCGTTCATTGGTGGCGGTCCGCATTCTCGGTGCGTGAAATCCTTCGCTCGCACCGCCGCACGTACCGCGCTCGCCGTGGCGGTGGTGGGTACCTCCGCCGCCGGACTCTTCGGCGCCACCACCACCATCGCCAACGCCCAGGGCGATTACGGCCCCGACACCTGTCTGGAAGGCTATGTCTGGCGGGAGGCCAACTCCGCCGATCATGTCTGCGTCAGCCCCGGGGTGCGCGATCAGGCGCGGGCGGACAATGCCGCCGCGGCGTCGCGCCGGGCCGGTGGCGGGGCGTACGGCCCCAATACCTGTGTCAACGGCTATGTCTGGCGCGAGGCGTACAACGGCGATGTGGTCTGCGTGACCACCGCGGTCCGGCAGCAGGCCAAGGACGACAATGCCGCGGCTGCCAATCGCAAAGCGTCACTGAATATCTGGCTCACCGACTACACCGAGGGACGGCACTGCGACGGTGACGTCTGCACCGTCACCTCGGACAGCGGCAGCAAGTTCAAGATAAACGGTGATCACTTCAACAGTGGCACCGTCACCATTATCGTCAACCGCAACAACGACTCTCACATCGCGACCTACACCGTGACCGCCGGACAGCACGACGGCTATCAGGGCGCGTCGTTCGGTTACCAGAGTCCGATGTGGGATCCGAACTCCGGTTACCACGCCGCATGCACCGCCGGGAACGACGCCTACATCCAGGCGTACGACCCGAACTCACAGCGCTGGTCGGCCAAACTGCCGTTCAAGCACGACTGCCGTTCGTGACGGCCACGCCCGCCCGATCCTGTTCGCCCAGTTGCGGATACGTCGGGTACTCGATGCCCGAGATGAACTGCACGGTGCGCACCACCTGGCAGGAGTAGCCGAATTCGTTGTCGTACCAGAGGTAGAGGATCGCGGTGTCACCGTCGACGATGGCGGCGTTGGCATCCACGATCGAGGCCGCGCGCGAGCCGATGAAATCGCTGGAGACCACATCGGTGGCGGCGGTGTAGTCGAGGTTGCGGCTCAGCGGGCCGGACAGCGAGACCTGGCGCAGGTAGTCCAGCACCTCGGCCTTGGTGGTCTCCCGCTTCAGCTGCAGGTTCAGGATGGCGACCGAAACATCCGGCGTGGGAACGCGAATGGAGTTTCCGGTGATCTTGGCCTGGAAGTCCGGCATGGCCTTGGCCACCGCGGAGGCCGCGCCGGTCTCGGTCATCACCAGGTTGAACGGCGCGGAACGGCCGCGGCGATCGGCCTTGTGGAAGTTGTCCAGCAGGTTCTGGTCATTGGTGAACGAGTGCACGGTCTCCACATGTCCACGCACGATGCCGAATTCGTCATCCATCGCCTTGAGCGGCGGCACGATCGCATTGGTGGTGCAGGAGGCGCAGGAGAAGATCCGTTGCGACACATCCTGTTCGCGGTGGTTGACCCCGTGCACGATATTGGGGACATCGCCCTTACCGGGCGCGGTGAGCACGACCTTGGCGATGCCGGGGCGCAGATGCTGCTCCAGGCCCTCGCGGTCACGCCAGCGGCCGGTGTTGTCGATCAGGATGGCGTCATTGATGCCGAACTCGGTGTAGTCGATGGTCTTCGGGTCATCGCTGTAGATGAACTTGATGACGCTGCCGTTGGCGATGATGGTGTCGTTCGCGGCGTCGACCTTGATGGTGCCGTTGAACTGCCCGTGCACCGAATCCCGGCGCAGCAGCGAGGCGCGCTTCACCAGATCGTCGGCGCTACCCCGGCGCACCACCACCGCACGCAGATTCAGGCCGTTGCCCGAACCGGTCTTCTCGACCAGCAGCCGGGTGACCAGACGCCCGATCCGGCCGAAGCCGTACAGCACCACATCGCGCGGGCCCTGCGGTTCGGCCTTGTTGCCGCCGATCACATCGGCCAGCACGTCGGCGGCGAACTCGGCGACCCCGAGTCCGCGCGCGTCGGCGCGATAGGCCATGACCAACCGGCCCAGATCGATCTTGCTCGGCCCCAGGTCCATGGCGCTCAGCACCTCGAGGAACGGCAGCGTCTCCTCGATCGAGAGCTCCTCGCCCTCGATCTGCCGCGCGAACCGGTGCGTGCGCAGAATGCTGATCACCGACTTGTTCACCAGCGACCGGCTGTGCAGGAGGATCGTCACCCCCTTCTCGCGATACAGCTTGCCGATGATCGGGATCATCGCCTCCGCCGAAGCCTCGTGAGCGTTCCAGCGGTCAAGATGGTCGGTAGTCAACACAAAGTCCTAGGGGTCGCCTCGAGATCTATACGAAAACGATGCTAACCAGCCCAAAACCATCACAACCCCCGGCTACCCCACTGTGAGACCTGCGTCATTCGAATCCGGCCGATGAGTTTCGGGCGGCCCGGCGGTATATCCATATATGACCGATCCGAAGACCCACGCCGACACCCTGCGCGCCCTGCACACGAAGGAGATGCTGGTACTGCCCAACGCCTGGGACGCCGCGAGCGCGAAGGCGGTGGCTGAGGCCGGATTTCCGGTGATCGCCACCGCCAGCAACGCCATCGCCGCCATGCTCGGCCACCCCGACGGCGAGGGTGCGCCCTGGCGGGAGATGTTCTACGCCGCCGGTCGCATCGCCCGCGCGGTCTCGATCCCGGTGACCGTGGACGCCGAGGCCGGATACGGTATGCGCCCGCGCGAACTGGTCGACCGGCTGCTCGATATCGGCGCGGCCGGCTGCAATCTGGAGGATACCGACCACCGTGCGGGCAGGCTGGCCGATCCCGGTGCGCACGCCGAATGGCTCGCGGAAATCCGTTCCGCCGCAACCGATGCCGGGGTTCCGATCGTCATCAACGCCCGCATCGATGCCTTCCTGCCCAAGAGCCGGGTGGCGGCGGCCGACCGGCTGGCCGAGACGATCCGGCGCGGACTCCTATACCGCGAGGCCGGAGCCGACTGCCTCTACCCCATCGGCGTCGGCAGCCACGACGATCTCGCCGCGCTCGTCGCCGAACTGCCGGGACCGATCAACGGCAACACCGGCGAACAGCTGCCGCTGACAACGCTTCGCGATCTCGGCGTAGCCCGAGTCTCCTACGGCCCCCGCTTCTACAACGCGGCCCTGGCCGGGCTGCGCACCGGCCTCGGAGACCTGAAAGCGCAGCTCTGAGGAAGCTGCCCGCGCCCGGTGGCGGGTCGATGAATCCGGTCGACCAGGATGGTCGCGAGACATCCGAACACAGGGAGATACGAATAATGCAACTCATCGGCGTAATCGGTGGCGGCACCATGGGGGCGGGTATCGCCGAGGTGGCCGCTCGCGCGGGCGGCGAAGTCCTGGTCCTGGAGCGGGACGCCGCCGCGGCCGACGCGGCGATCGAGCGCATCGAGAAGTCGCTGGCGCGCGCGGTGAAGTCGGGTCGCCTGGAGCAGGAGGCCGCGGACGCGGCGCGGGCGCGCATCACCCTCACCGTGTCGATCGACGATTTCGCCGATCGGGAGCTGGTGATCGAGGCCGCGCCGGAGATCGAATCGCTCAAGGCCGATTTCTTCACCAAGCTCGACGCCATCGTCTCCCCGGAGACCATTCTGGCCACCAACACCTCCTCCATCCCGGTCATCCGGATCGCCAACGCGACCTCGAACCCGGGCCGCGTGGTCGGTGTGCATTTCTTCAACCCGGTGCCGGTGCTGCCGCTGGTGGAGATCGTGGTGACGCTCAAGACCGATCGCGCGGTCGCGGACGCGGTCACCGCGTACGCCCGCGACGTGCTGGGCAAGCGCACCATCGAATCCAAGGATCAGGCCGGATTCATCGTCAACGCACTGCTGATCCCGTACCTGTGCAACGCGATTCGCATGTACGAGACCGGCTTCGCCAGCGCCGAGGACATCGACGAGGGCATGGTCAGCGGCTGCGCGCACCCCATGGGCCCGCTGCGCCTGACCGATACCGTCGGCCTGGACGTCACCCTCGCGGTCGCCGAATCCCTCTACGCCGAATTCGGTGAACCGCAGTACGCGCCCCCGGTGCTGTTGCGCCGCATGGTCGAAGCGGGCTATCTGGGCCGCAAGACCGGCCGCGGCTTCTACACCTACTGAGGTCTGCCCGGGCCGCTCACCTGCCGGGAGCGGCCCGGTGGCTCCGAATCCGGCTGTCGCGGTGCATGATCTGAGGATCATGTTCAGCACCGCCTTTCTCCAGTACTCCGGATCCGGTCCGATGCGCCATGAGGAGGCGCTGCTGTCGGAAGGATTGCGGCGGCGCGGGATTCCGGTGCGGTACTACACGATCAAGCAGATGCACCGCCGGACGCTGCCGTTGGGGCCGGGTGTGCTGATCGCCGGTGATATGGATGCGATGCACGGGGCGTTGCGGCAGTTGGGGATTCCGATTCCCGCGCCCGACGACTATCCGGATGTCCTGCGCGAATTCCTGCGGCGTGCGGTGCGGCTATCGACTCTGGGCGAGGTCGAGCGGGCACTGGAAATCGGTGCCCTGCCACCGACATTCGTCAAGCCCGCCGAGCGGCGCAAAAGCTTCACCGGTGCGGTGTGCTACTCGGAGCGGGATGTCTCGCACTTCGGGCCGGTCAGCCGACGCCAGCGGGTGTGGTGCTCCGAGGTCGTCTCCTGGATCGCGGAATACCGTGTCTACGTTGCCGATCGGCGCGTACTCGCGGTCGATCTGTACAGCGGTGATGAATCGGCGGCCTTGGATATGAGCGTGGTCGAGGCGGCGATCGCGGCCTATCAACCGGTCGCGCCGAGCGCGTACGGCATCGACTTCGGCGTGCTCGCGAACCGGGAGACGGCTCTGGTCGAAGCCAATGACGGGTATGCGCTCGGCGCGTACGCCATCGCCGCTGACGATTACACCGAACTGATCATGCGGCGGTGGCGTGAGCTACTCGAATCTGCCCGGGGCTGAACAGGTTCGGGGCTCAGGCGATATCGGCGACCAGTACGCCGAAACGGCCGCCCGCGACGCGCGCCGGAAGCGGGAGATCCAGACCGGCCTGACCGGGTTCGACAATGCGCGGGTTGGTGATTCGGATGGTGCGGAATTGGGATTGCACATCGGCCTCGCCCGCCGCCAGCACATTCCGGACCCAATCGGTGACGCCGTGACCGAGCACCACGGTGAACTTGCCCTTCGAGCGGAAGGCGTTGACGGGGGTCGTGTACGGCTTCCCGGATTTGCGTCCGGCGTGGTGGATCACCGCGAACGTGGGGAGGTAGGGCGCTGCCCGGCGCATGACCGGGTTCATGTATTTGACCTGCAGCCGGTCGAACCAGGCCGGGAACATCGATGCTCCGAGATCGGGTGTACTCATACCGCTCCTTCTATCTGTCTCGGACAGCCTAGATGCGCTGCGGCGGGCGCACATCCGCTCACGGGTGGTCTTCGACGGGCTTTTCGGCGAAGTGGCGGCGATAGCGCTCGGGCGTGGTGGACAGGCGGCGGGCGAAGACGCGATGCAGGGTCTCACCGTGCCGATAGCCCACCGCGCGCGCGATCGCGGTAATGGTGAGTTCGGTGGATTCCAGCAGGCGGCGGCCCGCCTCGATGCGCAGGTCCTCCACGAATGCCGCAGGGGTGCTGCCGGTTTCGAGTCGGAAGGCGCGCGCGAAGTGCCGCTCGCTCATACCCGCGCGCTCGGCCAGCACGGCCACCGACAGATCCGCGTCGAGATGATCGGGCAGCCACTGCTGCACCGCGCGAATCGCCGGGGTGCGCGCGGGCTGGGCGCGCAATTGCGCACTGAATTGCGCCTGGCCGCCGGATCGCCGGGTGAACACCACGAATGCCCGCGCGATCTCCTGCGCCAGCTCCCGCCCGTGATCATCCTCGACCAGTGCGAGCGCGAGATCGATTCCGGCGGAAACACCCGCCGAGGTCCACCGATTGCGATCGTGCACGAAGATCCGATCCGGCTCCACGGTCACCCGCGGATAGGTCCGCGCCAACCGCTCGGTCGTGCCCCAGTGCGTGGTGGCCCGATACCCGTCCAGCAGCCCCGCCGCCGCGAGCAGCAGCGCCCCCGAACACACCGAGGCCACCCGCCGGGATTTCCGTGCCAGCGCGGGTAATTCGCACACCACCTCGGCCGATACCGGCCCGGAAATCCAGCCGCCGACCACCACGAGCGTGTCGATCTCCGCCGCCGAGGCGGCCAGCTCGTGCAGCGAATGCTCGACCGCCAGGGTCAATCCCCCGGCCGCCTTGATCGCGCGCCCGCCCGGCGAGGCCGTGATCAACCGGTAGTCCTCACGTGCGGCGAGCGCGTTGACGAATACGAAAACATCCATCGGCCCGGCCAATTCGACCAGCTGCATGCCTTCGTAGACAACGAAGACAATGGTGCGCGGCTCGGGCATACCGTCATCATCGCAGCCGGGGCATCCGCGCCGCATATCGCTCCAGGAAGGGAATGACCACCGCGGCAACGCGATCGGGGAACTGCGCGTGCGGATAGTGACCGCCGTTCTCGACCATCACGACCCGCCCCACTCCCTCCGGCATGGCCGCCACAATCGCATCGGCCTCCGCCTCGGGATCCGCGAAATCCGGATCCGCCGCCCCCATGATCACCAATGCCGGACACCGCACCTCCCCCAGCCGAGCCTGCGCATCAGCCGGTGTCGTCGCCCCGGTCTTCGCGAACTCCGCCCACCGTTCAGGCCGCACCAGCACATTCCCGAGCTGCGCCAGATACGCGTCGAAGTCGGCGGGCTTGGTCGGATACGCGATATTCAGATACCGCCGCCACCACGACAGTGACTTCAAGATCGAGGTGAGCGCCAGCCGCACCATCCCCCGCCGATACCGCCGATCCGCGAAAAACGCTCCCGCATGGAAACTTTGGGCGAGTGTGAACGGATCGATCTCGACAATCCCGCACACCAGCTCCGGCGCCGACGCCGCCGCGATCGTCGCCGCCCCACCCGACAGCGAATGCCCCACAATCACCGCCGGACCCCCGAAATACCGAATCACCCCCACCAGATCCTCCGCCACATCTGTCCGACTGATAGCCGCCTCCCCCGTAACCGAAGGCCACCCGACACTCGACTCCCCATGCCCCCGCATATCCACATTCACCACCCGAAACCCCGCCTCGGCCAACAACCCCACCAAATACCGAAAGTCCTGCCGCACAGTCCCCATCCCATGCGACAACACCACCAACGGCCCCTCCCCCACCACATCACAAGCCAACGTTCCATACTCGAGATCCACATACTCGGTCATCATCATTCCTTCCGCCACGGCCACCTCCGTGACCTGCTGAAAGTGAACGCCGAAACCCCGCCCACCCCGACCCCCAAGTCCGAATCAGTCAGTCACCCGTCCGTTTTCATCAGCCCCTGACCATTTGGCCATAGCACTCCCGCCGTGGTCGAACAGCCTTCAGCGAACGGCGCGAATCGTCTTGATCGCACGCAGAGCCGCATCAGGCGAAACCGAGACCGTATCCGCGGCGAACTCGGCCGGTCGCAGAATCTGAATCTGTTCCGGCACTGCGGATCTGGAAAAATGACGTACGTTGTCGGTCACGATCGCACCGGCGTTACCCACAACCGCTGCGGCGAGCACATGCTCGTCGTATGGATCAGGAAGGCCGAATGTGCCCTCGTAGGGTTCCCAATTCTCCACGAGGGCGTCATCGAATGCGGACTTGACAGTCGCGATCAAACGACGCGTACGCACCTCGGCAATCCTCGGATCTTCCCCTCGATCAACAAGTTTGGCCGTCTCGCAGTGTTCCAACTCGGCAAGGATCGGTTCCGACCACAGCGGCCGGTACAAGCCCTCCACAGCGAGGGACAGGAGGAAGTCGCGTTGCAGACTCGGCCAGAGCACGCAGGTATCCAGCACCACGGCAAACACCTATGGCCACCTCAGCCCTTGGCCTTTCGCCGTTCCGCGACTAGGCGTCGGGCCTCATCGAGCCGCTGCCGGATCTGCGCGGGATCCTCGTCTCCGGTGATGTCAACCGCAGTAGCCGCCAACGCGTCGTACTGGCGCTGGCGACGCGCCTCCCGGTAGTCGAGCACATCATCGAGCTTCAAGCGATGACGTGTCCCGATCCGTTCGGCCGGCAACTCGTTCTTCTCGATGAGCCGCTTGACGGTCGGGCGACTGACGCCGAGGAGATCGGCGGCCTGCTGTGAGGTCAGCGTCATATTCCGCGGTGCGACCGTGACCGCCTTACCAGCCAGCAGCGCCGCGACTACTTGTTTGAGCGCCTGATGCACCTCACGCGGCAACTCGATCCGGTCGTGTTCGACTGCACCGACCAACGCATAGCTGGGCTTTGCATCGGTACCCCACCGCCGCTCATGCGCCTCGAGGAAGCTCAAGATAGGCGCCAACTGCTGGGCATCGGCCCCCGGAATGAATGTCCTCTCCTCCAAAGCCTGCGAACCCATGCCGCACCTCCAAGCGCCAACCGACCCATTCGAACGTTTCAAAACCATGTTCGAATCTTTCGATTATCGTCCCACGCCGTCAGCCAATTGTCGAGTACCACCTGGTCACACCATGTAGACAGTCACGAACCACCCCATCCTCGGCGAGACGAACGGTTGTTTATCGGCGACGAGCTTGCCGGTCGTCGCCAGGCGATCGGATCGCCAAATCTGTTGGGGCGCATGTTTGGATGGTGGGGTGAGTGATGAGTGTTTTCGGGTGATCGAGCCGGTTGCGATGGTGGAGGTCATGCCGCGGTGGGCGTTGCGGTTTCCGCAGTTCGACACTGTGGTGGGGTATTCGGATTTGGGGCAGGTGTTTTTGGCGAAGCGGAGTAGCGGGGAGTACGGGGTGCTTTATCCGTATCGGGATGCCGCCAAGAACTATGGGGTGTTCGGGAGTACCGGGGAATTCTTCGACAGCATTGTGCGGGATGAGTACTTCACGAAGGTGATCATGTTGGCCGAGCATGCGGCGGCGATCCGGGAGCGGCTCGGGGAGCTCGGGCCGGGGCAGGTGTATTTCCCTGTGCCATACCCGTTTCTCGGCGGCACCGAGGATGTGCACACCTATGAGAGCGGCGATGTGTGGGTGTTCCTGGATATCGTCGGGCAGTTCATGACTCAGGAGGCCGCACCGGCCAGACGACGGTGGCCTTGGTCTCGGCGTAAATGAGCGGTGCCCGAAAACCCAGGTGTGGCCTGGGTTTTCGGGCAGCGGGACCCGGTGTCAGCGGGTGGCGATGATCGCGGAGCCGTGGCCGAAGAGGCCCTGGTTGACCGCGATGCCCGCGCGGGGGTTCTCTACCTGACGGCCGTCGGCTTGGCCGCGGAGCTGCCAGGTGAGTTCGCAGATCTGAGCGATGGCCTGGGCGGGGATGGCCTCACCGAAGCAGGCCAGGCCGCCGCTGGGGTTGACGGGGACGCGGCCGCCGAGTGTTGTTGCGCCGCTGCGCAATAGCTCTTCGGCCTCACCCGGCTTGCAGAGCCCGATGTCCTCGTACCAGTCCAATTCGAGGGCGGTGGACAGGTCGTAGACCTCGGCGAAGGACAGGTCCTCGGGCCCGATGCCCGCCTCTTCGTAGGCCGCGGCGGCGATGGCGGAGCGGAAGGTGTTGCCCGAAGGCTCCACCGCCACAGCGGAATCGGTCGCGAAATCCGGCAGGTCCAGCACGGTTTTCGGGAACGTGGGGGTGACCGTGGACAGCGCGCTGATCCGAACCGGATCGGCGATGCCGTGGCGGCGGGCGTAATCCATGGACGTCAGCACCAGGGCCGCGCCGCCGTCACTGGTGGCGCAGATATCCAAGAGCCGCAATGGATCCGAGACGATGGCCGAGGCGGCGATCTCCTCCGCGGTGACTTCCTTGCGGTAGCGCGCGTTGGGGTTGTTCAGACCGTGCTTGGCGTTCTTGACCTTGACCGCGGCGAAATCGTCGAGCGTCGCACCGTGCAATGCCATGCGGCGACGGGCGTACAGCGCGAAGTAGATCGGATTCGTCGCACCCAGCAGATGGAAGCGCAGCCAATCCGGATCATCGCGGCGCTCCCCGCCGACCGGCTGGAAGAACCCCTTCGGCGTGGTGTCCGCGCCGACCACCAGCGCCACATCGGTCAGCCCGGCCAGAATCTGCGCACGCGCGTTGGCGATCGCCTGCGCACCCGAGGCACAGGCGGCGTAACTGCTGGAGATGCGCGCACCCGACCAGCCCAGCGCCTGCGCGAACGTCGCGCCCGCGACGAACCCGGGATACCCGTTGCGAATGGTGTCCGCACCCGCGATGTAGCCGACATCGAGATGGTTCACCCCCGCGTCCGCCAAAGCCGCACGCGCCGCGACCAACCCGTATTCGACGAAGTTGCGTCCCCATTTGCCCCACTGGTGCATACCCGCACCGAGGACGGCGATATCGCGATCGTTGTCAGTCATTGACCGGCCTCCACATCCACACCGTGTGCTCCGCTTCCTCGTCCTCGTACAGCACGCCGACGGTCAACTCGACCGGCATGCCGACGGCGAGATCGTCCACGCTGAGCCCGCGCACCACCTGCCCGAGAATCACCAGCTTCTCGACCTCGAGCTCCACCGCCGCGACCACGTACGGTTCGAACGGATCGGCGGAGACATAGGGCGGCGGTGGCTTGTACCGGGCGTCCGCGTACGACCAGATGCGGCCGCGGGTGGAGAACAGGTATTCGGCGAGCTCGGAGCCGTCATGCGGTCCGGTGCACTGCGGATTGCGGCAGGCCAGGGTGTTCTTCGGGAAGTACGGTGTGCCGCAGTCATTGCAGCGTGTTCCCACGAGCCGCGTCACACCGTCATCCGTGGTGAACCAGTCGGCCACGGCGGGGCGTTGTTCTTTCTGCACAATCCCGACCGTATAGGAACACGTTCTACTTTGGGGCCGGAATCCGCTCCGGCCGCGCCCGCCCGGAGGTACGGTGGACGCGGATTGAGGAGTATCACACCGCGATGGGCACCAAAGCTATTGACCCGCAGTCGATCCGCAATGTCACGATCATCGGCGACCCGAATGAGACGGCATGCGTGGCACACCGCCTGCACCGCGATTCCGGCGATCGGGGCGCCATCCGCTGGCCCGCGGACCAGGCCGAGTACACGATCCGCATCGCGGAACTGTCCAGCCGCACCCCCAACGCCGATCTGGAACGCTCGATCCGGGTGGCCGACGGCCTGATCGCGGTCGTCAACGCCACGACCCGCCGTGATCCGCGCCTGGAAACCGTGCTGCGCATCGCCGATGACCATCAGGTCGCCAGACTGTGCCTGATCAACGGACTCGATCAGCCCGGCGCGGATTTCGACCGCTGGGTGCACACCATCGCCGACATCCACGGCGCGACACCGCTGGCGCTGCACGTCCCGCTCGGCGTCGGCGCGGAGTTCCAGGACATCATCGACCTGTTCCCGATGTGGGCCGATTCCACCGAGATCCCCGCCGAACAACTGCATCGGCGCATCCGCCGCCGCACCCGCATCGGCGATGTGGTGCCCATCCTGTGCGACGCCCCGGGCAATGCCCCGCTGCTGGACGCCATCGTCCGATATCTGCCGTCACCCCTGGATGTCTGCCAGCCCGAGCACGCCCTGGACTACTGAATCGTTCAGCGCGCCTAAACCGCTGTTGCGCAACGGGTCATTGTTCCGGTATCGCCCGTCCCGAATCCTTGGAAACGCGGTTTTCAAGTGAGATGAGGAACGAGCCCCCGTGCAGAAGATCTATTACGCGGCACACACATACATGATCGTCGGTGTCATCAGCGGCCTGGTCTACCGCGAAATCACCAAATGGCAGGACTTCACCGGCGACACTCAGCTCGCCGTGGTGCACACCCATCTGCTGGCCCTGGGCATGCTGTTCCACCTCATCGTGCTGGCGCTGGAGAAGGCGTTCGGCCCGAGCGACGGAAAACTGTTCGACTGGTTCTTCCGGATCTACAACGCCGGTCTCGTACTGACGGTCACGATGATGACCATCCACGGCACGCAAACCGTCTTCGGCGCGCAGACGAGCGCCGCGATCTCCGGCCTGGCGGGCATCGGGCACATCCTGCTGACCATCGGCCTGATCCTGTTCTTCGTCAACCTCGGCAAACAGGTCTCCGGTACGACCGCACGCCCCGGCACCGCACCGCACCTGCACGATCAGCCCGCCTGATCTCGAAGGAGAGACTCGAAAATGCTTGCCATCACCCAGGATTCGTTCGGCGGACCCGAGGTATTGAAGCTCGCCGAGGTGTCCCGCCCCGAGCCCGGACCGGCCGAGGTGCTCATCAGAGTGCATGCGATCGGCGTCAATCCGACCGACTCCTGGCATCGGGCCAGCGGCGGGCTCGCGGGCGGTGAGACGCCGATTCGCCTGGGCTGGGACGTATCCGGGGTGATCGAGGCCATCGGCCCCGGCGTCACCATCTTCCAGCCCGGTGACGAGGTATTCGGCCTGCCCCGGCATCCGAATCCGGCGGGCACCTATGCGCAGTACGTGACTTCCCCTGCGCGGCATGTGATCCGCAAGCCGTCGGGGCTGACCCATACCGAGGCCGCCGCACTGCCGTTGGCCGCGCTCACCGCGTGGCAAGCGCTGGTGGACACCGCCGACCTACGGCCCGGCCAGCGCGTGCTGATCCACGCCGCGGCGGGCGGCGTCGGTCACCTGGCGGTCCAAATCGCCAAGGCGCGTGGCGCATACGTGATCGGCACGGCCCGCTCGGCCAAACACGATCTCGTGCTCGGACTCGGCGCGGACGAGGTAATCGACTACACCGCGGTCGATTTCACCACCGTCGCCCGCGATATCGATGTCGTGCTGGATACCATCGGCGGCGAATACGGCCCGCGTTCGCTCACCACCCTGCGACCGGGCGGCATCCTGGTCTCGCTGGCCTCTCCCGCCGAGGCGTACCTGGCCGAACAGGCGCGCCCGCTCGGCCTGCGCGCCGCGTTCATGATCGTCGAGGCCGACCGGGCGGGCCTGCGCGAAATCGCCGATCTCGTCGAAAACGGTTCGCTGCGACCGCATATCGATACGGTGCTACCGCTCGAGTGGGCCGCCGAAGCGCACGCGCTCGGCAATACCGGCCGCACCTCCGGGAAGATCGTGCTCACCGTCGACTGACCGTCCGGCGACCACATCGACGGAAGCGGTCCACCGGCGCACACATACCGGGCGATCACATCGGATCGCCCGTGCAGCGTGCCGATACCGCCGGACCGGCACCGCGCTGGCTATCATCGCCGCATGTCGCCGCGACCGCAGAGCCATCGCGCCGCGGGCGCCGCACGACGCGCACTGCTGCTGGACGCCGCCATCGAGGTGATCGCCGAGGGCGGAGTCAAGGCCGCGACCCATCGGGCCATCGCGGCGCGCGCGGGCGTACCGCTCTCCTCGACGAGTTATTTCTTCACCTCGATCGACGAATTGATCGCGGCCGCAATGGATGTGGCGGCGACCCGCTTGATCGGCAATATTCGGCGGCTGGCAGTGGAGCCGGTACCGCGGGAATCCGCGCCGCAGGTGATCGACCGCTATCTCGACCTGTTGATCGGCGCTGCCGCGCAGACGGGAGCGACCGGCGCGGAGAAGCTCTCCCAGTTGACGCTGTATTTGCAGTGCCGCCACGATCCGGCGCTGCGCCCGATCGCGCAACGGTTGATCACCACCTACGAAGAAGTAACCGAGTCATTGCTCGAGAGTCTCGGAGTGCCCGATGCGCATTTCCGAGCGCGCGTGATCATGGCGTTCATCGACGGTGCGGCATTGCAGAATGCGGCGTGGCCGCGCGGTATCGAGGATCTCGACTTCTTCCGCCGGGCGATCAAAGCGCTCATCAACAGCACCCCTGAACAGGACTGATACCGCCCTTCCCCAGGTCGGACCGGTGTGACCATCGCGACTCACGAACATCGGACATTTGTCCGATGTCTTGGTAAAGTTGCTGATGAATCGCTACGAGAAGAAGGAACCTCAACGGAAAGGCATTCTCATGAAGATCGCGATCATCCAGCACCTGCCCGAGCTCGACTACCCCATCAAGGAACGCCTCGAGCGCGCCTGCGCCCGGATCGAAGCCCTGGCCGACCGGAACATCGACCTGATCATGCTGCCGGAGGAATGGCTCGACGGCGCTTTCATGGACGACATCCAATTCGCCGAACAGCACACCCTCGACGGCTGGGCCTTCACCCGCATCGGCGAATCCGTCCGTCGCGTCGGCGCCTACGTCCACGCCGGCACTTTCCAGGTGAAGAACGAAGACGGCGGACTCCCCTTCAACACCGCGATCTTCTTCGCCCCCAACGGTGAAATCCTCACCCGCTACGACAAGATTCACCTACACGGCAAGTCCTACGCCTTCGTCTCCCCCGAGGACAAGGCGCGCTACCTCGGCGGCGCCAGCGAAGTCCACAAGGCCGAACCCCAAACCAACGGAAGCAAACTCGTCGTCCAGACGGTGACCCTCCCACACAGCGGCCGCGACGTCACCTTCGGTTTCAACACCTGCGCCGACATCACCTACGGCGAACAACAGCGCGCCCTGGTCGAAATGGGCGCAGACGTCCTACTCCTATCGGCCGCCTGGCCCACCGAATACGCCCACGCCTGGGAACTACTGCCGGCCACCCGCGCCCTGGAGAACTCCGCCTTCGTCCTGGCCGCCAACAACCGCGGCCAACAGGAAGCCCTGGAGCTCTACGGCAACAGCATGGTCATCGACCCTCTCGGCAAGGTCATCGCCCGCGCCGGCAAAACCGACGAGATACTCCTCGCCGAAATCGACCTCGACCAGGTCAAGGCCGCCAATATCATCAGCGGTTTCAAGAAGGACCGCGAGGTGGCCGAAAGCTACGCGGGCAAGATCTGACTTTCCCGTCACCTGCCTGTCGAAAACCGCGATGTCCATTCGTATAGGGGATGAACCCCGGCACGGTGCCGGGCTCACGGAAGGAGCGCATATGAATGGCATTGTTGCGGTAGTCGGCGTGACCCCGGACGGGGTTGTGCGACCCGGGACGGAGGAGCTGCGATGAAACAGTATCTGCTCGGCATCTATCAGCCCGATGACACCGATCCACCGGACAATCTCGACGAGATCATGCGTGACCTCGAGGCGCTCAACGACGAGATGCGGAACGCCGGGGCCTGGGTGTTCGCGGCCGGGCTGCATGCGGCGAGCACCGCTACCGTATTGCGGGCCAACGGTTCCGAGGTGCTGGTCACCGACGGCCCGTATGCCGAGGGTAAGGAGCATATCGGCGGGTTCACCATTATCCGGGCCGCCGATCTCGATGAGGCGCTGGCCTGGGGACGGCGGCTGGCCCGCGTGGTGACGCTGCCGATCGAGGTGCGTCCACTCCAGGACGGCTGAAATGAGTACCGCCGCAGTCGATATCGCGACCATCGAGACGGTGTTCACCGAACACTACGGTCGCGCGGTGGCCAGCCTGATCCGCGTCTTCGGCGATGTCGATATCGCCGAAGACGCGGTGCAGGACGCGTTCACCACCGCCGTATCGCGTTGGCCCGTCGAGGGATTGCCGCCGAGCCCACCCGGCTGGATCATCACCACCGCCCGCAATCGAGCGGTCGACAGACTGCGGCGGGACGCCGCCGGACACGATAAATACGCACAGGCCGCACTCCTGCACGAACACGACGAACCGATCGAGACCGATACCGTGTACGACGACCGCCTGCGCCTCATCTTCACCTGCTGCCATCCCGCATTGGCCCCCGCCACCCAGGTGGCACTCACCCTCCGACTCCTGGGCGGCCTGACCACAGCCGAACTGGCACACGCCTTCCTGATCCCGGAATCTACTATGGCGCAACGCATCACGCGCGCCAAGGGCAAAATCCGCGATGCCCGTATTCCCTACCGAGTCCCGGCGCCCGGCGAACTCCCCGCCCGCCTGAATTCGGTCCTGGCCGTCCTCTACCTGATCTTCACCGAAGGTCACACCGCCACCTCCGGCATCGACCTGACCCGCCCCGACCTCTGCGCCGAAGCCATCCGCCTCGCTCGCGTACTCGCCGACATCATGCCCGGCGAACCGGAAGTCCGGGGCCTGCTCGCCCTCATGCTCCTCACCGATTCCCGCCGCAATGCCCGCATCACCCCCGACGGTTCGCTGGTCCCGCTGCCGAAACAGGACCGCTCCCAATGGAATCGGGCACAGCTCGACGAGGGACAGGCGCTGGTCCGAAAATGCCTGCGCCACAACGACCCCGGGCCCTACCAACTACAGGCCGCGATCAACGCCGTACACGCAGACGCCCTCGACCCCGCCGACACCGACTGGGCCCAAATCCTGCGTCTCTACGACCATCTCTCCGCCCTCTCCCCCAGCCCCATAGTCGCCCTCAACCGGGCCGTGGCACTGGCCGAGGTACACGGACCACATGCGGCGCTCGATGTCCTCGACGAACTGAATCTCCAGCAGCACTATCTCTTTCACGCCATCCGCGCCGACCTACTCCGCAGACTCGGCGACAACACCGAAGCCGCATACGCCTACGACGCGGCGATAGACCGCACTCGCAATGACGCCGAACGCGCCTTCCTGATCAGCCGGCGCGATGCGCTCGCCGCGCCACCCGGTGCGTGAGATCGGTCAGAGCACACCGTGCCGGGGCGGTGGCGTGCCATTGAGGATGTAGCGCCCGATGTGCTGGATCTTCCACCGCACCGGATCGTGCAGGGTGTGGGTGCGGGCATTGCGCCAATGCCGGTGCAGGTTCAGCGAATCCAGGGCCGAGCGGGTGCCCGCCACCTCGAACAGGGCGTTGGTGACATCCAGGGCGGCGCGATCGGCGGCGGATTTCGCGGTGGCCACGGCGATGGACGCGGCGGCGGCGCTGTCCTCGTCGAGGGCGGCGGCCGCCGCGTCGATGGTGTGGCCCGCGACCGCGAGCAGGGCCTCGGCGGCGCGTACCGAGACCTCCAGTTCGCCGAAGCGCTGCACCGTCAGCGGATCCTCGTGGGCGTGCGCCACACCGGCTTCGAACCACGGGCGGCTGCGGGTGCGGACGAAATCGACGGCCTCGGTGAGCGCCGCGCGGGCGATACCGGCGTCGATCGCCGTATGCAGCACCTGGGCGCGAGCGCCGTACAGTTGCGGACCGGTGAAGGTGAGATGGTGCGGGACAACATGATCCGCGGGTACGCGGACGCCATCCAGTTTCACGGTGCCGCTCGCTGTGGTGCGCTGGCCCATACCGTCCCAGTCGTCGACGACGGTGACACCGGGGGCATCGGCCGGCACGAAGGCCACTTCGATCCGGTCGTCATCGTTCTTGGCCAGCACCGGAATCCAGTGTGCGAAAAGGGCTCCGGTCGAATAGGACTTCACACCATCCAGCACGTATCCGCCATCGGGATGCGCGCGCAGGCGAGTGCGGTAGTCCTGTACGTGTTTGGTGCCGATCTCCGATTGCGCGTTGCCGAATCGCCTACCCGCCAGCACTTCCGCGAAGAGCCGCCGCCGCAGCGATTCGGTTCCGTTCTGCCGCAGCGCGTTCACGTACACGAAGTGGCTGTGCGGAATCTGCGCGATATTGGGATCACCGGCCGCGAGCAGCCGGAATACCTCCGTCACAACCGAAGTCGGCAGATCCGCGCCGCCGTATTCACGCGGCACCGTGATGCCGAGCAGACCGCTCCCCGACAGCTCGTCCAATTCCACCGACGGCAGTTGCCGGTGGGCGTCCCGCTCGCTCGCACCGGCGGCGAAGTGAGCGGATAGTCGTGCCGCGACCGCCAACGCCTCGGTGGCGTCGGCGATCACGGGCACGGTCACGGGTCGATCGGCAATCTCGGTCATCGCACCCACCGGGCGGTTTCGGTCATTGCTGGTCCTTCCGACGTGGTGGGTCGCGATCCGAGGGGGTTCCGGCCGCTACGCGGTGGCGAGACTGCTTGTGAAAGTTGAACGATCGAAACGTCCGGCCGGTTCGAAGCGGGCCAGCAGCGCGTCCGCGTTCTCCCCGGTCACCTCGGTGATGAATCTGCCCGCGGCGTCGAGGGAATCGATGCCCAGGAAGGGCTGCGGGCGATGCAGCAGTCCGACCAGCGCCGAGGCGAAGCGCGGCTCCACCGCGGCCGCCGCGAACAGCGTGTTCCCGATCTCCGCGAGTTCGGGATCGCCCAGGAACAGCCGGGTCACCCGATTCGCCGCATCACCGCGTGCCGCGAGGAAGGAGCGGTACTGCCGCCCGATCCACTCCTCGTCGAACGGTCCGTCGTGCACGGCTGCCGCCGCGACCAGCCGCTGCGCCTGAATCAAACCGCTCTGCGCGCCCTGGCCCGCGATCGGATCGTAGGCGGCGGAGGTATCGCCGAGCGAGGCCACCGGATGACCACTCCCGGTATGCCCCACCCCGGCCCGAACCACCGGTCGCACAGCGCCTTTCAGCCATGAGTGCGGATCCTCGGCGATGACCTGCGTGGCCTGCACCTCGGGCAGATCCCAATCGATGTAGTCGCGGTACAGCTCCCGCACGATCCGCAGCGCGGAGTCCGCGGAATCCGCTGCGGCGAAACGCTTCTCCCACTCGCTGCCGGGTCGCGCCCAGCCCAGGAAGGCCCAGCTGGGACCGGCGTCCTTATGCAGGTACGGGCCCCACCAGCCCTCACCCTGATCGGCGAAGATGGAGAAGCCACTGCGCGCGCCGCCCGCGCGGCTGCGGTGCGCGAATACGCTGTCATCGTAATCGAGCCCCGTGACCGTGACGGTGAGCAGTGAGCGCTGCGGAGCGCTGTAGGGCGTGCGGGTCTCGTCCACCGGAAACAGCTCCGAAAGCCCGCCGCGACCGGTCGCGACCAGGGTGAGGTCCACTCCGGCGGCAATGCTGCCGAGCTTCTCCGGCGTCACCTGCTGCACGATGAACCGGCCGCCGCGCTCGGCGAAGGCGGTCAGCCGTTCATCGGCCTTGAGCCGGGTATCGACGGCCACACCGACATAGCCGTCGAAATGCCCGTCGAACGCGATGAGCTCCTCGCGCTCGGGTCCGGCGATCCGCACGGTCAGACCGGTGTGGCGGGGCGCGCGGGCGGTGTAGGTGTCCAGTCCGAGCGCGGATTCGGCCTGCTGTGTCTCGCCGAATTCCAGTGCGGTGCCGGTGGCGGGAACGTCATCGCGCAGCGCGCGCTGATCGCGGTCGCTGTAAAGAGTCACGTCGAAGCCGGCGTCGAGCAGGCCCAGTGCCGCGGTGACACCGGTCTGGCCGGCTCCGATCACGGCGGCCGAGCGGGTGGATTTGCGCTGAGAGGTCATGAGCGGATCTCGCTTCCGGTCAATACTGCGGCGGGGGTCGAATCGTGATCGAGCGGTGAATCAGGTACGGGGACATCGAATCCCGGACGGGACTCGCTATCGGGCAAGGCGGTCGACGCCGTACCGCCGAGGCGATAACTCGCACCCCGATGCTCCGGTGGCAGCCGATCCCCGGCCTCGAACAGGGCATTGCGCAGGGTGCCCGGGACGTACTCCTCGGCGTACGCTCCACGCGCGGTCAGCACCGGAACGACATGGCGCACAATGTCTTCGAAGCTGCCCGGGGTGATGGCATAGGCCAGGTTGAAGCCGTCCAGATCGGTATCGTCGACCCAGTCCTGGAGTTGATCGGCGACGGTCTCGCCGGAGCCCACGAAAACCGGTCCCATACCGCCGATTCCGGCCCAACGGCCGATATCGCGGACGGTCCACTCCCGGCCGTCATCGTCGAATTCCTGGAACGCCGCCACGGCGGATTGGATGGCATTGCTCTCCACCTGGCCGATGGGAGCGTCCAGGTCATAGGTGGACAGGTCGATGCCCATCCAGCCCGACATGAATACCAGGCCGCCCTCCACGCTGGCGTAGGACAGGTACTCCTGGTGTTTGCGGTGCGCGGCCTCGTCGGTATCCGCTGTGATGATGGTGGCCAGGGCGTAGATCCGGGCGGCGTTGCGGTCCCGACCGGCGGCTTCCAGTGCGTCACGAATACGGGAGACCGTCTGCGCCAGCACGCGTTTGGACGGCCCGGCCACGAAGATGGCCTCGGCGTTCTCGGCCGCGAAGCGCACACCGCGCGGTGACGCGCCCGCCTGATAGATCACCGGTGTCCGCTGCGGCGACGGTTCGGACAGATGGATGCCCGGGACGGTGTAGTGCTTACCGCGGTGCCCGATATGGTGCACCTTCGCCGGATCCACGTAGACGCCGCGCACGGCATCACGCACCACCGCATCGTCCTCCCAGGAGCCCTCCCACAGCTTGTAGAGCACCTCCAGGTATTCATCGGCCTGGTTGTAGCGCTCATCGTGATCGAGTTGATCGTCCGCGCCGAAATTCCTTGCGGCAGAAGGTAGATAGCCGGTCACGACATTCCAGCCGAGTCGCCCCCCGGTGAGGTGATCGAGGGTGGAGAGCCGACGCGCGAACGGATAGGGGTGTTCGAATCCGGTGCCGGTGGTGATGCCGAAGCCGAGGTGCTCGGTCACCGCCGCCATGGCCGAAACCAGCAGCAGCGGATCGGCGACCGGGATCTGCGCGCCCTGCCGCAGGGCCGCGATGTCATTGCCGCCGTACACGTCATAGGTGCCGAGCACATCGGCGATGAAGATCCCGTCGAATCGACCGCGCTCCAACAACTTCGCCAGCTCGGTCCAATACGCGAGTTCGGTGTAGCGGTGCGACTGATCCTCCGGATGCCGCCACAGGCCCGGGGATTGGTGCGCCACGCAGTTCATATCGAAGGCGTTGAAACGGATTCGGCGTGTCATGATCTCGCCTCCGACGTCCGCTCGCCCGCGCTCCACGCGAACGGTAGTTCCGCGCCATTGAGCAGGTGATCCCCGATCGCACGCGCCTTCTGAATCGCCGGATTGTGCACCGAGATGGTGCGGGCGTTGCGCCAGTGCCGGTCCAGCCGCAACTGTTCCGAAACCGCCGACGCCCCACCGACTTCGAACAGCAGCGTGGTCGCGGGCAGCACCAGGTCGATCACCGCGAGCTGCGCCCGAGCGGCAGCGAGTTCTGCCGCGACCACGAGATTTTCGTCCTGCGCGCCATCGTCCAGCACCGTATCGAGTGCATCGGCGACCGCGAGCACACTGGCCTCGGCGGCGAAGGCTGCTGCGGACAACCGGCCGATCACCTGCTGCACCAGCGGATCCCGACGGGGCAGGTCGGCGACCGAGTGGGTATAACCACGGGTGCGGGCCGCCACCCATTCCCGAGCGTCCCGCTCCGCGCGGCGGGCGATACCGGCCAGCACCGAAAGCTGAACCAACTGAAGGTAAGCCGTCGCATAGGTGGGTCCGGGCGCGCCGTATCCCGGTCCGAGCACGCGATCCTCGGTCACCAGCACATCGGTGAACTCCGTTGTGCCACTGGCGGTGAGCCGCTGCCCGAAGCCGTCCCAGTCGTCGGACTGCCGCACACCCTCGGCATTCGCCTGCACCAGCACGCCGACGCGCTCACCGTCCTGATCCGCCGCCGCCACAATGTAGTCCGCGTACAGCGAGCCGGTGCTGTAGAACTTCGTGCCGTTGAGCCGCCAGTGCGCGCCGTCGCGAGTCAGCCGCGTGCGATAGCGGTCGACCGCGCCGACGCCCGGTTCGGTGATCGCATTACCAACCAGCGTGCCCTGCGCGACCGACCGCAGCCACCGCTCACGCGCCGGGCTGGGCTCCGCCAACAATTGATCCTCGACGAAGGAGAAATGCACCCGAAGCGCCTGCGGCAGATTGGATTCCGCGGCCGCCAGCGCGATCAGCTGCCGGAACAGCTGGCGCACCGTGACGCCGTACCCGCCGAATTCGACCGGGACCCGCAGCGCGCCGAACTTCGCGGCCCGCAACAGGTTCACCTCCTCGAACAGCAGCCTGCGATCGGTTTCGCGTTGCACCGCGCCCTCGCCGATGCGAGCGAAGATCGGTTCGAAGATCGCGTCCAATTCGGCGTCCGTGGTGGACTTCGCCTCTACGGTGGTCATCGCGCCACCCCCACCGGCTCCGGAGTGCCCGCGAGCAATTCGGCTTCGAGTTCCCGCACGATCGGCAGCACCCGGCTACCGAAATACTCGACTTCCTCGTGATAGTGCAGGAATCCGAGCAGCAGCAGATTCACTCCGCGCTTCTTGTACTCGACGATCCGATGCGCGATCTGCTCGGGCGTGCCAATGAGCTTGGAGCGGAAACCGTCGTTGTACTGCACCAGATCCTCGAAGGACGAGTCGGCCCACATACCGCGCTTGTCACCGGCGGAATTGCCCGCCTGCTGCACCGCGCCCCGGAACCCCTCCACCGCTTCGGAATTGGCTTTGGCGACGATCTCGCGCAGGGTCTCCTTCGCCTCGGCTTCGGTATCGCGGGCGATCAGAAATCCATTGAGCCCGAACCTCACCGTGCGGCCGTGTTCGGCGGCCGAGGCGCGAACCTCGGTGATCTGCTCGGTAATGCCGTCGTAGTCCTTGCCATTGCTGAAATACCAGTCCGAGACCCGGCCCGCCATGGCTCGCGCCGCCGTCGAATTGCCGCCCTGGAAGATTTCCGGATGCGGGCGGCCCTCGGAGGTCAGCGGTTTGGGTTTGAGGTCGTAGCCGCGCAACCGGTAGAAGTCGCCCGCGAACTGGGCGGCATCCTCGGTCCAGCTCTTGCGCAGCACCTCGATGAATTCCTCTGAGCGCCGGTAGCGTTCGTCATGTTCGAGCCACGGTTCACCGAGCGCGGTGAACTCGCCCTTGAACCAGCCGCTCACCACATTCACCGCGGCGCGGCCGCCGGAGAGGTGATCGGCGGTGGCGATCAGCTTCGCCAATACCCCCGGCTGCCACAGTCCCGGATGCACGGCCGCGATCACCTTGAGCCGCTCTGTCGCCAACAGCAACGCCAGGCTGAAGCTCGTCGACTCATGTTGGTACGCAGCGCCATAACTCGCCATGTACCGCACCTGAGTCAACGCGTATTCGAACCCGTTGTTCTCGGCCAGCACCGCGAGTTTCCGGTTGTACTCATAACTCCAATCGGTGCGCTGCTCGATATCGCTGATAACAAGGCCGCCACTGACATTCGGCACCCAATAGGCGAATTTCAAAGGTTCTGCGAGGTTGTCGATTTCATGGTCCGCGGACATAGGGGTACTCCATCGAAAGTAGGTAGAGGGACTCAGCAAGCGCTGCGACAACAACTCTCGTCGATCATGACCACCAGCCTAGAATTCGCGAAAAGCACTGTCCAACAGGCATTTTCGATGTCCTGATAAGTTTTCCCTACCACCGTGCGCAGCGGTGCTCAGGCCGCTCGCACACCGAGCGCACCGGCCCGCCGGACCAGCACGTCATGCAGGGCGCGCGCCGCCTGCGGTGGCGCGGTGGATTTACGCCGTTGCGCGACCAGCAACACTTCGGTCGAACGACAACCCAGCGGACGCCAGGTAATTACGCCGCTCGCCTCCAGCGGATCATCCCGAATGCTGTAGTCCGGAAGTATGGTGGCCCCCAACCCATTTGCCACCATGATCTTCCCCATTTCCGCCCCATCGACGGAATAGGAGAACAGCGGCTGCCTCCCATCGAGCAGCCGATGCACGAACCGGTGCATCACATATCCGGACCGCATGACGATCAGCGGCTCCCCGAGCAGATCATCAACTCCCACAACGGATAACCGCGCCAGTCGACTATCGGCCCGCACGCACACCACCGGCCGCCCCCGCAACAACTCCGTACTGTGAAACTCCGGAGCCAGATCATCCCCCCGCAAATAATTCACCAGCCCGAGATCAAAACTCCCCTCCCGCAACGCCGTATGAATCTCCCCCTGCTGCGCATCCACCACCTCCACCTGCGTCTGCCCGTGCGTCTCCCGAAACTCCCGAATAGCAGGCAGCACCAGCGAAACCGTAGCCGCACTAACGGTCCCCACCCGCACCATCCGACTAACCCGATGCTGCTCATCCGCCGCCCGCCGCAACGAATCCACCGCCTCGACCACCTGCGCGATATAGGGCAGCAACTCCCGCCCCTCCGCACTGATCCGAGCCCCCGACCGCCGCCGATCCAACAGCTCCACCCCGAGCTCCCGCTCCAAGTTCCGCAGCGTCTCACTCAGCGCCGGCTGCGAAACATGCAACTCCTCAGCCACCCGCCGCAAAGACCCCAACCGGGTAACGGCCTGCACATACTCGAGCTGCTCGATCCGCATAGATCCCTCTCCATCAGCGATCCCGCACGCCCTCCCTTCCCCAAGGGTGCAGCGCCATCGCCCCCGACAAGAGGGTTGCAATCACGAAGAATCAATACGCCCGACCCGAACCGCGCGAACTCAGGGTTCGTACCGCATAAGCCAGTTACGCGGCCCGCCCTTCGGCAGCTCGAGCGTCGCAACCACTTCGAACCCGAATCGCCGGTAATACGGAACGTTCTCGGCTTTCGCCGTCTCCAAATGCGCCGGCAGCCCATCCGCCACGCACCGAGCCAACCCCGCCGCCATCAACGCCCGCCCATACCCCCGCCCCCGAACCTCCCGATCGGTCGCGATCGCCATCAAATGCCAATGATGTTCCGCGACATGCCCACCCGCCAGCTGCCGCGCCCCCTCCATCATCAGCGGCACCCGCGACCCGAAAATCCGCCGCCGCCGCACCCAGTCCGCCACCGTCCGCGGCGTCCGCACCCGAGTGGTATTCATCCAGAGCGCCGCACCCACAATCCGATCCCCATCCACAACGGCGAGATCGACCCCCTCACTCGTCCGCCCCGACTCCATAAAGGAATCCTCGAACGCCATCCGCAGCTCCTTCAACCGCGACCCCGCATGCGGATGCATCCACCGCGCATGCGGATCATCCTCGAACGCCTCCGCGAGCATTCGACACACACGCGACCTATCAGACGGCAACCCGCCACGAACCGTCTCGAACCCGGTACCGCCACCGTCAACCACAACCGCACCCATCAGTCCCACATCGCCCACATCCACTACGACATGCATGCCACCACGAATCGATTCCCCAGTCCAGGACGCTTACTCGAACCGTGCCTGACCTAGGGATGAGATGCATGAAGCGGGCACAGAGGGTTTCGAACCGTTCAGGATGAGTAGGCATCCTGAGCAGGCGAATTACTCCGCCCGCGTTGGCCCGGCTCGAGCGAGCTGGGTCTTCCCGTGGCGGTACCCGTTGCCCGCGAGGAGCGGGTCTTCCGTGGGTTTCCAGCGGGCAAGTTTTCCGTCCCGACGCAACTCGCCGAGGACGTTCGGGCTATCGCCGCCAGGTTGCGGGCGGCATTGAGGTCGCGATCGATGACGAGGCCGCATCGGTCACAACAGTATGTTCGATCGCGCAGGGAGAGTTTGGGTTTCACTGCCCCGCAGGTCGAACACATCTTGGAACTCGGGTACCAGCGGTCGGCGACGTGAACCTGTGCGCCATTCCAGTTCGCCTTGTACTCCAGCTGACGCCGGAATTCACCCCACCCGACATCGCCGATGGACCGCGCCAGCCGCCGATTAGCCAGCATCCCAATAACATTCAGATCCTCGATCGCGATCGTGCCGAAAGAAGTAGCCAGCCGGGTAGTCAGCTTGTGCAGCGCGTCGCGCCGAGCATTCGCAACTCGCGCATGCGCGCGAGCAAGTCGCTTCTGGGACTCGAGCCATCTTTTCGATGGCGCCGACTGTAACCGCTTATCCCTGCCACAGCGACGAGCCGCTTGTCGCTGCAATCGGCGAATACGACGCGTCGCGGCATCGAGATGCCGAGGGTTGGGCACAATCGTCCCGTCCGACAGCATGGCAAGCGACTGAATCCCGAGATCGACCCCAACCACCAGATCCGGCTGTGCCGGAACGGAATCGACACGCTCGACCTCGACCGAGAACGATACGAACCACCGCCCGGCCCGAAGCGATACCGTCGCAGCGCGGATGCGAGCGCTACCGAGCCTGAGATGCCGGGCAAGCTTGCGGGTTGACTCATGCGAGCGCACCAGCCCGATCCGTGGCAGCCGAACATGACGACAATCCGTCGCAAGCCCGATCGCCCCGGTTGTGAATCGACAAGACATGGCACTGCTCTTCGTCTTGTATCGAGGGAAGTCCATCGCAGGGCCCTCGCGTGTTCCAGCCCGAGAGTCGCTCCAATTCTTCAACGCGGCAGACAGATTCGCGAGCCCGGACGCGTACGACTCCTTGGAGTTCTCCGGCCACCAGGGTGCGACAACATCTTTGGCTTGATTCCACTCCTTACGCAGCGCGTATGCGGACCACGCCACCACCGGGGTGAGTTGATCCCCGGTGAATCCATAGGACATCTCGGCGGCACGTTGATCGATGTTCGCCTTGATGCGCCGCAGACCCCAGTTATAGGCGAACCGCTGTGCACCACAGTGCGACCGCAGCGCCTGATCCTGGACGGACGAGGGGTCGAGAGCAAACCGATAAGCCTGAATCACGACACCCACCCGAACCCCCATCAGATCCACCGACAAGAACTGGAATCGAATATCAGTTCGAACGATAGTTGGTCCGGGTCGGCAGGACACTCGAAACACAAAGAAAACCGGCAGGTACCTGTTGGCACCTGCCGGTTGGGAGTGGACCTAGCGGGACGTTATTCGAACCGCGCTGACCTGCGGGAATTGGAAGCCGCCCGAGCCAAGATCGAGGTCGCGAGCACACCAGCGGCCTCGCGGCGGCGCAAGCGGCCGTCGAGCAAGAAGGCGGCATCGCGTACCCCGCAGAAGGTTGAGCGCAGACTTTCGAAGAGCATGATCGAGGAGTTGATCCAGGGCTACCGCGACGGCTCGTCCACCGCGGAACTGGCCTCGCGCTACGGGGTGTCCAAAAGTGCTGTCCTCGCGCTTCTGACCAAACGCGGCACCTCGCGGCGCTACCAATCCATGACCGTAGCCGACGTCGCTCGGGCCGAACAGCTCTACCTCAACGGGCACTCGCTGACTGCCTGCAGCAAGCTCACCGGCTTCCCCGCCAGCAGTATCAACCGCGCCCTCAACAAACGCGGAACCTCTATGCGCCTCGCAGGCCGACCCAGCGTCACCGATCGCTAGGACCGACGGTTCGGCGTGTCGCCACGCCGAACCTCGATCGAATTTCACCGCCTCAGCAATCAGACGGCAATCAGATCCTTCGCCGTGAATCGATTCGTCCGGACGCACCCGAGGACACACCATGCGAGTAACCGCAGACGGCTCCGCCATCCCGTCCGACACCGAGTGGTCCACCGCATCGCACCAGGCGGTGGACACTGGGACCGACGCGTGCGCGCACACGTTCTCCTGGTGTGTACTCGCTACCGCCTCCACGGTCAGCATCACCGGCAACGCAACTCATGCTGTTCTACACGCCCAGGCCCTAGCGTTCGTGGCCGCAGCGGTCGCCATCGTGCCACCGATCGCGCTACTCGCCGCCGTACATGGAGTCACGATCCTGCTGCGTGCACACGGCCGAGCGCACCTTACCCAACTACTCGCCACACTGATGACCGTGCTGATCGCAGCCGGCGCATTCAAGCTGTCCTTCACCGCATTACGCGATCTCGCCGTCCTTGCCGCAGTACCCGGACGGGAAGCGTGGCTATGGCCACTCATCATCGAAGGATCGATGGCACAGGCGACCGTCGCACTGCTCGCTCTCGCACATTCAGGCACAACCCGTGCGTACACGACGGCCATACACGGCGATCTCACAAACCCGAATATCGCGTCCGAACGACGCGGCGGGGACCCCAACCGCTCCGAATCGAAAGTCGTTTGTGCACACGATATTTCCGACAACAGCGCCCCGCCGGGGATCGTGCGCACGCACCCCGAACGCGAGCCGTCGGCACTCCAATGGACCCAAGTCGCGACCGCACTCTGCGAACGCGACCCTGCCCATCGCCGTGACCCAATCGAAGTGGCCCCATCCTCACGCGCCACCACGACGACGGACGGACACCCACCCAGATATCCCGCGAGATCCAGCGCAGCAGATCCACGATCAGCAGGATCATCAGCGACGCCGCGCAACTGCACACCGCATCGACGCCGACAATATAAGGGACGCTCTGAAATCAACGTTCGGGTTGGCAAGCTCTTCGGCACACCAACGGTTGTCTCACGACCTCAATCATCAGGCTGGGGAAGGCGACCGAGCCAGTCGACAAGCTCCAAGGGCACCCGCGGGAGGAACGTGGTGAATACCTTGAGCTCACGGGAGATCATGATGGCACGCCTGACGGCTTTGTCTGTGTAGACAGCGTCGCAGTACGGCACCGCGACGGTGAGTGCGTCGATGTCGTGAATATCGTTGACCGTCCACACATGTGCAGGGTTACGGTGATAGGCCACCTTAAGTGAGATGGCTACCCGGGTCGAAGGCATTCCATCAGCGAGAGAACGAAATCGCTGCTGGTCGCCGTCGAGCATCTGTTCGATCGTGATGTTGTTGTGTGCTGTGGCCTGCGTGAGCAGATCCATCAGTTCAAGGGCGAGTTCGCGCGTTGCGATGACATCGCGCAGGCGTCCTTTACGCCACCGGGGCTCCTGGTCGAGTCGCCGTGCCTGCTGCTGTTCTTGGTCAGCACTGCCTTTCGCCGCTGCCCACGCCTTCTGCGGCGAGTACCCGTCTTGGATGAGCGCGGGCATGTCATGGTCGGCTGGTCCGGCCAGCATGGCACGCTCAAGCATCCGGTTTAGTAGCTCGGCTTTGGCGGCAAAGGCAGTCTGGCCGAGACTCTTCTCAAGTGCAGGCGTGGCATCGCTGCCGTCCTTATTCTGGAACAACAGTCCACCGCGCATGCCGAATGCTCGTCCGAAACCGGTCCCTATCAGTGGGATGCTCTCCCTGACTATCGGTTCGAGCCCGAAAAGTGATTCGAGCACGGCATCAACCTCCATGCGCGCTACGGCCGTGCGCCCGAGGAGATAGTGGAAGTCCGACAACTCCTCCATGATCTCGGTGACAGAACTGCGTTGCCGCGGGTCGCTGATGCCAGTCATTTCGAAACAGTGGGTTCCCGATAGTGGGAACAACGCCGTACCGTCTTGTCGGCTTCGCCGACATGCCTCTAGCAGGTCGTCGTATCCTACGGGCCCGGAACGCTGCGCCGCACGGGCGAGATTGATGAAATGGTTCAGGTCCAAATAGACCAGTGCCGGCGGACGCGGGGGCAGAGTGAGATGCGAGGGGAACACGACGCTGTGGTTCACCGGCGGTCTGGGTGGAGGGCTCGGTGAAGTTCTCGTGTTCATGATTACAAGTGTCGGCCGCGTCCACGACATGAGGGACATCGACCGCAATTCGGTAACCGAAGATTGACCGAGACGGTTCGTGCGACGTCGCGCTTGTTCAAGAGCCCGGGAACGGCGCTGCCCACAGCCAAGGTGACAAATTGGCGCAGATTGCCTGGTGAGCTAGGTCAGTTACGGGCCCGGTACCTGCAATTGGGGCATCCGGTCCCGCCAGCGCCACGATTTGAGATCGTGGCAAGCCACTCATGGCCATGGTCGCAGACCCACCACACCTTCCTGTTCGACCCCGCGGTCACCATCCCCGGCGTCAGGTCCCTATTGAGGGCCGGGTGCCACTGAGCCGCTAGCCCGGGATTGATGGTCCCCAGATCGTTCACTCCCGCGACTACCTTCTTGCCCGAACACACCGGACAACCGCTTCCACTACTGCGCTCCGCAACCCTTGCTGACCATTCATGACCGTGGTCGCAGGCCCACCACACCTTCTTGCTCGACTTCGGCGCGACCATCTCTGGAGTCAGGTCATCGTTGAGGGTCGGGTGCCACTGAGCCGCCAACTCCGGATTCACCGTCGCCAAGTCTGTTTCGCCTGGGATTGTTCTTTGCCCGGAGCATGCAGGACATCCGGTACCGATGCCGTCACGATTGGTAACGCTGGCAAGCCATTCGTGCCCCCGTTCGCACCGCCACCACACCTTCTTGTTCGACCCCGCAGTCACCATCGCCGCCGTGAGACCATCGTTCAGCGCGGGATGCCACTGGGCCGCCAACTCCGGATTCACCGTCGCAAGATCGTTCGCACCAGCCAACACCCGCTTGCCCGCACACACCGGACAACCATTCCCAGCACTGCGGTCTGCGACGGTCGCAATCCAGTGATGCTCACGCTCGCAAGCCCACCACACCTTTTTGTTCGACTTTGGCGCGACCATCTCCGGCGACAGGGCTCCGTTGAGGGTCGGGTGCCACTGAGCCGCCAACTCCGGATTCACCGTCGCCAAGTCTGTTTCGCCGGCCACCGTCCGAAGTCCAGAGCAAGAGGGGCAACCGCGGCCGTGCTTACTCCGGTTTGAGACTGTCGACGGCCATTCGTGCCCCTGTCCGCACCGCCACCACACCTTCTTGTTCGACCCCGCAGTCACCATCGCCGCCGTGAGACCATCGTTCAGCGCGGGATGCCACTGGGCCGCCAACTCCGGATTCACCGTCGCAAGATCGTTCGCACCAGCCAACACCCGCTTGCCCGCACACACCGGACATCTAGTGCCACCGCTGCCGCGATTGGCGACGGTGGCACAAAAGGCATGGCCTCGCTCGCACTGCCACCACACCTTCTTGTTCGACCCCGCAGTCACCATCGCCGCCGTGAGACCATCGTTCAGCGCGGGATGCCACTGGGCCGCCAACTCCGGATTCACCGTCGCAAGATCGTTCGCACCAGCCAATACCCGCTTGCCCGCACACACCGGACAACCACTACCGCTGTTGCGGTTACCGACCACCGAGGGCCATTCGTGCCCGTGGCCGCAAAGCCACCAAACCGTCTTTCCCGACGCCACGGTTACATGACTAGGGGTCAGGCTTCCGTTCTTGATTGGGTGCCACTCGCTGGCGAGGTCAGGATTCACCGAGGCTAGGGATATCTTGCGTAGCGCGGCGATCTCGTCGCTGATCGAGTCCTCGGCCCATGCATCTTTGGAATTCAGGTACTCATCCAAGCATTCCGCGACGAATCCGAGCTCCCTTAGGTGTGAAAGTACTATAGCTGCAACACCTTTCGCATCGAAAGGGTTTGTTTTTGGGACGATACAGTCATCCGGTCCGGTCTCCGGCAGGTCCTCCCTGACGCGGACGACGCGCCAACCGGCGTCGTTGAGGTACTTAGACTGCCGCCGATCTCGGGCCAGAGCTTGCGGCCCCTTATGGAACCAGCTTCCGTCCCATTCGATGACAATGCCCCAATCCGGACAGACCATGTCAGCCTTAATATCTCGACGACGCCCCGTGGCAATGGGCTCAGGATCAGTGGCGATCGGGACGCCAGCAGCACACAGCTCCTTCCGCAACCGAATCTCCTGCTCGGATACTGCGGGCATAGAACATGATGGACATCCCGTGCCGTTGGTCCTGTTCAGAACGGTCGCCTGCCATTCATGCCCATATGCGCAGCGCCACCACACTTTCCGGCCCGCACCCGGTCTCACCATCTCGGCCGTCAGATCTGCATTCAGAGTCGGGTGCCATTGCGCCGCCACGTCTGGATTCATAGTCGCAAGATCGTTAACTCCGGCCAGAGCTCTCCGTCCCGAGCAAACAGCGCACCCATTCCCTCGACTACGCGAGGAGACCAGGGCATCCCAGTGATGACCCGACGCGCAGAGCCACCACACCTTCTTATGCGACTTAGCCGCCACCATCTCGGGCGTGAGGTCCCCGTTCAGGGTCGGATGCCACTGGGCCGCCAACTCGACGTTCACCGCCGCGAGCGACTTCCTGCCTGCCGAGCGGTCAACTTCGCTCAGTGCCGATTGCTCATCCTTCAGCAAGATCGTTCACCACTAACCCCGCCAGACTCCATCGAATGTCCTACCATCTAGTCCTACAGTAACCGTAGCTGACGTTTCAAAGACACTGCCAAGAAGGAGGGGCGCGAAACCTTAAGTGCGCGATCGACATTGGATCGGCGGACGGGTGTCACGTCCAATCGGGCGCGATTGCCGACCATGCGTTCGCCACATCGATGCCATCGCATACCAAACTTCCACCGCGCGCCGAAACTTCCTCGGCCGCTCCGCATTCACGGGGCATCCGTAGGGTGGATCCGAAGCGGTTGGCGTGCAAACAGAGTGCTGAAAAGTATGGGTGGAACGAAACCGAGCGCGGTTGTCGTGAGGTTCTATGTGACGATCAATGCTGCAGATCCGGATGTGGACATGCCCGAGGTGCCCGACGACGAGATCGATACCGTGCAACGCGAAGAGCTACTGCTGGACCCGCAGGACGAGCGTGCGAACCCCGAGCAGTATCCGCAACTCCGGCACATTTCTGCGGCCCACATGTGCCGCGCAGTAGTCAGGGCAGATGCTCCCGCAGCTCCTGAGTACGTAACCCTGCCCATGTGGGACTCTCGATATCACAGGGTCGAGGTTCAGCTCGCCGTAGCGCAGTGGAATATGTTCTGGGAGTCTGCGCAGTATCGGCGACACTTCGTTGCCGAGGACGACCTTCCGCCAGTGCTTGACTGGATTGCCGAGAAGGATGCCAGCAACATTGTGCTTGTACCGCGAACCGCCACAAGGTATTACGAACATGCCCCTCTGTTCCATCTGCTGTCTCGATCGACGCTAGAACGCCATGGCCTTCCACTGTTGCATCGTGGACTCTGGCCCTTCAGTATCGACTCCTCTAATCCCGACCGTTATCTGCCAACAGCATTCGAGGAGAGGTTGTCACGTGCGTGGTCGTCCACGGTCTGGCGCCACCTGATGCCCAGTTCACCGATCAGCGGCTTCACCACCTCGGATCCGATCAAACTGCTCTCCCACAACTTGGATTTCTGGCTCCCACCCGTCACCGAGGTCATCCAAAACGCTCTGCGCGAGTTTCCGACTGTCGACAAAGGTGCAACCGAGGGCCCTGTCCCATTGGACGACGGGACCTTTCTGGAAGGCGCAACACTCACACACCCTCATACAGGTGGCACCCTGTGGTGGGGTGAGGACGAGGCCGCAGACTTCGTGCGCCGAACGGTCGAGGAGGCAGACGCCGACGGCCGGCTGCGTGGAATTCTCGATGCCGTCCGATCCAACCGTGTCGAAGACGACTTCTCCGACCGATGGACCTACGCCCGAGAGGACTTCGAGCGAAAGCTCTACCGAAAACGAAACAAGATCAAGGTCCGCTTCGTCGAACTCACCGACACCATCCCAGTCCAAGGACCCGAAACCGAAATCGTCGACCGCATCGTCTACGGAGACTTCCTCACTCTCCTCAACGAACGCGACCGCGAAGTAGTCGTCCTTTTGCATAGCGGCATCACCAACCTCACTGAGATCGCCAACATCATGGGCTACAGCAACCACAGCCCAATCTCCAAGCGACTCAAACGAATCCGCAAACAAGCAGCCGCCTTCTTCGAGGGGCGATGACATGGTGGACTTCGTTCAGGGCGCCGGCGGTACTTTCACCGGAATCGGATCACTAGTGGTTGGCCTCTTGTGGTGGCTCCATCATGACGGCCCTGGCCGTTTGATCGCAGCGATCGTCGCCGTCACCACCAAAGATCCAGGTAAACGAAGTGCCGCACTAGAGGTGCTGGCCTCGACCCGCGGCCCAATGCAAGGATCCACTGCACCCATCCGGTCTCGCCGACGTGTAGCCCGTCGTCACACCACCACAAAGAGACCTACTGTCAACGAAATACATGCCTTAGCAGGAGAACTCACCACCGCGAGCCAACGCCGACCAAGAAGTACCACCTAGTACGCAACCAGGCGCAACGGGCGTCCCACTGCGGTTGCGGCAAGGCACTTCCGGTTGCGCTGTGGCTGGCGACTTTGAGATCTGTGGGCCGCGGTGATGGTGCTGGAACGAAATCGAGGCCGAGTGCCGTGAGACGTATGTGAATGCCCAACCGATTACAACAACCATGACGGGCCGCAACAAGCCAGTGCCACCACACAACACGCCGACGGATACCGACGACGACAGCCTCATTCTGGGCCCTGACCACGAGCATGCGACCGCAGAGATGTATCCCCGGCTATGGAATGGCTCAACGGGCATGCTGTACGAAAGGGTTCTGCGTGCGCTGGCTCCTGAACCAACCGAGTATCTGACCATCCCGATGACACCAAGGGGCGCCAGCGACCGACTCTGTGTCGCAGTGTCTCAGTGGAACATGCATTGGGAAGCAGCACAGTTTCGCCGACGGATCTCGATCGAAGACCTGCCGCCGCAGCTCTACTCGGTGGCCGACAGGGGCGACTACAACGTCATGTTCGTACCCCGCACCAAGTCGCGATATTACGAGTACTCGCCACTGTTCCACCTGCTGTCCAAGGAAACGGTTGAGCGGTTCGGCCTGCCCTTGCTCCGGGGAGGTCAGTGGCCCTACCTGGCAGAATATCGAAACGTCGACAATGTGTTGCCGGAGGACTTTCCCGACAGACTGTCACGGGCGTGGTCATCCACAGTTTGGCGGCACCTCATGCCTGGCTCCCCGGTCAGTGGCTTTACCACCTCGGACCCGATCCGTCTGCTGTCGCACAACCTGGACTTCTGGCTGCCTGCCGTGACTGAGGTGATCCATAGCGAGCTGCAAACACTCCCGTTGGTGGACAACGGTATTCCCGAAATGCCAGCCACACTTCTGGATGGATCCAGGCTCGAAGGGGCGATGATCGGGCGCCCTCGAATGGGCGCGGACGTGTGGCAAGGTCAGGAGGATGCGGCGTACTTCGTAGACCGCACGGTCGAGGAGGCAGACACCGACGGCCGACTCCGCGGAATCCTGGACGCCGTCCGATCCAACCGCGTCGAAGACGATTTCTCCGACCGATGGACCTATGCCCGAGAAGACTTCGAACGCAAGCTCTACCGAAAACGGAACAAAATCAAAGTTCGCTTTGTCGAGCTAACCGACACCATCCTGGTCCAAGGTCCTGAAACTGAGATCGTCGACCGCATCGTCTACGGAGACTTCCTCGCACTGCTCAATGAACGCGACCGCGAAGTGGTCGTCCTCCTACGTAGCGGCATCACCAACCTCACCGAAATCGCCAACATCATGGGCTACAGCAACCACAGCCCAATCTCCAAGCGACTCAAACGAATCCGGGAGCAAGCAGCGAATCACTTCGAAAGTATGTGAGCACTTCGACGTTCAGACGCCGAGGCCGCACCTGCGCTCCCCATTTCTGGCGCACTTCCGAGGAGGCGGCCAGTTCTGACCGGATTTTCAGCACAGTGGCAATATCACGGCGGTCGAGCCCCGCAACCTCGTAAGAGACAGATAGATCGGGCGCCGAACACTGCGCGATCATGCTGTGGTCCACCCGAGGTGGCCAGCCGGATGTATTGAGACACAGAGGGTCTCAGCCAACGCCACCACGGCGTCCGGTCCGATCGGCGCGGCTTCGAATGCAGTGATCGACATGGTCGCTTTTGATCGGTTTCGGACGTTCTCCGATCGGAGTTGATCATCCCTTCGATCAGCGTATTCCACTGTGTTGAAATGGTTTTCGTTCCACTTCGAGCGAATGGAGAACCAGTGATGTGGGCCGAGATCGGTAAGACTGTGCGTAAGGCGATGGATGGGTGGGGGACGTTGTGGCGATTCGTGGCATGCGTGGTGGTGCTCACCGCCGCTACGGCGACATTGATATGGGTGGGCATGTTGTGATCGGCACATGGGGCAAGTCAGCGACGCAAGATGTTGATGATGAGTAGCAACGATCTTGACCCACGCGCGCTCTTGGCCGCCGAGCTGTCTGACCTGCGCACCCTGGTCGGTGAGCCGAGTTATAAGTCGATGGCCACGATGTTGAGGAAGAACCATGAAGACCCGGTCGGCGCGACCGCGCTGCGCAACGCCGTGGCCGGTGAGGGAGTGCCGAGACTGCCGACCGTGATCCAGTTCGTGACAGCTTGTCGACTGATCGCCGCGAAGAACCGACCTGATCTGGACACGGCGATTTTCAATATCGACCTGTGGCATGCGCGGTGGAAGACGATTGGAGCGCCCGCAGATTCCGACACCGAGCTGAGGCTAGCGGAACTGAGATCCCTGGCCCAAGAACAGGATACGGTCATCGGTCGAGGCGCGGATGAAGAAATCCACACCGATCCGGCTGACGCCTCCGCTCGTGCGGTGATGGTTGGAGCGGTCCCCCGGAGATCTGCCCACTTCGTATACCGGGACCAGTTCGCTGAATTGAGTATTGGTTTGACTCAAGGGCGTGGGGCGGTGGTTGTGACCGGGATGCGTGGGGCAGGTAAAACCCAACTGGCTGCCTCCTATGCCCGCCACGTCCTCGACCACGAGAAGAACCTGCTGGTGGGTTGGGTAAACGCCGAAACCCCTGGCGCCCTGCACTCCGGGTTGGCCGAAATCGCCGAACATCTCGGCGTTTCCGCCATTGACGGTGACCCAGTCAAGTCGACGCACCGGCTGCGCGACCACCTCAACAATGATCCCAGCGCACACCTTCTGGTTCTCGACAACGCAACCGACCCAGACCTACTACGTAGCGTGCTGCCCACCCGAGGTGGCGCTCGGATCGTAATTACCACGACCGACCAGGCCATGGCCCACATCGCCGATGTCCCTCCCCTCACCGTCGGCGGCTACACCCCTGATGAGGCCTGCACCTTTCTACGAGGGGCGACCGGCATTACCGACGACCTGGACGGTGAAGCCGAACTGGCCGAAGAACTCGGTTATCTGCCGTTGGCGTTGGCCGCCGCAGCTGCCGCAATAACAGCACCCCGGCCACGCCTGACCTACCCGGACTACTTGGGGAAGCTTCGATCGCAGCCGCTACCTCGAGCGCTGCGCCGCCGTGCTGGCACTGATCACCCACTACGCACGGATCAGGCGCTCATGCTCTCGGTTGAGGCTGCCGAGGCCGCCACCGACGACATCGAGCTAGACACAGTCGTGGCCTGGCTGGACAGGTTGTTCGCTGTGTTCGCTTCGTCTGGAGTGCGTCGGAACTTGCTGCGCCACCGCGATCCTGAGCTGGACATACTGGTCGACGACGCGATTGAGCGCTGCGTCCGGCACAGTTTGCTGACCTGGTCTGCCGGAGAAGACCGGCTGCTGACACACCGGCTTACTGCCCGTGTACTGCTTGAGTGCGTCCGCGATAACGGGACCGGCGACGAACTCTTAACCGATGCATTAGATGTCGTGCAACCACAGCTTTTCGGCTACGAGCACGCCTGGGCGAATCGCGTTGAAGGCGCGGATCTGGTCGACCAGATCGAGGCCATCTGGGCCAGCAAACTCTCTCCCCAACCCTCGGACAATCTGCATGATCGCGTCGTGACCATCCGTCTGTGGGCCATTTCCCAATTGAACGGGACTGCATCCTTTGACCGAGCGGTAACCATTGCGCAGCAGACACTGGTCTATTGCGAAAGGGTTCTCGGCTCCGATAACCCCAACACCTTGAACTGTCGAAACAACCTCACCTACGCCCTCGCCTCGACTGGGCGTCTCGCCGAGGCCATCCCCCTGTATGAGCAGAACCTCACTGGTTGTGAGAGGGTCCTGGGCCCCGACCACCCCGAAACGCTGGCCGCCCGAAACAACCTCGCCTACGCCCTTACATCAGCTGGAAACCTCGAAAAGGCGATCACGACGTACGAACAGACCATCATCAGCTGCGAAGAGGTTCTCGGCCCCGACCACCCCGATACCGTCGCTTCCTGGAACAACCTTGCTGCGGCACTGGAAGCAGCCGGATATCTATCCGACGCTATCCGAATGTACGGGCGGACCCTTGTCGTTCGGGAACGCATCCTCGGCTCTGACCACCCCGAAACGCTGGCCTCCTGCAACAATCTCGCTTGCGCCCTCACCTCGGCGGGGCACTTCGCAGACGCAATCGCGCTACACGAGCAGAACTTGATTGACTGCGAACGGAGCCTGGGACTGGACCACCCCGACACCCTCAGCTATCGCAACAACCTCGCCTACACCCTAAAATGGGCGGGGCACTTCGGCGAGGCTGTCGCCCTGTTCGCGCAGAACGTCATCGAGCAGGAACGTGTCTCCGGCCCTGATCACCCGGACACCTTATCGTCCCGCAAAAGCCTTACATACGCCCTTGTCGCGGCGGGACAGGTCGCCGACGCAATCGCATTGCACGAGCAGAATCTCTTGGATTGCGAACGTGTCCTCGGTTCCGATCATCCACTCACCGCTCTCATCCGTGCAGACCTTGATGAACTGCGCTGAATCTGCGAAATGCTGTGCGTACCTTCGGATTAACAACCTCATCCTGATAGAACATGCCTGCGGACGAAGGTACCCACGCCTGCCGGAATCCGCTGCCAAACTGGATCGATGGACGACCCGGACGATGGTGTGCCGGACTACGTTGACCGACACTACGTACATCAGGCCTGTTTGAGGCCGGGCGAGACACACGACTCGCCGATATGGAACACCTATATCAAGCCGTTAGTCGGCCCCTTTGTGGACGAGCACAACGACTTCCGCTACTGCGATGAGGATGAGTTCCATGAGCTCATATGGAAGGTGTGGTCCGATGCGGGCGTCGATGAAGACGTCACGATCGAGCATGAGCGAGAGCTGTCGGTAGGCCGTTCCACAGCGCGGGGAAGCCGGATCGACTTCCTCATCTGTTACGACGACCTACATCGAGTCGGAGTCGAGATCAAGGCCGCAGGCTGGTGGTCGCAGGAGGCGGTAGAAGAGCAACTCGTCCGCTACGCCGAGACCGGTGAGGTCGACTCGATGCTGCCGCTGACCGCCGATCCCGAGATGACCGAGATCGACTGGCCTCGCGACCTCGGAGTACCCCTGTTCGTGGTCATACTCACCGGCCGCCGCGGTCTCTTGTAGATCCTGCCGGCTGCACTAGAGGACCGTTCTGATCGTCGGCGTGGAAGAACTACCTCAGCCTCAATCGTTTCGACGACGAGCGCTGCCCGACCGGTCTTTGACCGCGGGCAGCTTGAGGAATGGGCGGTCGACATCCGTTCCGGATCGCCGTACGATCGAGACGGGTCGCACGTTGCCGTAACACTAACCTCTGAATCTAAATTACCCGGCGCTCAATGTAACTGATAGTTTCTAGAGCTCAAAGCTCTCCCACTTGAACCTTCCAGCCGGACCTTCAGCTAAGCATCCCAAGTCGAATAGCGCGGCCTTGCAAGGGTTCTCCGCCCGTGGCTCGCCGCGGATGTCGGAGCACCTCCGCCTATTCCGAGAAGGATGTCCTGAGGTGAGTTCTAACCATCTCTTCGTCGCGCTTGACCTTGCGCGCGGCGAGTATGTCTGTGCCCCAAACGATCCCGCTGATCCGCGCATGGATGAGCTACGCGCTATTGGTTACCGCGGTGCGCAGATGCTGATCTGCGCACCGTGCTATGCAGGTATCGGCGCACCGCCAGGTACCAGGATTCCAGTCGTGGTCAAGGGCCGTATCGGCGGTGAACGACGACCACACTTCGCACATCCCCCGGGCCGACAACCGACCAGGGGGGAGCATGAGCCGGAATCGATATGGCATCTTGCCAGCAAGATGACCGTCGCAGAATGGGCTCGAACTCAGCCAAGTGTTGTCAATGTCCACACCGAGGTGTGGCTGCCGAACCGCACGCGTCGCTGCGACGTACGTGTCATGTTCTCCGACGGCCAGCAACTCGCACTCGAGGTCCAATACTCCCCGTTGTCCGATACGGCCTGGAACCAACGGCACCAGGACTACCAACACAATGGTGTCAGCGACGTGTGGCTCTGGCACCCAGACAGTGCCATTCCGTGGATGGTCCTGAGCGGCACCGACCGTCGGCATCAGCTATGGATGTTTGATCCCTGGAACGAGTTGATCACGCTGATGGTCGGTGCACCCCACACGAGCGAACGACTGGCCTCCGGCGACGATGTGGTTCGCCACGTTCAACATCTCCCTCCGTTGCGTCGGAGACAAGTTGGTTCCCTATGACTTCTCGCTTCGCGATCTCTTGCTGACCCCGCGAGGCATCGCAATCCCGGCAGAACTGAAGAAGCAGCTAGCGGATCGTCTAGAGCAGGAACGCCACCGAGTCCAGATCGTCGAGAACGCCATCAGCCGATGGAACACACCGCGGGGCTCAACAACAACATCGACTCCCGCACCACCACATTCCCAATCCCGCCCGCACGCTGCCGACAGCGGAACATCCGCCCCGGCTGAGCAATCGCTGGGAACGGCCGCACAAGCCCACCTGAACTGGATCATCCTGCAGAACGCACTCCATGCCGCAGGTCATATCATCGAATATCACGATGCCCCACAGCTTCCGCTGCCGCCGACCAAACCACGGATCGTGCGCTGCACCCGCTGTGGCGGGCTCTGCCCACCGAACATCGATCCGGAATCTGTCCAGACATGCCGGCCTGGAGCGGACAACCCACTCGACCACCCCACGGAACCCGCAGTTGGTGTCACCCCTTCGGGCTATCTTGAGATTTCGGCGAGCCCACCCGGCTCACTGACGGGCGCAGCGATCAAACGAGGTGCGTAGTGACCGAAGGCACGGTTCCCGATCTAGCGTTGACCACGTGGGGAATTCGAGACTGCACCGTGGCAGCAGACCGGTTCACAGAGCCAGGCTGGTCCTACGAGGAATCCCTCGCCATCGAATGTCCGGACGGGCACACCTCGCTGCATGCGGTCCGAAAAGCCTACGAGCGCAACGGTAAAACGTTTCAATACACGGCGCTGATATGTGCCGAATGCGGGCACGCTTACGAGATGAGTAACCTCGGCTACACCTCGTATCCCCAGTTACGCAAGGATTCTCAACGCGCTGGCGACAGCCTGCGGGTGAACAGTACCAACCGGTCACCTACCACAGCGACTGGACCCTCGCGCCTGAAACACAAACCGACGCCTGAGCAGCAGCTGGTCATCGACGCTGCACAGCAACAGCAGAACATGATCGTTCAAGCTGGTGCCGGCGCGGGCAAAACGAGCACTTTGGAGATGGTCGGTCACGCCTTGGACGGGAGCCGGGTGGCCTACATCGCTTACAACGCCGTCACCGCACGGGAGGCGCGAAGCCGCTTTCCTCGACATGTGCGCTGCTCCACCGCCCACGCGCTCGCCAGTGCCTACCGACAGCGATACCAACACCGCTTGGAAAACACGCAACGACAGCGAGCCCACGAACAGGCTCAGATTCTCGGCATCAGCCGGAGCATCGAACTCACCTCCACGATTCTGCTTCCCCGCGACCTAGCTCGCATCGCCATGGAAACGGTGACGCGGTATTGCTACTCCGACCACAAGGAGATCAGCCATCACGACGTCCCCGGACAATCCGGGATCGATCCGCAAGAGCTGGCCTATCTCGCCGACGCCCTGCTCCCCTTTGCGCAGCGCGCCTGGGACGACATCCGAAACATCAACGGCCGACTAAAGTTCGAGCACGATCACTACTTCAAAATGTGGTCGCTAACGCGGCCGCGACTGCCCTTCGATGTTGTCATGCTCGACGAAGCCCAAGACACCAATCCTGCACTCGCTGCTGTCGTCGCCGCCCAGGACGCCCAGCAGATCCTCGTCGGTGACTCCAATCAACAGCTCTACTCCTGGCGCGGAGCAATTGACGCCCTCGACAGTTGGGACAGCGACGCCATCCGCCTGACGCTGCAACAGTCCTGGCGCTTCGGGCAAGCCATCGCCGACGAAGCCAACCGGTGGCTCGACATCTTGGGCGCCGAGCTGAGGTTGATCGGCAATCCCGCCCTGACCTCCACTGTCGGCCGGGTCCAGCATCCAAACGCCATACTGTGCCGAACCAACGCGGAAGCCGTCAAACAGCTGATGGAAGTCCTACAGACCGGCCGCCGACCAGCACTGGTCGGCGGCGGAGAGGCGATCAGAAGACTCGCCGAGTCAGCGCAGCAGCTCAAGAGCGGACAACGCACGAGCCACCGCGAGCTATTCGCGTTCAAGACTTGGGGCGAAGTACAGGACTACGCCGAGAACGAAGACAGCGGACGAGACCTTAAACCCTTCGTTGATCTCATCGACGATCACGGCGTCGAAACGGTCCTACACACTGTCGACAATCTCGCCACCGACGAAAAGACCGCCGATGTCGTCGTCTCCACAGCCCACAAAAGCAAAGGGCGAGAATGGGATACGGTCACTATCGCCGAGGACTACCGCGAACCACTACCCGATGACGACGGCAACCCCGGACCGATACCACCAGCCGACGCCATGCTCGCGTACGTGGCAGTCACACGCGCCAAACACCGACTAGATCGCACCGGCCTCATCTGGATCGACAACTACCTACCCTGTTTACCTGTCGGCCAGCGCGGCCGCCAGGCATCCGCCCGATCGTCAACCTCGGCCGCACGCACAACAAGTTCCTACTACGACCTGCCAGCAGCACAGAAACTCGCCGATCATCTGACACAGCACGCCGGACCAATCATCAATCGGATCGAATCACGCGATCTCTCAGGAAATTCCGGCGGATACACCGTCCTCGTGTCCAGTCACACAACCTATCCCGTGGTCACCTTCGCCACGACGGGACTGCGCTTCGGCACGCCAGCGCCCGATACAGAGATCGCGATTACCTCCTACCAAGACCAAAGCGACCTGGCGCGAGAATTGCTCGACATCACCGCGATGACAATCCTCGTACAGCCCCAGACCCTCACCCTCGGGCATCGGATGTTCAGCCAAACACCACTCGTCTCCGGCACCGATATCCACGGGATCGTCCTCTGTGAGCACCCCTACTTCGGAGCGAGCTTCAGCGCCGTGTGCGATCCGTCAGGTCGCCAACTTGTCCGATTGATGACGCTACTACCACTCGTCGGCACCGAGCTGGACTACGTCCGCAAATTCGGACACCAAGCGTTGGAAACCCTTTGGAGAGTTCAGGAGGCACCCCTTGCCGACCTTTCTCGGCGCAGCGCTACCTAACGCCAGCCGACGGCCACTAGTCTCGCCCCCGCCAGCCAGGCGTAACCCCACGCGCGGTCGACCGAAACTCCGGCAATCCTTGTCGGTGTATGCCGCTATGGTCCCCCCATGGGGTGGAACAGGCTAGGCCGATACCGCGGCACCGGTGAAGAGGCTATGCCCGGCACGTCAATCATGGAGACCAATCTCTTCGCGATCTTGAACTTCGTCCTGGGTAACGGCAAACGCAATTACAGGGTGGGCGGCTACCACGGGCTGCGCACGGATATGGGTTTCGAGGTCGGTACCTTCAGACGACACATACTCGTTGTCGAATACGACGGAGCGTACTGGCACCACGATCGTGAACAGACCGATGTCGAGAAGATCTGCCGGACACTGGATTATGGCGACCACGACATCGTTCGCATTCGAGAGCAACCCTTACGACGCCTCCGTGCTGCGGACGTCAGTGTGCCGAAGCGATCAGACGCACTGACGTGCGCGCGGCTGGCGTTGCTCCACGTCGCACACCGCCCAGCACCGTTAGAGCTTGACACGGAGACTCTGGTCAGGGTCCAGCAGTTCCTTTCGATCGGCAACGTGCCGCTCAACGATACCCAGATCATATGCGGATTCTGCCAAGAGCTGAACTACGTTCTCTACCAGGAACACCCGTTCCCTCCGGTCAATGACAGTCCCCGTCGCCGCGTATTCCACGATTGCACCTTCACGAGGTTGACAGCTGAGATCTCTTGGGCCCACCGAAATCACGAATCGCGTTGGCACCCCGACGACCGATCTTGGGAGCAAGCAGAAGCTGACTCGGCAGCACGTCGCGGATTCACGAACTGGCTGGACCAGCAACGTACACAGCAGCAAGCAAACGAGCGGCCGGACGAACCTGCCAACGATCGACCCGACGATTCGTCAACGATTCGACTCTTTTGACTGGGCACGATCGACAACGAAGCACTCGTGGCCTCGGAGCCGTCAACGTTTATCCGTTGTACCAACGCGGAACTGGCCAGTCCGGTGGGAAATCGGCAGTGGCCCAACGACTACGCGGCACAGCACCGCGGACGAAAAGCTGCATGACTGCAGCGTCGTCAAGACGTCGAATCGCTTCATCGTCAAGTTCAACCACCTCCGGCCGAACTGATACATGGATCGATGACACGATGCCGTCGCCCGGGCGTTCGAAGGCTGTTTTCGAGGCTGCACCGACAACCTCGACATTGACGCTGCGCGTCTCTTCTTTGTTCAACAGGTAGGGCCCACGGTGGCGGAGACCCGGCTTCAACATCACCAGCAGATGCGCGGGGTCAAGAGGGTACAACACGGCGGCACTCTCGCCACGCACGGACAGACTGCGCGGGAATCGTGGTCCCGCCACAAAAACAACCGGATCGTCGCACGTTACAACTGGACCTGTAGTCTGATAAATCGCCCATTCCCGTTCGATGAGATCGCTCGCCAACGTGTTGCGGACATCCTTGATCATCAGATCGAGAGCTTCGTGAGTCGCATCGGCTTGACGATGCCGCATAGCCTGGTCGACCTCGGCAACGCTCAGACCGGGGTACAAGCCCATCAAGATCCTGCGCTTCAGATGATCCGGCATGTTGATCACAACGAGAGTGTGTTCGCGGGCGCTGGGCGTTCGAGTTACCTGCAGCCCTAGGAAGACCGACAAATCCCGCCTCGTGGCTTCATCCGACACCACTCCAGGCCCCTGGGCCACCACGCTGTCCAGACGCTGGCTACATTTGGTTTCGATTCTCCCGAGGTGTGTCTCAATCCACCGCAAGGGCAGGTCCAGCGTGGTTCCAACACTCGGAAGAGTGTAGAAATCAGGTTCCTTTGCGATGGACTTCGGCGACTTCGGTTTGCCGATCCAACTTTCGTCAACCTTGACCGGTTGAACCTGCCGATTCAATGCCCAGCGGCGGAGGTACATCTGTGGAACGTAATGATGTTCGATCGCTGACTCGCCCTCGGCGATCCGCTGCGATTCGGTGACGAAGTCGTCCGAAAGCCACTCATGGTCGAACTGCCTCAGACCGAACATCGCCACCGATCCTCTCGATACATGCGTGATCATCCCAGCGCTCTGGGGCGTTACACCGGAACGGTCGGAGTCGACTGTGGGCCAACGTCACCAGTGTGCTTAGTGACCCTCCCGACTTGCGGTAACTCAGCCGGGCAATCATCAACATTGGCCAAGGAGAAGACCGACGACATCCGCACCGGGAACGACGGCCAAGCCGACGCGGATTGTCCACCCGAACGGCCAGATCCACAGCAATGGTCGACAATCCCGCGCTAATCACTCTCGGCACGCTGAGCGCATCAGCTGACTTCAGCATCCAGGCCATGCAGGGTTCGAACCGCGCAAGCGCGGATTGCTGCAGCTCAAGGACCGAGTCTGCGTCCACGCAACATAACCGAAAGAAGCCGCAGGTCAGTGACCTGCGGCTTCTTTCATGGTGGGCGCACGCGGTTTCGAACCGCGGACCGCTGGTGTGTAAAACCAGTGCTCTACCACTGAGCTATACGCCCGAGTCGTCCCGGCGGGGCCGGGTCGGATGTCGTTCGCGGATCCGGGGATTCGCGGGTGACGGGTTATGAATCTAGCGCGGCGAGGGCTTTCTCCCAAGCCTGCTGGTCACGGGCCTCTCCGGGGCCGTTCATTTCGGCGAAACGGATGATTCCGTCCTTGTCGATGACGAACGTTCCGCGGTTGGGGTAACCGGATTTTTCGTTGAACACGCCGTAGGACTGGGCTACCGCGCCGTGCGGCCAGAAGTCGGACAGCAGGGGGAAGGTGTAGCCCTGTTCGGCGGCCCAGATCTTGTGGGTGGGCGGGGGGCCTACCGAGATCGCGAGGATTTCGGCGTTGTCGTTCTGGAACTTGGGGAGTTCGTCCCGGACCTTGCACAGCTCGCCCTGGCAGATGCCGGTGAAAGCGAGGGGGTAGAAGACGACCAGGACGTTCTTCTCACCGCGGTAGCTGGAGAGCGTCACTTCCTGATTGTTCTGGTCCTTCAGGGTGAAGTCCGGTGCGACCGTGCCGACCTCTAGTGGCATGCGAAACCTCCATCGTGTCCGGGCATTCGAGGACGGCGTGCCACGACAGGTGACACGCCGTCCATTCGAAGACCTTAGCGAAGACGCGGTCAGCGCTGCTTCGAGGGCGTCTTGGGTTGTACCAGGCGGCTTCCCGACCAGTCGTTGCCCAGGCTGATCGACGAGGTTTGGGTCAGGCCCGCCGGAGATGCGGATTCGGCGATTTCCGCCGGATCCACATGGCCACTATGGCCGGTCTTTGGGGTCAAGACCCAGACGATGCCGTCATCGGCCAGCGGGGTGATCACGTTGAGGAGTTCGTCGACCAGGTCGCCGTCTCCGTCCCGCCACCACAAAAGCACGACGTCGACGACCTCATCGGTGTCTTCGTCGAGCATTTCGGACCCGATGGCCTCTTCAACGGCGGCCCGCAGGCCGTCGTCGGTATCCTCGTCCCAGCCCAGTTCCTGAATCACCATTCCGTGAGTAATGCCAAGCTTCTGAGCGTAGTTCTGCGCGTCCGCCGCGGCGACCACGGTGGCGTCCTCCTCAACTCCAGACAATAGGTAGATGCAAGCGAACATGGTTATGGCCCGTAGCGCAAGCTGATCGGCCGAATTCGCACCCTAAATGTCGTATGTGAGACCCCGCGCCCACCCGGATCACCGTGCCGGGCAAGCGTTCCGGACCGCGTTCAAAGCATCGTTGACCTTGTGACTCGCGTCATTGAGCGGTCCCACCGACGAGCTGTTCGTCATTTTTCGAACTTCCGCGGCCAATCCGCGCGCCGCGCCGATGTAATCGGTGAACTTCTGCGCCAGATCGGTCGCCAGGTCCGCGCCGGACGCGTTCACCCGTCCCTCGACCGTCTTCGCCGCATCGTCCAAAGCGTTCGCCGCGGCCTCCCGCTTATCGGCCTGGTCGGCGGTCTGACCGTCGTGCGCATCCACGAAATCGTTGTAGCGATCCACAGCCGTGCCCGTGGTCGCGCGGAACGGATCGCAGTTATCGGTCACCGCCTTCGCCTGCGCGGCCGCCGCTTTCGACGCCGCGGCCGCCGTCGACGATGCCGCGGCCTCGGCCTTGTACGAGGTCGCATCCGCCTGATTCACCGTCGCGGTACCCTCGACGGTGCTGGCGCAACCTGCGACAACAAGCCCCAGCCCGACCGTGACGGTCGCACATGCCAATCCGAACCCACGCGGGTTCAGCAGCTTCATCGTCTCCCCGTTCCTGCCTGAGCCGGTTCCCTGGAGAACGGTACTGGATCAGCTGCTGACATGATGAGCTGGGACGCATCATGCACAAGGATGTGAGATGCGCCCCAAACCAATCGTTACGGGTATGCCAACAACCAACGGCTGCCCGGGTGAATGACGCCTATCAGATGTCCCACCCTGTGTACGAGGAGCAAACGTCTTGACCGACCTGATGCACCCCAACCCTTCGTCGAGTCCCACAAACGGCACGGCACGAAATCGCCCGGCGGGGGGCCGGGTCCGAGTGATCCGCGAGGGGGTGGCGTCATACCTTCCGGACATTGATCCGGAGGAAACCAGTGAATGGCTGGACTCTTTCGACGAGATGCTCGAACGTGAGGGACCGGGCCGCGCCCGCTACCTGATGCTGCGCATGCTGGAGCGCGCCGGTGAACGCCACGTCGCCATCCCGGCATTGACGTCGACGGACTACGTCAACACCATCCCCACCGAGAACGAGCCCTGGTTCCCCGGCGACGAGGAAACCGAGCGCCGCTTCCGCGCCTACATCCGCTGGAACGCCGCGGTCATGGTGCACCGCGCCCAGCGGCCCGGAATCGGTGTCGGCGGCCATATTTCGACCTACGCGTCGTCATCGGCCCTGTACGAGGTGGGTTTCAACCACTTCTTCCGCGGTAAGGATCATCCCGGCGGCGGCGACCAGATCTACATCCAGGGTCACGCCTCCCCCGGTATCTACGCGCGCGCCTTCCTCGAGGGCCGCCTCACCGAAGACCAGATGGACGGGTTCCGCCAGGAGTACTCCCACGGCGGACCCGGAGCCGGTCTCTCGTCCTACCCGCATCCGCGACTCATGCCGGACTTCTGGGAATTCCCCACGGTCTCCATGGGTTTGGGCCCGATGAACGCCATCTACCAGGCACGTTTCAATCATTACCTGCACGATCGCGGTATCAAGGACACCTCCGATCAGCACGTGTGGGCCTTCCTCGGCGACGGCGAGATGGACGAGCCGGAATCGCGCGGCCTCATCCAGGTCGCCGCGAACGAGGGCCTGGACAATCTGACCTTCGTCATCAACGCCAACCTGCAGCGCCTGGACGGCCCGGTGCGCGGTAACGGCAAGATCATTCAGGAACTCGAGTCGTTCTTCCGCGGCGCGGGCTGGAATGTCATCAAGGTGGTCTGGGGCCGCGAGTGGGACTCGCTACTCCAAGCCGACCGCGACGGCGCGCTGGTCAACCTGATGAACACCACCCCCGACGGCGATTACCAGACGTACAAGGCCAATGACGGCGCGTACGTGCGCGAACACTTCTTCGGGCGCGACCCGCGCACCAAGGAGCTGGTGAAGGGCCTGTCCGACAGTCAGGTCTGGAACCTCAAGCGCGGCGGCCACGACTACCGCAAGATCTACGCGGCCTACGCGGCGGCCATGGCGCACAAGGGCCAGCCGACGGTCATCATCGCCAAGACCATCAAGGGCTACGGCCTGGGCAAGCACTTCGAGGCCCGCAATGCCACGCACCAGATGAAGAAGATGACGCTGGACGACCTCAAGTCGTTCCGCGATGTGCAGCGCATTCCGATCACCGATGAGCAGCTCGAGGCCAATCCGTATCTGCCGCCGTACTACCACCCCGGTATGGACGCGCCGGAGATCCAGTACATGATGGGCCGCCGCAAGCAACTGGGCGGTTTCGTGCCCGAGCGGCGTACGGCAGCAAAGCCTCTGCAACTTCCGGGCGATGAGGCCTACCGTTCGGTCCGCAAGGGCTCGGGCAAGCAGAGCGTGGCCACCACGATGGCCTTCGTCCGCCTCATGAAGGAACTGCTGCGGGACAAGGAAATCGGCAAGCGCATCGTGCCGATCATCCCCGACGAGGCCCGTACCTTCGGTATGGACTCGTGGTTCCCTTCGTTGAAGATCTACAACCGCAACGGTCAGTTGTACACATCGGTCGACGCCGAATTGATGCTTGCCTACAAAGAGTCGAGCATCGGCCAGATTCTGCACGAGGGCATCAACGAGGCCGGATCGACCGCGTCCTTCACCGCCGTCGGCACCTCGTACAGCACGCACGGCGAGCCGATGATCCCGCTGTACATCTTCTACTCGATGTTCGGTTTCCAGCGCACCGGAGACGGTCTGTGGGCCGCCGCGGATCAGATGGCGCGCGGATTCGTCCTCGGAGCAACCGCCGGGCGAACCACACTGACCGGAGAGGGCCTGCAGCACAACGACGGTCACTCGCTGCTGCTGGCGTCGACCAATCCGGCGTGTGTCCCGTACGACCCGGCCTTCGCCTTCGAAATCGCCCATATCGTGCGAGATGGCTTGCGCCGCATGTACGGCGGCGGCGTCGGCATCACGGGTTATCAGGAAGCCCTGCCCGGCACCGATCCCGAGGCGCACTCGGAGCATCACGACTTCGGTGGCGAGGACATCTTCTACTACATCACCCTCTACAACGAGCCGCAGTCACAGCCGGCCGAGCCGGAGAACCTCGACGTCGAGGGCCTGCTCAAGGGCATCTATCTCTACAAGCGCGGTGGTGAGGGCGCGGTGCGCGCCCAGATCCTGGTCGCGGGCGTCACCATGCCCGACGGCCTGCGCGCCCAGGAGATGCTGGCGCAGGAGTGGGGTGTGCAGGCCGACGTCTGGTCCGTGACCTCGTGGGGTGAGCTGCGAAAAGAGGCTCTCGCCAAGGAGATCCAGAAGTTGCGGCATCCGGACACCGATCCGGGCCAGCCGTACATCACCCAGGCGCTCGGCCAGGCCGAGGGCCCGTTCGTGGCCGCCTCGGACTGGATGCGCGCGGTACCGGATCAGATTCGCCAGTGGGTACCGGGCAAGTTCATCTCGCTCGGCACGGACGGTTTCGGCTTCTCCGACACCCGTCCGGCAGCCCGCCGCGTCTTCAACGTGGATGCCGCATCGATCGTGGTAGCGGCCCTTTCCGGGCTCGCCGAGGCCGGAAAGATCGACCGCGCCAAGCTGGTCGAGGCGGCCGCCAAATACCGCATCGACGATGTGAACGCCGCGCCGAAGGCGGCACCCGGTAGTGAAGGTGGCGACGCATAACGCACGATTAACACCGTGGAACGTAAACCGCCGAGGCCGCGCCGGATCAACGAAGGCTCCTCCGAACACGAGGTCTACCTTCCGACCGGCGCACTCTCGCCGAACCGCCAGACCCGAGATCCATTACCGGACACGCTGCTCAAGCGGGTCAAACAGTTCTCGGGCCGACTCTCCACCGAGGCCGTGTCCTCGATGCAGGAGCGGTTGCCGTTCTTCGCCAATCTGGATGCCGCCCAACGCGCCGGGGTCCAGATGCTGGTGCAGACCGCGGTGGTGAACTTCCTGGAGTGGCTGCAGGATCCGGAGAGCGATATCAGGTTCAGCCTGGACGCCTTCCAGGTGATCCCGGACGATCTGGCGCGGCGGCTGACGCTGCGCCAGACCGTCGACATGGTCCGCGTGGCCATGGAGTTCTTCGAACAGTGGCTGCCCGCGCTGGCGCGCAATGACCGGCAGCTGGTGGCATTGACCGAGGCGGTACTGCGATACGGGCGTGAGCTCGGCTTCGCGGCCGCCTCGGTGTACGCCAGCGCGGCCGAATCGCGCGGCGCCTGGGATACCCGCCTGGAAGCGCTGGTCGTGGACGCGGTGGTGCGCGGCGATACCGGCCCCGAAATGCTCTCGCGCGCCGCCACTCTCAACTGGGATGCCACCGCACCGGCGACGGTGCTGGTCGGCACCCCTCCCAAAGATCAAGTGGCCGTGGTCGGTTCGGTGCACTCGGTGGCGGCTCGGCACGGCCGTAATGCCCTTGCCGTAGTACAGGGTTCGCGCCTGGTCATGGTGGTCAGCGGCCATCTGGGCGACACCATGTATCCCTCGCCGTTCCTCGCGGACCTGCTCAGCGAGGCTTTTTCGGACGGTCCGGTGGTCATCGGCCCGACCACCCGCACCCTGTCCGTCGCACATATAAGTTCTGTGGAGGCGATGGCCGGTATGGAGGCCGTGGTGGGCTGGCGAAGCGCGCCACGCCCGGTGCACGCGACCGAACTACTGCCCGAACGTGCGCTTTTGGGGGATCGTGCCGCGGTAACCGCCCTCAACGAGCTGCTTGTGTTACCGTTGGCCGCCGCTGCGGGCGAGCTGTCCAATACCTTGGACGCCTACCTGGACTGCGGCGGTGCCGTAGAGACTTGCGCACGGCAATTGTTCGTTCATCCAAATACCGTCCGCTATCGGTTGAAGCGCATCGCCGATATCACGGGACGTGATCCGATGAACCCGCGCGATGCCTACGTGTTACGAATCGCGTCCACGATAGGTCGCCTGACGCGAATCCGTAACGAATCGCCCACTTCGGCCCCAGATGTAACCCCCGTCACAGAACCTAAAGATGGGATGTAACGCGTCTGGGGAATCGGACGATCCGAACAACCCACGTGCCCTTTTGTAGACTCCTCACAAAAGACTCCGGCAAGCTTCATTCGCGCCGACATCTCGTGAGATGGGCACCACAGTGTTTTCTAGAGACGTGATCGCAGTGTTCGCCCCAGGACAGGGCTCTCAGACACCCGGCATGCTCACCCCTTGGCTCGAACTGCCCGGCGCGGCCGATCGAATCGCGCTGTGGTCGAAGGCTTCGGGACTGGACCTGCTGCGGTTGGGTACGACGGCGACCGCCGAGGAGATCACCGATACCGCGGTGACTCAGCCTCTGGTGGTCGCGGCAGCACTTCTGGCCTTCGCGGAAATCCCCACGGATTCGCTTCCCGCGGATACCATCGTCGCCGGACACTCGGTCGGCGAACTTGCCGCCGCCGCCATCGCGGGGATCATCTCCTCCGATGACGCGGTAGCACTGGCCGCTCTCCGCGGTGCGGAGATGGCCAAGGCTTGTGCACTCGAGCCGACCGGTATGTCCGCGGTGCTCGGCGGTGACGAAGCCGTCGTGCTCGCCCGGCTCGACGAACTCGGCCTGATCCCGGCCAACCGCAACGCGGTCGGTCAGATCGTGGCGGCGGGTAAGCTGGACGCGCTCGCAGAGCTTGCGAGCAACCCGCCCGAAAAGGCGCGCGTCCGAGCCCTTCCCGTCGCAGGCGCTTTCCACACCGCGTTCATGGCACCCGCCCAGGACGCAGTGGCAGCGGCCATCGCCAAGATCGCTCCCGGTGAGCCGATCCGGACCCTGCTGTCGAACTTCGACGGTAAGCCGGTGAGCTCCGGACAGGATGCGGTCGATAAGCTCGCTGCCCAGGTCACGCGCCCCGTGCGCTGGGATCTGTGCACCGAAACCGTTCGCGCGGCGGGTGTTTCCGCGGTGGCAGAGCTGCCACCGGCCGGAACCCTGGTCGGCATCGCCAAGCGGGAGCTCAAGGGCACCCCGAATCTGGCGCTGAAGACTCCCGCGGACATCCCCGCGCTGGCCGAACTCACCACCACGGGCTAGCTTGACTCGCGGCTCGCTTCGTCAACGGCGACGAAGGCAAACGAGCCGCAAGCACGAAAACCAAAAAATCGACCCACTACAGGAATCAAGAAGGGAGCCACCACAGTGGCCGCTCTGACCCAGGAACAGATCGTCGAAGAGCTCGGCAAGATCATCGAAGAGGTGACCGGTATCGAGCCCTCCGAGGTGACCATCGAGAAGTCCTTCGTCGACGACCTGGACATCGACTCCCTGTCGATGGTCGAGATCGCCGTTCAGACCGAGGACAAGTACGGCGTCAAGATCCCGGACGAGGATCTTGCCAGCCTGAAGACCGTCGGCGACGCCGTCTCCTACATCCAGAAGCTGGAGGCCGAGAACGCCGACGCCGCTGCGGAGCTCAAGTCCAAGTTCGGAAACGAGTAGGACCGCAACTGTGACCACTCCTTCCACCTTGAACGGGAACTTCCCCAACGTTGTCGTCACGAGCATGGCGGCGACCACGTCGATCGCCGGTGACGTCGATGCGACGTGGAAGGGACTCCTCAACGGCGAGAGCGGCATTGACGTTCTCGAGGACGACTTCATCGAGGAGTACGACCTTCCGGTTCGCATCGGCGGACACCTGAAGGTGTCGCCGGACACGCTGCTCAGCCGGGTCGAGATCCGCCGTATGGCGTATGTCGAGCGGCTGGCGACCGTCCTCGGTCGCGAAGTCTGGAAGAACGCCGGCTCCCCCGAAGTCGACCCGCTGCGCCTCGGCGTGGCGATCGGCACCGGCCTCGGTGGCGGCGATGCCCTCATCGATTCGGTCGACAAGCTGAAGAACGGCGGCTACCGCAAGATCTCGCCGCTGGCCGTTCAGATGGTCATGCCGAATGGTCCCTCCGCCGTTGTCGGTCTCGAGCTCAAGGCCCGGGCAGGAGTGATCACTCCGGTCTCGGCGTGCTCGTCGGGTTCGGAAGCCATCGCCAACGCGTGGCGGATGATCGTCATGGGTGACGCCGATATGGTCGTCACCGGTGGCGTCGAAGGCTTCATCGATTCGGTGCCGATCGCGGCCTTCTCGATGATGCGTGCGATGAGCACTCGCAACGACGATCCGAAGGGCGCCTCGCGTCCGTTCGACAAGGATCGTGACGGCTTCGTCTTCGGCGAAGCGGGCGCACTCATGGTCGTCGAGACCGAGGAGAGCGCCAAGGCTCGTGGTGCGACCATCCACGCCCGGTTGATGGGCGCGGGCATCACTTCGGACGGCTTCCACCTGGTGGCGCCGGATCCGGAGGGCAGCGGTGCCGGTCGGGCCATGCAGCGCGCGATGCAGACGGCGGGTTTGTCCCCCAAGGACATCACCCACGTCAACGCGCACGCGACTGCCACCCCCATCGGTGACACCGCGGAGAAGAACGCGATTCACAAGGCTGGCGTTGCCCATGCCTCGGTCTACGCACCCAAGTCCGCCCTGGGCCACTCGATCGGCGCCGTCGGCGCGCTCGAGTCGGTACTCACGGTCCTCAGCATCCGGGACGGCATTGTGCCCCCCACGCTGAACCTGGAGAACCAGGATCCGGAGATCGACCTGGATGTCGTGCACGGCGAAGCTCGCCGTCAGGACATCGAGTACGCGATCAACAACTCTTTCGGTTTCGGTGGGCACAATGTCGCGCTCGCCTTCGGCCGGTACTGACGCACCTTCTGGTGCACCGATAACTCGGCACCGCAGCGCCGGTTTGTAAGACAAGTGGTCCCGGCGGGGATTCGGATGCGATCCCGCACCCGAATCCCCCCGGGACTTCGACATTTTCGCAGCCGCTCTCAGGCGACCGCACTTCCTTAATCAAGAGGAGAGTATGCGATGACCATCATGGCCCCGGCTCATGCCGATACCGCGCTCGATCCCCGTGACCCACTGGGTCGATTGCAGCGCTTCTTCGATCCCGGCACCGTGCTGCCGCTGCATCCGCGTGACAAGTCCGGTGTGCTCGCCGCCATGGGTGAGGTCGATGGCGTGCGCACCGTCGCCTACTGCTCCGACGCGACCGTCATGGGCGGTGCGATGGGTGTGGAGGGTTGCAAGCACATCGTCGACGCGATCGATACCGCGATCGACTCCAAGATTCCCGTTGTCGGCATCTGGCATTCGGGCGGCGCCCGGCTCGCCGAAGGTGTCGAGGCCCTGCACGCCGTCGGACTGGTCTTCGAGGCCATGGTTCGCGCGTCCGGTCTCGTCCCGCAGATTTCCGTGGTGCTCGGCTTCGCCGCCGGTGGCGCCGCGTACGGTCCCGCACTCACCGATATCGTGATCATGGCCCCCGAGGGCCGTGTCTTCGTCACCGGTCCCGACGTGGTCAAGAGCGTCACCGGCGAGAACGTGGATATGGCGACTCTGGGCGGGCCGGTCACGCACGGCAAGAAGTCGGGCGTGTGCCATATCGTCGCCAATGACGAAGCCGACGCGCTGCATCGCGGGCGTCGTCTGGTGTCGATGTTCGCCGAACAGGGCGAGTTCGATCTGGTCGCCGCCGCGCACGGCGATGTGGACCTCAAGGCGATGCTGCCGGCATCGGCCAAGCGCGCCTACGACGTGAAGCCGATCGTGCACGAGCTGCTCGACAATGTCGACGGCGAAAGCTCTTTCGAGGAATTGCAGGGCGGGTACGCGCGCTCGATCGTCACCGGTCTGGGGCGGCTCGGCGGGCGCACCGTCGGTGTGCTGGCCAACAACCCGATTCGCATGGGTGGCTGCCTGAACTCCGAAAGTGCCGAGAAGGCAGCGCGTTTCGTGCGACTGTGCAACTCGTTCGGCATTCCGCTGGTGGTCGTCACCGATGTTCCGGGGTACCTGCCCGGTGTGTCGATGGAGTGGGAGGGCGTGGTGCGCCGCGGCGCGAAGCTGCTGCACGCGTTCGCCGAGGCCCGCGTCCCGCGCGTCACCCTGGTGACGCGAAAGATCTACGGCGGCGCGTACATCGCGATGAACGCGCGCTCGCTGGGTGCGACCGCCGTGTACGCCTGGCCCGGTTCCGAAGTCGCCGTGATGGGCGCGAAGGCCGCCGTCGGGATCCTCCACAAGCGCGCCATCGCCGCCGCTCCGGAGGAGGAGCGCGAGGCGCTGATCGAGCGGCTGACCGTGGAGCACGAGCAGATCGCGGGCGGCGTCGAGCGCGCCGTGGCGATCGGCGTGGTGGATGAGGTTATCGACCCGGCCAAGACCCGGTCGATCATCGCAGCCGCGCTGGCCGCGGCTCCGTCCCGGCCGAGCCACCTGAAGAACATCCCGCTGTAGGGATTCGCGTGTAAAGCCCTGCGGGGCACGGTAAGTGGGCGGTCTCCCCGGAGGCCGCCCACTTTCGTGTCCGGGGAGGGCATTCGCGGTGCTCAACCGGCGTTTCGTTCACCGGGTGAGCGCGGGCGCCAGGGCGTATGGTTTCTTCGCACCATGAGTGGCGGAGGGGTGGCATGCGGCTGGATCCGGGGGCGGTATTCGCGGGATACACGATCGAGCGCATGCTCGGTCACGGCGGCATGGGAATCGTCTATGCCGCAAGGCATCCCAGACTCGACCGGCTGGTGGCACTCAAGGTGCTGAACGAAGCGGTCTCCGGCGACACCCGTGCCCGCGCGCGCTTCGAACGCGAGGCCGCACTGGCCGCGCGCCTGGAACACGCCAATATCGTCCCCATCTACGACCGCGCCGACTCTGCGGCGGAGATCCCCTGGATCTGCATGAAATACGTTGGCGGCGGCGACATCTCACTCCTGATGGCCACCCGCCGCGGCCCCCTCCCCCCGGACGAGGCGGTCCGCCTCATCACCGATGCCGCCCGCGGCCTGGACCACGCCCACCGCTACGGCATCATCCACCGCGACATAAAACCGGCGAACATCCTGATAGACCGAGCCGAACACGACGAAGGCCGAGCCCTCCTCACCGATTTCGGCATAGCCCGAGCCTTCGACGACACCCTCACCGTCACCAGCATCTCCGCCACCTTCGCCTACGCCGCCCCCGAACGCTTCGGCAGCACCCCCGCCGACCACCGCGCCGACATCTACTCCCTCGGCTGCACCTTCTACGAAATCCTCACCGCCAGAACCCCTTTCCCCCGCCCCGACCAAGCCGCCGTCATAGCCGCCCACCTGAGCGCGCCACCACCGCGCCCCACCGATCTCAACCCGAGCCTCCCACCCGGCCTCGACGAGGTCATCGCGACCGCCCTGGCGAAATCCCCCGACGACCGCTACCCCACCTCCACCGCGTTGGCTGAAGCGGCCCAGCGTGCCCTCACCCTGGCACCGCGCCCCGCCGTCGCACCCACCCCCGACTCTCGAACCGCGCCCACCACAATCTCCCCCGCCGCAGCAGGATTCGACTCGACGACACCACCGCCAAACCCGGCCGGATGGCGACCGCGAACACCTCCGCCACAGTCGATTTCGCCGGTCCACGCGGAGCACGCGGAATCGACCTCCACCAAACCCTCAGTACCGATGACAGCACCGAGGGCTGCCCCCACACCCGAAATGATCGAGACCGAGGCCGATCGCACCGCCCTCGCGCCCAACCCACGGACCGCGCCGACCGCAGCCGCTCCCGCCCGCAGTGAACTCAATTCTGTTCCACTACAACAGAATACGAGTGGACAGCATGAGTCGCGGTCGTCGGGACACCCCGATCCGCATTCGAGCCATGCGAGCGGATCAGGCGACTCGACCGAGCAACGATCATCGGCCTCGGCCGAACTGCCGGCAGACGCCGAATCAGCCGGACTGCCGGCGCGTGGTGCGATCCCTGGCTGGCGTCGGCACGGCGCCCGAATCACCACTGCGCTGTCCTGGCTGTCGCTGCTGATCGGTGCGGGGCTGCTCCGAGACGGGGCGCATATGACTTTCGCCGACCTCTACCTTCCGGGAAACCCACACCAGTTCAACGACGTCAATGATTATCTCTTCAAATCAGGCTGGTACCTGACGGTGCTGGAGGTCGCTTCGATCATTCTCTGCATCTTCACGCTCATGTCGCGAGTGCATCGGCCGACTCGCCAGGCGGTGGTGGCCGGGTTCGCGGTGTGGAGCGTGTGGGGGGCGTGGCTGCTGGCACAGTTGGCCGACTGGATCAACCACTCCACCCCGACGGTGGACGCCTCCACCGGCTACCGGTTCCTGCTCGCTGGGCATATTTCGATCGCGCTGGCCGGTTTGTGGGCATTGTCGACGCTCGTGCTTGAATTCTGGGGTCCATCGATGCGTGCGACACTCGATGTCCGGCTGCCGCGTGATCCGTTCACCATCGCCACGATGCTGGTTGGTTCGGTGGGCTGGGCTGCCTCGGTCTTGATTCCGGTGGTACTTGCGAGCAAGGTCGAATTCCTGAACTGGCAACGAGGCCCTCAGGTCGCGGCGGCGATACTGTTCGGCTGCATCCCCGTTTTCTCCGCGATGCTGCTGCCGCGCAGGCTCTTCAGCGCGATTACCGTCGGTTGGGGGCTGGGAGCCGGTGTGCTGTGCGTGCTGTTCTACACGATGACCGTCTACGGACCCTACGAAGGGGTTTTCGATAGCCGCCTCACGGTGCCGGGGATATTCGCCTTCACAGTGGTCGCGATACTCGTCATCAACCTGATCGACCTCCGAAGAGCCGCCCGGCGGGAGATTGCGACCTGAGCGATGCCACGGGTCGCACCGTTCTCGTTGCCGCAGGGCTCTCGGAGGATGGTCCGTCCGCCGAGCGGTGGGGCGAGTCGACCCCACCGCTCACCACCCGACTGCCCGGTCAGGCCGGGTGGATGTTGGCGTTGTGGTGGAGGATGTTGTCGGGGTCCCAGGTGGATTTGAGGGTGGTGAGGCGGGAGTACTTGTTGCCGTAGGTGTCTCGGATGCGTTGCTGGTCGTCGTCTACGAGGAAGTTGATGTAGCCGGCGCCGGAGCGGGCGTGTGGGAGCAGGGCGTCCCAGGTGTCTCGGACCCAGGTGCGTTCGGCTTCGAAGTCGGCGGGGTCGGGGCAGAGGGCGCTGAGGTTTACCGCCCAGCAGGGTTCCCGGGAGCCGCCGAATGCTGTTGCGTCGTCTGCTATTTCGGAGTAGCGGCCGCGCAGGGGGAAGATGGGGGCGATGGTGAGGGGGGATTTGCGCTGGGGGAAGCGGTTTACCAGTTCGGCGATCACCTCGGCGTTGAGATCGTCTATGTAGAGCGACTTCTCGTAGGCGGGCAAGCCGCGCGGGGCGGCGTCGTCGAACATCTGCTGGAGCGCGGTGTACGGGATGGGGGTGACCAGTTCCCATGCGGGAGTCGGTGCTGCCGCGCGCAGCGGCGCGACGACCTCGGCCAGCTCTTCGGGAGTGCCGAAACCTACTACGGCGGTGACGAATCCGGGCTGTCCCTGGTACTGCTCGGGGACGAAGGGCAGCGGCGGGGAGCTGACGGCCAGCAATGCGCCGGTGTATCCGTCGGGCAGGGTCCGCATGCGCTCGACACCCGCCGCGAGTCCGGCCGCACCGTCCGCGGGCGTCCAGTAGAGCATGGTGAGCTGCGCCAGCGGCGGCAGATCATGCAGGGCGAAGGTGAATTCGGTGACGATGCCGAAATTGCCGCCGCCGCCGCGGATCGCCCAGTGCAGGTCCGGATTCTCATCGGCCGAGGCGGTGACGATATGCCCGTCCGCGGTCACCACCTGCGCGGAAATCACACTGTCACAGGACAATCCGCAGCGCGCGGTGAGCCAGCCCATCCCGCCGCCGAGGGTGAGCCCGCCGACGCCGGTATCGCTGATGAAGCCGCCGGTGACCGCGAGCGCGTGCTCGGCCGTCGCCGCGTCGACCTGTGCCCAGGTGGCCCCGCCACCGACGCGGGCGGTCTTGGCCGCCGGATCGACGGTGACGCTCGCGAGCGCACCGAGGTCGATGAGCATCGCGTCATCGGCGACCGCGTGCCCGGCGTAATTGTGTCCCCCACCGCGCACGGTGAGATCCAGTCCGTGCCGCCGCGCGTGCAGCAGCGCCCTGGCCACGCCCGCGGCGGACGCGGGCTGCACGATGACCGCCGGGCGGCGATCGAAACTTCCACTCCATACCTGCCGCGCCGCATCGTATTCGGCGTCCTTCGGGGTGATCACCACGCCGTCGATGGTGGCCCGCAGCCCTTCGATATCGAATCCAGCCGTAGTCACAGTGCCGCTCCCTCGCGTACCGCGTCATATCCGCCGGGCACGAGACCGGAGTGCGTGGCGTAATCGCACCCCGCGCGGTCCCGCGCTGTCACCCGGCGCTGACGTGTGTCTGTCGCCACCCCAGCATTACGGGGGTGTGCGGCGCGAAGTTCATCGCGCACGATGCGATCTTGCGAAGCGTGCAGTGCCGACTGCGAACTCTCAGGAGAGCATGCGCACCTTGTCCGCGGATTCGTTCTGGCTGGCGCATTCCTGGAACGGATTCGGATCGCCTTGGCGCTCACCGCAGACCCAGCGCATATCGGCCACCTCGATGGCCACATCCCCGTCGGATTTCTTGGTCCGCTCCTGCACGTAGCTGGTGGCCACGGACAGCGCGGTGGGGCAGAAGTCCGCGCCCTTGGTGGTGAAGGTGACCACGGCGAGACCGTTGGGACCCGAGCCGCACTGCACGACTTCCTGGCCCGGCAAGGGCTGGGCCGCCATCGCGGGGACGGTGGTGGGTTTGGCCGCGCTGGTGACCGCGGCCGAGCTGTCGCCGTCACCGCACGCGGTCAGCGTGAGCGTCGTGGCGGCGAGCGTCGCGACGGCCAGCGGACCCAGGATTCCTCGCACCGCAATCTCCTTCTCGCACAGAATCGATGATTACCGTCGGGCGTGTCGTGCGGCGGAGGCGACCGTCAGCCGACGTCGCGGCGCAGCCAGGTGACCTCCGCGCCCTCGCCGCCGAGGCGGAAGGGTTCGAGGGCATCGTCCCATGCCGTGCCCAGTGCGCGATCGATCTCGGCGGCAATGTCATTGGCGGAGCCGCGCCCGCGTTCGCGGGCCTCGGCGACTATCGAGCGCAGTCGCATCTCCCCCACCATGACATCGCCGCTGGCGCTGGTCGCGCCGTGCCAGAGGCCGAGGCCGGGCACGAAGCTGTAGCGCTCACCGTCGACCCCTTCGCTCGGGTCCTCGGTGATCTCGAAGGCCAGGACGGGCCAATCTCGCAATGCTCCAGCTAACCGTCCACCGGTACCGACTGGCCCGTACCAATCGGTGGTCGCCCGCAAATTTCCGGGAGCCGCGGGTTGTGCGGTCCACCGGAGTTTCGCGGGCGCCTTCAAGGTGGAGGTGAGCGTCCATTCGATATGCGGGCACAGCGCGGCCGGCGACGAATGAATGTAGACCACACCAGACGTCGCGTCGGCGAACTGATTCGTTCCGCGCACCACTAACACCTCCGGCTTCGACGGGGACGTCTTCCCCAACGACCCGTTCCAGCCAGCGTTGCCCGAGTTTACTGGAGTGCTCGAAGTTACGTGTGTTACTTCTCGGCCGTGTCGGTGTTCCAGTCAAACTCCGCGATCACGGCATCGCTGAGCCTCGGCCACGCCGCGCGCGCCCAGTCACCGAAATTTTCGTCCGCCAGCGCGAGACACGCCATGCCGACTTCCGGATCAACCCAGAGGAAAGTCCCCGATTGCCCGAAGTGCCCGAAGGTGCGCGCGGAATTCGCGCCACCCGTCCAATGTGGAAGTTTGTGATCCCGAATTTCGAAACCCAGACCCCAGTCGTTGGGACGCTGCGACCCGTAACCGGGAAGGACGCCATTGCGTCCCGGGAACTGCACTGTGCTTGCCTCGGTGAGCAATTCACCACTGATGATAGTCGGTTTCAGCAATTCTTCGGCGAACCGCAGCAGATCTGCGACCGAGGACTGCCCCGCATGCCCGGCGGGCCCGGCCAGCACCGACGACGTCATGCCGAGCGGTTCGAAGACGGCTTCGTGCAGATAGCGATCGAAGGGAATCGCGGTTTGCTCGGCGACGAAGTCCGCGAGCAGTTCGAATCCGGCGCTGGAGTAGATGCGCCGCAGACCCGGTTCCGAGAGCACCTCGGTGGTGTCGAAGGCCAGGCCGGAGGTGTGCGCCAGCAGATGCCGCACGGTGGACCCGGGCGGGCCGGCGGGCTGGTCCAGTTCGACCGCGCCCTCCTCGACGGCCACCAGAACCGCGTACGCGACAAGGGGTTTGGTCACCGAGGCCAGCCGGAACACCCGATCGAGCTCGCCCTCGCTATCGGCGACACCTCTACCCCGGACCACGACACCGCCCGCGGCGTGCCGGACCGGCCATTCTCGAATCTGTTCCAGCGCTCGCACAGTCACGAGCCTACGAGTCCGCGGTGATGGCGTCCGGCCGGGTCCGATTCAGTGCGGACCGGCGACGGCCATAGCTGAAGTACACGACCAGCCCCACCGCCGACCACAGCGTGAACGCCAGCCAGGTGACCGCGGGCAGATTCCGCAGCAGCCACAGGCACATGCCGACGCCGAGCACGGGCACCAGCGGGACGAGCGTCCGGAAGGTGCGCGGCAGTTCGGGTTTGGTGCGGCGCAGCACCAGCACGCCGACATTCACCAGCCCGAAGGAGACCAGCGTGCCGATATTGGTGGCATTGACCAACTCGCCCAGCGGAATCAGCGCGGACAGCACCGCGACCACACCGCCGACGATCAGGGTGTTGGTGGTGGGCACCCGCTTGGCCCCGACCTTGGACAGCACCTTGGGCATGAGTCCGTCGCGGGACATGGCGACCAGGATGCGGGTCTGCCCGTACAGCACCGTCAGCACCACCGAGGCGATGGCGATGACCGCACCGGCGGCCAGAATCGTTGCGGGCCAGCCCCTCCCGGTGACCTGCTCCAGCACGGTGGCCAGTGAGGCGCCCGAACTGCTGACATCGTCGACACCGACCGCGGCGACGGCGGTGAGCGCCACCAGCACGTACACCAGGGTCACGATGCCGAGCGAGATGATGATGGCGCGCGGCAGATCACGCTGCGGATTCTTGGCCTCCTCACCGGCGGTGGAGGCGGCGTCGAAGCCGATGAAGGAGAAGAACACCATCGAGGCCGCCGAGCCGATACCGGCGATGCCCGCGGGCGCGAACGGATGCAGGTTGTCGGAGTTGAAGGCCGTAACCGCCACCGCCACAAAGAAAATCAGCACCGCGATCTTGATCAGCGTGGTGACGGTGGTGACCCGGGCGCTCTCCCGGATGCCACCGAGCAGCACCGCGGCCGCGAGCAGCACCACCACCGCGGCGGGCAGATTGACGACTCCGCCCTCACTGGGCGCGGAGGACAGCGCATCGGGAATTCGCCAGCCGAGCGTCGATCCGAGGAACTCGTTCAGATACGCGCCCCAGCCGACCGCGACGGCCGCCACCGAGACCCCGTATTCCAGCAGCAGGCACCACCCGCACACCCAGGCGATGATCTCGCCGAGCGTGGCATAGGTGTAGGAGTAGGCCGATCCGGAAACCGGTACGGCCCCTGCCAGTTCCGCGTACGACAGCGCCGAGAAGAGCGCGGCCAATGCCGCGATCGCGAAGGAGACGACCACGGCGGGTCCGGCCAGAGGCGCGGCCTCCCCCAGCACCACGAAGATCCCGGTCCCCAGCGTCGCTCCCACCGACAACGCGATCAGCGGTACGAGCCCCATGCTGCGCCGCAATGCGGTGTGCTCACCATCGGAGGTGAGCTGCTCCACGGGTTTGGTCCGCAGCAACGATGCGGTAATCGACGAGAGTCCTGACACGTCCCGCCACGCTACCGGCTCGAACCGCTCTTACCCGCACGCAACCCCGGTGGAGACCGATGCGAGCACTGATACAGCAATCCGCTCGCGAAGTTCGGGCATATCGCAAAAGGTGTGGATCCCGGCCAAAAGCGCGCCGGGATGACGACGTGAGGTCATGCCGAAGTGCGAGCCACTCGGGGTACGAGTCGCCGCCGCGCGGGCGGAGTAACGCCGCATCATCACGCCGGGCGAGCGAGAGCGTGCCGGATGACGAGGGAGCTCGCGCTCGATGCCCACGGCTGCGGGTGAATCAGGTTCCGTACGGGCGGGATTGGACGGCCTGTTGCTGGCGGGCCAGCAGGGCGCGGCGGTGGGTCAGGTCCGCGATTTGGGTGTCGAGGCGGGTGAGGCCGTCGTGCACGATTTTCCGGGAGTGGTCGCAGTGGGTGATGCCGGTGTCGATCGCGCAGGGCAGCAGGGCGCGGATATCGCGGGTGGGCAGGCCCGCGTCGAGGAGTTCGCGAATGCGATGGACTCGGGCGGGAGCCGAATCGTCGTAGCTGCGGTAGCCGTTGGGGTCGCGGTGTGCGGTCAGCAGGCCCTGTTCCTCGTAGTAGCGGAGCAGGCGGGGTGCGACGCCGGTGGTCTGTGATAGCTCGCCGATCAGCACTGTGACCTCCGGCATTCGGGGTTGACCTTCACATCCATGTCAATCCCTAACGTCGCCGCCATGACGAACATTTCGCTGTCCACCACGGTCACCGGATCCGGCCCCGGCATCCTGCTCGCGCACGGCGCGGGCGGCGGGATTCAGGCGAATTTCGGCGGGCTGATTCCGCTACTCGCCGAAGCACATACGGTGATCGGCCCGGATTACCCCGCCGATGACACCGTCCTGGATCTGGACGCACTGGCCGACGCGCTCGTCGCCGAAGCTGATACGGCGGGGGCCGAGCAGTTCACGATCATCGGATATTCACTGGGCGCCGCGGTGGCCGTGCGCGCCGCCGTGCGCCATCCCGAACGCGTGCGCGGCCTGATTCTCACCGCGGGTTTCGCGCGTCCGGACAATCGCGCGCGGCTCAATGTCCAACTGTGGCAACGCGCCCTGGCCAGCGGCGATCGGGAACTGTTCGCGCGCATCGCGCTACTGTCCGGATTCAGCGCCGATTTCGTGAACGCGCTCTCCCCCGAACAGCTTTCGACGGTGCTGGACCAGCTGGCCGCGGGCATTCCGGGCGGGACGGCCGCCCAGGCCGCGCTGATCGAGACCGTCGACACCACCGCCGATCTGGCGCGTGTCACCGTGTCCACCCTGGTGATCGGCCTGACCGGTGATCTGCTCGTCGATCCCGCTAACGCGCGTCGGCAGGCCGCGGGCATCGCCGACGCCGAATACCTCGAGCTGCCCGGCGGCCATATCGTCATGGTGGAGAATCCCGAGCCCTGGCATGCGGCCATCCGGGCCTTCCTCGCGCGCATCGGTGCATCGGCGCACTGACCCCTTCGGGTATGTCCGGTTACCATCGGACCCACCATGAGTGAGCAGGTCACGGTCCACGGTGAGGTGGACAGCGGGTTCGGTGCGGTCGCGGACGCTTTTCGGCGGAACTTCGCCGCGCACGGGGAGATCGGCGCGTCGGTCGCGGTATTCGACGGCGACCGGCCGGTGGTCGATCTGTGGGCGGGCCATCGCGATCGCAAGCGCCGAGTGGCCTGGGAGCGGGACACCATGGCCCCGGTGTGGTCGTCCACCAAGGGCATGACGGCCTTCGTGATCGCGTCCGCCGTATCGCGCGGGCTGCTGGATTACGAGGCCCCGGTGGCGAAGTACTGGCCGGAGTTCGGCGCGAACGGCAAGGAGTCGATCACCGTCCGGCAGCTGCTGGATCATCAGGCGGGGCTGCCCGCCCTCGATCGCACGGTGCGTTTGCGCGATATGGCGGACCTGGACGGTCTGGCCGGGATCCTCGCCGCGCAGAAACCGCTGTGGCGACCGGGAACCCGGCACGGATACCACCCGATCACCGCCGGTCTGTATCAGGGTGAATTGATTCGGCGGGTCGATCCCGCGCATCGCACTCTCGGCCAGGTCTTCGCGGAGGATTTCGCGAAGCCGCTCGGCCTGGACTTCTATATCGGCCTGCCGGAATCGGTTTCGCTGGATCGGGTCGCCGAACTCTCGGCCACCGAGGGCCTGGATATCCTGCGCTACGAGCGCGATCTGCCGGTGCGCATCGGCGTGCAGTTGTACGCCAAGCGCGGACTCTCGTTCCGCGCCTTGAACTCTCCGCAGGTGGGTGCGCCCGCGCGCGCCGCGCGCCGGGAATTCCTGGAGGTGGAGAGCCCGGCCGCCGGTGGCGTCGGCACCGCCCGCGCGCTGGCGCGGGTGTACGGCGCGGCGGCGGGCCGCACCGGTGAGCTGCCCGTCGACGCGGATCTGTTGGACCGCTTGGCATCCGCGCAGACCGCGCGGGACGTCCCGGCCGAGGATCTGGTGCTGCTCACCCCGAGCCGCTATCACCTGGGTTTCCGGAAGTCCTGCGGCAGTTTCCGTTTCGGCACCGATGCCCGCGCGTACGGCACCACCGGTTACGGCGGTTCGTTCGGATTCGCCGATCCGGCAACGGGTCTGGGCTTCGGATACACGATGAACCGCCTGGGCATGGCCGTACTGGACGATGTGCGCTCCCGGAATCTGCGCGAGGCATTGCGCCGCAGCGTGTGACCGCGTTCCTACCCGGAACCGCCGGTTCCAGCGGCTAACCTCGTATTCGCCAGCGGATTGCCCGCATATCCGGGCGGGCACCCACGAGGTCAGGAGCCGTTCGATGCAGCGATACCGCATGCCCGAGGAAGGCCGCCCGCACCAGCGCACCTGGATGGCCTTCGGTGCGAGCGAACGGGTCTGGACCGCGGATCTGCTACCGATGGCCCAGCGCACCCTCGCCGATATCGCCCGCGCCATCGCGCGCTTCGAACCGGTGTCCATGCTGGTGCGCCCCGAGGAATTGGCGATCGTGCGCGGCCTGGTCGGGGCCGATATCGAATTGCGCGAAGCGCCGCTGGATGATCTGTGGCTGCGTGATTCGGGCCCGGTCTTCGTGGTCGACGAGACCGGCGCGCAGGCCGGTATCGACTTCAATTTCAACGGCTGGGGCGATAAGCAGGAGCATGCCGAGGACGCCCTGGCCGCCAGTTTCGTGACCGCCCAGGCGGGCGCGGAGGCGGTACACACCGAACTGGTCCTCGAAGGCGGCGGTATCGAGGTGGACGGCGCGGGATTGGCCATCATCACCGAAAGCTGTGTGCTGAACGACAATCGGAATCCGGGCTGGACCAAACCGGAGGTGGAGCAGGAGCTCGAACGCCTGCTCGGCATCGAGAAGATCATCTGGCTGCCCGGTATCGCGGGGCGCGATATCACCGACGGCCACACCGATTTCTATGCCCGTTTCGCCCGGCCGGGCGTGGTGGTGGCCGGGCTGGAGAACGATCCGGACGCCTTCGACTACGAGGTCACCCGCACGCACGTGCAGATCCTGCGCGAGGCCACGGACCAGCATGAACGCCCGCTGCGCCTGGAGGTGATCGAGGGGCCGGACACCGTCCGGCCGGAGTGGATCGATGCCGATTTCGCGGCGGGCTATATCAACTTCTACGTCTGCAACGGCGGTGTCATCGCCCCGGAGTTCGGCGATCCCCCGCGCGATGCCGCGGCCAAGGCCACCCTGGAGCGACTGTTCCCCGATCGTGAAGTGGTGCAGTTGAATATCGACGCCATCGCGGCCGGCGGCGGCGGCATCCACTGCACCACGCAGCAGCAGCCGCGAATCTAAGCCGTTGCGGTGCTTCGCTTCTCGACATCGTGCACGTGATGCACCAGATCGTGCAGGAAATAGCTGCCCAGGGTCCGCACGGTGAACAGCGAACCGTTGCTGCGCTTGGCCGGCCGGTCGAGCTCCTCACCGGGCACGGATTCGTATGCGCGAGCGGTTTTTTCGGCGGCAGCGCGCAGGTCGGCGGCGACCTGCGCGCTGCGCTGCGCGGCGTAGTCCTCCGCGAGCGCGGTCTCGTCCTGATCCCAGTTGGCGAACATGGGGATCCCGGATTCGTCGATGACCACCGAGGCGTCGTAGCCGCCGATCACCGGTCCGGGCCGCGCCGATCCGGTGCGGGTGATATCGAGGCGATGCTCGAAGATCCGGCACACATCGCGCACGTGCGCGGCGTATTCGAGGGCGGACCAGGTCGAATCGTCCGGCCGCACAGCGGCATTCGGGTCATCGAGGGCGGCGGTCAGGGCGGCGGCGCTGCTGCGCACCCGGCCCGGGATGGTCTCGAACGCCACGACGCTCGGGTCGTACCCGCATTCGTCGCAGGTGCGTTCGAGCACCCAGGTCCAGTCCTTGGCATCGGGAACGATCGGCATGCGAACAACCTACGATGGCACAAGCTTTTCGGCCACCAATATTCTGCCAGGCGACACAAAGATCGCGACAAGTTTGCCGAACCGCGATTGCCGCCCCGCCCGCGCGAGCGGGACGGCCATCCGGTCTCACTCCATCAGCTGATGCGCCTTGCCGAACAGCTCCAGCGTGATGGCGTGCAGGAAATCGCCAACCTGCTTGGGCGCCTTGCCCGCCGCCGCCCGCGCGTACGTGCCCTCCAGCACGATGCCGAGCTTGAAACAGGCCAGCACGGTATACCAGGTGACATTGCTCAGATCCCGGTCGGAGAACTTGCCGTAGTGCTCGATCATCTCCGCGGCGGTGGGCAGCCCGCCGACCGCGCCGAGCGAGCCGATGAGCGCGGCCCCGGTGGTGCCGGGTTCGGGGCGGGTTGCGATCTGCCAGCCCAGATCCAGCAGCGGATCGCCGATGGTGGACATCTCCCAGTCGACCATGGCCGCGACTTCGGGGCCGTCGAAGGAGAACATCATGTTCGCGAGGTGGCAGTCGCCGTGCAGGATGCCGGGCGTCCACTGCGCGGGGCGATTGCGATCGAGCCAGTCGCCGACCCGATCCACGCCCGGGATCTCGGGGCCGGCATAGCCCTCGTTGACGCTGTAGGACTCGAGTTCCTTGAGCCAGCGCGGCACCTGACGCTCCAGGAACCCTTCGGGCTTACCGTAATCCGCGAGTCCGAGCGCCTCGTGATCGAGCGAGCCGAGCCGGGCGATGGCCTCCACGGCCGAGAGTCCCATCTGCCGCCGGATCTCCGGATCGCCCGCGTGCAGCGGGGGCAGTTCGTTCTGCGGGTTGAAGCCGACGATCGGCTCCATGAGATAGAAGTAGGCCCCGATGAGCGATTCATCGGCCCCGGCGGCGATCACCCTGGGGGCGCGGATGCCGGTTCCGGCGAGGGCCTCGAGGATGCGGGATTCGCGGCGGATCACGTTATTGCTCGCGGCGCGCAGGTGTTTGGGTCCGCGCCGCAGGACATAGTCGCGTTCGCCCCGGGTGAAGCGCAGCATGATGTTCTGGGTGCCGCCGCCGAGGGGTTTCACCCCCTCGAAGTCACCGCCGGGCAAGCCCTGCTCGTCCATCCACTTCCCGACAACGGCGAAATCGACGATGTCGCGATCCACATCGACCGGCTGCACTTCAGACATGTCCCACATTGTGCCGTAACCGTCCAGGGCAACTGAAGGCATATGCCAGCAGAAGTGGTTTCGGCCTCGTTCACGCAGGTCGAGGCGGGGGGCGTGGATGGTGGTGGCGTAAAGTTGCCAGCCAAATGCGCACGCTGCTGATCGACAACTACGACTCCTTCACCTACAACCTGTATCAGCTGATCAGTGAGGTGAACGGGGTGGAGCCCGTTGTCGTGCGCAATGACGAGGTGCGCGAGCTGTCCGAACTGGACCTCGGCCGATTCGACAATATCGTCATCTCCCCCGGGCCCGGCCGACCCGATATCCCGCGCGATTTCGGTATCTCCGCCGCGCTCATCGCGCACGCGGAACTGCCGCTGCTCGGGGTGTGCCTCGGACATCAGGGCATTGTGCTGGCCGCGGGCGGGCTGGTGACCGCCGCGCCGCGCGCCCGGCACGGCTTCCCCGATCGCATCACCCACGACGGGCGTGAGCTGTTCGCCGATGTGCCACAGGATTTCACGGCGGTGCGCTATCACTCGCTGGCGGCGGCCCGGCCGCTGCCGGAATCGCTGGAGGTCACCGCGACCACCGCGGACGGTGTCGTCATGGGGGTGCGTCATCGCACCCGACCGCAATGGGGGGTGCAATTCCATCCGGAGTCCATCGCCAGCGAGTACGGGGCGCAGCTGCTGCGGAACTTCAAGTCCCTCACCACCCTTCACGCCGGACGCCGGTGGCTGCGCGGCGCGGTGGTGGCGCTGCGGCCCGCCGAGAGCGCGGATGTGCCCGCGCTGGCGGCGATTCGGGCGACACCGGAGGTGCGCCGATGGTGGCAGACCGACACCGATCCGAACCCGCAGATCGAAGCCGAACTCGCGGACCCGGATTCGCAGGGCTGGGCAATCGAATATGACGGCCGGGTGGCCGGGCTGATCCAGTGGTACGCGGAGGAGGATCCCGAATACCGGCACGCCGGAATCGATATCTACCTCGATCCGGCGTTGCACGGACGCGGTATCGGCACCGACGCGGTGCGCACGCTGTCCCGGCACCTGTTCACCGAGCACGGCCATCACCGGCTGGTCATCGATCCGGCGGCGGACAATGCCGCGGCCATCGGCTGCTATCGCAAGGCCGGGTTCCGCCCGGTCGGCCGGATGCGGCAGTACCAGCGCGGCAGCGACGGCAGCTGGCAGGACGGGCTGATGATGGAAATGCTCGCCGCCGATATGGTCGCCGAGCCGGTCCGCCCGGAGACCGAAAGCACCCTGCCCACAATCGATTACACGGTCGAACAGGTCGTGATCGAGCGCGCGGTGGACACGGAGGCCTTGTTCCTGCGGCTCTACGCGGACGCACCGGCCGCCTTCTGGCTGGACAGCGAACATGTGGAGCCCGGCCTGGATCGCTTCTCCTTCCTCGGCGACGGATCGGGTCCGCTCGCCGAAATGGTCCGCTACCGCGTGGGATCCGATGCGGTGCGGGTGGATTCCGCGACCGGCACCCACACGGTTCCGGGCGGGGTACTGGATTACCTATCCGGCGAACTACGCCGCCGCCACATCGAATTCCCGGACGTACCTTTCGATTTCGTCGGCGGCTATGTCGGCTACCTCGGCTACGAGATGAAGGCGGACTGCGGCGCGAACACCGCTCACCGCTCGCCCGCCCCGGACGCGCAATGGCTCTTCGCCGACCGCCTCATCGTGGTCGACCACGAGGCCGGACGCACCCACCTGCTCGCCCTCGCCACGCCGGATTCGCTTGCTACCGCGCGGGATTGGCTGACTGCGACGGGGGCCATCGTGGAGACGCTGCCGACCTGGGAGAACCCGCCGGACTTGGAACTGCGCACCGATGAGAGTGTGGTCGCGCCGCTGCTGACGCGCGGGCGGGAGCGGTATCTCGCCGATGTCGTCGCGTGTCAGGAACAGTTGCGTGCGGGTGAGTCGTACGAGATCTGCGTTACCGACAGCGCGTATCTCCCCGCCGAGGCGGACGGGCTGGCGGTCTATCGCACCCTGCGACGCTGTAATCCCGCGCCCTACGCGGCTTTTCTGCGTTTCGAGGACCTCGAGGTGGCGTGCTCCTCCCCCGAGCGTTTCCTCAAACTGGATCGCACCCGCACGGTGGAGAGCAAGCCGATCAAGGGCACCGCGCCGCGCGGGGAGACGCCCGGCGAGGACGATCGGCTGGCGGAGACGCTGGCGCTGGATCCCAAGACGCGCGCCGAGAACCTCATGATCGTGGATCTGCTCCGCAACGATCTGGGCCGGGTCTGCGAGATCGGTTCGGTGCACGTACCCAAACTCATGGCGGTGGAGACGTATACGACTCTGCACCAACTGGTTTCGACGGTGCGCGGCACCCTGCGCCCGGGGCTCGGCGTGATCGACGCGTTGCGCGCCTGCTTCCCCGGCGGCTCCATGACCGGTGCGCCGAAGCTGCGCACCATGGAGATCATCGACGCCCTCGAAACCGAAGCGCGCGGCATCTACTCGGGCACCATCGGCTTCCTCGGCCTCGGCGGCACCGCCGACCTGAATATCGTCATCCGAACCGCGGTGCGCCACAACGGTTCCTGGCGCGTAGGCGCGGGCGGCGCGATCGTGCTGGACTCCGATCCGCACGACGAATACCAGGAAATGCTCTGGAAGGCCGCCACCGCCCTGCGCGCCCTCCCCGGCCTGGCTGTCGCCCCGAAGGCACCCCTACCCTCGGCCTGAGCCCGCGGCCGCTATTTGATGCGGCGGGGTTTGGGGGCCGGTTCGGGGGCGGCGGTTTCGCGAATAGCGCCGGTGAGGCGGCCGAGCAGGGAGACGCCGGGGAGTTTTTCCAGGCGGCCGAAGGCGTCTTCGGCTACGGCGCTGAGGCTTTCCAGGCGGGTGAGGAGTTTGTCGTAGGCGACGAAGCCGGGTTCTGCCAGCGCCAGAGTGCGGTCCAGGCGGTCGATGGTGGAGTTGAGGCGTTCGATGGCGATGGTGAGGTTCTCGATGAGGTCGGGCAGCTGTGCGGCCAGCTGCATGGAGGCCGGGGGCAGCCGGACCGCGGTGTCGAATGCCTGGGTGGCGGTGAGCTGCGCGGAGTCCAGCGCATCGCCCGCCGCGGCCTGCGCCGCCAGCACCGCGGCCTGCGCGGCGGCGAGGATATCGCTGGGCATGGGCACGCGGGGGGCTTGCGGCTTACCGCGCGCCGGCTGCTGGCCCGGTTCCTTCGGTGAGGTCATGAGTCCACTGTGCCGCAGCGCGGGCGTCCCGTAAATCAGGTTCGGACCGGGTGTTTTCCGGCGGCTCCGAAGCTGTCGGGGGTGCGTGGCATAGTTCGATCACAATGAAACTCACCAAGGGTGGCCATGCGCCGGTTCCGACATCGCTTCTGACGGTTGTCCTTTCGTGGCAATCCGATCATGAGGTGGATGCGCACGCCTTGTTATTGGCGCAGGACGGCCAGGTCCGCTCGGACAGAGATTTCGTTTTCTTCAACGCGCCCCGGCACGTCTCGCAGGCGGTGACGCTCGATCCCGAGCCCGCACCGGGCACGGCCCGGCTATCGGTTTCGCTGCCGCGCACCGAATCCGAGGTGACGCGGATCGCGGTCACCGGTTCGGTGGTCGGCTCCTTCGCCGAGGTGCCGGGCCTGATCCTGACCGTCTTCGACCACAATCGCCCGGTGGCCTGGTTCGAGGTCACCGCGGCGGAATCGGTGCGCGCCATGCTCTTCGGCGAGTTCTACCGCCGCGACGGCGACTGGCGGTTCCGCGCGATCGCGCAGGGCTGGGCGAGCGGGCTGGCCGGAATCGTCACCGAATTCGGCGTGCGGGTGGATGATCCGGCCGATGCGGCGCAGCAGCGGTCGCCCGCCCGCACACCCGGTTCGGAGCCGGCACCGCGTCCGGCGCGGCGCGGTTTCGCCATCGAGCGGGAAGTGCCGCCCGCCCCGCCGGTGCTGCCGCCGAATCCCGAACGCGCGGACTGGCATCCGGACCCGCGCGGGCCGGGGCTGCGATGGTGGGACGGGGAGGCCTGGACCGGGACCACGCGCGCCGCTCTGTCCGTGGACGCAAGGCACTGCGCGCGCTGCGGCCGCCCGCGCCGGTGGCGCCTGTTCGGCGGTCCGGCGCTGTGCCGGGAGTGTTCCGAGGAGATCGAGAAGTACCTGTCGGGCTGGCGCGGCCGGGCCGAGCGGGTCTTGCGCACGGCCGGGCCGCGGGGCTCGGAATGGGATGGGTTGTGGGCGTCGCTGCGCTATCAGCGCATCGAGGCGGCCGCCGGGTTCGGCACACTGCGGCCGGTGGCGCAGGACCATATGGAGCGGATGGTGACGTTCGCGTTCGCGGACGGCACCATCGAACAGTCCGAACTCGACGATTTCGAGGCCGCCATCGCCGCGCTGGCCCTGGACGGTCCGCTCATCGAGGATCTGCGCCGCCGCATGGGGCGCGGCCGCATGCTGACCCGGCTGCGCTCGGGCGAGCTGCCGGTACTGGGCGCGACCGGCCTGCATCTGGATCCGGCGGAGCGGCTACATCTGAATGTGCCCGCGATTCACATCCGGCAGTTGGCGCGCGGCCCGAAGCTCACCGAGGGCCGTCTGATTTGCAGCAATAAGAAGCTGCGTTTCACCGGCCCGGATACCGGCACCGAAATGCCTTGGGCGCGCGTTGTTTCGGTGACATCTACGGGCGGCCGGGTGGCCGTTGCCGCCACCTCCGCGCGCGGCGGCGCGGTCTTCGAGGTCGCCGATCCCGATCATGTCGCCGCCACCATGGAGGGTGCGCTGCGGGTGGCCAAACGCCTCACGCTGTCACCGGGCCGCCGCGATACCCGCAGCATCTCGCAGGAGATCAAGGCCCAGGTCTGGCAGCGGGACGGTGGTAAATGCGTCGAGTGCGGCGAGAGCCACTATCTCGAATTCGACCACATCATTCCGTTGAGCCGGGGCGGAGCCACCAGCGCCGCCAACCTCCAGATCCTGTGTCGCGCCTGTAATCGCGCGAAGGGTGCCAATCTCTGATTCTCGTGCGCCCCATTACGTTCTCGTGCGCCCCATTGCGCAAACCCCCCGACCACGCTGTCGGGACGCCGTCACCGGATCCAATGGAGCCGGGTCGATGACCTGACTCCATTCTCGGCGGCCGTGAGCAGGCACGACATCGGTAATTCCCCCGAGATACCCCGTATTTTCCCCGGGCGTACGTATCGTCCGCGCGGTGTAGTCGCCGGCACCTTCGGGGTGTAGTCGCGGGCCGGTCAGTTGCGGCGGATGCGTTGTACGGCGGGTTCGGCACAGAATTGCTGGGTGGCCTCGCCCAGGCTCAGGCCGGTGATGTTGAGTCCGCCGGAATCGATTGCGGTGCAGGTGGTTCCGGCGACTTTGCCGGTGCCGTCGTCGATGGGCCGCACCTGGGCGGTGAGCAGCGGGCGCAGCTTATCGGTCACGAAGGTCCAGAATTCGATATCCCAGGCGGCGTAGCCGACGCGGGAGGACACCACCACGTAGTTCGCGGCGGAGGTGTCCATGCCGACTCCGGCCAGTTCGCCCGCGCGGTGATAGTCGAGGGCGTCGCCGGTGGCGTGGTAGATCGCGTAGCGCGCGTTGGCGGTGGCCAGGGCGAGCGGGATGATCAGTTCATCGCGGCCGTCATTGTCCAGATCGCGGAGTTTGGGGACGGTTCCGGCGACATCGGTATCGGCTTCGGTGATGGTTTGGCGGGCGGAGCCGTTCGCGTCGAGCACCGCGACGGTGGTGGTCATATGCGCCCGGCTGCCGGTATGGCGGATCTCGAAGCCGAGTCCGGCGATATCGTGGGATTGCAGTCGGCAGTCGGGAGCCGTTGTGGCCGTACCGATATCGCCGCAGGGTTGCAGTACCGCGCCGGGGGCGGCGCTGGGCGGGGTGGCGGGCGCGGGTTCGGCGGTGGGCGCGACGGTGGTCGAGACCACCGGGACGGCGCTGCCCGCGAGGTTCGGCGCCGGTTCGGCGCTGCCGTGCGAATCGCAGCCCGAGAGTAGTAGTGCGGCAACTGCGGCCGCGGTCCCGACCGCCGGGTTCCTGCCCATACCGAGCGAGGATAGCGGTCCCGGGTCGCACATACGACTTCATGTGCACATCTGCGCACTTATTGGCGTATGCTCGGCCGCATGCTCGATGTCCTGCGGCACACCCGATTCCGGCGACTGTTCACCGCCCAGGTGGTCGCACTGCTGGGTACCGGCCTGCTCACCGTGGCGCTCGGCCTGCTCGCCTACGATCTCGCGGGCGCCGACGCCGGGGTGGTGCTGGGCACCGCGCTCGCGGTCAAGATGCTCGCGTATGTGGCTGTGGCGCCGGTCATTTCGGCGCTCACCGCACGGGTGCCGCGCACCGTGCTGCTGGTGTCGGCCGATGTCCTGCGCGCCGCGATCGCGCTGGCACTGCCGTTCATCACGCGTACGTGGGAGATCTACCTGCTGATCGCACTGCTGCAATCGGCCTCGGCGACCTTCACCCCGGCGTTCCAATCGGTGATTCCGAATGTGCTGCCGGATGAGCGGGATTACACCCGGGCGCTCTCGCTATCGCGGCTGGCCTACGACATGGAATCGCTGGTGAGCCCGATTCTCGCGGCCGCCGCGCTCACCGTGATCAGTTATCACGCGTTGTTCCTGGGCACCGCGGCCGGTTTCGTGGTGTCGGCGACCATGGTGCGCACCGCGCGCCTGCCCCGGCTCACCGGTGACAGCTCCGGACCGCTGTGGGCACGCATCACGCACGGTGCGCGCATCATGACGCGGCGGCCGGTGCTGCGCGGGCTGCTCGCCATGAATCTGGTTGTGGCGGCGGCTACTTCGCTGGTCGTGGTGAATACCGTGGTCTATGTCCGGGAGCGGCTCGGCGGCACGAATTCCGATGTGGCGCTGGCACTGGGCTGTTTCGGATTGGGCTCCATGCTGGTGGCGCTCGCGCTGCCCCGAATATTGACGGGCATCTCGGATCGCACGGTCATGCTGACCGGATGCCGCGTGCTGCCGGGCGCATTGGCGGCCGCGGCGGTGATTCCACTGCTCGGCTCGTTCGCCGGTAGCGCGCTGCTGGCCGCGACCTGGCTCGCGCTCGGCGCGGGCACCTCCATGATCAACACCCCGTCCGCGCGATTGCTGCGCGCCGAATCCGATTCCGATTCGCGCGGCGCGGTTTTCACCGCGCAGTTCTCGCTCTCGCACGCGTGTTTCCTGCTCACCTATCCCATCGCAGGCGGGCTGGGCGCGGTGGCCGGGCTGCCGATCACGGCGGTGGTACTGGCGGTCATCGCTACACTGGCAGCTACGACGGCCGCGCGGGTGTGGCCCGCGTTCGCCACGGTGGGTGGTGAGGTGACCGCAGGAAGGTGAGTCATGGTGAGCAAGAGCAATGCGAAATCATTGCCCGCCGCTGCCAGTCTCACGCATCCGGTCGATCCGGATCAGGCGCGCCTGGACGCGGCGACCGCCACCTTCCGCATGCTGTCCGACCCCACCCGCCTGCATATTCTCTGGATTCTGGCCGACGGCGAGGCCGATGTCACCGCGCTCACCGAGGCGTGCGGCGCGTCCCGTACGGCGGTCAGCCAGCATTTGGCCAAGCTGCGGTTCACCGGTCTGGTGGATACCCGGCGCGATGGCCGCCGCATCATCTATCGCATTCGGGACGGTCACCTGGCGCGCCTGGTCCGGGAGGGCCTGAACCACGCCGATCACATCGTCACCGGCGAACCCGCGCACGAATAGTCAACCTCGTCATTCCGGCGCGCTTTTGGCCGGAATTCACCCTTACAACCGTGGATCCCGGCCAGAAACATGCCGGGATGACGGAGGGGTGTCTCCTGGTCAGTGGGACGTACCCTCGCGGCCCGTCGCCGCGCGCTCGACGATATGCCTAATCGAAATAGTTTCTGGATGAAGTCGAGAGGGCACGCATGCATGCCAGCGCCGAGCAGGCCAAGCAATACGATGTGATCATCATCGGCGCCGGATTCGCCGGTCTCTACGGTGTCCATCGGGCCGCCCGGGCCGGACTGAACGTGCTGGGCCTGGAGGCCGGCGCGGATGTGGGCGGCACCTGGTTCTGGAACCGCTATCCGGGCGCGCGCTGCGATGTGGAGAGCGTGGACTACTCCTATTCGTTCGATGACGATCTGCAGCAGAGTTGGAACTGGACAGAGCGTTTCGCCGCGCAGCCGGAGATCCTGGCCTACATCCGGCACGTGGCCGAGCGCTTCGATCTGAAGCGGCGCTACCGCTTCGAACAGACCGTCACCGCGGCGCATTTCGACGACGAGGCAGCGATCTGGACGATCACCACCGCCTCGGGTGACGAATTCCGTTCCCGCTTCGTGGTTTTCGCCACCGGCTGCCTGTCCGCGCCGATCAAGCCGAATATCCCGGGCGTGGAAACCTTTGCGGGCGAAGAGCTTTTCACCGCCCGCTGGCCGGAGGAAGGCGCGTCCTTCGAAGGTAAGCGGGTCGGTGTGATCGGCACCGGATCCTCCGGCATTCAGGTCTCCCCCATCATCGCCCGGGAAGCCGATGCGCTCACGGTCTTCCAGCGCTCCCCCAACTTCAGTGTGCCCATGCCGAATCGGCCGTGGACGACGCAGGAACAGCAGGATATTCGCGCCACCTACGGGCAGCGGCGGGAGAAGTCCTACTACGCCCCCGCAGCCACCCCGCATCCGAGCTTGCAGACCAAAGCGCTGGAGATGAGCCCCGCCGATCGCGAGGCCGCCATGGAGGACCGCTGGAACGGCGGCGGCGTGCTCTTCAACAAGGTGTTCCCGGATCAGAACAGCGATATCGCGGCCAATGAGATCGTGCGCGATTTCGCGGTCGCCAAGATTCGCGCCAAGGTCGAGAGCGATTCCGTCGCAGCGGATCTCATTCCCACCGATCATCCGATCGGCACCAAGCGCATCTGCACCGATTCGGGCTATTACGAGATGTTCAATCGCCCGAACGTGTCACTGGTGAACCTGCGCCGCGAGCCGATCGAGGAGATCACCCCCACCGGCATTCGCACCGGGGACAAGTTCATCGAGATCGACACCCTGGTCTACGCAACGGGATTCGACGCCATGACCGGCGCGCTGCTGCGCATCGATATCCGGGGCGCGCGCGATACCCGGCTGCGCGATACCTGGGCCGACGGCCCGGTCACCTACCTGGGCTTCGGCATTCACGGTTTCCCGAATATGTTCAGCATCAACAGCGTCGGCACCCCCTCGGTGATGGCGAATATGGTGTTGCACTCCGAACAGCAGCTGGATTGGGTGCTCGCGCTCATCGAACATTGCCGCGCACACGGGATTCGGCAGGTAGAGGCTCGCGAGGAGGCCGCCGCCAAATGGACCGATCACCTCATGGAGGTCGCCGAGGGCACGCTGTTCGTGCAGGCGAATTCCTGGTACATGGGTGCGAATGTGGAGGGTAAGAAGCGCGTATTCATGCCGTACATCGGCGGTTTCGGCAATTACCGCCGGTTCTGCGACGACGAGCGCGACAGTGGCTATCCGAGCTTCGAACTCGGCTCGTAATCGGTAACGCGAAACCGGCTCGCCTCCACATCCCCTTGGAGGCGAGCCGGTGTCTTTGTGTGCGAAGAACTTCCGGTCAGGCGGGCAGGTCGAGTCCGGCCGCCAGCACCGGCCAGGAATTCTTCAGGTCATCCTGCCAGTAGCCCCACGAGTGGGTTCCGGTCGGTGTGAAATTGAAGGTGGCGGGGATGCCGAGCTGGCCGAGTTTGGTCTGCAAATTGTGCGAGCAATAGTTGGTCGCGGCCTCCAGGGTGCCGCCCACGGTCACCTGATTCGCCAGGCCGCCGACACCGGGCAGGGTGTGCGTGCCGTCCAGCGTGTCCCATGGGCCGGGCAGACCGGAACCGCTGGAGATGTAGAGGTTCAGCCCCCGCAACTGGTCGGCGTGCACGTACGGATCATTGGCCGCCCACATCGGATCGCCCTGCGGGCCATACATATTCGTGGCATCGCCACCGCCCGCGGCGACCACGGTATTGACGAAGTTGTAGCCCAGCGGATCACTGATCTGAGCGCAGCCGCTGTAGGAGGCCACCGACCGATAGAGCCCCGGCGCGGCGATGGGCAGCTGCAATACCGAGGTGCCCGCCATGGAGAGTCCGGCGATCGCATTGCGCCCGTTGGTGTTCAACGCGCGATCGATGAGCGGCGGCAGTTCCTCGGTGAGGAAGGTCTTCCACTTGTTCACGCCCAGTTTGGGATCCGGCTCGCGCCAATCGGTGTAGTAGCTGAATTGGCCGCCGACCGGCTGCACCACATTGACGTTCTTATCGGCCAGGAAGTTCAGCACATCGGTCTGCTTCTGCCAGGTGGCGGCGTCCTCGCCGCCGCCCGCGCCATTGAGCAGGTACAGCACGGGGGCCGGGGCGGAGGTATCGGCCGGGCGCTGTACGTCGATCTGGATGTTCTTGCCCATCGCGGCCGAGTAGACCTGGAGCGTGATGGTGCGACCGTCGCCGGGGGCGCTGGAAACGATCTTGGAACCATCCGCGGAGGTGCCGGAGGGGCTCAATGCCGATGCGGGAGCGGCGGAGGCGGTGCCCGCGGCGATTGGTAGCAGGACGGTTGCGGTCAACGCGACAACCGCGCCGCCCAAGGTCTTCGACAATCGCACGCGAGTGATCTCCTCGGTAGATGACTATTTTCGATCGGAAAGAAATAAGCCTGCCCCAGTTCACTGAGCATTTGCTAGCGCGAAGCTGATGGGCGGCTGAGAGAGGTCTTCTACCAGCGCGAAGAACCCGCCGATAAGTGCCCGCGCGGGTGCTGTCGGCGCACTTTCCGGGGCTGTCAGCGCACTCTCCGGGTCTGTCAGCGCACTGTCGGCCGACTGTCAGCGCCGCTCGCCAAGCTGATTTCAGACCGGATGAGCGGACACCAGTGAGCCGCTACCGAACCACGGAAGAGGTACCCGACATGTCCGATATCGCGCTCCAGGAATTCGTCGCCGCCACCGCCGAGAAATTCGGCATCCCCGGTATCAGCGTGGGCGTCCGGGTCGACGGCCGCGAGATCTTCGCCGCGCACGGCGTCACCAGCATCGAGAATCCGCTGCCCGTCGACCGGGACACGCTGTTCACGATCGGCTCGGTCAGCAAGACGTTCACCGTCACCGCGATCATGCAACTGGTCGCCGAGGGCCGGATCGAGTTGGCCGCACCGGTGCGCACCTATGTGCCGGAGCTGACCCTGATCGACGAAACCTCCGCCGCCACAATCACTGTCGAGCAGCTGCTGAATCACACCTCCGGATTCGAATGGAATCTCATCAATGACACCGGCGAGGGCGATGACGCGCTGGCCCGGTTCGTCGCCGAATTGGCGGAGCTTCCGCTCATCGCCGCACCCGGTGTGCGCGCCTCCTACAGCCAGGCCGGATACAACCTGGTCGGCCGCGTCATCGAGAACGTCACCGGGCGAACGTTCGAGGATGTCGTGCGCACCCGGATCCTCGCGCCGCTGGGTCTGACCGCCACCGGCTACCTGCGCAACGAGCTCATGACCCGTCGCTTCTCGGTGGGCCACGAGCGCGGCGAGGACGGTGAGCTGTCGGTGATCCGCGCCTGGAGCGGCAACCGCGCCAACAACCCCGGCGGCGGCATCTCCTCCACCGTGACCGAGCAATTGCGCTGGGCGCGTTTCCAACTCGGCGACGGCACCACCGAGGACGGCGAAACCGTGCTGCCCGCCGCCTGGCTCGACCTCATGAAACAGCCCACCGTCGAACTGAAGTCGAGCACCCTGGGCGATGCCCTGGGCCTGTGCTGGTTCCTGCGCGATGTCGACGGCGTGCGCACCGTCGGCCACGGCGGTTCGGGCTTCGGCCAGTTCTCGGAGCTACTGCTGGTGCCCGAGCACGATTTCGCCATCTCGGTGATGTCCAACGCCAGCCCCGACGGCATCCCCGCCAATGTGGCCATCGTCCGCTGGGCGCTCGAGCACTACCTCGGCGTCGTCGACTCCGACCCGGAACCGATCGCCTACGACCCCGACCGCGCCGGAGAACTGGTGGGCACCTACGACATCGACGCCATGACCATGACCGTCCTGAACGACGCCGCGGGCCTATCCCTGGAATGCAAGATCAAGCCCGAAATCCGCGCCGCCTCCGACACCGACCTCCCCCAGGACCACCCGCCCTTCCCCTTCGGCCTGCTCCCCGGTGACGGCGACGAATACATCATCACCGAGGGCTCCTTCAAGGGCCAACGCGGTTACTTCAGCCGCAACGCCTCCGGCACGATCATCGGCCTGGACCTCGCAGGCCGACTCTTCACCAGGGTCTAGCGCCACCGGGGGTGACGGAACCACCCGTCACCCCGGCAGTCTCGGCGCGCAGCCGCGCCAGCGCTTCGGCTCGTGGGAGGTCGGAACCGGCGAGGTATGCGGAGCGGAAGGCTTGCTCGCCCAGGCGGGCGACGAGTTCGGTGACGAGGTCGCGGAGTTCGGGTTCGCCATCGTCGAATACGCCTCGGATAACCGCGCTCATGCCGAGCGTGGTGGCCGCGGCGGACGGATCATCCTCCAGCAGTTGTAATTTGGCCAACAGTTCGGCCGCCTGTGCGACGGCCTGCGTGCTGGCCGCTACATCTCCGTAGGCGAACGCGCCCTCGATCACCTCGGGGAGCAGTTTGCGTGCGGCGATGACGGAGCGCTCGGACAGCTGGTTCGCCATGCGGGACAGGGCGATTCGGTTCGGCACGGTGCCGTCCGGGATCGGCAGTCGGGACAGGCGTTGTTCGAGCAGGTCGAGGTCGCGCTCGGACTGCGGCACATCGCCTGTGCGGCGGTGCAATTCGGCTTCGGCGAGGCCGAGGATGGCGGTCATTCGGACATAGCCGAGTTCTTCGGCCACCCGCTGTGCGGCGCGAATATCGTTCTCGGCCCCGGTGAAGTCGCCGCTGCGCAGGCGTTCGCGGGTGAGTTCGGTGCGGCTGGTGAAGACATCGTCTTCCATGCCGAGTTCGGAGGCGATCACCACGGCGCGGCCGAATGCCGCGATGGCCTCGGCGTGCGCCCCGCGCAGCGAATGATCCCGGCCGACCGCGAGCAGGGCCATGCCCAGCCCCCAGCGATCTCCGGCGATCTGGAAGTCCCGCAGGGCTTCCCGCCGTTCCGCCGCCCCGGCGAGCAATTCGCCGCGCCCGGTGCAGGCCATATCCCGCGCCAGGTGCGCGCTGGCCCGTAACCACGGGTCCGGTCGTTCCAGTGCCCGCTCCAGTTGCTGCTCCCCCAGCTCATCCTCACCGGCCTGGAACGCCAGCAATGACGTCCACAGCGGAAGTGCCGGATGGAAATCCAGCGCTCCGGTCCGCACACAGTCCTCGACCAGTTCCCGCACCGACACCGATTCGTCCGCGGGTGCTCCGGCCATCAACTGAATCACCCGGAAGGCGGCCCGCTCGTTCTCCGGCAGCTCATCGCCGAACCCCAGTACACCGGCGACGGCGGTCTCGAACTGACTGCTCATCCCCCGAATCCCCCAGTACCAGAACATGGCCCGTGCGAACCGGCTCGCCAGCCGCGCACGTCCGGCGGGATCGCGCTGTACCGCGGCAGCCTGTCCAGCACCGCGCGCCCCTTCGGAGAACGGTTGCGCGGCGGGCCTCCCGGGATCGGCCCGGTGGGTGGCGATGCGGAGCGCCGCGGCCATATTGGCGTGTTCGGCGTCGAAAACGGCTATGGCGCTGAGTTGTTCGCCGGTGCGCAGCAGCGGCTCGAGTTGTTCGGCGAGAATCAGGTAGTGGTGGGTGAACGCCGCGGTGAGATCATCGCCGGAGGCCGCGAGCTGGTCGGCGGCGTAGGCGCGGATGGTTTCCAGCATGCGGTAGCGCGGCTGGTCGTCGTCCGACACCTGCACCACGGATTTCTCCACGAGTGCGCCGAGCAGGTAGACGATATCGTCGGCCGGGAGCGTGTCATCGGCGCAAATGGCTTCCAGCGCTTCGACTGTCGCGCCGCCGGGGAAAGCCGACAGGCGACGGGCGAGGACACGCTCCGGGTCCTCCAGCAGGTCCCAGCTCCATTCCACCAACGCCAGCAGCGTGCGCTGGCGCGGCAGAGCGGTGCGGCTGCCGGAGGTGAGCAGGCGGAAGCGATCATCCAAGCGGCGGGCGATCTGATCGACGCTCATCGCGCGAAGCTTGGCGGCGGCCAACTCCAAAGCCAGTGGGACACCGTCGAGTTGACGGCAGATCTCCACCACCGGTCCGGTGGTGCGATCGTCAAGGGTGAAACCCGGGCGCACCGCGACGGCTCGATCGAGGAAGAGCTGCACCGCCGGGGAACGTTGCGCGACAGCGGCTTCGGTGACCGCGCCCGGGACGGCGAGCGGTTCGAGATGACACAGCGCCTCACCGGTGATGGCGAGCGGCTCCCGGCTGGTGGCGAGAATTCGCAAGTGCGGCAGGCGGTCCAGTAGCCGCGCGGCGAGTTCGGCGGCCGCCGCGATGACGTGCTCACAGTTGTCCAGAACCAATACCGCCGCACCGACATCCAGCAGTTCGGCCAAGCGCGCGGTCTTATCGGCGGGAGCCCCGTCGGGCTCGAGTGCCCCCGCGACGGCGTCGGCGAGCTGATCCGGTGTCCCGATCTCGGCCAGCGGCACGAAGAACACCGGCCCGCCCTGATACCGGGACATGGCCTCGAGCGACAGCCTGGTCTTACCCGCTCCGCCCGGCCCGACAATGGTGACCAGCCGCGATTCCCCGAGCAGCCGTGCGACGGCCGCCAATTCCCCATCCCGCCCGACGAAACTGTGCAACCGCGCGGGCAGCGTGCTCCCGACGGGTTCCTTACGCACGGGCGGACTTTCGAGCTCCCCGCGCAACAGCGCGAGATGGGTGTCGCGCAATTCCGCCGAGGGATCGATCCCGAGCTCATCCCCCAGCCGCTCCCGCATATCCTCGTACACCGCGAGCGCGTCGGACTGCCGCCCGGCGGCGGCCAGCGCACGCATGCGCAATGCCGCGAGCCGCTCACTCAGCGGATGCGCGCTCCCCTCGACCTCGAGATCGACGAGAATCTCAGCGAATCGCCCCGATTGGATTTCCGCCGCGAATCGATCCTCGACCGCCCCGGCCCGCATATCCTCCAGCCGCGCGATCACGGCCTGCGCGAAGGGGGCATCCTCCACATCCCCGAGCACCGGCCCACGCCACAATCCAAGCGCCTCGGTCAACGTGGCCGCCGCGGATTTCACGCGCGTGGATTCGCCCCGCCCCGCGCCGGATTCGGCCTGCGCGGCCGCGAGTTCACGCCGCCCCCGCTTCACCAATTCTTCGAACCGCTCGGCATCCACCTCGACCCCGGGCAGGCGATACCCGCCCGCTCCGAGCTCCACGGCCCCCGCTCCGCCCAGCGCCCGCCGCAACCGTGATACCAACGCCTGCAATGCCCCCGCGGCATCCGCGGGCGGCTCCTCACCCCACAACCCGTCGATCAGCGCACCGACCGGCACCGCCCCACCGGCCTCCAGCGCCAACCGGGCCAGCAGCATCCGCACCCTGACCCCACCGACCTCGATGGACGTCCCATCCTCGGCCCACGCCGCCACCGGCCCCAATACACCTACCCGCACCCGCCGAGTCTGGCAGAACCGCACCGGAGGCTCTCGCATTACCCTCGAGGTAATCGACGTGGATCCGACTCTCGGGCACAGTCGATCTCATGACTGAATCTCCATTGGATCCGATCGGCGCGAAACTCTTCGGCACCATGCCGTTCGCGGACCGGCTCGGTATCGAGGTGCTCGAGCATGGTCCGGAGCAGGTGCGCAGTCGGCTCGCCTGGGATGAGTCGCTGTGCACGCTGGGCGGCGCGCTGCACGGTGGCGCGCTGATGGCGCTGGCGGATTCCACCGGCGCGGTGTGCGCGTTCCTGAATCTGCCCGAGGGTAAGCAGGGCACCACGACGGTGGAGTCCAAGACGAATTTCCTGCGCGGGGTGCGCTCGGGTTATGCGACCGCGACGGCGCGCCCGTTGCATGCGGGCCGCAGTTTCATCGTGGTGGAGACCGAAATCCGGGATGACGCAGGCAAACTCGTCGCCAAGGTGACCCAGACGCAGGCGGTGCTCTAGCCACCGAATTCCGGTCAACACCGGTAGGCACGTCCCTTTTGCCCGATCTGCCCTCGGGCGACGCACAACTGTCGCCCGGATGCGGTACACATGATGGCTGGTCCCGCCCCTGCGCGGCCCGTTGAGCCGAACCCGCCTGTGAACCGTGGTACCGGCTGGCGATAGCGTCATGGCGAACGTTCGGCAGCATGAGGTGGTCAGATGAGGCAGATTCTTTTCGCGGTGATGATCGCGCTCGCGGTGTCGATAACATTGACACCGCTGCTCATCAAGCTGTTCGCGAAAAGGAATGTCGGACAGGAGATCCGGTCCGACGGCCCGGCCAGCCATCAGGCCAAGCGCGGCACCCCCACCATGGGTGGCATCGCCATCCTGGTCGGTATGTGGGCCGGCTACCTGGGCTCGCATCTGATCGGAATCCGCTATGACGCAGAGGGTTTGACGGTCTCGGGCCTACTGGTGCTGGGTTTGGCGACCGCGCTGGGCATCGTCGGCTTCCTGGACGACTACATCAAGCTCACCAAGCGCCGCAATCTCGGCCTCACCGCCAAGGGCAAGTATCTCGGCCAGCTCACCGCCGCCATCGTCTTCGGCGTGCTGGCCCTGCGCTTCCCGAACAGCTCCGGCCTGACCCCGGGCAGCCGCCACCTGTCCTATGTCCGCGACTACACCTTCCTGTCCTTCGGCGTGGTCGTATTCCTGGTGCTCGTGGTGTTCCTGGTGGTGGCGTGGTCGAACGCCGTCAATATCACCGACGGCCTGGACGGCCTGGCCGCGGGTTCCATGGCGCTGGCGCTGGGCGCGTATGTCATCGTCACGCTCTGGCAGTACACCAACGCGTGTTCCATCAAGCCCGGCCCGGCCTGCTATCAGGTCCGCGACCCGTTGGATCTGGCGCTGGTGTGCGCATCCGGCGCGGCGGCCTGCATCGGCTTCCTGTGGTGGAACGCCAATCCGGCCAAGATCTTCATGGGCGATACCGGCTCGCTGGCGCTGGGCGGGCTTATCGCCGGCATCTCCATCACGACCCGCACCGAACTGCTCATGGTGGTGATCGGCGCGCTGTTCGTGGCCGAGATTCTGTCTGTGCTGCTACAGATCGCGGTCTTCCGTACCACCCGGACCCGGCTGTTCAAGATGGCCCCGTTCCACCATCACTTCGAGCTGAGCACCTGGCCGGAGACGGCGGTGATCATCAGATTCTGGCTGCTCGGCGGCATATCCGCGGGTGTGGGCCTGATGCTCTTCTACGGTGAGCACCTCGCCACGGCGCATTGACGGTTTAGCTGTTACTGGCGGTTCCATATATGCGTAGAATATTGCTACGCTCACGCAGCAAACGATGACCGGGCCTCGCGCCCGGCCGTCACGTCACAAAGTCGTGTCATTGGAACTAACCAGGAGTATCGATGAAGCTACTTCCGAAACTGGGCCGCCGTACGGTGATCGAACCCGGCGAGGTAGCCCTGCACGCCCGGAACGTGCAATTCGATTGGTCGAACACCAAACCGGTGTGGATGGCCTCCGAACCCGTCGCCTCACACGTGCTGAACGCGCTGAGCATGCTGCTGCCCGAGGGCGAGCGCATGTTCCTGGTCACCTACGGCGAAGCCCTGGAACTGGTGCGCGACGAGAAGCTGCGCGAGGCCATGATCGGCTTCATCGGCCAGGAATCCATGCACGCCGAAAGCCATAACGGCGCCCTCGAAGAGGTGCTGGCCACGCACGGCATCGACGTGGAACCCTATGTGCGGCAGGCGGAATTCCTGTTCCGCAAGACGCTCGGACACCGCGAGATGCGCACCGCGGCGGCACAGCAGCAGGTGCTGGTGGAGCGCCTGGGCGTCATCGCCACGCTGGAGCACTTCTTCGCCTTCCTCGGCGATTGGATCCTCAACGCCGATCTGGAGAAGTTCGACGCCGACCCGCAGATGCTGGATCTGTTCCGCTGGCACGGGGCCGAAGAGGTCGAGCACCGCATGGTCGCGCACGATGTGGCCGAGTACTTCGGGGTGGGCTATGTCCGCCGCGGCGCGCTCATGCTGATCGTGTTCCCGATCTTCATCGCACTGCTGCTGCGCGGCACCAAGTACCTGGTGCATCAGGATCCGTCGCTGCCCAATCACCGGTATCCGATGCTGGTCATGCGGATCTTCGCGTGCATGTGGCGCGGTTCGGTGCCCGGTATCCCCTCGCTGCTGATCAGCGCGCTGTCCACGTTCAAGCCCGGTTACACCCCCGAGCCCGTGGGGTCCACCGCGCAGGCCGTGGCGTACCTGGCGCAGTCCCCGGCGGCTCGGATCATGGCCTCGTGACCACCATGAACACCATCCGGCCGGTTCCCGCCACGCCGCCGGCGGACCTGTACGGCAGGGAGCGCACCGATCGCGCCACCCGCGTGCTGGATCTGATCGCCGAATCGCGGTTGCGCTGGACCACTTTCGTGAATCGGAAGCAGCCGCCCGCGCCGATCGACGACCGGCGCACCGCGCTGGTGCTGGTCGAGCGCCGGGTGGAGGCGCACGACACCGATGTGATCAGCCTGATGTTCACCGCCCCGGACGGCCGCGCGCTGCCGGAATGGCGGCCGGGCGCGCATCTGGACCTGGAGCTGCCCTCGGGCAAGGTGCGGCAGTATTCGCTGTGCGGTGATCCCGCCGACCGGCACGCCTATCGAATCGCGGTGCGCCGCATACCGAATGGTGGCGGCGGATCGCTCGAGGTGCACGAGAGCCTGACCGTGGGCACGGCGGTGACGGTGCGCGGACCGCGCAATGCCTTCCCGTTCGTGCTGCCCGGTTACGGATCCTCCGCCGCCCGAATGCATTTCGTGGCGGGCGGCATCGGCATCACGCCGATTCTGCCGATGATCCGCATGGCGCATCGACTCGGTGTCGACTGGACCATGACCTACGTCGGCCGCAGCCGGGACACGATTCCGTTTCTCGCCGAAGTGGAATCGTTCGGATCGCGCGTGAATGTGCGGACCGATGACGAGCACGGGCTGCCCACCGCGGCCGATCTGCTGCCCGGTGTCGGCCCCGACACCTCGGTGTACTGCTGCGGTCCGGTCATGATGACCCAGACCATCGCCGACGCCGTGCGCGAGATGCCCGGCGTGGAAATGTATTCCGAGCGTTTCTCCCCGCCGCCGGTGGTCAACGGCACCGCCTTCCAGGTGGAGCTGGCCCGCACCGGTGAGGTCATCGAGGTGCCCGCGGACAAGTCGGTGCTCGAAGAAGTGCTCAAAGTCCGCCCGGACAGCGCGTATTCGTGCCGTCAGGGCTTCTGCCGCACCTGCCGGGTGAGCACGCTCGGTGGTCAGGTGGATCATCGCGACACCGTGCTCACCGACGGCGAACGCGCGGCGGGCGACATGCTCATCTGCGTATCCCGTTGCACCGGTGACCGTTTGGTCCTGGATCTCTAGCCCTGACAGACCCGGCTTCACACCTCGAACTTCGCGGAGAAGAACGTGACCGAACAGACCATCATCCCCGCCTCCGAGCGCATCGTGCGCAGCGGCGAATTCGATATCGCCGTCTACGAATACGGTGAGCCGTCCGCGGAAACCATTGTGCTGGTGCACGGCTGGCCCGATGACAATCACCTGTGGGATCGGGTGGTGCCGCTGCTGGCCGATCGCTTCCACGTGGTCACCTACGACACCCGCGGGCACGGCCGGTCCACGCGCACCGATCGCACCGAGGACTACCGGCTCGAGCATTTCGCCGCCGACTTCTTCGCGGTCGCCGATGCGGTGAGCCCGGACGCGCCGGTGCACGTGCTGGCGCACGACTGGGGTTCGGTGGAGATGTGGGAAGCGGTGTGCGAACCGCAAGCCGCCGAACGTATTTCGTCCTTCACCTCGGTGTCCGGGCCGAACCTGGACCATATGGGCGCCTGGATGCAGAAGAACGTGGCGCGCGGCAAGCTCTGGGGACCGTTCACCCAGCTGCTGTCCTCCACCTACACCGGCCTGTTCATGACCCCGGTGCTGCCGCGCGTACTGCTGCGCCCGCTGGGCACCGAGAAGGTGTGGTCGCGGTTCGTCGGGCTGATGAACGACACCTCGCCGGAGAACATCAAATTCGGGCCGGAGTTCCGCCGCGACTTCTTCGACGGTATGCGCATCTACCGCGCCAATATCGTGCAGCGCGTGACCGGTCCGCGTGAGCGCCGCACCGAGGTTCCGGTGCAGCTGGTCATCGCACGCCGGGATGTGGCGGTGCGCGCCGCACCGTACGCAGACACCAAGGAGTGGGCGCCCAACCTGTACCGGCGTGAGGTCGGCGGCGGGCACTGGCTGCCGTTCTCGCATCCGGAACTGCTGGCCACCTCGACCATCGAATTGATCGATTCGCTGCGCACCGGGGAGACCTCGCGGGCGCTGCGCCGTGCCGAAGTCGGCCGGGAGCAGCGGCCTTTCGAGGATCAGCTGCTGGTGATCACCGGTGGCGGCAGTGGCATCGGCCGTGAGACCGCGCTGGCCTTCGCCCGGCAGGGCGCGGAGGTGGTGCTCTCGGACATAAACCTCGATTCCGCCAAGGAGACCGCGGAACTCATTGCGCGCGAAGGCGGTACGGCGCACGCGTACCAGCTGGACGTGTCCTCCGAGGCTGCGGTCACCGAGCACGCCGCCGCGGTGATCGCCGCGCACGGGGTGCCGGACATCCTGATCAACAATGCGGGCATCGGGCAGGCGGGCGATTTCTTCGACACGCCCGCGGCGGAATTCGATCGCGTGCTCAATATCAATCTCTACGGCGTGATCAATGGCTGCCGCACCTTCGGTAAGGCCATGGCCGATCGCGGGCTCGGCGGGCATATCGTGAATCTGTCGTCGATGGCGGCCTATACGCCGCAGCGCGGTTTCTCGGCGTACTCGACGAGCAAGTCGGCGGTATTCATGTTCTCCGACTGCCTGCGCGCGGAATTGTCCGGCAAGGGTATCGGCGTGCATACCATCTGCCCCGGCATCGTGCACACCAATATCGTTGCCAACACCCGGTTCTCGGGCGTCTCGGCCGAGGTCGAGGCCGCCAAGCAGGAGCGCTTCGACAAGCTGTACGCGGCCCGCCGCTACGGTCCGGAGAAGGTCGCGGCGCAGATCCTCAAGGCCGTCGAGCAGAACCGTGACGTGGTGCCGGTGACGCCGGAGGCCTGGTTGCAGTACCGCTTCAACCGCTTCGCCCCCGCCGTGGCGCGGTTCTTCGCGGCGCGCGTGAAGCTCACGTAACACGAAATAAGCATGCGCCCCTCGCGGATATCCGCGGGGGGCGTTTTCGTGTCCCGAAATTGCGTGTACCCAGCAGCGCGGGCGTTCACACCCATTTCCATTCCCCGAATTGCGGGGTCTGTCGAGCCGTCTTGCGGCGCTGTAGTTTTCAATTACAGCAAGGAACATCGGGGAGGTGAATCGCAATGCATGGGATCATTGCCTGCATTATTTTCGTGGCTCTGGCGGTGCCGGTCGCGGTGTTGATCTGGTCGAGCAATCGCGCGGAGATCAAGAGTCGGGGCCGCCGCAATCGGAGTTCGAGCTACCGCTACGGCAGCAAATACGGGGGCAGCGGCAGCAGCGGTTCGATCGGTTGCGGCGGCGGCAGCGGTTGCGGCGGCGGGCACGGTCATGGCGGCGGCTGCGGTGGCGGTAGCGGGTGTGGCGGGGGCGGGTGCGGCGGTGGTGGGGGCGGCTGCGGTGGCGGCGGCGGAAGTTGAGCTATCGATTGCGGCGCTGCGGGTTTCAGGCTTCGGCCCGCAGCGCCGCTTCGATGAGATCGACCCGCTCACCCGGGACACCCCACGGGTCATCCACTCCCACAACGGTATCCAGGTCCCACAGCACGCACTTCTCATCCGGCTGCGCCACCATGTTCCAGGCGACCACGGTGCGGCCGAGCTGATCGGACATCGGATCATCCGGATTGCCCGAGCCCTCACCGGCCGGGAAGTGGTGCAGGAACCGGCCGTACGCGCTGTCGCAGAAGCGCTGATAGCGCATGGTGCACAGGATGAGTCCGTGCCAGGCCTCATCCACCGCGAACGACGGCATTCCGATCACCTGCCCGTCCCGCATGGCCGCCCCGCAGCAGCGGAGCCATTGCCGCAGACCGGTTTCCACCAGATCGCGGGGCTGCCAGGGGCAGGTCTTGTAGACGGCTTCGGGAAGTACCAGGTCCCGCACCGCGTTATTGATCCGGTCGACCCCGAGTGGCCGGAAACGTTGCAGCATCATGATTCACGGTACTTCGAGAACTCCGGCGCGCACATGGCGGTGATTCTGGGGGCTGCCGGAACGGCGAACCGCCGGGCAGCGTGGCTGCCCGGCGGTATCGGCTCATGCGGCTCAGTTGGCGGTCTCGACGTCCCGGTTCTGGCCCCGGGTGGCGCGCAGGCTGGTGAAGGTCACCGTCGCCAGCACCACCACGATCACCACCAGCGAGGCGGCCGTAGGGATGGTCGGCACGCCGCTCCAGACGCCGTGCGCCCAGTGCAGCACCAGCTTCACGCCGATGAAGGCAAGGATGGCGGCCAGACCGTACGCCAGGTGCACCAGTCGCGAGAGCGCGGCGTGCAGCACGAAATACAGTGCGCGCAAACCGAGTAGCGCGAAGGCGTTGGTGGCGAACACCAGGAACGGGTCACCGGTGACGCCATATACCGCGGGCACCGAGTCGACGGCGAACACCAGGTCGGTGACGATCACCGCCGCCACGACCAGCGCCAGCGGGGTGAGGGCGCGGCGTCCGGCCTCGATCACGGTCATCTTGGTGCCGCGGTAGTCATCGGTGACCGGCATGAACCGGCGCATCAGCTTCACCGATTTCATCGACGAGACATCGACCTCCTGGTCGTGCCCGCCCGCCGCGTCGGCCAGCAGTTTCACCGCGGTGACCAGCAGAATCAGACCGAACAGCAGGAACGCCCAGTCGAGCGTGGCCAGGGCGGCCGCGCCGAGTGCGATGAAGATGCCGCGCAGCACCAGCGCGCCGGCGATGCCGTACAGCAGCACCCGCTGTGCCAGCGCCACCGGGACCGCGAAGGCGGACAGCAGCAGCATGAACACGAACAGGTTGTCGACCGAGAGCGATTTCTCCAGCAGATAACCGGTGAAGAACTCCAGCCCGGTCTCATTGCCGTTGCGCACCCACAGGAAGATGCCGAACGCTATCGGCAGGGCGATGTAGAAGACCGTCCACCCGATCGCCTCGCGCATCGAAACCTCGTGCGGGCGGCGGGTTATCGCGAAATCCAGGACCAGCAGCGCCAGCACCACACCGATGGTGCTCGCCCACAGCCAGGGCGTTCCGATGGATTCGATGGCGGCGGGGCTCGCCAGGAATGATAGATCAGTACTCATAGGACCTCCTCGGGCAGGAAAAACCGCCTGAGGTCTCCTTCACCCGTGTCCATGGGCAACCACCCGGGGATCACGATGGCGCGATCCGTACTGACCGGAATGATTCTTGGGAAGTACTCCCCTCGTCCGCAGAGGATAGCGGACCTTTAACTCACCTGTCCAACACGCCGCGCCGTGGTCTCGCTCACCCCGGCGCGGCTTTTATGCCTCTACCTGGGGCTGAGCACCACGACGGCAATCTGCCGCGTCGTCTTCTTCTGGTACTCCGCGTACCGCCCGCCATTGACCTTGTCGACCAACGCGAACCGGCGCGCGTACTCCGGATCATCCGGATAGGTGGGCGTGGCGGTGACCTGAATCTTGGTGGTCCCGACCTGAATCTCGCAGTCCGGCTTGGCCTTCACATTGGCCAGCCAGCCCGGCGGCCGCGAGGATCCACCGTTGGAGGCGGTCACCAAGTAATCCTTGCCGTCCTTGGCGTAAGTCAGCGCCGAGGTCCGCGGCTGCCCCGTTTTGCGCCCGACGGTCCGCAACAACAGCGTCGGATTCCCGAACAGCAGCCGATGCCCGACCAGCCCGCCGCTCTTCTCATAGATCCACTGATGCCCACGTAGCACATTCACGAACAGATTCGCCATGACTTCCTCCCGCTGAGTGGTAACGCCACCCTATGCGGTTCACGATCTGCTCACGAAGCCGCCACTACGGTTGCCTCGCTCGCAACACCGGGAGCCTCAACTCCCCTACACACCACCAGGATTCACATGAACCCCACCCAGCTGGCCACCCCCATCAAAGAACGCAACCCCGTCCTGGTCTGGCTAGTCTGGCCCCTGATCACCCTGGGCATCTACTTCTTCGTCTGGTACTACAAGATCCACAAGGAGATGGCCGAACTCCGCCGCGACCCCGACGCCCCCGTCGCAGGCCCCCTCCTGGTCATGATCTTCCTGTCCTGGACCGGCATCGCCTTCCTGATCAGCTTCTGGCGCACCGGCGACCGCATCAAAGCCTCCCAAGAGGCCGCAGGCCTCGAAGGCACCTGCAACCCCATCCTCGGCTTCCTCCTGAACTTCGTCTTCGGCCTCGGCATCCTCTACTACCAGCTCGAACTCAACAAGATCCCCGCCCGCTTCGCCCAGTAGCAGACCCGTTCTCCCCGTACCACTTTCACGCGAACCAATCCCCCGTCGACACCGTCGCCGGGGGATTTCCGCATCAACCTACGACACCGTAGCCCCCAACTAGGCATCTCCCACGGGCCCGGGGTAACATCGCGAGGCCCGCAGCTCCCCGCAGCGGTCAGGGGCGGTAGCTCAGTCGGTTAGAGCCGTGGACTCATAATCCATTGGTCGCGGGTTCGAGCCCCGCCCGCCCCACTCGGATTGCCTCGGCGACTCATGCGCCGACACGGTCGGCGGCCAGCTGACCCACCAGTTCCCACGTACGACGCTCATCCTCCGGACTGCTCAGATCGGTGCTGGTGATGACGACTTCGGTGGCTCCCGCTTCGAAGTAGCGGTGGATTCCGGCGGCTACGGTTTCCTCGTCGCCGATCAGGGCCAGGTCTGCGGCTCGGGATGCGCCCTCCAAGTTGATTACTCGGCTGTAGGAGGGGACCTGTTCGTAGAAGGACAGTTGGTCGAGGGCGTGGGCGCGGACCGCCTCGATGTCGGCGGTGACCACGGCTGGGACGAAGGCGACCACGCGGGGTTTGGTGGCTGATGCGCGGGTGATCGCCGGGACGATGTGGGTGGTCAGGGTTTTCGGACCGGCCAGGTAGGGGAGGATGCCGTCGGCGAGTTCGCCGCTGACGGCTAGCGCCTGCGGACCCATCGCGGCCACCAGCACGGGAGGTCGGGGTTGAGCGCCGGGGACTGCCGTTGGCAGGGTCGGTGTGACGGTCAGCAGTTCGCCGTGGAAATCGGCCGTGCCGGTCTCCAGTAATTGCAGTGTCGCGGTGAGGAATTCGCGCAGACGAGCGATGGGGCGATCGAATGGCGTTCCGAACGCGTCGGCGATGAGGGTCGAACCTACGGCCAATCCGAGGTGGTAGCGGCCATGCGTCGCGGCCTGTGCGGTTTGGGCCTGTGCGGCCACGTTCACCGGGTGGCGGCCGACGACGGGGATGGCGGAGGTGCCTACCTGAAGGCCCGGGACTTCGCGGCCCACGATCGCGGCCAGGGCGGGTGAGTCGTAGTCCATTCGCTGGCCGAACCAGGCGGATTTCAGGCCGAGGTCGTGGGCTGTTCGAGCCTTGGCCACGATGGCGTCGACGTAGTTCTCCACGTTCGTGGCGGCCAGCGCGATTCCGAGAGTCATTCCATGGGCAACCCGTGTGCAGTATCGACTGTTCCCGAATGCACATTGAAATCAGTTTGAGCACAACGGTTTTGGAAATGCAGTAACCCTGGATACTTCCAGCGCATCCACGACAGCCGGGTCAGTCGATGCGGTAGCGGGTGGCGAGGGTGGGGCTTTGTCCATTGAAAGCGGCCAGGTCGGCTTCGAAGACCTTCGGGAGGAGGGTGGGGTCTTCGACGCCGGGGGCGCAGACGACCTCGCCGATTTCCAAGCCACGGAGGCCCGCCGTAACAACGTCGTCGGCAGACATGCGCGGTACAGCGCTCAGGTCGAGGCCCTGGCGTTCGTGGAATTCGGTGGCGACTACGCCCGGGCAGAGGACCAGCACTTTTACGCCGGTGTTTTCGAGTTCGGCGCTGAGGGTTTGGGACATGGCGACGAGGTGGGCGAGGGTGCCGGCGTAGACGGCGCGGCGGGGCATGACCGTGGTGGGGGCGGGGCCGCTGAAGGCGATCATTCCGGCTACGTTGATGATCGCGCCGGAGCCGCGCTGCTGCATGCCTCCCACCGCGGCGCGCGTGATCAGCGTTGGGGCGAGCACCTTGACGGTGACCAGTTCGCGCGCCTTGTCGGCGGGGAGATCGTTGAGCGGCATGTAGTAGGCCACGCCCGCATTGTTGACCAGCAGGTCGAGTGGCTCGGTGGCAGCTTCGGCGACCGCGTCGATACCGTCGAGGGTGGCGAGGTCCGCGGCCAAAGGACGAATTACCTTGTCGGGGAACTCGCCCGCGAGTTCCTGCAGCCGGTCGGTGCGCCTGCCGACCGCGATGACGGTGTACCCGTCACCGGCCAGGCGGCGGGCGAATGCCCGGCCGATACCCGAAGTGGCCCCGGTGACGAGGGCGAGTTTGCTCATGACACTCCCTGACTCGAACGGGTCTATCGGAATGATGCTGCGCGAGAGGCGATTCGGGTCAGGATATGGCTTCGGTCATGGCCACCGCTATCGGCCCGAGGAGAGGGAGGGCGACGTTGGAGAGGGCGTAGACGATTGTGTAGGACATCAAAGGGGTTGCGTTGCCCGCCACCTGCTGGACAGCCGAGATGCCCGGGGTGGAACATTGCTGGCCGGTGATCGCGCCGAGGGCAAGGGGCGCTGGGAGTTTCATGAATTTCCAGGCGACGACGAGGGAGATGCACGCCGGGATGGCGGTCATGAGGACGCCCGCGATCGGGAGGCCGAAGCCGAATTTGCGGACCAGGTCTACTGCCTGCGGGCCGGAGGTGAGGCCGACCACGGCGATGAAGACCGAGAGGCCGAGGGTTTTGATGACATCGGCCGCGGCGGGCGCGTACTGGCCGATCTCCGGGTTCTTGGAGCGGAACCAGCCGAAGAGCAGGCCGGTGAGCAGGCAGCCGCCGCCGGTGCCGAGCGTCAGGGGGATGCTTCCCACCTGGACAACGATTTTGCCGATCATGAACCCGAAGGCAACGCCCAGCGCGATGTAGATGATGTCGGCCTTGACGGTCGGGTCGAGCCGATACCCCAGGGAGGGAACGGCTTTGGCGAGATCAGCCTTGGATCCGGTGAGCCGCACCGTATCTCCGCGCTGCACCGCCATGCTCGAATGCAGCGGGAGTTCCTTGTCCTCGCGGACCACGCCGGTCACGTACAGCCGGTTGCCGAGCTGTGTGTCGATCTCGCCGAGGGTGGCGGCGCGCTGGCGGTGATCGAGCACCACCTGGTCGATCTCCAGCGCGGTCTCCAGATCCGAACTGGGGACGATTTCGGGCCCGATGGCGTCCTCCGCGGGCACCATATCCGCGCGCGGACCCACCACCAGCACCTGATCCCCCGCCCGCAGCACGACATCGTCCGCGACCGCGATCACCTTGCCGCCGCGCAACATTCGCTCCACGGTCAGATGCCCGCCGAGGTCCGCGGTCACCGTCGCGATGGTCTGCCCGGCCACCCGCCGCACCTGGAAGGCGCGGCCGATGAGGTCCGGTGCGGCGGCGACTTCGGATCCGTCGGCATCGTCATCACCGCCGCCGAGCTGCTTCCACAGCTTGGCAGCCTCATCGCGCAGGTTGATGCGCATGATGAGCGGAAAGATCTGACTCGACAGCAGCACCACCACGATGAGCCCGCAGATGTACGAAATCGAGTACGCCGTACCGACATTCGCCTGCATGGCGGTGATCTGATCGGCCGGGCGGTCGAGCCGGGCAATGGCATCGGTCGCGGTGCCGACCGCCGCCGATTCGGTGGCTCCGCCCGCCAGCAGCCCGGACGCGGTGCCCGGATCGAGCTTCATGACCAGCGTCGCGATCGCGGTGATCACCAGCACGCTGGCCACCTCGATCAGCGTGAAAGTGCCGTACTTCAAGCTCTTTCGGTTCAGGCTGCCGAAGAACGTCGGCCCGGAGATGTAGCCGAGGGTGAAGATGAACAGCGCGAAGGCGATATTCTTCACCTGCGCGTTCACCGTGATGTGCCCGGCCATGCCGACGAAGATCGCCACGATCAGGGTGCCGGCCACGCCGCCCAGCGACAGTTTCCAGATCCTGATCTTGCCGATCGCGTAACCCAGTGCCAGGCAAAGGAATAGCGCGGCCTCGGGCGTGTCCTGCAGGAACCTTTTTATCGCGTCCATGAAACCGTCCTCGATCGGAGCGAGCCGGGTCAGCGAGTCTTGGTGCGGTTCTGGAACTCCGAGTGATACTCGTCCATGATCTGCCGCAGCCACTGCCCGATCCGGGCGTAGCTGTCCTGCCGGAGGTTGGCCAGCGACACGCGCACCGACCATTGCGGTCCGTCGAATCCGCCGCCGTTGAGCAGCACGATCGAACCCTGTTCGGCCAGCCGGAACACCGGGTCGACCGGTTCGTGCTGGGTTTGCAGCCACTGCGCGAACTCCGCGCTCCAATGCTGTTTCACCCACACCATCAGATCGAGTTCGACGTAGTAGTTGGCCGCGTTCGGATCTTGCGGCACCGGCACCTGGAGACTCTCGGCGAGGGTCTTCAGTCGCCGCGCGATGATCGCCTCGCAGTTCTTCTTGTGCCGCGCATCCTTGTCGAGCAGATCCGCCAGCGAGAACAACGCCATCTGAACCTGTTGCGGCGTGGACAATCCGGCGGTGTGATTGAGCGCAACATCCCGCGAATCGGCCACCATCCGGTCGATGAATTTCAGCTTCGCCGGTTCCAGCGCGATGGTGGAATAGCGTTTGGTGAGCGCATCTCGTTGCGCGGCGGGCAAATTCGCGATGCGCCGGTCGAAGATATTGTCCTTGGCCACCGCGATGACGCCCAAACGCCAACCGGTGCAACCGAAATACTTGCTGAACGAGTAGACGCCGATGGTATTCGCGGCGGCGATCGACATCAGCGATTGGAAGCCTTCGACGAACGTCCCGTACACATCATCGGTGATGATGGTGAGGTTCGGATTCTCCTTCGCCGCGATCTGCTTGATGCGTTCGAGCGTCGGCTTGTCCAGCATCACCGACGGCGGATTCGACGGATTCACCAGGAACAGCGCCTTGACACTGGGATCGGCCAACTTCTCGATCTCGGAGGCGGGGTACTGCCAGGTGTGCATTCCATCCGGGGCGTCCTTGGACGCCTGCACCTCGACCACATCGAACTGATACCGCTCGAGATGCGGAATCTCCAGATACGGCGTGAAAATCGGCGTCATGATCGCGATCCGGTCACCGGGCGCGAGAATGCCGTTGACCACGCAACTGTCGAACAGATAGCACATGGCCGCGGTACCGCCCTCGGTGGCGAACAGATCCCAGCCGCCCGCGGGCGCACCGCCCATCGCCTGGTCGAGGTAGGCGTGCACCACCTGTTCGATATGGGTGAGCATGCGATCCGGGACCGGATAGTGGTCGCCGTGGATCGCGTCCGCCAACTCCCCCACCCAGGCGTCGGCATCGAATTTCAGTGTGCCGACACCGTATTCGACCGCGCCGCGCAGCAACTCCACCTCGGCGCTCGCGGGTTCGGCGGCAAGGAATTGCTCGAATCGTCCGGCGATGCCCGCGGATTGCGGCATACCGCCGAGCCCCGGAAATTCATCCCAGTCCCGGACGGCTTCGGCGACCGCGAATCGGCCGAGCAGATAGAACGCCGAGCGGGGAACCACGGAGGTCCAATTCGGATTGCCGCGGCCCGCGTTGATCATCGCGTGCGCCGTCTTATGCATATTCTCATCGGCGAGATCGATGAGTTCGTCTTTCAGTTCGAACGGGCTGAGTCGCTCATACTTCTTCTCGGTACCGCGATCGACCTCATTGTCCACGCTCATCGTCCAACCTCCGTATGTCGAAGTGCGGTCGATCCGTATCCAGCGCATACCGTGACATGGGTAAATGAATGCCGACTGTCACGACACGCGATATCGCGAGGTTCGAAATCTGGTTGTCATAGCGGTGGTGCTGCAACGCTATCGCGACACGATCCGACAGGAGAGCACAATGGCGCGAATGTCCATTCTGGGGATGGTCGGCTTGGCGGCCTGTTCGGCGGTGCTGGTGGCGGGATGCGCAAATGGCTCAACCGATTCCGAGGCGACGGGGCAGCCGTCGGCCACATCGCAGGCCGCGCGGCAGTCCCCCGCCCCCGGTCAGCTCCCCCGCGTCACGATTCTGGCCACCGGCGGCACCATCGCCGGTAAGGCCAATGCCAACTCGGCCGTCGGCTACACCGCGGGTGAGGCGACCGCCCAGGATCTCATCGACGCTGTCCCCGGCATCGACAAGATCGCCAAGCTGACCGCCGAGCAGATCTCCAATATCGGCAGCCAGGATATGAACGACGAGGTGTGGCTGACCTTGGCGAATCGAATCAATCAGATCTTCGCCGACGATAAGGCCGATGGCATCGTCGTCACGCACGGCACCGACACCATCGAGGAGACGGCATTCTTCCTCGACCACGTGGTCGCCGGCCCCAAGCCGGTCGTCCTGGCCGGTTCCATGCGCCCCTCCACCGCGCTGAGCGCCGACGGCCCGGCCAATCTCCGCTCGGCCGTCCAGGTCGCCGCCACCCCCGCCGCCCGCGACCGCGGCACCATGGTCGTCCTCAACGACACCATTCACGGCGCGAAGGACGTCACCAAAACCAACACCACCAGCGTGCAGACCTTCGCCTCCCCGAATACCGGCCCCCTCGGCCATGTCGATGCCGCCGCGGTCACCTTCGCCGGGCCCGCCTCCACCCAGCCGCGCCTGACCTTCCCGGTCCCGGACAAATCCCCCCTCCCCCAGGTCGCCATCGTCTACTCCCACTCGGGCATGGACGCGACCCAGGTCAACGACGCCCTCGGCCACGGCGCACAGGGCATCGTCCTGGCGGGCGTGGGCGACGGCAACACCGCCAAGCCCGTGGTCGCCGCCCTCAGCGCCGCCGCGGGCAAGGGCGTCCTCGTAATCCGTTCCAGCCGAGTGGGTTCCGGCAGCGTAGTCCGCAACGCCGAACTCAACGACGACGACCTCGGCACCATCTCCGCCCTCGACCTCAACCCCGCCAAATCCCGAATCCTCACCCAACTCCTACTCGCCAACGGCATCACCGACAAGGCAAAAGTCCAACAGGCCTTCGCCGATTGCTGATTCTCGTCCTCGAGTAGTTACCCCGTGTCGCTCGCGCGGACCGGCGACAAGGATGGAAGCTGTTCGCGGACAGACTGATTGCGGGGGTTGTGATGGAAGACGATGCGGGACAGCGGCCCAAGGGGCTCGGGAAGCGGGCCTGGGTGGTCACCCAGTTCGTGCGCCGGATTCTGCGGGCGCTGGCGTGGTCGAACTTCGTGCGCGTGAACGTGATCGGGCGGGAGCTGGTGCCAAAGACCGGTCCGGTGATCATTGCCAGCAATCACATTTCCATGCTGGACGCGGTGTTTTTGTGGGGTGCGCTGCGGCGGCGCGCTGTCGCGATTGCCATGGCGGAGTTGTGGACCTGGCCGGTGGTGGGGTGGTTGGTGCGGCGGCTGGGGCAGATTCCGGTGGTGCGCAGGGACAGCGGGTCGGGGCAGAGTGCGCTGGAGCGGGCAGAGCAGGTGCTGCGGTACGGCGGGGTGCTGATCATTTATCCGGAGGGGCGGTTGGTGGCGGCCGGGGAGGATGAGCCGTACAAGCCCGGGGTGGCGAAACTGGCGCTGGCGACCGGGGTTCCGATCATTCCGGTGGGGACGACCGGGACCGATCGGGTGCTGCCGATGCGGCGGGTGCGCGGGAACGGGCCGAAGTTCGATCGATCGCAGCAGGTCACGATTCATTTCGGGACGGCGGTCGATCCGGCCGAATTCGATGATCCGGAGAAGTTGCTGGACCACCTGCGGCAGCGGATCGAGGGCCTGAGGCAGTGAGACCAAATCGCAGACCGTTCGGTATCGAACAAAGGTTCGACTCGAGGTAATCTCTCGGGCCATGCCGGAACTGTCCAGACGCGATTGGGCGACGATGAATCTCGAGCAGGTGCGGCGGCAGCTGCTCGACGCCGCCGCGTTCGGCAAGTACCTCACCCCCGAACAGCTCGAACACGCCGCCGGGAAGATCGGCGAGGGGTTGCGGGTCTTCAAGGAGGAGACCGAGCCACCGCGCTGAGCGGGCATAAACGCTGAGCGGGCATGAAAAAGGCCGGTACCGCGTGGGCACCGGCCTCGGATCAGCTGTCGACGTGGACGTGCGGCCGCTGCGAGCGCCGCGGCACCGCCCGCCGCAGAATCTCCCGGGTCACCGGCGCCACCTCACCCTCACCGAAGAACATGAACCGCACCAGATTGGTGAGCGGATTGCCTTCGGTCCATTCGAAATACACGTGCGGCGGGGTGCCGGTGCGGTCGCGAATGGCCAGCAGGATCGCCGCGATGGAGTTCGGCACGGCCGCCGCCTCGACCGAGAGGATGTGATACTGATCCACCTCCACATCGGTGACCAGCAATTCGGTGCTGAATTCCGAAGGATCCCGGACGATCACCTCGAGGAACAGGATCGGATCATCCTCGGGGATATGGCTTTCCCGGCGCTGATCGGCTTCCTTCTCCGCGTACTCCTCCGGTTCGCGCTTATCGATATCGTGCGTGACGATGCGGACCTCACCGCGCGCGGCCAGCGAATCGATCATCTCCGCCGCCCGCTCGTCGAAAGTGACTGTCACGGCCCGCAATTCGAATGCCCGGCGGAAGCGCGAAGCGAACGAGACCACCAGCGTCGCCACGATGAACAGTAGCGCCAGCTGCGCGCCCTCGGGCTTCTCGATGACATTGTCAATGGTGGTGTACACGAAGATCGCCGACACCAGCCCGAACGCGAATACCCGCGACCGCTGCCCCTTGTTCGCCGCGGACAGCGTCACCGCGACGGCGGCGGAGGTGATCAGCACCAGCACACCGGTCGCGTACGCCGCGCCCTGCGCATCGACGCTGGCATCGAAATACCAGGTGATGCCGAACGCGACCGCCGCGAAAACCAATACCAGCGGCCGAATCTGGCGCGCCCACTCCGGTGCCATGCCGAAGCGCGGCAGATATCGCGGCACCAGATTCAGCAGGCCCGCCATGGCGGACGCGCCCGCGAACCACAGGATGGCGATGGTGCTGATGTCGTAGACGGTGCCGAAGGTATTGCCGAGCTGTTCATGCGCGAGATACGCCAGCGCGCGGCCATTCGCCGGACCGCCCGCCTTGAACGCGTCCTCGGGAATCAGCACGGTGGTGATGAAGCTGGTGACGATGAGGAACCCGCTCATGATGAGCGCGGCGGTGGTCAGCAGTTTGCGCGCGCCGATGATGCGGGCGCGCGGATGCTCCTCGGTGTCCTCGGGGCAGCCCTTGATCTGCGGCATGACCGCCACACCGGTCTCGAATCCGGACAGACCCAGCGCCAGCTTCGGAAAGACCAGCAGCGCAACGCCGATCATGGCGATCGGACTGCCGTGTTCGGCGGTGAGGGCATGGCCCCAGTCGGTGACCAGCGACCCGTGTCGGAGCACCTCGACCAGACCCCGCGCGGCGACAACCAGATTCAGCGACAGGTACACACCGACCAGTACGACCGCGATTCCGATCGCCTCGCTGAAACCCTTGAGGAACACCGCCGCCAGCAAGGCCAGCAGCACCAGGGTGATGAGCACGTTATGCCCGTGCAGCGCGTCGGGCATGAGCGGATTCTCGACGATATGCGCCGCGCCGTCGGCCGCGGACAGCGTCATGGTGATGGTGAAATCGGTGGCCGCGAAGCCCAGCAGCACCAGAATCAGCAGTTTGCCCCACCAGTTCGGCAGGAATTTGGCGAGCATGGCGATGGAACCGCCGCCGTGCGGACTCTCCTTGGCGACCCGGCGGTACACCGGCAGCGCGCCCAGCAGCGTCAGCGCCACCAGCACCAGGGTGGCCAGCGGTGAGAGCACGCCCGCGGCCAGCGCCGCGATACCGGGCTGATATCCGAGCGTCGAGAAATAGTCGACACCGGTCAGGCACATCACCTTCCACCAGGAATGCTGATGTTCCTTGGGCGCGCGTTTGGCCATGGGTCCGGGTAGTTGGGAGTGCTGCTCCCCCGCGTCCTCCAGCAGCCAGGACGCGAATCGCGTACGTAGCGCAGGCTCGGTCGTGGTCAAGTGAGTCCTCCCCGGAACCCGTGTGTCCGGTTTCCCGGAATCAGCCGAAATGTCGTGGCCAATGTACTCACGGCGCGCCGAGACAAGACACACCCCGCGCCGCGAGTCGCCCGCGGCGCTGTGCTAGCCGAGAAGGGCGCGGCCGACCCCGTCGTTCCGGCGTGCTTGTGGCCGGAACCAACGAAACCGGTTGTTGCGCCACAGCTGTGGATCCCGGCCACAAGCATGCCGGGATGACAGGACAGGCCGAACCCGGGAGTGAGGTTGGACCGTCGACTCCATCAGCCCAGGTAGGCCATGACCGCGTTGGTGAGCGCGGTTGCCAAACGGGCACGGCCGTCCGGGGATTCGAGGATCGCGGCATCGCCGGGATCACGCATGTTGCCGCATTCGACCAGGGCGGCCGGGCGCTCGGCGAGGTTGAGGCCCGCGAGGTCGGCGCGCGGGTTCATCCCGTTGGAACCGACGTAGGTGGAGGGGGTGAAGCCCGCGCCGACCAGGCCGTCGCGCAGCGTGGTGGCCAGTCGGCTGGACGGCTCGCCCTGCGAATCATTCACCGCGGGAGAGGAATAGGCGACGTGGAACCCGTGCGCACCGGCGGGCGCGCCGTCGGCGTGAATGGAGACCACGGCCGCCGCGTTCACCCGCTGTCCGAGCGTGCCGCGCTCATCGACGCAGGGTCCGACACCATTGTCGTTATCGCGGCTCATCACCACGCGAATCCCGCGCTGGCTGAGCAGATCCCGCATGCGCAGCGCCACATCGAAATTGAATTCGTGCTCGGTGTAACCGTCATTGCCGTTGGTGCCGGTGGTGTTGCAGGCCTTCATACCGCCGCGCCCGTCCGGCACCTGCGCATTGATCTCATCGGTATGCGCGGCGCCGCCGCCATTGTGGCCGGGGTCGAGCACCACCACGCGTTCGGCGATCGGAAAGATCGGCAGCGCGGGCAGATCCGCCATCGGGCGATGCTGTCCGGGAACGGCCGCCGCCCCCGTACCTCCCGCCGCGATCAGCAGAGCACCGGAAATGGCCGCCAGAGCTTTCCAAGGTCGCTTGCGCACCCGGCCCACCATACGGGCCGGAGCGCGCCGCGTTAAGTCACTCCTCGAGCTTGCGCAGCAGTGCGGCGAGTGTGCGCAGTTCGTCCGGGGTGAGCGCGGCGGCCGCGGCGGGCGCGGGATCGGGCGTGGCGAGCGCGTCCAGCACCAGCTCGCGTCCGGCCGGGGTGAGCGAGACCAGTTTGACCCGCCGATTGCCGGGATCGACCTCGCGCACCACCAGTCCGCGCTCCTCCAGATCATTGACGTTGACGGTCGCGGCGGGCGCGTCCATGGTGGCGGCGTGCGCGAGCTGCTTGACCGACAGCGGCCCCGGCAGCAACCGCTTCATGACGCGAAACCTGCTGAACGGCAACCCGGTTCGCTCCACGACGGCGCGTTTCCAGCCGTCCCGGGAATCCATCACCAGGTGGGTCAGCAGCCGCCAGACCTCATCGGGGGTGGGCGTGTCAGACATGTGCGGGGACCTTCTGTTCGAGCAGGGGTGCGACGCGGTCGCGGGTGCGGTACGCCCACGAGGTGTTCGCGGCCACGCCGAGCATGGGCACGGTGACCGCGAGCGCGGCAATGGTCCACCACAGCCCCGCTCCGGTGAGCGCACCACACAGTGCCACACCGAGACTGGCGCCGACCTGACGGCTGGTGGAGGCGACCGCGGCGGCCGCCCCGGCGCGATCGAGCGGCATACCGCTGACCGCGGCGGTGGTGATGGGCGCGTTGACCATGCCGAATCCGATGCCGAACACCGCGAACATGATGATCAGCTGCCACTGCGGGGTGGCGGGGGCCAGCCGGGTCAGCGCGACCGCGGCGATGGCCATCAGTGTGCCCGCGATGACCAGGGACGGCCGGGTGCCGTAGCGACCCACCATGCGCCCGGAGACGGGCGAGAAGATCAGCATGCCGACCGCCATGGGCAGGTACAGCAGGCCGGTGTGCACGGCCGAGAAGTCCCGTGTCCCTTGCAGATACAGCGAGATGTCGAACAGGAACGCGCCCAGCGCCGCGAACGCGCACACCGCGGTGATGGTGGCCGAGGCGAACGGGAAGCTGCGGAAGAAGCGCAGATCGATGAAGGGGGTGGGATGCCGCGATTCATGCCACAGGAATCCGGCCAGCGCGGCGGCGGTGAGCAGGAAGATGAGCGGTTTGTGCTCGATCAGCCCGAACACCAGGGTGAACATGAAGGCGATGGCCAAAAGCTGTCCGGCCCAGTCCATTCCGCGCGGTTGACTCGACTTGGATTCGGGCACGAAAAGCGTGGTGAGCACCAGGGCGACGGCCACGATCGGCAGGTTGATCCAGAACACCGACTGCCAGCCCAGCGAATCGATGAGCAGGCCGCCGACCAGCGGCCCCATGGCGGTCGAGATGCCGACCACCGCGCCCCAGACGCCAACGGCGCGTGCGCGTTCCATGCGGCCGGTGAAAACGGTGGTGATGATCGACATGGCGACGGGGTTCAGCATGGAACCGCCGACGGCCTGCAAAAACCTTGCGCCGATGAGGATTTCGATGGTGGGCGCGAGACTGCACAGCAGCGAGCCGACCGCGAAGGTGAGCAGGCCGATCCGGAACACGCGCTTGCGGCCGATGCGGTCGGCCATGGCGCCGGACAGCATGAGCAGGCTGGCCAGGGTGAGGGTGTAGATGTCGACGATCCACTGCAACCGGGTGAGCGGTGCGCCGAGATCGGACTGGATGGTGGGGATGGCGACGTTCACGATCGTCGCGTCCATGGAGGAGATCAGCAGGCTGAGACAGCAGGTGATCAGGATGAGCGTCTTGCGCTCTTTGCTGAGTTCCCCAATAGCTGTATTCACACAACGATTGTGAAACTAAAAGTATTCGATGGCAATAGGTGTGCTCCAGGTCACCGCAACGGCGCGGGGACGCCCGCCGGACCCGGGGGCTGTCCGGGCTGTCCGGGCTGTCCGGGCTGTCCGGGCAACATTCCAGCCAGGCCGGGCATCGCACCGGGTAGGCCCGGGACCGCGTCGAACAGGTCGGCGAGCGGGGCGAGCGTCCCGCCCAGCGGGGCCAGGAAACCCGGCACCGGCCCGAGCACCCCGGAGAGGGTCTCCAGCACAGTGGTGAGCGGTCCGAGTTCTCCGGCTTCGGCCGCGAGCACATCCTCGGTCTGCTCGGCGGCGGTGCCGTAGGTGTGCGCGGTGACGGTGAAGCCCGAACCGAAGGAGGCCGAGGCGACTTCGGGAACGCCCGTATCCGCCCAGCCCCATTTGGTGCCTTTGATGTGCGGCAGGCGCGAGGTGCCCCAATCCTGTTTCGTGCCATCGGCGGCGGTCGTGCTGGCCTGCTCCATCCAATCGAGGATGGGACTGTCCGGATCGTTGCGGACCTTGGCCAGCAGGAAATCGGCCATATCGGCGGTGCTGGTGGAGGACATGCCCCAGTCCGCGCCGCCGTGCGTCGCGGGCAGTTCGTATTCGGCGGCGACCGCGTCGATGGCTCCGGGATATTTGGCCGCCATGGCGTCGGCGGCGGCATCGTCGGAGTAGCGAATCATGCGCTCCCCCAACTCTTTATCCTGCGGGGAGCCATCACCGTGCCGGAGCGCGTAGTCCGCGAGGTAGAGCTTGGCGATGGAAAGCCCGCCGCGCGATTCGGTTTCGTTCTCGGTGCCCCACTTCATGCCCGGCACGATCGAGCGCAGTGAGATCGCCGTGCGCGGGGGCACCTGCCGGTGCTCACCCGGCTGGGGCTCGTGCGGTTTCGGTTCCTGCGCCGCCGCCGGGGCCGAACACAGGCAGACGCCCACCGTGACCGCGCCGATCAGCCCTGTCCAGTAGCCCATCGCAACCTCCGCGTCGAGCCCCGCCCACTGCCCAGCTTGCCGGGCGTAGCCACCGAGAGCTGGGAAAACGCTCTCGACACGCCGATTACCAACGCGACTCGCCCACCGGGTGCCATTGCACGCGGTGGCCGATCACCGAACCCCGGATCGCCGCCCGGGATCACACGGTGAGAATCGTGCGACCCGCCGCCGCCCTGGATTCGATGGCGGTGTGCGCGGCGGCGGCGTCCGCCAGCGGGAAGCGCTGCCCGATCACGACCTCGAGGCGTCCGGCGGCGGCTTCGGCCTGGGCGCGGTCGTGCAGTGCGATCCAGTCGGTGGTCGCGGCGGTGATCTCGAAGAGGGTGAGCACCGTAATGTCGCGCGCCGCTGCGGCTTCGGCGTCGACCATCGCGAATCCGCCTGCCGCGTTGCCGTATCCGAGCAGGCGACCGCCGGGAACCAGGGCCGCGATGCTGTCGCCGCCGATCCGCCCGCCCGCGCCGTCGAGCACCGCGTGCACGCCGCCGGTGATCTCACGCACCTGATCGACCCAGTCCGGCCGCGAGTAATCGACCACCGCTTCGGCTCCGAGTCGTTGTGCCAGTGCGAGTTTGGTCTCACCGCGCGCCGCGGCGATGACGCGGGCTCCCGCCGTGCGGGCGAGCTGGATCAGCAGGGTGCCCAATCCGCCCGCGGCAGCGGTGATCAGCACCCATTCGCCCGCGCGCAGTTCGGCGCGATCGGCGACCGCCAGTGCGGTGCGGCCGTCGTGCACCAGCGCCACCGCCCGGTCCAGGCTCAGGTCCTCGGGGACGATCGCGAGGGTGGCGGCCTTGGCCAGCACCTTCTCCGCGTAACCGCCGGTCGGTGTGCCACTGGCGATTCCGCTGTCGGCGGTGGGGGTGGCGACCCGGCGGCCGACCCATGCCGCGTCGACGCCGGGGCCGACCGATTCCACCACGCCGGACACCGCTCCGCCGGGGACGAACGGCGGGTGCACCGGGAAGTAGTCGCGGCCGGCGCCGCTGCGCAGCATGGTGTCCAGGAACATGACGTCGGCGGCGGCCACCGCGACCACCACTTCACCGGCTCCCGCCACCGGATCGGGGACTTCATTCACCGCCAGCACTTCCGGATCTCCGAATGCCTTGGCTTCGACAACGCGCATCGCCCTAACCTTCCCGCCGTACCGGATAACTGACACCACCCTCCAACCTCGACAATGGTTGAGGTCAAGTCCGGCGGACGGAATTCGCTCAGAGCGATATTCGACGGGAGTTATAGCCGACCCGTATTTAATACATTTCTAATCGAATTCGCCGCGTTATTGCGGGTGTGACGCGTACAACAAAACAGCGAATTCATGCGATGAGCTGGCTCTTTACAGACAACATGCAGCTATCTGAATCATTTTCGAGGCACGGAACATTGCTGGCGATTCAGAGCCTGCTTTACCTTGGTGGGCATACAGGAAGGACACGAAGTGCAGTCGATCACCACATCGCAGCAGCATCTCGAACAGGTTCGCGCCGCCACCCGCGCCCGCGAAGCCGCCAAGCAGGCCGCACAGGCCGCGGATGCCATCTGGCGCAACAGCATCAAGGACGCGACCGTCGCGGGCGAACGGGTTTTCCTGATCGCCAAGGCCGCCGGGGACATCACCACCTCCCGCGTCTATCAGATTCGCGACGGCGTGCGCACCGGCAGCCGCTGACGACGAACTTCCCGCACGCGGGCCGACAGTGCCCCGAACATGCCGCACTCGCGCCCCGAACCCGGGGCGCTTCGCATGCGACAATGACCGCGTGCGCGAGCAGTTGAAGCAGTGGGTCGATGACCTCACCGGGGGTGACAGCACCCGCGCGATCGCCGTGGTCACCGGCATTCCACAGGCCACCCTGGCACGGCATCTGACGATGGACACCCCGCCCGTGGAAACGCTCATCGAGATCGCCCGGGCCTATAACGCCAACCCGGTCGAGGCACAGGTGGTCGCCGGAATCATCACCGAAGCCGAGGCACATCGCGCCGGATCCGGTAGCGCCATCCGCCTGGCCAGCACCCGGCAACTGCTCACCGAACTGATACGCCGGGACCGAGGCGATGAGGAACCGACCCGGCGCGGTCCCGGCCACAACGGCACCCGCGTACCCCGCTAACCCGCACTGCACTGCACTGCACTGCACTGCACTGCACTGAGCAACGCCCGCACACCCACCCGCGCCCGCACACCCACCCGCGCCCGCACACCCACCCACGCCCGCTGCGGCCACGACCGCCGTCGGTCGCCCCGGGGTCAGTCATCCGCAGCCCGCAGGAGCCCGATGGTTGGATGCCCCGCAGGAGATTCGACTGCCGCCCGACCATCTCGGGTTGAACATTTTCGGTCAATTTCGGTCCGGCCGTGGGTGTTTGCCGCGGTGTGACTGCGAGGCTCGGCGCCGGGGCGATCGTGGCAGCTCACGATCCCCTCGCGCGGCGGTTCCGGCGGCATGGGCGTGAGCAGGTCGAAAACTGATTCTGTACGGCCGATTACGGCCGGGCGACGGTGGTCCCAACTGACGGGATGGCGCGTTGCCTGGGCGTTCGCGCTCGGGTAGCGCCGGGCATGCCGGGCGCTTATGCTCGTCCGCTAGATCCGAATCCGCTTGCCGGTGCACATATTTGGCGTGCGCCGCCGCCGAGTGGATACGGCCGCATCGTGGAACTCGCCCCGGTGCACGTGCGTGCGGAGTTGCGAAGCTTGTCGGAGTCATCGAATCCCACGGGGTCATCGAATCCCAGGGACGGGGAGCCGGATACCGTCGACGGTGCACGGCTGCCGTTCGGGACGCTGCTGGGATGTGTCGCCGTGACCGCGATCGCGGTGGGCGGCACGGTTTTCGCGGCCCCGGACGATATGCGGATCGCGGTCGGAATCGGCGGCGGCGTGGTGGCGGTGCTGTTGTGCGCGGCGATCACCGCGGCGGTGTATTTCCGTTCCCTGATCGGCCGGGCGGGCCGGGTGGGCGATACCCGGGCCGGGCACGCCGAGGCGCGGACCGCGGCGGTCATCGCCGAGGCGGAGGCGCGACTCGCGGACGGGCAGCAGCGAATTCAGTTGCTCACCGACGCGGTCGCGGTCAAGACGCGGGAGGCCAAGGAGAGCGAGAATCGGCGCGCGGCGGCCATGGCGGCCTTCGCGGGCGCGGCCGGTCGCATGCAGGCGATGAGCACCTCCATGCTCGCCGAGCTGCGCGAGATGGAGCATCGGCACGCCGATCCCAAGATGCTGGCCGATCTGCTGGAGCTCGATCACCGCACCGCGCAGGCCGGGCGGCTCGCCGACAGCGTCGCGGTGCTCAGTGGTGCGCGCTCCGGGCGGCGCTGGGCCAAACCCATTGCCATGGAGTCGATTCTGCGCGGGGCCATGGGTCGGGTGGCCGGTTACCAGCGCATCCGTTTGCGCGCGGTCACCGATATCGCCATCGCGGGGCATGCGGCCGAGGGCGTCATGCACGCGCTGGCCGAACTGCTCGACAATGCCTGCAACTTCTCCCCGCCGACCACCGAGGTGCACGTCTACGCCGCGGAAGTCCCGGCGGGCGTGGTGATCACCATCGAGGACAGCGGCCTGGTGATGAGCGAATCCGCGCTGCGCCGTGCCGAAGCCACCGTCTCCGGCAAGTCCAATCCCACCGGTCTGGGCAACCCCGGCTCCAATCCCGCGGCGGCCCCGGGTATCTCGGACCTCTCCTCGCTCTCCGGCACCCGCCTGGGGCTGGCGGTGGTCGGCTACCTGGCCCGCAAACACGACCTCACCGTCTCCTACCGCCCCTCCGCCATCGGCGGCACCGCGGTAGTGGTGGTCGTCCCGCGCGAACTGACCACCCGCATAGATCGCACCCCCGGCTCCCTCTCCGCCATCCCCCTGCCCGCCCAACCTGCGGCAGAACTCCCCCCGGCCGCCCCGCCGCGCTCCGATACCGTCCCGGCCCTGCTGACCGTGGACATCACCCACACCGCGCCACCCCGGGTAGCTCCCCGCACGGATTCCCCGCACGCCGATCCCACCCCCACCGGCCCGATCCCCCGCCGCACCGAGATCCATTCCGGCGCAACGGCAGTCGCTCCCTCCGGCCAACCCGCGATCCCGGATCGGTCGAGCGGCGATCCCGCCGTGGCGGCCCGGGCGGTTCCCAACGCGACAGCCGCAGCGCCCGGCGAGCCGACCAGCGAGCGGGCACTACCCGCGGACGACGGCACCGAGCATTCCCACCCGGCGGCCATTCCGTCCGGCACGACCGGATTCGCCGGACCGGTACGCGGCGGTGCAGCCGCGGGCGGGCCGGGAACACCTGCCGCTGGAACGGTGCCGGGCCCCGCCCGCGCACCCGAGTCCACCATCGGTGTCCCCGCGGGTGCGCGGCCCCCGCTCGGCGACGAGGCGGGACTGCGCACGTCCTACCCGAGCGCTCCGCCGATCCCCGCTGCCGCAACCGAATCCGCGCCTCCCGCGCGACCCGGCCAACCGGCCGCCCCCGGACCTGGTCAGGGCAAGGCCGCAACCCCCTGGTTCCGGGAGACGGCACCGGACCCGACCTCAGGCCGACCCTCCGCTACTCCCGTTGCACCACAGCCGAATTCGACTCCTGCCCCGGCCGCTGGCGGCGGGCAGCAACCGCCCGGATCCCGCGGCCACCATCCCGCTCCCGCCACTTCGGGTGGCTACCACCCCGGTTCGACCCCCGGCTTCTCCGGCAGCACTTCGGTACTGCCGGATCGAATGTTCGATGGTGGCGGCCAGGGCGCGACCGTAAAGCCTTCCGCACCTGGCGGTTCGGCCTCCGCGCCCGGTTCGGCTCCCGGTTCGGCGGCCGCACCGCCTTCCCTCCCGTCTGGGTTGCCCCGCCGGGTGCGGGGCCAGACACTCGCGGCGGTGCATCCGGAAGGCCTCGCGGCGCCGGAGGCGCCACCGCGCGGGGTGGCGCGGCCGGTATCGCCGGGCGCGCTGGGGGCTTTTCAGCGAGCGGTCAACGGGCGCGAGAATGCCGGTACCGCAATACCTTTCCCGTCGGCCTTGGAGAGCGATAAATGATCCCGTCCGCCACGCAGCTGGGCTGGCTGCTGGAGCAGCTACTCACCCGTACCCCGCGCGCCAGGCATGCCCTGCTGCTGTCCGGGGACGGGTTGAAGATCTGCCACACCCCGGAGCTGGGCAATGACAGCGCCGATCAGCTGGCGGCCATTGCCGCCGGCATTCAAAGCCTTTCGCACGGTGCGTCGGTGGAGTTCGGTGACGGTCGCGGCGGTGTGCGCCAGTCCATGACCGAGTTCTACGGCGGCATCCTGTTCATCGTGGAGGCGGGGGTGGGCGCGCATATCGCGGTGGTCGCCGCCGAGGACGCCGATGCCGGACTGGTCGGCCACAATATGCGCGAACTGGTGGAGCAACTGGGCGAGCACCTTGCCGCGCAGCCGCGGGTGCGCGATCCCCGGGGAGCTGGCGTGTCGTGACCAGGCCAGACGAGGATCCGGATCGGCTCTACACGCTGACCGGCGGCCGCAGCCGACCGGATTCGGATGCCTTCGATCTGGTCACCCTCGTGGTGAGCGAATGTGATCCGGCCCCGGGCATGCAATCCGAGCATGCCGCGATTCTGGAGATCTGCCGCTCCCCCACCGCCGTGGTCGAGATCGCGGCGGAATTGCGACTACCGGTCGGCATCGCCACCATTCTGCTGTCGGATCTGCTGCACGCGGGCAAGATCACCGTGAGACATCCGCGGTATGACCCTGCCTCGCAATGGCATTCGCTGCCCGACACCACCACCCTGGAGAAGGTGCTCGTTGGACTCCGCAATCTTTGACCCCCGGCCGTCCCGCGCCGCCGCACCCCTGCACGCCTCCGCCAGCAATGGTCTCAAGATCGTGATCGTCGGTGGTTTCGGTGTCGGCAAGACCACCATGGTGCGCGCGGTGAGTGAGATCCGGCCGCTCGATACCGAGGCCACCATGACCCAGGTGGGCGTCGGCGTCGACGATCCGGCCGGTGCGCCCGGAAAGTCGACCACCACTGTGGCTTTCGACTTCGGCCGCATCACCATCGACGCCGAGCACGTGCTGTATCTGTTCGGTGCGCCCGGGCAGGAGCGGTTCTGGTTCCTGTGGGATCGCCTGTTCACCGGCGCGCTCGGCGCCATCGTGCTGGTCGATCAGCGCCGAATCTCCGATTCCTGGTACGCGATCGACCGGCTCGAACATCAGCGCACCCCGTTCATCGTGGCGTGCAACAACTTCGGCGCGGACTTCGATCCGCGCGAGGTGCGCGAGGCGCTGGATCTGGACCCGCATGTCCCGCTCATCGATTGTGATGCGCGGCAACGGGATTCCTGTAAGCAGGTGCTGATCACCCTGGTCGAATACCTCTACACCCCGGAGACCCTGTCATGACCTCGCCCGAGCCCGCCACCTGCCCGGTGCGGCCGGGCGTCGTACCGCTGAGCGGCCCGCGTTTCCACACCGATCCGCACCACCTCTACAACGATATGCGCCGTGAACACGGCGCGGTGGTGGCGGTGGAACTGCCCGGCGGGGTGCCCGCGTGGCTGGTCATCGGCTATCGCGAGATGCATCAGGTCACCAACAGCCCGGAGCTGTTCCCGCGCGATGTGAGCCTGTGGAATCAGTGGGGCAATATTCCCGAGGACTGGCCGCTGCTGCCCATGGTCGGGCAGCCCATGCCGTCCATCTATTTCACCGCGGGCGCGGAGCATCGCCGTCATCTCGCCATGGTGGAGCCCGCGCTCGAATCCGTTGATCCGTTCGAATTGCGCAGGATCTGTGAGAGTTTGGCGGATCGGCTGATCGATGCCTTCTGCGGTCGCGGCTCCGCGGATCTGATGGCCGAGTTCGCCGAACCGCTGCCGGTGCTGACCTTGGCGGCCCTGCTCGGTTTCCCGGATTCGGATGGCCCGCACCTGGCCTGGTCCATGAAGGTGATGGCCGATGGCGGTGCGGACGCCCAGGCCGCGCATCTGCAATTCGCGGGTCATATGCAGCGCCTGGTGGCGATGAAGAAGGCCATGCCCGGCGATGATCTGACCTCACGCATGCTGGCGTATCCGACGCCGTTCACCGATGAGGAATACATCAACGACCTGATGGCGATCACCGCCGCCGGGCATCTGACCACCTGCGACTGGCTCGGAAACTCGGTGCGGCTCATGCTCACCGACGATCGGTTCGCCGCCGCGCTGGGTGGTGGCCGCCGCAGTATCAGCCAGGCCATGAACGAGGTGCTGTGGGAGGAGTCCCCCACCTCGATTCTGGCCGGACGCTGGGCCGCGCGCGATACCCGCTTGGCCGACAAGACGATTCGCGCCGGGGATCTGCTGCTGCTGGGCCTGGCCGCGGCCAATACCGATCCGCATGTGCGCCAGCATGTTTCGGAGGGTATGCAGACCGGCAACAGCGCGCATTTCGCGTTCAGCCATGGCGAGTATCGCTGCCCGTTCCCGGCGCAGCATATCGCCGAGATCATCGCCCGGACCGGTATCGAGGTGCTGCTGGATCGGCTGCCCGATATCGATCTGAGTGTGCCCGCGCGGAACCTGATGCGCCGACCGTCTCCTTTCATGCAGGGAATGTCTTCTCTCCCTGTTGTTTTCAGCCCAGTTCGTGCCGTCGGAGGTTTCCAGTGAGTTCCGCATGCCCACACGCCATAGCCATCGATCCCATGGTCGCCGATCTGGCCGGTGAGACCGCGCGCCTGCGCGAGGCCGGTGCGGTGACCCGTATCGAGCTGCTCGGGGTGCCCGTCTGGACCATTACCGAGCACGCCCTGGCCCGTCAGCTGCTGACCGATACCCGGCTGGTGAAGGACATCAATTCCTGGGGACTGTGGACCTCGGGTGTGGTGACCCGGCAGTGGCCGCTGATCGGCATGATCGATGCCGGGCGTTCGATGTTCACCGTGGACGGGGCCGAACATCGCCGGTTGCGGATCAAGACCACGCAGGCGCTGACCCCGCGCCGCCTGGAGGCGCTGCGGCCCTCGATCGAGGCGCTGGTCGCGGAATTGCTCGACAACCTCGAGGCCGCCGCGCGCGAGGGTGAGGTGGTCGATCTCAAGCAGGTCTTCGCCTATCCGCTGCCGATGCGGGTGATCAGCGAGCTCATGGGTGTGGAGCCGAGCGATCAGGCCATGCTGCTGGACTGGTACAAGAAGTTCTTCTCCATGATGACCCCGCAGGATGAGCGGCTGCGCGTCATCGACGCCATGGACGTGTACTTCACCGAGATGGTGCGCCGCAAAACCGATTCTCCCGGTGACGATCTCACCAGCGCGCTGATTCTGGCCGATGAGGGCGGCGACCCGCTCACCGAGGAAGAGGTGGTCGGCAACCTCAAGGCACTGGTGGCCGCCGGGCACGAGACCACGGTCAGCCTGATCGTGAATACGGTGCGCGCCTTGCTGACTCGCCCCGAACAGCTCGAGGCGCTGCGCAGCGGCGATGTGGACTGGAAGCAGGCCATCGAGGAGACGCTGCGCTACGACGGCCCCGTCACGCATCTGCTCATGCGCTTCGCCACCGAGGATATTCCGTTGGGCGACACCGTGATCGAGAAGGGTGAGGGCGTGGTGATCTCCTACCGCGCCGTGGGCCGCGATACCGCCGTGCACGGCGCGGACGCCGACGAGTACGACATCACCCGTACGACCGCGAACCGCAATATCTCCTTCGGTTACGGCCCGCACATCTGCCCCGGCGCGGCGCTGGCCCGCCTGGAAGCGGCCATCGGCCTGCCCGCGCTCTTCGAGCGCTTCCCGGGCCTCAAGCTCGCGATCCCCGACGAGGAGATCACCCACCTCCCGGTCCTCACCCAGAACGATGTAGCCGCACTCCCGATCAGTATCTGAGCCCCGGCGGCCGATGCTCGCCGCATCGGCCGCCGTACTCGCCCGGCGCACCTCCCGGAATTCGCGGCAACCGCCTGGCATGCTGTGGCGCGTGATGACCAAGGGAGCGATTTCAGCGATCCTGTGCGCGGTGCTGCTCACCACGGGTTGCGGTGGCACCAAGAGTGATTCCGGCGCGGGTTCCGGTACCCCGCAACCGAGTACGCCCCGCGATCAGCTGCTATTGAGCGCATCGGAGTTCCCGCCCGGCACCAAGCCGCTCGATATCCCCGCCGACAAACTGCGCTCCAGCGTCACCGATCTCGGCGATATCATGGCCAACTCCACCGTCACCCCGCCGGAGTGCCGTGGCCCGCAGGTGGATCTGGCCGCCCTCAGCAATGATCTGTTGAGCAATTCCGCCATGTCCGCCGCCGCCACCGAAAACATGGACATCTACATAGAATTCGTCTCCCCCAAAACCGCCGACCTGAACCTCATGATGGACACCAACACCAGGTGCGCCCACCTGAGTTCGATCAGCACGGTCGACGGCCAACAGGTCGAGACCAAGGTCGACATGGAAAAACTCCCCGCCACCCTGGACGGCGTGGATTCGGTCGCCTACAAAGCCAGCAGCACCTCCACCATCCCCGGCACCCCCGCCATGACCCGCACCGCCTTCCAAGGCTGGGCCACCCTGCGCGGCCTCACCGTCGCCGCCCGCTCCGCCGCCCTCTCCGGCACCCCCGACCAGGCCGCCTTCGAAAAATTCTTCGCCGCCGCCGTAGAGAAGGTCCGCAACGCGAAATAGGACGGCAGGATGGGCAGATGCCGCCCGTTCCGCCGCAGGCCGATATCGCCGAGTTGCTCATCCAGTCCCGAAACCTGTTGGACTCGGCGATATCCCACGCCACCTCAGCCCGGGGCGGCACCGACCGCATGGTGCGAATCAGTCCGGATGCGGACTGGGGCGCGGATCTGCATCGCATGCTGCGCGAGGTGCGCAGCGAGACCACCCTGGCCATTTCCAGCCCAATTCACCTGGAGCCCAGGTATTCCCGGAGCGGCACCCTGCTGCGCGAGTTGCAGCGCACCGGTAAGCAGGTGCGGTTGCTGCTGTCGCCCGGCTACGCGGGCACTCGCGAGCCCGACCTGTATTCGACCGCGTTCCCGTTGAATTCGCAGGTTCGGGTCGCCGCCGCGGCGTTCTGCAACACCATCGTCATCGACCGCCGGACCGCAGTACTGTGGACCGGTTCGGAGGCCGCGGATCCACGCGGGCTCATTGTCACCGAGCCCATGGTGATCGAGGCGATCCACGAATTCACCGTGCGGGCCTGGTCGGCCGCGCGGCAGTTTCATGATCACATTCGCGACGCGAACTTCGACGACCTGTCGATCACGGTGCTCAACCTCCTTGGCTCCGGGCTGAAAGACGAAGCGGCGGCACGGAAGATGGGCGTCTCACTGCGCACCTACCGGCGCTACGTGGCCGACCTCATGGAGCGGTTCGGGACCAGCAGCCGATTCCAACTCGGTGTGCGCGCGGGCGAACTGGGGCTGTCGCGGTGATCAGCGCGGCGTGCGCATGTCATTCGCGTGTGCGGCAACGTATTTCTTCGCGGCGGCGTAGTTGGCCTTGCCGCTGGGCTGCCGGGTGACCTCCGGCACGATCCAATAGCCGCGCGGCGCTTTGTATCCCGCCACCTTGGTCCGGATATGCGCGTCGATCGCGCGCAGGTCGAGGGTGACGCCGGGGCGGGCTTGCAGCACCGCCGCGACTCCCTGACCGAAACGCTCGTCCGGAATCCCGATCACCAAGGCGTCGAATACTTCCGGATGCGAGGTCAGCGCGCCCTCGACCTCTTCGGGGAAGACCTTCTCGCCACCGGTGTTGATGCACTCCGAGCCCCGGCCCAGCAGGGTCACGGTGCCGTCCGCCTCGTAACGCGCGTAATCGCCGGGCACCACATATCGGGTGCCGCTGACCTCCACGAAGATCTCCGAGCTCTTCACCGGGTCCTTGTAATAGCCAAGGGGCACATGACCCGAACGCGCCATCCGGCCGGTCGCACCGGGCGTGCGGGCCACCAGTCCGCCGTTGTCATCCAGCAGTACGGTCTGCGCGTTGAACCTCACGCGCGGACCCTGCGAATGATCGGAGTCCTTGCCGACCACGGCTAGGCCGGTGCCGCCGCTCTCGGAGGAGCCGATGACGTCGGTGATGAACAGGTTCGGAAACTCCTGTACGTATTGCTGTTTCAACGCATGGGAGAAGAGCGCGGCATGACTGCTGAAGGCCCACAGCGACGACGCGTCGTACCGGCCCGCGCGATATTCCTCGAGCAGCGGCCGGGCCATGGCGTCACCGACCACGGTCAGCACGTTCACCCGATGCCGCCGCACGGCGCGCCACACCCGCGCCGCATCGAACCGCGGCACGAAAACCAGTGTGCCGCCGGAATTCAGCGTCATGAATGCCGCCCACTGCGCCGCGCCGTGGATCAGCGGGGACAGCGGGGCCATCACCAGACCCGCCGGTGCGGCAGCGGCATTGTTCGCGAGCTCCCATTCGTCGGCGACGTAGTCACCGGTGACATGGTTGATGCCGCCGCCGAGTGTGCGCCAGACGTCCTCGTGCCGCCACATGACGCCCTTGGGCATTCCCGTGGTGCCGCCGGTGTAGAGAATGTAGAGGTCATCGCCGCTGCGGGCGTCGAAGTCCCGCGCCGGCGAGCTGTCCGCCAGCGCCGCGTCGTATTCCGTTCCGCCATAGCGCGAGAAGTCCGCGTCGGTGCCGTCCTCGACGACCACCGTCTCGATGAGTCGCGGGGCATGCGGCAGCACCTGCGCGACGATGTCCGCGTAGCCGCGCTCATGCACGAGGGCCTTCAGGTCGGCGTTCTCCGCGATGTACCGGACCTCCTCTGCGACATAACGGTAGTTCACGCAGATCAGTACCGCGCGCAGCTTGTAGACCGCGAGCATGGTCTCCAGCGCCTCGATCGAGTTGCGGGAGTACACGCCGACGTGATCACCTCGCCCGATTCCTCTGGCGGACAGATGATGTGCGAGGCGATTGGCACGCTCGTCGAGTTCGCGATAGCTGAGCGAGCGGTCCTCGCAGATGATCGCGATGCGATCGGGGACCGCGTCGACGGCGTGCTCGAAAAGGTCCGCGACATTGAAGGCCATGGATGAAAACCGTTCTACGACAGGCACTATGCGATTTCGATGCACCGGATCGGCATCGAAGGCCAGCCTGGCAGGGGTGGCCCCGGGCGGGAAGCGACGCCAGCGACAGCAAGCTGCCCGGCCATGGCAGCAAGATGTCACCGTCGCCGCCGAGAGCCGCCGCGATCGATTCGGGCGGAAGGGGTTGTCCGGCAGGTTGACATGCCGAGGCCGGAAGTTCACGAACCGGACGCGCTGATGTTGGGCGACACGCTCTTCTGGGCGGTTTGTTTTGCTACCTTCGAGGTCGCGACATCCGCAAGGCTAGGAGCATTGCCATGGGCATTATCGCCATGATCATCATCGGCCTGATCGCCGGCGCCATCGCCCGGCTCCTTGTTCCAGGTAAGGAAGACTTCGGGTGGATCGCCACCATCGTGCTGGGGATCATCGGCGGATATGTCGGTGGGACGCTGGGCAGTCTGGTGTTCGCGCCGCATAAGTTCAGCGTGCACCCGCCGGTATCGCATACCTTCCTCGGGGCGATCGTGGGCGCGGTGATCGTGCTGGTCATCTACAAGTTCGTCAAGGCCCGGGTCTGATCCGTACCGTGCGTGGCGCGCAGTACGTGAGGCATGTTGCCGGACTGCGGGTTTCGTGGTTTGCCGAACAGGTCGGCGATGATGTCGGGGGCCGTGTGGTCCTCGATATCGAGGTAGCCGAGGCCGTGCAGTAGTTCGGCCATTTCGGCGGGCGTGAAGTAGCTCAGGAATGGTTCGCCGACCGCGCCCACGCGGGCGGCGCGGGCCTGTAGCGCCGCGCGTTCCTCGGCGGTTTCGCCCGGGCAGAGGTAGTCGAAGATCACCTGTGCGGTATCCGCTTGTCCGGCAATGTAATCCAACGTGCCGAGGATGGCCTCGCGGGTGAGGTACATGATGACGCCCAGCCAGACGAATACCGCGGGCCGGGTGCGATCGAAGCCCGCCGCGGCCAAACCGGCTGCCAGGGTGCTGGTTTCGAAGTCGACGGGGACGTAGGTCACCGAATCCGGCACCGGGATATCGGAGTGCGCGAGTTGGCGGCGTTTCCAGGCCTGGGTATCGGGATGGTCGACCTCGAAGACCCGCACCTCCGGAAAAGGATTGCGGTAGGCGAAGGTATCCAGACCCGCACCGACGATGACAACCTGCCGGGTGCCGGTGGCGACGGCCGCCGCGACGGTGTCCTCGGCGAAGCGCGCGCGGGCCGCCAGGAAGATGCGGCGACGCCGATTCAGGTCCGGATCCTCACCCGGCCGGGTGCTCGGGGTCGCGTGCCGCTGTGCGACGACCGTCGCGTCCACGCCCAGAATGCGCACCGCCAGTGGATCGGTGAAGATGCGCGGTTCATCGGCGAACTGATGGTAGGCGCGGGCGTACGCGGTGGCGAGGGCGGTCCGGCTGGGTTGACCGTTCTCCATGGATCGGGCCTTTCGAAGCTAGAGCAGTCCGCGCGATCGCAGATCGGTGACGTATTTGCGGATCAGTTCCGGTGTCAGATGCGGGATATCGCGGTCCGGACCGATCTCGGCGTCCTGTACCGCGGCATGGAATCGCTTGGCGGGCAAGGCCGAACCGGGAATCGGCGGCCCGGGATACCGGTACGCGTGCAGTAGCGGCAGCACCGACGCCGCGCGCTGCGATTCGGGCAGCGCGCGCAGTGCGGTGTCGAAGCGGGTGAACCAGGTGTCGTAGTCGTCGAGGCGGTCGATGGCGTGACCGTCCGCGATCAGCCAGTCGACGAAGGTATCCAGGGAGATATCGTCATCGTGCGGGTTGAATACGTCGTAGGTCTGGAAACCGGTGCTCTCCGCGCCCAGGACGGTGATGGCGGCGGCGGTGAAATCGGCGGGCAGGCCGTCGTAGTGCGCGCGCTGCCGATTGCCCTGGGAATCGGTGCGGTAGAACGATTTCGGGGCGATCCCGGTGGCGAGCAGGCTGAGCAGCAGACGGCTGAACATATCGGTCAGGTTGAACTGCCCCGCGTAATCGCTGTGCGCCAGAATCATATCGGAGCGGAAGACCGCCACGGGCAGGCCGAATCGCTCGTGCGCCGCGCGCAGCAGTACCTCACCCGCCCATTTGCTATTGCCGTAACCATTGGCGTACCCGTCGCCGACCCGGCGTTCGGCACTGATCTCCCGAATATCGGCGTCCTCGTCGAAGAGTTCCGGATCGACCTGATCGGCGACCGCGACCGTCGACAGATAGGTGACCGGCTTCAATCGGGAGGTCAGCGCCAGCCGAATGACCTCGGCCGTACCCGCGACATTGGGTTCGAACAGCTGGTTGTACGGCAGCACGTGATTGACCAGCGCGGCCGGATGCACGATGACATCGACCGTCTCGGCCAGGCGCTGCCAATCCGCCTGCGACAGACCGAAGTTCGCGTCACCGATATCCCCGGCGAGCACGACCAGATGCCGGTCGGCCAGCTCGCGATATTCGCGCAGCAGTCCCGCGTCACCGGAATCGAAGGCGGCATCGAGCCGCGCCCGAGCCGCCGCGGCGCTGCTGCCGCGCACCAGGCAGATGACCGAGCCGCCCGAATCAGCCACGCGCCGTAGCCATTCCAGACACAGGAAGCGGCCCAGATACCCGTTCGCGCCGGTGAGGAACACCGTGCGCGGCGATGCGGCGAGGCCGGCGAGCCCGGCCGCGGCCGTCAGAGTGTCGGCATCGATGAACTTGTCCAATGTCAGGTCGGCAGCGCGAATGCTGTCGCCCTCCCCGTGCACGGTCGCGGCCGTCGGCCGTCGCGAGCCCGAATCACGCTGCTGCTCTACATAACTCGCCAGCGCCGCCAGATCATTGGCCGGGCTGACAATGACACTCACCGGCACGTCCACGCCCAGGATATCGGTGAGCAGCGTCGCGAACGACAGCGCCGACAGCGAATCACCACCGAGATCCGCGAAATGCGCGTCGGGCCGCAGATCCCCCGCCGCACAACCCAATAGCGCACCGGCGGCCCGGCTGACCGTCTCCAGTACCGGCCGATGTTCCGCGTCCTGCCGCAGTGCCGCGAGTTCATCGGCCTGCGCGGCGGCGAGTTCACCGTAGAGTTCTTCCAGTCGCGCCCCGTAGCGCTCTTTGAGCTTGGGCCGCAACAGCTTTCCGAGCCCGGCCAGCAGTCCGTTATCCATGCTGAACGGCTCGGTCTCGATGAGGAAGGCCCGGGGAATCTCATACGATTCGAGCTCGGCCTCACGCGCCAGCCGCTGGAGCGATTCGTTCAGCGCTTCGCGCAGCGCCGCGCTGTCCGGTCCCGCGAGCAGCGCGCCCTCGGTCGGCACGATCACGGCCAGCAGGTACGCGCGCTCACTGTTGCCGTACACGTAGATCTGCCGAATCAGCGGGCTGGTGGCGTACACCGCCTCCAGCTTCGCGACGGTGACGAACTCGCCCTGTGACAGCTTGAGCACGTTATTGCGCCGGTCGAGGTAGATCAGTTCGTCCGTGCCGATTTCGGCGACGATGTCACCGGTGCGATAGAACCCGTCCGCGTCGAAGATCTCGGCGGTGATATCCGGCCGCTTGAAGTATCCGGGAATCATCACCGTGGTCTTGAGCAGCAATTCCCCACGCGGATAAGGCTTATCGGTACCGTAGTACCCCAGTTCGGGCACATCCACGAGGCGGTAGTCCAGTACCGGCGGCCGGGACAGCCGATTGTCGAACAGGATGCCGCCGCCCGCCTCGGTGGAGCCGTAGCCGTCGTGCAACTCCAACTCCAGCAACGACTGCATGAACGTCTTCATTTCGGCCGAGATGGGCGCACTACCCACCATCACCCCGAACAGCCGCCCGCCCAGCACTCGTTCCCGCAGTGCGGTTTTCACCTCGCGAACGGCGTCATCATGGTCGGCTCCCGCCGCGACCCGACCGCCGACCTCGCTCAGGAAGCGCTGGTACACCATGTCGCAGACGCGCGGTACGAAGAAGAATTCGGTGGGCCGCACCAGCGCGATGTCCTCGAACAGCGTCGACAGATCGCTGACCGCCGCGAAGTAGGCGGTGCCGCCCCGGGACAGCGCACCGAGCAGCGATAGCCGCCCCGCCACATGACTCATCGGCATATAGCTGAAATTGATTGCGGGAATGGGTGATTGCGCCGCACTACCGGTCCACATGGCATTCACCAGTCGCGCCGGATACATGGCCCCCTTGGGCGCGCCCGTACTCCCGGAGGTGTAGATGAGCAGCGCCAGCGCCTCCGCGTCGACCGCCACGGCCGCGACCGGCGGCAGCGACCGCCCGCGCTCGAGCACCTGCGCCAGCGTCTCGATCGCGATCGAGCTGCCGTCCCGCAGTAGTCGCGCACGCGCGGATTCCAGTGCGGCACGGTGATAGTCGTCATCGGGATGGAAGTCGATGACGATCACCGCGGGCGTCAGCCCCGCCGGAATCGCCGTCAGCGCCGCGTCCAGCAATTCCAGGCTGACCGCGAGCACCCGCGGCGCGGTCTCGGTGAGAATCGAATTCCACTGCGCCACCGCAGCACTCGCCTGCAATGGCACGCAGACGAGTCCGGAGAGCTGACAGGCCAGATCGACGGTCGTGTAATCGGCGCTGGTGAACCCGAGCGTCGCGACGAATTCCCCGGTGCGCACCGGAGCCGGGTCATGCCACCACGCCGCCCGCACCGCCCGGATCCCGGCGGCCAGTTCGGCATAGGTGATGGTCTCGTATCGATCCACCGACCGCCGCGTCCGCCGTCCCTTGGCATCGGTGATGACCTCGTAGGCCCGCTCGCCCAGTGCGGGCCGCTCGGCATACCGCTCCAGCACGATCGAAATGATCTCGGCGGGCGCGAGTCCGGACCGCCGGATCTCCGCGTTCACCTCGCTGCTCTGCAGTGCCGCACCAACCTGCGCATCGGCGAGCAGATCCGCGATCCGCTGCCTGCGCTCAGCCTCCGACGTGCCAGTGTCCACGACGACCCCTCAGACGTTTAGCATAGCTAACCAGATTACGGTGCGCCCGCAACCCCGGAATGTCAAGCATCCCCGCTGACCGCCCGAAAAATCACGCGTGTCCGCTACCTGTCCCGCGGATCCGCCACCCGCATCGGCGGTGCCGTTTGTGCCGAGATCATATGGGGATCCGCGATCCCGGACACGGCTTCGCGCTCGGCACCGCCCGCCGTCAACCGGTGTAGCCGAGACGGCGCGAGATCGTATGCGCGGAATCGATTGCCTGACGCGCGGTTTCGGCGAAACGGGCGGGCGGCAGACGGTACGAGGGACCGGAGACGCTGAGCGCGGCGATGATTCGCCCGTCACTGTCGCGGATCGGCGCGGCCACCGCGTTGAGGCCGATTTCCAGCTCTTCCTCACAGGCCGCCCAGCCCTGCCGGCGGATCTGGTCGAGCTGAGCGCGCAGGGCGGGCAGTTCGGTGATCGTGTTGGGGGCGAAGGAATCCAGCCGCCGGGACAGGTGCGCACGCAGTTCGGTCGCGGAGAGTTCGGCGAGCAGCACCTTACCGCTGGAGGTGGCGTGCGCGGGGCAGCTCTGGCCGACCCAGGTGCGCAGGGCCACGCCCGCGGACCCGACGGCCTCGGCCACATTCACTATGCGATCGCTGTCCAGGATGGCGATATTGGTGGTCTCACCGAGGCGGGCGGCGAGTTCATCGCAGACGTCCTGGCTTTGCCGGGGCAGATCCATATGGGCGCTGGTGGAACCGGCGAGCCGGACGATGGTGAAGCCGAGGCGGTATTTGCCGCGCTCGGAGAGTTGTTCGACATAACCGCGCGATTCCAGCACCGCGATGAGCCGGGACACCGTGGATTTGTGCACCCCGAGTTCGGCCGCGATCTCGGTGACCCCGGCCGCGCCCAGTTTGGCCACGATCTCCAGGGCGGTCAGCGCGCGGTCGACCGACTGCACCGCCGCGCCTTCCTGGGATTTGCCGGACCCCTCGCCCGCTCGCATAGCCATAACCATTCCAGTGTAGGTGCCGCGATCATCGGCCCGCCGCCTTGATCAGGTCCGCGCACTTCTCCCCCATCGCCATGATGGTGATATTCGGGTTCACGGCGGGCAGTTTCGGCATGGCGGAGGCGTCCACGACGCGGAGGTTGCGCACCCCCTTGACCCGTAATTCCGGATCCAGCACCGCCATCGGATCATCCGGTGCGCCCATGCGCGCGGTGGCGGCCGGGTGATAGACGGTGTTGTGGGTGCGGTGCATGTAGTCGATGAGGTCGGCGTCGGTGACGGCCTCGGGACCGGGTGCGAGTTCGCGAGCGACCCAGTCGCGCAGCGGGGATTGTTCGGCTATGCGCCGCGCCAATCTGATGCCGTGCAGCATGACTCGCTCATCGTGGCCATCCGGATCGCTGAAGTAGCGCGGGTCCACGCGCGGTTTGTCACGGAAATCGCGGGAGCGCAGCCGCACCGTGCCGCGCGAAAGCCCCTGCGTCACATTGGGTGTGAGGCAGAAGCCGTTCTCCGTGGTCGGATAACCCCAGCGCACCGTGTTCATATCGAAAGGCACGCTGCCGTAGTGCATCATGAGATCGGGTTGCGCCAGCCCGTCCGCGGTGGTGGCGAACAGGCCGATCTCCCACCACTGGGTGGAGCTGGTGACCATGGGTCGCGCGGCCTCCCAGAACACCAGGCCCTCGACGTGATCGTCGAGGTTGGACCCGACGCCCGGCGCATCGGCGCGCACACGAATTCCCATGTCCCGCAGATGTTCCGCCGGGCCGATGCCGGACAGCATGAGCAGTTTCGGGGTATCGATGGCCCCGGTGCTGATGATCACCTCGCGCCGCGCGAGCACGGTGTCGAAGCCGGTCAGGTCCGGTCGCCGGTATCGCGCTCCGATCGCGGAATCGGTGTCGTCGAACAGGATTTCACTGACCCAGCACCCGGTGCGCACCTCCAGATTCCGGCGCTGCCCGATGATCGGATGCAGATACGCGTGCGAGGAGGACATACGGTTGTTATCGCCGTCGGCATTGATCTGGAACCAGCCCGCCCCATTGCGGACGGTGGCGCCCCGATTGAATTGCACCGTGGGCAATCCCACCCGCGCGGCCGCCTCCAGCACGGCATAGCCACACGGATCCTTGGGCGGAATATCCAGCAGCCGCACCGGCCCGCCGCGCCCGTGCTGTGCACCGGGCGCGTCATTGTTCTCCAGTTTGGTGACGTACGGCAGCACCCCCGCCGCACCCCAGCCTGCCGCGCCGAGAGCCTCCCACTCATCGAGGCCCTCGGCGGGCGGCCAGAACGCGATACACGAGTTGTGCGAGGAACATCCGCCCAGCACCTTGGCGCGCGCATGGCGCAGGTGACTATTGCCGGTCGACTGCGGTTCCACCGGATAGTCCCAGTCGTAACCGGATTCGAGCAGCAGCATCCAGTCGGTCAGCCGCCGGATCTTGTCATCGCCGATATCGGAGGGTCCGGCCTCGACCAAACACACTGTGACCGAGGGATCTTCGCTGAGCCGTGCGGCGACCACGCATCCGGCGGACCCGCCGCCGACGATGACGTAGTCGAAGGTATCGGTCATGACGCCGCCTCGGCGGCGGGCGCGGCGTGCGAGGCGAGCACACCGATGACGCGAATTCCCCTGAGCGCGTACCAGATCAGGCCCGCACCCAGAATCGCGCCGATATAGATGAACGCGCCCCAGGTGTTGTACCAGGGCCCGCCGTACACGGCCTCGCGCGGCCAGGCCAGGTTGATCGCCATCCCCAGCCCCCACAGCACCGCAACGATATTCACGAACATCCCCCAGCGGCCCATGCTGAAGTAGCCGTTCTCGGCGAGGTCGTTCGGCGGCCAATTGCCCTGGAACCGCTGCCACAGCATCGGCCCCGTGACCATGAGATACGCCAGGTAGATCATGATCACCGCGATCGAGGTCAGCACCGTGAACACCTGCGGCTGACCGATATTCACCACCAGGATCAGCGCCGACAGGATGCCGATGATCACCGCCGGGACCACCGGCGCGGAATGCTTGACGCTGAGTTTGGCCAGCCGCTCGGAGAACGGCAGCGCGTTATCACGAGCCATGGCGAAGGTCAGCCGGATCCCGGCGGTGTGCACGGCCAGCGAGCACACGATCACCGCGATCACGATGCACACCAGGAACACTCGGCCCAGCCAGCCCGTCATCACCTGCTGCACGATGTATTGCAGTCCGCCGTCGGTGGTCCCGAGCTTCTCATCGGACAGATTCGGCGCGGCCATGACCGCGAAGACCAGGATCGCGCCACCGATGACGAACGAGGCCAGCAGTGCACGCAGAATCGCCTTGGGCGCGGTGCGCCGCGGCTCCACCGTCTCCTCACCGAGCGAGCTCGCGGTATCGAAGCCGTACATGACATAGCCCGAGGCCAGCGAGGCGATCAGGAAGGCGCTCAGATATCCGCCGCTCTGGCCCGCGCCATACCCGTTGGCGGAGAAGAACACGCTCGGACCGCGCGTCACGTGCAACCCCAGGATGATCGCGATCAGCACCGCGGCAATGAGTTCGATGAAGACCCCGGTGCTGTTGATCCGCGCCATCAGCTTCACGCCGAACGCATTGACCACGGTGGTGAAGACGATCAGCACGGTGCCGAGCACGACCGCGTTGGTGGCGTAATCGTGCTCACCGGTCCCATCCCCGATGATCTGGAATCCACTCCACAATCGGGGCAGATTCAGCTGCAACGCCAGCACCACCGCCGACAGCGTGACAATCGACGCGGTCAGCATGAGCCAACCCGCGGACCAGCCGACCAGCCTGCTGCCCAACTTCTTCGACCAGTTGTAGACCGAACCGGCCACCGGATATTTCGCCGACAATTCCATGAAGCACAGCGCCACCGCCAACTGCCCCAGGAACACCAGCGGCCACGACCACAGATACGCGGGACCGGCTGTGCTGTAACCGAAATAGAAGAGTTGGAAGGTGCCGGTCAGAATGGAGATATAGCTGACGCCCGCGGCGAAACTGGAGAATTTTCCGATGCTCCGGCTCAGGGATTCCCGATAGCCGAATTCTTCCATGCCGTGGTCGCTCGGTGCTGCGGAGGGAGTGGGGGGACGGGTGGTCGTCATGACGGCCCAACTTTCGAGAAAAGCAGCTGAGAGTATTCAGTTGTGGTCGGCGAACCATCCACCCACCGCGGGTGCGGTGTTGTGCCAGATGTGTTTGGTTTCCTGGTATTCGGCCAGGCCGCTGGGGCCGAGCTCGCGGCCGGTGCCGGAACGGCCGAAGCCGCCCCATTCGGCCGCGGGGGTGTAGTAGCCGAAGTCGTTGAGCCATACCGTGCCGTGCCGCAGGGCCCGGACCATGCGTTCGCCGAGCGCGGTATCGGCGGTGCGCACGCCCGCGGCCAGGCCGTAGGCGGTGTCATTGCCCAGCGCCAGCGCCTCCACCTCGGTGCCGAAGCGTTCGACGGTGAGGATGGGACCGAAGGTCTCCTCCTGCACCACGCGCATCCACCGGCGGCAATCGTCGAAAATGGTTGGCGGGTAATAGCTTCCCCCGGCGAGCGCGGGATCGTCCGGACGTTCGCCACCGGTGATCAGCGTCGCCCCCTCCGCGATGCCCAGGGCCACATAGGCTTCCACCTTGGCGCGATGCTGTTCGGAGACGAGCGGACCGGTCTCGCTGGCGGGGTCCAGGCCCGGGCCGATGCGAATGCGCTCGGCTCGGCGCGCCAGTTCGGCGACGAGGCGGTCGGCGATGGACTCGTGCACGATCAAACGCGTTCCGGCCGAACAGACTTGGCCCGAGTGCAGGAATACCCCGGTGAGCACGGCGTCCACGGCACTGTCGAAATCGGCGTCCGGGAAGATGATGTGCGGGTTCTTACCGCCCAGTTCCAGCGCCACCCGGGTGGTGTGTGTGGCGGCGGTGCGGGCGATGGTCGCCCCCGTGTGCGCGCCGCCGGTGAACGAGATCAGATCCACATCGGGGGTGTCGGTGAGCGCGGAACCGACTGTCGCACCACTGCTCTGGATGAGATTCACCACGCCCGGCGGCACTCCCGCCCGATCGATCAGCCGCATCAGGGCAATGGTGCTCAGCGGGGTAACTTCGCTCGGCTTGGCCACCATGGTGCATCCGGCGGCCAGCGCGGGCGCGATCTTCCAGGACATCTGGAGCAGCGGATAGTTCCACGGCGCGATGAGCGCGCACACCCCCACCGGTTCGCGCACCACCCGGCTGATGACCGCCGGATTCCCCGTGTCGATGAGCCGATCCGCCTGGGTACTCGCCAGATTCGCGTAATACCGGAAGACCGCGATCACATCGTCGATATCGATATAACTCTCGCGCAGGGTCTTACCGGTATCGAGAGTCTCGATGCGCGCGATCCGATCCCGCTCGGCATCGAGCAACTCGGCGATGCGCAGCAGATATCCGACGCGCTCGGCCACCGGGGTCTGCGGCCAGCCACCGGTATCGAAGGCCGCTCGTGCGGCGGCCACGGCAGTGACCGCGTCCGCGCGATCGGCCTCGTCGATGGTGACGATCACCGAACCGTCGGCCGGATTCACTATCTCCCGGGTGCCGCCGCCCGCGGCGTGCACCCATTTGCCGTCGATATACAGATTCGGCGCACCGCAGAGCTCTTCGCCTAACATGATTCGCCGATCTTCTTGCGGGTCCACTCGTGGAATTCGGCAATGTGATGTTCGGCCGGCACCAGTACGCCGCCCTTGCGATAGGCGCGCGAGGACATGGCGGGCTGGGTGCGTTCGCACGCGGCGAAGTCCTGTTCGTTCACCCTGTGGAACAGTTCCACGGAATGGTCGAGCACACCCCCGGATTCGATGACATCGGGTGCGTACAGCCAATCGCATTCCACAATGGTGCGATCGTGCGCCATCGGATACATGCGATGGAAGATCACGTGGTCGGGCACCAGATTCACGAAGACGGTCGGCCGAATGGTGATGGCGTAGTACTTGCGATCCTGATCGGGCGCCAGGCCGGGTAGCGGATCGAATCCGGCGCGGCCGTCGACGGTGAATCCGTCGATGCGATCACCGAATTCGGCGCCGTGGCCGACGTAGTACTGGGCGGCGAACCCGCCCGCGAACTCGGGCAGCACCTCCACCAGTTCGGGGTGGATGGTGGCGCAGTGGTAGCACTCCATGAAGTTCTCGACGATGAGTTTCCAATTGGCCGCCACGTCGTAGACCACGCGCTTGCCGACGGCCAGTGCGGACATATCGTAGTGATCGATGGCGGCCGGATCGCCGAGGCGGGCGGTGGCCGCGCCCATCACCTCGGTCTCGAACGAGGGCGGATCATCGGCGAGGCAGACCCAGGCGTAGCCGAGCCATTCCCGCAGGGCGACCGGAATCAGGCCGTACGCGACCCGATCGATCGGGGCTCCCGAATCGTCCTGGAGCGAACCGAGATTCGGTGCGGCGATCAGCTTCCCATCCAGGCCGTACGTCCACGCGTGATACGGACAGCGCAGATTGCGCCGCACCTGACCTTCGGATTCGGTGCAGATCATCGCGCCGCGGTGTCGGCAGATATTGAGGAAGGCGCGCAGTTCGCCATCGTGGCCGCGCACCACCAGGACGCTCTCCCGGCCGACCTGCACCCGCCGGAACGCGCCCGGATCGGTCAGATCGCCGGAGCGAGCGGCGCAGAACCACATCTGTTCGAAGATGTGCTCCTGTTCGGCGGTGAAAATGGCCGGGTCACAGTAGTACTCACCGCCGAGGGTGGGGATGAGATCCGAGGTCACAGGGTCACCAGCCTTTGCGGGGCGAACAGCTCGATGGGGTGCCGGGTGCCGCCGGTCATGGCGAGTTCGGCCAGGATCTCGCCCACCACGGGCACGAATTTGAAACCGTGACCGGAGAATCCGCAGGCCACGGTGACGGCGGTATGCGCGGGATGCCTGGCGATGACGAAATGCTGATCGGCGGTATTGGCGTACATGCAGGTGGCGGCGTGCAGCAGCCGTCCGGCCAGGGCGGGAAGCAATTCGGTTACCCGGGTGCGCATTTCGGTGACCTCCTGCGCGTGCACCTCGCGGTCGATGGTGTCCGGGGTGCAGGCGATGCCCTTGCGGAAGAACGCGGTTTTGACGCCGCCGTCCGCGCCGTCGATGGCGGGGAAGCCGTATATCTGTGCGCCCGCGTCGTTTTCGGCGATGTAGATCGGATCGCGCTCGAACTTGGCCGCGCCGGTCACCGGATCCAGCCAGTACATGACCTGACGTTCGATCCCGATGCCGACGCCGAGGTCCGCCAGCAGTTTCGGAGCCCACGCACCGGGACAGATCACCAGCTGCCCGGCGGTATGGACGCCCGCCGCGGTGGTGACGGTGACTCCCGCGCCGGACTCCTTCCAGTCCTGTACCTGTTCCCCGAACAGCAGTGTCGCGCCCGCCCGTGCGGCGAGTTCGAGGTGTGCGCCGACGGTCAGCTCGGGGCGCGCGAAGCCCGCCTGTTCCTCGTACAACCCGATGAAATGCGGTTCGGGCGCGAAATTCGGGAAGGCTTTGCGGATTTCGGCGGCGTCCATGACTTCATGGGGCAGTGACCAGGCCCGGGCGGCGCGCAGGCTACCCGCCACCGTGAGACTCTCCGGCGGGCCGACGTACAGGCCGCCGGTGAGGCGGTACACCTCGTCACCGGAGTCGCAGGCCAGCTGCTCCCACAACTCGTAGGAGCGCAACAGGAGTGGAACGTAGGCCGGATCCTCGAAGTAGGACTGGCGAATGATGCGGGAGCCGCCGTGGCTGGAGCCCCGATTGTGCGCGGGCGTGAACCGCTCCAACCCGAGCACCCGATACCCCTGTGCGGCAAGGTGATACGCGGCGGCACTGCCCATACCGCCCAGGCCGATGACGATCACGTCGTAGGTGTCGGACATGTGCTACCTCCGGATCAGCGACATCTCGGGATCGACCACCGGCTCGGCATGCACCCGCGCGGTGAATGTCTGTGTCAGATAGTCGATCTGGACCTGAGCGCCGGGTTCGACGGCGGTGGGCAACCAGGCGTACGCGATACAGCGGCCGATGGTCGCGGAATAGCCCGCACTGGTGAGGTAGCCCGCGACGACGCCGTCGATCGTGACCGGCTCCTTACCGAGCACCACCGCATGCGGATCGTCCAGAACCACCGAACGCAGCGTCTTCTGCGGCGGGGCGGCCGAATCCAATGCGGCCTTACCGATGAATGACGACTTGCTCTGCCGCACGGCGAAACCCACCCCGGCCGCCTCGGGCGTGTGCTCGGCGGTCATATCGGTGCCCCAGGAGCGATAGCCCTTCTCCAGCCGCAGGCTGTTGAAGGCGATGCGGCCCGCGGTGATCACCCGGTGTTCCGCCCCGGCGTCCCACAGCAGATCCCACAGTGCCGCACCGTGTTCGGCGGTCGTGTAGATCTCCCAGCCGAGCTCGCCGACATACGACACGCGCATCATGGTGACCGGGATACTGCCCAGAAAGGTACGCAGCGCCCGGAAGTAGCCGAAACCCCTGTGCGAGAGGTCATCCGCGCACAGCGGCTGCACCATATCGCGCGCCCGCGGCCCCCAGACGCCGAGACAGCAGGTGCCGCCGGTGATATCGCGGACGGTGACGCTGCCGTCACCGGGGAGATGCCTGGTGAACCAGTCGAAATCCAGCGGGCCGTTAGCGCCCACCTGGAACAGGTGATCACTCAGCCTGGCCACGGTGAGATCGCTGCGAATGCCGCCGTTGTAGTCCAGCAGCAGCGTGTAGGTCACAGCACCGGGCTTCTTGCCGACATCGTTGGTCGTCATCTGCTGTAGGAACGCCGCCGCACCGGCTCCGCTCACCTCGTAGCGGGTCAGCGGGGTCATGTCGTACAGGGCGACATGCGTTCGCGTCCAGCGTGCTTCGGCGATCGAGATGGGTGAGTAGAAGCTGCCGGACCATTCGTCCCGCACCGGGAATTCCACGCCCTGCGCCGCGAGTTCGGCCATCAGATGCGCGTTGGCGTCGAACCAGGCCGGGCGTTCCCATAGACCGCCCTCGAAGAAGTACGCGCCCAGCGCTTTTTGTCGGGTGTAGAACGGGCTGGTGCGCAATTCCCTTGGTGCACTGCGGTATTGATGCGGATGGATGATGTCGTAGACCTCGACGAACGCCTGCATGCTGGTGCGCCGAATGAAATCCGGGCTGTGCGCGGCTTCCTCGAAGCGATACAGATCGCATTCGTGCAGGTCGATTTCCGGTGTGCCGGTGACGATCCACTCCGCCACGGCCCTGGCGACACCGGCCGAATGCGTCACCCACACCGCCTCGGCGACCCACAGCCCGGCCAGGTCGCGATGTTCGCCCAGGATGGGGAAGCCGTCGGGGGTGAAGGAGAAGATGCCGTCGAAACCCTCGGCCAACTCGGTCGCGCTCAGGGCGGGCAGTAGCCGCTGACTCTCCCGCCACGCCGGTTCGAACTCCGCCGGGGTGAACGGCAGCATGGAGGGCATCTGCTCGGATGCGGTGTCGTACAGCAGTGTTCGCATATCAACCGGGCGCGGATCGTGGCCGTAGTAGCCGATCCCGATGCGGTCGCCGTAGGTGCGGTAGTACAGGTCGGCGTCTTGATGCCGGAGCATGGGCAGGCGTTCGCCGCCGTCGAGGGCGGGCACCGAACCGGTCTTGGCGAACTGGTGCGCCATGGGGACCAGCGGTACCGTCAGGGCCACCGCGCGACCCAGTTCCGCACCCCAGAATCCGGCGGCGCAGATCACCACGTCGGCGGGGAACTCCTGGCCGTCGGCGGTACGCACGCCGGTGACGCGGCCGTCACCGCGCAGGATTTCCATCACCTCGCAATAGGCCAGAAAGCATGCGCCCCGTGCGATGGCGCGCCGGGCCTGCGCTTCCGCCGCTGTCAGTGCGAGCGCCAAACCGTCTGTGGGCGTGTGGTATCCGCCGAGAATGCGATCCGGATCGAGCAGTGGATGCAGTTTGGCGCATTCCTGCGGGTCCAGCAGCCGGGATTCGATGCCCCAGGATTTCGCCCAGCCGTGGCGGCGGTGCAGATCGGTCCAGCGCTGCGGGGTGGTGGCGATCTCCAGACCGCCGACGGGGTCGAACGCCTCCAGTTCGGTGAATTTCTCCACCGTGTACCGGGCCAGTTCGGCCATGGTCTTGGAACCGTTGGTTTGGAACACCAAACCCGGTGCGTGCGAAGTGGATCCGCCGGTGCGGAAGAGCGGTCCGCGATCGGTGACGGTGACATCGGTCCAGCCGAGCCGGGTGATTTCGTCCGCCAGCGCCGTGCCCACGATTCCCGCACCGATGATGACGACTCGCGGCTGCATCACCGAGCCTCCAAAGTGTTGCGTATTGCGCACCAAGTGCCGTAATACGCAACTATGCTCCGCCCGCCGGATCGGCCTGTCAACCGGAATGGCGAAATCCGTATTCCCTTTGTTTCCCGGGTGTTTCGGCTGCTGTTGACGGGTCCGCCGGGAGCGGCCACACTGTTGCACATAGCGCGTCACAACGCGTCATTCGCAACAGACCTCGTTTCCGGGAGGGCCCATGCCCGCATCGATCCCCTCGCTCACCCTGCTGGCCGGACGCCTGAGCGCGTTGCCGGAGGGCGAAGTGCTCACCGTGAATCACCCTGGCCTGCCGCCGATTTCGATCTTCCACACCGAGCACGGACTCTTCGCCATCGACGACACCTGCACCCACCAGGACGCCTCCCTGGCCGACGGCTGGGTCGAGGGCTGCACCGTCGAATGCCCGCTGCACGAATCCTGTTTCGACCTGCGCACCGGTGCGGCCTCCGGCCCGCCCGCCAAACGCGCTGTGCGCACGCACAGGGTGGAGGTCCGCGGCGACGACATCATCCTCACCCCGAACACCGGCTCATGACCCCCACCATCGCCATCGTCGGCGCATCCCTGGCCGGACTCTCCGCCCTACGCGCCCTCCGTGCCCGCGGCTTCCCAGGCCTCATCACCCTCATCGGCGACGAACCCCACCTCCCCTACGAGCGCCCCGCCCTCTCCAAACAATTCCTGCACACCGGCGCACCCACCGCCCTCCTCGAAGATCATTCCGAGACAGCGCAATTGGATGCGCAATGGCTGCTGGGACAGCGAGCGACCGGGTTCACACCCGCCGCACGCATCGCTGATCCACGGGATAACGGCCATCCCACTGCTCGCGAATCGCGGCATTCGATCAGACTTGAGGACGGGCGAACCATCGTGGCCGATCTCGTCATTCTCGCGACCGGTGCGCGGCCGCGCCGCCTGCCGGGTGTGCCGGATGCGCATTACCTTCGCGATCTGGATGATGCCCATCGGTTGCGGGTATTACTTTCTAACGCAAAGCATCTCTGCATCGTGGGTGCGGGATTCATCGGGGCGGAGGTGGCGTCCGCCGCGCGTGGGCTCGGCGTGGAGGTCACTCTGATCGATACCGCCGCCGTGCCGGGTAGCGGCGCGCTCGGTGCGACCGTTGCCTCGGCATGTGCGGCCTTGCACGCACGAAATGGTGTGCGGCTGCTGACAAGCGCTCGGATCGAAGCCGTGCGGCCGGACGCGATTCACCTCGTCGGCGGTACGCGGGTGGCGGCGGATGCCGTACTGGTCGGCATCGGCTCATTGCCGAACACCGAGTGGGCGAGTTCCGGAAATCCCCTATTGCACAGCCCGAATGGGTTCCCGGTCGACGGCCTGGGGCGCACCGCGATTCCGGGCGTTTACGCCATCGGTGACTGCGCACGGGTCACCGATCCGGTCACCTTCGGCCATACCCGCAGCGAACACTGGCACGCCGCTATCGCGCAGGCGAACACCGTCGCAGCCGCAATCACGGGCACAGCGCCACCGCCGCGAACCGCGCCGTACTTCTGGTCCCACCAGTACGGCAAACTGCTGCAACTCGCGGGCGACCCCACCGCTGCCACCGGCCTGCGATTGATAGACGGCGCACTCGATGGCGAATCCTTCACCGTGCTCTACGAACTCGATGACATTCCGGTGGCCGTCTGCGCCCTCGACAATCCGCGCCTGTTCACCCGCCACCGCAAACACCTCGACCGAGCGTTGGCCGCTGTTCATTGACCTGCGCCACATCGACTTTCGAGCGCCGCTGCGGCTGGTTCCGGGTCCAAGACTGTTCACGCGTCAATCAGCCCGTCATCCCGGCGCGTTTTTGGCCGGGATCCACACCTGCGCATGCGCTGCCGGTGGTGGATCCCGGCCACAAGCATGCCGGGATGACGAAGGGGATTCCCGCACGATGTTTCCGGACGCGGCACCGGGGCGATCCGACCTGTTAGAGATCGGATGTCACGCCCACCGACCGTCGGACCGAGCGGCGGCGACTTCCGCCAAACCCGGGGCGCGCATGCGACCGGCTTCAGTAAGCGCTGTCACGATCTCGATATTGCGGCGCGACCATGGGCTGCGCCGCCGCCTGCGCGAATAGCGTTGCAGGAACGAGTGTTCGTCGAGGGCGCGGCGGTGGCTGTCGATCCAGCCGTAGCAGAGTCCGATTTCCGCGGCCTGCTCGATGCTGATCAATCCGGTGGAGCCCTTCTTGCCGATGCGCAGCCACGCGTCATCCGCGTCGGCGTGGTGTGCGGCCAGCCAGGATTCCCACTGGGCGGGGTTCTCGAACTCGTACACGGTTACCTCCTCGATCGGCGTCGAGGACCATATTCCGCCGCAAAGTGCTCACCGAATGAGCACTTTTCCGAGATCGATTACGCGCCGACCGAAGTCGCCTTCATACCCGCGTCATCAGCTATCGGGGTCTTCGATCACATGCAGGCGGGAATCGGCGGCGCCGTCGACGGCGGGCCACGGCAGCGGGGAGGCCATCGGATCCGCGATTGCGTGCACATCCGCCGCGGGCCCGGTCGCGATCGGAATCGCCAGCGAGATCGCGCCCATGGCCGCAGCCGCCCCATCGCGCGCCGAACGCGGCGGCCATCCCGGCTCATCGGCGAACTGGTCGGCAATGCGAATGACGCGCCGCTGCAATTCGATCAGTTCGATCAGGTCGCGATTGACGGGCAGCCCGGAATCCGACGCCGACGCCACCGCGCGCACCGCTTCCTCATGCGCCGCGAATATGGCCTCTCGAAGTCGCGCCGACACCCCCGCTTCCCGCCCGGACGTCCGCTGTACCCGAGGTCCCCCCTCACCGGTAGTCACCTCTCAACAGTACCGCGCGCCCACCCCTACATCGGGGAACCGCAATCCCATACTCGCGGCGTCCATTTCGTCCTGTTCAAATTCCCATGGCGTCACGGAGCACCCCGATGCCCGCGGTCAGCGCCGCACCACCGGCCGAAATGCTCACCGAGGGTTGGCTACTCAGCAGCACCACGGCATAGCGCAGATCGCGGCCGACCAAACCGGTGGTATTCAGCACCAGCGATGAGCCGTACCACATCCAGCCCTGTTTCACCGCCCAGTCACAGCCGCGCATGGCGTCCGGAATGCCGAAATACTGGTCGACGCCATCGGCGGCGATCTCGGCGGCCTGACCCATGGCGTCCAGGATCACCGAGCGCGCCGGCGCGGGTGCCTCATTCACCAGATACCGGTAGATGGCCATGACATCCCTTGCGGTGGTGCGGGTTTCGCCCCACTGCCCGGTATCCGAGGCCGCCGCGGTGGCGGTCAGGCCGATCCGCTCGGACATGCGCGCGATGATCTCCGCACCACCGCCCGCGCCCCAGAGCCGACTGGCGATGGCATCGTCACTGGCCGACAGCATGCGCTGCACCGAGGCCGAATCCTGTTGTCCGGCACCATCTCCCAGCGCATCCAGGGCGATCAGCAATTTCACCACCGAGGCGGTGTAGAACTGCTTGTCATCGTTCACCCCCGCCAGCAGCGCACCGGTTTCGGTGTCCACGACCTCGATACCGGTCTCCGCCCGGGCGGAAACCGCCTGCACCGCGGCCTGCATCCGCTGCGCCAGCGCGCTCGGCGGGATGGTGATGGTGGCCGCCGGTTTGGCGTGCGACGGATCCGGCGGCAGGGCCGCCGGGCGAGCCGAAGCCACCGGCACGGTCAAAATCGATGAAATCCCCATCGTGGCAACCGCAATGGCGGCGCGGACCGCGAAACCCATGACTCTCCCTCACAACGAACCAGCCGGTCGAGCCGAAGAGCCCTCGTCTCAACCAACCCACGAACTACACGGATCGTACTAATTCCGCACTAATTCGCCAGTTGTACAGCTGGATTCGATGTTACGTTCAGGAGAATCAACTATTTCCGCAATGAGTCACGGCTGTTCAGCGAGCGCGGCGAGGCGATCGACGGAGGCCAGCAACCGCTCCGAGGTCGTCGCCCGCGCGCGCACTTCCCGCTTCTCATCGTTCAATTCGGTCCAGTCGTAGGTGTGCGTCACCTTGGTGCGGCCCTCGCCCAGCGGCTGCACCGACCAGCGCCACAGATGACCCGGCGGTTCCTTACCCGGTTCGGACGGCAACCAGGCAATACGCTTGCCCTCCACGAACTCCACCACGTGGTTCTCCCGGACCGCGCCATTGGTGAGCGTCATCCGGAATACCGCACCCACACCGCGAACCCGCTGCCCGCCAACGGCTTCGGCCAGATTGTCATTCCCGTCCCAGCGCGGCTGCTCGGCCGGATCGGCGATCAGCTCGAAAACGCGCTCCACGGGAGCGTCGATCTCCCGGCTGGCGGAGACGACGCGTGGTATCTCGGTATCCGTCATGCCCTGATCAAAGCACAGAACCAAGCACCTCGCGGGTTCGTATTCATAGGTAGGCACACCCCCACCCGAGCCGCATAGCCAACGGAGCACGCCATGCACCTGCTGACCGCCGCACCGACCACCGCGGCCAAACCCACCGTCCTGACCAACGTCGTCCTGGCGCTCTTCCGCGTCCTGGTCGGAGTGTCATTCGCCATCCACGGCTGTTCCACGCTCTTCGGCAAACCCGTCGCGCCACACGGCGCGCTACCCGCGGTCGGAGCCTGGCCGTCCTGGTGGGCCGGAATGATCGAATTGGTCGCGGGCGCGGCCGTGGCCCTCGGCCTCGGCACCCGGATCGCCGCCCTGCTCTGCTCGGGCGCGATGGCTTACGCCTTTCTCACCGTGCATCTGAAGCACGGCATTCTGCCGATCAAGAATGGCGGCGAACCCGCGGTGCTGTTCTGCTGGTCGTTCTTCCTGATCGCGATCATCGGCCCGGGGCCGTACTCGCTGGATGCCCTGATCGGGCGTTACCGACGCGGGTCGGCGACCTGAGCCCAGAGCTCACCGACGCGCGCGGCCTCCGATTTGCCCTGTGCCCGTCCGGCGTTCGCGGCGGGCACCCGGGTCGCGGCATTGAGCGGATCGGTGCCGAACGCCTCGAGCGAAGCCTCATCGGGCGTGATCACCTCGACTCGCGAACCCCGCTCGATCAATTCGGCGACCTGCTCTTGCAGGGCGTCATCGGGCAGCGGGGCGATCACCAGCACCCGGTCGAACCCAGCCGCCAGATCCGCGTTCGCCGAACTGCGCGCCCCGCCGTCGATATAGCGCACGCCGTCGATCGTGTACGGCGGCCACACCAGCGGCACCGCCGAACTCGCGGTCACCGCGTCCACCAGGGCGACCCCGGAATTGCGATCGAATACCCGTAATTCCCCGGTCAACGCATCGACGGCGGTGACGAGCAATGGGCGCTCGGGCCATTCGCGCACCGGCAGCCGGGACTCCACCACGGCTCGCCGCGCACTCTCCGGCACGGTCTCCACCTCCAGCGCCAACTCCCCCAGATGCCTGCGCGCCCCCATCGGATCACCTTCGGCCTCGGCGTGAATCGCCGCGACCTGCTCCCACACCTCTTCGATGGGTGTGCCCTGCGGCGTCAACTCCCGGCTCCACACCTCCGCGTCCACCTGCCGCCGGAACAACTCCTCCCACGACAGCCCGCTACTGATCTGCGCGGCCACATTCGCCCCCGCGGACGTCCCCACGATCAACTCGGCCTCGGTGATATCCACCCCCGCATCGGCCAACCCCACCACCAGCCCATTGGCCCAGGCGATCCCCGCCACGCCCCCGCCACCGACAACCAAAGCCCGCCGCATACCCACTCCTAAGTCTCGCCCGACTCACACCGTCAACCTCAACCCTTACCAAGTCCATCCCCGAGCCTGCCGCCCGGGAGCACATGAACGTTCGATCTCTCCGCATATCGGTCAGCCTCGACACTGACAATCCGCCCGGCCTCGAGCCGTCTGGCGCAGAACACCGGATCACAATCACGGTGAATTATCGAGGCTTCCAATGCTTCGGCCGCGTTCATCGCGATGTCATCGTCACGAACGTGGCAGTCTTCCAATCGTTCCAAGCGCGGGCCGTAGAACTCCATGCGGATGCTCCTTCCAATTCCGTTGCCGGAGTTAGGCTCTGGTGAGCTTGCAGCGATGCCGACCGCGCTGTTCCCGATCAATGGCGGCGGTAATGCATTTGCCATCGCGAATTTGAATACGCACCGCACGGTTTTCGTTCGCGGTGAAGCGCCGCCGGTCCCGGTAGTCCTCGACCACGCAGGCGAGGACGATCGTCCCGCATCCGGCAATGAGAATTATCAAAAGCAAAGCATCCCAAGGCATTACGCCTCCCAGCTGCATTCGGATTGATTCCTCGGTGTCAGTACTCCAGGCCCGCACCGAGTGCTATGCACCAAGTAGACACCCAAACGAGTTCTCCGAAGCCAACAAAATGGACCTCACAAGAAATACGATTGAGGTCCATTTTGCGCAGGCCCGGAATGAGCTCTCCCAGATAGCGAGGCTAACGAAATGACGGGATCTACTGTCTCTCGCAGAGCATTTGGCAAATTTCTTCGGAAGATCCGTGAGGACGCCAGAAAGACCGCACTGGCCGCCGGACTTCACATCGAGGTATCGAAGGCGACTCTGCTTCGCCTCGAAGACGGCATTCCAACCAAGATCGCCACCTCGCAACTCAAAGATCTTCTCGAGTTCTACGATGCCACCGGCACCGTGCGCACCGAAGCCCTGACCCTATGGGAGGAGGTGAAGGAGCAGTCGAAAGCGCAACAGCAGCAGGGGAATCCGAAGGGGTTCTGGCGTCCCTACGCCGATCAGTACGAGGCCCACTTCCCGCACTATCTGCGACTGGAGTCCGCCGCCGATCGAGTGACCACTCATCAACTCGTCATGGTGCCGGGTTTGCTGCAGACGCCCGACTACCGCCGAAGCGTAATCCGCATCGATGAACCGGATCTGTCCGCGGTCGACCTGGAGCGCCGGATCGAACTCACAGCACGTCGACAAGCACGGCTCGACCAGCCCAATTTCCAAATGACGGTGCTGCTTTCGGAAGCTGTGCTCCGGCATCAACCGGCCGTCCCGGAAGTTATGGCAGGACAACTCAATTGGCTCATCGAGGCAAGCGAAAGAGAGTTCATCGACATTCGCGTTGTGCCGTTCCGGGTCGGGCCGCACCAGGGGCTCACCGTGCAATCGTTCACCCTGCTGGAGTTTCCGCCGCTGAACAGGGGCCTAATGGAGCCGCCGGTGGTCTACGTCGAGGGCGCGAGCAACACGGCGGTCTATCACGAGCGGGCAGACGTGGTGGCGAAATATCGGACGACCATCGCGGCTCTCACGGCGGTAGCGTTGACAGAACAGGCCACCAGAGATCTGGTGTCGCAGTGCGCGAAGGAGTATGCGGCGTGACGGAACCGGGATTCGGCATCTGGTACAAGTCGAGCAGGTCGGAAGGCGGCAAAGCGTGCGTCGAGATCCGGCACGAACCGGGCACAACTCTCGTGCGCGACACCAAGGACAGCGGCCACGGACCGATCCTCGAATTCCCCTCTGACGCATGGTCGACGTTCATCGCCAGTCGCGTCTGGGAGGGTTGAGGGCGCAGCCTCGCGGAACTTCGCGGCGCTGTCAAGCCACCGAAAGCTGGCGCTGCGCAAGGATTCTCGATCGGTTACTCTCGCGTCGTTGTACGGGCGGACAGCTGATCGGGGGAACCATGGTCGACATCCTGAAGGTCGACGCGGATGCGTTGCGGGAGTTGGGGAAAACGCTGACGGGGCAGGCCGATGCCATCACCGGAATCAAAATCGATGTGGCGGTGACCATGCCGGGCTCCCCGGTGCACGAGGTCTCCGCCGCGATCGACGAGAACGCCGAAGCCGCCTTCCACGCACTCGGTGACCGGGTGCGAAACATGGCTCGGGTGGCCGGATCCGGCGCGAAGACGTACGAGGAGGTCGACACGGCCTTCGGCGAACAGTTCGGACAACTGATGGGCGAGGCCGGCCGCCTACCCAGCGGCAAGAAGATTCCCGACTGATGACCACGATCAGCCATGTGCGCGGCTGCCTGCCCTCCACCATGGTCGACTTCGGTAGGGCCCTCGATACGGGCACCACCGAATTCACCAAACAGGTCGGCAATATGAGCACTGCCGTCGACAAGACCACCGCCAACTGGAAGGGCGCGGCCAGCTCCGCCGCGACCGCCGGAAAGATCTCACAGCGGTTGACGGGCACCAGGATCGACGAAATCGTCACCGCCGTCGCCGACTACTATAAGACCTACGGCGGCCGCCTGGACGCGACCCGCACCGCGGTGCTGAACATCGTCGACCGTGGCGCGCCCTCAGCGGGCATGACGGTCGCCGACGACGGCACCGTCACCGCACCGAAGTATCCGGGCGTCCCCGGCGATATCACCGTCCAGTTGATGCAGAACAAGCTCGACGGGCAAGCGTCCTGGCTGCAAACCCAATTGCAGGAAATGCTCAGGGAATTCGGCGAGGGAGAGGACCAGGCCGCCACCTCCATCAAAACCGGGGTGACCGCGCTGGCGACGCTCAAGGACACGCCGACCGGCCCGATGCCGGACCTCGCGCCCATCCCGCCGCCGGTCTCACCGGACGGCAAGTACCGGATCGGCGACCCGAAAGAGCCTTTCCTCAAACACGATGACACCTTCATCTACAACTCGAAGGACGGCAACTTCAGCGACTGGCTGGCCAAGCAGAAGTGGCAGGCGAAACTGCTCGGCGGCGAGTACGTCAAATCCGACTTCGACGACGCCACCGCGCTGTACCGGCACTACTGGGACAACAACGGCAAGAAGATGGAATTCGACTACGACGAGGCGTACCGCGAGGACGCGAACGTCCGCAACTCCGTCGACTCCGAGATCAGCCGCGCCGCCCTGGCCGCCGACTACTTCGCGCGCACCGGCAATACCAATTTCAAAATCACCGGCGACCCGAATACCGTTGCGGGCAAGAACTATCCGGCCACCGAGAACTGGCAGAAGGCCATCGGTGGACATCAGCAGTGGAGCCACGCCAACGTCCGCGTCGAAGGCAACAAGGTCGTCATGGACGTCACCGTCGAAGCGCAGGACTACTACAACTTCGACAAGGGCAAGAGCGATATCGGCACCGGCGCAAAGGATTCCGAGAACGGTCGCTTCACCGAGATCGGCTGGGCCAAACCCTTCGAATCACACGGCACCATCACCCGCACGGTGACCTGGGATGTCGGGCTGCCGCCCTCCAGCGGCGTGACCGCCGAAACCTCCAGCCCCGACCGCAATCCCGGCCGCGAGGATCGCTCCGACGGCCGCGGCGACGGCGATGACGGGCGCATGCCGGACAACGATCGCAACACCGGCGACGCACGGCCCAAATGAGAAGCCCATCGCGGTCTCACGCGACGCGGCCGCTCCTCGCCGGTGCGATCGCCGTGCTCCTGGCCTCGGCCGTAATCGGCTGCTCCACACCATCTTCCGATCCGACACCGCAGGAAAGGACCAGCACCGTGTCCGAAGAACTGCGCCACAACGCCGAGCCGTTGCGCAAGTACTTCCCCCTCATCGGCGACCCGGTCGCCGTAACCTGGACCAGCCGAGATAATTCCAGGGGCGGCCCCGGCCTGGTCACCTATTGGCTCGAAGCCATCGTCGAACTGGCCCCGGGCACCGCGACCGACCTGCGCACCCGCTACGCCACCGGCGAATCCACCCAGCCAACCGGACTACCCGCAGCCCTGCAAGCCCAGGTCCCCGCCGGAACGTTCGCCACCAGCCCGGATTTCGACACCGCCCTCGGCGGCTCCCCCGAATGGAACGGCACCGCAACCGGATACCTGCACAGCGAACTCCCCATCCTGGTGTTCACCGCCGTAGCAGGAGGCTGACATGCCAGGCGAACACGACGAACTAGGCGTGAAAGTCCAACGCGCCCAACACGCCCTGTCTCAAATCCGCGCCACCGCCACCGTAGACGGCATCACAGTCGAGGTAGACGCCCAAAACCAAATCCTCGCCATCAGCGGCCCCCTGGGCAACACCATCCTCACCGCCTACCGCCAAGCCCTCGAATCCATCCACCCCCAGGTAACCGAAGCCATGCGAGAACTACACGCCGACCCCAAAGTCGAATCCACCATGGCCTTCACCGCCGCCAACCCCGCCACCCTCGAAGCCGCCCGCCTCGACCGCGCCGAAGCCGAAGTGGACAACTACTTCGAACGCAGCTGGTAAAGGCACCGCCGCTCCCCTGCCGACCGGACGGCGGCTGTCGGCCCCGCGGTGTAGCGTCCTGCTCATGTCGGATCGGGGGATCGAATACAAGCCGGGGATGGCTGACCCCAAACGGGTGTCGATGAATCGGTTTCTGCCGCAGGGGATTTTGCGGGCGGAGGTCAGTTATCGCAAGCCCGGCGGGTTGAAGGGGACGCGCGTGGTGGCGCGTTCCGAGGCGGAGTTCGCGGTGCTGCGGACCGCCGTTCACGAGGGCTACGGCGAAGTCTGGCGCAAGCCGGAACAACTGTCGTTGAGCGAGGCCGAGGCGTACATCAAGAGGGTGTCGGACCAGCTGGCGCAGGAACAGGACGAGATCAGGCGCAGGCGCGAAGCGATCGACCTGTCCTGCCCGTGGTGCAAACGGCAGCGCGCCTACATCGGTGTCCTCGGCCTCGTCACCGGAACAACCCGCTGGCTATCGGACCGCCCCTCCGAGTTGAGCCAGCAGGTCATCAACCAACACGCCTACCGCTGTGAACTGTGCGGCTCGATGCAGTTCTTCGCCGATGGCTACCTGGAACATCCGCTACCCGGCCGGGCCGCTCCTGAGGACCGGCCTTCATACGGCTGAAATCCTCCGCATGCGGCGCAGAGTCCAGTCACTATCTGCTCAATTTCCAGGTGAAATGGCTGGATCCCTTGCGTACGAACGGCTCTCAGCAGATCCACGCCCCCTCAGGACGCCTCGTCAACATCGAAGCGCACGATCCAAAAGCCATCCTCCTCGGTGGTGACCGATACCAGTACGTGCCCGTCAACGGCAGCAGTCACGAAGTCAGGCTCTCCAGGATTCTGAACCAGCTCACCCGCGAGGGCTTTGTCGCCCGAAATCCGGACCAGGAACCAGGGATCCTCCTCGACAACCTGCCCCGCAACACTCACCAAGAAGGTCCCTTCGGCACCGAAAAGACCACACCGTTCGGCAACCTCGAACCACTCGTCATCTATCTCCTGGAGGTAGACATCACTTTCGTCACCGATGACGTTGGTCGGAACCACCGTGCCGTCAACCACCCTCTTCCAGGCGTCGAACGGACGCAACCGCCCCGCGCGCTCCACCTGGCCAACTACCTCCAAGCCCGCATTGGTCAGCATCACCGGAATATCCTGTCCCACAATCGCCCTTCCATGTCAGCTTCATTCGATCAAGGGTTCTCATAGAAGAGATGGTGACGACCACCCATCTTGCTGAATCGCTCCCAAGGCGAATCCTTATCCCAGCCGAAATTAACATCTCTCAAACTTGGATTTGTCTTCGGTTGTCCAGCATGGAAGTGCGGTCGATAGTCCAGATTTGGGTCGGAGGTGTGCTCGGCAATGATCCGCGACCCCTGGTCGGTCTCGAACTGCATGTTCCTACCCCAGGCCCCCTCATCCTCCGAATAGACATACCCATCTTCGTCTCTTCGTTTGGGATCATTGCCGACCTCCCATTCTACGGTCGGCTCGGTCCCCCTCGGAACACCGGCTCGATCGTAAGCCGCATCGAGGGCCTCCTGACGCGTACCGAACGTCAGATTCTCGGTGACCCCCTTTCGGATCTTCGTCTTGCCGTCCTTGCACGCCAGTCCGAGCGGATCTATCCATGTAGTCGGGTTGTGGGGATACGTGTTGGGGTTGGGAGCCGGCGCGAGCCCGAGCGGGTCCTGGGTGAGGAACCGCCCGTTCGATGGGTCATAGACCCGGTGAAGGTTGTAGTGGAATCCGGTTTCGGAATCGTAGAACTGACCAGGGAATCTCAGCGCAGTTGATGCTCGGCCGTGCCACGTGGTCGTCCCCCACAGATCGGCAGTCGCAGTAGCTGCGGGTTGCGCGGTATTCGGATCAACCAGTTCAACGGGGCTTCCGATGAGATCGGTGATTACGGCATAGAACTCGCGATCTATGGCTGCTTGATCCGTGGACTGCGTCAACGGGGCGTGATCATCAGGTCGGTACTGCCAGCGGAGAATGGTCTCACCAGTGCTCTCTTCGATGAGAGTGGTTCCATCCCAGGTATATTCCGCTCGAGAGAGAACATCACCATTGGTAGCGAGATGCTGTTTCGTTGTCCGACGGCCTAGGGCGTCGTACGTGTAATGCCACCATTGACGATCCGGCGTCCAGACGTCGGTCAGCTCATCGAAGCTGTTGTAGCGGAAATGCCAAATGTCCGGTTTGCGTGATAAACGAGTAGTGGTCTTGCGAATCAGGCGGCCTGATTCATCGTAGTGGTACCGAGTTCGTCCGGCGCGGATGAGCAAGTTGCGGTGGTACTCACGACCACCTGGAGATTCGGACTGAGGATGAGGTTGAGTGAGTGAACTCGTGGGCTGGGTAGCCGCGATCTGACTGCTGGTGATATTGCTGAGCGAATCGTAGGTATAGCTCTCGGTAGCAGCATCACTTCGGGTCAGTGTGGTGATTCGCCCCATTGGATCAAGTTGGTAGTCACGACGGTTGTGCGGAACATCGCGATGATGTGTGACCTGAGCCGTGAGGTATCCGTCTGGGCGCCAAGTGTATTCGTCGCTGCGGAGCTGCTGCGGCGCCGGACGCGCATTGCTGCCGAAGTCCAGGTTGAGCAGACGCACCGGATGCGCGATGACGTCTTGGCGCACCACTCGGCCTACGGCGTCGTGGGTATAGTCCACGGCCAGCTCACCGACCTGCCAGCGAGTAAGACGATCGGCCTGGTCATAGGTGAAACTGATGTCGCGGCCGTCTGCGCTGAGGTTGCTTGCGCGGCCGACATCATCGTAAGCCCATCGAGTTTCCGCACCAGAGGGAGTCGTGCGCCGAATACGGCGGCCCAGCCCGTCGTATTCGAACAGCATCGGCGCCTGACCATCGACTTGTCGCCCATTCAGCCGACCCGTGGCGGTGTAGCCGAATGTGAGTGTGTGGATGGACTTTTCGCCCTGCCCCTTGATCGCGGAAACCAGACGGCCCGCCGAATCGTGGGCGTAGGCGATCCAGTCGCCGGCATCTGTCGCGACACCGACTAGACGTCCGAGAATATCGTGGGTCTGATGGCGGGTTATGCCCGTAGCCGGAGTCACCGATACGGTTCGGCCGACAATGTCGTGGCCGTAGCGAGTAGTCGCTCCGGTGTAATCCGTTTGCGAGACAAGGCGACCGGCTAAGTCGTAGTGATAGTGCCAAGTTTGGCCATTTGGGTTCTGAACTCCGGTCTGGCGCAGTTCGGTGTCCCACACGTAGTTGGTGGTTGCCCCGGTCGGATCCGTGTGAGCAGCCAACTGATCGAATGCGCCGTAGGAGAAGCTGGTAGTGGCGTTCGCAGCATTGGTATGGGTCAGCAGGTTGCCTTCACCATCGAAGGTCCAGCTCTCGCTGGTCCCGTCCGCATCGCTCCGATGCAGCAACTTGCCATCGGGTGACCACCGGTTGACGGTCACCCCACCCAGTGGGTCGACTGTTCGGATCGGACGACCGAAACCATCACGCGCGACACTGGTTACCGCGCCGCTCGGCTCTGCGATGCGGACCGGCAAGCCAGCCGGATCGACATCGATATGGGTAACCGCCCCATTGGGGTCGGTGATCGTCGCGATCGCGCCCGATGGATGGTACGTGTACTCGGTTCGTGCTCCTGATGAAGCAATGACGGCGACGAGATCGCCGCGTTCATCCCACTCACGCCCCTGGACGGTGCCGTCGACGTCAGAAATACGGATCGGGCGTTGGCGCGCAATGTAATCCAGGGTGATGGCACGACCATCAGGGCGAGTCACCGACGCGATATCCCCGTCATCGGTATAGACGTAATGAGTGGTCGCACCATCTGGGGCGATTACTTGCGACGGCTTGCCGGCCGCCGTGTGGGCGTACTGTGTTCGCCCACCGAGCGGGTCGGACAGATCACGCAACCGCAATTTGCTGTCGAAGCCGTAGGTAGTGCGCGCACCGACGGAATCGGTGTGGACCGTCACAGCACCCTGGGATCCCTCCGCGTACTCGAACTCGGCGTCAAGAACACCGGCGATTCCTCGCTGACCGACAACACGTCCCAGCCGATCGTAGGTATTGACCATGTAATTGCCGTTGGAATCGGTCCACGACAGCATGCGGTGATCATCGTCGTAGGTGTAGCGCGTGGTGCCACCCACTCCGTTGACGACGGCTGCCAATTCTCCACTGTGGTAGTCGAATTCACGGACGGGGGTGTAGGTGTCACTCCCGGTTTCGACCACGGCGAGACCGATAATCCGTCTTCCAGCCGTTCGAACACGAACGCGGTACCCGCCAGTGTGCGTGATTTCGAGCGGGTTGCCGTCAGAGTCGTAGTGAAATCTGACCTGGTTATGGTGACGATCGATGATTGCCGCGATTGGATAGATGCCGAGATGCTTGTCCAGGTCATCCGATGCAGGCTCGAACTGCCAACCCAACTCACGCTCCTGCGCCCAAACCCGATATCCGCCGGAATCGGTACGGGTGAGCGTCCAGTCCAACGCCCCTGCGACCGGCACTACCGATTCCTCGAGAGTTGGATGCGGGTAGGCGAGAACTACGCCATCCTCCGCGATGAGAGTGACACCGCGATCTCCGACCAGTAGGCGCATGTCCAGCGTGGCCGACCATGACGGACCGAACCACCGGCCGAACCGGTAGTTCGAGCGGTGACGACGCTTCAGCACAATGGCGAGAACTCCCGGTAGTGTCAGATCGGTTTCCGGAAGCAGGAATTCACCGGTAGCAACGTCAACAGGGTCGCCGCACGTCTCCGTGCTGTCAGGGGTTCGAGAATTCTCGGCAGCATGCTCGCTGGCAGCATCGAAGGCCGTTTCACGGTGATCGCCGCCAACCGGGTCAGCTACAAGATCCTCCGCCCTGCCGAGATCGCGCGCACCGCTCGAATCATCTGCTCCATTTCCAGATTCTCGCTCGGATTCGCTGGGAACGGAGGTCTCCCGGCCCGGCCCCTCTTCCCTGCCGGTGGACGGTTTTTCGGCGGGGAGAGTTTCGGGCTCGACGGTCGGAGCGGACTGTTTCGATTCCGGCGCCGATCGCTCGACCGGCACCGGACGATCATGTTGTGCGGCAGCGACATTCGAGGGACGATCACCAGTGGTGACCGGCGCACCCGCACGTGATGGCGACCGATCTCCCTGTTGACCACCCGGCACGTTGTCCTTCGGTGCGACCGACCGATCAGATGCGGGTGCTGAAGCGCTTCGGTCCGAGGGTGCAGCAGGGCGGCTTGGGTTTTCCGCCGGGCCTTGAGCAGCGGCACGGTCGACTGGGGCGGCAGACCTGTTGCCGTGGTCTGCGGTCGTAATGTCCGAGCGTGCGGGTGAATTCGTCGCGGCGCGGGATTCAGGTGTACCAGCGCGCGACTCAGGTGTCCCCGAATGAGATTCAACAGGCTTAACCTGCTGTTCCGTGCGTGCAGGTTCCGCAGCAGCGCGAATGTTGTTCGGATCGTTGATGTGGGAGTTACCGAGAACGTCCCTGCCGCCCGGTCTTCCACCCTCGAGATTCACCTTGGGAACAGGGCTGGCGGCATCTCCCCCCAGGACGGGTTTGAGTATCTCGGGTTTGCCCGCCGAAGGATGGGGCGCCGTGGCGTCGGCACCATTTGTGATTCGGCCTGCCCTTCCCGATGCCCGGACACCGTGCATGGCGCCGAGCCCGAATCCGGCTGTCAGCATCGCTGGGCTCAAGGTCGTATTGACCTTGCTCCAATCAAGTTTGCCGTGCACGAGTTGATCACCGACCTGCCAGCCGATGTCGGCACCGTACATTCCCAGACCACCTGTGAGCCCGGACAATCCACCCGACAAGAAACCTCGCGTGGCCGGAGCGAGCGGAGTGTGGCCGAATATCTTCGAAATGCCCGGACTGACGCCTCTGGCAACAGCACCTCCGGCAGCCCAGTCGACCGCGGTCCGTGCTGCCTGCCCCACGTCGATCCCGTCACGGTTACCCGACATCACCTGGTAGCTCTGAATGCCCACATCAAGTCCGAGGCCCGTGACACCAGCCTTGAGCCCGGTGATCGCGATCTCTTTCAGATACGGCTTGACCGCGGTGCGCAGCCCCGCCTTGGCGACTTGCAGGGCAACCTGTCTCACGCCCTGTTCGGCGGCTACCGCCAGCGCTTCCCGCCCTGCCGCCAGAGCCACCGGTACCGCAGCCGAACCCCACGGCCATGCTGCAATCAACGCGATCACGCTATACGCGGTGATTCCGGCGAAGGTTGCCTCCATGATCTTGGTGTATTCGACCTCCGTACCCGTCTCACGCGTTCGTTCACCGAGGTCTTCGAGGCCTTTGACCAGGCTGTACATCGAATGAACGTCATCGTCGTAAAGCTTGGCGAATTCGGCGGCCGCCTTCTGCGCGCCTTCGCCGCTATAGAACTCTTGCGTGGAGTCGGTGGCGGCCTTCATATCTGGGATCAGCGCTTCCAGATCCTTGGCAGCGGCCTTCCATGCATCGGCGAGGGCCCACAGATCATCCTCATCGCCGTCGGGATAAGCCATCCCGAAGTTCAGAGTGGTCAGAATCCAACTGGGAATCCACTCCCAGAACGAGGTGATTCGAGACATGGATCAGCCCAATGCCCCACCGACAGAGTCCAATTGCCCAGCCCAGCTCACCCTAACCCCCTCGGAGAGACCTCCGGCGATCATGGCACAGACAGAGTTGCTTGCGCGACCGTTGGTGGGACCACGACTGAACCGAACGCCTCCGCGTACATGTACGGGCTGCGATTCCAGCCCGACTCGACCTCATCCCCTCACACCGGGATCCCCCCAACAGCTTCGACCGAAGCCCTAAGGCGTTTCTGGGCATCGATGAACCATCGTATGTACGAGTCCCATTTGTCCTTGTCAACGACCTTTCCCGCAGCACGATCCCATATCAGGCACGCAGATCGGCCATCCCGCACATCAAACCCGAGTTCGCGGCCATAAACACCCTCGAACTTCGCCTGCACCGCCCGGAGTTGCTCGAGCCGTGCACGATTCGTTCCGCTGTCAGAATTCTTGAAGTACAAGTGCGATTGCAGACCACCACTCGAGAACTTGACGCCATAAACCACATCTGCTCGACCTGTTGGCATATCCAGCCAATTCTTAGTATTGCTACCCGTCCTCGAACTGGTCCACTGCTGCAGTCCCTCCCCACCCAGCCCAGACAGGAACCTATCCCAGAACTCCGCGTACAGCTGACCTGCTGCGCTAGCCTCTGATCGGGTCCGAGCCCTTGCCGTCTTGCCCCAATCATTCGGTTTGGCCACAACGCGGAACTGCGGTGCCGGCACCGAGTCACCAATCCGAACAGCCGACACCTCGATCCCGAAAAATCTTGTGTCTATGTCAGTGCGGTGATTGAGCCAGTCCAGCGCTGCCCGATGCTCTTCCCGGAATCGCGCAGCCACCCACACAATGTTGGTCGCCTCGGTGCCGGCGGCGTATGTCAGGACCTGACCAAGGTGCGAGTGGTCGGTCTCCTCGAGCTGATTCTCGATGATCACGACTTCATCCCCTGCAGTACCGATGAGATCGAGTGAATAGCCGCCAACAGGATGCTCGTTCGCCTCGAGGATGAGTTCAAGCCCTAGTGCCTCGCCGAGCTGGTCGGCATTAGCCAGCAGCCAGGGCGTGAAGTCGTGAGCCTCGTGCGCCCAAACACTGCGCAGGTTAACGGCTTCAAGGCGACCGATCGTTTTCCCGTCGACACCAACCGCTGTCATGCAGTACTCCGTTTGTCGTTCCAGGACCGTGACAGTCATCAGGTGCTGCCAGGAAGTGTGCAGCACGGGCCCGACTCGCATGGCACTGATGAAAATTATCAGCGCCCGCTCCAGCATCGATTTACGATTCTTCACACGTAATCCGTTGGGTGAGTGGAAGATTCAACGACATCAAGTGGCATGTGCAACTACCGCACTGTGGCCGATCATCGATGGTGCCGCGTTCTCACGCAGCGACTCTGGGAATGGTCGCCATGACGCCGTACACGACACTGCGTGGCAAACGCCGGGTCCATCGACACCTTCGTGTCATGCGAAATCCGGTGGACTCGCTGTTGACCACGCACCTACCCTCGCACGATCGGAGGGAGAGAATTCATGTCCACACTCAAGGTGACCGTCGAACGGCTGCTCGTGCATCCGCACCCGAACGCGGATCGGCTGGAGCTGGCGCAGGTTGGGCTGTATCGCGCGGTTGTGGCCAAGGGGCAGTTCGCGACTGGGGATTACGCGCTGTATATCCCCGAGCAGGCGGTGCTGCCGGATGCACTGATCGACGAGCTCGGGCTGACGGGCAAGCTGGCGGGTGGCGCGCGTAATCGGGTCAAGATCGTCCGGCTGCGCGGTGAGGTCTCGCAGGGGATCGTGTGCCTGCCCGCGTTGATCAGGGATGTGGATCTCGCGGCGGCGGCCACGGCCGGCACCGACTTCGCCGAACCGCTCGGCGTAACCAAATGGGCTCCGCCCGTACCGGTTTCGATGTCGGGACAGGTCGAATCCGCGCCGGAGCTGATCCGCTGGATCGATGTGGAGAACATCGCCCGCTACCCGGAGATCTTCACCGAAGGCGAGCACGTCATCGCCACCGAGAAGATCCACGGCAGCGCCTGCCTGTTCACCTACGACCGAGCCGGCGACCGAGTACTGGTGTCCTCCAAGGGAATCGGCGCACAGAGCCTCGCCATCACCGAAAGCGACACCAACCTCTACTGGCGCGCCATCCGCCGCTTCCAGCTCCCGGACATCGCCCGAAAACTGGCCGCCACCCTCGACGTCGACCGCGTAGCCCTCTTCGGCGAGGTCTACGGCGCAGGCGTACAGGACCTGCACTACGGCGCGAACGCCGGCCAGAACGACACCATCGGCTACGCCCTGTTCGACATCGCCGTCGGTACCGAAACTGTCCCGCGCCGCTGGCTGACCCCCACCGAAATCGACACCGCCCTCGAAGACCTGACCGCGGACATCCCCCGCGTACCGATCCTCTACAACGGCCCCTACAACATCGACACCCTGCTCCACCTCGCGAACGGCACCGAAACCCTCACCGGCACCGGCGTCAACATCCGCGAGGGCCTCGTAGTCCGCCCAGCCACCGAGCGCTACTCCGAAATCCTCGGCGGCCGAGCCATCGGCAAACTCGTCTCCCCCGCCTACCTGCTCCGCAAGGACGGCACGGAATACGAGTGACCGGCACCGGCTGATGCCCGGCGCGATATCCCGCGCCGGGCATCAGCCGCATCGCCATCCCAATCCCCCACCGGCAGAACACAGTTGCGCGCAATCGGTCCCTGTGAAGCCGGATTGTGCGCCGTCCCGGCTGTGCGTAATCTTCCCGCCGGGGCGGGGACAATCGGGGATCTCCAAGTTCTGTGTGATGCATCCCGGAATCGGGAGATCTCGCGAACGCTTGTGGCGCAACCAATTCACTCCGGCCCGGCAGTAAATCAGCTCAATTTCGATCAGGAGTTTATCCAGTGGCCTTGCGCAGCACCGTTCGTACCGCGATGACCAGCGTCGTCTTCATGTCCGCCATCGCTGCGGCCGCCGCCGCACCCGCGACCGCCGAAGCCCCTCTCACCTCGGTGGCGACCACCACCCCCGACTCCGGCTCGGCGTCGGGCAGCGCAACCGCCGTACAAACCCTGCTGGACGCCATCACGTGCCCGTTCGTCAAGGTGCACTGCTGACCACCCGCGAATAACAGCGCTACTGTCCCCGATTCCACGATTTGGAATCGGGAACAGTCACCAGCGCAGACCCGGCGGCCAAGCTCCCGACCGAAAGCTGACCCCGTAACGCTGATGCGCGCGCCGACCTTCGAGGACGGCGAGAATCGTGATCGTGACGCACCCGCCCAACAGCAGAGCGAGATCGACCGGGGCGGGCAGCAGCGTCGATTCCCGGGCGGTGAGACCGATGGCGGCAACCGTCCAGGTCACGATGACGGCCACGGTTGGCCCGAGCAGTAGATGCCCGTCGGCGGCATTGAACCAATGCTTGGTGATCAGGAAAGTCGCCCGGATCAGAAACGGCACAACCGCCAGCCCGGAGGCGATGACCGCCACCACCGCGATCAGGCCCGGCACCGGCCCCGCGAATCGATCGAATGTCGACAACAACGCCGGAACCGTGGCCAGGGCCGCAACACCGGCGATGCAGATCCCCATCGTTCGCAGCGGATGAGCCAACTGTGCGGCAGTGTCAGCCCGGTGCGCCGAATAGGTCACCGCCAGGATGACGACCATGGCGATCAAACAGACCGGAAACGCGACTATCGCCGACAGCACGAGCCGTTGAACGCCAGCGAATGCCATACCTTCAACGGCGCTACCCGAGTACTCGCCGAGAACCAAGATATTGATAACCAAACCGAGCACCGTCCGGGCCGTAGCCAAGTCATCAACGGTCCGATCCAACGGCGCCAGCCGATACCTCGGCTCGAAAAGCCTGCCAGCCAATTCCCAGCCGTAGCCAATCGGTATGGCCAGCAGTCCCCACATCATCCCTCCCCGCCGGACACTAGATGGCGGCTATCCCTCGACTGAACTTCGGTCGGCCCGTCGAGAAGAATCCGGCACATTCGTGGCGCACCGAGCAGTCGTCACACTCCGCGACGTACGCGTTCTTCCAGTCCGAGATCGACTGCACCGCGAACGGCCGGATGCCGGCATCGAGAACGCACAGGGGCAGGTTGTAGATCGAAACATCCACGCCGGCAACGGACAGAACGTCGACACCAGCCTTCAATTGCTCCTGGTAATCGACGGGATCGATCCACAATGTGGCGTCGTTGGCGACCGCGAAGCCGGTGTTTTCCATGCCCATCAGAGCCACATGATCGACGAATGGAAGATTACGCGCGATCCAGGAGCAGGTCTCACGGAGACGCTGTGCGGTGATGGCGTGCAGAACAATACGAATCTCGACCCGTTGCCCCAGGTTCTTGAGTCGGAGCACGCCGAGCACAGTTTCGTCGAACGCGCCCGCGGCCTGAACCACATAGTCGTGAATGTGATCCACCGCCGCATAGATCGGTATACCCGCTGAGAGCCGCGGATGCCCGATCTCGGCCCAGGCGTGCGCGACCTCGGGAACGGAGAAGGCGCGCCCGTTGGTCAACACGTGAATCGCGGTGTCCGGGAGCAGATCCCGCGACAGCTCCAGCAGTCCGATGAATCGGCGCCATTCGGTGAGCGGTTCCCCGCCGGTGAATGTCAGTGCGGGAGTAGCCGGGTCGAGCAGTGACAGTGCCTCTGCGATCTCGTCGATCAGCCAGCCGTCATCGACCTTCTTCGGCGGCTGCGAACACATCAGGCAATAGTTGTTGCAGCGTTCGGTGACGAGGAAGAAGTTGTGTCGCGACGACCGACGATAGAGCAGCCTCACTCGACCCGACCGCGGGTAGATGCTCATCACATCGCCATCGCCGACCTCGGCGAACCCCGCCGGAAGTCGGAGGTAGCTCGTCGATGCGCCGTCCGGGCACGCATCGCGCCCGACCGCGATCCGGAATCCATTCGCCTGCGCCGCCATCCAGTCGCCATCATCGACGATCAGCGCGGCATCGCGATCATCAGACGGGGCGCTGTTCGGGGGACGGAGCCGAACGATCCGGTTCTCCTCACCGAGTCCGACGTTGTCCGCCGCCGGCGATCGTCCTACGAGCAGAAGAGGTTTCACGACGCCCACTCCCGAAGAACGGCGGCGTCTTCGGGCGAGTGTTCCAACAGTTCGAACAAGTGAGTGATCACGCCCTTCTGTCGCTCGCAGAACTCGGATAGCGGTTTGATCCCCAGCAGATCCCCTTGCGTCGCATGGTGATACACGGGGTCCGCGCCGCAGTTGGGCTCGAATACGCACGTCGAGCACTGTGGAGCCGTTTGGGTCAGCGAATCCGCCACCGCCGCCACCAGCGTGTCGGACAACACGAGATCTCGGTAACCATGCTCATGAACGTTGCCGAGTTCGAAGCTGCGGTCCCCCATTTCGGCGAGCATCCGCGCCTCGTCCGAGGCGAATACGGTGCCGTCATAGTTGTAGACCAGCGCACCGAGACCGATCCCTGCCGGACTTCTCAGATCGACGTAACCGATGGGCTCATCACTCAGCATTCGGCGAAGGATCAGGGCCGAATAGAACTCGGGAAACCGGCGGCCGGACTTGTTGATCTCCAGGATGTAGCGAAGACCGCGCTTCCAGAATGCGAGCCATTCTCGGGCATCGTACTTCTGGAATTGTTTGGTCTTGATCGCATGACCGTACGGAGACAACGGCCTCAGAAAGATGCCGTCGAGACCCTGCGCGAGGTATTCGTCGACGATCTCCTCCACCCGATCCAGACTCGCTTCGGTGGTGGTCATCAACGCACCGACCCGGTCCGGGCCGAGCCGCTCTCGAATGCGCCCGATTCCGGCCACCGCGAGCTCGTAGCTGTTCTGGCCACGACGGGGCCGATTCCTGTTGTGCAGATCGCGCGGCCCGTCCAGCGAGGTACTGAGCAGAACATCGTGCTCAGCGCAGAATTCGAGCACTTCGTCATCCAGGAGTGCCAGGTTCGTCGTGATCACGAATTGCAACTGCTTGCCCAGGGGCATCGCACGCTCCTCAGCGGTCACGACGATCCATCTGATGAGCTCGAAGTTCAGCAGCGGCTCGCCGCCTTGGAACTCGATCTTGATCATCGGCGCCGGCGCGGACAGCGCGATATCCAGTGCTTTGGACGCCGTGGCGATGTCCATGTCGTAGCGGACGCGGTCCTTGCTCTGACGCGACACCTGGCAGTACGGGCAGGAGTGCTCGCATCGCAGCGTGACGACGAACAGGTGCAAAGGCGTGGCGGCGCGCAGAAAGCTCAGGCGGCTACGTAGGCGAAGAGCGAGAAGCTGCTGCGATGCACGCTGATCGGCCGATGCGATGAAGAGCTTCTCGAAAGCCGTTTCATAGAGCCCGTCACCCGGGGCGAGATCGAGCGCGCACAACCGCTCCAGCTCGGTTGCCGTCATTTCCGCCATGTCGCCAACCATGTTGCCGACCAGGAAGCGGTCCGCACCAAGGCGTTCGAACCGAACGGGCAGGAGTCGCAGCCGGGACGTATCGGGACGGAACGAGTCCGCCGAGGCGAAGCCGACCAACGGTCACTCCCCCTCTGCCAGCGATCCGAATGCCAACGCGACGATGACATCGCGATACCGGCCGGTCTCGCGACCGACCTTCTCGCGTAGGTTCTCGTCCGTCACGAGATTAAGGAAATGAGTGCGCAACTCATCGCCCCCGAGTTGTGACTGCGTTGGTGAGAGCCGACAGACGTATCGCCCGTCCGCTTCGTCGATCTGGCATGCCGCCTGCCCGATCAAGCGGTAAGCGGCCTCCTGCAGCGCGTCGAGCGACTGCACCGATCTGCTGAAGTCGACAACCAAATCAGACACTGACATCACTCAATCCCCTCACAGAACACGAAACCCACACTCGCCGAGAGCCATTGGCATAGTTCGAAGGCAACCGCACTGCTCGGTCACTGAGGGGGCACCGCAGTCGCGTCAACCGCCGTGCACTGGTCCAATGCTCGCTGGGCAAGATCCTCAGCCTCGGTCGCAGCGAGGCCGAAGACTTCTTGCAGCTCGCGCGCGATCTCATTCAGGCCGAGGCCGTCCTTTGCCCGCGTACACGCCAGAGGGAACGGATCGGGAGCAGGCTGCGAGCTCGGCGGTGGGGTCGAGGTAGGCGGCGGAGCGGCCGGTGTGGTCACGGCGGGCGGTGGGATGTAACCCGGCCGCGGCACATTCGGTCCGCCGAGCCCCGGACTGGAAGACGCATGAGATGCATGAGAGGAATGGGACGAGTGAGATGAATGAGAACCATGCTGCGCGAACAACCTGCCATCGCTGGTGCGATGCGTCGTGAAGCTCATCAACTCGACATCCTCCGGCAACGCGACCTGAGGCTCCGGCCGGGCCTCCTCCCGTACCGCCGTGACGCGAGGTTCGTCCGTTCCCGTCGAGACGGACGCCTCCGCGATTGCCGGTGCGGCCGTGGGGATCGCGAGCGCGGCGAGGGCCGCCGTCAGACTCACGATCTTCGGCGTCTCACGCATTCGTACCTCCCGAAATCGAACCCGAGTTGACCACGGCGAACGAAATGTCCGCACGCTCCATCGTCACTCCCCCTCCATCACCACACCGATGATCTTCGAAACTTGTTGCCGCAAAGAGTATCTCGCCCGCCGCCGCACCGTTACACATCGAGGCCTCATGCGCCCGCCCCGCAGGAAGAATCGAACTTGGTCTGGTTTGCGAAACTTTTTGCTAGGGACAGCAACCTGGCCGGTCAGTCGCAAATCTGGAGACCGTACGCGGGAATGCGAAGGGGAAGCTAGATAACTACCGGTCGGTAATTGACATCGACTATCCAGTCGAGATCACTTGCCACGCAAGATTATTGACACTGCTACGGTGGTCCGATTTCATTGTGGGTGCAGATTTCAGGTGGCATGCAGGACGCGCTGAAGCGACCGCGGCCGAGCATAGGGGGACAATTCATGCCGTACACGGCCGAGATCAGTCGTACGAATCCAACCTGTTTCGTGTTCCTGGTTGACCAATCGACCTCCATGAACGAGACGATCGGTGGCGAGGTACCGCAGAAGAAGGCCGATGTCGTCGCCGACGCGATCAACCGGCTGCTGACCGAGCTGTCGGTCAAATGCGCCAAGGAAGAGGGCGTGCGGGACTACTTCCACGTTGCGGTGGTCGGATACGGCTCAACGGTCGGGTCCGCGTTCTCGGGAGCGCTCGCCGGTCGAGATCTGGTGCCGCTCAGTGAAATCGCGGATAATCCGGCTCGGTTGGAAGAACGTACCAAGAAGGTGCCTGACGGAGCGGGTGGTCTCGTCGAGACCACCGTGAGCTTCCCGCTGTGGATGGATCCGGTCGCGGGCGGCGGTACGCCGATGACGCGGGCCTTGCGGTATGCGGAGTCGCTGATCCGGGGATGGGTCGAGCGCTATCCCGGGGGGTTTCCACCGATCGTCATCAATCTGACCGACGGCGAATCGACGGATGGCACTCCGACCGAAGCGGCCGGCGGGATCACCTCTCAAGCCACTGCCGACGGTGCGGTGTTGCTGTTCAACCTGCATGTGTCCGCCGCTGGTGGTTCACCTGTCGAGTTCCCGAGCTCGGACGCCGGACTGCCCGACTCGTACGCGCAGACCCTGTTCAGGATGTCGAGCATCCTGCCCTCCCATATGCGGTCCTATGCGGCGAGCCAAGGCCAACAGGTCAGCGAGACCACACGCGGGTTCGTCTACAACGCGGATATCACCTCGGTGGTCCAGTTTCTGGACATCGGGACGCGCGCGACCGAACTCCGGTGATCACACCCGGTCTCTACGTCACCCACCTGCTCGTCCCGAAGCACGGCAGCACGATGGGTGAATGCGAGGACGCCGTATGTGTCTTGCCCGCAACACCATTCGATGAGCTGATCGAGGACGCGGTCGCTGTCAGCGTGTGTGACGGCGCCACTGAAAGCATGCTTTCGAAAGACTGGGCACAGCTGCTGGCAGCGCTGTCGGCGCAACGCGCACTGGACGACCCCGGCTTTTTCGACTCCGGCCCGGTTTTCGAGACCTTCGCCGCCGAGGCCGTGAACGCGTGGGAACCTTGGCTGACCGAATACACGGCTCGACGGGCGAGCGATGGACGACCGCTGCAGTGGTATGAACACAAAAAGCTCGAGGAGGGCAGCGCCCTCGCGACTCTGTTGAGCGTCCGTCTCACGCCCGCCGCGCCCGTGGAGCAGGAGTTCGACTGGAACTGGCAAGCCGCGGCATTGGGTGATACCTGCCTCTTTCATATTCGCGACGACCTGCCGATCCGATCTTTCCCCGTTCAACACGCTGACGAATTCGGCACCACACCAAACCTTTTCGGCAGTCGCAACTTCGACGCGGCACTGCTCTCGGCCCGCACGATGTTCGCGGCGGGTGGATGCCGGGCCGGCGACAGACTGCTGCTGATGTCCGACGCTCTCGCGCACTGGTTTCTGACGTCGAAGGATCCAGTCTCCGCACTGTACGAGCTGCTGGAATTCGGCGGGCCGCACGATACGCCCGGTTTCGAGGACTGGATCGAGTCGCTCAGAGCCCGTGGTGAGCTCAAGAACGACGACGTCGCGTTGATTCGCATCGATGTCGAAGGGAGATAGCGTCCGTGGCTCCGCAAGCCGTCCGCGATTTTCCCACCGCGGGCAATTACCAAGAGGCACTCCAGAATCCGAAGGTGTGCTTCACCGACCCGGACCTGGCCAACTCGGTTCCCGAGCTGACGAAACTACGTCAGCCGCGGGCGATCTCCGGAGCGTTCGCGAGCGTATTCCCGTTCACGCGTACCGACACCGGTGACCGCTACGCCATCAAATGCTTCACCCGGCACATACCCGACCAGCAGTCCCGATATCGCGCCATCAGCGACAAGCTGTCCGGGCTGTCCATCACCGAGCTGTCCCAGCCGTGGAAGATCGGCTTCGAGTACCTGCCGGACGCGGTGCTCGTCGGCACCACGCGGTATCCCGTCCTGAAAATGGAGTGGGCACAGGGCATCACGCTCTCCGCCTGGCTCGATGCCCACCACACCGACCACCTCGAAGTAGGGCGACTGGCCGACCGGTTCGCCCAGCTGATCACCGACCTCGAACGACACGGCATCGCCCACGGGGATCTTCAGCACGGCAATCTCCTGGTGGCCGACGACGGGACCCTGCGGCTACTGGACTACGACGGCATGTTCGTGCCCGCGCTCTCCGGATTCGGAGGGACCGAGCGCGGGCATCGCAACTATCAGTCGCCGAATCGGGGTGACCAGGACTTCGGGACCACGATGGACCGATTCTCGTCGTGGGTGATCTACTTCGCACTCAAGGCCGTCGCGATCGACCCGGATCTGTGGCTGCAGCTACATGAGCCGCACGGGGAATACCTGCTGCTCACCGAGCAAGACTTCAAGAATCCAGCCGCCTCGCCGAGGTTTCCGGCGCTGCTGTCCCACGCCGACAACGCAATTCAGGGGTTGGCGGATCATCTCCGAGTGCTCGCGTATCAGCCGCTCGCGGCGCTGCCGTCGTTGGCTGCGGGCGCGAGACCGGTAGCGCCGGCGCCGGCCGCACCGGCGGCGGCACCCGTCGGCAATGGCGTCCACCCGGCCTGGATGACAACCGGGCACCTATCCCCCGGCTCAATAGCCACCCCGGGCACTACCCGTCAACAGAACAGCGGAAACTCGGCTTTCACAGATCGACGTCCCGTAGATGTGCTCGCCGCGGTACTGATCGTGATCGCCGTACTGATGTCCGTGCTCAGCTCGATCGTCGGGGCCCCGATCGCCGCACTCGGTCCGATCATTGTCGCCTGGGTCGCCACTCGCGCGGCGAAACGGTCTCGGGCCGAGAGCATCTCACTGCGAGGCCGGTTGCATGACCTCACCGCCCAGCGCGCAGGCATCGCCGACACCGCGAGTGCCGCGGCCGCGCTGCACCACGAAGCGGCGGAGTTCGACCGATTCGAGCAACAGCGGGTCGCAAACGAGACCGCGGCGCGAGCCCAGTCAACCCAGCAATATCATCGATGTCTCGCGGATGTCGAACGTCAGCGCCTCGCGCGCACCGCCGAATTCGAGCGCCGAATCAGCGCACTGCCCCAGCAATTACAGTCAGCACTCGATGCCGCGCTCACCAGCGAACGACACGAGTACGTGGTGCGCGAGCTTGCCCGATTTTCGCTGTCCCAGGCCTCGATCACCGGCATAGGCAAGGCATTGACCGCTGAACTCGCGGCCAACGGGATTCGGACAGCGGCCGACTTCACCGGATACCAGCTCGTCTCGAACTCGAGTGGTTACAACTCCTCGACGGCGAGGATCACACTCGGACGCGGCGGAACGCTACACGTCAAGGGAATCGGCCAGGCGAAAGCACAGGCATTGACCGACTGGAGACGCGGTCGACTCCAGCGGGTCGAGGCACAGTGCACCATTCGAACCCCGACTCAGGGGCCAGCGATCAGATCCCGCATCGATGCCCAGAAACAGCAGTTGCAAGCCGACCTACGCAAAGTCGACTCTGAGATCGGCGCCCTGAAAGCCCAAGCCGCACAACAGCTCGAAACCGAACAGAACCGGGTGACCGCCGCTGCCACCGCGGCAACGGCGGCAGCGGTCCGCAAGCGGGAAGATCTCTCGCGTCGCCGGTTGAAGCTGCAGGGCACACCGCACGAACTGGCGCTCATCGACAACCACATCGCGCAGATCCATCAGCACCGACGTGAGCTGAACTACTCCAAATACATTCGGTTCGCCTTGACCGGCAGATAGTGAGGGGCACATATGCTTCGCCGAGCAGAGAATGTCGCCATCACCCACCGACGCGGCATGTTCACGGGCCGGGGACCCATGAGCCTGCACGTCGGCCGTCAGACGTATGTGATCGCCGCGAAACTATCCGTGACGGAATACCAGGCAGTCCTCACCAACTCCGTGCATCATCCAGTGTTGGTCGCGACCATCGGCGACCGGGCATACTGGCTGTTCAACGGAAAATGGTTCTGGGACAACGACAGCATGACACCCGATCAGGTGTACGCCATGCTCATCACCCGCGAGCAACGGCGCCAAGCTCAGATCAACCGTGCACAAGCCACCGTCGCGATGTCCCAATCGCCGACCCCCACCGTCCGCGGCGCGATACCGGACGATGTGAAGCACCTGGTCTGGACGAGGGACCAGGGATGCTGTCGCAAATGCGGCTCGAATGTCGAGCTCCAGTTCGACCATGTCATACCGGTATCCATGGGTGGAGCATCGACGCCGGAGAACCTGCAAATCCTTTGCGGGCCATGCAATCGCAGGAAAGGAGCGTCGATCATCTAAGCTCGCGGGCCCGCGAGAAGACGGCATCGCAGCTGGCCCGGGTCGTCACCGCGAGGTGTGCGACGGGGGTGTGAACCAAACCCGAGCCTCTGGCTGGGCCAGCACGGTCCGCTGCGCGGGGTTACGGAGGATCGCCAGCAGAGTATTCGGCTCGCAGGTCATCAAATTGCTCCGATGATCCCGAAGCGGCTCAGTCCCGAATTCAGGTCCCCGGTCCAATGACCGTCCCTGCCGAACTTGCCCCAGTTCTTCACCCAGTCGAGCACGCCACTGTCAGCCGCATCGGTCGCCGCGTTCGACAGACCCATGCGAGCGCCCTTCGGTCATCGCGCTGACAATGGCGGACGCCGTCGTGACCGGCACGTCCGGCGCCCAGAAGGATCTTCTTGCCCCACTTGGCATCGGCCGTCGACAACGTGCTGGCGAGACCCGTCAAACGGGCAGTTTGGATGGCGGTGTCGGAGTTCGGGTCGTCGACGCCGTTTACGGATTGGTGTTGAGCCGGGATCACCAGGCGACAGGGTGACTTTGGCGTCGCTGGTGATCCAGTCCGTCATCGAGGCGATCACCGGATGATAGGGGTCGGTGAAGGCGTGCTCCGACAGCGGCATTATGGCGGTATCGGGGTGGTACCCCGCGCCCAGTACCTCCGGGCCGCCTTGACCGATGAGGATGGCGGTGGCACCCTCTCGACTGCGCGAGCCAGCTGCCGTGAGGGGCCGTGTCCTGGTCGGCACTACTGTTCGCCACCGCCGACGCTCTTGGGATGCACCTGCCGTGGCAGGACGGTGCACCGCTGAAGCCGGAGACAGCGGATCACAGCTCGCTTCGGTCGTGAGCGAACCCGCTGAGGAAGTCGCTAGTTTGGCGGCTACTTAGGCCAAGTACCAGATGTAGTGACGCAACTCATTACACCTGGATAATTGCAGGTCAGGCGTGAAAAGCGCCCTGAAAACCGCATCTCAGGTGTGGGGCAGACGAAAAATCAGATGGTGCAACGACTTTCGTCTACGCTTTGTCGGCACCTCAAGTTGCACTTGATTATGAAAAACGCCTATGACCACTGGTCATAGGCGCTTTCCAACGCTCCCCCATCTGGACTCGAACCAGAAACCTGCCGATTAACAGTCGGCTGCTCTGCCAATTGAGCTATAGGGGATTGTGTCCCGGTTGCCCTCTCGGGCGACCGGAGAAAACTTTAGCGTATGGGTTGTTCAGTTCCCAAATCGTGGCTCTACCTGGGGACATGCGGGTGGAGGGGCGGCGTCGACAGGGGGCGGGGCTTCGGGCAGGATGTACACGCGGACAGGGCCAACGGGAGGAGCTTCTCGACATGCTGCGGTTGATCATCGGCGTCGCGGCCGGGTATGTGCTGGGCGCGAAGGCCGGGCGAGCCCGGTATGAGCAGATCAGTAAGACTACCCGCGCCATCAGTGAGAGTCCGGTCACACGGAAATTGGTGCAGGTTTCGCGGCAGCGGCTGTCGGACAAGTTGAGTACGCAGCCGAAGTTGGAGCCGATGGAACCGCTGGATGAGCGGACCACCATTCTGGTGCCGCACGACCAGTTGCGGCGGTAGATTCACCGGAAGACCACTGAACACCCGAAGTTGGCGGATCTCAGCCAGTTTCGGGTGTTTCGGCCTGTGGGCGGAGGCTATCGGCCGCCGAAATCGTCGGAATTGCCCATGGCCTGGGTGAGCAGGCTCTTGCGGTACTGCTCCAGCGCGACCAGATCACCGAACAGGGCGAAGTACGCCTCGGACTGTTCGGTGGAGGAGATGCGCTGCAACTTGGACTTCAGTTCGGCGATCTGACGACCGACCCACGCCTCCTGGACGCGCGCCAGCACGCCGGTGACCAGACGCGGGATATCGGCCTCGGATTTCACCGGTAGTTGCTCAGCGGCCAATTCGGACACCAAAGCGCGCATGGTGAGATCGTCGGTGTTGTCGGCGACCGCGGCCACCCATTCCGCGCCACCCAAACCCGCTGCGGTACCGCCCGCTTCGACGATCGCGGCGCGGGTGGCGACATAGGCGGCATGCGTGAAGGCTTCCGGTTCAAGGGAATCGAAGACCGGACCGGCGAAGGCGGGGTACTGCAAGGCCGCCGTCAACGCCTGCCGCTGCGGGGCGAGCACCGGATCGCGCGGGTTGGGACGCGCCGCCGGTTGATCGGTAACCGGTTGGGACGCTTCACGTTCGGGCACACCGGTGCGGCGAGTGCCGCCCGCCGCCGCGGTGCGGACATTCTTGCGCGCCTCGTCACCCACCCGGCGCACGACCATCTGGATGTCGTCCCAGCCGACCCAGCCCGCCAGCTTGGTGGCGTACGCCTTGCGCAGCGCGTTGTCCTTGATCTGCGCCACCACGGGCACACCGCGGCGCAGCGCGTCGACCTGCCCCTCGGGTGTGTCGAGATTGTGTTCGGCGAGCAGACCACGAATCACGAACTCGTACAGCGGAACTCGGCGAGCCACCAGATCCCGGACCGAACCGTCACCGCTGCGCTGGCGCAATTCACACGGGTCCAAGCCATCCGGCGCAACGGCGATATAGGTCTGCCCGGCCAGCTTCTGATCGCCGGAGAAGGCTTTCAGCGCCGCGGCCTGACCGGCGGCATCACCGTCGAACGTGTAGATGATCTCGCCGCGCCAGAAATTGTCGTCCATCAGCAGCCTGCGCAGCATGGCGAGATGTTCGTCACCGAACGCCGTACCGCAGGACGCCACAGCGGTTTTCACGCCGGACAGATGCATGGCCATCACATCGGTGTAGCCCTCGACCACCACCGCCTGATGCCCCTTGGCGATCTCGCGCTTGGCCAGATCCAGCCCGAACAGCACCTGAGACTTCTTGTACAGCACCGTTTCCGGGGTGTTGATGTACTTGGCGGTCATGGTGTCGTCATCGAACAGGCGGCGCGCGCCGAAGCCGATCACATCTCCGCTGAGATTGCGGATGGGCCACAGCAGACGCCGGTTGAAGCGGTCCATCGGGCCGCGCTGGCCCTGCTTGGACAGGCCCGCGGCCTCCAGCTCCTTGAACTCGAAGCCCTTGCGCAGCAGATGCTTTGTGAGGGTGTCCCAGCCGCCGGGAGCGTAGCCGCAGCCGAACTGCGCGGCGGCATTCGCGTCGAAATTGCGGTCGGTGAGGTATTTGCGGGCCGTCTCCGCCTCGGGTTCACCGAGTTTGGCGGCATAGAACTCGTGCGCGGCGGCGTTCGCGGCGACCAGGCGCGAGCGAGTGCCGCGATCGCGCTGCACCGAGGTGCCGCCACCCTCGTAGGTGATCTTGTAGCCGATCTTGTCGGCGACCTGCTCGACCGCCTCCACGAAACCGACATGCTCGATCTTCTGGAGGAAGGCGAAGACATCGCCGCCCTCACCGCAGCCGAAGCAGTGGAAATGACCGTGATTGGGCCGCACGTGGAACGACGGCGACTTCTCATCATGGAAAGGGCACAGGCCCTTCATGGAATCGGCACCGGCACGCCTCAGCGCCACGTACTCGCCGACCACATCCTCGATCCGAGCGCGTTCACGAATCGCCGCGATATCGCGGTCTGGAAGTCGGCCTGCCACGCAGCGAGTCTAGCTCGCCCGCCTCCCCCGAACTCGGTCGCACGGCCCGGGAGCCGTTGACCGCATCGGGGGCGAGGTCTGCCAGGATCTACCGGTGCTCAGCCTCTATCACGACGCCTCGACCCCGGTGCATATCGGGCCCGCCGGGACGAAGCTCGTGGTACTCGCGGTGGCCGGAACCGCACTGTTCTTCGTACCGTCGATCGCCTGGCTGGCGGTGGCGCTCGCGATTGTGCTGGCGCTGTACGCGATTGCCCGGATCCCCTGGCGCGCGACCGCCCGCCAGGTGCTGAGCCTCACCCCATTCCTGGCCCTGATCATGCTCGCGCAGCTGCTGTTCACCGGCTGGCAGAGCGCAGTCCTGGTCGGCGAACGCGTGCTCACCCTGGTCCTGCTCGCCAATCTGGTGACGCTCACCACTCGCACCTCCGCCATGATCGACACCATCGAAAAGGCGCTGCGCCCACTGCGACCCCTCGGGGTGCGCCCGGATCGCGTCGGCCTGCTGATCGCGATGACCATCCGATTCATCCCCGTCATCCGCGAACAGGCCGAGCTGGTGCGCGCCGCACAACGTGCCCGCGGCATCGAACGCAGCACGGTATTCCTCATCCCGCTGCTGATCCGCACCCTGCGCATGGCCGATCAAGTCGGCGAGGCATTGGACGCCCGCGGCCTCGACTAGCAGGTTGCCGAAAGTGTGCGCGACAGACGTGGCCCACCACTCCGGACCATGCTCTGCATAGGATGCCCCGGTGCGTAGTAAGGATTTGGCGCAGGTGGCGCTGTTCGCGGCAATCATGGTGGTACTCGGATTCTTTCCGCTCATCCAGTTGCCAGGTGCTTTCGCACCCTTCACCTCGCAAACCCTCGGCGTGATTCTGGCGGGCTCGATCCTGGGCGCGAAGCGCGGCTTCCTGGCGATCCTGCTCTTCGACGCACTGGTGTTCATCGGCCTGCCGGTGCTGTCCGGCGGCCGCGGCGGACTCTCGGTGATCATGGGACCGACCGGTGGCTTCGTCATCGCCTACCCGATCGGCGCACTGGTGATCGGCCTGCTCACCGAACGCCTCTGGCGGCACTACAACCTGCCGATTGCCTTGGCCGTCAACTTCTTCGGCGGCGCGATCGTGCTCTACGCCATCGGCGTGCCGTGGATGGCGGTGGCCGCGCACCTGCCGCTGCACAAGGCAATTGTCACCTCGGTCGCCTTCCTACCGGGCGATGTGGTGAAAACCGTGATCGGCTCACTGGCCGCCCTCGCGGTGCGCCAGGCCTATCCGATGATTCCCGGTCCCATGAAGAAAAGTGCGGCCCGCGCGTGATCGAACTCGACGCGGTCTCGCACAGCTTCGGCGACCGCGAGGTACTCGCGCGCCTGGATCTGACCCTCGCCGAACGCCGCATCGCGGTGATCGGCTCGAACGGCTCGGGTAAATCCACCTTCGCGCGGCTGCTGAACGGCCTCCAGATCCCCAGCCGAGGCCAGGTCCGAGTCGACGGCCTCGACACCCGCAAACAGGGCAGGGCGGTACGCCGCCGCGTCGGATTCGTCTTCCAGGATCCGGACGTGCAAATCGTCATGCCGACCGTCGCCGAGGACCTCGCCTTCGGCCTCAAACATCACGGTCTCGCCAAACCCGATATCGCCCAACGAGTTTCGGAAGTCCTCACGGAATACGGTCTCACCGAATTCCGCGATCACCCCGCGCACCTGCTCAGCGGCGGCCAGAAGCAATTGCTGGCCATCGCCGCGGTGCTGTCGGTCCGCCCCGACCACGTGATCTTCGACGAACCCACCACCCTGCTGGACCTGCGCAATAAACGCCGCATCACCCAACTGCTGCGCGAACTCCCGCAGCGGATCGTGGTCATCTCACACGATCTGGACCTGCTCACCGATTTCGACCGGGTACTGGTGTTCGACGCGGGCCGCCTGCTCGCGGACGGCCCGCCCGCCGACACCATTCCGTTCTATCTGGACCACTGCGCCTAACGCGGCAGTTTGCTGTTCAGCTTGGTCTCATCGTCCTGAATGGCGATGCACTGCACCGACGGATCGGAATTCCACTCCGACTGGCTGTGCGGCCGGTAGTAGAGGTAGCTCAGCCCGGAGACCTTGGAGTCGATCCGGTCGAACACCTCGGCGCATTTGGTCTCGGCGTAATCCTTGGACTGCTGATCACCCTGGAAGCTGGGCAGATTGAAGTTCAGGAACACCTCGCCGTCATGCGCACCGGTGCAGGAGGTGACGGTCGCACCGCTGATGGACACCTTGCGATGCACACCGTTGACGCAATCGCCGTCCTTGAGATTGCGCAGCAGCGTGTACCCGGCGCCGGAGCCGGACGGCTGCGTGGTCGTCGGCAGCGCGGGCACCGAGAACGACGGAATCGCGGGCACCGAGAACGACGGCGGCGGCGAATACGAATCGGTGCTGCTGTCCTTCGAACCCGCGACACCCACCGCGAACACGATGACGCCGACCAGCGCCCACACGCCCGTCAAGATCAGGCCCGTGATCGCCAGACCCTTACCCTGCTGATTGCGATCCTTGATCTGGCTCAGCGAGATCACACCGAACGGCACCGACAGCAGGCACATGCCGAGCAGACCGGTGATCAGCGCCGCGATCGCGAAACCATTGGTGCCCTGCGGCGGACCCGCCGGTCCCTGCGGCGGATACGGCTGGGGGTACGGCGGGGCCGGGAATTGCTGATAGCCGCCCGAACCCCCGTAGGGGTCCGCCGGGATACCACCCGCGGGCGCATACCCCGGCTGCTCCGGATAGCCACCGGGCGCGGTGTAACCGGGCTGCTCGGGATAGCCGCCGGGCGCGGTGTATCCCGGCTGTCCCGGATAGGGCTGCTGCGCGTAGGCCGGATCCGACTGATTCGGCCACTGCGGCTGACCCCAGGCCGCCTGCTGATCCTGGGCCGGAGCGCCCTGGTACGGCGGCTGCTGCGATGACCACGCCACCACCGTCGGATCCGGAGGAGCCGGTTGCTCGCCCCCGGCCTGCTTGTCCAGCCCGACGGGCTTATCCGGCGAATTCGGGTGATTCGGATCCACGATCCCCCCTCCGCGGACACTTTCCGGCCCGCTCTAGCGAATTTTCCCGCTCACCGTAGCGGTTTCCGATTCGGTCCGCGAAACCTATATATCAGGGGATTACCGCGGCGACCCGCTCGAGACGGCTTTCGGTATACGAGGCGATCTGATCGACGATCACCCGGACCCGAGCGGAGTCATCGCTCGCATCCTCCCACCAGGGCAGCAGCAGACGGTCCAGGCCACGCGGAGCGATATCGAGCAGGTGATGCGCCACCATCAGGATGCGTTCGCGCTGCCCGGCCTGGCGGACCTGATGGATGGGATCGGACAGCACATAGCGCAGTGCCATGGTCTTGAGCACCGCGACCTCGGCCGCCACGATCCGCGGCACCTCCAGATCCGCTGTGTACCGGCACAATTGGCGACCACCCCAGGCGGCTCGGGTGGCCTCGACGGCGGCCGTTGCGAAACGCCCGACCAGATCACTGGTGAGGTTCTTGAGCGCCACCGACGCCGCCAGCGAGCCGTCATAGGAGGCCGCCGCGGTCACCACCGGCAGTTCGGACAACCGCTGCGCGGCCGCCACCAGATCCTCGGCACTGGGCGATTTGCTTTGCCGCGCACCGAGTTCCGCGAGCGCGGCCTGTTCCACCGGATCGGCCAGCGCGCGCAGATCGATGCGGCCGACGATGACGCCGTCCTCGACATCGTGCACCGAATAGGCCACATCATCGGCCCAGTCCATGACCTGCGACTCCAGGCACTGCCTGCGCTCCGGGGCGCCCTTGCGCACCCAGGCCAGCCGATCCATATCGACGTCGTACGCGCCGAACTTGGAGCCGGGACCCGTTCTGCCCCAAGGGTATTTGATGACCGCGTCCAGTGCCGCCCGGGTCGGGTTCAATCCGTAGCTCTGCCCCTGCTCATCGAACACCTTGGGCTCGAGCCGGGTGAGAATGCGCAGGTTCTGCGCATTGCCCTCGAATCCCCCGTGCGCGTCGGCGAATTGATCCAGCGCCTTCTCACCATTGTGCCCGTACGGCGGATGCCCGATATCGTGCGCCAGCCCGGCCAGATCCACCAGATCCGGATCACAGCCCAGCCCATCGGCGATGCTGCGGCCGATCTGCGCGACCTCCAGCGAATGGGTGAGCCGGGTGCGCGGGGTATCGCCATCGCGCGGACCCATGACCTGCGTCTTGTCCGCGAGTCTGCGTAAAGCCGCCGAATGCAGCACCCGCGCGCGGTCCCGCGCGAACTCGCTGCGCCGCGCCGGGGTGGGCGACCAGCTCAATCCGGCGGTTCTATCGGTCTCCGGGACCGGGCGCTCCCGATCGTGCTCGCTGTACACCCGGTCGTAGTCGATGCGCATATTCACTGCTCCGCCGTGTAGGTGAAATCGGCCGAATAGTGGGTGAGCTGGTACCACAGCAGCGCGAAGGTCTCGCGAGTTATGCCGTGCGCCTGCGATTCCCGCGTGTACACCGCGGGCCCGGTTCGGGTCGGCGCGGTCCACGCCGAGAGTCCGGCATCGCGCGCCATGGTGCGGGTGCGCAGCGAATGCCAGGGATCGCTCACCAGCACCACCGACGACTTGCCGCGTGCCAGTAGGGCTTTGGATACCGCCTCGACGCTTTGTAGCGTGTCCGAACCGGTTTCCACCGCTAGCACCCGATCGGCCGGGACGCCACGATCCTTGAGATAGTTCTTGCCGGACGCGGCCTCGGTGTAGTTGTCCCCCACCTGTTTTCCGCCCACCGTCACGATGAGCGGGGCCACACCCTTCTGAAAAAGCTTGTACGCCTGATCCAATCGGGCCTGGAAGACCGAGGAGGGGGTGCCGTCGTACTGCGCGGCCCCCAGCACCACGATCGCGTCGGCGGGCGCCCAATCGTCGATGCGGGCCACCTGCCAGACCCGCACCGCGGTACCGCCGATCACCAGCAGCCCCATGAGCACCCCGCCGATCAGCAGTCGGCGCGCCCAGGCCAGCCATCCCGCGACATTGCCGTCACGGGACTGGTCGACCTGCGCCGGCGCCATGGCGGGCTCGAGGTCGCGGTTCCGGAGTTTTACCAACCGCGCCGCCGCCACTCGGGCAATTGCGGACGCTCCACACCCAGGGTGGTGTCATTGCCGTGGCCCGGATACACCACTGTGTCATCCGGATAGCGGGCGAAAAGTTTGGATTCCACATCACCGAGCAGCGAGGTGAACTCCGCGGGCGAGCCGGTCTTGCCGACTCCGCCGGGGAACAGCGAATCTCCGGTGAACAGGTGGGTGCGGCCGTCGCCGTCGGTGTAGGCGAGCGCCACCGAACCCGGAGTGTGACCGCTCAGGTGGATGGCCTCGAGCTCCAGCTCGCCGATGCTGATCTTGTCGCCGTCGGTGAGCACGCGGGTCGGCGGGACGGGCAGCGCCTCGGCATCGAGTTCATGCGCGGCGGATGGAATCTCGCGGGCGGCGAGCACATCGGCCAGGGCCCACCAGTGATCCGGATGGCGATGCGTGGTGACCAGCAGCTCGACCCCCTGGGGAGCCTCCTGGTCCAGCAATTCCAGAATGCGTTCCGCCTCATTGGCGGCGTCGATGAGCAGCGTCGAGCCGGTTCTCGCGCACTGCACCAGGTACACGTTGTTATCCATCGCGCCCACCGACATCTTCACGATGCGCGCGCCGGAAACGCTCCGCTGCTGCGGGTTGGAGCCGGGGGCGAGATGACCCGTGTACGGGGAATCGATCGTGATCACGCCTTTGATCGTAGTCATGGCCGCCGACACGGGTGACCGGATGAAACCTCACGCCCCGCGTGCGCCGGATAGATTCATACGATGCGGCTTCCGAAGCAGCTCTCCATGCTGCTGTCCGGCTTCGTGCTGGCCTTGATTGTTCCCATCGGCGGGGGCGCTCCCGCGCACGCCGAGCAGCCGCAGCGGCTGCCCAGCTATGTCACCGATCTGGCGGGCGCGTTGCGCGGCGGGCAGACGGCTCAGGTGCAGTCGGCGATCGACCAGCTGTACACGAAAGACCATGAGCGACTGTGGGTTGCGTATGTCCACGACTTCGCGGGCATGGACGCGCAGACCTGGGGTGAGCAGACCGCCAAGGCCTCCAACTTCGGCAATCGCGATGTGCTGCTCGCGGTCGCGATCGGTGATCGCGGGTACGCGTTCACCGGCAGCGCGCCCGAATCGGTCAGCGAGAAGCAGGTCGATCAGCTGCTGATCGACCAGGTCGAACCCAAGCTGCGGGCCGGGGACTGGGCCGGTGCGGCCATCGCGACGGCGAATGGCTTGTCCGCGGCCATGAATGACAGCGGCGGCGGGACCAGCATCTGGGCGGTGCTGATCCTGCTGCTCGTGGTGGCGCTGGTGGTGGGCGCGGTGCTGCTGTGGTCGCGCGGGCGCAAGACGCGACGCGCGCGAGCCGAGCTGGAGGCGGCGCGCAAGGTCGATCCGGCCGACACCGCGGCGCTGAACGCGGTGCCGCTGCCCGCACTGGACGCGCGATCCAAAGAGTTGCTGGTCGATACCGACAATGCGATTCGCACCAGCGCAGAGGAATTGCGGCTCGCCACCGATGAATTCGGCGCGACCGCCACCGCGCCATTCACCGCGGCCCTCGAAGCGGCGAAGAACGCGCTCGCCAAAGCCTTTTCCATCCGCCAGCAACTCGACGACGATATTCCCGAAACTCCCGAACAACAGCACACCATGCTGGTGGAACTCATCAGCACCTGCGGGCGCGCGGATCAGGAACTCGACGCGAAAGTCGCCGAATTCGACGCCATGCGGAATCTGCTCATCAACGCGGGCGAACGATTGGACGCGCTGACCCGGGATCTGGTCGAGCTGACCGCCCGGGTGCCCGGCTCGACGGCGACGCTCGCGCAACTGGTGGCGGCGCAACCGGCGTCGGTGCTGGCACCCGTGCACGACAACGTGAATATGGCGCAGGAGCGAATTACCTTCGCGGACAAGGGTATTCAAGAAGGCCGTGCGGCTGCGGCCCGGCCCGTCGGCGAACAGGGCGGCGCGGTGGCCGCCATTCGCGGGGCGGAGGCGGCCATCAATACCGCACGCACACTGCTGGATGCGGTCGACACCGCCGCCACCGATATCGAACAGGCACGCGCCGGGCTGCCCGGGATCATCGAGGAACTGCGGATGGACCTCGGCACCGCGGCCACCCTCACCAAACACGGCGGGCCCGAACTCGCGACCGCCGCGATCGCCGCACGCACGGCGCTGGATCAAGCCAGCGCCGACGGCGCGACCAACCCGCTGGGGACATTCCAGCAGGCGGTGGCCGCGGATACCGTGCTGGACAAGGCGATTGCCGCGGCCACCGATCGCAAACTCGCCGCCGAGGACCTCGCCCGCCGCCTCGACCAGGCCATGACCGCCGCGCTGAGCCAGATCAACGCCGCCTCCGATTTCATCAGCACCCGGCGCGGCGGCGTCGACGCCGAACCCCGCACCCGCCTAGCCGAAGCCCAGCGCAGCCTCGACCAGGCCCGCCAACTCACCGAATCCGATCCGGCCCAAGCCCTTACGGCCGCCCAGCGCGCCACCGAACTCGGCACCCGCGCCTTGCTCACCGCCCAGGCCGCCGTCCGCGAATGGCAATCCCAGCAGGCGAGCTCCAACTCCCAAACCGGAGCCATCCTCAGCGGCGTCCTCATCGACGGCATGCTGCGCGGCATGGGCGGCGCCAGCCGCGGCGGTGGAGGCGGTTTCAGCGGCGGCAACTACGGCCCCGGCTCCTTCGGCGGCTCCGACGGCTCCCGCCGCATCAGCCGCGGCGGCAGATTCTGAGCGGCGGCAGTCACCCGAGGAGCGCAGCACCTCCGGGCGTGGATCCCGGCCAAAAGCATGCCGGGATGACGGAAAGGGTTTCCACGAGGCGGTTCTGAGTGCGGGGCTGAGCCATTCGCGGCGGCCGGTTCTTACGGACTGCCCGCCGGTTCGCCCTGAGGTGGACTATTCGTGCAATCCCCTGGCTCGGGCGCGGGTTTCCCGCAGTTCGTCCACGGAATTGCACGAAAAGTTCACCGGCCCAGGCGTAGTGGATGCGGGCCTACCGCAGTCGGCGCGATGAGCGTGGCCCCGGCAGCACCGGAAGGCGCGCGTCAGAGCCAGCCGAGGTGTTCTGCGGCCTTCACCGCTTCGGCGCGGGTGCGGGTGCCGGTTTTGCCGATTGCGGCGGAGAGGTGGTTGCGGACTGTGCCTTCGGAGAGGTGCAGGGATTTGGCTATCGCGCCCGCTGTCGCTCCGTCGGAGGCGGCGGCGAGGACTTCGCGTTCGCGGGCGGTGAGGGGGGAGGTGCCGGCGGTGAGGGTTTCGGTGGCGAGGGCGGGGTCTACTACGCGCAGGCCCATGTGGACTCGGCGGACGGCGTCGGCGAGTTCGCGGGCCGGGGTGTCCTTGACGACGAAGCCGTCGGCGCCCGCGTCGATGGCGCGGCGCAGGAAGCCGGGGCGGCCGAAGGTGGTGACCATGAGGATGCGGACGCCCGGGTGCGCCTTGTGGAGTTGGGCCGCCGCCTCGATGCCGTCCATACCGGGCATTTCCACATCCAGCAGGGCCACATCGGGATTCGTGCGTTCGACGGCGGCGAGGACCTCGTCGCCGCGGCCGACCTCGGCGACGATCTCCAGGTCGTGTTCCAGGCTCAGCAGTGCGGCGAGTGCGCCGCGCACCAGTGCCTGATCGTCGGCGAGCAGTAGTTTGATCATCGCGGGTCTCCCATCGGTGCCGCCGGAAAGCTTGCCAGTACCCGCAATCCGCCCTCCGGCCGGTTCGCCACGGTGAGGGTGCCGCCGGTCGCGTGGACTCGTTCGGAAAGACCGGTCAGGCCGGAGCCGAACTCGCCGTCACCCAATCCCGCACCGTCATCACTGATCTCGATACTGTCAGCGGTCACCCGCACGGTGGCACGTCCGGCACCGCTGTGCCGGACGATATTGGTGACCGCCTCGCGCAGCACCCAGCCGAAGACCACGCTGTGCCGGGTGGGAATTCCGTCCGCGGGCAGATCGGCCTCGATCTCGGCGGCGTCCAACGCCGTTCGCGCATTTGCCAGCTCACCCGCCAGCGATACCTCCCGCAGACCACCCACCGTGCTGCGCACCCCGGCCAGCGATTCGCGCGCCAGCCGTTCCACATCGGCCAGCTCCTGTTTGGCGCGCTCCGGATCGATATCCAGCAGTCGTTGCGCCAGTTCGGTTTTCACCGTGATGACGGTCAGCGAATGGCCGAGGATATCGTGCACGTCCCGTCCTACCCGCAACCGTTCCTCGGTGATGGCGAGTTCGGTCAGCTGCAATCGGGCGGTATTCAACTGCTGATTGCGCTGGATCAGCTGGCGGATGCCGCCGACCGCGAACGCGGACATGGCCATCGATTGCATGGTGTCCCAATCGATCGCACCACCCGACGCCACCTGCGGAATGACACCGGTCACCAGCATCAACCCGAGCAGCGTCGGAATCGCCTGCGAAACGGGCAGGGTGAAGGCCAGGAACGAGGCCAGATACACCGCCAGCGGTGAGGCATGCGAATGCAGGGTCAGCGCGACCGCCCCGAGCAGCGCCAACTGCGCGCCGAGCAACGGGAACACCAGGCGCGCGGGCGGACTCGGCCAGGCCGGACCCGTCATCGGCAACCGCAGCAGCCGCCAGAACGAACCCACGTACGCGATCCCGAACGCCACGATCGCGATGAGCGTGTACACCCGGGCGAAATCACCGTCGAGCTCCCAGGCCCGGCGCAGCGGCGTGATCAGATACACCGACCACACGGCCGCGAAAATCCAGCCGAATCGCCGACGCCGCGCAATACTCTCCCGACTGTCCACCACATCGCCGGACGTTACCGCAGGCCACGACGGCAGGCGACGCTCGAGGATCGCGTCCGCCCAGCCGACGCGACCGCCGCCCGGCACCGGAGTATTCATGACTCCACTATCGGGCGGGCGGGCGGCGAATACCCCACACGTCCGTCACGTTCGACCCATGACAGATGTCATTGCCACCGGTGCAGCATCACCGGCCGTGCGCGCGGCGGGCTCAGATGGTGAGGGTTACGGTGTGGAAGCCGCTGGGGCCGGAGGGGAAGCTGGGGCGGTCGACTCCGTCCTGGACTTCGCCGGAGCGCCCGGTGACGCGGGCCTGGATGGTGTGTGTGCCGGGTGGGAGGTCCACCACCGTGCGCCAGCGCCGCCAGGCGGCGGGGGCCGATTCCGCGCCGAGTTCCACCGGGAGCCAATCGGTTCCGTCGACCCGGATGTCGACGGCCGAAACGCCCTGGGGTGGCGCCCAGGCGACGCCGGCGACGGTGGTCTTGCCCGGGCTGCCCGCACCGGGCGATGCCACATCGATGCGCGATTGCGGTGTCACCCAAAGGGTTTCATTGGTCCAGCCGCGCTTCCACCAGTAGTCGACGTGCGAGTCGTCCGAGAGTTCGAGTTCGGAGATCCATTTCGCGCCGGTGTACTGACCGTAGATACCCGGCACGAAAACCCTTGCTGGAAAACCATGTTCGGGCGGCAACGGCTCCCCGTTCATGCCGATGACCAGATAGCCGGGCAGCTCCCCCGTGCGCAGCTTCGCCAAATCCAGCGAAATGGTGTAACCGTCCACCGCGCGGGTGACCAGCCGGGTGGCATCGGTATCGGGCATGGCGTGATCGAACAGCGCGGTCAGCGGTACACCGAACCAGCGGGCATTACCGGCCCGATGCTGACCGGGCGTGTTATGCACGCACACCATGACCGCGTCGAATTCCACCGCCTGCTCGGCCAGATCCGCCAGCGACAGTCGCAGCGGATGCGCGACCTTGCCGGTGATGGCGAGCCGCCATTCGCGCGGATCGATGCGCGGCGGACGCGAATTCACGTCCGCCACATAGAATCTGCCGACCTTGGTGATCAGCGGCGACAGGCCCGGCTCGATACCGAGCCCGTCCTCGGCCATCGGCACGTGCGAACCCATCGGCCCGAGCTGCCGCACCCGCTCCCCGTGCCGCTGATCGGCGCGCCGGATCAGCGTCTCGGCGGCCGCGAGCATGGCGACTCCGCCTGTGGCCCAGAGCAATCCGGCTGCCATCCCGTCCGGGCGGCGCAGTCCGGCGCGCAGCACACCCGCCGCCGCGATACCGCCGAACGCTCCGGCCACCGACCGGTTCGCACCGCGCAAGGCAACCGCGCTCGCCCCCGCGCCGAGCGCCGCCACCGCGGGCGTGCGCAATCGCTCCGGCAGCAGCGCCACACCCGCCGACCCGGCAACGATATTCGCCACCACGGCGGCCCGGGTGGCCTCCTTGTCGTACCGCCCGGCCCGCGCGACCATGGCCTCCACCACCGGAACGGGCGCGATATCGGCTCCCAGCCGCCCGATCCCGTCGATTACCGAGCCACCCCGAGTCGCGGCGAGCAGTTCCCCGGCGCCCAGCGCCCCCAGTCCCACCGCCGCCGCGCGCAGCAGCCGCCTCCCGTTCACCGACACAGTCCGAGCCTTCCGTAGCCGAGCGGTTTGTCCCCGCCCATTCTTCACCAGCCGGAAGCCATGCCAATGGGATTCGTGCGGCGGCCCTCACCGCCGATCGAGATACGCGGTGATCAGCGGGCCGATCTCGGCCAGCGCGGCGGCCGTGACGAGTTGATTGTGGGTGAACACGACCGGATGTTCGGTGATCGCGCCCGCGATGAACGGACGCCAGGTTTCGAGATTGGGCATCGGATCCGGATTGCCCGCGGCGGAGACGAACATCAGGTTACCGTCGAAGACATCGGGTTCATGGTCGGAGATCTGCCGCAGCAGGTGTCGAAGATCGCTGTAGAAGTGCTCGATCTCGGTCGCGGTGAACGAGATTCCGGAGGCCGCCAGCAGATCCGCGGCCTGTTCGGGGGTTACGCCCTCGAACCCCGCGGGCACATCGATACCGCCGAATTCGGCCAGCAGCATGGCCAGCGGCGGCAGGTCCGCATCGGCCGTGATCCGCACCCGAGCCCGGGCGTCCATCATGATCAGCGAGTCGACTCGCGCACCGCGACCGCGCAATTCGACCGCGATGGCGTGCGCGATCGGACCGCCCGCGGAATAGCCGAGCAGGTGATACGGCCCCTCGGGCTGTACCCGGCGGATCTCCTCGACATAGCGCACGGCCAGATCGCGAATCGTGCGATCGGCGGTGCCGCCGTCCACCACGCCCGGCGATTGCAGTCCGTACACCGGATGCGCGCGGTCGATGTATTGCACCAATCCGCCGTAGCACCAGGCCAATCCGACCGCGGGATGGATGCAGAACAGCGCCGGGCCGTCGCCCGCCGGACGCATGGGGAGCAGGACCCGCAGCGACGGTTCCACGCCCTTCTGCTCGGCGGCCGCGGTGATCCGGCGGGCGAGTGCGGCGGGGGTGGGGTCCAGGAACATCCATTGCAGTGGCACCGGGATGCCGGTGCGCTCGCGAACCAGGGTCACCAACTGGACCGCGGCCATGGAGTTACCGCCGACCTCGAAGAAGTTGTCGTCCACGCCGATCCGTTCGGCCGCGAGTACGGTTTCGAAGGATGCGGTGAGGGCGCGCTCGGCATCGGTGCGCGGCGCGCGGTACGGACGCCGCTGCGGCTCGGGGTGAATCTCCACGGCGGGGGTGTCCTCGTCGTGAATCCTCACGGTGAGGGGTGGGAGCCCGCCCGCCTCGACCACACCGATCGGGGTGTCCGGGGCCGCGGTGACCGCCGCCACCAGGGCAACGAAGGCGTCGGCCATGAATCGCGCGGTGGCACGGTCGAACAGATCGGTGGCGTAGGTCAGCGCGCCGGTGATGCCCGCCGGCTCACCCGCAGCGCCGAACTGCTCGGCCACCATCCATTCCAGATCGAACTTCGAACCGGGTGCCGGAGCTTCGAACGGCCGAATCTCCAAGCCCGGCAGCGTGGTACGCGGAATGCGCACGTTCTGGAAGGCCAGCAGCACCTGGAACAGCGGATGATGCGCGGTGGAGCGGGCCGGGGCCAATGCCTCCACCAGGCGTTCGAAGGGCAGATCCATATTGCCGTACACGGCCAGATCGGCACGGCGGGTCGCCGCGAGCGTCGCGGGGAAGGTCGCGGCCGGGTCCAAGCGGGAGCGCAGGACGACGGTGTTCACGAACATCCCTACGAGATCATCGAATTCGCCGTCGCCACGGCCCGCCACCACCGAACCGAGTGCGATATCGGTGTCATCGGAGAGCCGGGCCAGCAGCACCGCCAGGGCGGCGTGCACGACCATGAACGGGCTCGCGCCCTGGGCGCGGGCGAGCACCTGGAGACGGTCGTGAACCATTGCGGGAATGGCGAATTCGATGCGATCGCCGATACCCGAGGGGAGCTCGGGGCGGGGGCGGTCGGTCGGGATGCGATGCACCTCGGGCACTCCGGCGAGCGTCTCACGCCAGAAATCCAATTGGCCGTGCGCGAGGCTCCGCGGGTCGGCGTCGGAGCCGAGCAGATCACGCTGCCACAGTGCGTAATCGGCGTATTGCAGTGGCAGCGGAGCCCATTTCGGCGCATCACCGGCGGTGCGGGACATATACGCGCCCAGCACATCTCGCGCGAGCGGGGCCATGGACCAGCCGTCGGCGGCGATGTGATGCACCGCGAGCGCCAGCACCGCGTGCCCGGGCGCGGTGTGCAGAACACAGACGCGCAACGGCACTTCGCGAGTGATGTCGAAGCCACGGGACAGCTCCGACATCAAGCGCTGCGTGACTTCCCCTACATTCGTAGCGATTTCGGTGACGGGTGTCGCACCGGGGGTGGCGGGCAGGATCTCCTGATACGGCAGACCGTCCGCGCCCGCGGGGTAGATGGTGCGCAGGGTCTCGTGTCGCTCCACCACATCGTCGATGGCGGCGCGCAGTGCCGAGATATCCAGTATCCCTTCGATTCCGAACGCACCGGGGATGTTGTAGACCGGCGAACCGGGGTCGTAGCGGTTCAGGAACCACATGCGCTGCTGGGCCGCCGACAGCGGAATCCGTTCGGGGCGTTGCCGCGGGCCGGGTCGCGGGCGATCAGCCGCCGCGCCCGAGGTGACGAACGCGGCCAGTTCGGCCACCGTGGGAGCGTCGAAGAGTGCCCGGACGGGAACCGCGCGGTCGAGTGTCACACTCAGCCGCGCCACCACCTGGGTGGCGATGAGCGAATTGCCGCCCAGCGCGAAGAAATCATCATCGCGCCACACCTGATCGATGCCGAGGACCTCGGCGAAGACGGCGGCCACCGCCGCCTCGTCGGGGCCGATGGCGGCCTCACGCGTACCGGCGATGAGCCGCGGGGCGGGCAGGGCATCGCGGTCGAGCTTGCCGTTCGCGGTGCGCGGGAGTTCATCGAGCACCGTGATGGCGGCCGGGACCATGTAGGACGGAAGTCTTTGCGCCACCGCACGCTTCAGCGCCACCGTATCCACCTCGGCTCCGGTCTCCGGGATCACATAGGCGACCAGCATTCCGCCGCGAGCGTCCTCGCGCACCAGCACGACGGCACGGGCCACGGCCGGATCGGCGCTCAACGCGGCTTCCACTTCACCCAGTTCGATGCGCAGGCCGCGCAGCTTCACCTGGGTATCGGTGCGGCCCAGGTATTCCAGATCGCGATTGCGACGGCGAACCAGATCGCCCGTGCGATACATGCGCCGTCCCGGTACGAACGGATCGGCGACGAAGCGGGCGGCGGTCAAGTCGGCGCGGTCGTAATAGCCACGCGCCAACGGGATTCCGGACAGATACAGTTCGCCGATCACGCCCTCCGAGACGGGGCGCAGCCGATCATCCAGGACCAGCGCCCGCACACCCGGGGCGGGTGCGCCGATAGTGATCGGATCACCCGGGCGCAGCGGTGCGCTGCCGGTCGCCCACACCGTGGTCTCGGTGGGGCCGTAGTCATTGAAGTGCAGGCGATTCGGCTGCGGCGCGGACCAGGCCGCGACCAGTTCCGGCGGGCAGGGCTCACCACCGGTGATGATCACGCGCAGCCGATCCAAACCCGCCGGGTCGACCGTCGCCAGCGCCGACGGCGTAATGGCGATATGCGAGACCTGTTCCCGGGCAAGCAGTTGCGCGAGGTCCGCACCCGCGAAGACAGTGGGCGGAGCCACCACCAGTGTCGCGGCCGCGCTCAACGCCATGGTCAACTCCAGCACCGAGGCATCGAAACTCGGTGACGCCACCTGCAATACGCGGGAATCGGAGGTGATTCCATCCCGAACGCGCTGCGCATCGGCGAGGTTCGCCAGACCGGCGTGCGTCACCACCACGCCCTTGGGCGCACCGGTCGATCCGGAGGTGAACATGACGTAGGCGGCGTTCCCGGGCAGCGCGCGCGGTGTGGGACCACCGGCCGATCGGCCATGCGGCACTAGCGCCCCGGCGCGGGAGCTGGGCGCGGGTTGGTCCGTACCGCTCCGCTCATCGCGGTCGCCCCGGTCAGCGGCCGCCGCGCCGACCCGAGGGTGCCGCACCGCAGACGGGAGGTTGTGCACGGCAGCGGATTCCGCCGCCCCGTCGGTGTCCAGGCACCACCAGTCGACGGCGTCGGGCAGGCGGTCGCGCTGAGCGGTCACGGTCAGGCCGATGCTCACTCCGGAAACGTCGACGATGCGGGCGATGCGCTCGGGTGGATACGCGGGATCGATCGGGACGAAGGCCGCGCCGCTGCGGGTGATCGCCCAGACCGCGAGAATCGATTCGATCGAGCGCGGGATGCCAACGGCCACCAGGGTTTCCGGTCCGGCTCCGGCCCGGGTGAGTTGGTCGGCGAGGTGCCGTGACCGCGCATCGATCTCACCGTAGGTGAGTTGGCGGTTGTCACAGGTGACCGCGACGCCGTCCGGATTCGCGGCAACCGCGGCGGCCATGAGCTCGGCCAGCGTACGCGGTGTGGCGGCCGGGATCGCCTGCACCGCCAGCTGATCGCGTTCGGCGGCCGTCAGCAGGTCGATATCGCCTACTGCCAACTCGGGATCGGATGTGACCGCGGTGAGTAGCCGCGTCAGCCGATCGGTGAACGCGGCCGCCGTCGATTCGTCGAAAAGATCTGTGGCATAGCCGCATCGCAGTTGCAGGCCGTCGACATCCGCGACCACCGTCAAGCTCAGGTCGAATCGGCTGTTGGTCTGCGGCAATTCGATCGGGGACACCGTCAGCTCGGGCAGGCGGAGTTCCGGAATCGTCAGGTTCTGGTACACCAGCATGACCTGCACCAGCGGATGCCGGGATTCGGACCGCGCCGGGGCGAGCACCTCGACCAATCGCTCGAACGGCACATCGGCGTGCTCGAAAGCGGCCAGATCACCGTCACGCACCCGGTCCAGCAGCGCACCGAAGCTCTCCCCGGCCTCGACCGCTGTGCGCAGGACCAGGGTGTTCACGAACATCCCGACAAGATCATCGAGGTCCCGCTGCCCGCGCCCCGCCACCGGGGTGCCGACCACCACGTCCCCGCTGCCGCTCAGCCGGGCCAGCAGCACCGCCAGCGCGGCGTGTACGACCATGAACGGGGTCGCCCGGTGCCTCCGGGCAAAACGGTCGATTCCGGCCGTCAGCGCGCCATCCAGCCGGGCCACGGTCTCCCCGGCGCGATGGGTCGCCCGCGCCGGACGCGGCCGATCGGCCGGCAGCTCGACATGATCGGGCAGATCCGCCAGCGTCCGCGACCAGAACCCCAACTGCCGCGCCAGCAGCGACTCGGAATCCCCCTCCTCCCCCAGCCGCGCCAACTGCCACAGCGTGTAGTCCGCGTACTGCACCGGCAGCTCCGCCCACCCGGGCGACTGCCCGGCCGCGCGCATCGCATATGCGGCGGCCACATCCCGCGTGAGCGGGGCCATCGAGAAACCATCGGTCGCGATGTGATGCGCGACCAGCACTACGACGTGCTCCTCCGCATCCGAGTGCGCAAGCGATCCCGCCGCCGCAGCAGCTTGATCGGAACCCGCGAGCGGCCCACTCGAGGGCAGCGCAGGCGATCTACCCGGCTCAACCCGGAACAATCGCAAGCGCAGCGGGACGGCAGCGGTGACATCGAAACCGGTTGTCACAGTGTCGATCACCGCCGACACCAATTCCTCTGCGGTGACCGTGACGGGTTCCAGATCCAACGGCACCGCATCGACGGCGAGCACGCGCTGGCCGCCGACACCGTCGATATCGGGATAGACGGTGCGCAGGCTCTCATGCCGCTCGAGCACATCGCGCAGCGCGGCCCGCAGCGCGACCCGATCCAGTCGCCCCGAAAGCCGCAGCGCCACAGGCACGTTGTACGCGGGCGACGCGGGATCATAGCGATTCACGAACCACATGCGCTGCTGCGCGGGCGACAGCGGCACCGGATCCGGACGCGGACCGCGCACCAACTCAGGACTCGGTACGCCGCGCAACGCGACAGCCACGCGCTGAGCCAGATCGCCGACGACCGGAGCGTCGAAAAGCAACCGCACCGGGACGGAGATACCCAGATCGGCGGTCAGGCGAGCCGCGACCCTCGTCGCGATGAGCGAATCGCCGCCCAGGGCGAAGAAGTCGTCGCGCGCACCGACTCGTTCGTGACCGAGCACCTCACCGAAGGTCGCGGCAATCAGCACCTCGCCTCCGACCGGCTCGACGTACTCCGCCTGTGCCACTTCGGGTTCCGGTAGTGCCCGCAGATCGATCTTGCCGGTACGGGTCCGAGGCAATTCCGCGAGAACCTGAATACTCGCCGGCATCAGATAGCGCGGCAGCCGCGCCGCCGCCCACGACATGAGCTCCGCCACCGTGAGCGGTGCGGCCGCCCGCACCGCTGCCGAAAGAGTCACGTACGAGGCCAGTGCGGTTGCGCCGGTGGCGGTTTCCCTGGCCACGGTGATCGCCGACTCCACCTGCGGGTGGCCGACAAGCACGGCGTCGACTTCACCGGGCTCGACGCGAATCCCGCGCACCTTCACCTGGAAGTCCGTCCGCCCCACGTACTCGAATCCCGCAGAGGTGCAGCGCATCAGGTCGCCCGTGCGGTACATCCGCTGGCCAGCGGCGTACGGATCCGCGACGAACCGGCCCGCGGAAAGACCAGCGCGCCCGGCATATCCACGCGCCACCCCCGGACCGCACAGGTACAACTCGCCCACGGCCCCCACCGGCACCGGCCGCAACCAGCCATCGAGCACCAGCAGGGTCGCACCGGGCACCGGAGCCCCCAGCACCGCCACGGTCTCCGCCGTCATCGGCTCGCCGTACGCGGCGGCGATGGTCGCCTCCGCCGGACCGTAGGAATTGACCATGATGCGACCGTCCGCCGCCAGCGGAGCCGTCATGCGTGCTACCAGGGCGGGCGGGCAGGGCTCGCCGCCGGTCGCGATGACGCGGACAGTGTTCAGGGCCTCGACGGCCACGGTCGCGAGGACGGTGGGCGTGCAGATCAGGTGGGTAGCCGAACTCGCGACAAGAGCGGACCCGAGTTCGGCACCGGCGTTAGCTTCGGGCGGGGCCACGACCAGAGTCCCCCCGGCCGCGAAGGTGCTGAGCCACACCAGGATCGCGGCGTCGAAGGCCGGGTTGAGGCAGTGCAGCATGCGGGTATCGCGATCGAGGAGGCAGTGCCGCGCGGTGGCGGTCGTCAGGTTCGCCAGGCCGGTATGGGTGACGGTCACGCCCTTCGGGGTGCCGGTGGAGCCGGAGGTGAAGATGACGTACGCGGCATGTGCGGGAAGCAGCGGCGTGATTCGGTCGGCATCGGTGATCGGGTCGGCGGGTGACTCTTCCATTCGGGCAGACGTTTCCGGGGCATCGAGCACCAGCCAGGGCAGGTCCGACGGCAGGCCGCCGACTACCGTGGAATCGGTGATGCCCAGCAGCGCATCGCATTCGGCGGCGATGGTCGCGGTGCGATTCGCGGGCTGGGAGATGTCCACCGGGGCGAACGCCGCACCGGATTTCGCCACCGCCCAGATCGCCACCATGGACGAGAGCGAGCGCGGGAGTGCGATCAGCACTGTCCGCTCCGGGCCTGCACCGGCATCGATCAATATGCGCGCCAGGCGATTTGCCCGCACGTCGAGGTCCGTGTACGTCATGACGACCGGATCTCCGAGAGCGTCGGTGATCGCGATCGCGTCGGGCAGTCCCGCGGCGGTGAGCAGGTCCGGGAGCAGGCGGGCCGGGATCGCCGGTGCGCCATGGCGGACGGCGGGGGAATCCAGCGCATCGCTGGTGCGCAGGGCAGAGATTCGGCGCTGCGGATCCTCGGTGAGGGCGACCAACAGCTTCGCGAGAGACGTTGCGATCGAATCAGCCTGTGCGCCATCGAAATAACGTGGCGATCTGGTCAGCTCCAGACGCAATTCGGCATTGGCGTAGGTGGCCAGCGAGAGCGGATAGTGGGTGCCGTCGTGCGCGCTGATGCCGGTCACGGCCAGTTCGGCCTGGCGGGTGGCGGCGGTCAGGGCCGCCGCGTCGACCGGATAGGACTCGAAAACCGTTGCGGTGTCGAACAGCGGGCCGAGGCCGGTGTGGGCGTGGATCTCATCCAGGCCGAGGTACTGCGCATCGGCGAGGGCGGCCTGCTCCCGCTGGACGCGGGTGAGCAGATCGGCGACGGTTTCTCCCGGGTCCAAGGTGATGCGGACCGGGACCGTATTCACCAGCATGCCGACCATGCGATCGGAACCCGGCAGCTCCGGTGGCCGCCCGGAAACCGTTGCGCCGAACACGATATCGGCTGAGCCCGTGAGCGTGCCGAGCAGCAGCGCCCACGTCGACTGGACAATGGTGTTCACGGTGACCTGGCAGGAGACCGCCAATGCGCGCAGACGTTCGGCGGCGTCATCCGGCAGGGGAACCGCGTGCGCGACCGGTGCGGTGGTCGTATCGGCGCGCGGGGCGGCGGGCGCGACCAAGGTCGGGCCGTCGAGATCGGCCAGCGAGCGCGCCCACACCTCCCGGGCCCGCTCGGTATCGCGGCCGGAGAGCCATGTGAGGTAGTCGCCGAAGGGAACCGGCGGTGCGAATCCGCTGTCGTCCCCGGAGGTTTCGTACAGGCCGACGAGTTCGGCGAACAGCAGCGGCATGGACCAGCCGTCGAGAATCAGATGGTGGTTCGTGATGACGAGCCGGTACCGGCGCTCGCCCATCGCCAGGCACAGGAATCTGATGAGCGGTGGCATGGCCACGTCGAAGGGTTTCGAAAGCTCCTGCGCCGCTATCGCATCCAACTCCGACTCGGTAGCGCCGAACGCTTCGCGGTACTCGCACGGAGCCTGCGCGCGGGCGGCGATGACCTGCACCGCGCGCTCTCCCGACTGTGCGAAGCCCGCCCGCAGCACTTCATGCCGTTGAACCAGCGCCCGGGTGGCAGCCGTCAGGCGCGTCGGATCCAGCTCACCTTCCACATCGATGACGGCCTGCACCGAATACCCATCGGCCTCGCCCCCGGCCAGTTGCGCCTGGAACAGCAGTCCGCGTTGCAACGGAGTCAGCGGCAGCACATTGTCCAGCCGCCCGTAATCCCTTTCCCACGAATTGATTTCCGACTGCGTGACGGATAGCAGCGACACATCGCCGGGCGTGATCCCACCGGATTCCGGCGTTCCCACCGCGTCAGCGATCTCCTCCACCGCCGCCACCCATTCGTGCGCCAGCGCTTCGACCGCACTGCTCGTGATGGCACCGGGTGCGTACTGCCATACCGCCCGGAGTCGCAGCCCGTGCTCGGACTCCAACACCACCGCATCCACCGAAACCACAGCGGCCAAGGGCATTTCCGCGTCAGCGTGACCGCCGAGACGGGCCGCCATGCCCACCGGCAACCACTCCCCCGCGACCTCGAGCGCCGGAATCACACCGAGATAGTTGAACCCGAACTGCGGCTCCGGCAACCGAGCCAACCCCGCGCCGGCACTCTCATTCGAATACCGCAGCAGCCCGTATCCGAGTCCGCCCCGGGGCACCCCGCGCAACTGATCCTTGACCAGCTTCAAAGCCCCGACCGCCGATTCGGTGGCGACGGGACCCAGCCGCACCGGCACCTGCGCGGTGAACCAGCCGACGGTCCGCGACAGGTCCGCGCCCGGCACCACCGTCTCGTCCCGCCCGTGCCGCTCCACCAGCACAACGGTTTCCGCGGCGGCACACCCGACTGTCTCCGTATCGGCGGCCCGAACGCTGCCGGGGTCTGCCGCGCGAACGGATTCCGCGGCGGTGGCGGTGGCTCGAGCGCGGCGGGCCAGCGCCAGGGTCAGCCCGGCCAGCAGCGCATCCTCGACGCCGCATCGATAGGCGGCGGCGAGCCTGTTCACCAATATCGCGGCGGCGGTGGCGGAGATCTCCACCTCGAGCCGTCCCGCTGAGCCGTGCGTATCGAGCTCCGGGTCCAGGCGTCGCGTGCCCAGAAGCGGGTCCTGCGCCAAAACCTTTTGCCAGTAGTCATATTCGCTGTCGGGCCACTGCGGATCGGACTCGATATCCGAGGTTGTCCGCGCCGTATCGCCGGCTGCCGCGACATCGCGCAAAGCGTGCGCCCAGGTGCGCATGGAGGTGCCGGTGGACTGCAACGCCGGAATAGCCCCGACGGCGGCCTGCGACCAAGCGGACATGAGGTCCGGCAACAGAATTCGCCAGGAGACCGCGTCACAGGCCAGATGGTGCACCGCGATCACGAGTCGGCCGGAGACATCGGGACCCGCGTCCAGCCAGGTGAGCGCGACCATAATGCCCGCCCGCGGGTTCAACCGCGTCACCGCCGCGGCCAACTCCGGTTCGATCGCGGCGGCGAGACGATCGGCCACGTCCGATCCGATGTCATGCGACATTCCCGACTCATGTTGCGCACATACAACTCTGGCGATCAGGGCGGCCGCATCAACCAGATGCGATGGCTGCACCTCCAGCTCCGGGCCGGAGGCGGCGGAAACAACGCGAGCGCGCAACATATCGTGCCGGTCCAACAGCGCCTGCACGGTGCGGGTCAGCGCATCCCGTTCGACCCCCGGCGGGAGTTGAACAACCATGGATTGCGCGAAATGCTCCCAGCCCGGCCGGGACAGCAGCCAGGCCGCGACCGGGGTGAGCGGCATGCGCCCCACCCCGCCACCGGGAAGTTCGGCAAGCCCGGCCGGACGATCCTCGGCACGAGCGACGATGGCGGCCAGCGCCGCCGGCGTGCGCTGCTCGAAAACCTCACGCGCCGAGAAGATCAGCCCGGCGGCCCGCGCCCGCGAAACCAGGGTGATCGCCATGATCGAATCACCGCCGAGCGCGAAGAACGAGGTATGCGGCCCCACCTCGGCGGTACCGAGAATCTCGGCGAACAGTGTGCACAGTATGCGCTCGGTCGCAGTGACCGGTTCCGCCCGCTGAACAGGCTGCGCGACAACGGGTTCGGGCAGCGCCCGCCGATCGACCTTGCCGTTCGCGGTCAAAGGAAGCGCGCCCAGCACGGTTACCGTGCCCGGCACCATATAGGGCGGAAGTCGCCGCGCGGCATGATCCAGCAGATCGGCCTCGGTGACACTCACCCCCGCGTGCGGCACCACATAGGCCGCCAGCACCGTGCCCCCGTTGCGTCCGGGCCGGGCCACGGTAACCGCGATCTCCACCGCCGCATGCGTATTCAACGCCGCGTCGATCTCCCCCAGCTCGATCCGCATACCCCGCAACTTGACCTGGAAGTCCCCTCGCCCCACGTACTCCAACACCACGGCAGGGTTGCCGCCGCGCAATTCGGAATCCAGCGCACCATGTCCGAGCGCGACGGCGGCACTGTCGCCTGCCCGAACCACAACACCGCGCGTGGCGAGAGTCCAGCGGACCAGATCGCCGGTGCGGTACATGCGGCCACCGCCGGGGGCGGGGACGAAACGTTCGGCCGTCAGACCGGGTCTGCCGACGTAGCAGCGCGCGACACCGGGCCCGGTCACATACAGCTCGCCCGCCACGCCGATGGGGACGGGGCGCAGCCAGCGATCCAGGACCAGCATGCCCGCGCCGGGGATGGGGTCGCCGATGCCCGCGTTCTCACCGGGCACCAGACCCTTGGTGTAGGTGACGGCCACGGTGGATTCGCTGGGGCCGTAGGAGTTGAGTAGATCGCGGCCGATTCCGAAGCGCGCCACTATATCCGGCGGGGTCGGCTCACCGCCCGAGGAGACCGCGCGTACGCCGTCCAGAGCATCCGGCTCCAGGGTGGACAGCACCGCCGGGGTGGAGCACACCTGGGTGATGCCGTAGTCCTGCACCAGCGTGGCCAATTCGCTCCCGAGCACCGGATCCGACTCGGCCACAACCAATGTCGTACCTGATGCGAATGCCATCAGCCACTCGAGTACCGAAGCGTCGAAACTCGGGTTCAGGCATTGCAGCACCCGGGCACCAGGTGCGACCCGGTATGAATCAACCACCGCCGCAGCCAAACCCGCGAGACCCGCATGGGTCACCACCACACCTTTGGGCGTACCGGTCGACCCGGAGGTGAACACCACATATGCCGGGTTGGCCAGCCGTGGCCGACCGCGTAGCTCATGCGCGGCCAGCGGATCGGCGGAGTACCGCACCCCGGCGACCCTGCCGCCCAGGTCATTCGGAGAATCCGGGCCTGCGCCGCGATGCGGCGCGGCCACCGCAGCAAGCGCAAACCCCCCATCGGGCGCAGCATGCGCATACTCCCCATCGGGCCGATCGGACGCGGGAATGCCGGGAACGTCCTCGGTGGGCGCTCCAACGGAGTCAGGGGCGCTCGGTCCAGCGGTCTCGACAGGCGGTGCGCTCCGCAGACTCTGGATGAACGATTCGTTCGTCACGGGTTCGGCTGGGCCGTCGGGGTCGGGCTGCCCGGAAAGCAAGTGGTCCAGGGGAATCCAGCGCACCGCGTCGGGCAGATCGGCGGAATGCGCGAAGGCCAGGCCCAGGGTCGCGCCGCATTCGGAGGCGATGCGCGCCATTCGGTCGGCGGGCATGGCGGTGCCCAGCGGTACGAAGGCGGCCCCGGTCTTGGCCACCGCCCACAACGCGACCATCGCCTCGATGGAGCGTGGGAGTGCCAGCAGCACAGTCGATTCCGGACCGAGCGCCGGGGACGACGGGTGTGCGGGATCGGCGGATTCGTGTAGGAGCCTACGCGCCAGGCGGTTCGACAGCGCGTCGAGTTCGCCGTAGGTGAGTTGGCGGTCTCGGCCGATGACGGCGAGGCCGTCGCGCCCTGCCTGTCGCAACCCCGCTGCCAGAATCTCCGGTAGCAGGCGGGGTTCCGGGGCTTTCGCGCCGTGTGAACCCGCGAGCAGTGGCTTCTCGTCGGCGGTGTAGTACTCCAGGGATGTCAGCGCCGTATCGGCCTCGGCGGACAGCAGGGATTCGAGCAGGGTCAGGAAGCGGCGGTGCTGGCGGCCCAGCGAATCCTCTTCGTACAGGCGGGGATTCGCGGCGAAGTCGACATGGATCGGTGCGCCCGCACCATGCTGGTAGAAGTTGACGAACAGATCCTCGATCGGCCCGGAGGTCAGCACGTGCAGGCTGGAATCGACGCCCGCGAAGTCGATTCCGGCCGGGAACAGCATGATGTTGATGACCGGGCCGACGAAGCCGCGACCGAACTCCGGCCGTGCCACGTCCTCCCGAGCCTCGCCCGGCCGCATACCGTCGCCGCCCGACGGCACCCCGGAATCAGGCCCGGCATCCGCGCCAACAGCAGGCCGATCCCCCGAATCAGACTCGGCATCCGCGCCGTTCGCGGGTCGCTCCCCCGCACCCCAGTGCATATCCTCGGCGCGAAAACGCTGGTGGCGCAGGGCTCCCGAGGCCGCCACCCGAACCGCGTCGAGAACCTCGCCGACCGTGCCCGCGCGCGGCACCCGGAGGCGCAGCGGTACCACGTTGGCGATCATGCCGCCGGAGCGGCGCAGTACCGCCGTGGTGCGGCCCGAGACCGGCAGGCTCAGCACCACGTCCTCGGTGGCGGTGAGCCGGGCGTAGTACAGCGCCAGCGCCGCCATCACCACGGTGGCCGAACTCGCGTCGAAGCGATGCGCCGCGCTCTCCAGGCGTGCGGCGGTATCGGCTCCGAGTTGGGCACGGGCCTCGCGGCCCAGGGCGCGAGCGGGCGCGGTGGCAGAGACCAGGCTGCACCGTTCGGGCATGCCCGCGGTGACCTCGCGCCAGTACCGCTCATCGGAGCCGAAGCGGCTCGAATCGCGGTATGCCAGTTCGGCTTCGTGCACCTGTAGCAGCGAGGCGGCGGTTCCGGCGGGCGCCGGCTCACCGCGCACGGTCGCGTTGTACAGCTGGGCGACCCGATACAGCATGGTCACCGAACCGAAGCCGTCGATGAGGATGTGGTGGGCGCGGGTGTACCAGAGGTGATGGTCGGGCCCCACCCGGATCACCGTGGTGATGCCCGCCCGCTCCCCCAGCAGATCGATGGGCGCGGCCACATCGGCGCGCATCCATTCCAGCGCCGCCGCAACGGGTTCCGGCCGGTCGGCGAAATCCAGGAACCCCACCGCGGGTTCGATATTGGGGTCGACGACCTGATACGGCCGGTCCTCGATCTCCACCAATCGCAGTACGCCGGAACCGAATTCGCGTCCCGCGACGGCCGCGGCGTTACGCAGCGCGCCCAGGTCGAGCGGACCACGCATCTCGATGTACTGCGCCTCCGAGAGCGGCACGCTCGGATCCAGTTGCTGCGCATACCACATGCCGAGCTGGGCCGGAGAGAGCGGGAAGACTGTGGCGGTCTGTTCCGCCGCGAGTTCGCGCGTCATAACGCCTCATCGAGTACCGGTCGAACACGATTCGTCTTCCCGCTGTTCCTCATACGCCGGAACCCAGGAGTCGGGACGAGCCGTCAGCCGGCCCACCATGACCGTCCGCACATGGGCGGGCAGTCCGGGTGCGAACTTGCGCACATACGCGTCCATCCATTCCGGCTTTTCGAGCAGGAAAGGGAAATCGGTTGTCATCATCGAGCGCACCACCAACATGGGCAATGGCGCGTCCAATGGCCGGAAGTCTTTGTTCCACAATCCCGGCTGATCACATCCCGGGTAGAATTGCCCGAGCATCGCACCACGTTCGACAAATTTGGTCTTGAATTCCGCGTGAATCTCGTCGATCAATGAATAGTCAACCAAATTCGGGAATACGGTGATCATTCCGCGCAACACCGATGTCGAACTGCCATTGCCCGTTGGCAGTTCCGGATAGACCTCGAGGGCGTCCTCGATGATGGCCCGCACCCACATCGGCCGCGGCTCCGCGGCCGGGACCTGCGCAAGCCACAGCAGGTCCCGCCGCATGGACGGTTTCACATACGGACATACCGGTCCGTCACGACCCAGGTCGGCACTGGGTCGGGTCAGAAAGGAATCAGCCCAAGATCGAAAGGCCGCAACCGTGGAACGCGCGGCAGGACAAGACGATCCCGAGTCCCCCAATGAGACCCATTGCAGCCCCGAACGGGGGCCGATAACACGCTCACTCATGACTCACCTCGGCAGATTGAGCTACAGCGACATGCGCCGTTGCACCCCATACCTATTAATACTGCCTCGGTCATGGGCCGTTAACACGAGTAGTGGCATACTCAATTGCCAATCAGCGCCCCGAATTTCAGGGGCAACCGAATAAAGAAAAGACCGGTCAGGCATTGACCGGTCTTCCTCGGGAGTCTGGAATCAGGCGCCGATCAGGCGCGCGGCCAGGTAGCCCTCTACTTGATCAAGCGCGATTCGCTCCTGCGCCATGGAATCCCGCTCGCGCACGGTCACCGCGTGATCCTCGAGCGTGTCGAAGTCGACGGTGATGCAGAACGGGGTGCCGATCTCGTCCTGACGGCGGTAGCGGCGGCCGATGGCGCCGGCGTCGTCGAACTCGACGTTCCAGTTGCGGCGCAGCTGCGCGGCCAGATCCTTCGCCTTGGGCGAGAGATCCGCATTGCGCGAAAGCGGCAGCACCGCGGCCTTCACCGGCGCGAGACGACGATCCAGGCGCAGCGTGGTGCGATCCTCCACCCCGCCCTTGGCGGTCGGCACCTGCTCCACGTGATACGCGTCCACCAGGAACGCCATCAGCGAACGGGTCAGACCGGCCGCGGGTTCGATCACGTACGGCGTGTAGCGCTCACCGCTGGTCTGATCGAAGTAGCTCAGATCCTGTCCCGAATGCTCGGAGTGGGTCTTCAGGTCGAAGTCGGTGCGGTTGGCGACGCCCTCGAGCTCACCCCACTCGCTGCCCTGGAAACGGAAGCGGTACTCGATATCCACCGTGCGGGTGGAGTAGTGCGAGAGCTTCTCCTTCGGGTGCTCGTACAGCCGCAGGTTCTCCGGATCGATGCCCAGATCGGTGTACCAGGCCAGCCGGGTGTCGATCCAGTACTGATGCCACTGCTCGTCCTCACCCGGCTTGACGAAGAACTCCATCTCCATCTGCTCGAACTCGCGGGTGCGGAAGATGAAGTTGCCCGGGGAGATCTCGTTGCGGAAGCTCTTGCCCATCTGGGCGATACCGAACGGCGGCTTCTTACGCGCGGTGGTCTCGACGTTCTTGTAGTTCACGAAGATGCCCTGCGCGGTCTCCGGGCGCAGGTAGTGCATGCCCTCTTCGGACTCGACCGGGCCCAGGTAAGTCTTGAGCATCATGTTGAAATCGCGCGGTTCGGTCCACTTGCCGACGGTGCCGCAATCGGGGCACACGATGAGCTCCATGGACACCGAGTCCGGATCATCGAGCTTGTGCTTCTCGGCGTACGCCTCCTGCAGGTGATCCTGCCGGTGCCGCTTATGGCAGTTCAGGCACTCCACCAGCGGATCGTTGAACACCGCGACGTGCCCGGAGGCGACCCACACCTGACGCGGCAGAATGATCGACGAATCGAGGCCGACCACATCCTCGCGACTGGTGACCATCGAACGCCACCACTGCCGCTTGATGTTCTCCTTGAGCTCGACACCCAGCGGACCGTAATCCCACGCCGATTTGGTGCCGCCGTAAATCTCACCGCTCGGGTACACCAGACCCCGTCGCTTGGCGAGGTTGGCGACGGTGTCCACCTTCGACTTGGGTGCCACTGAGGAAATCTCCATCCGGTCCGTGAAAACTACAAGGGACGTACTCAAGCCTATCGGTACCGGGCTAGGCGTTTTACCCCGGGCGCGGGCATCGCGAGCGCACCCGGGTGGGTCGCGCTGCCCCCGGTATTCGGGGCTGCGGGCCTGCGGTCGACACGCCATAGTGGAACGACCGGTCGGCCGCTCCAGCGCCGCGACGACTGACACGGGTGCGGGCGATCGGCGAGGCCGGGGGCAGGCTATGTGGAACTATCCGACCGGCGATGACGAATACCGGCCCTGGGAGGATCCGCCACCGCCCGCCGCGCCGCCCGCGTCACCGGCGGCCCGGCCGGTCCCGCCCGCGCCGACCGCCCAGCCCGCCCCACCGATCAGGAATGCCGGACCGATCGAATCGTGGCAATCCAGATTGTTCGGCGCCATCGCGATCCTGCTGGTGACAGCGGTCATCGTGGCGTTGAAGATCCACGCGTTCTCTTCGACACTGCCGCACCATGATTCGACGGTGCGGGTCACGATTCCGAGCACGCCGACGGGACTGTCGTACGGATTTCCGATCGACCCGGCCCATCCGTTCCGGGGGACCGCCGCCAACCTCTGGGACCAGGGCGGGGACGGGGTGCGGTTGCCCAATGCCCAAGCGGTGGGCCATTTCTCGGCCGAGCAGGTGGCCGCGGCCGAAGCCCGCGCCAAACAGCTCATCACGCTGGCCAGGCTCGACCCACACGTACTCGAAACCGGTGATGCCGAACCGGTACTGGCACTGCTCGCGCCACACCAGGTGGAAGCGCTGCGCGAGCAGCTCACACCGGGCAATGAGAGCCAAACCGCTTGGATTACCACCAAACTCGCGCCGGGCTTCACCCTGCTGCCCGCTACACCGCGCGTGACCGGCAGCATGTCGGCGAACCTCGGCGACAAGGGCGAGCTGAGCATCAAGACCGATTACATCGTGGCCTACGCCTTCCGCCCGCCCGCATCGCCCGTGATCAACGATCCGATGCAGGTGATCGTGCTGGTGCGGGAGCAGGTCGAGTACACCTGGGTCGACGATCCCGCCTACGGACAGAGTTCGCAGGGCATGCACTTCGGCGATATCCGGTCACACACCTACGCCGCCAACTGCGCGTGGTTCAAGAAGGGCCATCTGGCCCCCTCCTACAGCGAGACCTCGAAACCGAGTGGAACCCCGGCGCGCCCGACCGAACAGTACTTCGACCCCACCATCCCGATTCCCACCGAATCCAACTGCTGAGCGGTTACGAACCGACCCTTCCCGACACGCTCCGAGTGTCACGTTTGACATGCGCACCCTTGCATATAAGAATGGCATCGGTTTCCAATAAGGAGTTGGTTCGATGACCACCGACAGTGGTGCCCCCCTGCGGCGCTCACGCGTCGCCACCGAGGCCCCGGCCGCGATTCCGCACGACCCGTACCCGTACCGGTCGCCCCAGCCGCCGATGGTGCCCTCGCGCACCATTCTGGACTCGGCCGGAGAACTGCTGCGCGCCCTGGCCGCGCCGGTGCGCATCGCCATCGTGCTGCAACTACGCGAATCGCCGCGCTGCGTCCACGAACTGGTCGACACCCTCGGGGTGACCCAGCCGCTGATCAGCCAGCACCTGCGGATTCTCAAATCCGCGGGCGTGGTGCGCGGTGAGCGCACCGGGCGCGAAGTGATCTACGAACTGGTCGACGAGCATCTGGCGCATATCGTCATCGACGCCGTCGCGCACGCAGAGGAGGGGTGAGTAGTGGGAACAACCGAGAAGACGGTCGGCGTCCGCAGCACCCGCCAGCGCAGCGCCATCGCGGCCCTGCTCGCCGATATCGACGAATTCCGGTCCGCCCAGGAGCTTCATGATGAACTCCGGCGGCGCGGCGAGGGCATCGGGCTGACCACGGTCTACCGGACGCTGCAATCGCTCGCCGAGGCCGGACTGGTCGATATGCTGCGCACCGACTCCGGGGAGTCCGTGTACCGGCAGTGCTCCACCGGACACCACCACCATCTGGTGTGCCGCCACTGCGGGCGCACCGTGGAGGTCGAGGGACCGACGGTGGAGGCGTGGGCGGATTCCATTGCGGCGGAACACGGTTTCACCGATATCAGCCACACCATGGAGATCTTCGGCACCTGCGGCGGCTGCGCCGCCGCGAAGAGCTGAACGGCCCATTCGAACGGCAATCGCGCCCCTTGCGGTGAAACGCAAGGGGCGCACTGCGTTCGGTGAGCATCAGCCTGCGGCGGCCGGTACCGGCTCCCTGAGATCGACCGTCGCGGCAGCCGGGCGTGAGCGCACGATGCCGATACCCAGCAGGGCCACGGCGGCCACGGCCCAGACCAGCAGGACCGTCAGCGGGCCGCCCGCCTTCGCGCCGTCGAAGAAGGCGACCGAGCGGAGCAGACTGGCCGCCGCGCCCGGCGGCAGCAACTGGCCGATCGTGCCCCAGGGCCGCGGCAGCAGTTCGGGAGCGGAAGTGGCCGCCGAGAACGGATTTCCGATGAGCACGATGGTGATCGCCGCCAAGCCGATGCCCGCCCTGCCGATCGCGGCGGCGAGACCGACCACGGTCCCGGCGACGGTGAAGGACACCAGCCCCGCGATCGCGGCCAAGGTCAGGTAGGAGCCCGGGAGCAGCGACAGCCAGCCGCTGATGATGCTCATGCTGAGCAGGCCGCCCGCGATGGCGAAGGTCGTCAGACCGATTCCGCGCGCGGGGATGGACGGGATCAGCAGGGTCAGCAGTACGCCCGCGGCGATACCGGACAGGGCTAGCGGCAGCACCATCGCACCGAAACCACTGCCGCGCGGGTCATCCGGATCGGCGGCGACCACATCCTGAACGGCCGGGGCCGGGGTTCCCGAAAGCTGCTGGGCAATGGCCGAGAGCTGTTGTGCCACCGCGGGACTCGCGGCGGAGGCGACCAGCACCAGCGGCTGGCCGCCGGTCACGATGGCGCCGTACACATCCCGATTCGCGATGGCGTCGCGGGCGGCGGATTCGTCTGCGACGGTGCGGATATCGAAGGCGTCGGCATCATGTGCGGCCAGCTGTTGCGAGACGGCGGCCGCTTGCGGCCCGGTGACGGCGATGGGCAGCTCGCGCGGCTTGATATTGGCAGCGGGCCAGGCGAATGCGATGAGCATGATCGCTTGGATGAGCGCGGCCGCGAGGCCGAAGGCGACAGCGCGCTGGGTGGTGGACATCAGACACTCCCCGTAAATCGGATGTTCGTTCTCTTTTATTGGGACAACCCTGACATCGAGCTGTCAGCTTGTCAAGAACGGATATTCGTTTTACTTTGGGCGTATGCCCAGAGTCAGCGAAGAGCACCTGGAACGCCGCAGACAGCAGATCCTCGACGCCGCGCAAACGTGCTTCGCCCGCAAGGGCCTGCACACCACCACCATGCAGGACGTCTTCGCCGAGTCCGGACTGTCCGCGGGGGCGGTGTACCGCTACTTCAAATCCAAGGACGACATCATCGCGGCCCTCACCACCGAGGCCACCGTCGATCTGCGCGCCGCTTTGAGCGAGGCGGTCTTCAGCGATCCGCTGCCCACTCCCCCGGAGCTCATTCGCACCATCTCCGAAACCATCGTGCGGCTGTCGGGGCCCGGCGGCCCGGTCCGGCTCATCCCGCAGGCCTGGGCGCTGGCGCTCACCGATGCCAATATCGCCGACTACGTGCGCACCAATATCGGTGGCATTCGCCGACTCTGGGTCGACTACGCCATCCGCATGCGCGAAATCGGCTGGCTCCCACCGGATGCCGATGTCGAGGCGGTCGGCAAGGCGTTCCTCGGGCTGCTACCCGGATTCATCCTGCAATTCCTGATCCTGGGCGATACCGACCCCGAATCCTTCTCACGCGGAGTCGAACAGATGTTGCCCGCGTACGCGAGACTGCCGCTGCCCGAAGCCTCGCCCAACTGAGCGCGATTCACCGGCGGCGACGAAAGCCGTTGCCGCCGTGTGAATTCAGGGCAGCACCAGACCCTGGCGGGCGCGGCCCGCACCGGACAGCACCAGCAGCAGCATGGTGGCGAGCGCTTCATCCTCCAGGCCCGCGGCCGGGAAGGTGTAGCGCAGGATGATGTCCGCCAGCTTGTCGTGACCGACGATCGTGATCGAGCCGAACTGTAGAGCCGCGTTGCGTTCGGCAACGCGCTTGTGCAGCTGCGGTTTCAACGGGCGATCCCAGGCCAGCACACAGGTCAGGGTGAGCACGTCCAGGCCGGGGGCCAGATTCACCCCGCGCAGCGAGCACAGCGCGCCGTCGAATTCGAAGCCCAGGCCGCCGCCCTCCTCGACCCGGACCGCGACGTCATAGCGGGACAGCGCGGCCCCGGCGCGCGCCTGCAATTCCGCCGCCGGGGCGATCGCATCGCTCACTTCGCGCCACCGAAGCGGCGGTCGCGCTTGGCGTACTCCATGCAGGCGTCCCACAGGTTGCGACGGTCGAAATCCGGGAAAAGCGTTTCCTGGAACACGAATTCGGCGTACGCGGACTGCCACATCAGGAAGTTCGAGGTGCGGAACTCACCCGACGGGCGCAGGAACAGATCCACATCCGGCATATCCGGCTCGTCCAGGAAGCGGGCGACGGTGTCCTCGTTCACCTTCTCCGGATCGATCTCACCGGACTTCACCCGGCGCGCGATTTCCCTTGCGGCATCGGCGATTTCGGCGCGACCGCCGTAGTTGACGCACATGGTCAGCGTCATCACGTCATTGTCCTTGGTGAGCTCCTCGGCGATCTCGAGCTCCTTGATCACGCTGCGCCACAGGCGCGGTCGCCGCCCGGCCCAGCGCACCCGCACACCCATCTCGTGCATCTCATCGCGGCGACGCCGGATCACATCGCGGTTGAAGCCCATCAGGAACTTCACCTCATCCGGACTGCGCCGCCAATTCTCGGTGGAGAAGGCGTACGCCGACAGCCACTTCACCCCGATCTCGATACAGCCCTCGACGGTATCCATGAGCACCGCTTCCCCGCGCTCATGCCCCGCGGTCCGCGCCAGCCCACGCTCCTGCGCCCAGCGGCCGTTACCGTCCATCACCAGCGCGACATGCCTGGGCACGAACTCGGCGGGAATCGCGGGCGGCGTCGCACCCGAGGGATGCGGCGAAGGCGGACGCACCGCGCGCTGGACAGCGGAAGGTTTGCGAGTACCGATCACGCCCACCATCCTGCCCGATGCCCCCAACCCCGCGAACACACCCACGGACTTCCCACCGACTCCCCACACTTCCCCCACATAGCGGCATCGCCGCACCAACGCGAGCACACGGGATGGAACGTGAAGACTCCGGCAATATGACGGTGGGTGCGGACTGCTCACACCCCGGAACTCCGGGGATCCCCAATCAGCTGACGGCGGCGGATTCGGCGGCTTCGTGCGGGCGGGTGCGCTCGATCAGGGGGAGGGTGCGGAGTTGGCGTTCGAGATGCCATTGCAGGTGGGCCGCGACCAGGCCGCTGGCTTGGCGGCGGAGGTTGTCGGGGACGGCGTTGACGCCGGACCAGTCGCCGCGGTGCAGGGCGCTGAGGTGTTCGAGGACGCCGAGCATGGGGGTTGCCGAGCCCGGGGGACGGCAGTGCACGCAGACCGCGCCGCCCGCCGCCACATGGAAAGCGCGGTGCGGGCCGGGGGTGGCGCAGCGGGCGCAGTCGTCGAGAGCCGGTGCCCAACCGGCGAAACCCATGGCGCGCAACAGGAATGCGTCGAGGATGAGTTCATGCGGGCGAATACCCTGCGCGATGGCGCGCAGCGCACCGGCGGTCAGGGTGTGCAGTCGAGGCGCGGGCGCGCGCTCCTCACCCGCCAGGCGTTCGGCGGTTTCCAGCACGGCGCAGGCGGTGGTGTAGCGGCCGTAATCGGCGACGATGTCCGAAGCGAAGGCTTCGACCGTATGCACCTGGGTCACCACATCCAGATTGCGACCGGGGTGCAACTGCACGTCCACATACGCGAACGGCTCCAGCCGAGCCCCGAACTTGGAGCGGGTGCGGCGCACGCCCTTGGCGACCGCGCGCACCAGACCGTGCTGGCGGGTCAGCAGGGTGACGATACGGTCGGCCTCGCCCAGCTTGTGCTGGCGCACCACTACCGCATTGTCTCTGTACAACTGCACCGCAACAGTCTCGCACGCGGGACCGACCGCGCGACGACGGTGTGCGAGCGCGCCGAAAGATTTGGTACGGGCGCGAATACCGGAAACTCCCGATGCCCGGTATCCGATCGCCCGTCTGTGCAGCGCCGGGATCGCAGCAGCCCACAGGATATCGCCGACTGAGAACTCTCGGGTTCCTAAATGGGCGGAGACCCTGGACGTGTGACCAGAATCGCGCTAGGTTTCCGGCGTGCGGCAGGGAGATGGGAATCACGGATGACCACGGCATCGGTACATGAGCTCGGGCTGGCGGAGCTGGCGGCGGCGCTCGAGCGGGGGAAGATCAGTTCGGTGGCGGCCACCGGGGCGGTGCTGGACGCCATCGACGCCAGCCAGCAGGGACTCAACGCGTTTCGGATCGTGCGGCGGGAGCAGGCGCTGATCGAGGCGGCCGAGGCCGATCGGAAATTGGCCGCGGGTGAACGGGCACCGCTGCTGGGAGTGCCGATCGCGGTCAAGGATGACACCGATATCGCCGGCAGCCCAACGGCTTTCGGATGCGGTGGCGAATTCCCGGACAAGACCGAGGACGCGGAATCGGTGCGCAGGCTGCGCGCGGCGGGTGCGGTGATCGTCGGCAAGACCAATACCTGTGAGCTGGGGCAGCTTCCGTTCACGAGCGGTAATGCGTTCGGGCACACCAGGAATCCGTGGAGTGCGGAGCATACGCCGGGCGGGTCGTCCGGTGGTTCGGCGGCGGCCGTCGCGGCCGGATTGGTGCCTGCCGCACTGGGTTCCGACGGTGCGGGGTCGGTGCGCATTCCGTCGGCGTGGAACAACCTGGTGGGCATCAAACCGCAGCGCGGGCGCATCTCCACCTGGCCGCTGCCCGAGGCGTTCTACGGCCTCACCGTGAACGGTCCGCTGGCGCGCACGGTCGCCGACGCGGCGCTGCTGCTGGATGTGGCGGCGGGACCGCACACGGGCGATCTGCATAGGCCGCAACCGATTCGAGCCGCCGACGCGGTCGGGCGCGATCCGGGCAAGCTGCGCATCGCGCTGTCGCTGCGCACCCCGTTCACGGCCATCAAGACCGCACTGGACCGCGAGGTGGAGGCGCGCGTGCACGCCACCGCCAACGCACTGCGAAACCTCGGGCACGAGGTCACCGTCGCCGATGTGCACTACGGCATCCTGCTGGGCGCGACCTTCCTGCCCCGCTCCATGGTCGGCATCCGCGACGCGCTGCACCGCCTACCCGGCGCACAGGTGGATCCGCGCACCCGGAGCAACGCCGTCACCGGCCGTGTACTCGGCCCGGCGCTCTTCGCCGCCCGGCGCGCGGAACCGTTGCTGCGCATGCGAATCGGCCGCTTCTTCGACAACTACGACCTGGTGCTGGCCCCCACCACCGCCACTCCCCCGCCCGGCGTGCACGAGATCGACGATATCGGCTCGTGGGCCACGGATCAGCTCATCACCTCGTCATGCCCGTACACCTGGCCGTGGAATGTCCTGGGCTGGCCCGCGGTGAACGTCCCCTCGGGCTTCACCGACGCGGGCCTGCCCGTCGGCTCCCAGCTCATGGGCCCGGCCAACTCCGAACCCCTGCTGATATCGGTTGCGGCCCAATTGGAATCCGAACTCCAATGGCACAAACACCGCCCAACCCCTTGGTGGAACCGCCCCGCTGCCTGACCAAGATCAGGCGGCGGCATCACACGGGTGCCCGATGTCAGAAGCCCAAGCGGCCCAACTGCTTCGGGTCGCGCTGCCAATCCTTGGCCACCTTCACGTGCAGGTGCAGGTAGATACGAGTGCCGAGAATCTTCTCGATCTGCTTGCGGGCGCTGGTGCCCACCTCTTTGAGGCGGGCGCCGCCCTTGCCGATGATGATGGCCTTCTGGCTGGGGCGTTCCACGTAGAGCAGGGCGTGCACGTCGAGCATGCCCTCGTGGGTGCGGGTGCCCTCGGTGGCGGTGTCCTCGTTCTCCTCGCGCTCGAGGATGTCCTCGATGACGACCGCGAGCGAGTGCGGGAGTTCGTTGTCCAGGCCTTCGAGCGCGGCTTCGCGAATGAGCTCGGCCATGAGGGTTTCCTCGGGCTCATCGGTGAGTTCGCCGTCCGGGTAGAAGGCGGGGCCCTCGGGCATCTGCGAGGCGATGACGTCGATCAACGTCTCGACCTGCTCACCCTTGACCGCGGAGACCGGCACCAGTTCGGCTTCGGGGCCGAGCAGCGCGGATACCGCCATGAGTTGATGCGCGATGGCGTCGCGGCTCACCTTGTCGATCTTGGTGACCACACCCAGCAGCTTGGTCTTGGGCGCCATCAACTTGATCTGCTCGACGATCCACCGGTCGCCCGGACCGATCTTCTCATCCGCCGGAATGCAGATGGCGATCACGTCGACCTCGGAATAGGTATCGCGCACCAGATCATTGAGCCGCTGCCCGAGCAGCGTGCGCGGCCGGTGCAGACCGGGGGTGTCCACCAGAATCAGCTGCGCGTGCTCACGATGCACGATGCCGCGAATGGTGTGCCGGGTGGTCTGCGGACGCGAGGAGGTGATGGCGATCTTCTGCCCCACCATGGCATTGGTCAGCGTGGATTTGCCGGTGTTCGGCCGTCCCACGAAACATACGAAGCCCGAACGGAATACGTCTTTACTGCTCATTCGAATACCTCCGACTCGGTTTCCAGATCGAAGCCCTCGGGAATACCGGGCCGGGTGGCCGGGTCACCTTCGACCGGCCCTTCCACTACCTCGAACACCGCGCCCTTGGCATCGGTGAAGACAATGCGCGCCGTCGGCGACACCTCACGCACCGCGGGCACGCCGGGATCGGAGAACCGCCCCGCCACCACCACCGCGGCCTCGAAACCCTCTGCGCCACTGGAGATCGCGGCAGCCACCGCCGACTGCAACGCGGTCAGCTTCAGACTCGGCAGACCGACCTCGCCCGCCGCGTAGGTGCGCCCATCGGTATCCCGGATGGCCGCGCCCGCGCTGCCGCCGGTGCGGCCCATCGCACCGCGCGCGAGGATCAACAGTTTGTTGTCCTCGGCGTCCAAGTCAGTCATCGGATTCTCCCTCTTCGTGTGCGCCGTCCGGTTTCCCTTCGGCCGCTTCGTTTTTGACCTTCTCCAGCGGGCGGCGCACCACGACCGTGTGCACCCGCACCCGGCCGCGCGCGTCCGAACCGCCCTCACCGCGCAGCTGCAAACCGTGGATCACGGCCTTGGAACCCGGCAGCGGGACACGGCCCAGCGCATGCCCGAGCAGGCCGCCGACGGTGTCGACATCCTCATCGTCGATTTCCATATCGAACAGTTCGCCCAGGTCCTCGACCGGAAGTCGCGCGGAGACACGGTATTTGCCCGGGCCGATCTGCTCGACGGGCGCGGTCTCATCGGTGTCGTACTCGTCGGCGATCTCACCGACGATCTCCTCCAGCACATCCTCGATGGTGACCAGTCCGGCGATACCGCCGTACTCGTCCACCAGCACCGCCATATGGTTGCGGCGGCGCTGCATCTCATCGAGCAGGGCGTCCAGGGGTTTGGAATCGGGCATGAAGACGGCGGGGCGCATGACCTCGCGCACCTTCACCTTCTTGGCCCGGTCCGCGTACGGCACAAGGTCTTTCAGGTAGACGACGCCGAGAATGTCATCGACGTTCTCACCCACCACCGGAATACGGGAATGCCCGGAACGCACGGCCAGCGACATCGCCTGCGCCGCGGTCTTCTCCGCCTCGATCCACACCATCTCGGTGCGCGGCACCATGACCGCGCGCGCGGTGGTCTCGCCCAGTTCGAACACCGACTGGATCATCCGGCGTTCCTCGGCGTCCACCACTCCGCGCTCACCGGCCAGATCGACGACCTCGCGCAATTCGATCTCGGAAGCGAAGGGGCCGTTGCGGAATCCCTTACCGGGGGTAATGGCATTACCGACCAGAATCAGCAGGCGGCTGATCGGGCCGAGCAGCGTTCCGATGGCCTGCAACGGCAGCGATGCGCCCAATGCCAGTGAATACGCGTGCTGGCGGCCCAGTGTGCGCGGGCCGACCCCGATCACCAGATAGTCGACCAGCACCATGACCGCGGCCGTAACCACCAGTGCCGCAACCTCGTTCAGCCAATCCAGCAGGACCGCCGCGAGCAGCACCGTCGCGGTGATCTCGCACAGCACGCGCAGCAGCACCATGAGATTCACATAGCGCGGGCGATCGGCGATGATCTTCGCCAGGCGGGTCGCGCCGGTGCGATCGGCGCGCACCATATCGTCAACGCGCGCAATGGAAATCGTGTTCAAGGCCGAATCCAGCGCGGCGAAAACGCCACCGGCCGGAACCAGCACTACGGCCAGCAGCAGCAGGACGAACGAATTCACGCGGGATCCAGCGGATCACCGGAATCGGTGAAGCCGGTCTTACCCAGCAGCCGGCGATCGCGCTCACGATCGCGCTCGGCGATCTCGGCACGCACCTGCGCCTCGCGCAGGCTCTCGTACCAGCCCTCCAGCAGCGAGGCCTGGAGCGCGAACATCTCCTTCTCCTCCTCCGGCTCGGCATGGTCGTAGCCGAGCAGGTGCAGGACGCCGTGCACGGTCAGCAGGGCGAGCTCGTGATCCATGGAATGCCCGGCCTTCTCGGCCTGCTGGGCCGCGAACTCGGGGCAGAGCACGATATCGCCGAGCATGGAAGGGCCGGGCTCGGCGGCATCGGGCCGCCCGCCCGGCTCCAGCTCATCCATGGGGAAGGACATGACATCGGTCGGACCCGGCAGGTCCATCCAGCGCATGTGCAGGTCCGCCATGGTGTCGAGATCGACCAACACCATCGACAGCTCCGCGGCCGAATGGACATCCATCTGACCGATCGCGAAGCGCGCGACGCTGACCAGTTCCTCTTCGGATACTTCGATACCCGATTCGTTGGCGATCTCGATACTCACCCGCTCAGCCTATCGGCCGAGTTCAGTGCCGCCCCTCCCGGCTCGCGGCACGCCGCTGCGCGCGGTTGCCCGGATAGTGCGCGACCTGTGGCCGGGACTCGGCCTCATAGCGGTCGTAGGCGTCGACGATCTCGCCGACCAGGCGATGCCGCACCACATCGGCGCTGGTGAGCTCGGCGACGTGGATATCGTCGACATCGGCGAGGATCTCGGTCGCGGCGCGCAGCCCCGAACGCGAGCTGCCGGGTAGGTCGACCTGGGTGACGTCACCGGTCACCACGATCTTCGAACCGAAGCCCAGACGCGTCAGGAACATCTTCATCTGCTCGGCGGTGGTGTTCTGCGCCTCGTCGAGAATGATGAACGAATCGTTCAGGCTGCGACCGCGCATATACGCCAGCGGCGCGACCTCGATGACACCCGCGGCCATGAGCTTGGGAATGGCCTCGGGATCCATCATGTCGTGCAGGGCGTCGTAGAGTGGACGCAGATACGGATCGATCTTCTCGTTGAGGGTGCCGGGCAGGAAGCCCAGCCGCTCACCCGCCTCGACCGCCGGACGCGTCAGGATGATGCGGGTGACCTGCTTGTTCTGCAGGGCCTGCACCGCCTTGGCCATGGCCAGATACGTCTTACCGGTACCGGCCGGGCCGACGCCGAACACGATGGTGTGATGGTCGATGGAATCGACATATCGCTTCTGGTTCAACGTCTTCGGGCGAATCGTCTTGCCGCGCCGGGACAGAATGTCCAGGCTCAGCACCTCCGCCGGGGAATCCGAGGAACCCTCGGTGAGCATGGAGTAGGTGTGCCGCACCGCCTCCGGGCTGACCTGACGATTGCGCGCGGTCAAGTCCACCAGCTGCGCGATGACCCGTTCGGCGAGCGCGATATCGGCGGGCTTGCCGGTCAGGGTGACGGTATTGCCGCGGACGTGGATATCGGCATCGAGGAGTCGCTCGAGCTCACGCAGGTTCTCATCAGCCGAACCCAGGAAACCGAACACCGACTCGGGTGCCAATTCAATGCTGGAGCGAACGGTCCGGCCCGCCGGTCCGGACCCATTGTCGCCGGCGCCGATGCCGACATTGGGGATGTTCTGGTCGCCGATTTTGCCTGGTGTACTCAAAAGTGACTATGGCCTGCTTCCCGGTCTAGAGAGTCACATCTTTGATGGAAGTTTACCGCCGCCCACCGACACCGCCCAGTGAATAAGCCGCTACCGGCAGGGTGACGCGAGAACGCCGCATCGCCGCTGCCTGGGCGTTATCCGCCGCCGGAGCGCTGGCGCGCCCAATCGACGGTGAAATCCCGAAAACGGCGCACCGCGTCCGACGGCGCGCCGCCGGTGCGCCAGATCAGGCCGACCTCGCGCACCGCGTCCGGTTCGGCGAGCGGGATCAGCGCCGCGTCCGGCTGCGGTCCGCCGGTCAGCGGATACTCCAGCGGCACCACCGAAACGCCCAAACCGACCGCCACCAGACCGGCGATGGTGCCGAGATTGCTGCATTCGAAACCGATGCGCGGCCGGAAATCGGCTGCCGCGCACAGCTCGTCGAGCACCTGGCGCATACCGAAGCCCTGATGCATGGCGATGAACTCGGCATCGGCCACCTCGGCCAGCCGCACCTGCCGCCGCGCCGCCAGCCGATGATCCGGCGGCACCGCCAGCGCCAGCCGCTGCCGTAGCAGCGGCCGCCACCCGACACCCGGCCGCTTCGGCCGGGGCGACAACATCCCCAGGTCGGCACTGCCATCGAGCACCAGACCCGTGACCACATCGGCCGCGTCCTGTTGCAGTGTGAAAGTGATCCGGCCCGATACCCGCCGGAACCCGGCGATCAACTCGGGCACCACCCGAGCCCCGAGCGAATGCTGAAACGCCAGCCGCACAACGCCTTTCGCGGGATGCGCGAGATCCGCGAGTTCCCTTGCCGCGGAGTCGAGTTCACCCTGAGCCCGCCGCGCGTGCTCGTAATAGACCCGTCCGAACTCATTGAGCGTCAGCCGCTTCCCGTGCCGATCGAAAAGCCGCACCCCGAGCCGCGTTTCGAGCCGAGCCAGCATGCGCGACAAAGTCGGCTGCGTCAGATGCAACCGCTCGGCCGCCACCCCGACCCGCTCCAACTCGGCCAGCGTCAGAAACCAGTGCAGATCATCACTCGCCATGCCCGGCCTCCCGGATTCGTTCAGGAGTGAACCAGTGCGGATTGTCACTCGGCATGACCACCCTCCTACCCGGTAGCTCTACTAATGCAGCAAATGCATCAACTCTGCGTTGATTATGCATTTCCTTTCGGAGGCGGGCGCGCCCATGCTCGGCTGATGACCGCTGTCGCCGCATCCGCCACCGCCGACACCACGGGACACGAGCGTCGAATCACGGTCGCGCTCTTCGCCGCCGGGCTGACCACCTTCGCCTCGATGTACAGCGCGCAGGCGCTGCTGCCGAGTCTGTCGATCGCGTTCGGCGCGACTCCGGCGCGGGCGGCGCTGGCGGTATCACTGACCACCGGGCTGCTGGCACTGGCGATCGTGCCGATGAGTGTCCTGTCCGATCGAGTCGGGCGCACCCGCGTGATGATCGGATCGGCCGTGGCGGCCAGCGTCATCGGGCTATTGCTGCCGTTCAGCCCCACGCTGGAGGTGCTGCTGGCCGGACGGGCAATACAGGGTGTAGCGCTGGCGGGGGTGCCCGCGGTGGCGATGGGATATTTGGCAGAGGAGATCGGCGCGGGCGGGCTGGGCGCGGCGATGGGCGTCTATGTCGCGGGGACCAGCCTGGGCGGATTGACCGGACGGCTCATCCCGGCATTTACCCTGGAAGTCGGATCGTGGCGCTGGGGTGCGGCCACGATCGCCATTGCCGCGGCGGCATGTGCCGGAGTCTTCGTGCGCATGCTGCCGGGCTCGCGTCGGTTCACGCCGCGCCCGATCGCAATTCGTTCTGTCGCTGCCGGTTTCGCGAATCACCTGCGGGATCGCACATTGTTGCCGCTGTACGGACTGGCCTTCGTCATGATGGGCGGCTTCGTCTCGCTCTACAACTTCCTCGGCTATCGGCTCACCCGCGAACCATTCGGGTTGTCGGCCGCCACAGTTGGTTTGGTGTTCGTGCTGTACCTCGCGGGGACGGTTACAGCCGCCGCGTCGGGCCGGATGACAGCGCGAGTCGGCAGATCCCGGGTCATGGGGTTGGGTCTGCTCGCCATGGCCGCCGGACTGCTACTGACCCTGCCCGACGTATTGCCGATCATCCTGTTCGGCGTATTGCTCTGCACCGCAGGCTTTTTCGCCATCCACGCGACGGCAAGCGGCTGGGTCGGCGCAGCTGCCGACGGCAATCGCGCGGCAGCATCCGCCCTCTACATGTGCGCCTATTACCTCGGCAGCTCCGTCGTCGGCGGACTGGGCGGCTTGGTCTTCGGCCGCTTCGCATGGCCCGGACTCGCCGGGTACATCGCGGTGCTTGTCGCACTCGCCACCGGCCTGGTCGGCACGCTTACAGTGCGCTCACGACCGTCGCAACCCCAATCACCAGCGGCCGCAAACGATCCCGTGAAGTCCGCATAGCGCACGACAAGTACGGAGACTTGACCACCCGCCATCCGCCAACCCACTCGACATCTCACCTACTAGTCATCCCGGCATGCTTTTGGCCGGGATCCACCGCAACCGTGTGGATTCCGGCCAAAAGCGCGCCGGAATGACGGGGCTTGTACATCCACCGGGGCGTAGGGACTTACCAGCGTGGGGTCAGTGCGCCCAGTGCGCCGAGGGCGACCGCTGCGGCGGTGGAGGTGCGCAGGACGGTGGGGCCCAGGAGGACGATGTCCGCGCCGGCGTCGGCGAGGGCGGTCAGTTCCGAATCGTCCAGGCCGCCTTCGGGGCCGACGATGAGGATTACCTCGGGGGCGTCGGTGAAGGGGAGGTCGGTGAAGCGGCCCGCGCCGGATTCGTGCAGGGCCGCGACGATCGCGCCGTGGGATTTGGCTTCGCGCACCAGGTTCAGGAGGTCGCGGGTGTGGTGCAGGTCGGCGACGTCGGGGATGTAGGGGCGGCGGGATTGGCGGGCGGCCTGTTTGGCCGCGGTGCGCCATTTCTCGACGGCCTTGTGCGCCTTGTTATCCCATTTGGAGACGCAGCGAATGGCCTGCCAGGGCACGATGGCGTCGGCTCCGGCCTCGGTCATGAGTTCGACCGCTAGTTCGGAGCGTTCGGATTTGGGGAGTGCCTGGACCACCGTGACCTGCGGGGTCGCCGGAGCGGCGACCCGTCGGTCCAGGACCTTCAACTCGAGGCGATCCTTTTCGGCCGCAACCACTTCGGAGTCGGCGAGCAGCCCGTTGCCGTCGGAGAGCATGATCGGCTCGCCGACCCGGATGCGCCGGACGGTCGCCGCGTGGCGGCCTTCCGGGCCGTCCAGGACGGCCGTGGCACCCGGTTCCGGGATGTCGTCGAGGTAGAAGACGGTGGCGGCCAAGGGATCAGCGTCCGCTGAAGGAGGCGCGCAACCGGGCGAACAGACCGCTGTTGTGCTCGGACTGCGTGGAGAGCACCTCGGTGCGCTCATTGGGTCGCATGCCCTTGTACTTGCGCAACAGTTCCTGCTGCTTGCTGTCCATCTTGGTGGGGATGACGATATCCAGGTGCGCGATCAGATCACCGCGGGAGTTGGCGCGCAGCTTGGGCATACCGTGGCCGCGCAGCACCGAGACCTCGCCGGGCTGGGTGCCCGCCGGAATGGTGAGCTCGACCGGACCGTCCAGGATGGTGTCGATGACGACCGTGGTGCCCAGCGTCGCGTCCACCATGGGCACGCGGATGGTGCAGTGCAGATCATCGCTGTCGCGCACGAAGGTGTCGTGCGGCTGCTCCACGATCTCGACGTACAGGTCACCGGCGGGGCCGCCGCCCGGGCCGACCTCGCCCTGCGCGGCCAGGCGAACGCGCATACCGCTGGCCACACCCGCCGGAATCGGCGCGGCGACCTCGCGGCGCGAACGCACGCGGCCGTCGCCGCCGCACTTGCGGCAGGGATCGGGAATGGTCTCGCCCGCGCCACGGCAGGTGGGGCACGGCCGCGAGGTCATGACCTGACCCAGGAAGGACCGCTGCACCGTCTGCACTTCGCCCGCGCCACCGCAGGTTTCGCAGCGCACCGGCTTGGAGTTGCCGTTGGTGCCCGAGCCCACGCACACATCGCAGAGGATGGCGGTGTCGACGGTCAGGTGTTTGGTGACACCGACCGCGCACTCCTGTAGCGAGAGCCGGGTGCGCAGCAGCGAATCCGCGCCGGGCTGCACCCGGCCGCGCGGCTTGCGCGGGTTGGAGGTGTTCATCCCGCCGAAGAAGGCTTCGAACACATCACCCAGACCGCCGAAGCCCGCGCCGGAGAAGCCGCCGCCCATACCGCCGCCGGATTCCATCGGGTCACCGCCGAGGTCGACGATGCGCCGCTTCTCCGCATCGGTCAGCACCTCGTAGGCCGTCGACACCTCGCGGAAGCGCTCCTGCGCCTCCGGTTCCGGGTTGACGTCGGGATGCAGTTCACGCGCCAGCTTTCGATAGGCGCGCTTGATCTCCTGGTCGGTCGCGTTGCGTGCGACGCCGAGCAGTGCGTAATAGTCCCGTGCCACTTGTGCTCTCTAGTCCTGTTTCGTCTCGCTGGTTGCTCACCGTTCGGCGAGCACCTCACCGATGTACCGGGCCACGGCCGCTACCGAGGCGATGGTCCCCGGATAGTCCATACGCGTCGGGCCCAGCACCCCCATGCCGCCAAGAACGGTACCGGGCATCCCGTATCCGGTGGACACCACCGCCGTTCCACGCATCTGTTCGACCTTGGTCTCCTCCCCGATCTGCACGGTCACGGTACCCGGCTGCTGTGAGGCGGCCAGCAACTTCAGCACGATGACCTGTTCTTCCAGGGCCTCGAGGACTGAACGCAGGGAACCCGGGAATCCGTTCCCGGCGAAGTCCCCGGCATTGCGGGTGAGGTTCGCGGTGCCGCCGAGCACCAGGCGCTCCTCGGGATGTTCGACGAGGGTTTCCACCAGCACCGTGGAGACGCGGATGAGCACATCGCGCAGCTTGCCGGTGGAGTGCTCGGGTAGTTCGGCCACCGAGGCGGACGCGGACGCGAGGCGCTTGCCCTCCATGGCCTTACCGAGCATGGCGCGCAGTGCGCCGAGATCGTCGTCACCGACGATATTGCCCAGATCCACCAGGCGCTGATCGACGCGACCGGAATCGGTGATGACCACCAGTAGCAGCCGGGCCGGATTGAGCGCCACGACTTCGATATGGCGGACGGTGGAGGCGCTCACGGTCGGGTACTGCACCATGGCGACCTGACGGGTCAGCTGGGCGAGCAGGCGGACGCCGCGACGGAGTACGTCATCGAGATCGACACCGCTCTCCAGGAATTCCATGATGGCCCGGCGCTCGGCGTTCGAGAGCGGCTTCACCTCGGAGATGTGATCGACGAACTGCCGGTAGCCCTTATCGGTCGGTATCCGCCCCGAGCTGGTGTGCGGCTGGGTGATGTACCCCTCGGCCTCGAGCACCGCCATGTCATTGCGCACCGTGGCACTGGAGACACCCAGATTGTGCCGTTCCACCAGTGTTTTCGAGCCGATCGGCTCCTTGGTCGAAATGTAGTCCGCGACGATCGCCCGCAGGACCTCGAGCCGCCGTTGCTCCGTGGTCGACATTCAGCCCCACCTCCTCGCTCGCGTTCGGGTGCACCGTGACCGCCGCCGTGGGCAGTGCGCGGATGATTCCCTGATAGTCGCGCTCCAGTTTAGTTGCCGATCGGCAAATTACCTGCGCGACCTCAGCGCGATCCGGGGGCGGGACGGAACGCCGGGGTGTGGATCAGCCCGCGGAACCGGAGCGGTAGAGGCTTGTCAGCAGGGCGTCCAGTCCTCTTCGAGTCGTATTGCAGGGCACCTGACTCGAATTGTCGGTGCTGCCGGTTCCGACCGCCCCGTCGTAGAGCAGACCGAGCACGTTCGCCCCCAGATCGAGGACGGCCGAACCGGTGCCCAGGAACTGGACTCGCGTGCCGTCGTCACAGTGGATGGTCTCGGTGCTGCCGGTGCCCACATTGCCGATCGTGGCCGGGCCCTCGGCCTGGGCGGGCGCTGCCGATACGGCAAGGGCGGCGGTGGCGAGCAGTCCGGCGGCTATGGCGCGTTTCATCGATCCCTCACGAAAACAGTTGTGCGACAACCGACCTCGATGGCCGGTGGGACACAATGCTATTGCGACCCCGGTTTGAAATAGGTAGATTTCAAACCGGGAGGAATGTAACGCCCATCACATTTCCGATCGGCCCGCGCGCTATCGCAGTCCCGCGAAGAAAGCGCGAATGTCCGAAACAAGCAGGTCCGGGGTCTGCATGGCCGCGAAATGGCCGCCGGTGTCGAACTCGGTCCAGCGCACGATGTTGTTGAGCTGCTCGGCATAGCGCCGAATGGCCGGATCCCCGGCGAAATTGGCCACCCCGGTCGGGACCCGGGAGTGCGTGGGATGCTGCGGGGAATGCAGGGATTCGTAATACATTTGGGCCGATGAGCTGCCGGTATTGGTGAACCAGTAGATGGAGACGTCGGCGAGCATGTGGTCGCGGTCGACGCGGTCTTCCAGCGCGCCGCGAGATCCGGTCCAGGCGTGGAACTTCTCCACTATCCAAGCCAGTTGGCCCGCAGGGGAATCCGCGAGCGCGAACCCGAGGGTGTGCGGGCGGGTGCCCTGGATCTGGTAGTAGCCGCTGCCGTCGGTGAGGAATTCGCCTATGAGCGTGAGCTTTTCGCGTTCCAGCTCGGTGAGGGTGGCGGCATCGTCATCGGGCACTTGACCGTGCGGCATGAAACCCCAGGTGGCGGCGTTGACATGCACGCCGAGCACCCGGTCCGCATCGATCCGGCCCAGATCGGGGCCGATGAACGCGCCGTAGTCGCCGCCCTGCACGGCGTAGCGCGGATAACCCAGGCGGCGCATGAGTTCGGCGTAGGCGCGCGCGGTGCGAATACTGTCCCAGCCGGAATCGGTTGTGGGACCGGAGAATCCGAAATTCGGATGGGACGGGATGATCAGATCGAATGCGGGACTGCCGTCCTCGGGATCGCTGAGCGGTTCGATCACATCCAGGAACTCCAGCACCGAACCGGGCCAGCCGTGCAGCATGATCATCGGAGTCGCGCCGGTGCGGTGGGATCGTATGTGCAGGAAGTGAATTCGCGCGCCATCGATGACCGTCACGTACTGCGGATAGGAGTTGAGCCGCTTCTCCCACGCCTGCCAGTCGAAGCGCTGCGCCCAATACTCGGCGAGCTCCCGTAAATACTCGCCCGGCACCCCGCGCGCCCACCCGGTGCCGGAAATCTGTGCGGGCCACCGGGTTTGACTCAAACGCTGCCGGAGATCACGCAGCTGTGCCTGCGAGACCTCGACTTGAAAGGGGATGATGTCCTCGTCGAACGTACTGATAGAGGCCAGGGTAATCCCGCGCCCGGCGGCCCGTGGCCGAATAAACGGGATCTCCGGACAGACGCGGCAATGGCCGCGTTCGGCCATCCGCGCGGCCGTCGGACCAGCCGCGCGCCGATCAGGTGAGCAGGGTGCGGACGACGGCATCGGCGAGCAGGCGGCCCCGATCGGTCAACACCAGCCGGTCGGCGCGCAGTTCGGCCAGACCGTCCGCGACCACGCGCTGCGCCGCCGCCGCGCCGTCGGCATCGAGATCGCCCAGCGGCAATCCGGTGCGCAGGCGCGCGGTGAGCATGACCCGCTCGGTATAGCGCTCGGAGTCGCTGAGCTGCTCCCAGCCGGCGGCGGGCAGGCCGCCGAGCGCCACCCGATCCGCGTAGCGCGCAGGGTGTTTCACATTCCACCAGCGCACGCCGCCGACGTGACTGTGCGCGCCCGGACCCGCGCCGAGCCAGTCACCGCCATCCCAGTAGCCGAGGTTGTGGCGACAGCGGGCGCCGTCGTTCGCGGCCCAGTTGGAGACCTCGTACCAGCCGAGCCCGGCGGCCTCGAGCCGCGAATCGATGCGTTCGTAGCGGGCGGCGAGCACATCGTCGTCGGGTGCGGGCAGTTCACCGCGGCGCACCCGGCGGGCCAGCGCGGTGCCGTCCTCGACGATCAGCGAGTACGCCGATACGTGATCGACCCCGGCGGCCAGCACCGCGTCCAGGCTGGCGTCGAGATCGATATCGCGCTCCCCCGGCGTGCCGTAGATCAGATCGAGGTTGACGTGTTCGAACCCGGCGGCGCGCGCCTCCCGCGCGGCGGCGACCGCGCGCCCCGGTGTGTGGGTGCGGTCCAGCACCTTCAGCACATGCGCGGCGGCGGACTGCATGCCCAGCGAGATTCGGGTGAAGCCGCCATCGAGCAGCCTCGCGAAGAATTCCGGTGAGGTCGATTCCGGATTCGACTCGGTGGTCACCTCGGCCCCCGGCGCGAGCGTGAAGTTGTCCCGAATGGCGGTCAGCACATTCGCGAGCCCGTCCCCGCCGAGCAGCGAGGGCGTCCCCCCACCGACGAAGATCGTCTCCACGGGCGGCGTCGCGCTCGGAAAAGCCGCGAATTGCTCAGCGGCGGTTGCCAATTCGCCGCGCAGCGCCTCGAACCAGGACTGCGGCGATGCCGAGGTACCCAGCTCCCCCGCCGTATAGGTATTGAAATCGCAGTATCCGCAGCGCGTCGCACAGAACGGCACGTGGATATAGATCCCGAACGGCCCGCCCCCGAAGTCCCGCAGCTCCAGCGAAGGCTGATCTGCGGAAACGGTTGGGGCGATACCGACGGAATTCACCTCTCCAGTGTGACCGGTAGCCCAGCTCACACCGCACGCGCCCGGGCACCGGACGGCGAGAGACCGCTGTCCGCTCGCCGCACCCACTCGAATCCGGCCCGTGCGCACCACGGATGACGCAACCCGCGGTTTCTCGCGGCAGGCGCTACCGCCCGGCGGCTGACATGCTGTCCCCGCACATCGGCGAACAGGGGGATCCATGTGGGATGACGACAAGCGGCCGGGGGATGTGGTGGCTCGGCACGCGATCGATGTCGCGGAGCTGGCGATCGTCGATGCCGGATCGGTGGCCCCGATCGTCTATCACGTGCCGATGCCCGCGGTGCGGCCGGACGGACCGAATTTCGCGCGGTCGTTCGGCGGAGAGTTGTTGGCGCGCACGCTGATCTGGGATCCGCGGGCGACGCAGGAGATGACCTGGCGGTACGCGAAGATGGCGGTCGAGACGGTCACCGATCGGTTCCGCGCCGGGGGGATCGCGTCCGGGTTCGACAACCACGATCGGGTCACCGGGTGGCGGGCCGCGTTCTACTGGGCGCTGATCGCCCGCGATCCCGACGCGATGAACGAGATCGTGGAGTATCCGATCGAGCGGTTGCGGGAGACCGGCGGGAACGCCTTCGACGAGTTCCAGTACGAGTGGGCACGGATTCTCCAGGAGGCCTGGCGGTTCGGCCCCGAGGCGGTCGTGGAGCGGGCGCGAGCCCTGGATACGACCAGCCGGGTGGGCGCGCAGGAATCGGTGAACGGATTGCTGCGGCCCAGTATCGAGGTGTTCGCCCGCTTCGCCGACGGTGATGCCGATGGCTTCCTCTGGGAGCTCGGCAATGGTCTGCGCCTGCACCGGTCGTTCTTCGATACCGACACCTGGCGGCATGACCCCGAAGGCGTGTTCTCGCTGCCGTTGCTGGCGCTGGCCTGCTGGGCGAGTGATCTCGGACTGCGGATAGATATCGAATCCGAGTATCTGCCTTCGGGTTTCATCCTCCGCCCGGATTGGCTGCTCGTGCTGGAGGCGATCGAGCAGCCGGGGTGAGCCTCATGCGGCGATCACCGGGGTGTTCTGGCAGAAGGTGAGCAGCCAGCGGCCGTCCTCCCTGGTCAGACCGTAGAGCGGGGTGCCCTCGGAGACGAGGACGTCATCGTGGGTGAGGTACTGCTGGCGCACCTTCACCACGGCGACATCGGGACGGATGAAGCGGATGAAGAACGGTTCGTAGGTGGCGTAGCCGTCCTTGGTCGCGCCGGGGAGCACCGCGCGGGTGAATTCGGAGATCTCGTCGCGCCCGTTGAGGAATTTGCCGTGCCCGGTGGTCCAGATGGCGTCGGGGTGGAACAGGTCCAGGAAGGCGTCCGCGTCCTCGGCGCGCTGTGCGGCGGCGACCTGGGCGACGACGGCGTGGATGGCTGCGGTCTCGGCGGCGGTGTCGAGTTCTGAGGTGCTCATTTGCCCAGTTTCGAACCTCGAGTGCGGTCAAGGTCAACCGTCCAAGATCGATAACCCGGTGATCTATGACTGTTGTCACAAACCAGGCTTGCTAACCAGGGGATTTCCCTCGAAAGTCCGGAAAATATCGTCGGGCGGTCGGAACAACCTCTCTGACATGGCACAATAAGCTCCATGACGGAACTTGGAGTACGACTCGTGGCCCGGCGCCATGTCGACTTCAAGCGTGTCTGCAGCGCGAGCTGTCTGGCCGGAAGCCTCCGGTAGATCGGCTCCCCCCTTCCCCGGATCGACGCCAATTCTGCGGCGTCGAACTTGCCGGTTCGCTGATATCGGAGGCGTGAGTCAGCCCCTCTCGCCTGCCCGTAAGACTTTCAGGAGCGACCCCCATGACGTCGAGCACCGACGCCGACAGTTCCGAATCCGCTCGTCCCGCACGCCCCGAACGGCCCGCCGCCGAACGCCGCGTCCGACCGGATCGCCCACGCTCGGACGCGCCCGTCGCGCCGCGTGAACGCACCGGTAAGCCGGTGCGGCGCAAGTCGGAGGGACAGTGGGCGCTCGGCTATCGCGAGCCGCTGAACGCGAACGAGCAGAGCAAGAAGGACGACAACCCGCTCAACGTGCGCGCGCGCATCGAGAACATCTACTCGAAGCAGGGTTTCGCCTCCATCGACAAGAGCGATCTGCGCGGCCGCATGCGCTGGTGGGGTCTGTACACCCAGCGCGAGCAGGGCTATGACGGCACCTTCACCGGTGACGAGAACATCGATCTGCTCGAGGCCGAGTACTTCATGATGCGGGTGCGCTGCGATGCGGGCGCGCTCAATGTGCGCCAATTGCGCACGCTCGGACAGATTTCCACCGAATTCGGCCGCGATACCGCGGATCTGTCGGACCGCGAGAACGTGCAGTACCACTGGATCGAGATCGAGAACGTGCCGGAGATCTGGCGACGGCTCGAAGAGGTCGGCCTGCAGACCACCGAGGCGTGCGGCGACTGCCCGCGCGTGGTGCTCGGTTCGCCGCTCGCCGGGGAATCGTTCGGCGAGGTGCTCGATCCGACGCCCGCCATCGACGAGATCGTCAAGCGGTACATCGGCAAGAAGGAATACTCCAACCTGCCGCGCAAGTTCAAGACCGCCATCTCGGGCCAGCAGGATGTGGTGCACGAGATCAACGACATCGCGTTCGTCGGTGTCGAACATCCCGAACACGGTCCGGGACTTGACCTTTGGGTCGGCGGCGGCCTGTCCACCAATCCGATGCTGGCGCAGCGTCTGGGCGCGTGGGTGCCCCTGGACGAGGTGCCGGATGTGTGGGAAGCGGTCGTGTCGCTGTACCGCGATTACGGCTACCGCCGCCTGCGCACCAAGGCGCGCATCAAGTTCCTGGTCAAGGACTGGGGCGTGGAGAAGTTCCGCGAGGTGCTCGAGACCGAATACCTGAAGCGCAAGCTGATCGACGGTCCCGCGCCCAAGCAGCCGGAGCGCCCGATCGACCACATCGGCGTGCAGAAGCTGCGTAATGGCTTGAACGCCATCGGCTTCTCCCCCATCGCCGGTCGCGTCTCGGGCACCATCCTGCAAAAGGTCGCCGACGCGGTGGAATCCATCGGTTCGGACCGGATTCGATTCACCCCGTACCAGAAGCTGATCGTCCTGGACGTCCCCGACGACAAGGTCGAATGGCTCATCGACGAGCTGAAGCCGCTCGGCCTGCACGGTCGTCCGTCGCATTGGCGGCGAAACCTGCTGGCGTGCAGCGGTATCGAGTTCTGCAAGCTGTCCTTCACCGAGACCCGCAAGCGGTCCCAGGTGCTGGCCCCCGAGCTCGAGACCCGCCTCGCCGATATCAACGCCGACCTCGATGTGCCCATCACGGTGAACATCAACGGCTGCCCCAACTCCTGCGGTCGTTCGCAGATCGCCGATATCGGGTTCAAGGGCATGCTCGTCGACGACGGTGACGGGAATCAGATCGAAGGCTTCCAGGTTCACCTCGGAGGCAGCCTCGGACTCGACAGCGGCTTCGGCCGGAAACTGCGCCAGCACAAGGTGACCAGCACCGAGCTCGGCGATTACATCGAGCGCGTCGTACGCAACTTCGTCAAGAACCGTGATGAGGGTGAGCGTTTCGCGGTGTGGGCTGTCCGCGCCGAAGAGGCAGACCTGCGGTAGTTGGAGGAAACAGCAATGACCACAACGAAACTCGCCGAAGCGGACCTGCGCGCGCTGGTGGAACAGGGCAATAACGATCTGGGCCCGAACGCCACCGCGCAGGAACTGCTGGAGTGGACCGAGAAGAACTTCGGCTCCAACTACATCGTCGCGTCCAATATGCAGGACGCGGTGCTGGTGCAGTTGGCCTCGCAGGTGCGACCCGGCGTCGATGTGCTGTTCCTGGACACCGGCTACCACTTCGCCGAGACCATCGGCACCCGAGACGCTGTGGAACTGGTGTACGGCGTGAACATCGTCAACGTGCAGCCGGAAAACACTGTCGCCGAACAGGATCAGCTGCTCGGCAAGGATCTGTTCGCCCGTGACGCCGCCGAATGCTGCCGCCTGCGCAAGGTGGTGCCGCTGACCAGGTCGCTGGCGCCGTACAACGCCTGGGTCACCGGCATCCGCCGGGTCGAGGCGCCCACCCGCGCCAACGCGCCCCTGATCTCCTATGACGAGGGCTTCGGCCTGGTGAAGATCAATCCGATCGCCGCCTGGTCCGACGAAGAGATGGCCGCGTACATCGAAGCCAATGGCATCCTCGTCAATCCCCTTGTGGAAGAGGGATATCCGTCCATCGGTTGCGCTCCGTGCACACGGAAGCCGGAACCGGGATCCGATCCGCGAAGCGGCCGCTGGGCCGGCCTCGCCAAGACCGAATGCGGGTTGCACGCCTCATGACTTCAACAGAGACAGAATTCGACACTCTTGCCGCGCTGGAGTCCGAGTCCATCCACATCTTCCGCGAGGTCGCGGGCGAGTTCGAACGGCCGGTGATCCTGTTCTCCGGCGGTAAGGACTCCACCGTCCTGCTGCACCTGGCGCTCAAGGCCTTCTGGCCCGCCAAGCTGCCGTTCGCGCTGCTGCACGTGGACACCGGGCACAACCTGCCCGAGGTGCTCGAATTCCGCGATCGCGTGGTCGAGAAGTACGGGCTGCGTTTGCATGTCGCATCCGTCGAGGAATACCTCGCGGACGGGCGGCTCACCGAACGCCCGGACGGCATCCGCAATCCGCTGCAGACCGTGCCGCTGCTGGACGCCATCAACGAGAACCGCTTCGACGCGGTCTTCGGTGGCGGCCGCCGCGATGAGGAGCGTTCGCGCGCCAAGGAGCGCATCTTCTCGCTGCGCGACGCCTTCGGGCGCTGGGATCCCAAGCGGCAGCGGCCCGAACTGTGGAACCTGTACAACGGTAGGCACGCTCCGGGCGAGCACGTGCGGGTGTTCCCGATCTCCAACTGGACCGAACTGGATATCTGGCGCTACATCGCCCGCGAGAACGTGGAGCTTGCGAACATCTACTACGCGCACGAGCGCCCGGTGTACCAGCGCGACGGCATGTGGATGACCCCCGGCGTCTGGGGCGGCCCGGCCGAAGGTGAGGAGCTGTCCGTGAAGTCGGTGCGCTACCGCACCGTCGGCGACGGATCCACCACCGGCGCAATCATTTCCGATGCGGCCGACAATGCGGCGATTCTCGCCGAGGTCGCCGCCTCCAGGCTCACCGAACGCGGCGCGACCCGCGGCGACGATCGCGTCTCCGAGGCCGCCATGGAAGATCGCAAGCGAGAGGGCTACTTCTGATGTCCGACCTACTACGACTGGCCACCGCCGGCAGTGTCGACGACGGCAAGTCCACCCTGGTCGGACGGTTGCTGTACGACACGAAATCGGTGCTGGCCGACCAGATCGACGCGGTCACCCGCGCCTCGGTCGACAAGGGGCTGGCGACGCCGGACCTGTCACTGCTGGTGGACGGCCTGCGCGCCGAGCGCGAACAGGGCATCACCATCGATGTGGCGTACCGCTACTTCGCCACGCCCGCACGGTCTTTCGTGCTCGCCGACACCCCGGGGCATGTGCAGTACACCCGGAACACGGTGTCCGGGGCGTCGACCGCGCAGCTGGTGATTCTGCTGGTGGATGCCCGCAAGGGTGTTATCGAGCAGACCCGCCGCCATGCCGCGGTGATGGCGCTGCTGGGTGTGCCGAAGCTGGTGCTGGCCGTGAACAAGATCGACCTGGTCGATGATCCGGCCGGTGTCTTCGCGCGCATCGTCGCCGAATTCTCGGAGCTGACAGCCAAATTGGGCTGGGCCGCCGAGGATGTGGTGGAGATTCCGGTGTCCGCGCTGCACGGTGACAATGTCGCCTCGCGCTCGGACAAGACGCCGTACTACACCGGGCCCTCGCTCATCGAACATCTGGAATCGGTGCCGGTGGATGCCGACAGCACCCGCCACGAGGTGGGTCTGCGCTTCCCCGTGCAGTACGTGATCCGGCCCCGCACCGCCGAATACCCGGATTACCGCGGTTACGCGGGTCAGGTCGCGGCGGGCACCGTGCGCAAGGGTGACGAGGTCGTGGTGCTGCCTTCGGGCACCCGCACCACCGTCGAGCGCATCGACACCCCCAATGGCGAGCTCGCCTCCGCGCAGCCCGGCCGCAGCGTCACCCTGGTGCTGGCCAATGATGTCGACGTCTCGCGCGGCGACACCATCGTGGCCGCCAATGACGCCCCCGAACCGATCGAGGCCTTCGACGCGACGGTCTGCTGGCTCGGCGACAAGCCGCTGCGTCCCGGCGCACGGCTGCTGCTCAAGCACGGCACCCGCACCACCCAGGCCATCGTCGGCACGCTCATCGAGCGTTTCGACGAACAGCACCTGTCCGCTGATCCGTCCCCGGAAACGCTGGCGCTCAACGACATCGGCCGCATCTCGATCCGGGTCGCCGACCCGATCGCGGCCGACGACTACAGCGTCAACCGCTACACCGGCAGCTTCCTGCTCATCGACCCGGCGGGCGGCAACACCCTCGCCGCCGGCCTGGTCGGCGATGCCCTGACCAAGGTCGAGGTCGGCACGGAAGCCGGAGCCTGACATGAGTTCGCCCGGCAGCGGCGCGTTCTCGACCGCGCCGCTCCCGGTCGCCCTCCGCCACACCACGATTCGGCCGGGATCGGCCGAGGTTTCCGCAGCCGATACCGTCGCCGCGCATCAGGCGACGGTGGAAACATCCAGTGTGGCAATAACTTCGCCGAGCGCACGGGCGCTCGGCCGGGTCCGCACCAGCGGCGTACGCCCCGCCCTGATCGCTGTCGCGCACGGCAGCCGCGACCCGCGTTCGGCCGCGACCATGTACGCCGTCGTCGAACAACTCGCGGCGGCCCGCCCCGACGTGGATGTACGCCTGGCCTTCCTGGATCTGAACGCCCCCTCGGTCGACCAGGTCGTGGACGCCATTGCCGCCGAAGGCCATTCACACGCGGTAGTGGTCCCCCTCCTGCTCGGCAGAGCATTCCACGCCCGAGTGGATCTCCCCGGAATGCTCGCGGCCGCCCGCACCCGCCATCCCCGCCTGCGCCTGACCCAGGCCGACGTCCTGGGCCCGGATCCGCGCCTGATCACCGCTCTGCGGGATCGGGTGCTCGACCGTCTCGACTCGGAGTTCCATTCGGGCGCACCGAGTCCCGTCGCACGCACCGATGCGCAAAGCACGCACGCGGCGTTCGATCCTGTGCCGCGCTTGGGCGTTGCCGTCGCAGCCGTGGGCTCGTCCTCGGCGGCCGCGAACGCGCGCACCGCCGAAGTGGCACGTCACCTTGCCGCCATTACCGGCTGGGATACCGAAATCTGCTTCGCCACAACCGAACCCAGCATCACCGAGGCACAATCCCGCCTGCGCGCACGCGGCGCGGACCAGATCCTGGTGGCTCCGTGGTTCCTGGCCCCCGGTCTACTCACCGACCGACTCTCCGCCGCCGCCCCCGACCTGGCGCACGCCGAAGTAATCGGTGCTCATCCGGCGCTCACCGACATCGCGTGCGATCGCTACCATGCGGCCACCACCACCGCACTCACCATGTCCGCCTGATCCGAGCATGTCGCAGCGCGGCCGGCGCGACCGATTCGTACCGAGCACGGAGCTTGCGCCGAACTCCGCGTTGGCGTTTGAAGGCGGTGCTGCAGCCGAAGGCGTCGGCGTGGCCGAGGGATCTGGCCAACTGGGCGATGGTGAGATCGGTCATGCGGAGCTCTGTCGTGCGGCCGCTCCGGGAGCGCTCATCCAGCCGGTCGGATCCGAGCGGATTCAGCAGGTCTTCCGGATCGATTGGCGCACGGGCGATTCCGACGAGGAACGGGGGCGGGAGCCACCGGCGGGCAGGCTCGAGGTGGGCTCGGCGCGGGCCGTTCCCACGGTCGAGGGTGCCGCGGTTCTGCTACATGCAGGCGAGGAAGTGGCCCGCGGAGCCGGAGGACTTGGAGCACATGGCGTAGTCGTCGCTGGCGATCGGGGCGGGGTTGGTGGCGCCGGGGGCGACCGAGATGTCGGCCGAGGGGGCGTCGACGAGCGGGATTTCGGCGGAGGCGGTCGCGGCGGTGAGAGCGGCGGCGGCGAGGCCCAGGGTGAGGACACTGGCGCGGAGGACGGGACGCATGAGCGGGCTCCTTGTGAAAAGAATTCATTTCATAACAGCAGCTCGCATGCTACCCAGACGCATCCACCCGCAACAGGTATAGCGCAAATTCGGCGCGGACGTTGCCGAATGGTCATTCGGACGAGTTCGGATTCAGGTCGCGAATAGTTTAGGCTTTCCTAAGTTAGTGGAAGGTTTGGGCATGCTCGGAGAGATCGGCGCTGGGCGCGCTACCGCGCGGGGACTGGATTCCTGGCAGGCGTTCTGCGGGTACGCGGTGCTGGCCACCGGGGTGCTGGCGGGGGCGGTGTGGATCGCGGGGCATGCGCGGATCAGTCCGGAGGTGCACTTCTGGGGGCTGTCCGTCCATTTGGCTTCGCTGGCCGTGGGATTCGGGGCGGTGTTGATCGCGGATTCGTACGCGCTGCGCTGGGCGGTCGGGCGGGTCACGCTGAGCGAAATGCTGCGGGGGATGAATCGGCTGCATGTGCCGATTTGGGCGGGGCTGGCGGGACTGGTCGGCAGCGGGTGTGTACTGGAGCCGAATCTCGCATCGTCCATGACTCGGACCAAACTGGTGATGGTGCTGTTGTTGACGCTCAACGGGATTCAGGCCGCGGCGCTGGCTCGGCGACTGCGAGCGCGCGGGGATGCGCCGCTCACCGGGCGACTGCTCGCATGGGGTGTGGCCACCGGGGTGGTGTCGCAGGTGTGCTGGTGGACGGCGACCGGCATCGGGGTCATCAACGCGCAGCGCTGACCGCTCGATCCACCCGGCCGCGCTCGCGGACCACATCGCGGAGCCCTGGAACCCGCATCGGGTTCTCCGGCGTGGAGCCTCGGCGCGCCCGATAGGCTGGGCCGATGATCAAGGCAGTGGTGTTCGATGTGGGCGAGACGCTGATCGACGAGACCCGGATCTGGAGCCGATGGGCGGACCGGCTCGGGATTCCGCGGTTCGCGCTACTCGGGGTGATCGGCGGCATGGCGGCGACGGGGCGACCGCTCACCGACGCGTTCGAACTGCTGCTGCCCGGGGTGGATCTCGATCGCGAGCAGGTCAGCTGGGCCACCGATGAGCCGGAGAGCCTGCGCAATAACTTCGACGCCGACGACCTGTACCCGGATGTGCGGCGGGCGCTGGGCGAGCTGAAGGCGCGCGGGCTGATCGTCATCATCGCGGGAAATCAACCGCCGCAGGCGAAGTCGGCACTGGAGAAGATGAACCTGCCGGTGGACGGCATCTACACCTCGGCCGAATGGGATCTGGAGAAGCCCGATCCCAAGTTCTTCGTCAAATGCGCCGAAGTGGCGGGCGTGGAGCTCGGCGAGGTCTGCTATGTGGGCGATCGCGTCGACAACGATGTGCTGCCCGCGAACGGGGTGGGCATGATTCCGGTGCTGATCAAGCGCGGCCCGTGGGGTTATCTGCATTCGGAACTGCCGCAGACCTCGTACGGCGTGGTGGTCAACAGCCTGGACGAACTGGCCGAATTGCTCGCTCCCGCCTGAGTTCCGGCCCGACTCGGCTCTGCCGCCGGGTCTTCATGATCCGGTCCGGGCCGGGCTCCAACCATTTACATGACACATCAACTCAAAGGCCGATTCCCGCCAGCCACGGTGCGCCGTTTCTCGTTTACTAGACATGTCAACGAAAACGGTTCTACCGCATAAGGAATGGTCATCATGGGTGCACGCTTCGAATCCAAGGTTGTTCTGATCACCGGCGCCACCTCCGGAATCGGCGAGGCCGTTGCCCGCCGCATCGCCTCCGAGGGCGGCGCGGTGGTACTCGGCGCGCGCGGCAAAGAGGTCGGCGATCGCATTGCCGAGGAGATTCGCGCCACCGGGGGCCGCGCCCTGTTCATCCCCACCGATGTCACCGTCGAAGCCGATGTGGCCCGCCTGACCGAGGCCGCCGTCGGCGAATTCGGGCGCCTGGACGGGGCTTTCAACAACGCGGGGGCCATCAATGCCTTCGGCGATATCCAGGACATCGACGAGGCGGGCTGGCGCGCCGATCTGGAGCTCAACCTCACCTCGGTGTATTACGGTCTGCGCCACCAGGTTCCGGCGATCGCGGCCTCCGGCGGCGGCGCGATCCTGAACAACGCCTCCAATCTGGGCAAGGTCGGTATGGCGCAGGTCGCCCCCTACGTCGTCGCCAAGCACGGCGTCGTCGGCCTGACCCGCGCGGTGGCCCTGGAGGGCGCGCCCAAGCAGGTCCGGGTGAACGCGCTGGCCTCCGGCGCGGTCGACACTCCCGCGTTCCGCAACTCCATGGGCGCGACCCCCGAGGGCGAGGCCGCCATCGCGGCCCTGCACCCGCTGAACCGCATCGCCCAGCCCGAGGAGATCGCATCGTTCTGCGCCTACCTGCTCAGCGATGAGACGACGTTCATCACCGGTGCGGTGCTGTCCGTCGACGGCGGTTTCACCGCCCGCTGACCCGACCTGGCCCACCACCGCGCCTGGGCACTTGCGGCGCGGCGGTGGGCCGGTCGTACTCGACGCCGGGGTGGAGCGTTCGAGGGGTTCACCCCACCCGCGTCGCCGTCTTCTATTGCGGAACTTGGTCTTTCCGGCCACCGGACGAACGCCCGGTGGCCGGGACGGCAAGCCCATGGAGGTGGCGGCCGACAGTATCCGCCACCTCCGGAGCCGCATCGAGCCACAGCATGCGGCCGGGCAGCCGGTGGCCAGCACGTCCACCCACCGCATCACCGCCGCCACTCGAACGGCCAGGTATCTCGATCGAACTCCACGCCCGCGCGAATCTCTGTGCGGCACAGGCCCGATGGGCACACTCCCCGGAAAGGCACTTCCGCACCGAACAACTCCGACCCCGAGGAGTCGGCTCGGCAGCCGCCGGGCCGCGCACAGCTTGTCGAAGCGTGGGCACTGGGCTAGCGATGGCCGCCACCCCCTCCGCCGCCACCGCCACCACCGTGGCCTCCGCCGCCGCCCGCTCCTCCGCCGCCCATACCGCCGCCGCCCATGCCACCACCGCCCATGCCACCACCGGCACCGCCACCCGGGGAACCGCCACCGGCGCGACTGCCGCCGCCCGAGGGTGAACCGCCCTGTGCGCCACCGCCACCGGCACGGGAACCCGCGCCCGCTCCGGCGCTGCTGGCACCGCCACCACCGGCTCCGGCACCCGCGCCACCACCGGCTCCGGCACCACCGCCCGCTCCGGCGCCACCACCGGCTCCGGCACCGCCACCCGCTCCGGCACCTCCACCGGCCCCAGCACCGCCGCCCGCGCCGGCACCGCCACCGGCACCCGCGCCGCCTCCAGCTCCGGCACCGCCACCGGCCCCAGCACCGCCGCCGGTTCCACCGCCACCACCGGCACCGGCACCGCCTGCTCCGGCTCCCGCACCGGAACCGCCCGCGCCGCCTGCTCCCGCACCGGAGCCGGCGCCGGTGCCCGCACCGCCATTGCCCGCGCCGCCATTTCCGCCGGAGGTGTCACCGGCACCGGAAGTCGTTCCGCCGCCCGGTGTTCCGCCGGTACCCGCAGTGCCACCGGGGCTGGTCGTACCGCCACCGGTGGTGCCGCCCGGGCTGGTTGTTCCGCCGCCCGCGGTGCCACCCGGGGTGGTTCCACTTCCGGCGGGGTCACCCGTCGTACTGCCACCCGGGGTGGTCTCGCCACCGGGACCCGTGGTCGAGCCGCCGGGCGTGGTCTCGCCACCGGGGCCGGTGGTGGAGCCGCCGGGGGTGGTTTGGCCGCCGGTGCCGCCGCCCGCGTTCTCACCGGGAGATGTTCCGCCACCGGGGGTTTGGCTGCCCGGCGCGGTTCCGCCCGGTGCCGTGCTGCCGGGTGCCGTGCCACCGGGAGCGGTTCCGCCCGGTGCGGTGCCGGGGGTGCTCGCGGGGTCGCCGGTGGTCGAACCGGGGGTCGCGGGTGCACCCGGGGTGCCGGGCGAGCCGGGAGTCGTTGCGCCGGGCGCTGTTCCGGGCGCGGTGTTCGGTGCACCGGGGAGCGTGCGGGGCATGCTGATCGAGGGGATCTGGCCGAGCCCGAAGGGCGAGGTCAGCGATTGTGCGGCCAGGAACGGCAGCGGGTTGGTGAACCGCGCCGGATCGGCATAGGTGAGAGAGTTTGCGGCGCTGCGGGTTTCGCAGTGCGTACCGGGCCGGGTGTCGACCGGGCGGCCACCGGACCAGGCGGGGGTGACCGTGGTGGCGGCCGGGGCGTAGCTGGTGATCGCCGCGGCGGTCGTCACCCGGTGCACCCGGGTGGGCGCGCCGGGGGCGGCGGTGGCGTCTTCCAGGAGCAGTACATCGGCCGCGCCGCGAGTGCCGGAGTCGGTGGGTCCGGGCAGGGCTTGCAGGCCGGTGGTGCCCGCGACGGTACCGCCGAGGACTGTCGCCGCGGACATGGCCAGCGCGGAAGCCACTGCGGCGCCGGAGAATACGGCAGCGCGCGGGGCATAGCGGCCGATGGCCGAGCCGGTGTCGGCGGAGCGGAATGCGGCCAGGGCCGCGCCGACCGCGACGGTATGCGCCGGATCGGGAGACATGATGACGGGGCGGCCCAGATCGCCGAGCACCCGAGCCACCTCGATGGGCCGCGCCGCGCCGCCGATCAGCAGTACACGGTCGATATCGTCCATGGTGAGCCCGGTGCCGTGCACACAGGAGCGCACCACCCGTAGCGAATTGCGAATGTGCCAGCTGCGCAATCTATTCGTATCCGCGGCGGGCACCACGGCCGAGACCGGCTGATGCTCACCGGGCGCGATGCTGCGGGCGTAGCGGGCGAGCAGCGCGCCGAGCGGCCGCCCGCCGTATTCGGTGGAGCGTTCGGCGACACCGAGAATGCCGCGTTCCTCACGGTCGGCCTCGGTGCGCACCACGGCCACGTCGAGACAGTTGCCGCCCAGGTCGTAAACGAGAGTTATTCCGGCACTGGAGATTCCATACTCCGAGTCGAGCCACTCCACGGCCGCGACCGGTTCCGGCATCAGCGCCACATCCGCCGCGCCGGACCAATCCAGTGCCCGCCGCAGCCGAGTCACATGCTTCTCGGTGTAGCAGGCCGGATAGGTGGTCACCGCGGGCGCTTCGGGCGCATTGGTCTCGATCAGCCCGTTCACCACCGCGGCGACCAGATCGGCGGGTGACCAGATGCGCCCGTTGATCACGACCGGATCCGGATCGGTGGTCAGATCGGCGAAATCGGTGACCACCGGCGCGAATCGAGGAATGCCGCCGATGCGCGGCCCGCCCGCGCTGTCGAAGGTCACGGCTGTCCGTCGAACTCGTACGGCGGGCCGGTTCCGTTCACCGGCGGCGGTCGCCCATACGGAGTTCACTGTGCCGATGCTCATGCCAAAGCCAACAGTCATTGCTATCCCGTCAACGCACCGTGACCACGGCCTCACAGGCGTACCAACCATGTGGACGCGGTCGTTTTCCAAACAGCGCGTTCAGGTTAGCTGGCACATGCCGGATGTGAATATCGAATCAGGGGAAAAGATTTCGCGTCCAGTAGCGAAGTTGGCGAATCTACTGGTCAGGTAGGTACAGCTTCAAGATCGAATCCAACTGGACACCAAGACAGTTGAAAAAAGGTTGTCGCGTGGCTACAGCGCAGCGAACGTTGAATTCATACCGACCGGTAGGCGATTAGTGTCCGGAAAAGAAAACCGCAGCGTCAGTTTGCGCGCGTGAATTGCCGATCACTGGTCGGTTGCTGTGCCCGAGTACCCCACTCGCGCAGGCGCACCGGCCGCGATTCGAAGTCAATTCGTCTCTACTACCCGAGATGTCGTCCTGGGCAAACGCAGCATTACAACTCACACAACACAATCCGTACACAAAACAGACCGCCTCACACGACAGGGTCGTATGAGGCGGTCCGAAGTACGGCGGAACTAGCGGCTGCGCACCAGCAGCGGCAGTCGCCGCCGCACCGGACGGTTCACCGCGCCGCCGCGAATGGCATGCGGTTGACGTGAACCGACCAGTCGGTCGAATTCTCCTGCGCCCCGGGCGGGTTCGGCCAGCCGCCCGGCATTGAAGTCATCCACCAACTGCCGCACGGTCTCCTGCGCGCACGACTTGTTGGTACCGATGAACCCCGTCGGCCCGCGCTTGATCCAGCCGGTCACATAGGACCCCGGCACCACGTTCCCACCGGCGTTCTCCAGCACCCGCCCGTCGAGATTCGGAATCACGCCGGCCCGCTCGTCGAACGGCAGCCCGGTCAGCGGCACACCCCGGTAGCCCACCGAGGTGAGCACCAGGCCGGTCGCCAAAAGCTCTGTGTCCGTGGTGGCCTCGGCCCGCAGCACGCCGTCGTCCCCGGCGACGAGCTCATTGCGCACCACCGCGACACCGGTCACCCGGTCCACGCCCTCGAACGCCGTCGGCGCGGACAGGTACCGGAAGACGATCCGCTTGCGCCCGCCCACCGGCCGATCGGCCAAGCCGCGCAACAGCTTCAGCTTCTGCTCGACCTTCTGCGAGGCATCGGCGGGCGTCTCGGGAATCGCGCCCTCGACCACGATGTCCACATCCGCGCCGAGCAATCCCACGAATTCCGGCACGGTGAAGGCGGATTCGGCCGGACCGCGGCGGCCGAGCACGACCACTTCCTCGATCTTGCTGCGCCGCAACGCCGTCAGCGCCCGCGGTGCGATATCGGTGCCCGCCAGCAGTTCCGGATCGGTGGTCAGAATGCGCGCCACGTCCAGCGCCACATTGCCGTTGCCGACGATCACCGCGCGCTTTTGCGACAGATCGAAGAACCGGCCCGCGTGATCGGGATGCCCGTTGTACCAGGCCACGAACTCGGTCGCGGAGACGCTGCCCGGCAGCCCCTCCCCCGGAATACCGAGTTTGCGATCGCTGGACGCGCCCACCGCGTAGATCACCGCGTGGTGGTGCGCCAGCAGCTCCTCATGCGAAACATGTTCTCCGACATTCACATTCAGGTACGAGCCGAACCCGTGCTGCGCGGAGATGACATCGAAAAGCTCACCGACCTGCCGGGTCTTGGTGTGATCGGGCGCGACGCCGAAGCGGGCCAGACCGTACGGCGTGGCCAGCCGGTCGAACACCGTCACCGAGACACCGGGCTGGGTCAGCAGTTCATCGGCCGCGTACATGGCCGAGGGACCGGAGCCGACGATAGCCACCCGCAACGGCTCGCGTCCCGGCTTGACCTCCGCGGCCTCGATCGGCCGGGCCAGCAGCGGCCGCGGCCGCTCCTGACGATAGAAGTCGGCATTGATCTCGATGAAGGGCAGCTGCTCATCGGTCAGCTTCTTCGTCGAGACAATGGCGTCCACCGGGCAGGCGGTCGCGCACGCGCCGCAGTCCACGCACGCCTGCGGGTCCACGTACAGCATCTCCGCCGTCCGGAAATCCGGTTCGTCAGGCGTGGGATGGATGCAGTTGACCGGGCAGGCGTAGACGCAGGAGGCGTCGCTGCAACAGGATTGGGTGACTACGTACGGCACTGTACGTCCCTTGTCTCAGGCGGCCTTGCCGGAGCGGATGGGCTCCGAGCGGTAACGGGAGGCCGCGCCGGCGATTCCGAACATCTTCCAGACCCGCTTGGAAATCGGGTTCATCAGACCGATCTCCTTGGCGAGCGCACGCACATCGATGAAGTAATCGCTGAACGCCTGCTTGGAGTCCGCGGAGCCGTAGAACAGCTCCTTGCGCACCTTGTCCGGCACGTTGAACTCGTCGAAGAACGCCTTGGGCGGGGTCACGATGGAACGGCCCAGGATGAACATGACGATCGGCATGGCGATCGAGAGCACCAGCTTGCTGGCCTGATTCGATTCCGGCACATGGCGCTTGAGGAATTCGTGCGCGAACGAGATGTGCCGCGCCTCCTCGGCGACGTGAATCGCCATGACGCCGCGCATGATCGGGTGCACGTCCTCACCGGAGCGCAGGATCTGCTTCTGGATGTGGTCGATCGGCTCCTCGCCGGCGAGCACGGCCATGAAGAACAGGTTCGGGAACATGACCGCCACCGGAACGGCGACCTGGCGGAACTGCCGCACCAGCGGGCCCATACCGGGCACGTCCAGGCCGATGCGGTTCACCATCTCCTGGAACATCTGGGTGTGGTTGAGCTCTTCGGACATCTCGTGGGTGCAGTACCGGAATTCCGGGTCACCGTTGGCGAGGCCGAAGGTGTGGTTCACCATGCCGCTGATCAGGATCGACTCGAACTGCAGGCCAACCTTGGCGACATTGGCCTGGCGGTACTTGCCGACGGCGATCTGCTGCTCCTCGCTGAGGGCGAGGTACCAGGGGTGGCGTCCGATGGGGTCGGCGGAGGCGGGCAGAATCCAGCGCTCGGGCTTGGTGTTCGCGTCGAAGTCCGGGTTTTCCCAGTCGATGTCCTCGAACGGATCGAAGCTGCGGTTGACCGAGCCCTCGGAAAGCAGCAGCAGCTTCTGCGCGTATTCGATAGCTTCGGCAACCACGGGGTCGTCGACATGGGTCGTGGTCGGAGACATCGTCGTCACCCTCCAGTCGGTGATTTATGTGTATCCCATGGTTACACCAAACTGGAGCAGCGTCAACACGTGCTAGCAAGATGCTTGCACGTGTTGCGGCGAAACGTCCCATGATCGAAGGCAAACCGCCCGGTAACCGGCGGATCTAGAGTGCGGCCACCCGGGTGACACGCCGGAGGAGATCAGCTAGCACATGATGCCGATGGCCCCCGGAATCCTGCGCGAGTACCGACTCTTTGGCCGCGATGGCCGCGCCGTCCGCGATCGTGCGCTCCGGATCGGGCGCGACCGTCACCGGGCGGGCCAGCTGTTCGGCCAGCACATCGGCGACCTCGGGCGGCCGGGCCGCACCGCCGACCACCAGCACCCGATCCACATCGGCCATGGTGACATCGGCGATGCGCAGGCAGCGGTACACCAGTTTCATCGAGGCCAGCACATGTTCGGCGCGCAGTTCACCGGTATCGCTGTCCGAACTCACCCTGGAGATGACGGGCGCGTCCGGATTGCGCCGCAAGCGTCCCGCGACCATGCCGCCGAACGCCCGGCCACCGAAATCGGCCGAATGCAAAGGCAATCCGACGATCGGATTGCTCGGTGCGCCCGCACCCACCCGCACCAGCGTCACATCCAACCCGGAACCGCCCAGGTCGTACACCAGGGCCAGGCCGGGCATGAGCGGACCACGCTGCGCCGCCAGCCAGGCCGCGGCGGCCACCGGTTCGGGCAGCAGGCGCACCTGCGCGAGCCCGATCCCGTCGAGCGCGGAACGCAGGTCGGCCACCAGATTCGCGGAGTACCCGGCCGGATGGGTCACGGTGATTCCGGTATCCCCGCCTCCCTGCTGCCCGGCCGGAGCCTTCCCCAGCACCTCCTCGAGCACGCTGTCCGCCACGGTGGCAACGAGATCCGCGGCGGAGAGCGCTCGGTGACCGACCCGCGCGACCGGGGCCCCGCGCTGGGTCAGATCGGCGAATTCGGTGATGACCCGGCCGTGCCGCGGAATACGGCCCACCCGTGCCAGCCCGGAACTGTCGAAGGTGAGGGTGGTGCGCCAGGTGGTGGGCGGCGGTGCGCCGCGGCGGGCCGCGAAGGGGGTGCTCCCCCGCCGCACCGAGCGATCGGCGGCCGTGACGCACACCGTATTGACCGTGCCGATACTCAAGCCCACACCGAACGCCATCTCATCCACCTCGATCGACGAGTCGTTCTCAGCCGTCCTGACCCGACCCGGGATTCATGCAACTCCTGCGCCGGATGCTTGCCAACCACCGGACACGCGGTTGTCCGCAACTGCACCTGTCCGCGGGCACAACCGCGCCAGCCAGCAAGGGTGCGCGAGACACGCCCGAAGCAATCGTGGTCGCGAGAAGTTTGCTCGACTTGGACATTTCGCAACACACGCGACGAGAGATACCGGTCGGAACGCAAGTCCGCCAGGATGACGAAAAGCGCCCCCGCGCCGATTGATTCGAGGCGGGGACGCTTTCGATGGAACGGTCGGCCGGTTTACCCGGGTCGACGCGAACTACTTGGCCGGAGCCGTCAGAATCGTGGAGCTCAGCGCCGACACCATGCTGTACGCCAGGTTGATCAGATCCGAGGCGACACCGTTCTGACCCATGAGCATCTTGGCCAGCGGTCCCACCATCTTGATGACCGACTGCACCAGCCCGCTCATCGATTCGGTATCGAACAGTTCACCGGTCTTGGAGCTGCGATCGGTGGACGGGGACTGCGCACCCGGTGTACCCGGATTAGGCAGCGTGCCCGGACTGGTCCGCGTGCTCGGGCTCGATTGCGTTCCCGCACTCGGGGGTTGCGGTGCCGCGGCGGGCGGCGCCTTGGGCGCGATCGGAGCCGCGATCGGCTGCACGCCGTTCATGGCATTGGCCCTGGGCAGTTCGCTCGCGCCCGGAATCGTGGCGGGCAGTACGCGACTGTCGGCCGCGGGCTGCTGACCGGGCACCACCTGATTGGGCTGTGCCACACCGGGAGCGGGTGCGGCCGGTTTCGACTGACCCGGCTGCGCCACCTGCGGCTTGAGCAGATCGCTCAACTGCGGGAAGAGCAGTTCCGGTGAGAAACCCTGCGGCGCGGGCGGAGCCGCCTTCGGATCCACCGCGCCGCCCTGGGACTGCGGCTGCGGTGCGGCGCCCGGAGCCTGCGGTGCGGGCTGAGCCCCACCCGGTGCGGGCTTGGCGTCGGGTGCGGGCGCGGCCTGCGGTGCGGGCGCGGTGCCCGGTGCCACCTCGGCGGGCGCCGCCCCCTGCGGAGCGACCTGCGGTGCGGCCGGAACGCCCTGCGGCGCAACCGGTTCGGGACCACCGGCGGCCGGACCGCTCGGTTCGGGCAGACCACCGGGCATCGCGCCCGGCGACTGCGCGCCACCCTGCGGCGAGTTGGCTCCCGGTCCGCCCTGCGGAACCGCTTGCGGCTCAGCCTGGGTCCCGCCCGGTTCGGTCTGCGGTTCGGTGCCGGGCGCGGGGGGAAGCTGATGCTGTGCGGGTTGCACCGGCGGTACGTTCGCGGGTCCGACCACCTGATCGGCACTCGCCGGCGGCACCGGCATACCGAGCAGATACGACACCACACCGGTGGTGATGGTGACCGCGTGCCGCAGCTGGCCCTCCTGCGATTCCAGCAGCGCGGCGTCCTCGGCGTTGGCACCATTGCCCATTTCGAGGAAGACGTCCGGCACCTGGGTCAGGGCCGGACCGGCGATATCGGCGCGCGGTTGCAATCCCTCGACCGCGCCGTTGTAGGCGGCGGCCGGGAAACCGGCCTGAATGTAGGCGTCGCGCATGGCTTTACTGGCGGCGAGTCCGGCGACGGACTGCACCTCGTTGGCCTTGCTGTCCGGAATCGGCAGCTGCGGCACGATCAGGTGGAAGCCGCGGGCGTCGGCGGGCGCGCTGTCGGCGTGAATGCTGACGGCGATATCGGCGCCGGATTGGTTGGCGGCGCGGGCGCGTTCGTCGACGCAGCCGCCCCAGCCGGTGTCATCGGGGCGGCTCATCACGACCCGCGCGCCGAGGCCTTCGAGGGAGGTGCGCACCAATTGCGACACATCCCAGTTGATGGTGTGTTCGGGGACGCCGTGCAGGCTGGTCATGCCGGTGGTCTGGCAGGCCTTGGTGCCGCCGCGACCGTCGTCGACCTGTTTGGCGACGTCCTGACTGTGATTGGGACCCTGATGGCCCGGGTCGAGGAAGATCGTCTTCCCGGCGAGCCTTTGCGGCATTTCCGGCAAAACGGGCGAAGCTTGGGCGATGCCCGGGATGAGCCCGGAGACCGTCGAGAATGCCGCGGCCGTCACGGCGGTGAAGATACCGGCCTTGACAATATTCGGCTTCATAAGCTGGCGGCGCTCCCGGGATCGAGGCGCCCCTCCCTTCCCACTAGTAACACCAAACCCAGCGGTTCACTTTCGCAACACCAGTTACCCTCTGGCAAGCCTCGTGATCGAACTGTTACTAGTGGTCAGGGCTATTGGACGCTTGATCTCGCCGCTCAGGCGAGGTATTTCAGCTATCGATCAGGCCGACACGATGGAATCGCCCTCGACCCGCACCGCGCGGGTGTCCAGCGCACGCGGTGCGGGACCGCCCGCGACGCTCCCGTCGAGATTGAATTTGCTGCCGTGACATGGGCATTTGATGACGCCATCGCTCACCTCGCTCACCTTGCAGCCCAGATGCGTGCAGGTGGACGAGAACCCCGCGAACGCGCCCGCGGTCGCCTGGGTGATGACGGTGTCGCCCTTGATGACACCGCCGCCGACGGGCACCTCGGAGGTCTTGGCGAGCTCGGTGCTGCCGTCCTGCCGCTTGTCCTGAGCGCCGTTGGTCGAGGCGGCGGCCTTCTCGGTATTGCCGTAGCTACTGCACGCGACGGCGGTCAGGGCGGTGGCGGCGATGCCGGTGGCGGCGAGCGCGGTGCGGCGATCCATCCGGAATATGTCCGGGGCCGAAATCTGGTCGGTCATGATTACTCCTCGCTTGTGGCGGCCGTGGGCTGACGGCCACACCTTGTGGACGTGTTTACGGGGGTGACGGGTTCACTCGGCCGGGACCGGAAATCACGGGGCGAACCCCTGCGTGCGGAAATACCAGACCGCCGAGGTGAACCAGAGCGCCACGAAGCCGGTGAACAGCACCCCGCCCATGACCGGAATCACCCAGCGCGGCAAGCCTTTTCGGGTCAGCAGCAGCATCTTGGCGACGAAGACGCCGTAGACGGCGCAGCCCAGCAGCGAATGCAGCAGCACCCGGCGATCGGTGGCCTCGAAACCGAAGGCGTACAGGCAGTGCGCCGCGACGGGAATGCTCACCAGCACCGCCAGCCGCCCGGACCACACATGCCACACCGAGGCCCAGCGCCCCGCGCGAATCCTGGGCAGCACCCCGTACATGGCCAGCGCGCTGATGTCCTGCCCGACCGCGAGCAACACCACGACCGTGGCGAGCCAGGCCTTCACCGCGCCCGGACTGGAGAATCCCGCCAGGCTCACCGCGTAACCGCGTGCGGGATGGGTGGATCCGTACACCCCCAGCAGCACCGACACCGCCGCCCCCGCGACCACGATCAGCACGATGGTCAGCGCCGCGCGCTGGGGAGACGAACCCGAAACAGATTGTGACGCAACCCCGGACGCGGGCTGAGGCGCACTACCCGTGGCCGGCCCGGGCGATACACCGGGTGCGCACGAAGACGAGCCACTCCCACCTTGCGCGGGCAATGCACCGGGTGCGGACAGTGACGAGTCGGCGCGCGCGGGCGGGACCGCGCCTCGGATCACCGTCGGTATCGAGCGCTGGGTGTGCGGGTCGCGGGGGTCAGAAGTCGGTGTCATCGCCGTGCACCTTTCGTGCGTCCGGGGCGAGAGTCGGTGCGGGGGTGGTGGTTCCGTCGGATTGGCGGCGGACGCCGGTGACGCTGCCGTCGGGGCGCACGATCCAACTGTCGCGCGTGCCGTTTGAGCGGGCGTAGTAGATACCGGCCGGGGCCTGCACCAGGGGTGCGGTGAAATCCATGGCGCGGTTGTCCAGGGTCAGCGTGCCGGTCAGGACATTGTCCTTCAGGGTGGCCTGTAGTTCGGAGTTCTTGCCGGTCAAGGACATTCGACCGGCATCGGCCGCACCGCGCAGCCAGCTCTCGACCGATGCGCCGTCGCAGGCGTATGCCACGGCCTGTTTGCCGGTGACCGTGATGGACAGGGTGATCGAGCGGGGCTGGGCGGGGATCACCGCCACATAGTCGGCCTGGGCGGGGAAGGCCGAGGGGGCAGCGGAACCGGGCGCGGCCGAGGTCCCCGCACCGGGCGCGGCGCCGGAGGGAGCAGCGGGAACGTTCGCGGCGCTCGAGGCGGCGGCGCTCGGCCCTGCCCCGGCGGAAGTGGTGGCTGCTCCGGCGGATGTGGTGACCGCGGCACGATCCGCGGTGTCATCGGTGGGGTCGGTGACGATATCGGTGATCAGCAGTCCACCGCCGAGCACTGCGGCGGCGGCGAGGGTGAGGAGGGGGCCCGCCCGTTTCATGACTGTTCTCCGTTTTTCAGGCGCTGAGGGGCAGTCGCCGCAGCGAGCGCAGTGCGTAGTGCACGCGGGTTTTCACGGTGCCGACCGGAACTCCGAGGTCGGCGGCGACATCCTGATAGGCGCGATCGCGCAGGATGACCTGGACGACGGCATCGCGCTGCGGTCCGGGCAGGTGCGCGAGCAGTTCGTCGACCAGCAGACCGTCGGCGAGCCCATCGCTGAAATCGGGTCGGGCACAGCGTCCCTCGGCCACATCGCCGATCTCGTCCCAGTGCGCGTCGCCGGGCCGGGCGGAGCGCATGCGGGCGATATCGGTGAGGATATTGCGCTCGATGGTGAGCAGCCAGGTGCGCACGCTGCCCCGGCTCGGGTCATAGGTGGCGCAGGCTTTCCAGCCGCGCAGCAGGGTTTCCTGAACCGCGTGCTCGGCCAGGCCGGTATCACCGAGGCGGCGCATGGCGCGCCAGTGCAGCAGTGCCTTGTCGGCGGTGAGGACGGCGGAGAGTCCGTCGTGGGTGCAGAGCCGGGCGCATTCTTCGGCGCAGGTGGAGGGGCCGGGCGAACTCGCGTCGGGGAGGGGTTGGAGTCGTCTCATGCCCTGAATATCGCGATGGGCGACAAGAAGAGAATCGGTGATTACTACCTATTTCGGTGTTAACAGTTTCGACCGTGATTTCCGAATCGAAACCGGTTTGTAGGCAATCAATTACACGGAACAACCGAAATGGACGGTCGATTTCTGATAAACCTCCCCGGGAGATGCGGGGATCTCCACACCGGGCGGAAGCGAGGCCACCCGGCTCACAGAGATTTCAAGGGAGGAACACTGTGCGTACAGGCGCGCTGATGATCGCGGGAGCCCTCGCTTCCGCACTGCTGACCACCACCGCGGCCATCGCCGCCGCCGATCCGGCGACCGAGATCCCGGGCGACGGCCTCTACCTGGTGAATGTCGATATCAAGCCGGGTACCTATGTCTCGGACGGCACCCCGGACAATGCCACCGGCTGCTTCTGGCGCCGGCTCTGGCACGTCCAGACGCCCGCCGATTACAGCGACCCGAACTTCTACATCATCGCCAGCGATTTCACCCGCCAGCATCCGCTGCGGATTGTCATCAAGGCGACCGACGTGGCCTTCAGCAGCGAAAGCTGCGGCGCCTGGCGGCTGGTGCCGGATGTTCCGACGGGGTCCTTCGGCGGCTGAGATTTCGGCGTTCACTGACAATTGTCAGTGACGCGGGTACGGCTAGGGTGTCCGATATGACGCGGCAGAAGATTCTCATCACCGGTGCGAGCTCCGGGCTGGGCGCGGGTATGGCTCGCGAATTCGCCCGGCGGGGACGCGATCTCGCGCTCTGCGCCCGGCGCACCGAGAATCTGGTGGCGCTGCGCACCGAACTCCTGGCCGCCCACCCGGGCATCACGGTGGCCGTGCGCGGACTGGATGTGGACGATCACGCGGCCGTACCCAAGGTCTTCGACGAACTGCGCGCGGAACTGGGCGGCCTGGACCGGGTGATCGTCAATGCCGGACTCGGCAAGGGCGCGCGCATCGGCACCGGCCGCGCGGACGCCAATATCGCCACGGCCACCACCAATTTCGTGAGCGCGCTGGCGCAGACCGAGGCGGCCATGAGCATCTTCCGGGAGCAGAAAGCCGGACATCTGGTGCTCATCTCCTCGATGAGCGCGGTGCGCGGACTGCCCGGTAAGAAGGCGGCCTATGCGGCCAGCAAGGCCGGGCTCACCGCGCTCGGCGAGGGCCTGGCCATCGAATTGCGCGGCACCCCGATCAAGGTCACCACGGTGCAGCCGGGCTATATCGCCACCGATATGTCCGGTCGCGCCGGTGACACGACACTGCTCACCCCGCTGGACAAGGGTGTCGCGGCCATGGTCGCCGCGATCGAACACGAGACCGTGCGCGCCTCGGTACCGCAGTGGCCGTGGCGGGTGTTCGGGGCGGTCATGCCGCTGCTCCCCCGCGCCCTCATGGCCCGCATCTCCTGATCCGGCGCGGCCCTTCGGCTTTCGCCGCTAGCATCGGCCGCATGGCGAAGTTCACCAGCTGGGATGGTCTCGAGCTCAACTACCGCGTGTGGGAGGGCGAGGGCATGCCGGTTGTGCTGCAGCACGGCATCGTCGCCGATACCAACGCCAACTGGATGAGCGTCGGCGTGGTGGCGGCGCTGCACACCGCCGGGCACCACGTGATCTCGCTGGACGCGCGCGGGCACGGGCGGTCGGAGAAGCCGCACGATCCGGCTCGGTATTCCTGGCACGCGATGGCCGATGACGTGCGGGCGCTCTACGACCACCTCGGACTGGATGAGGTTGCGCAGGTTGGCTATTCGATGGGCGGGATCATCTCGATCCTCGTCGCGCAGGCCGATGCGCGGGTGCGCAAACTGGCGGTCGGCGGCATCGGTTCGGGGGTGGTGGATTGCGGCGGTATCGACTGGCGGGTGATCAATGCCGAGGACATCGTCACCGCCATGCGCGGTGACGGGTCCGGCACGGTGGAGCAGGCCAGGATGTTCCGCATGCTGGCCGATGTGCTGGGCGCGGATCGCGAGGCCATCGCCGCGCTGGCGGGCGGGTTGAACGAGGCCCCGATCAAATCGGTCGCCGATATCACCGTGCCCGCGCTGGTGCTGGCGGGCGACGCCGACCCGTTCGCGGCCGAACCGGAACGCCTGGCGGCCGCCTTCCCGAACGCGAAGCTGGCGGTGGTGCCGGGCGATCACCTGGTCGCCACCACCGATCCGGGCTTCTCCGCCGCGCTGGTGGAATTTCTGGCCTGAGAACAGCTCTCAGTATTCGCGGCGGTGCGGTACGAACTCCAGGGTGAGCAGTGCCGCCGCCGCGATGAGCACCTCGCGCCAGCGAATCAGCACGAATCGCTGATCCGAGAACGAATTGAACTTGCGCAGAAACCGGTACAGCGATTCCAGCCGGATGAGCGGATCACCCAGTCGCACAGCGGTATACGCCAGCTGGCCGAGCCTGCCGCGTTCCTTGTCCGCGAACATCTCCGGAAAAGCCGCGAACGCCAGCGAGATTCGGGTGATGCCGCGCGCCTTGGCGTACTCGATCAGATCGACGATCATGCGCTCGTCCAGCCCATTGGGCGCGTCCTTGCGCCGCCACGGCACATCCAGGCTCAGCTCGCGGCCGTTGCCGGAGATGCCGTAGCGCTGGAATCCGGCGACCTGCCCGTGCTCATCGCGGGCCAGCACCAGCAGCATGCCCGGATGCCTGCCGTCCAGCAGATGGTCCAGGATCATCGAGAATCCGCGGGTCTGCCGCCCGTGTCCCCATTCGTCGACAATGCTCAGCAGGTTCTCGCGTTGCGGTTCGGTGAGCGCGACCTCGGGCACGATCTCGGTGGTGACGCCGAAATTGCGGGTGCGGCTGACCGCCTGCCGCAGATTGCGGAATCGCCGGCCGACCATGTCGAAATCGCCGACCTCGACCACCACGTCCCGTCCGATCGGGACCTGGCGCAGCCCGCGATGTTCGAAGGCGCGCAACTGCCAGAGCTGGGTGAGTTCCGGGCTCGCGCCCAGCACCGCCACACGCCAGCCGTGCGAGGCGGCGAATTCGGAGAATTCCGAGACCAATTCGCCGAACCGCGCCCTGTCCCCGATCGGATCGCCCGCGACCACGGCGATACCGAACCGCGCGCGATAGGCGATGGCCGCCGAGGAATCGGCGTTGAAGTAATAGCTCTTGGAGGAGTGCAGCGCGAAGGGGGCGACCGGATCCAATTGCGTGCGGCGCACCAGTTCGGCCACCCGGGGTAGCTGTTCGGGCTGCGGTTTAATGCCCAGCGGGGCCATCAGCACCAGCCCGCTGGCCGCCAGGAAGACGAATCCGACGCTGGTGTGCTCGGCCCGGTAGGCGAAGTTCGCGATCACCAGCACCACGGTCGCGGCTGTGAGATGCGGGAGCGTGATGGGCCGCCGCAGGTGCAGGCCGCGGGCTATGAAGAGCCCGGCTATCGAGACCGCCACGAACCAGCCGTGGTCGGTGCCCTCGCGGGCGGAGCGTTCGGCCGCCCACACCAGCACCAGAGAGCCGAACACGAGCACACCCATGAGTGGTATCCGAGTGGTCGGTCCGGCGGTGAAAACGGTGTCGCGATATGCGGTCAGACCGGTGGTCCGCACCGCCATATTCTCGTCACGCATGCTGCTCCCTTTGCTCCACATGCGGCCCGCTCACCAAGCGTATACCCATGGTGATCCTCCCTCGGTCCCTACAAACACACTAAACGGGACATACGACGGGAGGCACTCGGTTATTCCGGCCAGCCTTTCCAGAGACTGCCCAGCACCGGGTCGGTGATGCCTCCGGGGCAGGCCAGAGCGGGTGCGTCCCAACCAGCGAGACGCGAGCCCGAGGCGTAGGCGGAGTGCAGGAAATCGAGGGTCGCGCCGACCGGATCGGCGCTGCGCCGGGCCGCGTCGTAGGAGTAGTAGGCGGCGTGCGCGGAACCCGATGGCACCCAGCGCGCTTCGGGCGGTTGCAGCGGAAGCTCGGTCAGCCCTTCGGGTTCGGGGGCGGTGTAGGAGTAGAACGTCGGCTCGGGGACCTTATCGTCGCCGAACCAGAATCCGGCGCTGATCTCCTCGCGCGAATAGGCCTCGCGGGTCACCGGATCCACGCTCTCGGGCATCTCGATCTTGCGGTCGGAGAAGCGCTGCACCGCGAGATCGAAGGTGTGCCAGAACAGTTGGACCGGGCTGATCTTGCCGGAGTAACTGGCGCTGAAATCCTCGAGAATGCGGCCCACCTGGCTGGTGACGCGGAAGGCGCGCTGGGCGGCGGCCGGGTCGTAGTGGTGGTGTTCCTCGTCCTCGGCGAAGGGGCGGCCGTGATCGGGCAGGTCGTACGGGGTCGGGAAGGGCAGTTCCACCTCGATGCCGAGATCGCGCAGGCCGCGCATGGTCTCGGCGTAGAACCCGGCCACGGATTGATCGGCGAGCGGGATTTCCTCCTGGCTGCCGCGATCATTGGAAATGCGCAGCACGTGATCGAAGAAATCGAAGGCGCAGGTGAATACCGGGCCATCGGTGGCGCTGCCGAGCGGCAGGGTGGTCCAGCCGCGCGCATTGACGCGATAGGTCATATGCCACCAGTGATTGCGGCGGATGCCTTTCGCCAGTGCGACTTTGCCGACGATCTGAATGTAGCGGTGCAGGGTTTCCTTGGTGGGCCGCCAGACTCCGAGCGGCAGGGCCGGGAGTACATCGCTCGAATCCGCCGCGATGGTGCCGGTAACCGAGGAATCGCCCATGCTCCTGCCCACTTTCGTTCGAGACGGTCGTGTTTCAGATCGGCATTGCGCCGCCAATCCTACACACTCGCAGGCCACCTGCGAGTACAGCGAAACACGCAGTAGTGCAAGATCTTTCAAAGTATCCTGAACATTCCCCGCGCAACGCGCGAGACAGCGCCGGAACCGAGAACAGGGGTGAATCCGCATGACGGACATCAATACGGCCTACGCCGTCGTCGTCACAGCGGTCAGCGACCCGACGCAGGTGGAGGGTCTGGAGTGGGAGCGGGCGGTGGAATACCTGCCCAGCCTGGCGTCCAATGCCATGCGGAGCTGGGTCCGCGCGCAGGAGGCGGCGGCCGAACCCAAGGGCGAGGAACTGCGGCACGGGGTGGTGATTCCCGGGCCGCAACGGCGGGTGGAACCGCGCCAGCCCTATCGGGAGGTGTGCGTGCCACCGGCGGAGTATCAGCTCTTCAGTGCCGCGGTACGGCAAATTCCCCAGCGCGGTGTGGCCACGCCGGGGAATCGCCCGGTAGGTACGGGACAGGCGGCCGGCGCGATGGCGGGTCGGCTATTCGCTTAACAGGCGAGTTATTTCTTCATCTGGAATGAAGCTGGTTCCCGCCGTGCCCGGCTCAGTTCCCGTAGTAGTTATTCAATCTCGTATTCGGTTGTGGCGCAATCTATTTAAATCAGGCCGCGAACAGTGATGCGTATACCAGCCGGTCGTGCTCGACGACCAGCTGACCGGTGAGGCCGCCGCCGGTCACGGTGTGCAGTCGCAGATCGAGGTAGCGCTCCTCCTCGGTGAGCCGCACCTGCGCGGGTGCGGGCATCCAGGAGAGCACCTCGCTCGCCCGGCGCTCGCGCTCACGGGTGAGCTCGGTGCGCAGTGCGGCGAGGCTGTCCACCTCGAACGGCTCCGCCTCGGCGCGCTCCGGTTCGGCCTGCCAGGCGGCGACGCCGTACGCGAAACACACCAGCGGCATCCACATTTCGGCGAAGTACCGGGGATCGGGCGCGATCTCCAGGCCCGCGAACTTCCGGCCGACGAAGAACAGTGCGCCGAGCTGGCCGGGCAGCAATTCCAGGCGGCTGCGGAACTGGGTCAGCACCGCGCGCTTACGGGTGAGCAGCTGCTCCAGATGTCCGCGCGCGGGCAGCCGGTAGCGCGCGTTCACCGCCGAAATATCCTGCCAGAGCTTGGAATAGCCCGGCTTACCGCGCAATTGCAATGCCCTGGCCCGCAATTCGAGCGGCAGTACGAAGAACCACTGATCGCGGGCCTCGAGGTAGCCGCCCTGCGCGGCCTGTACGCAGCAGGCGTCGTCGAACAGCCGGGTCTGTCCCGCGCCCATGAGCGCGGCCGAGCACAGCGCGTGATTCTGCGCGCCCTCCTGGATGTACCCGATATGCAGCGGCACGATGGCCACGCCCGCGGGCGCGCCATTGTGCAGCTCCACACTCCCGTACCCCACCACGCGATTGAGCTTCAATCCCGAACGCGGCGGCACGATCCCGGGCCGCTCCGGACCGTGGATCGGCACCATGGTGAGCGCACCCGCGGTCTGCGGCGCACCCAGCCGGTACCCGCTCAGATCGACCGGCGCGTGCACCAGCGTATCGAGTCGGTTCATGTCAGCACTCCTTCCCGCTCGTCCAGAAATGCCCGGGCCGCGGCGATGATCCAGTCCGCTCCGGCCGGGCACCGCACGAACATCCACGGCAGCAACGCCGCGAAATCGTCCTGATGCCAGCACCGCTGCCGCGGCAGCGCGGGTGCCGGATCACGCAGCGACAGGTCGTCCCGCCCGGTGAACGTGGTCTGACACAGCACAATCGGCGTATCCACCCCGATCCGCGGCAGCGTCGCCACCACCCGCGCCAAATCCCCCGCCATCCGGTTCTCATACCCGTCGGTCACAATCACCACCAGATCCGGGCCGCCCTCCCCCACCGACCGAACTGACGGTGCGACGACAACCGAATCGTCCGTCTCGGAAGACAGCGCGGCCGCCGACATTTCGGCAGACCGAGTCGCCGTCGACATTTCGGCGGGCCGGGTCGCGGTGGCCGTTTGGGCAGGCCGTGCAGTCGTACTCACGTGGGGCGCTCGGCTGGGTCGTCCGGCGAGGGCGTCAAGCAGGGCGGTGGCCAGGTCGGTCGGGGCGGTTTGGGCCGCACCCGCTTCGATGACGGTCAGGTGCTCGCAGAGTCGGGCCAGGACCAGGCGCAGCGCCTCGGCCTGGGACAGGAGTGCCCATTCGCGCTCGCCGTAGCCGCGCATGGAATCCGAGGTGTCCAGCACCAGGGCCACATTCGCGGCCAAGCGCGGGAGGCCGTCCGCCGCGGCCGCGACGTAACCGGCCAGGGCGGAGCGCAATTCGGCGCTGGAGTCGCCCCGATACGCGTGCACCAGGGTGGCCGCGATATCACCGCGATTGGTCACGGTGACGATCGGCTCGCGCTGCCGCGTCGGCTCCAGCGGGGCGATGGGTTCGGTCAGCACGGGAACACCGTGGGTGCCGGGTGCGTACAGCTGCCGCACCCGCTCGACCGCCACAGCGGGATTCACACTGAACCGCAGCAGCTTTCGCCGCAGCTCCGCGCCATTGCCGCCGATGATCTCCCGCACACATCCGCGCGCGGTTGCCTTCCCCAGCGCGTGCTCGAAGCAGTCGCGCAGGGCGGGGCGGCGGGCGGCGATGAGGAGTTCGGCGTCGGGGTGGTCCAGGACGAAGGTCAGGATGGCTCGGGTGACGTGCTTGTGGTTGAGGCGGCGGCGGCGCAGGGTCAGCAGGACCGTGATGACCTGGTTCGGGGCGAGCGCGAAAAGCAGTGCGCGCGTTGCCTTGTCGAGGGTCATACGGGTGTGCTGATCGAGTCCGGTGCGGGTGGCAGTCAGGGTCTGGAGCAGGACGCGGGCGCGCTGGTGCTCGTGCACGCCGGGGGTCAGGGCCAGCAGCAGATAGGTCTCCGGATCGGAATCGTATGCGGCACGGTGGAATTCCGCGTCATCCCAGGTCAGCACACCGGCGCGGGACAGCGCCGGCGGCATGCTGTGGGTGCGGAGGTGATCGAGCAGGGTTGCGGTGTTCACCATTCGAGGGTAGGGAACGTCACACTTGACAATCCACTGATTTTCCCTGAACCACAACGGATTCGACCGCACCGGGTTCGGCGGGCATGAAACGGGGCCCTGCCGGACGGTCGGCGGCAGGGCCCCGCATTCGAATTCGCGGCGCCGATGAGGGGTAGCACCGCGAATTCGGTCTATGGGGTGACGATGGCGAAATTCGGATCCGGATCGTCGAACAGCGTGATCAGCTTCCCGAAGCTCTGCGCGTCACCCTCGATGGAGATCGCACCCGACTGCACGGCCGCGTTCACATCCTGCCCGGCGAGCAGCACCCCGATCAGCGCCGGTTTGGTGAGCGTGAACGTCACGTCCGCGTCCGGCAGCCCGTCCCCGGCGAACCGGTCGTAGTGCACCAGTACGCCATTGCGCAGTTCCAGCCGGTGCGTGCGGTTCTGATCGGTGAAACGCCAATCGCTGACGGCCTTCTCGCTCCACGCCTTCTGCCCGTCCAGCCGCAGCGACAGTGCGTCGAAGACCTGCTCGACGGTCAGCGCCGACATCATGGTCGGCGAATTCGCCTGCGTCGGTGTGCCGACCACGCCGTTGCGCAGTTCGTACGCGCCCATGAGGTAGAAATTGCGCCAGGTCGCGTTCTCCGCACCGTAGCCGAGTTGATCGTAGGTGCTGGCGAGCAGCGTCTTGGCGGCCGCATTGGCGGGATCGGCGAAGATGACGTAGTTGACCGCCTGTGCCACCCAGCGGTAGTCGCCGTCATCGTAGGAGGCGCGCGCCTTGCGCAGCACCTCATCCGCGCCGCCCATGAATTCCACGTGCCGCCTGGCGGATTCGACCGGCGGATGCTCCCACAGGTGTGCCGGATTGCCGTCGAACCAGCCCATATAGCGCTGATAGATGGCCTTCACATTGTGGCTGATCGACCCGTAGTACCCGTGCGTGTTCCAGGCGGCGGTGATGGCGGGCGGCAGTTCGATCATTTCCGCGATCTCGCTGCCGACGTACCCCTGGTTCAGCCGCCGCAGTGTCTGATCGTGTAGGAACGCGTACAGATCCCGTTGCAGCGAAAGGTATTCCACCAGTCGCGCGGTATCCCAGGTCGGCCAGTGGTGCGAGGCGAACACGACATCCGACTGGCGCGCATAGAGATTGATGGATTCGGTGAGGTACTGCGACCACACGTGCGGATCGCGCACCAGCGCACCGCGCAGGGTGAGCAGATTGTGCAGCGTATGAGTCGCGTTCTCCGCCATGCAGAGTGCGCGATGATCGGGGAAGTAGAAGTTCATCTCCGACGGCGCTTCGGTGCCGGGCGTGATCTGGAAGACGATGCGCACCCCGTCGACCGTCTCCTCCTGCCCGGTGTGGGTGATGTCGAGGGTGGGGTCGATGAGGGTGACGGTGCCGACCGAGGTGGTCTGGCCGAGCCCCGCACCCACCTGACCCTGCGGTCCGCGCGGCAGCAGCGCACCGTACATGTACGAGGCGCGACGCGTCATAGCCGTTCCGGCGTAGACGTTTTCGGCGATGGCGTGTTCGAGGAAGCCCTGTGGCGCGATGACCGGCACCTTCCCGGACGCCACATCCTCGACCGCGACCACGCCCATCGCGCCGCCGAAATGATCGACGTGCGAATGGGTGTAGATCATTCCGGTGACCGGGCGATCACCGCGATGCGCCCGGTACAGCTTCAAACCGGCTTCGGCGGTTTCGGCCGAGATCAGCGGATCGATCACGATCACACCGGTTTCGCCCTCGATGAGCGTCATATTCGACAGGTCCAGACCGCGGATCTGATAGATCCCCTCGGTCACCTCGTACAGACCCTGGCGAATATTGAGCCCGGACTGCCGCCACAGGCTGGGATGCACGGACGCGGGGCACGATCCCTTCAGGAATCCGTAGGAATCGTTGTCCCAGACCACTTTTCCATCGGCGTTCGTGACCACGCCGGGTTCCAGCGCCGCGATGAAGCCGCGATCCGCGTCCTGCTGATCGGTGGCGTCGGCAAGGTTCGGGTCCGCGGCGGCTCGTTGATTCTGCTCGACGATGTACTGACTGGGTTCGGTCTGTGCGCTCACTGCCTGCTCCTGTTCCCGTCGGTGTCCCGACTTGATCGAACGTGCTTGCTGGTGAAGGCTTTTCGTCACGGCGTGACGATGGCGAAGCCGGGATCCGGCTTGTCGAACAGTCCCTTCATCTGGATGAGCGCGGCGGCATTGCCGTCGATCTTGATGTCGCCCTTGGCAACCGCGTCCTGCATATTGCCGCCGCCGACCATGTTCTGAATGAACCCGCCGCGGGTGAGGGTGACGGTCGCGTCCGCCGCGGGCAGGCCGTCGTCCGGCCAGCGGTCGTAGTGCACCAGCACGCCATTGCGCAGTTCGGCGCGATGCACCTTGTCCTGCTGATCACTGAATTTCCAGTCGGTGACCAGATGGGTGTCCCAGGCCCTGGGCCCGTTGACGAACAGCGAGATGGCGTCGAACGCCTGATCCACGGTGAGCGCCGCCAGCAAGCCCTTGGAGTTGGCCGCGGTGGGCGTGCCGAAGGACCCGTTGCGCAACTCGTACGCGCCGGAGAGGTAGAAGTTGCGCCAGGTGGCGTTCTCGGAACCGTAGCCGAGCTGTTCGAATGCACTGGCCTGTAGGTCTTTCGCCTTCTTGTTGTTGGCGTCGGCGAAGATCACGTAGTTGAGCATTTGCACGGCCCAGCGGAAATCGGCGTCGTCATAAGCCTTTTGGGCCTTCTTCAGCACCTCGTTCGCGCCGCCCATGGCATCGACGTGCCGCTTGGCGTTGTCGACCGGCGGATGTTCCCACAGATGTGCCGGGTTGCCGTCGAACCAGCCCATGTACCGCTGGTAGATGGCCTTCACATTGTGGCTGACCGACCCGTAGTACCCGTGTGAGTACCAAGCCTTTTCGATCGCGGGCGGCACTTTCATCGCCTCGGCGATCTCACTGCCGACCATGCCGGTATTGAGCATCCGCAGGGTCTGATCGTTGAGATACCCGTACAGATCCCGTTGCGCGGAAAGGTATTCCACGATCTTGTCGGTGCCCCAGATCGGCCAGTGGTGCGAGGAGAACACGATATCGGACTGGCGTGCGTAGAGATTGATGGATTCGGTGAGGTACTTGGACCACACGTGCGGATCGCGCACCAGCGCACCGCGCAACGTGAGCAGGTTGTGCAGTGTGTGCGTGGCGTTCTCGGCCATGCACAGGATGCGGCGGTCCGGGAAGTAGAAGTTCATCTCCGATGGCGCTTCGGTGCCGGGCGTCATCTGGAACACCATGCGGACGCCGTCGATGGTCTCCTGCTGCCCGGTCGCGGTGATGTTCACGGTCGGGTCGATCAGGCTGATGGTGCCGATCGAGGTGGTCTGTCCCAGTCCCGCGCCGATCTGTCCCTTCGGCCCGCGCGGCAGCGCCGCGCCGTACATGTACGCGGCACGTCGCGACATCGCGGTGCCCGCGTAGATGTTCTCGGCGACAGCGTGTTCGAGCAGTCCGGCGGGTGCGACCACCGGGCAGCGGCCCGCCGCCACATCCTCGCGGGTGGTGACGCCGAGCGAACCGCCGAAGTGGTCGACGTGCGCGTGGGTGTAGATCAATCCGGTGACCGGCTTGTCGCCGCGATGCTTGCGGTACAGCGCCAGGCCCGCGGCCGCGGTCTCGTTGGAGATGAGCGGGTCGATGACGATGACGCCGGTATCGCCCTCGATGAGCGTCATATTCGACAGGTCCAGGCCGCGGACCTGGTAGAAGCCGGGCGCGATCTCGTACAGACCCTGTTTGACGGTGAGCTGGGATTGCCGCCACAGGCTCGGGTTGGCCGAGGACGGACAGGTGCCCTGCAGGAAGCCGTAGGAGTCGGTATCCCAGATCACCTTGCCCTTGTCGTCCTTGATGACGCCGGGCTGTAGCGCCTCGATGAAACCGTGGTCCGCATCGGCGAAGTCGACGGTGTCCCCGAACGGCAGCGTCCGGGTGAGCTGCTGATTCGCCGAGGCGATGGCATCGGTGGGATCGGTCTGGGTGGTGGACGGATTGACCTCGTCCGAGGAACCGCAGGCGCTGAGCGCACCGCCGACGCCGACGGCCGCCAAGGCCGCCGCGCCGACTCCGAGCATGCCGCGCCGGGACACCCGGGGTCCGCCGTTCTCCTGCTTGTCCGCGCCCTTGTTCGGATTGCCGTCGACCACGCCGTCTCCTACATCTTCCGCTCGCGCGCACCGCAAACCAGCCAAGCAGCTGTTAGCTACGCGTTCGCTAATTTCGCCATAACGATTCGTTCACGGCATTGAGAACGCCTTCTACGGTTGCTTCAGCGTTTGCCGCGCAATGTCACCATAGCCGCTATTGCAGTTAGACTGCAATAGCGGTGGCCGGAATCCTCCCCCGACCCCGCGAATATCGCCGGGAGCCGATGTGATCGGATGCAGAGATGAGCGAGGGCACCACCGAGCGCCAACCGAGCGGGGAGCGCCGCCGCAGGCGCAATCCGGAGCAGACCCGCAAGGCGATCGTGGAGGCGCTGCTCGCAGCCCTCAAGGAGGGCAGTTACGCACCGACGACCAAGGACATCGCGGACCGCGCGGGTGTTTCCGAACGCAGCATCTTCGTGCACTTTCCCGGCCGCGAGGACCTGCGGGTGGCAGCGGTGGACGCACAGTCCGAACTGGTGGAGTCACTGGTCGTGGCACCCGATCCGAACCTGCCGCTGGACGAGCGGATCGCGGCGGTGGTCGAACAGAGCGCGATCGTCTTCGCCCATCAGCGCACACCCCGGCTGCTCGGACTGCTGGAGTCGCCGTCCATTACCGCTATCGATGAGCGAATGCGGTTGACCGATGGCAAGATCCGCGCCGGGCTGGCGCGGATCTTCGTTACCGAGCTGAATCGGGATGGCGTCCAGGATCGCGAACTGCTCGATCTGATCGAGGCCACCGTGGGCTGGGCGTACCGGCACCAACTGGTCGACCGGCGCGGACTCTCACAGCGCGCGGCCTCGCACGCCATTACCCGAGTCCTGCGAAATCTATTGTCCGACAAAAGCTCCGATTGAGCGTCAGGCTACATGGAACCCCAGGACTGCAATAGATAGGTGATATTGGCGAGCACTCCGGTGATGGTGCTCGCCAGGTCGAGGGTGGCGGAACCGAGGTTGATGATCGGGAAATTCATTGCGGCATCCTCGCTTTCGTTCGATCACTTCAGCGCCTTCACCGTAAGGAATTGAGCAACCGTCCAGCAAGCATTTCGACGCACACTGTTCCGCACCCACACCGGTCAGTCACATCGTCAGATCTCCACCATCTGATAGTCGCCCACGTAATCGCCGAGGCGGCGCAGATGATCGGCGGAGTCACCGAGCGTGTGCTCGATGGCGGTGAGCCGGGCCGTGTAGTGGCCGACCGGATACTCCGCCGTCATACCGATACCGCCGTGCAGCTGGATGGCCTCCTGCCCGATATGCCGGGCGGAGCGGCCGATGCGCAGTTTGGCGCGCGAGGCGACCACCGGATCGGTGATGCCGTCGGCCAACGACATGGACGCGTACATGCTCATGCCCCGCGCGAGTTCGAGCGAGACATACATATCGGCGGCACGCTGGGTCAGTGCCTGGAAGGCGCGCAGCGGAACGCCGAATTGCTTGCGGGTCTTCAGATATTCGGCGGTGAGCCGCAGCGACTCCTCCATCGCGCCCACGGCCTCGGCGCACAGCGCGGCCTGCGCACCGGCCAGCGCCGCCTCGACGGGATCGGAGACATCGACCACCGGGCCGAGTGGTTCGGCGGTCGCGCCCTCGAATTCGATTGTCGCGCCGCGCAATCCATCGTGGGTGCGGTAGCCGGTGCGTCGTACGCCCGGATCGGCGGGGTCGACCAGGAACAGCCCCATCCCGCCGTCGGCGAGTGCGACGCTGACGATCAGCAGCTCCGCGCAATCACCGTGCGCCACCGGATGTTTGACGCCGGTGAGCTGCCAGCCGTCACCGTGCTGGACGGCCCGGGTGGCGAGTTCGGTGGACGGCCAGCGCACACCCGATTCGGCGTGCGCGAAGGCGAGCCGCAGTTCACCCTCGGCCACCTTGGGCAGCAGGCCCTTGCGCTGCGCGTCCGAGCCGACGGCGGCGATCAGCCCGCCGGGCAGCAGCGCGCAGTCCAGCAGTGGCTCCGGGGCCAGTTTCCGGCCGATCTCGGTGAACACCAGCATGGCCTCCAGCGGTCCCGCGCCCATGCCGCCGTCCGCTTCGGCGAAGGTGAGCCCGAGCAGTCCGACCTCGGCGAAGGTCTGCCAGAGTTGCCGATCCCAGCCGAGTTCGGTGCCGATGACCCGCGTGCGGGCTTCCGGGCTGTAGCCGCGAGCCAGGACGTCACGCACGGTGTCGCGCAGCATCTCCTGTTCGGTGGTCAGATCGAAATCCATGGTGCTGCCTCACAATCCGAGGATCGTCGAGGCGATGATGTTGCGCTGCACCTCGTTCGATCCCCCGTAGATCGATGTCTTGCGATAGTTCAGATAGGTGGCGGTGCTGCGGCGCGCCGAGTCCGGGGTATCCCCTTCGCGCACAACCGAATCCGGTCCGGCGATATCGACCAGCAATTCGGTGACGGCCTGCTGTAGCTCGGTGCCGCGCAGTTTGAGAATCGAGGAGACCGGGTTCGGTTTACCATCCGAGGGCCCGGAGGCGACCCGCAGCTGCACCAATTCCAGTGCCAGCAGCTCGTTTTCGAGTTCGGCCAGCCGGGTGGCGAAGACCGGATCCTCGAGCAGGGTGCGCGCGCCCAGGCGGGTGGCGCGGGCCTGTTCCTTGGCCAGCCACAGCCGCACCTTGGTCTGTCCGACCGCGGCGATGCCGGTGCGCTCGTTGCCGAGCAGGAATTTGGCGTAGGTCCAGCCCTGATTCTCCTGGCCGACCAGGTTTTCCGCGGGTACCCGGACGTTCTCCAGGAAGACCTCGTTGACCTCGTGGGTGCCGTCGATGAGTTCGATGGGCCGCACGGTCACGCCCGGGGTGTCCAGCGGGAACAGCAGCATGGAGATGCCGGCCTGCTTCTTGGGCGCGTCCGGATCGGTGCGCACCAGGCAGAAGATCCAGTCGGCGTACTGGGCCAGGGTGGTCCAGGTCTTCTGGCCGTTGACCAGGTAGGAGTCGCCATCGCGCACGGCGGTGGTGCGCAGCGACGCCAGATCCGAACCGGCCTCGGGCTCGGAAAAGCCCTGGCACCACCAGATATCGAGATTGGCGGTGGCGGCGAGGAATCGCTCCTTCAGCTGTTGCGAGCCGAATTGGGCGATGACCGGGCCGATCATATTCGCGTTGAAGGTGAGCGGTTCCGGTACCGAGGCCAGCTGCATCTCCTCGTGCCAGATGTGCCGCTGTACCGGGGTCCAGTCCCGGCCGCCCCATTCGACCGGCCAGTTCGGCACCGCCAGCCCGTGCGCGTTCAGGATGCGCTGGGTGGTGATGACATCGTCCCTGCTCAGCTCCTGTCCGTGCCGGGCGCGATTGCGAATGTCGGCGGGGATTTCGCTCCGGTAGAACGCGCGCAGTTCATCACGAAAGGCGAGCTCGTCCTCGGTGAGCGCCAATTTCATGGTTGGCCTCCAATGTCTTCGGGTAGCGCCGGATATGATACACAGACTATCCAATGTCTCAAATAGCTCTCGTAGACTCGGGAGGCCACGAAAGGGGACCCATGCCGGAGCAGGACCAGACCCTCGGAGTCGGAGAGCTCATCGCCCACCGTCATCGCGCGGACAGCGCACCCGGGGCACGCACCGACGGACATCGCCTCGCCCTGGTCATCGAGGGCGGTTCCTCGCGCGGCGCGTTCTCGCACGGAATGGCCATGGCGATCGAGGAGCTCGGCATACTGCACTGCTTCGACGCGGTGTACGGCGCTTCGGCGGGCGCGCTGAACGCGGCCTGGCTGCTGTGCGGGCGGGCGCGGAACTCCGAGCGCGCCTGGCATCCGGAGGTCATCAACCGGGTCATCTCCCCCGCGCGGGCGTTGCGCGGCGGGCGCGTGGTAGATACCGAGTATCTGGTGCACACCGTGTACGAGCGCATCGTGCCGATGGATTTTCCGGCGATCCTGGCCAATCCGGTCACCTTCCATCCGATCGCGACCGATGCCGACACCGGCGCGGCCGTGGATCTGCATCCCGAGCTCAGCGACAGCGCCTCGGTGCAGGCGGCCTTGCGCGCCTCCACCTGCCTGCCGATCCTGGCCGGGCGGCCGGTGCGCATCGGCGCACACCGCTACGTGGACGCCGGAATCTCCGAATCGGTGCCGATCCGAACGGCATTGGCACAGGGTGCGACCCGGGTACTGGTGCTGCGCACCCGCCGCGAAGACGAGAACATGAGCGCCCCTTCGGCTTTGGAGAGCCGGGTGGTGGCGCGCTATCTGGCCCGGCACGCCCCCGGCACCGTCGATCCGTGGCTCGGCCGCGTGCGGCAGCATCACCGCGACGAAGCGGATTTCGCCACCGATCCGGCCGTGCTCCAAATCCGCCCGCCGCACACCGCCCCCGCCATCGGCCGCACGAATCGCGATCCGGCACTGCTGCGCGAGGCGCTCAGCCTGGGCCGCGCGGTCACCGCCCGCACGCTGTCGCCATATCTGACACCTATGCTTTCGGCGTGACGCGCGCGGAGGGGACACGAGCACCGGGACGACCGGCATCGGCCAGTCGAGACGATGTACTGACGGCCGCCGTCGACATGTTCCTGGCCGGAAAACGCCTGGACGTGAATGCCATCGCCGCCCAGCTCGGGGTGGGCCGGGCCAGCATCTACCGCTGGTTCGGATCCCGCGACGGATTGCTCGGCGCGACCATCGCCCGGCAGTTGGATCGCATGGTCGCGCACGCCGACAAACGCAGCCGAGCCGAGGGCGGCGAACGCCTGAACGAGATCCTCGACCGCACGATTCACTGGCTGGTCGAGGACGATTCGCTGCGCGCCTACTTCGACAATGAGTCCACCGCCGCACTGCGCCTGATCACCCGCAGCGACGGCATCGTGCATCCAGCGGCGGTGGCGATCGTGGAACGACTCATCGAACGCGCCGAAACGCAGGGTTATGAACCGCCGATCGAGCGAAACACCTTGGCGTACGCGCTGGTTCGGCTGTGGGAGGCATTCCTCTACAACGACGCCGTCGCCGGATTCCGCGGCGATGTGGATCGCCTGCGCCAGGTGCAGGCCGCGCTACTGCGCACCTGAGACCGGCATCGGTTCGGAGGTCCGCAGCGAACGGCGCACCCAGAGGAAGGTCGCGGCGATCATCACGACCAGCGCGGGCTTGCCCAGCACCAGCGCGACCGAACCGAGCAGCACCACCTTGTTCGCCAGGTACAGCGGTCCCATGATCACCAGATGCACCGCCCAGAAGGCGAACCAGGCAAGAGTCACCCTGCGGTGCAGGCGAATTCGCTCCTTCGGAGCGGCGTGCTCGGCCGGTTCCAGCCCGAGCCTGCGGCACGCCCAATGGCTCAGCGGACGACCGGTGAGCAGGGTGAGCCCGAAGGCGATGGTGAAGAACACGCAGATCAGCAGATCCGGGAGATAGAACCCGCGACCTTCACCGGTGATGCCGACGAAGAGCGAGAAGACCACCACCACGACCACCGATACGGCCACCACCTTCACCGAATCACCGTGCAGCAGGCGGTATCCCGCGATGGCGATGGCAACCGCGAGCGCGATGAGAACGCCGATCTCGGCATTGACGCTCGCATAGCCGATCAGGAATCCGATCGCCGGAGCCGCCCCATCCACCAAATGCTGCGGCCCGCCGAGAGCGCGAAACTTACCCCACATCTCGGCGGCCGCCGAAGGCTGGTGGACAACCATCACATGGAACCCCAGGACTGCAACAGATAGGTCCAATTGGCGAGCAGGCCGGTCACGGTGCTGGCCAGGTCCAGGGTGGCGGAGCCGAGATTGATGATCGGGAAGTTCACGGGAGTCTGCTTTCGTCGGGAGTTATTGCAGTCCCACTGTAATAAGCGTGGATATGACGGGCAATGAACTTATGACCGAAGACTCCGAATGCCGCGCCTATGACGCGCGTCACCGAATGCTAAAACAGCGCAGATGCACAGACCCGAAATTGAAAGGGCAAGAATTCTGAATACCTTTGTATCACAATAGAATTGAGGTTTCGAGGTCTGTTTTTCGAGAGTAGAATAGAGGTATGAATTCAGGGGAGAAAGTCGCAATCACGGAGAGTGTCATCGCACTGTCCGCTGCGATCGACACCCTGATCTCGCAGCCCCTTATCCCGTTGTCGGACAACGACATTGTCGAATTGATGCAGCAGATCGAAACCGCCACCCGCAAACTCGACGCGCTCAAACTCGACCTCGTCGTGCAGACCTGCTCCCGGTCACTGCCCAAGCGCGCAGGCGCGGGGAGTGTGGCGCTGTATCTGCAACAGACACTCCGCATCTCGCACGGGGACGCGTTGAACCGGTGGCACTGCGCCGAACAAGCAGCCATCTGGCCCCGCGTCGGAGACAACGCCGAAATCTCCGTCCCCGCACCGGTATTGCCGAACACCGCACTGGCGCAGGAAGAAGGCGCGATCGGCCTCGATCACGTGCGCGTCATCCGCCAGGTCATGGACCGGTTGCCCAACAAAGTCACCGCCGAAGATCGTGCCTTGGCTGAAGAGCACCTGGCCCGGCACGCTCGCGCGTTGAACCCGAACCAGCTGCCCAAGATCGGTGATCGGATCCTCGGGCACCTGGACCCCGATGGCACATTGACCGATGATGCGGATCGGGCTCGGATGCGCAGCATGCGAATGAGCCCGCAAGGCTTCGATCTGATGTCCACCATGACCGTGGTGTTGACCCCCGAAGCCCGCGCGGCCATGGACGCGGTCTTGGCCAAGCTCGCCCGGCCCGGTCTGTGCAACCCGGCTGATCCCGAAAGCCCGTTCGTGGTCGATGAGAATCTCGACCCCGAGGTGGTGAAAGCCGCCGCCAAGCGCGACATGCGCACCACCGTGCAACGCCAGCATGATGCGTTGTTCGCGTTGCTGCACCCGGACTTCCACCCCAACCACCTCGGCTCGCACCGGGGCCTGCCGGTGACCACGATCGTGACCATGAGCATCCACGATGTGGAGCGCGCCGCCGGTGTGGCCACTACGGCTACCGGCGGGACCGTTCCGGTCGCTGTCGCGTTGGAAATGGCTGCCCGCAAAAGCAAGACGTTCTCGGTCATCACCGATGGTGAGGACATGCCGCTGCACATCGGTCGGGCACGCCTGGCGAACCCGGCCCAGCGGATGGCGTTGATCGCCACCGAACGCGGCTGCACCCGCCCCGGCTGCACCGCACCCGCCAGCATGGCCGCCGTGCACCACGTCACCGAGTTCGTCAAAGGCGGGCTGACCGATATCGAAAACCTCACCCTCGCTTGCGATCACTGCCACGCGTTGGTCAATGACACCCCGACCGGGTGGACGACCATCAAGCTCGGCAAGGGCGCGAGGTTCGCCGGACGTACCGCCTGGATCGCCCCGGCGCATATCGATCCGACTCGGACACCGCAGGTCAATCACATGCATCACCCGGACGAGTTGATGGCCACCGCCCCGGTAGCCCCGCTGCCCGTCAGCCCTGCTCGGGTCTGTGCGCCGAACCGGATGCGCCAGCGACCCTGGGTATTGCCTCGCCCGGCTTGCCCAGCCCGGCAATAGCTTCCACCACTACCTGTATCCACCGTCAGGAACCTTCCTGCCGGTCCTACAGGCATGTCCGTACCTCAGTTCCAGCCCTTCCGCAGTCCGGACAAAGAAGCAGTGCTGGTTACTTCGCCTGCCGTACCCGACTTGCTCTCCCGCAACCCAGGCCCGCCCCTCACGTCCCCGACGGGGTGACTGGCTGTGGTCACCTACCGAGCCAAAAGACCAAGCCGCCCTGGTGTTTTGGTTTTTGTTGTTGGTCTTTGTCTTTTGTTCTTGTTCTTTTCTTGTCCGGGCGTCTTTTTCTTTTGTTCTTTTAATCTTGTTCTTTGAGTCTCTTGTTTTTCGATCATCGCTGAGACGGAAGGTGTAACCGCTTGAGCGATAGGGCATTCAGAGCCACGATCACACTGGACCCGGACATGGAGAGCGCAGCAATCTCAGGCCGAAGCGTGAACCCGAAAGCAGGCTCGAAAACACCAGCAGCAATGGGAAGCGCGATAGCGTTGTAACCGACCGCCCACGCAAGGTTCTGATGCATCTTGCGAAGCGTGCCACGCCCGATGCGAAGTGCGGTCGGCACATCCAACGGGTCGGAACGCATCAGAACCAAATCCGCTGTCTCGATCGCAACATCGGTACCGGCACCGATCGCAATGCCCAGATCGGCGCGCGCGAGCGCCGGAGCATCGTTCACCCCGTCACCCACCATGGCGACTTTCTTTCCGGCAGCCTGCAATTCGGCGATCCGATCGGACTTATCCCCCGGCAGCACCTCGGCGATCACCGTATCGATACCGAGCTCGGCGGCGATCCGTTCGGCGGTGGCCTGATTGTCACCGGTCAACATGACCACTTCGATACCCATATCGTGCAGATCCTGCACTGCGCGAGCGGAGGTTTCGCGCACCGCGTCCGCGATACCGATGACCGCGGCGGCCTTCCCGTCCACGGCCGCGAGCACCGCGGTCTGCCCTGCTCCCGCGACGCGATCGCGTACAGCGGCCAGCTCTCCGAGCTCGATGCCTTCCCGCTCCAGCAGACGGCGGTTGCCCAACACGACGCGCCGCCCGTTGACGGTAGCTATCGCGCCGTGCCCGGGAACATTCTCGAAGTCCTGTGCGCGTTCACCATTCGCGCCGTGCCCCTCGGCGTAATTCACGACGGCCTCGGCGAGCGGATGTTCGGACTCGCGTTCCACGGCCGCCAGCAGCGGGATCAATTCCTCCGCGCTGATCACCCCGTCGGTGACGATCTCGGTGACCTCGGGTTCACCCTTGGTGAGCGTCCCGGTCTTGTCCATCACCACCGTCTGGATGCGTGCCGCGCTCTCCAGCGCCATCGCATTCTTGAACAGCACACCGCGTTTCGCGCCCAGACCGGTGCCGACCATGATGGCGGTCGGGGTGGCCAGCCCGAGCGCGTCGGGGCAGGTGATGACCACGACGGTGATGGCGAACAGCATGGCCTTGGCGAAGGTGGCTCCGGCGAGCAGCCACACGCCCAAAGTCAGTGCGCCACCGATCAATGCGACCAACACCAGCCAGAAGGCGGCGCGGTCGGCGAGTTTCTGTCCGGGAGCCTTCGAATTCTGGGCTTCCTGAACGAGATTCACGATCTGCGCCAGTGCGGTGTCGGCCCCGACCTTGGTGGCGCGGACCCGCAGCACACCGTTCTTGTTCAGCGTCGCACCGATGACCGCCGACCCGGGTTCCTTGTGCACCGGCAGGCTTTCACCGGTGACCATGGCCTCGTCGACTTCGCTCTCACCCTCGACGACCGCACCGTCGACGGCGATCTTGGCACCGGGCCGCACCAGCAGCAGATCTCCGACAATCACGTCAGCAGTGGGGATTTCGACTTCCCGGCCGTCCCGGATCACCACGGCCTGCGGCGGCGCGAGGTCGAGCAGGGCGCGAATGGCGTCATTGGCTCCGCCGCGCGCCCGCATCTCGAACCAGTGGCCGAGCAGTACGAAGGTGGCCAGCATGGTGGACGCCTCGTAGAACACCTCGCCGCCACCGGTGAGGGTGATGGCCAATGAATACAGCCAGCCCGCACCGATACCGACTGCGACGAGCACCATCATGTCGAGGGTGCGTGCCTTCAGCGCGGCAACGGCACCGGTGAAGAAGATGGTCGACGAGTAGAAGATCACCGGCAGGCTGAGGATGAGCGCCCAGATGTCCTGCCGCAGCCCGAACGGCGTCGGCAGATCCAGGCCGAACATGTCCTTGGCCATCGGCGACCAGAACATCACCAGCAGCGAGAACACCAGCGCGACCAGGAACCGGTTGCGCATATCGCGGGCCATGTCATCCATGGACATGCCCGCGTGCCCGGCATGCCCACCGTGCCCCATGGCGGCGTGATCCATACCCGAGTGATCCATACCCGCGGGCTCGTCATGATCCATGCTCCGACCATATACCCTCGGGGGGTACCTGGCGAGCCCGGTGTGACCGGCGAGTCATTCGAACCATTCGCGACTAGCGAATACCCGGGGTCTTGGGATCGGTCCCGAAGCAGCCGACGATGTAGCACCCGGGCGGCCAATCCGACACCGGCGGCGCGAGTGGTTTGTCCAGGCATGACAGCAGCCCGCACCCCGGATAGGCCATCGGCCCCAGACCCAGCGCGGCGAGGGTGGCCGCCGGATTCGAGATCATCGGATCGGCCAGGCTGATATCCGGATGATCCCGATACGGCCCGGGATCGGCGAGCACCGGATCCCGGAAGGCGAAGGTGAGCGCGCGCAGCACATCGTGCGGGAAGCTCACCGAACTGCCGGGCACGGTCACGCCGGTCCAGCTCACCAGCAACCCGAGACTGGGCACAATCGTGTTGTCCTGCCGCATCATTCCCGACATCTGCACGGCGTCGGCGGGCATGCCGGGGAAAATCGAGCCGCAATCGGGGCCGTTCACCACGAACAGGAAACCGTAGCAATCGTTCGCGGCGGTGCCGGTGGTGGCCTCGCGCAGGTAGTCCGACGAAATCACCTGCGTACCAGCCCAATTGCCATGGTTGGCGACCAGCAGACCCAGCTTGGCGAAGTCATCCGGCGGCAGCACCAGATGCGCGTACCCGTACGTGTTCTGACTGCGATCCCGCGCCCAGTGATAGTCATTGCGCTCTATCCCCAAGGGTGTGAACAGTTTTCGCTGCGCGTACGCCTGGAAATCTTCCCGCACCGCCTGCTGCACCACGTACACCAGCAGATCCACCGCCCGCTGGCTGTACTGCCACTGCGTCCCCTGCGGATGCACGATCGGCATCGCGAGCGCCTGCGCCACCACGTTCGGGTCGAGTTGCACCAGACCCGTGACCCCTTCGGACGCCACGGCCACCTGCATACCGGAGGTCTCGGTCAGCAGGCTGCGCACGGTGATGGCGCGATGCGCCGAATCCCCCAGTCCGGCAGGAAGATACGCGTCGATCGGACTGTCGATCCGCAGCAGCCCGTCATCCACGGCCGCACCGGCGACCATGGCAACCACACTCTTGGTGCTGCTCCACAGGTTCCACGGCATCCCGCCCGCGCGCTTGTTATTGGGCCCGCCCGCCACCAGACAGTTGTTCCGGAAGATCTGCACGGTGAATCGCGTCGGATCCGCCGCGAAGTCCACCGCACGCTGTAGTTCGGCCGGATCCAGCCCGACCGCTTCCGGTTTCGCGGTCTGCTGGGTACGCCCGCTGCTCACCTCGCACTGCTGCTGCGGCTCGGCTCGCGCCGGTTGTGCGACGAGCAGCAGGCTCGCCGTGATCGCCGCCGCCACCGCGACTGTCCATATCCGAAACACCCAATCCGCCTCTCCCGAAGTCCCTGTCCGGCACATCGGCGGCAGAATTGGCCCGTTATCGATTCGTGACCCCCGACTTACCTGGACGATGCTTCTCGGGGCCATGGTTTTCGGGGCGGAGGCAATGTCCGTATTCGTCCCTCCTGTTGCGGACCTCGCACGTCATACGATAAGAACCTGACGACACGTGGTCCGGGGGGCTCCGGTCGCGTCCGTTCGTAGTCCGCTGAGCCGCAAAGGAATCACCCGCGCCATGACCGCACCGGTCGTCTTCACCAGCTCGTATTCCGATAACTCCAATGACAATGGCTTCCAGTGGGAGTTCCATTGCGATCGCTGCAACACCGCGTACAAGTCGCCGTTCGAGCAGAACTACATGTCGCGGGGACGCGGTGTGCTGCGGGTGCTGCGCGATCTGTTCGGCGACTACTCCAAGACCCTGCACAAGGTCTCCAACGCCGCCGACGACTTCTCCAACACCTGGAGCGGCGGCACGGCCTCGGCCACCAAGGACAAGGCCTTCGCCAAGGCCGTCGACCTGGTCAAGGATGACTTCCGGTCCTGTGCGGGCTGTGGTTCCTGGGTCTGCGCGCGCATCTGCTGGAACGACCACGTGGGCCAGTGCACGCGCTGCTCCCCCATGGCCGCGCATCAGATGGCGCAGGCGCAGGCCGAAGCCCGCGGTTCGCAGTACCGCGACGCCGCCAACCAGCAGAACTGGACGCAGAACCAGGATATGTCGGTGCCGGCCCGGGTCACCTGCCCCACCTGCGCGGCCAGCACCACGGGCGGACGGTTCTGCGGATCCTGCGGCACCGCACTGGATCTGCGGGTGCACTGCACCGGATGCGGACATCAGATTCAGGCGGGTACCGCGTTCTGCTCGAACTGCGGTCGCTCGCAGTAGCGGCGCGCACAAACAGCGCCCTTCCCGAATTCGGGAGGGGCGCCGGGTTTTTGGTGTTAGGCGATCAGCCTCGGATCAGTTCCGAATCAGCTCAGAAGGAGCCGGTGCCGGGCATCGGCGGCAGGCCGGGCCAGTTCTGGTTCCAGTCGCCGGGGTGGTCGTGGTGGTGCCGCCACTCGCCGTGGTGGTCCCAGTCGCCGTGATGTCCGGGGCGGCTGATGTCGGTGGGGGACGAGACGGTGGCGTCGGCACTGGCCGGGATCGCCAGTGCGGCAAGAGGTACTGCGGCGAAGATGCCGATCGCGGCGATTCTGGCTACTACTGCGGTACGAGTCATCCACCTATCGAACGACTCATACCTCACAGGTCCATCGGAGTTGCCTGGCAAACGGCTGGGAGTCGAGGCGCCGGACGCCGCTGTGACGTCCGGCGATCATCGCGCTGTCAGCCGACTCTCGTCAGAGCCGGGGGCTGCCAGGTGCCGTCGACCGCGCTCGGCTCGGGCGCGTACAGGCGCATGGTCAGCGAGAACTTGCCGCCGGCCGGAATCGGCAGCCAGTTGCCCTGCGGTACAGCCGGTCCCGGATCCGCGTTCTGGACGGCGATATCGACCGATCCGTCGGCGTTCTTCGTCACCGGGATCTGATGCCCGACGGCGTAGATATTCGCGGGGTTGTCGATCAGGAAGCTGTCGGCGTCGTAGGCCGTGATCGACCAGAACGCCTTGGCGGGCGGTAGCTTTCCATCGGGGAAGTGCAGGGTGTAGCGGATGGGGGTGCCGTTGTCGTCGGCGGTGCCGAAAACGGTCGGGTAGACCGCGTCCTTGGGCAGATTCGCACCCAGACCGCGCAGCGCGACATTGGCACGGTTCAGATAATCGGTGCCGTAGGTGCCGACATTGGTGGCGAACTGCCAGCCGTTCTCATCTTTGATCTGTGGATTCTGATAGGCCGCAATGGCTTTCATACCGGCGGTGGCACCGGTATTCAGCACGTCAGCGGCGACCTTGTCCGCGGTCGCGCCCGGTGCGACACCGATCTTGGCGAATCGCGCCATGGCCGGTGCGTCGGCCGCGGCGGGCGGATTGGTCACCATGAGTTGATTCAGCTTGCCGAAGAAGGTCGGACCGTCCATCTGCGCGACCTGCTGAGAAGGGTTCTGCGACTTGTCACTCGGTGTCCCGCCGCCGGGATTCTCGTGGTTGCCGGTCTCCCACTGACTCAGCGGAATCAATTTCATCTGGTCCTGGATGTCCTTCACATTCGCCAGATCGTCCTGACCGTTGACCTGAACGCGGCCGAGCAGCCATACCGTATCGGTGGGGACGGGCAGCGGGGTCACGTCATCGGGGAGCTTGCCCGACCAGCCCGGTCCGGTGATCGCGTAGGTGAAGGGTCCGGTCTTATCACCCGAGCGCAGTTGCGGATCGACGCTGCCGGGATCGTGCACGGTATTGGACCAGGCATCCAGGAACTGCATGAGCCAGTAGCGGTTCGGGTCCATGGCCGGGACCTGGAGCACGATCGGCTCATTCTTCACATCGAGCCACGCCTGCGAATAGAGCGTGTCCAGGTTCAGGCGCACCACCTGCCGGTCGGCGGGGGTGGGCAGGGTGTCGGCGTGCGCGAAATGATTGGCGGAGGCCGAGGTCGCGCGGGTGGCGTCCATGAGGACCAGCGGGTAGCCGAAGACGTAGGCGTCGGTGGCGATGGCCGCCGGATCATCGGATTGGGCGGTGGTGGAGGTTGCCGAATCCTTGCTCGATGAGGAGTCGCTGCTGCACGCGCTCATTCCGACGGCCGCCAGCACCACGGACAGGGTGGCTGCCGCGCCGATCAGCGGGCGTCGAAAACGTACTCTGCGAGTAGTCATAGCCTTACGCTCGCACGCACGCGAACGAATTCGATTCACCCGGAATGGGCGAGTTGTCGCGCTTGGCAATGTGTCAGCATCAGCGCCGCGCGCCCGGTGCCAAGGCCGCGATGAGTACCGCCGAGAGCAGTCCCGCACCGCCGAGAACGACTCCGGCCTGCTGAAATCCGTGCAGGAAAGCCTGTTTGGCAAAGTCCGCGAGGGGTTCACCCGCCGGGCCGCCGCGCTCGGCCACCTGTAGGGCGGCGGCGAGGGAATCACCGACCGGGCCGCGGGCGGCTTCCGGGAGCCGGGGCAGCGCGGGGGCGATATGGCTGGAGTATCCGGCGGCGAGCACGCTGCCCGCCACGGCAATGCCCAGCGCGGCACCGATTTCGCGAGCCGCGTCGTTCACCGCCGCGGCGACACCGTGCTTTGCCACGGGTGTGCCAGCGACGATCGCGGCGGTGGCGGGCGCACTGCACAAACCCATGCCGATACTCATGATCACCAGCGACCACAGCACGCCCCAGTAGCCGCTGTCGAGGTCCAGCCGCGATACGGCCAGCAGGCCGACGCCGACGGTGCCCAACCCCGCCAGGGTCACCCACCGCAGGCCGAAACGATCGGACAGCATGGGCGCGATGAGCGAGACCAGTACCAGCGGAACGATCATCGGACCCATGGCGAGCGAGGAGACGATCGGCGAGAAGCCGAGGATCAATTGCAGGTACTGCACGATCAGCATGAACAGGCCGAACGAGATCAGGAACTGCACGGTCAACGACAGTGTGCCGCTGGCGAATCCGCGATCGATGAACAGGCGCACATCGAGCAGCGGATGCGCGACACGCACTTCGATCAGGGTGAAGGCCGCGGCGGCGAGCAGTCCGCCCGCCGACAGGCCGAGCACCAGTGGATCGAGCCAGCCGCGACTCGGAACCTCCATGGCGGCAACGACTATCGCGCCGACCGCGGCGATGACGGTCACCGAACCCCACGGGTCCAGCGGCGGGCGTTCGGCGTCGATGGACTCCGATACCGTGCAGCCCGCCGCCAGCAATACCGCACCGACAGCGGTCATGGCCACGAAGACCGACTGCCAGGGCAGCCATTGCAACAGCATGCCGGAGCCGATAATGCCCAGTGCGCCACCGGATCCCGCGACGCCCGCCCACACGCCGACGGCTTGACCACGCCGTTCCTCCGGGAATCCGGCGGTGAGCAGCGAGAGCGTCGAGGGCATGACGAAGGCCGCGCCCGCACCGGCCGCCGCGCGAGCTCCGATCAGCCAGAGCGGGCCGTCGAACAGCAGCGGGAGCGCGGAAGCCACGGTGAATACGGCCATTCCGATGATCAGCACCACGCGCCTGCCCAGCCGGTCGCCGAGCGCGCCCGCGGGCAGCACCAGGCAGGCCAGCGCGAGGGTGTAGCCGTCGACGACCCAGGTCAACTGCTGCTGGGTGACCCCGGTATCGGCGGCTATACCGGGCAGCGCGGAATACAGTGCGGCCATGGCCGCCACCACGAGCGCGATGCACAGGCAGGACACCGTGAGCATCCAGCGTTGCGGGCGTGTCAATCTGGTGGTGACGGCCGCGCCCTGCCCGGTGGATACCATGGCAACTCCCGAGAAACGATACTGACAGTAGCGCTACGGTACTACCGGTAGCGCCGGAAAGGAACCGGTACGGTGGCAGCGAATACGCCCGAGGACGACACCGATCCCCGCAAACTGCGCTCGCGGGCCCGGCTGCTCGACGCCGCCACCACCCTCCTGAAAACCGGTGGGGTGCAGGCGGTCACCATCGACGCGGTGACCAAACTGTCCAAGGTCGCCCGCACCACCCTCTACCGGCACTTCGACAGTTCCGCCGAACTCCTCGCCGCGACCTTCGAACGGCTGGTGCCCCAGGTGTCCCCGCCGCCGGACACCGGCACCCTGCGGGACCGGCTGGTGGAATTGATCGTGCGGCAGTCCGCGCTCATCGACGAAGCGCCGGTACAACTGGCCACACTGGCCTGGCTGGCCATGGGCAAGACGGAAGCCAAAGACGCCACCTCCCACAGCTTCACAAGCCTGCAGCACCGCGTGATCGAACAGTATCGCCAGCCCTTCGACCGACTCCTGAACACCGAGGCGGCGCGCGCCGAACTGGGCGAATTCGACCTGAATCTCGCACTGGCACAACTGATCGGCCCAATCGTCTTCACCAAACTGACCGGGCTGCACACCTTCAGCCGCGCCGACATCACCCGGATCGTCGACGACTTCCTGCGCGCCCGCGCGCACAGAGCATGATCTGGTGATCGCGACTCGGTTCCTGAAGCCGTGTAATCGAATTCGCCGGATGGTCGAACCGCGAACTGCTCGCGGCTCCGATGATCGCGACGAACCGGCGGCGGCCTCGTAGGAGCTGAGGGTGCCCCGCGCGCTGAAGCTACTCGCGGGCGTCGACCGTTGCGAAGGCCGCCCAGATCAGCGGCGAGTCTTCGATGGCGCCGGTCGCGCGCCAGGCCGCGAGACGGGAGCGCTGCCACTCGTTCAGAGCCGCAACCGGATCGGGGCATTCGTGGGCGGCATCGATGGCGCAGACCGCGTCCTGGAGTGGGCGGCGGTCCGGGGTCGCGCCGCCGAAGCGCTGAAAGGCCAGATCGGTGGGCAGGGCCCAGCGGCCCGCCGTCACCAATTCCGCACCGCCGGTGAGCATTGCGGCGACCAGGCCGAGGGCTTCGCCGAAGCGCAGATCGCCGCCGCTCTCGCAGGCGATGAGCGCGACACGGCTCGGGATCGGCCAGAGTTGCGGACCCGTGCGGGGTTGATCGGCCAGGGTGTATGTGCCCAACAGCAGATCCCGCGCGGACAGCGGGCGGTGATCACGTTGGGCGGGCGCGAAGCCGACCGTGTCCGCAGTGCAGGCCAAATGCATTGTGGCCGACTCACTCTGACCGGAATCGGGGGCGGCGGCGGTCACGTGCCCGATATAGAGCAGGCGGGACGCGCCCGCGCGCAACGCCTCCCCCAGCCACTCGCGATCGACATCGGTGCGGCGGAACGCGGCCAGCGGATCACTCACCTTGGGCGCGAGCCGATCCCGTCCCGCGTATGCGGCGACCAGCGCCGCCAGCGGCGCGTCCTCGGTCATCCGCCCGAGCACCGAGCCGAGCGCGGAATCCGCGCGGAATCCGGGTACTCGCGGGTCCAGCACGGCGACGACGGGCAGCTCTCGGGAGTCGGCCCAGGAGCGGCCCACCCGTGCGGGCGCGTGCACGATCCCCGGCGGCGCCAGCAGGCTCACCTCGGCGATATCCACCAGTCGCACACCGGAATCCGGCGCGATCAACTCCCAGGGAAGCTGCGCGACCCGGGGCGAGGGCTGGATCCGGATACGCGGGCGCACCCCCGCCACGTGCAATTCGTAGAGCCGCACCGCCAGTTGGTGCGGGAGGAAGGTCGCCGACAGGAATCCGGCCAGCTCCTCCTCTGCCGCCACCGTGGCCAGTTCGCCCGTGCTCAACGCGGATTCGAGGCCCGCCTCCCCCGTGGTCGGCAGCGCGGTGGCGAACCGCCGCACCGCCGCGACGACCTGTTCCTCCGGCACGACACCGATTCCCGGTGCGCCGCCATCGTTCTCCCACCGCCACGAGATGAACAGATCCCCGGCGTCGGCCATTCGGACGCGGGCCGTGGGTTGTGCGCCGGTCATCGCCCCACCATTCGTTCGGTCGACAGCGCGTCGGCACGGGCGCGCTCCGGCACGGGGCATGGAATCGTCATGAACGCACCACTCGATCGTCGCGCAGGGGGCGGCCGTAGCGTTGTTCGGCGGCGAATATCGCTGCGGCCAAAGCGATGTGGCCGTCGGGGGCGACGGCGACCCGGGGTGGCAGGGCGACCGGAAGACCGGCGCGGGCGGCCACGGCGGCCAGAGCGTTGCCCAGTTGCAGGGCATCGTTGATGTGGCCGGGGTTGGCGGGCAGCGGGTCCAGCGGATCGAGGGTGTCCGGGGTGGCGTTATTCGGTTGTGCGGCGAGTCGGTCGATATCGAGGGTGGTTCCGGCGCAGGCTGTTTCGATGAGGTCGGCGATCAGGACGGCGTCACCGGATAGGAAGCCGTAGCGGAAGGCCAGGCGCATGGCGGGATCGGCCATGCGGCGGTTCCAGTTCTCGCGTTGGGCGCCGTCGGGGAGTTCGTAGCGGACGGCGTCCAGGGCCAGCGCGGCCGGTACGGCCAGGTCGACCGCTCGGGGCAGGAGTTCCGGCATGGCCTCGAGCAGGGGTTCGAGCAGGCCCGCGTGCCAGAAGTCCACCTGGGCGCAGAGCAGGCCCAATCCGTGTTCGGCGTAAATGGCTCGGGCGGTGACCAATTCGGCTTCGCCATCCTGGTATCGACCGGCGGCGAAGGCCAGGGTGGCCAGGCGGGTGCGCACGTCGGCGGCGTCGACGATGACGCCGGATTCCTCGAAGTGCGCCAGGGCGCGCCGATAGTGCGCGTCCGCCGTATCCGGCCGATCGCGGCGCTCGGCGATCAAACCCATGACCTTCCAGCCGATTCCGGCGCGATGCGCGTGCCCGGAGGTCTCGAAATACTCCTGCGCGGTGGTGAGCAGGGGTTCGGCCGCATCGTATCTGCCCGAGCGGGTGTGCATTACGGCCAGATTCTGCTGCGTCTCGGCCACCCCGTCGCCGTCCCCGGCGGCGGCGAACGCGGCCAGCGCCTGTCCGGCGAAGTCCTCCGCCAGCTCCCAGCGCCCGGTCTCGAAATGCGCGGCGGCCAGGTTCATCAGCGAATGCCCGACCTGGTCGGGGGCGAAACGTGTTGCCGCGTCCAATGATTCGGTGGCGATCTCGATACTGCGCGCCCACTGCTGCCGATGCAGTGCCACCGCACTCAACGACACCAGGCACGCGTACCGCAATTCCAGCGGCGCGCTCTCCCCCGACAGCAGCTCCCGGGCCTGTTCGAGCGCGGCCTGCGCACCGTCCAGATCCCCGAGCAGCTGCAATGCCTGCGACATATTGATGAGCGCGGCCGGGCGCATGCGCGGCGCATCGGGCCCCATCTGCGCCAGCGCGTCCCGAAACAGTTCGGCCGCACCCGCGTGATCACCCAATTGATCTGTCACACAGGCCGCGTTCACCATGGCGCACACCCGAATATCCCCGGTCTCGGTGCGCACCGCCGTCTCGAATATCCGCAGCGCCTCCCCCAGCTCACCCCGTGCCATCGCCTCCGCCCCGGCCCGCAGCACCGCCGATTCCCCGGGCGTCCCGCCCCCGGTGGTCGCCACCACCTCAGAAGTCCGAATCGTCTTCGGCGGCAGCGATTTCCGCCAGCAGCGGCGCATCGGGCGACACTCCACCGAAGGTCACCCCCGGCACATCCGAACCGGCGGGGAGGTCGATCGACGAGGCAGCCCGCCCCAGCCTGCTCGAGGCGAAATCCCTTATCTGTAAACGCAATTCGGACTCGCTCGAATGGTGCCGCAATGCGGCATGGCCGGGTGCTGTCGGGTACGACACCGGGCCCGGAGCCAGGCCGAACCCTGGGACGTAGACGTCCACATGTACCGTCGAACCTGTTGCGGTGAAGGTGATTTCGCCCGACCAGCTGCCGCCGGAAGATCGCAACGCGACCTCCCTGACTTCGCCCCCGGTAGCCACCCGCGCCCACGGCCGCAGGTACGCCGGGACCTCCCCGGAAAGCCCCGGTGCAGTTGCCGCCGCGACGGCGATCGTGGTGACGCCCGCATCGCGAATCAACTGCCAGGACAGCGCCTTTTCCGACGCGTCCACCAGCCCCGACGGGCAGCGGCGCCAATCCCAGCCACCCACGCCCCGCCCGAGCACCATCCCATTCGGGATCTCGTCGCCCGCCGCGAGCGCGTAATCCGAAGCGCGCCCCAGACTCTCGACCCTGGCCTCGACCTCCGGCCCGATCGCGTCCGCACCGTCCAGCAGCGATTCGCACTCCAGCGTGAGTTCGGCGATCTCCCTATCGAGCAGCCGCTGATCGAGGGCCGCGATTCCGTCCAGCGTGGACGCGGGCCACCACCGAGATACCCACAGCGCGAACGCGAGTCGCCAAGCACTCGCCGCGAGTTCGGACAGCGGTGCACCACCCGCGCCGACCGACCACGAATCTACGGACCGCCCCGCGAGCCGCTCCCGATCGAATTCGCTCGCGGCCGGGATGCCCGAGCGCTCCCCGTCGAACTCGGGTGCGGATGGGATGGGTGACCGCTCCGGGTCGGACCCGTCGTCGAACGCGGCATCAGATCGTTCGGAGGTGCTCGCGTCCGGAGAAGGGGCCGCGGTCCGATCCGTCCGGGCCGCCGCGTTCGCTTCGTCGAGGGCCAGGGCGATCGGCTCTCCGTATATGGCCCACACCCATTCCTGGGCGAGTTCCACATCGTCGATGACGGCCGCCGGAAGTGCCGGTCCCGCAAGCACATTCCAGGTGAGGTGGCCGCCCGCGACCTCGAGCACCATGACGTCCAGGCGCGGTGCGGCATCCAGTACGGTCGCGGCTCCGGCGGGCATGATGCCGCGCAGCCCGTCGCCGAGCCGCCGAATGAGCAATCCCGTCTCCGTCATCCCGCCCTCGATTCCAGTTCATCGAGTTCGGCCGCCACCGCGGTCGCCGCCAATGCCTTCTTCACCCGCATCCGATGATCCAGCATGACCGATCGTGCCACCCCGTCCAGCAGATCCCACAGCTCATCCGCCTCGTACACCGGCACCTCGCGCACATCCCGCCCATGCACCCGAGCCCATAATCGCCGCAGATACGGCCGCCACGGCACCTGCAGATCCGCCGCGATCGCACCCAGCGGACCGACCGCCGCGGCACCCGTCGCACCGGGCACTGCGCCGGAATCCATCGAGCCGACTCCCGGAGACACCACCGCTGTCGGCGGGATCAACGATTCCGGGCAGAGCATCATCCGACGTGCCTGGAGTACATATGCCTCGCGCTGCCAGCGGCTGTTGATCACTCGCGCGGCGGCCGACGCGACGCCGGTTCCCGGCCCGCGCCCGGTGTGCCCGTTGCCGGACGCGCCTGCCGATGGCGACCCGATATCGTTGGGCGCGTTGACAATCGGCCGCAGCTGCAATGCCAGCTGCGCGCCCGCCGCCGCGGCCAGTCGCAGCGATTCGTCGAGTAGTGCCCAGGGCGAGCACGACCGCGCGATCTCGGCATCCACCAACTCCGGGATGGGCGGCAGGTCCGCGCGCTCACTAGCCGCTTGCAGAACCGTGAATACCCGCTCGTGGATGGTCCGGTCGAAGGGCAGACCCAAACTCGCTTTCGAGGCCGATGCCCCGATGCGCGGTGGCTGTGGTGCGGGATAGGCGGTCAGACCGAGGTATTGCGCGGACGGAACCGGACCGATGGTTGCCGGCGGACCATCTCCGGCCGTACCACCGGCAACCGCTGCGATGGCAGGCGTGTGCTCATGCGTGAGTGGCAGGGCAGGCGCCGCGTCGCTGCCCTGGGCGAGCCAGAGGCGGATGCCGTGGTGGGTGCCGATGGACGCGGCGATCAGGTCGTCGATGTCGATATCGGGTTCCGGTTCGCCGAGCCGGGCGGCGGCGCAGGCGTTGAGCAGGTCGGTGAGCGGTTCGGTGTGGTCCGGGGTGGTGGTGAGGGGGCGGCGACGCCAGGCGGTGCTGATGAGTTCGGCCAGGTCACCGGATTGTTCGGGGTCGGCCAGGAATTCCTTGAGGGCCTGGGTGGTGCGCCCCGCGGTGAGGTTGTGGATTTCCAGCAGAGCGTCCTCGGCGGCACCGCGATCGGCGACCGCATCGGGCATGCCGGAGACGGTGGCGAGTTCATAGCAGCGCTGGAAGTAGAGGTCCTGGGCATTGCCCGCGGTGATGCGCAGTGCCCGGCGCACCTGTTTGAGCAGGGTGAACCAGGCCGCGGTGGCACGCAGTACATCGGCGGCGGCATTGACGCGGGCGGTCAGCAGCACCGCGCCGTCGGCGGTCAGGATGGATCCGGCACATTCGGGATGCTGCACCGGACGGATGACCAGCGGATCCAGGATCAGCTTCACGGTGCGGCGCAGGGGGCCGCCGTGTGGCCCGCTGAGGGCTTCGACGTCGTCCAGGCGGCGCCAGACCTCATCCAGCACCATGGCCCGCGGTCGTCGCATTCGCCCAGGTTAGCGGAGTTTGTCCGGAAATCGCGCGGCAAAAGTTGGTATCGGTAGGACACCGCACCCTTCCTACGGTTCTCTCATCGGCCCCGAACGCGAGCCGAACCGAGAAGAACTGGGAAACACCATGAACACCAAGTCGATTCGCCTGACCGCCGCCCTCACCGCCGCCGCGGCCGCCGCCCTGGTCGTCACCGGATGCAGTGACAACTCCAGCAGCAGCTCCCCCTCGACCAACTCCGCCACCTCGGCGGCGGCCACCTCGGCCACCCCCGGCAACACCGCCCCGGCGGGCGGCAAGTCCAGCGCCAGCGTCGACGGCAAGGCCCTGGACGCCAAGTTCGACACCACCTGCGTGAAGCAGGGCGGCACCCTGGCGCTGGCGCTCACCGATACCGCCAACTCCAACTACGGCCAGCTCAGCGTGAGCGCGACGGTGACCGGCGACAACACCGTGCAGGCGGTCGGCATCGCGGGTTCCAAGGGCGGCAGCAACGGTATGCCCTACGCGGTCGGCTACGGCAACGGCGCTCCCGGCGGCTCGGCCAAGGTCGTCAAGAACGGCAACACCTACACCGTCACCGGTGAGGGCGTCGGCGCTCCGGATCTCACCAATCCCACCGCCGGGGTCAAGAACTCGAAGTTCGAGATCGTGTTCGCCTGCGCCAACATCGTCGGTTCCTGATCCGGCCGAGGCGGCGCCTGATTCCCCATCCCCGCTCATGCCGCGCCGGGCATGAGCGGGATAAAACCCCTTACGCAGCACCATAATTCCGATTACGAGGACATCATGAAGAATCAGATCCGCGCCGCCGCAGTCATTTTCGCCGTATTGGGTTTCGGCTACTACCTCTGGCACGGCCTCACCTCCACCGACTTCCTGCCCTGGGTGGGCTGGCAGATGAGCCTGCCGATCATCGCCCTGACCATCGTCCCGATGGCGTTCGCCTTCACCGGCGACAGCGTGCTGTCGGCCCTGACCGGCAATAACAGCTCCGAATACCGCAATGGCCTGATGGGCCTGGGCACCGTGGAATCGGTGCGCAATACCGGTGTCTCGCTCAATGATCAGCCGCAGGTGCGCATCGACTTCCGGGTCGAGGGCGCGGACGGCAAGGTCTTCCCGGCGCACGCCAAGATGATCGTGCCGCTCACCGAACTGGCCCTGCTGCGCCCCGGCGTGGTGCTGCCGGTCCGCTATCTGCCCGAGCGCCCCGACCGCGTGGAGGTGGATCTGTCCGGCGATACCTCGGCGGCGCAGAATGCCATGAACCAGGCCATGATTCGCAAGGGCATCACCACCCAGGCCAAGCTCGATATCGCCCGCAACGGCATTCCGGCACAGGCCGTGGTGAGCGCGCTGTCGGTCCCCGGCGAGATCCGGGACGGCCACCCGCGACTGGATCTGACCCTGATCGTCACCCGCCCCGACGGCAGTACCTTCGAAGCCCGGACGGAGAAGTTCCTCCCTCCTACCCAGGTCGGGCAGGTACAGATCGGACGGGTGGTGCGGGTGCACTATCTGCCCGGACAGGAACAGGACCTGGTCATCTCGCTTCCGGTGAACTCCGGCTCTTGAGCAGCGCCGGAGGTACCGCACACGACAGACGGAAAACTTAGCGCCGCAGGCTTATTCAGCCCGCGGCGCTTTTGCCGTCTCAGCGCCCGAGTTGACCCTGCAAGCCCCAGTAGGCGCGGGTCAGCGCACCGTCGACACCGAACTCGACGCGCAGTTCGTAGAGGCCGAAATGACCGATCAGCAGCTGCGGTTCGCCGATGAACAGGGTCGGGATCCCGAACCGCTCGAAGTAGCCGACGACCATCTCCCGCATGGTGCGATAGCGGTTCTCCACATCGGTGAGCGGATTCAGCAGGTTGGCCGTCACCTCGAAGATGGTGGCCGCGAAGTCCGGATCGGTACCCGGCGGCGTGATGCGCGAATCGGTGATCGCCAGGCAGCGGAATCCGGATTCGTCGTCGAGCGGTACGTGCACCCAGCCGACACCGCCGCCCAGGTGGACGGCCGCGGTGGTGAGCAGATCGGCCGCGTTGGCCGGTTTGAAGGCCGGACCGAGCGGAACACGCTCGGCGGCAAGGTGATTGGCTCCCGCCTCGAAGGCCGCCCGACGGACGGCGGCAATACCGGGCCAACCGTTCCCGGCCCAGATCCAGGTATCGGTGGCGGACTCGAAGTGGCCGAGCTCCACTGCCGCCAAAGCCAATTCGGGCAGCTCGGCAATGCCGTAGACCCCCGCGACCGGATCCCAGGTGGGCGTCGGGGATTCCACGTCACGCAATCCCTCGGCGAAGTCGAGCAGGCCGCGCTTGAAGCCCATGGCGACGGCCGTGGCGGGCGCGAGCCGCGCCAGCAGCTCATCGGGTATGAACGGTTGCCGGGGCGGACGCGGTCTCTCGGCCGGAACCCGCTGCTGGGCAACACCTTCCACGTCCACAACACTGGCGTCGACGATATTGTCCCGTTCGTCGATGCGCGCGAGCAGCCGATAGCCGCCGGGCAGATCCAGTTCATTGCCGCCGGGCACCTCGCGCACGATCAGGCCGTGCCGGCGCGCGTATCCGGCGATGACCGCTCGCGCTCCACCGCCGAGCAGCAGATCCGAGGCGATGCGCAGCCAGGTCGCCACATTGCCGGGATCGGGTTGCGCCAGTGCGACGCTCTCGTCATCGATGGCGAGGTAGGTGTACGCCCGGCCGCCGTGATTGAACTTGGTCATACCGCGTGCGCCGAGCACGCCCTGCGCGATCAGCGACAGATGATCGGCGGCGAGTTTCGGATCGTGGAAACCGCCCAGATCGAGCAGTTCGGTGGTGAATTCCGGGATCCCGTGTGCCGCACCGATTTCCTGTAGCCGCACCGAATGCCTGGTGCCGGGTAGGCCCGCCAGATCCGGTTTGGCCCACGCCCACATGAAGGTTTGATCCTCGGCGAAGGTGCCCAGCTGTCCCGAACTCGCCAGTTGCCGATCACCGATCCAGGCCAGTCCGGCATCCAGATCGCAGCCGGTGCGACCCGGCGCGATCTGCTCCATGAACCAGTTGTACTGCTCGATGCCACCGCCGAGATATCCCCGCGCGAAGGACAGCAACTCGCTACTGAAAGTGTCCACGGCAGGGCAGGCTACTACCCGGCGTCAGTCCTGGGTCCGGCGGTCGAAAACCTGCGGGCGGGCAATCCGCAGCGCGGTTGCGATCGCGCCGAGAAGTACTGCGTCATCACCCAATTCACTGGAGGCGACCTGCGGGCGCAGGGGTGTCGAGCGGGTCAGCGCGGCGCGCACCTCGTCGAGATAGAGATCGGCGCTGTGCCCCAGGCCGCCGCCGAGCGCGATGACGTCCGGGTCCAGGACGGCGGTGACCGCGGCGACGACCAATGCGACGCGTTCGCCCTCCTGGCGAACGACATTCGCGGCGATGGGATGGCCCGCACGCGCCGCCTCGAAAACGCCTTTGGCGGTGAGCCGTCCGGTCATGCCCTGTGCGCGTGCGGCTTTGACGACGGCCTCGGCGGATACGGCTTCCTCGAGCGCGCCCCGGCGCGGCGCGTCGGTCTCGGGCGCGCCGAAAGTCGTTGGCAGGAAGCCGACTTCACCGGCCGCACCGTGCGCACCGGTGAAAAGTTCACCCTGGGAGACAATTCCGACACCCAGACCGGTACCGATCAGCACATACACGAACAGTCGGCTGCCGCGCCCCGCGCCGAAGACATACTCCCCCAGCGCCGCGAGATTGGCGTCATTGTGCACCGACAGCTCCGGCCCGCCCAATCGCTCGCGAATGGTGTCGAGCAGTCCGGCGCGACCCCAGCCCGGCAGGTTCACCGCGAAATGCATGCGGCCGTCCTGCGGATCGAAAACCCCCGGACTGCCGAGCGCGGCGTGGATCACCTGGTCGGAGGTGATTCCGGCGGCCTCGCAGACCTGTTCGGCGGCTCGCACCGCGATATCCGCGACGGCGGTGGCGGTGCGGGCCTTGTTCGCGATATCGATGCGGGCCAGCACTTTTCCGGAGAGATCGGCGACGGCCGCGCGCAGGTTGGCCCGGCCGATATCCAGGCCGAGCACATATCCGGCGGTCGGGTCGGGTTCGTACAGCACCGCGGTGCGCCCGCGTTCGGGTGCGACCGTGCCCATCTCGCGGACCAGCCCGTTGTGCTGGAGCGCGGCAAGGGCACTGGACACGGTCGGCTTGGAAAGCCCGGTGTCCCTGGCGAGTTGGGCGCGGCTCGACGGGCCCGCGTTGCGCAGCTGTTCGAGCAGCAACCACTCGTTATTGCTGCGCAGGCGCTGCCGGTTCCAGGGGACTTCTTCCATCGCCTTCCGTTTCTGACTCGGGTCGTCGGCTCAACTCTAGGCAAACGAATCTTGATGACCTCTTGACGGCAATAGTAAAGGAATTTAACTTTACTAAACCACTCGCTCGCTCAGCTCCCACCGGAGGAAGCCCCATGTCCGGTCCCCGCCAACTGCCCCGCAGTATCGGCCCCTTCCAGGCCACCGCCATCAATATGAGTCAGATGGTCGGTATCGGCCCGTTCGTCACCATTCCGCTCATGGTCGCCGCGTTCGGCGGTCCGCACGCCGTCATCGGCTTCGTCGCCGGGGCCGTGCTGGCCCTGGCCGACGGGCTGATCTGGGCCGAACTCGGCGCCGCCATGCCCGGCACCGGTGGCACCTACGTCTATCTGAAGCAGGCTTTCCAGTACCGGACCGGGCGGCTCATGCCGTTCCTGTTCGTCTGGACCGCAATGCTTTTCATTCCGCTCATCATGTCCACCGGGGTGCAGGGGCTGGTGCAGTACCTGACCTATCTGTGGCCGTCGATGAGCGATACCCAGGGCGATATCGTCGGCGTCGCGGTGGTGGCGCTGGTGATCGCGCTGCTGTGGCGGCGGGTGGCCTCGATCGGGAAGATCAGCGTCGTCATGTGGACGGTCATGATCATCTCGGTGGCGGCGGTCATTCTGGCCTCGTTCACGCATTTCCACGCGGATATGGCGTTCACCTGGCCCGAGCACGCCATCGACCTGGGCAGCAATACCTTCTGGCTGGGGTTCGCCTCCGGACTGACCATCGGCATCTACGACTACCTCGGGTACAACACCTCGGCGTATCTCGGTGGGGAGCTGAAGAATCCGGGGCGGGTGCTGCCGCGGTCGATCATCTTCGCGATTCTCGGGGTGATGAGCATCTATCTGCTCATGCAGATCGGTGTACTGGGCGTGACCAATTGGAAGGACATGCTCGATCCGGACAATGTGGCGTCGCGGTCGGTGGCATCGGCGGTGCTGGAGACGACCATGGGCAAGGGCGCGGCGCAGGTGGTGACCGGGCTGATCCTGATCACGGCGTTCGCCTCGGTGTTCACCGGACTGCTGGGTGGGTCGCGGGTGCCGTTCGACGCCGCGCATGATCGGGTGTTCTTCAAGGCATTCGGGCGGCTGCATCCCAAATACGAGTTCCCGGTGCTCGGGCTGATCGCCATGGGCGTGGTGACCGCGGGCGGGTTCCTGCTGGCCCGCCATGTCGGCACCTCGGCCACGCATCCGCCACTGGCGGTGCTGATCTCACTGCTCACCACCGTGATGGTGATCGTGCAGGCGCTCGCGCAGATCGCCGCGGTGATCGTATTGCGCAGGCGGCAACCGGATCTCGTGCGGCCGTACAAGATGTTCCTGTATCCGCTGCCCGCGATCGTGGCGGCCATCGGCTGGCTGGTCATCTACGGCTACGCGGATAAGTCGAATCCGGGGGTGCATCCGATCGAATGGTCGCTGGCCTGGGTCGCGCTGGGGGCTGTCGCGTTCCTGATCTGGGCGCGGGCGGAGAAGGTATGGCCGTTCGGGCCCAAGGAGATTCAGGAGGAATACCTGACTCCCGAACCCACCGAAACCACCGAAACCGTCGCGGACTGACCGATTCCGCGCGGCGCGATATCGATAGCGCGCCGGAGAACGATACCGAGATGGGCCGGGCCGCCACCTTCGCGGCGGCCCGGCCCGATTGCAGCGAGGACGTCGAATGCCGCACGCAGCAAGTGAATTCGCCGTCATCGGCATTGATTTCGGCGGCACCAAGACCGAGATCGCGCTCGCCGACGCACACGGTGCGATCCTGGCCCGCGAACGTCTCGACACCCGAACCGATCTCGGCCCCAACCACATACTGGGGCGCACCGCCGACTCCGTGCGGCGACTCGAACAGCTCGCGCGTGAGGGGCACGACCTGCCCGTCACCGAATGGGCGGCGGTGTGCCCCGGCATCATCCGGGCCGACGGCATCCAATTGACCCCCAACCTGCCCGGCTGGGAGACATTGGCGCTGTCGGCCCGGCTCGCAACGGAATTCGGGGTGCCCGCGGTGCGGGTCGCCAACGATGTCCGAGCCGCGGCACTGGCCGAACTCCGCTTCGGCGCACTGCGCGGCGTGGACACCGGCATCTACGTCAGCCTCGGCACCGGCATTGCCGCCGCGTTGATCGCGGGCGGCCGCGTCATCCCCGGCGCACACCAGGCCGCCGGGGAGATCGCCTATATGAATCCCGGCGGTTTCCCCGTCGGCGCGGTCGCCGCCGGGCAGGCTCCGCTGGAGGAATTGGTGGCCGGACGCGGTCTCGGCGAACGCGCCACCGCCCGCCTCGGCACCCCGATCACCAGCGCCGAACTCTTCCACCGCACCGACCCCGAAGCGCGAAACCTGGTGCGGCACACCCTGGAAACCCTGGCAACGGCACTGGCCAACCTCGCCGTCTTCGTCGACCCCGCCCGCATCGTCATCGGCGGCGGCATGATGGCCGCCGCCGACCGCATCCTCCCCACCCTCACCGACCTGATCGCCGCGGCCACCCCCTTCCCACCCGAATGCCGAGCCGCCCACTTCCTCGAAGACGCCTCGCTACACGGCGCGATCACCCTCGCCCTCGACGCGGAACACCGCACCCCCTCAACCTGTTTCAGCAAAATCGGAGGTACTCGATGAATTCCGCTCGCCTCGGCAGACTGATGGAAGCCGAGATGCGTGACCAACCGCGTGTGCTCGCCGCACTCGCCGACCGCTTCAGCACCATCGGCGCGGATATCGGCGCTCTCCTCGCCGGTGCTGCCGAGAGTTCCGCGAACACCGTCGGCGTTGCCTTCCTCGCTCGCGGATCATCCGACCACGCCGCGTTGCTGGGGCGATACGCGGTGGAGTTGCAGACCGGGTTGCCGACCTGCCTGGTGGCTCCGAGCATTGCCACGGCCTACGGGCGTGAGCCGCGGGGGTTTCGGGGGTGGCTGCTCATCGCACTGTCGCAGTCTGGTCGGACGCCGGAGATCGTGGATCTGACCGGGCGCTATATCGCGGCGGGGGCGAAAGTGGTTGCGGTCACCAATGATCCGGATTCGGCGCTGGCGAGGATCGCGGACTACACGGTGGCGCTGGAGGCCGGGCCGGAGCGGGCGGTACCCGCGACCAAGACCGTGACCGCGCAGATGCTCGCGGTGCTGGCGATCGCCTCGGGGCTCGGGGTGGGCGGTATGACTCAGTGCGAGGCGGCCGAATTGCCTTCCGCCGCAGCCGATCTGCTGGCCGATATCGAGGCGGTGCGGCACGCGGCCGAATTGCTCGCGACCGTCGACCGGTTGGCGGTGGTCGGCCGTAGCGCCTGCTATCCGGCGGCGTTGGAGACCGCGCTCAAACTTCAGGAGACCACCGGGATCATGGCACATGGGTTCTCCAGCGCGGATTTCCGGCATGGCCCGATCGCGGTCACCGGCCCGGGCACGCCAGCCTTGCTGCTGGCGGGTTCCGGCCCGGCCGATACCGACACTCTCGCGCTGCGGGAACCGCTCAGCACCCGGTATGCGCCGATTGTTCTGGCGGGCACCGCGACCGAAGCGCCCATCACCTGGCCCGCGCTCGGACATTTGGGCGAATGTTTACTCGCGACCATTCGCGGTCAGCAATTGGCACTCGCCGTGGCAAGGGAATTGGGGATAGACGCCGACCACCCGGCCGGCCTGGCCAAAGTGACGCTCACTCACTGACAACGGCAGATGTCGAGGCTCGACTACGACGGCGATCCAGCTCCCAGCGGTCGCCGACGGCAGCGGTAGTCGACGGCGCAGCGGCGGTGGTCGGCGCGGGTGGTCGGTGGCGGTGATGATGGTGTCGGCGGACTGTCGGTGAGCTGTCAGCGGGCCCGGCCACTGTGGGAACCACGCCGGACAAGGCGCTGAATCCCACAAAGGAGTAAGCACATGAGCACCATCACCCTCAGCAAGGACGACGCCCGCACCCTGCAGACCGCTGCCTACGGGGTAGTCACCCTGCTCGCCGCGGCCGATCCCGGCGTGATCGCCTCCACGAAGGCCAGTGTCGCGGCGGCTCAGGCCCTGCGTACCGCTACCGGACTGGTCGGTCACGCCTTGAACGACAAGCCGAAGCCGAACGTCAAGGCCGGAACCCTCGAAGGGGTGGCTCAGCTCGTGTTCCCCGCGCTGACCGCGTCAGTCCGGCTGCTGGAGGAGAAGGCCCCGGTGGAGGCCGAGAACTTCCGGCGCACCATTGCCACCGCGGTCGCGGCGGCGGGGCAGACGCGGGCCGGGCGACCGCATCCGGCGACCGCCGAACTCATCCGGGAGATCGACTCCGCGCTCGGGAACTGAGCCGCCCGGCCCCCGGTTCGCCCGGCGGCAGGCCCTGGTTGCCCGGAGGTAACAGACCGTTCTGGACTCCCGATTTCGGGGGTAGCGGGGCGGAACGGAACCGAAGGGCAGGCAGGGCGATGACGTTCATCAATGGGATTTCCAACGCGCTGTATCAGTATTCGATCGGGGCGCCGCAGGATGTTGTTGTCGGATGGTTGCTGTACGCGATCGGCATGTAGTTTCGCCGAGAGCAAGCGACATCACAGGTGGGCAATGACCTTGAATCTTGCGCACTGGGCTATGGTTGTAGCCGTTGAGTAGCGCGATCTTGCCTATTCTTCTCCGTCGTGGATGTCTTTTCCTTCGCGTCGGCCACGCAGCGAGGTCAGCAAGTGCGGACAAACAGTCCAGCACACCCCTGCGATTTCATCCGATGCTCGAAAGGCACCAGGAACCCCTATGACTTCTCGTTCGACGAGCCCCGCCACGTCCTTCGCCGATTTCGGTGTGCGCCCCGCCCTGGTCGACGCCCTCGCGGCGAACGGCATCAGCGCGCCCATGCCGATTCAGGCCGCCACCCTGCCCGATGTGATCGCCGGGCACGATGTGCTCGCTCGCGGGCGGACCGGCAGCGGTAAGACCCTCGCCTTCTCGGTGCCCATGGTCGAGCGGCTGGCCGCCGGCGGCGGTACCCGCAAGCCCGGACAGCCGATCGGTTTGATCCTCGCGCCGACCCGTGAGCTGGCCACCCAGATCGCGGTCGCCCTGGAGCCGATGGTCAAGGCGTGCGGGTTGCGCGTCACCACCGTTTTCGGTGGCGTACCGCAGAATCGGCAGGCCAAGGCGCTCAAGGCCGGCGTCGATATCGTCGTCGCCTGCCCGGGGCGGCTGGAGGATTTGATGAAACAGCGTCTGGTGGCGCTGGATTCGGTGCGCATCACCGTGCTCGACGAGGCCGACCATATGGCGGATCTGGGCTTCCTGCCCGGCGTGACCCGCATTCTCGCGGCCACCCCCGCCGACGGTCAGCGACTGCTGTTCTCCGCGACCCTGGATAACGGCGTGGACAAGCTGGTGAAGCGGTTCATGCGGAATCCGTTGTCGCACAGCGTGGACGAGGCGCATTCGCCGGTTCCGGCGATGACCCACCACGTGTTCGAGGTCGGCGGCGCGGAGGCCAAGAAGGATCTGGTCTACACCCTGGCCTCGGGTGAGGGACGCCGAATCCTGTTCATGCGCACCAAACATCACGCGCGCCGCCTCGCCAAGCAGCTGACCGCCGCGGGCATTCCCGCCACCGATCTGCACGGCAATCTCTCCCAGGCCGCGCGCGATCGCAACCTGGCCGCGTTCGCCGAGGGCACCGCGCGGGTCCTGGTCGCCACCGATGTGGCGGCGCGCGGTGTGCACGTGGACGACGTGGAACTCGTCGTGCACGTGGATCCGCCCGCCGAACACAAGGCGTACCTGCACCGTTCGGGCCGTACCGCCCGCGCGGGCAGCGCCGGTGACGTGGTCACGGTGGTGCTCCCCGAACAGCGCAAGGATGTCGCCTTCCTGCTCCGCAAGGCGGGCATCGACACCAAACCGCAGCAGGTGACCGCGCATTCGGCCCCGGTGACCGCCCTGGTCGGCCCCATCGCCGCCCTGGTCACCCCGCAGGCCGACGCCCCGCGCGTCGACGACCGCGACGATCAGCCCCCGCGTCGCGGCAACCGCCGCGGCAGCGCCTCCCGCATGGCCAAGGCCCGCGAGGGCGGCAACGCCCGCCGCACAGGCGAATTCGGCGGCGCGCGCGGCGACGCCCCGGCCCGCCGCAACGGCGACGGCCCCGCTCGCGGCGACAACTCCGCCCGCCGCACCGGCGGCACCCGCAACGCGGACAACCGCTCTTCGGACGGCACCCGCGGCGACCGCAACTTCGATGGCGATCGCACCGCGGGCAGCGGCCGTACTCGCGGAGCGGCCACCACCACCCGTGGTGCGCACGCCACCGACCGTCGCGCCACGGCGGGCCCGGCCCCGCGCACCGGCGGCACCCGCCGCACCGCGGCCCCCGAGCGCGCCACGGCAACAGCCAACGGCCGCCCGCCCCGCACCGAGGATCGCGCCACCGCGAACAACGGAGCCCCGGCCCGCCGCCGCGCCTCCCGCCCCCAGGCCGCGGCCACCCGCGACCAAGCGGCACACTCAGGCCGCCGCTGATCCAGCGCGCACAACCGAATTCGAGCCCGGCCCGCCTCTCCACTGAGGCGGGCCGGGCTCGTTTCACGCCGCGGTGCTCCAGGGACCGCATGCCATACGTCCCGTACGAAACGAGCCGAATGCCAACGCCCGGCATACGGACCGAGCTCCACACGGTGGACGACACCGCGCCGGGCACGTGATCGCCAGGGAGTTTCGTTGCCGAAGCGGCGCGCTCACGTGGGTTGAGCCCGATATCGAGGTAGTGCCGCTGCACAGCGGTTGCGGTGGCGCGCCGCTGGTTGCGGGATCGGCGGCGGGCGGGGTGGGATTCGGCGTCGTACAGTGGCGATGGTCGTCTATGGGAGGCAGGGGTCGTGCAACCTAATCCACCGTTGGAACCGACCGCGGGTGAGCGGCTCTCGCATGCGGGGCGGATCTTCACCTCGGATCTGTCGGTCAATGAGTTCGCGCTGCTGCATGGGGCGGGGTTCGAGCCGATCGATCTGGTGATGGGCGTGTCGGTCTATCACGTGGGGTTCCAGTTCACCGGGATTCGGCAGCAGATGGAGTTGACCGTGCTGACCGAGGCCACCTATCGGGCGCGGTGGAATGCCATGACCCGGATGCAGGCCGAGGCGGACGCGTTGCACGCCGATGGCGTGGTGGGGGTGCGGCTGGAGTGGCGGCACGTGGGGGCCGAGGCCAGCCATCTGGAATTCATCGCCGTCGGCACCGCGGTGCGATTCACCCAGGAGCCGGGGCGTTTTCGCAGGCCGAACGGGCAGGCGTTCACCAGTCATCTGTCCGGCCAGGACATGGTGACGCTGATGCGGTCCGGGTTCGCGCCGGTGGCGTTCGTCATGGGCAATTGCGTATTCCACGTGGCCGTACAGGGTTTCATGCAGTCGATGCGCCAGATCGGCAATAACGTCGAGATGCCGCAGTGGACGCAGGGCAACTATCAGGCCCGCGAGTTGGCCATGTCGCGCATGCAGGCCGAGGCCGAGCGCGATGGCGGGATCGGCGTCACCGGCGTGGAGTTCCAGATCCAGAACTACGCCTGGGGTCATCACACCGTCGAGTTCTACGCGGCCGGAACGGCGTTGCGCCGCACCGGAACCGGCGAGACGATCACCCCGCAGTTCGTGCTCCCGATGGGCGGCTGACCGGTGGATTTCGATGCCGAGCACGCGGCGCGGGTGATCGGTGCGGCGCTGCACGGTCCCGGCGGTGTCGCGATGGTCTTCACCGTGTTCGCCGGCGTACCGGGCGCGGTGCGCACGCCCGCCAAACGCGGGGTGTTCCGCTCCGAACCCGAACGGCTGCAATTGGGTTCATGGCGCTACGAGGTGACCGGTGATCAGCGGGTGCGCGCCGCGCACGTGGTGAACGGCATTGTGCTGGCCGAGGATGTGCTCATCGCGGCCGCGGTCGGACCGCATGTGGCGCGCGCCCTTTCCGATCTGGTGACGGGTTTCGGCGAACCGGCGGTGCCGCGCATCGCCGCGGCGCTGGAGGTCTTGGAAACAGTCGGCTGAGCGGGCGTTCACCTGCGAGTATTAGGGGGTGAAGCGCGACGTCTCCGCCCATCTCGACGTCCTTGTACATGCCGATACCGTGCTCGAGTTCCAGATCGCCGTGGCCCGCCAGCCCGGTATGGAGTTGAGCGAATCACTGGTCTTCGAACTCGATGGAATGCGGTGTCAGGCGCGCGAGGTGATCGGCCCGCACGGCACCCGGATTCACGTATTGCGCTGTGGCGCGGGTAATTTGCACGCCTACTACAGTGCGACCGTGCTCGGCGCGGCGCTCGCGGAGCCGCCCTCGGACTACGATCTCGCGATCTACACCCGCCCGAGCCGCTTCGCCGAATCCGATAAGCTGCTCAATTTCGCGGCGGCCGAATTCGGTTGCGGCATCGATGATCCGGAAACCCCCGCGCGGGTCGCCGCCTGGGTGGCGCGCCGGGTCCGCTATCTCCCCGGCGGCAGCACCCCCAGCGACGGCGCGGTGGAGACCCTGCTGTCCGGCACCGGCGTCTGCCGCGATTTCTCCCACCTCACGGTCGCGCTGCTGCGCGCGGTCGGCGTGCCCGCCCGGGTCGCCTCGGCCTATCCCCCGGGTGGCGTCCCGATGGATTTCCACTCCGTCCCCGAGGCGTACGTGGGCGGCATGTGGCGGGTCCTGGACCCCACCCGTCTGGCCCCGCGCTCCACCCTGGTCCGCATCGCCACCGGACGCGACGCCTCCGATATCGCGTTCCTGGGCAACCACGGCGGTGACATCACCGTCAATGGCCTGTGGGTCAACGCCTTCGTCGAGGGCCCGCTCCCCTATGACGATTTCGAGCAGCCGCTGACCCTGGCCTGAGGGCCCGCGCCGGGTTCGCGGGCCCCGGAAGTCTGCACCAGATCCTGCCCCCTTCGCAGGATCTGGTGCCATTCGAGAATGACTCAGCACCCCGGCCTCGATCACCCCCGAGCGGACGGGAGATCCGGGAAAAGAGCTGGTGAGTAACCCATTTCAAGGTCGAAAAGGACTTTCCGGACCGGAAAGATTTGGCCGGAATCCAGTCGTTTCGCGGCGACGCGCACGCCCCCGGGCCGCGAAATCCCCGCATCTGCGGCGATTGCCGACGGTGTGCTCGCGAAGGTGCGATGATGCTGATCGGCGATCGTGATCGCGGCACGGTCGAGTACGACAGCGATCCCGTGGAAAGGCCGGCCATGACCGGATCGAAGCCCGTATCGACCTCGCGGCTGGCCCGCGGTTCCAAACTCGGTGCGGTGGTGGCCGTACAGGCCGTCCGCAAGCGCCGCACCAAACTCGCCATGATCGGCAGATCCGCCGAGGTGCGTGCCCGCATGGCCGATGAGTCGGTCCTACATCTGGCCGAATCGCTGGTTTCGGTGCTGGGCCAGATGAAGGGCCTGGCGATGAAACTCGGGCAGCTGCTGTCGCTGCTGGATCTGGAGTTGGTACCGCCCCGGTATCGGGAGAGCTTCCAGCGCCGCCTGGCCGTGCTCTTCGATCACGCGCCGGCGGTGGGGTTCGAGGCCATGCGCGGGGTCATCGAGGAGGATCTCGGCAAACCGCTCGATGAGCTGTTCGCCGAATTCGATCCGGAGCCGATCGCGGCCGCCTCCATCGGACAGGTCTATCGGGCACGGCTTTTCGACGGCACGGCGGTCGCGGTGAAGGTGCAGTATCCGGGCATCGAACAGGCGGTGCGCGCGGACCTGCGCAATCTGGGCATGCTCCGGGTGATGATGCAGCAGGTGATGCTGCCCGGTTTCACGCTCGGCGTGCTGGATGAGATGCGCGCCAACTTCGAGAAGGAACTCGACTACGAGATCGAGGCCCGCACCCAGCGACATGTGGCGGAGCTGTACGCCGACCACCCGTTCATCGCTGTACCGCAGGCGTTTCCGGAGTACAGCAGTCGCCGCGTACTGGTGACCGAGTACTCCCCCGGCCTGGATTTCGAGGCCATGCGGGCGCTGCCCGACGCCGACCGCGATCGCATCGGCGAGATCGTCTACCGCTTCTACGTGGGTTCGCTGTTCGAGTTCGCCGAGTTCTGCGGTGATCCACATCCGGGTAATCTGCTGCTGCGCCCGGACGGCCGCGTGGTCTTCCTGGATTTCGGGCTCTACAAGCGAATGGCGCACGAGCACATCGCCTTCGAGGCCACCTGCCTGCGCGCCACCGCCGAGGATCGCGATGACGACCTGTACCGGCTCATGGTCGAGCGCGGCGTCATCGACGAGCAGTCCGGCGTCACCCCCGAGGAGTGCTACAACTACGTGCTCTCGGCGGCCGAGTGGAGCCTGGTGGACGAGGAGTTGCCGCTCACCCCGGAACTGGCGTCGGCGGCCTTCCTGCACGCGGTCGATCCGCGCATCGCCGAATTCGACGGTATGCGCAGGCAGAACCTGCCGCCGGAGCACCTGTTCTCCCGCCGCGTGGACTTCTGGACCTGCGCCACCCTGGGCCAGCTGCGCGCCACCGCGAACTGGCATCGCATTGCCAGGGAATGGCTCTACGACGCCGAGCCGGTCACCGAACTGGGCCGCCTGCACCGGGATTGGCGGGCCGGACAGCCACAAGAGTGCGAGACTGATGTGACGACCATCACCCCGTTAACGAACAACGCGTCGTAGAGGATTTCACTGCGAATCACTCGTCCGGATCTTCCGGGCGTCGCGCACTGAGATGGCAATCTTCTGGGAGGCAGAGCGTGCGATCGACAAACAGAATTTTCACAACCGTGGGGGCGGTGCTCGTGATCGGCACGTCGGCATTGCTCATGACGGCGTGCAATGACAAGGACACCAAGGCCGGGCCGAGCAGTTCGCAAATCGCGCAGCCGATGGGCACCGGCCAGCCCGGCGGCGGTAACCCGGGCGGCAGCACGAGCAACGGTCAGGCCACCGTCCGCACCGTCGGCAAGACCGGCTGGTACGAGGGCTTCGACATCACGGTGGACAAGGCGACGGTGGTCCCGGATGAGTTCGGCGGGGCCAAGATCCGCATCGACATCACCTACAAGAACACCACCACCGACAACAAGACGTTGAGCATCGTGCCGACGTTGCAGGTGGGCAATGAGATCGACGCCGGGGCGGGCTTCGACAATCCGGCCGTGCCCGGAAAGGGTTCGGCCACCGGCAATGTCACCACCACGGTGAAGAAGCTGTCCGATGCCCAGCATCTGCTGGACACCCTGAAGGTCATATACGGCACCGCCGCCGAGAATCAGACCATCATTCCGATAGCGGCCGATGGCAAGGTGCAGAGCATCCAGCCCCGCGACCTGAGCGTCTCGGGAACACTCGTGCAGGATCAGACGACCATCCAAATCACCGGCGGCACACTGAGTCCCAGTTACACCAAGGGCGAGAACGGAAAGATGGATCTCGCGCTGCACGTCAAAATCATCGGTGGCTCGGGCATTTCCGATGGCGGCGCGAATATCTTCTACGAATACTTCAGCGTGAAAACACCGGACGGACAGAATGTGCCCGCCGATATTCGCGGGCCCATCAACGAATTGCTCGAACGCAATCAAACCATCGACAACGCAAAGAATTTCGCGATCTTCGTGGTGCCCTCGCCCGGCACCGGAACCTACGTGGTGACCTACGACGCCAAGAAGGGCGAGGGCACCGCGCCGACCTTCTCCTTCACCGTCAGCTGATCCGGGCGCGGCGCACGGTCCGGCCGTCCGCCACCGCGACGACCAGCGTGCGGGTCTCGGGGGTGTGCGCCCACCAGCGGTGGGCCACACCCGCCACACAGTAGTAACTGTCGCCGGTGGCGAGGATGATCTCCTCGCCACCGGCGATCACCGTGATGGTCCCGGCCACCACGTGGATCAATTCGTCGTTGCCGTGCGCGAATTCGCGATCACCGCGTTCGGTGCCACCGGTGAATTCCAGCGCGCGCAGATCCCGCACGCCGTGCACCAGCGAGCGCACCGAACCGTCGCCGCCGTGTTCGGCCTGCGCCAGCGCGGTGTCATCGGCGGCGCGCACCACCGTCGCGGTGGGCGCGGTGTCGGCGGCGGCCAGGAGTTCGGTGGCGGTGGTGCCCAGCGCGTCGGCGATGCGCTGCAGCGACCGCAGGCTGGTATTGGTGCGGCCGTTCTCCAGCTGGCTCAGGAACGATTGTGAGAGTTCGGTCCGCACCGCGAGCTGGGCCAGGGTCAGCCCGGCGGCGCGTCTGCGGCGATGGATGACATCGCGCAGACCGGAATCGGATCCCGTCACACTCTCGCCGCTCACATCGCCCTCTCGTCGGTATCCGAACGGCCTCATTGTCGGCCCTGCCCGGGCGATCGCACGGGTTTGCCTCACCGTGAGCAGAAGGCTTCTGCCGATCGCCAGCGTACTGAATATTCAGTATCACTAAATATTCAGGAGGTTCGGTGGAGCAGAACACGCTCAAACGTCGGGGTACGGGACTGATCGGCAGCGATCGCGAGCTGGCCTCGCCCGGGTACACGCTGTACGCGCCGCTGGCGGGCAACGGCATCGTCGACCTGGTCGACCTGGACGGCGAACTCGCGCACCGATGGACGCTGCCGTACCGGCCGGGCCGCCATGCCCGACTGTTGGACGGCGAGCTGGCCTACAACGGCGCGACCCTGAATATCGCGCCGCTGTTCGCCATGTGGCGCAAGTACAGCGGCGGGTCCATGGGCCGGTACGACGCACAGGGCGTGCTGCTCAACGAGATTCGCGACGATTACCAGCACCACGACGCGCACCACTACGACGACGGGCGGGTGCTGTACGCCACGGTGGAACCGCTGCGCGGGGCCGACGCGGCGCGCATCCGGGGCGGTGTGCCCGGCACCGAGGCCGACGGGATCGTCTGGTCCGATGTCATCAGGGAGGCCGCGCCCGACGGCACATCGCTGTGGGAGTGGCGGGCGGTCGAACACCTCGATCCGGCCGAATTCGGTTTGCAGCCGCACTATTGGCGCGAGCACTGGCCGCTGATCAACAGCGTGTACCCGCTCGATGAGCACACCGTGGTCGCCAGCCTGCGCAGCGTCTCGGCCGTGATCACCATCGATCGGCGCACCGGTAAGGCGAGCACGCTGGCCGATCGCGCCAGCCTGGCGCAGCAGCATCACGCCACCCCGGTAGGGGACGGGCGCATTCTGGTGTTCGACAACGGCACCTTCCGGACCGGGGAATCGGTGACCTACAGCCGGGTCGTCGAAATCGACACCGCCACCGGCGATATCGCGTGGAGCTATCAGGATTCGCCGCGCGAGGCGTTCTTCACCCCGTTCATGGGCGGGGCGCAGCGGCTGCCCAATGGCAATACCCTCATCACCGAGGCGGCGTTCGGGCGCATCTTCGAGGTGACGCCGGAACGGCGGATCGTCTGGGAGTACGTGGTGCCGTCGTTCACCGAATACCCGGATCCCGATACCGCGGCGGTGTTCCCGGGCATCTCCAATGCCATCTTCCGCGCGTACCGCTACCGCGGCGAGGACATCCCCTGGCTCGGTGCGCTGTGAGTATTACCGCCGTACAGCCGGATTCGGCCGTCGACGAGATCCCGCCGCCGGCGCGCGCGTTCACCGCCGCGCTGCAACACCTGGCGGTGATGGTGGCCATGCCGATCACCTCGGTGCTGTTGATCGCGCACAGTCTGCGACTCGATGACGGGCAGGCGCGCGCATTGCTGTGCGCCACCCTGCTTTTCAGCGGTATCGGCACGATTCTGCAATCCAGCGGCCGGTTTTCGCTGGGTGCGGGACTGCCGTTCGTCATGCTGCCGGGCGGGGCGGCGGTGGTGCTGTTCATTCAGATCGCGCAGGAATCCGATGCGGCCACGGCCAGCGGTGCGGTGATCATCACCGCGGTGGCCGGGATCGTGCTGGTGCCGGTGGCGCGGCGGCTGGTGACCCGGCTGCCGATGGTGGTCATGGCGAGCATGGTGCTGGTCATCGGGGTCAACCTGGTCAAGGTGGCGGGCAATCTCATTGTGGGCGAACAGCCTTCGCGGACCGCGGTGGCGCTGGCCGGGGTGACGGTGGTGAGCACCGTGGTGGCGCACCGGTTCCTGCCGCGGGCCTGGCGACGGGTGTCGGTGCTGCTGGGCATGATCGCGGGCTGCCTGGTGGCGGCCGCGCTGGGTCAGTTCCATCTGCAATCCGGGTCCGAGGTCGCGCAGTTGCCGCGGTTGTTCCTGTTCGGCACACCACATTTCGATTTCCTGGCGGCGGTGCCGCTGCTGGTCTTCAGCATCGGTTCGATGGCCGAGGCGACCGGGCAGACGGTGCTGAACGCCAAGATCATCGGCAGGGAGATCGACACCAGCGTGACCACCGGGCGCACCATTCGCGGTGACGCGGTGACCTCGCTGCTGGGCGGCCTGTTCGGCGGCGCGACCATGGTGACCAGCGGTGAGAATGTCGGCCTGCTGCGGTTGACCGGAGTGCGCAGCCGGTACGTCACCATGCTGACCGGTGCGCTGCTGGTGATCGCGGCGTTCGTGGCTCCCATTGGGCGACTGGTGAACTCACTGCCGGGACCGGTGGTGGGCGGTACCGCCGCCATTGTGTTCGCGATGATCATCGCGGCGGCCATCGGCATGTTCCGGCAGGTCGATCTGGATTCCGATGCCGCGCTCATCACCGCGACCGCGGCGCTGACCGCCGGACTGCTGCCGATTCTGGTGCCGGGGCTGTACAAGAGCTTCCCGTCCGATCTGCGGCTGCTGCTCGGCAGCGGGGTGACCATGTCCGCCATTACCGGGGTGCTGGTACACCTGCTGTTCAGCCGCCGTGCACCGAGCGCGGAACCATCGCCATAACTGGAGAATTCACAACTGGAGGGGGTACCGGGGATTCGGTACTGTGTGGGCGGATCAGGGGAGGAACAATGCGATTCAGCTCGATCGGCGCGGCGGCAGTCACCACCGGGGTGCTACTGGCGCTCGCCGCCGCACCCGCGAATGCCGAGCGGGGCGACGATCATCCGGGCTCCTGCCTGGTGGTGGCGAATCACAGCGGGGGGCCGCTCACCCTCACCCTGAAGTATCCCGAGGTGTCCGGCACCTGGAATTACGACGACAATGAGCAGCCCACGGTGGTTGCCGACGAGGCGAATTCGATCATCACCTCGCCGAACGGGTTCTGGGAGGTGCGCCTCGACAAAGAGGTGCCCCGGGATTGGACCTACGATGCCGAGCAGAACTCCGGACAGGGCTGCAACGGCTCCTGGCTGCTCACCGTGAACAAATAATTCGGGAGGCGGCGGGCCACCGGCTATCGGTAGCCTCGGGGCGGCAGGACGCCGGGGTGGAATCGATCCGTCCCGGCGAGTGAACGGCAGTGACGCCGGCGGCAGTACGCCGGTGGATGGGGGACGATTCCGATTACGGCACGGGGAATTTCGCGATGGGGCGCGACCGGTGACCTACCGGGCAGGATGGGGCTCGGCCGAATCAGGCTGATCGGGCTCCTCGCGGGCGTGCTCGGCATCCTGCTGGCGGTGCTGACTCCGCTGCTACCGGTGCGCCAGGATCGCGCGAGCCTGGATTGGCCGCAACCCCAGTCGATTCAGCTCACCGCTCCCCTGGTGGACTACGTCCCCCTCGCCCTGGACGTGAGCATCCCCTGCACCGCCCTGCGCGATCTGACCACCGGCACCGTGCTGGCAACCGTCCCACCCAAATCCGAGGGTGCGACGGCGAAGGGTCTACTGGCCCGTATCGAGGACAAGAACGGCTCCGGCCGCACCCTCTCGGTGCTGCTCCGCGATACCCAGCTCCTCACGGTGCCCCTGAACGAGATATCCACGGCCGCGCCGATATTCGACCCGAATCCGCCGACCACCGCTCGCAGCCAACCCCCTGCCACCGGGCCACCGGGCGGCAATCAGCCGGTCGGGAGCAACACACCTCCCCCGGGATCCACGCCTCCTCCGGGCAGCACACCACCGCCGGGTGCAACCCCGCCCCCAGGGTCGACACCACCGCCCGGTGCGACTCCCCCGCCAGGCTCGACACCACCACCCGGTGCGACTCCCCCGCCAGGCTCGACACCGCCCCCGGGCAGCACACCGCCACCCGGCAGTACGCCGCCTGCGGATTCCACTCCGCCAGCTGGAAATACACCCTCGAACCCAGGAACTGATCCGGGCACCAACTCGGTGATCGGCAGTGGTGCGGGCCCGGCCGCGAACCGGGAGACGTCACCGCCTCCCAATTGCGGTGCACTGGTCATACATTCGACGTCCGGGTCGACCACGGCGGAGCTGACCGGGCTCAATCGCAAAGACGGCACGCCGTATCGGACCACGATCGACAAGGATGTGCGGCCGCAGATCGTCGGCGTCTACACGGATTTGGATCGGGCGCGGCTGACCGATGCGCGGCTGCACGCCGAGATCGATTCGCGGTTCTCGTCCAGTCCGAGTGCGGTCAAGCTCGCCGCGATCGTGGGCGCGGTGCTGTGCACACTGATCGCACTGATCTGCCTGCATCTGCTCGATTCCGCCGACGGGCGTAGAACGCGCCGGTTCCTGCCCGCCCGCTGGTGGCGATTCGGCCGGGTGGACGGCGCGGTGATCGCGGTACTGGCGCTGTGGCATGTGATCGGGGCCAACACTTCCGATGACGGCTACATCCTCACCATGGCCCGAGCGTCCAAGCACGCCGGATACACCGCCAACTACTACCGCTGGTTCCAGGTCGCGGAGGCCCCGTTCGGCTGGCCGTACGAAATCCTCGCCCAGCTGACCAGATTCACCGACGCCAGCCTCTGGCTACGCCTGCCGTCCCTGCTCGCGGGCATCCTCTGCTGGCTGGTGATCAGCCGGGAAGTGCTGCCCCGCCTGGGTTCTCGCGTCCGCGCGCACGCGGCCGCCCGCTGGACCGCCGCGCTGATATTCCTGGCCATCTGGCTCCCCTACAACAACGGCCTGCGCCCCGAACCCCTGATCGCCCTGGGCGCACTCCTCACCTGGTGCTCGATGGAGCGCGCCATAGCCACCCGCCGCCTCCTCCCCGCCGCGGTAGCCGTCCTGATCGCGGCCTTCTCCCTGGCCGCCGGTCCCAGCGGCCTGATCTGTGTAGCCGCCCTGATAGCCGGTTCCCGCTCGGTCATCCGCACCGTAATCGCCCGTGCCCGAACCGATTCCGGGGCGAAGCTGCTGCGGTACGGCGCATTGCTCGCGCCGATCGTGGCAGCCGGGGTGCTGGTGCTGGTTGTAGTGTTCGCGGATCAGACGATTGCCTCGGTGCTGGAGGCGACGCGGGTTCGGACGCTGGTGGGGCCGAATCTGGGGTGGTCGGATGAGCCGACGCGGTGGGAATCACTGTTGTCGCTGACTCCGGACGGGTCGCTGGCCAGGCGGTTCGGGATTCTCGGAATGCTGCTGTGCCTCGGGGTTTGCGTGCTCGTGGCGCGCGGTCGCGGGTTCCGGATTCCGGATACCGCGCGCGGGCCCGTGACGCGAGCACTGGGCATCGTGGTGATGGCGCTGCTCTTGATGATGTTCACGCCGACCAAGTGGACCCATCATTTCGGGGTGTACGCGGGACTCGCCGCCGCACTGGCGGCGATCACCACGGTTGCGCTGAGCGGCAACAGAATTCGCGCATCTTATCGGCGCTGGCTGTTCGGCGCGGGGGTGCTGTTCCTGCTCGCCGTCACGTTCACCGGGTCCAATGGCTGGTGGTACGTCTCCGGCTACGGGGTGTCCTGGCCGGACCGCGCGCCGGTGCTGGGCGGGATGAGCATCGCCACCGTTTTCCTGGTGCTCGCGATGCTGAGCCTGGTGGTGGCGGGGTGGCAGTACTATCGCGATCCGCTCGGAACCGCCTCGTCCACCGAACGTTTCACCCGGATCAGGCCGTTGACCGTCGCGGCGGCCGCGCTGGTGCTGTTCGAGGTGGCAGCCATGGCGCAGGCCGCGTACGCGCGATATCCGGCGTATTCGGTGGCGCTGTCGAACCTGCGCACCCTCGCGGGCAAGGACTGCGCGATGGCGGATGACGTACTGGTGGAGACGGATACGCCCGGTTCGGTGCTGGAACCGTACAGCGGTAAGCCCGCCGACGGGCTGGCCGCCGAGAACTCCGGCTTCACCGCCAACGGCGTCGGCGATCTGATGCCGGACGGGCCGGGCGGCAAACAGTCCGGACCGCCTTCGGGCAGTGGACCTTCGGGTGGTGGACCTTCCGCCGGTGGCCCGCCCGGCGGCGGGCCGGGCAGCGGCGGTCCCGGCGGTCCGGGGACACATGGCGGTCCGCCACCGGGTGGGCCCGGCGGCTCCGCCACCGAGACCGGAATCAATGGCAGCACGGTCGCGCTGCCATTCGGTTTGGATGCCGCCCGCACCCCGGTGCTCGGCAGCTACAGCACCGACGACCGGCAGCCCGCACATCTCACCACGCAGTGGTACCGCATGGATCTCGCTGCGGCACAGCGGGATTCCGCCTATCGCGTGCTGGTGCTGACGGTCGCGGGCCGCATCGCGGCCACCGATGACAACGGCCACCACATCGACGGTCAGCGATTGCGCGTGGAGTTCGCGCACCGCGCCGAGGACGGCACCCTCACCCCGCTGGGCGATCTGGTGCCGCCCGGTGTCGGCGGCGCGCCCATGTGGCGGAATCTACCCATCGCGCTGGATCGAATTCCCCAGCAGACCAATGCGATTCGCCTGGTCGCCCAGACCGACGGCACAACCGGCACGCAGTGGCTGGCAGTAACCCCGCCCCGGTTGCCCCGGCTATCGACACTCAACTCGGTCGTCGGCGGGTCCGAACCGGTGCTGACGGATTTCCATGTGGGACTTGCGTTCCCATGCCAGCACCCGCTCGATCACCGCGACGGCGTTGCGGAACTGCCCGGCTGGCGCATCCTGCCGGACAAGCTCAATTCCCAGGTCTCCACCTCCTGGCAGGGTGATTCCGGTGGCGGCCCGCTGGGCTGGATCGATCTGCTGCTGACCCCGCGCACCGTCCCGTCCTATCTGAATCACGATTGGACGCGAGACTGGGGCGAACTCCAGCGCTACTCCTTCGCCGCCAATGCCCGTGCCCCACAGGCGGATATCTCGGTACGGGTCGAAAACCGCTGGGGCTGGGTCGATGACGCTCCGATCAAGACCGAGTAGCACGCTCGAGTAGGCGAAAAGGTCCGCCGCATTCCGAATCCCGGACTGCGGCGGACCTTTTCAGCTGTGCCTACTTCTGCGGCGGCGCACCGCCACCCGGCGGCGGCTGCTGTCCGTCACCGGGCGGCTGCTGTCCGGCCGGCGGCTGCTGCCCCGCGGGCAGCGGCTTGCCGATGTGCTGTGCGATATCGGGCAGCATGCGATTGGCTACCTGCTCCCACTGTCCCCAGTTGTGCACGCCGATACTGGGGAAGTCGTAGGTGACATTGTCGTATCCGAGCCCCTGCAATCGCGACTGGAACGCCTTGGTATTGGCGAGCGCGATCCCCTCCAGCGGCATGCCCTGGATGATCGCGTCCACCGAGGACAGATCCTGTTGCGCCGGAACAGCACTGCCGGCCGCGATGTACAGCCGGATATTGTTGGCGATCAGCGTCGGGGCGAACCCGACCGCGTCCTGCCGCTCCCAGGCCGGGCTGCCCGCCGCCGCCATGGAGTCGATGTTGTAGCCGCCCGCCGCGATCATGGCCAGCCGCAACGCTTCTCGCATACCCGGCGCGGACGAGTGCAGATACCCCGACAGCGATCCGGCGTACACGAATTGATCCGGATGGTAGGCCGCCAGCACCACCGCGGCGCTGCCGCCACTGGAAAGCCCGAACACGCCGTTGCGACTATCGCTGAACCCCAGCCGATTTCGCAGCGCGTCGCGCAGTTCGTGGGTCAGAAAGGTTTCCCACTTGTAGGTATTGGTCTTGCCCTGCGTCTCATCCCAGCCCGCGATGGCCGATCCCGAATCCCGCCCCGGCAGCAGCGACGCATCGGGATTGACGCCGCCGAAACTGCTCGGCTCATTCCAGTCCGCGTAGAAACTGGATTCGCCGCCGACCGGCATCACCACATTGATATTGAACTTGGCCAGCGCCGCCGGAATGCTGGTGTGCAGCTCCCAGCCGTTCAAATCGTTCTGCGCCCGTTCCCCGTCGAGCAGATACACGACCCGATCGGTGTTCCCGTCCGCCGCGCGAATGATCCGGGTATTGATGGCCCCCATCGCGGAGTCGACCGAGAAGTCGAATGCCGCCGGATCACGGTCCGCCACAGCGGGTCCCGCCACTACCACCGACGCCCCGAACGGTAGTAGTGCGACCGCGACAGCACCGACAACGGTCCGCCTGGCCCACCCACCCCGGGATCTGTATCGGCGCTCCTGCGCCCCTCGCACAGCCAAGCCACCCATATCCTGTTATGCCCTTCCGCAGTGCGGCCCCATTCGACCGCTCCCCACACCGCCCCGCCCGATTCGAATCAGCGGCACAGCCCATATCGCCAGCAGCATAACGCGCCCGCGCACCCCCGTCCCCGCCAATTCCTCCCGCACCGACCTGGATAAATGATCACCGGGTAATGGTGAAGGCGGCGCTGCGGCCGCGGGCGTCGAGGCGGCCGTCGCCCCAGCTGGCGCTGCCGTAGCCGTCGACCTCGATGGCGTATTCGCCCGCGGGGACGGTGCCGGGGAGCAGGACGGTGGCCCGCGGATGCCCGTCGATGAGTTCCAGGTAGCTTCGATCGGCTCCGGTTTCCAAGGGCACCAGGAAGATTCGCGCGTACTCGAGTTTCAGATGCGCGGCGATGTCGGCGAGCGACCACGCTATCGCGAGTTCCCGCGAGTGCTCCCCGAACTCCACGGTGACCCGCAGCCGCGCCTGTCCGTCGAGTCCCGCCCGGTCGCTCACGCCGCCTCCTCCACTGCTGTCTCCACTAATACTCGCGTACGCGCCAGCCGCGCGGCGGGTCCTCGCCGACGCGGCCGTCGACGGCTTCGCGGATCAGGTCGGCGTGGCCGGTGTGGCGGCCGTATTCCTCGATGAGATCGCAGACCAGGCGGCGCAGGCTGAGGTGGTTGCCGTCCCACTCGAGGTGGACCGGCTGGTCGAGTCCGCCGTCGGCGAGTGCTGCGGCGAGTATCGCCCTGGACCGCTCGACGGTCTGATCCCAAATGGCGTAGAGCTGTTCGGGGGTGTCGGCGGCGGCCGATTCGAAATCCCAGTCGGGGGCGGATTTCCAGTCGACCGTGTCCCAGGGCGGGCTGACCGGTGCGCCGGAGAGTTTGGCGGTGAATATCTCGTCCTCGGCCCGGGCAAGGTGTTTGAGCAGACCGCCGAGGGTGAGGGCGGAGGCTCCGATGCGGACGTCCAGCCCGGCGGAGTCCAGAGCGTCGGCCTTCCAGCGGAAGGTGGTGCGCAGTCGTTCCAGCGCGCCGATGAGCTGTTCGGCCTCGGTTCCGGCCAGCGGCGGCTCCCAGGGAGTGGCGCTCGATGTCATAGGGTCACGCTAGCCTCGGGCGCATGGGGTTGGCAGTGGCAACACACGCGTTGGCTTACGCGCTGGAACATGATGAAGAGCATGCCGAATCGCTGCGCGCGCAGTTGGCAGCACTGAACACACTGCTCACGGCGGAGGGATTGCCGTCCCATGACGAGCCGATCGTCCACGGTGCGGCGACGGCCCGGGACCGGCTCGGCGGGTTCCCGTACAGCTTCGTGCACTACCTGCGGCGCGCGTACGCCCGGGCGCTGGAGAATCCGGGCGAACCGCTGACACCCGTTGCCGCGGGCGAGGATCCAACCGCGGACGAGGTGTTGGACCGCGTCATGTACACCTTCGAATCGCATCTGATCTGCCATTCGGACTGCGAGGGCTTCTACGTCCCGGCCGATTTCCAGGAGGTGCTCTTCCCCGATGCCGCGCTGGAGATTCCGGGCGGCATGGTCGGTTCCAGCGCCGCCCTGTTGCGCGAACTCGCCTATGTCGCACGGTATCTCGGCATCACCCTGGTCGACGGCGAGCTATCGGACGCGGAGATCGCCAAGTTCGCGAACGATGAGGACGAGCACCCGCTCTACCGCGAACGCGAAACCTGGCTGGTGCTGTTCGAGCAGGCGCGCGTCTCAATGGCGAACCACACCCTGATCACCTTCTGCTGAAAACCGTTTCAGCCGACGAGCGGGCGTGGGGCAAAGCTTCTTCGAACCTGATCGATCGGCGCGCGTCGTGATGGGTTACGCTGCGGGCATGTCCATCAGTGTCCGTCTTGCTCCCGGTTGCCGCCCGCGCGGCTGCCGTGCGCCGGCGCGACGGGTGCTGGGGCGTCGGGTTCGGTATGTGATCGGTTCCGAACCCGGGCAGGTCAATGGAATGCGATGGCTCAACGCGTCGCGTGTCGGGCGGGGTGTCTGAGGGAGCGATTCGTTCCCGGTTCCGTCCTCTCCTCTTCGAGGGTGTCAACGGTTGTCGAGCCGTCGGCATCGGCGCGCGCATACGCGTTCTCGTGACCCATTCCGAGCCTGCCGACCGGGGCATACGCCCCAGGAGACCGAACCATGACCACACAATTCTTCGTTCCGGACCTCGATGGCCGAACGCCCGACACCGAAGGTTATTTCGGCGCTTTCGGCGGCAAATTCATTCCCGAGGCGCTGGTCGCCGCGGTGGAAGAGGTGGCGGCCGAATATGAGAAAGCCAAGGTGGACCCCGCTTTTCTCGCGGAGTTCGATGAACTGCTCGCCGATTACGCGGGACGGCCGACCGCGCTGACCGAGGTGCCGCGATTCGCGGAGCACGCGGGCGGCGCGCGAATCTTCCTCAAGCGCGAGGACCTGAACCACACCGGTTCGCACAAGATCAACAATGTGCTGGGCCAGGCCCTGCTCACCAAACGTATGGGCAAACGCCGCGTCATCGCCGAGACCGGGGCCGGATCGCACGGCGTCGCCACCGCCACCGCCTGTGCGCTGTTCGGGCTCGAATGCGTCATCTATATGGGCGAAGTCGACACCCAGCGCCAGGCGCTCAATGTGGCGCGCATGAAAATGCTTGGCGCGGAGGTGATTCCGGTGCTGTCCGGGGCGCGCACGCTCAAGGACGCCATCAACGAGACGTTCCGGGACTGGGTCGCCAACGCCGCCACCACGCACTACATTTTCGGGACGGTCGCGGGACCGCATCCTTTTCCGGCCATGATCCGCGACTTTCAGCGCGTCATCGGCGTGGAGTCGAAGGCCCAGATCCTCAGGCGGGCAGGGCGATTGCCGGATGCGGCGATCGCGTGCGTGGGCGGCGGATCGAATGCGATCGGGCTCTTCCACCCCTTCCTCGACGATGCCGGGGTGCGTCTGATCGGTTGCGAGGCAGCCGGTCACGGCATCGAGACAGGTGAACACGCGGCCACTCTGTCGGCGGGTGAGCCGGGCATCCTGCACGGTTCACGTTCGTACGTGCTCCAGGACGACGAGGGTCAGATCACCGAACCCTGTTCCATCTCAGCGGGTCTGGACTATCCGGGTATCGGACCCGAGCACGCGCACCTGCACGATATCGGCCGCGCGGAATACCTTCCCATCACCGATAACGCCGCCATGCAGGCGTTTCGGCTGCTGTCCGCGACCGAGGGGATCATCCCCGCGATCGAGAGCGCACACGCGCTCGCGGGTGCGCTCGAGATCGGCCGCGCACTCGGCCCGGACGGATTGATCCTGGTCAATCTCTCCGGTCGCGGCGATAAGGATATGGACACCGCCACCAAGTATTTCGCACAGTCGGAGGAAGCCAAGTGAGCGGGAACATTCGACTGCTGAGCGATACGCTCGCCCGCGCCGCCCGGGAGAACCGGGCCGCGCTCATCGGCTATCTGCCCGCCGGTTTCCCGACCGTCGACGGCGGTATCGCCGCGATCAAGGCGGTGCTGGACAGCGGCGCCGATGTGATGGAAATCGGTCTGCCGCACAGTGATCCGGTCATCGACGGTCCGGTCATCCAGGCGGCCGACGATATCGCACTGCGCGGCGGCGTCCGCATCAAGGATGTACTGCGCACGGTGCGCGAGGCCTTCGAGGCGACCGGAAAGCCGGTGCTGGTGATGAGCTACTGGAATCCCATCCAGCGCTACGGCATCGAGCGCTTCACCACCGAACTCGCCGCCGCCGGGGGTGCGGGCGCGATCCTGCCCGATCTGCCGGTGCAGGAGTCCGCGGAATGGCGCGAACATGCCGAGGCGAACGGCCTCGCAACGGTTTTCGTGGTGGCGCCGAGTAGCCGCAATGACCGGCTGGCCGAAATCACCGCGGCCGGATCGGGTTTCGTCTACGCCTCGGCGCTGATGGGCGTCACCGGCACCCGACAGTCCGTCGGCACGGCGGCGGACACCCTGGTGCAGCGCACCAAGGCCACCACCGAACTGCCGGTCTGCGTCGGCATCGGCATCTCCACGCCCGCCCAGGCGGCCGATGTCGCGACCTTCGCCGATGGCGTGATCGTCGGTACCGCGCTGGTCAGGACACTGCTCGACGCAGCCGATCTGGATAGCGGAATCACCGCCGCCCGGGAACTCACCGCAGCGCTCGCGGAAGGAGTGCGCAGACGCTGACGACTCAGTGCGCGCCCAGGAAGGGCGCCACCGCGGTCCACCAGCCGTACACCGTGTCCACGAGCAGTCCGACGGCCAGGCCGGAGAGCACCGACAGGATATTGGGGTCCATGCTCTCCAGCCTAGTCCGGCGGCTCGCGCGGTCCAGTCGGGCCTTCACGCGGCACGCTCGGGCCTTCACGCGGCACAGTCGGGGCTTGTTTCGGACACTCGGTGCTTCGTGCGGCACAGTGCGGCGAACTCTGGTTGTATGCCCGGCATGGCATTGCATATGAGCCCGGACGGAGACTGGCACATCGGTGACAACCCACTCGATTTGGATGCGTTTCTGCACGAAATCGGCGCGGAAGGCTATGCGATCCACGAGACCAGACACTCGCTCTGCGTTAACTGCGGGTCCACTGTTTTCGGCATATCGGGCGATCCCGACCAAGGTGCCATTCGCCGTGAATGCCGCGGTTGCGGTGCCGGGCATTTCGTCGCCGGATGCGATGCGGAGTGGTCCGACGACCACGCCGACGCGGTCGTATGCGTATGCGGCGAAAAGGATTTCAATATCGCCGTCGGCTATTCGCTGTACGCCGAACGCACCGGAGTTCGCGCCCTGACCACCGCCGAGCGCTGCCAGTCCTGCGGGCGCATCGAATCGTTCACCGGCTGGATGGTGCGGGGAGGCGCACTGCATCTACTCGATCTGGCCTGAGCCCCGGGAATCGGAACCGGTTGCGGTGGCGGCGAACTCACGCCACCGCAGCCTCCGCACGGCAAAACGGATATCGGAATAGCCGATGGACAGCCGGGGGTCGAGTGTGTAACGTACCGCAGGCCGTGATTTCGACCGAGGAGGTGAGACCCATGAACGTTGTATCCGTATGGGTGCTCCCGCTCGGTTCACGGTTGGGCGATTGACGTAGGTGTCGCTGGGAGTGCCTGAAAGGCAAGGCATTTCCGAAAGGCACCATCATGAACATTATCTCCGAGACATCGTCCGACGGTGTCGTCGAACGCGATTTCGTCCTCGATGACGTCACCGGCGTTCTCTTCTCCCCCGAATCCGGTTCCACGGGTGCGCCATTGATCCTGAGCGGTCATTCCGGCGGTGTGCACAAGCGGGCGCCGGGACTGGTGGCCAACGCCCATCAGCTGGTAACCGAACTCGGCTACACCGTCGCCGCGATCGACGCACCCGGGCACGGCGATCGGCCGCGTGATGAACGCGATCAGCGCTGGGTCGCGCAAATGCAGGCGGCGCGGGCGGCGGGCGAATCCCTCGCCCCCGTCATCACCGAGTTCAATCTGTCCCTGGCCGAGCGGGCCGTTCCGGAGTGGCAGGCCACCATCGACGCCCTCCAGCAGCTGCCCGAGATCGGGGCGGACGCACCGATCGGGTTCGGCGGCATGACCCTCGGCGTGGTCACCGGTCTGTTGCTGGTCGCCGCCGAACCGCGGATCACCGCCGCGTCATTCGGTCCGGTGTTCGTGTTCGACGAACTGCTGGACGCGGCAAAGCGAATCACCGTCCCGGTCGAATTCCTGATCGCCTGGGACGATGAGGAGATCGATCCGCGGCCCGGCCTGGCGTTGTTCGACGCCTGCGGATCCCTCGACAAGTCGGTGCACGTCTACCCGGGCAGGCATAACCGCATGCGCGGCGTCCCGGCCGACAGCCGGAGTCGCTTCTTCGCCCGGCATCTGAACGGGGTCACCGGCTAACCGGGGCGATCTCGGCGTCCGGTTCGCTGCCGGACGCCGAGTCCCGTTCCGATGAATCACACCGCGCCGAACCGTCCTACCCTGCGACAGATCGTTTCGAATCGAGCGAAGGAATCGCATATGCTGATCGTCGCGGGACACCTCATCGTCGACCCTCAGGACCGTCGGTCGTATCTCGCCGATTGCGTCGAGGTCGTGGAATCGGCGCGCAACGCACCCGGCAATCTGGACTTCTCGCTCACCGCGGATCTGCTCGATCCCGCGCGCATCAACATCTTCGAACGCTGGGAGTCCCAGCAGGCGGTCAATGACTTCCGGGGCAGCGGTCCGACGGATTCGCAAGCCGCGACGATCCGGTCCGCGCAGGTCGCCGAGTATGACATCGCGGAAGTACGCTCGCTGACCTGATTGTGCGTGAGCCCTCAATTTGCGGGGATCGCAAGTGAAAGTATCGCTGGGATAACGGAATAGGTATGTTGTGGGCTACGGTCGGGCGTGTTGCGCGAGTGCGCCCGACCCCGGTGTAGCCGACAGGATTGACGAAACCCCATATGGCCGTGATGTTTCTCTGGATAGTTGTTCCCCTACTTGTGGTTGCGGTGGCGGCAGCCGGTTATTCGGCGCTGCGACTGCGGGCGGAGCGGGCGCGGGCCGATGCGCTCACCGCTCAGGTGCGCGGCTGGGAGCAGTTGCTCGAACAGCTTGTGCGCAAGACGCTTCCGTCGGTGACCGAATCGATTCGGCGCCCCGGAATGCCGGTCACCGGGACCGATATCCCGGTCGGACTGGAGCAGTCGAGTATCGCTCCGCTGGTGTGGCAGACCGTCGAATACTATGCCGAGGATTTGCGGCTGCTCTGGTCCGAGGCCGCCGAACAGGGCAGGCGCGAGGTGGAGACGCAGGCCCGCCAGGCGATCGCCAAGGCGGAACAGACCGTGCGCGATGAGGCGCAGGCCGTGCGCGATGCCGCCCAGGGCGCGTCCCGCGATGTCACCGGCGCGGCCGTGCGCTCGTTCGGCACCTCGGTGGTCAGCCTGGGCGCGGACGTCGGCAAGGTGGTCAGCGCCGCGCTGCGCGAACATCGCGACGACGCGGTGTACGAAACGCTGATCCGAATCGATCACAGTGTGCAGCAGATGATCCGGCAGGCGCAGTCCTATGTGATCGTCAGCGGCGGTCTGCCCGGGCGGCGCTGGCCGCAACAGGCGGTCACCGATGTGGTGGGCGGTGCGATCGGCCGCGTTCGCGATTATCTGCGCGTTCGCTCCACCCAGGCGGACCGCGTGGTGGTGAGCCGTGTGGTGGAACCGCTGGTGCACACCGTCGCGACGCTGCTGGACAACGCGCTGCGCTACTCGCCGCCAACCTCGTTCGTGGACATCAGTTTTCAGGAAGGCCACCACGGTGTGACCATTCTGATCGATGATGCCGGGGTGCGGATGAATCCCGAGCAGCTCGAGGATGCCCGGCAGGTGCTGGCGGGTGAGCGCGCCATCGATATTCTCGAACTCGGCCCCGCGCCCAAGATCGGCTTCCCGTCCATCGCGGCGCTGGTGCGCCGCTACGGATTCAGCGTGTACGTCGACGGGCCCAACGCCTACGGCGGCGTGCGCGCCATGGTCTTCATTCCCGAATCACTCTTGGTCGCACCGCAGGACGTGCGGGAGCAGCCCGCGCTTGCAGCGCCTGTGGTCGCACCCGTGCAGGAGCGCAGTGTGGCAGAAGAGGAAGAAATCGCCGCGGCGTTGACCGCGAGCGGACTCACGAAACGGCGGCGGCGCACCGTGGTTCAGCCCAGCGCACCGACGTCGGCGCCCATGCCCGCACTGCAGGCGGCGCCCACTCTCCAATCCGCGCCTGCGCTCGCCCCCGCGCCGACGCTCCAACTCGCTCGACCCGATATCGCGGTGGCGTGGTACAGCGGTTCGGTGAGCGGCCGTACCGCCGCGGCCGAAGTCGATCAGACCGAAGGGAACAACTCGTGAATTCACCGACAGCGGCCGACTCGCACACCGCGGTCGACACTCCGTCCGATGGCAGCAACCGGCTCGGCTGGATGCTCGCCGATCTCGACATTCCGGGCGTGCGTTTCGCCGTGCTGCTATCGGAAGACGGGCTGCGGATCGCGCACTCGGGCAATATCACCAAGGACAACGCGGAACGTTTCGCCGCCGCCGCCTCGGGATTGCGTTCGCTCGGTAAGGCGCTCGGTGAATTCTGCGGCGGCCCGGGCGATCGCGTGCGCCAGAACGTCACCGAATACGACGGCGGGATGATCTTCATTACCGCCGCGGGCGAGGGCGCGGTCATCGGCGTCTCCACCACTCCCGAGGTCGATGTGGCGCTGGTCGCGCACCGGCTCAACGAGCTCGCGGCGCGGGTCGGGCACGAGCTCGGTGCCACACCGCGCGGCGGCGCCCGGCCGTGACCGGGCCGCGGCGGGATCCCGATCTGGTCCGGGCCTACGTGCGCACGGGCGGGCGTTCGCGCGCCTCCCGGCAACTGGACCTGGTCACCGTGATCGTCGCCGCCGAAACCCCACCGCAGGGCGGCTCGCCCGATGCCCGGCGCATCTACGCGCTGTGTCGGGATGCGTTGTCGCTGGCCGAGATCGCCGCATACCTCGATCTGCCGCCCTCGGTGGTGAAGATCGTCGTGGCCGACCTGCTCGATGGCGGTCACCTGATAACCCGGACGCCCGCACACACCCTGCCGGACGTCAGCTTGCTGGAAGAGGTACTGAATGGGCTCCGCGCCCTCGCGGTCTGAGTTGGTGCCCCCGGGCGTCGACTATCTGGCCCCCACCGTCGTCAAGTCGGTAAAGCTGTTGGTGGCAGGCAATTTCGGCGTCGGTAAGACCACCTTCGTCAGCAGCGTGTCGGAGATCAAGCCGCTGCGCACCGAGGAGACGATCACCGAGGCCAGCGTCGGCGTCGACGATATGGCCGGACTGCGTGAGAAGACGACCACCACGGTCGCAATGGATTTCGGCCGCATCACGCTGAATCCGCAACTGGCGCTGTATCTATTCGGTACGCCGGGGCAGCAGCGGTTCGTCCCGCTGTGGGAGGAACTGGCATTGGGCGCGCTCGGCGCGCTGGTGCTGGTCGACACCCGGCGCATCGAGCAGTCCGATGAGGTGCTGGCCGTGCTCGAACAGCGCGGCGTGCCGTATTCGGTGGCGGTCAACGAATTCGAAGGCGCGCACCGGTATCCGCTGTCGGAGATCCGCGATGCGCTCGACCTCGCCGAGGGCACCCCGCTGACCGCCCTGGACGCACGCGATCGGCGTACGTGCGTGCAGTCGCTCATCACCCTCGTCGAGTACCTGTTCCAATCTCGTCAGGAGTCACGACTTTGACCACTTCGACCGGGCCCACCGTCCTAGTCGACGGCACGCAATTCCCGCTCTACGCGGAGGAATTCGCGGCCGACCCGCACGGAAACTATCGCGAGATGCGCCGGCGTTACGGCTCGCTGGTGCCGGTGGAACTCGCGCCGGGGGTGTCCGCCACCCTGGTGATCGGCTATCACGACGCGGTGCGGATTCTCAATGACCCGGAGCACTTTCCGGCCGATCCGCGCATCTGGCAGCAGAACATCCCGGCGGACTGCCCGGTCAAGCCGATGATGGAGTGGTATCCGAACGTGCTGCGCAATGCCGGTGAGGCGCATCGCCGGTACCGGCAGGCCAATGTGCACGCGGTGGACGGGGTGGATCTGCACGGGCTGCACGCGATCGTGGAGCGCGAGGCGATTCCGCTGATCAATACGTTCTGCGAGAACGGATCCGCCGAACTGATCACCCAGTACGCGTTCCCGCTGGTGTTCGCGGGGCTCAACGACATGCTGGGCTGCCCGCCGGAGATCGGGCAGCGAGTGGCAGCCGGTATGGCGGCGCTGTTCGACTCGGTGGACGAGAACGCCGAGCTCGGAATGCAAACGCTCAGTGGGGCTTTGCTGGAGCTCATCGAGCTCAAGCGGCGCGAGCCGAGCGACGATATGGTGACGCGGCTGCTACAGCATGACGCGGGCCTGGATGACACCGAGATGCTGGCCAACATCATCAGCATCTACGGCGCGGGGCTGGAGCCGCAGCAGAACCTGATCATCAATACGCTGCGGCTGATCCTCACCGACGACCGCTTCGCCGGTGATGTGCTGGGCGGAAGTCTTTCCACCCGTGACGCTTTGGACGAGGTGCTGTTCAACGATCCGCCGATGGCGAATTTCGCCATCTCCTACCCGCGTCAGCCCATGCTGGTCGGTGAGACCTGGCTGCCCGCGCATCAGCCGGTGGTGATCAGCCTGGCGGGCTGCAATAACGACCCCGCGATCGGCGGCGGGGAGCGCATCGGCAATCGCTCACATCTGGCGTGGAGCCTGGGACCGCATGCGTGCCCGGCGAAGTCGGTCGCATCACTGGTGGCACAGGAGGCCATCGACCAATTGCTGGACGCGCTGCCCGAGCTGCGTCTCGCCGTTCCGGTCGATGAATTATCTTGGCGTCCAGGGCCATTCCACCGCGCGCTGGCAGCGCTGCCGGTGGTGTTCCCTGCGTGCCCGCCGTTGAATGTGAAGTAGGAGAGCTGTTTTGACGATCGAACCCTTGGCATTGGACCTGACCGGTGTCGACATTCAAGGTGAGAACGCCCGCATTCGTGCACGTGGACCGGTGACCCTGGTCGAGCTCATGGGTGTGCCCGCGTGGTCGGTGACCGACGCGGATGTGTTGAAGCGTTTGCTGGCCGATCCCCGGGTGTCCAAGGATCCGGCGCAGCACTGGGCCGCGTTCGGCAATGGTGAGGTCACCCCCGAGTGGCCGCTGTTCCCGTGGGTCGCGGCGACCAATATGTTCACCGCGTACGGTGCGGATCACCGCCGCCTGCGCAAACTGGTGTCCCCCGCGTTCACGCACCGCCGCACCATGGCGCTGCGCCCGCGCATCGAGGAGATCGTCAACACGCTGCTGGACAACCTCGCCGCGACACCGGCAGGTGAAACCGTCGATCTGCGTGAGGGTTTCGCCTATCCGGTGCCGATTCAGGTGCTCACCGAACTGATGGGCGTCCCCGAGGATCGCGAACCCGCGCTGCGCGTCTGCGTGGCGCGCTTCTTCGACACCGAGATCTCCCCCGAGGCGGCCGGTGCCAACTACCTCGAAATGTTCGGTCTCATCGAGGAACTCGTCGCGTTCAAGCGCGACAACCCGGGCGACGATATGACCAGCGTCCTGATCGCCACCCGCGACGAGGACGGTGAGCGCCTCACCGAGAAGGAAATGGTCGACACGTTGATGCTCGTCATCAACGCCGGCCACGAAACCACGGTGAACCTCCTCGACCAAGCCATCGTCGCCCTGCTCACCCACCCCGAACAGCTCGCCGCCGTCCGCGCGGGCGAGGTCACCTGGGACGACGTCATCGAGGAAACCCTGCGCTACGAGGCCCCCGTAGCCCACCTCCCCCTCCGCTACGCGGTAGAGGACATCGAAATCGACGGCATCCACATCCCCAAGGGCCAAGCGATTCTCGCCTCCTACGCCGCCGCCGGCCGCGACCCCAAGCTCCACGGCGAAACCTCCGAATCCTTCGACATCACCCGCGTCAACAAGGACCACCTCTCCTTCGGCCACGGCGTCCACCACTGCATCGGCGCCCCCCTGGCCCGCCTGGAAGCAACCATCGCCCTCCCGGCCCTCTTCAACCGCTTCCCGGACCTGCACCTAGCGGATCCGACCGCCCTCTCCCCCGTGATCGGCTTCATCTCCAACGGCCACCGCGACCTCCCGGCCCGCCTCACCGCGAACTGATCCCCAGACCACTCGGGCCCGGCCACCCGCCGGGCCCGAGTTCGATCTTGGTAGTTTCGTGCCATCGGCCTCGAATCGGCCGGGACCTGAAGGGGGACGGGTGAATACGGCACAGCGGTATGAGTTCTTCGCAGCGCATGAGGCACGCGGTCATTCGGAGTGCTATGAGCAGTGGTCTCGCGAAATCGCCTGCGATGAAGAGATTCTCGCGCTGATCGAACAGCTGCCCGAGGATAAGCGGCAACCGAACCTGGTGCTGGGGGCAGCGCGCTATCTGGGGGCCGAACCGTCGAGTTTCGCGGACTTCAAAGCCTGGTTGATCCGGCATTGGGCATCCGTCGCGGCGACGGCAACGGCCCGCCGCACCCAGACCAACGAGGCCGGGCGCGCGGCGGTGCTGCTGCCCGCGCTGGCGCGAATTCCGGGGCCACTGGCCTTGATCGAGGTGGGCGCGTCCGCGGGACTGTGCCTCTACCCCGATCGCTACAGCTACCGATATGACGAGCGGGTTGCCATCGATCCGGCGGACGGCATCTCCGGGGTAATACTGGACTGCATCACCTCGGGCAACCCACCTCTGCCCACCGAACTTCCGAATGTGGTGTCCCGCAGCGGCGTCGACCTGAACCCGCTCGATGTCGAGAACGCCGACGATATGCGCTGGCTGGAATCCCTGATCTGGCCCGAACAACAGCACCGCCGCGAACGGCTCCGCGCCGCCGTCGCCATCGCCCGTACGGACCCGCCCCGGCTGGTCACCGGCGATCTGCTCGACACCATCGCCGATCTGGTGGCGGAGGTCCCCTCCGGCATCACACCCGTGGTCTTCGGCAGCGCGGTACTCGCTTACCTCGACCCCGACTCCCGCCTCGCCTTCGAGAAGACCATCCGCGACCTCCCCTGCCACTGGATCGCCAATGAAGGTGTCGGCGTGATCGATTCGGTCGCGGCCCGTCTTCCCCACTCCCCCAACCCAACTCGCGGCTCCTTCGCACTGAGCCTCGACGGCGCCCCCCTGGCATACGTCGGCCCACACGGCCAATCCCTGGACTGGATCGCCGGGGAGTGATCAGGGGGCGTGCGCGGGGGCCTGCGCCAGCATGGCGGGGCCCATCCAGCGGCGCAGGTAGCGGCGCAGCTCTTCCTCCGAGCGCGGCGGGTGGCCGGGTGAGACGAAGAAGGATTGCATTGTGCGGAGCAGGTATTCGACCAATTCCTGTAGCGATTCGTCGTTGTAGCCGTAGCGCGACCAGTCGACGTCGAAGCGTTTGATCATGGTCATGCCGAAGGCCTGCGCCTCGTCGGAGGTGATGCCCTCGGGGTCGGCGGCGGAGTAGGTCGAGGTCAGCAGGATGCCTAGGTGGGGCGTGCGATGCACCTCGGTGAGGGTGTAGACGACCGCGTCGGTCATGGCCTCGACCGGATCCTCCTGGCCGCGAACCTGTTCGGTGAGGCGGTCCAGGAAACCCGCGACCGACGCCAGCGCCGAGGCGCGCATGAGCGCTTCGGCGCTCGGGAAGTACCGGTACACGGTCTGACGGATGACGCCGAGCGATTCGGCCACGTCGGCGATGCTGATCTCCCGGCCGGTGCGGCCGATCAACTCGACGGCCGCGGCCACGATACGGCTCGCCGCCTCGTCGTCACTCTCCGGCGGACTGCCGCCCCACCCGCGCCTTCGTGCCACAAAAACCGACGTTAGCACGTTGTGGTCACCCGATATTTCGATTGAACATACACCTAGACGCCAGAGTGTATGTTTGTATGGTCACCATGACCGACCTGATCGTGCGGAAGATGAATTTCGCTTTCGAGGACTACGACGTGCCCTTCCTCTGGAACGAGGAGAATCCGGCCTTCGCGAGCATGGCCAATGCCGTGTCGTTCCTGGCCATCGGCTTCGAGAAGATGATCGTGCAGATGATCATGCAGACGAAACCGCTGATCACCGATGCCGAAGTCGCCGAAGAGGCGGACGCGTTCATGCGGCAGGAGGGTCAGCATTCGACCGCGCACCGCCAGCATGTGCGCGGGCTGATCCGCAGCCATCCGGGCTTGCAGGAGACCCTGGACGAGGTGATCGGCGAATTCGACCGCCTCACCGCGAGCACCTCACTGAACTACCGGCTCGCGTACACCGCGGACCTCGAGGCCACCTTCACCTCGGTCTTCAAACTGATGCTCGACAATGAGGCCGCACTCTTCGCCCCCGGCGACGATCGCGTCGCATCCCTGTTCATCTGGCACTTCGTCGAAGAGGTCGAGCACCGCAGCTCGGCGCTGATCATCTTCGATTCCGTGGTGGGCAGCGATCTCTACCGCATGCGCATGGCGCCGTCGATCTTCCAGCATGTGCTGAAGGTGGTCCGGATCGCCTGCGCGGGCTTCAATAAGCATGTGCCCGTGGAGGATCGGAAGGTGGACGCGCTCGCCATGTTCGCGAACTACCGCAGAAAGCAGCACCTGCGCCGATTGCTACCGGGCCTGCACCCGCAGAACAGCGGACCGATGCTGCGCGCGTTCGACGCGCTGCCGCTCGGCGAACAGCTGGTGGCGCTCAAGGGCATCATTCGCAGTCAGCTGCCCAAACACAATCCCGCGCACGAGAAGTTGCCCGCGCTCGCGGACGTGTGGTTCCGGCGCTACGAAGCCGGATATGACGTATCCCGCTGGTACACAGCGGATTCGATCGGAGCGAAGTAGATGACCGACCACTGTGCCCCCACCTTCGACCAACTCGCGCACTCGCTCGGTTTCTCCTGCGAGGAAGCGGGCGGCCTGGTCGAATTCCGCAATCCGTTCGGCCTGGAGAACTGGACCCTGACGGTCCTGGAAACCACCATCATCCTCGGCTCCATCCTGGCGCTGGTGTGGGCGGTGATCCGACTGCGCCGCCACGGCGATCCCACCAACCTGGTGCTCTGGTTCGGCGCGACCGCGTACCTGTTCATCATCGAGCCGCCGCTGTACTTCCCCGCCGCCTTCGGCATCCAAGAGCACGTCGATACGATGTTCGCGCACAACGTGTTCACCGTGGATTTCCTCTGGGGCCGCCTGCCGCTGTACATCGTCGCCATCTATCCCTTCATGGCGACCGTGGCCTACGAGATCGTGCGCTCGCTGGGCGTATTCCGCCGCTACGGCGCACTACTCGGCGCGACCTGCGTGGGTTTCGTGCACCACGCCTTCTACGAGATCTTCGACCACCTCGGCCCGCAATTGCGCTGGTGGGAATGGTCCACCGGCAATTCGCTGAACCAGCCCTTCTTCGATTCGGTCCCGCTCCCCAGCGTGGTGGTCTTCGCCGCCCTGTGGCCGATGTCCCTGGCGTTCTGCGTCTACTGGTTCGTCGGCCGCAAGGTCGACGCGGGCACGAACTTCACCGGCCGCCAATTGGTCGGCCGCACAGTGGGAATCGGCCTACTGGCCTCGCTCGGCACCTTCATCCTCCCGCTCCCCGCCACGGTCTTCGGCGCGGGCAGCACCACCGTGCGCGGCACCCTTTACGCCGCCGAATTGATCGTGCTGACGCTGGTCGCGATCCCGATCCTGTTCCGCAGCTGGCAAACCCAGCGCACCGACACCGAAATCCCGCACTACACGAACACTTTCGTCCGCCTCTACAGCCCGCTCTATCTGCTGGTGATGGCCGTCCTCTGGATCACCGCACTCCCCGATCTCCGCAACGCCACCAACGGCCTCACCGCCAACGGCGACCCCATCGGCAACCCCTGGTACACCTTGGCCTGCTTCGCCATCGCAATCCTCTGCGTGGCAGCCATATTCACCACGCCCACCACAGCAACCACCTCCGCCGACACACGATCAGGAGTGGAAGTCGGCGGCTGACACCCCGTGCAATGACCACCACAGCAGCGGGACCGTGACGAGGAGCAGCAGCAGGGTGCCACGGATGCGCAGGAGCGCGCGATTGAGGATGAGCGCTTCGACGACGAGCGTCGCGAGAGCGATAGCCGTGACACCCGTTGCCACCCAGACCGCGGCCGGTTGATGGGTGAATCTGGCCAGGGTCCAGCCGAAGAGCAATAGCAGCGGCACCGTGAAGATCAGCCAGCCGAGGGCCGAGTTGAGCAGGCCGCCGGCGTGCGCCGGGCGGTCGGTTTCGGGTATGCCGTCGAGCAGTTCACTCGGCACCACACGGTTTCGGGACAGTTGCACGACGGCATGGCCGACACCGGCGAGCAGGCACGACACCAACAGCGTGCGATAGCAGGCCGTGAGATACCCGGATGAACCCCGCGGATAACGCCACGCCCACACCGCCGGAAGCCAACCGGCGGCGAACATCAGGGCCAGGGCCCCGAACGTCTCCGGCCGCGCGGACAGTCGGTCGCGCAGATATCCGGATGGCAGGGCGCGCCGGGTGCGGCCGAACAGCAGGTAGATCTTGGACAGCGACGCGATGCCGATGATCAGGGTGAGCCAGCGCCAGCGCGAGGCATCGGTGAACATCGAGACGACCGCGAACGTCTGGCTCGTCACCCAGATGGCGGTCGTCGCCCTGCCGACCGCCATCCACATGGCGTCGGCCGCGACCAGGCGCGGATCCGGGACCGGCTCGTGTTCCGAATCCTCCAGCACCGCATAGTATTCCGAGACCGCCGCACCCTCGGGCATGGGCCATTCGCCGGTGTGTGTCGAGCCCGGGCACAGCAGCGGACTGTCATCGGTGTCGTAGTCGTAGTCCGGGTCGACCATGCCGTGCCAGCGCATGCGCGCCATCCGCGCGGTGATGGCCAGCCCGTGCCAGGGCTCATCGCAATAGGGGTTCGGGCATTCCGGATAGGTCGGATCGTCGAAGTCGTAACCGGTTTCGGGTTCGCCGTCGCGCATGCTGTCCTCGACGAGGGCGTCGATCTCGTCAAGTAGCCGCCGCACCGGATCGACGGGGGCGGCGTCCTCGGCTTCGAACGGGTTCACAGCCGGATTCGGCCGGGGCGCACCGGCGTCCTCGGCGCGGCGTCCGATCGGGCGCACCCGTTGTTCATCCCCGGCAATACTCACCCGCCGATAGTATGGCGGGCCCCCGACACCCGTCATCGAAAAATACCGCGAACCAACGGGATACGGTCAGTGCGCGTTGAGGGCGTCCAAAATCATGGGGCGGGCGTTCGCCAGCGCCTGCTGCCAGTACGGCCAGGTGTGCGTGCCATTGCCGAGTTCGATGCGTGCGGGAATTCCCAAGGCTCCCAGCCGATCCCGGAACATCTGATTCGCGATCAAGGTCATCGCCTCCAGACCCATGGCATTGAGGGTGTTGCCCAGCCCGAACGGCAGATCGGCCAATCCGGGCAGCGCATTGCCGGACCAGATGTACATCGGCAGCCCGCGCAGCAATTCGGCCTGATCGGTGGCGTCATTACGCACCCACGCGGGATCCGAAGCCGGACCCCACATATCGTCCACATTGAAGTTGCCCTCATCGCGCATGGCGGCGCGCATTGCCTCATTCCACATCGGGAACGTCGGGTGCACATAGCCGGAGAAGGATCCGGCGAAGCGGAATTGATCGCGATGATGCGCGGCCAGCGTCAGCGCCGCATTACCGCCCATGGACGCACCGACGATCGCGTTATTGGTGCGCGAGACGCCGTAACCGGCCAGGTACGCGGGCAGATCCTTGGTCAGGAAGGTTTCCCACTTGTACTTCGTCGCTTGACGATTGGTGCTGCTGGGCCGATACCAATCCGTATAGAAGCTGGAGTGCCCGCCCACCGGGAACACCAAAGTCACATTGTCCCCGGCGAATTGGCGCAGCGCGTCGGTATCACTGGTCCATTGACTGTGATCCCCCGGCGCGCGCAATCCGTCCAGCAGATACAGCGCGGAACTCCCGCCCCGCGCCGCCCACTGCACCTGGACCTTGACCTTCCCCATCGCGGACGGCACCCAAAGTTCCTGGTAACCGCCTGCGGGAGAACGCAATACCGGACCGGGCACGGGAGCGGCGGCGGCGACCTCCACCCCCGCCGCGCCGAGGAGGACCACCGCCGCGGCGATCGTACCGGCCTTGCGCCGCCAATTCCCCCGCGAGTTTCGATGTCGCATCACGGTATCCACCCTTATACCTCCCACCTGATTGCCCATCAAAGTTACCCCAGGTGACTCGAATCCCACTGTCCCTCAGCCGAAGTTGCCGAATTTCCGGCGGATTCGGTCTTGTCACCGCCGCGACGTCCGGTCAGTCGCAGGCCGTCCCGGATATTGAGCGACATCAGCACGATATTGACCGCGCCCGCCATGATTTCCACCGCCTGCACGCTGTAGAAGACAACGCCGAAATCGCCGCGCCCGGCAAGTACGTCCAGGGTGATCGCGGACGGAATCAACACCAGCAGTCCATTACCGGCGATGAACGGCATTCGGCGTTTCTTGGCGGCGATGATCGGGTGAGAGGCTTTGCCCGCCAATCGGAATCCACTCGCTCCGGTCAGCGCCAGGGCGAGCACCAGTAACGGCAAACCCCATGGAACAGCCTGTTTGACGGTCGTGACGGCCTGTTTCGAACCGAAGACCTCGGTCGCGACGGTGGCGAGCCAGAAGATGAGAATGGTGGTCAGTCCGAGTGCGCCCGCGATGGGATGGATGCGGGAGAGCATGGGTGCACCTCTTGTTCGATGATCAGGTGGGGCGATCGTCCTCGAGATTGCCGATCGCGTGACGCACAGCGCGCAGCAGGTCTTCCCGCTGGGCAGCCGAGAACCCTTCGGTGGCAGCGGCATTCACCTCGCGGGCCGCCGATTGCAGTACGGCGCGCAAGCCACGAGCCCGGTCGGTGAGGTGGATCAGCGCCCGCCGCCCGTCCGCCGGATCGGGACTGCGTTCGATGAGCCCGTCCCGCTCCATCCGCTTGAGCGTGTGGGCCATGGTGGACTGATCGATGCGGACCCGCTCGCACAGTTCGTGCTGGGTCAGGCCCTCCTGCTCGTAGAGCGCCAGCAGTTGTGCGAATTGCCCCGGCACCACGCCGTGTTCGGCGATTCGATCCCGCAGGGCCTGTTCCATGAGGCGCGCCAGATGGTTGATCCCGTAGCCCAGTGAGGAACTGCGGTCCAGCGGCTCGCGCGGCGTCATACCCGCAATATTAGATGGCAAGCCATGTATTTCACAAGACGAACCCGCACCCGGGGCGGCTCACACCGCCCCGGGTGGTCCGGCTACGGAAGCAGCAACCTCCCGAGGAGGTCGTTGACCGCTGCGACCAGGTCACCGATGAAATGCGGGATCATGCCTTTCCTCCTTCGCGAAAGATACTTATAGATCAACTAGATTCGCCCTTCCCTTCGACTCGGAATCGGATCGAAGGGTGTGCTGATCACTTATTCGTTGCCGGGAGCGGGAAGGATGGCGACCGGTATGAAACCAGGCATCCATAGAGCAGGACGGCCAGGTAGACCAGGACGTGCGAGTTCTCCAGGATGGGCTCGCTGTGCCAGGGTTTGGGCAGCAGGAAGATGCCCACCGATACGTAGTCCTCGCCCCAGTGGTAGGCCCAGGCGCCGGTGGCGACGAACAGGGCGGCGGCGGCGATCCACCAGCGCGGGTTCGATTGCGCGCGGTGCACGAGGTGGACGAGCAGCGGGACGAACCACACCCAGTGATGACCCCAGGCGTACGGGGATACCGCGCAGGCCGTCATACCCGCGATGGTCACCACCAGCAGGCGTTCGCCGCGGCGCTGCAACGCCACGGTGAGCGCGAGGCTCGCGAAGGTCACCAGCACGGTGACCACGAACCAGAGCCAGACCGGTGCGGCGCCGCCGGTGAGGTGGGCGAGCACGCCGCGAATGGATTGATTGGCCGGATTGGTGTCCGGGGCGATGCGCTCGGATTGGAAGAACGTCTCGAACCAGTAGCGATGTGAATCGGCGGGCAGAATCAGCCACGCCAGCGCGATCGAGCCGAGGAATCCGGCCACCACCGTCGCCGCCGAACGCCATTGGCGCAGTGCGAGATACTGCACGACGAAGTACGCGGGGACGAGTTTGATGCCCGCCGCGATACCGGCTCCGATACCGCGCAGGCGGCTGTCGTCCGCGCGCGCGAAATCCCAGAGCACCAACAGCATCAACACCAGATTGATCTGGCCGTAGAACAGCGTGGTGCGCACCGGTTCCAGGAACAGGCAGGTAATCGCAAGCAGCGCACTGATTCCCGCCAATCGGCGGTTCAGCCGGTAGCCCAGAATACGCCAGCTCAACAGCACGCAGCCATACAGCACAACGACATTCAGCAGCAGCGACGAGTACGTGACCCAATCCCAGGGCAGCACCACGATCGGCAGGAATGCCAGTGCCGAGAATGGCGTGTACGTGTACAGCAGTCCGAAAAACGTTGGCTCCGTGTACAGCGGGCGGCCGTGCAGCACCCGGTCCGCGCCGTCGCGGTACACGTGCGCGTCCAGCCCGCCCGCGAGGATGCCGCCGGATTCGTGCATCCAGGGGTCGACCGTGGCGAAGACCAGCGTCAATGCGATCACCGCACCGAGGGATAGTGCGAAAACCGTTGCACCCGAACACCTGAACTCGCGTAGCCCCTCTTTCAACACAGGTCTTTACCTTACGTAAAGATCTAGGCGTGTCATGACCCGGAAAGCAGGGTTTCGCCGTGTGGTTGCTCACCCCGAACCCCGCGATGTGATGTTTCGGATGCGATCAGCGGGTAGTCCAACCAATGGCGCACTTCGCGCCACCACCCAATGTCGATGCGAAGGACCAGAATCCATGAGCACACGCGACACCACCACCCTGCTGACGCAGCTGCGCTCCGTGCGCGATCTGACCCATACCGAAATCCAGATCGCCGAAACCCGTACCGCGCAGGCTCGCACGGAGGCCGTGCGCCGCGAACTGTCCGAGAACGCGGACAACGCCCGCGCCCGCGCGGAGGCCGTCGAGGCCGCCATCCGCGAACTGGGCGGCGTACCGCAGCTGATCGGCCCCTTCCTCGGACGGGCCGCGGCGACCTTCAAAACCGTTGGCGAACAAGCACAGTCGTTCGACGAGGCGCTGCTGAGCGACCTCACCCTCGAACACCGGCTGCTCGACCGCGCCCGCTACATCAAGGCCCTGGCCACCGATGCCCAGCGCGCGGACCTGGTCACACTGGCGGACCGCCTGATCACCGCGCACACCGCGACCGTGGCCTGGCTCACCACCGTACTGGCCGAAGATGCCCTCGGCGGCCCCGCCGCCCTGCGCCGCACCCCGTTCCAGGCCGCCACCGGCACCGCGGTACGCCTGGCCAACCTCCCGATCACCTGGTCCACCCAGGGCATAGACCGCCTGCTCGACCTCTTCCGCTCGGCCGGACCGGCCCTGGAGGACGCCCTCGACCGCGGCGCACACGCGAGCCAGGTAGCCGCCAAAACCCTGAGCGCCTCCCGTGACTCGGCCCTGGCCACCGCCGAACGAGTCACCCGCCGCGAGGGCGTCGACACCGCCGCCGACACCCTCCACTCCCTGCGCACCACCACCGGCGTCCTGGAATCCGACGAACTCCCCGTAGACAACTACGACAACCTCAACGTCAACCAGGCCGTCAGCGCAATCAAATCCCTCACCCGCCCCGCCGATATCCGCGCGGTCCTCGCCTATGAGGAAGCCCACAAAAACCGCACCAACGTCATATCGGCAGCCGAAACCCGTTTCGCCGCAATAGCCCAGGACGTAACGGGCCTCAACTGATAGTCATTTCAGCCGATAACACGGGGTGGTGCGTCGCAAGACGCACCACCCCGTAGCTGTCTGTCTCGCGGAACGCCGGGGTGACGGGTGGTGAAGGAGTACCGGCGGGACGGGACGCCATCCGGCGGCGGTCAGTGCGCTTCGTCAACCCCTCGACATCGAAGCGACGCAAACCGGATGGTCGTTCCGATCGCCGTTATCGACCCTAGGAAGGCGCGTGGCGGGGCGGTATCGGGCATGTGCCCTAGAAAGTACCTGTTTGCCGCGCCTTTGCCTCACCGATAAGTTTGGCTGCATGCTGTACGGCCGAGAGCTCGAGGAACGGCGGATCAGCACACTTCTGAACCAGGCCGGGAACGGTCAGAGCGCTGCCCTGGAAATCGTCGCCGACGCGGGCTCCGGCAAGACCGCACTGCTGGACCGCGCGGTGGAGATGACCGGCGGAACGTGGCGGATACTGCGTTGTGCCGGGGTGGACGGCGACTCCGAATTCCCCTTCGCCGGATTGCACGCACTACTGATCGCCGCCTGCGGGCATATCGAGGCACTGCCGCTGCACACGCTCCCGCAGCCGCAGGCGGACGCACTGCGGGCGGTGATCGGCCTCACCGTCGCGACCCAGCCGGTCGATCGCTTCCTGGTGGGCTTGGCCACACTCTCGCTGCTCGCCGAACTCGCCGACGAACAACAGGTGCTGTGCACGGTCGACGATGTGCAGTGGCTGGACCGGGCATCCGCGGAAGCGCTGCGGTTCGCCGCGCGCAGGCTCGGCGCGGAAGGCATCGTGATGCTCTTCGCCAGCCGCGGCGACGCCGAGCTCCCCGGAGTGCCCGAACTCCCGCTGCCGCCGCTCGATGAGCGCGCCGCCGCCGCACTGCTCGCCGACCGCTGGCCGAGCCTGAATCACGCTGTGCGGCGCAGAGTTCTACGGGAGGCCGGTGGAAATCCCTTGGCGCTGCTGGAACTACCACGCATGGACCTGGACGCCCTGCCCGTCGGCCCGCTTCCGCTGCCGTATCGGATCGCCAGTGGCTATCAGCGCCAGATAGCCGCGCATTCCGCGGGGTGCCGGACCGCACTGCTGATCGCGGCCGCCGAGCCGGCCGGTGATCCACGGCTCATATTGCAGGCGCTGGACGCGCTCGGTCTCGATCACGACAGCCTGACCGAGGCCGAGACCGCCGGACTGATCGATATCACCGCGCAGGCGATTCGATTCAGGCATCCACTCGCCCGCGCGGCCGTCTATCACGGCGCGACCTTCCGTGAACGCCAGTCCGCGCACACCGAACTCGCGGCCCTGTCGACCGACGATCCGGATGGTCGCGCCTGGCATCTGGCCGCCGCGACCATCGGCCAGGACGAGGACACCGCCGCACTGCTGGAGTCCGCGGCCGCGCGGGCGGTGAACCGCGCCGGATATTCGGCCGCCTCCGCCGCCATGGAACGCGCCGCACTGCTCACCCCCGATCGCGAAATCCGCAGTCGCCGAATGCTGCTCGCCACCGAATGGGCGGCCGCGGCCGGCGGCTATCAGCGCGCATCGGACCTGGCACGACAAACCGAACAGCTGCCGCTGGCCGCCGACGGCCGCGCTCGGCTGGGCTGGATCGACGCATTCATCGAATTCGAACGCGGCAATCTGCGCAAATCGCGGGACTCGCTGGTCGCGGCGGCCGACCACGTCGCCGCCGTCGACCCCGAACGCGCGGGTCCACTGTTTCTCCAGGCGGGCCACGCGTCCTGGGCCATGGGCGATCCGGTATCCGCACGCGCCGCACGCGCCAAACTGGCGGCGCTGCGACTGCCCGACGGCGAGCGCGCGGCATTCCTCGCCGCGATGGACGGACCGCTGGCTCTGCATAGTGATGAGCTGTCCACGGGGATCGCGATCGTGCGGGCGACCGTCGCGGCCGGGCATAGCACCGAGGATCCGGCGCTGATGCTGGCGGCGACCGGGCAGGCCATGCTCATCGGCGACCTCGAGGACGCGCGGACGCTGGCCAACCGAATGCTGGACAGCGCGCAGAGCCGGGGCATGATCAGCCGGTTCCCCACCGCGGCCATTCTCGCCACCGCCTCCGAACTCATGCTGGGCCGGTTGCACGAAGCCGAATCGATGGCGGCGCAGGCGCAACGGGTCGCCCGCGATATCGGCCAGGGCGGCAATACCGCCACCGGCGAGACCTATCTCGCGCTGATCGCCGGTTTTCGCGGCGATGAGCAGCGCTGCCACGAATTGATGGCACCGCACCGCTCCTTCGGCCAGGACAATTTCATCGACCACGTGCATCACGAATGGGCGCTGAGCCTGCTCGATCTCGCGCATGGACGCTATGGACCGGCACTGGATCGCCTGGACGCACTACACCGCGTTCCCAACCGGATTCGCGGGCACTGGCTGCATCTGCTGCGCGACCTGGTCGAAGCCGCGGTCCGGGCGCGGCAACCCGAACGCGCCGCGGCGGCGATGGCGGAGATCGAGCACTGGACCGCCGCCCTGGGCTCCCCCTTCGCCGACGCCATCGCGCTGCGCTCGCGCGCCCTGCTCGACGGGAATGGCGAAGCCTATGCCACCGCTCTGAAAATCCAAGCGTCCGAAGGTCTTCGGTATGACCAGGCGCGCACCGCACTGCTCTACGGCGAATGGCTGCGCCGCGAACGCAGCATCGGCGAGGCCCGCACCCAATTGCGCACCGCCGCAGAGACTTTCGACCGTTTGGGCGCGCTACCCTGGGCCGCCCACGCCCGCACCGAACTCCGCGCCGCCGGGGATGCCTCGCCTCAGCTCACCACCCCCACGACCGCAGCCGTCGCCACCCTCACCCCGCAGGAACTCCAGGTGGTCCGGCTCGCCGCCACCGGGGCCACGAACAAGGAGATAGGCGCGAAACTCTTCCTCAGCCCCAAAACCGTTGGCCATCATCTCTATCGGGCCTTCCCCAAACTCGGCGTCACCAATCGAGTGGAATTGGCCCGCTTGGCCGCCTTCTGAGCGCCCGTCAAGCCCCTATCTTCACCTGCATGAATCAAGCTCGACGCAATTTGAAGCATGATAATTTCACTTGGTCGGCGTGATCTCGAATTCGCGCCGAATGCTCATGACGGCATGGGCATTTCGTAGTGGAAGGGCTCTCATGACAACTTCTCGGGTGCGCGGCGCCAAGCTCGCCGCGACGGCGATCGCCGGACTCGGCGCGGTACTGCTGGCGACCGCCCCGAACGCGGCGGCGGCCGACTACGGCGCCGTGACGCTGGACGGCTCATCGGCGCCGCAGGCCGGGTGCAGTTACACCCTGACCAGCGGAGATATCGTCGGCGGCGGTAGCAGTTCGACCAACAGCATGCCGATCACGTTCTCCGACAACGGCGCCGTCATCGGCACCGGCAAAGTGGGCGGCCTGATCCCCAGCCCGGCGAAGGTCACCTGGACCCCGAAGACCGCCGGCCAGCATGTCCTCACCGCGACCGGCGGCTGGGGCTCCGACTGGATCACGCTGGCACCGCTGACCGTTCAGGTCCGCGCCTCCGCCGCCACCGGCAGCTTCGGCTGCCCGCTGCCCAGCATCTCCGGCTAGCGCGCTACGGCACGAATATCTCGGTCACGGCCGGGATATTCGGCTTGTCGGTGCGGAGCGTGAGTCGCACTCGGCCGGAACCGGTTTCGGCGAGAATGATCGCCGGACTCAATCGCTGGCCCGCCGGAATGAAGCGGGTCACCGTACCGACCTGACCGCTGTCGAGGTTCTGCCAATCCACGACGGCCGTCACATCACAGGCCAGCAATTGCGGCCCCCATTCGCCCACCGGCGAAAACCCCTGTGTCACACGCAGAACGACCGAATGCGCGGCACCCGGAGCCTCGGTGTATTGCCCGAGGGGACCGTCGAATCCGGTTCCGCCCGCGGACAACATCCCTGCGCACACACCATTGCCGAGCGTGAACACCGGACTGAGCGTGAAGTCGGTCTTGGCGCAGGTGCGCGGTCCGACATTCGACCAGCCGAGCTGACAGGCATCGGCGGGATCGGCCGCGGCGGGCACGGCCGCGGCTACACCCGCACCGATGAACGTGGCGGCGACAGCCCCGAAAAGTATGAATCGCATTGTCGTACTCCCCTCATCGCACATTCTCGTTACCAAAGGCAAGCAGTGCGATGGTAGCGATCCGAAGGCCGTGAGCCGGTGGACGACTCGCTAATGCCGGCCGCCATCGCGTTCGGCGAGAATGCGACGCCATTCGTCCATGGCCCCGTGCAGCGCGTGATTGACCAGGTCCAGGATTTCGGCGGCGTATTCGAACCGCGTCCCGGCGGGGGTGCCGGGGCCGAGGATCTCGGCGGCGCGTTTCGAGGTGACGGCCAGGGCGTGATTCGTCTGCATCGAGGTCAGCAGGCTGCACAACCAGACCTTGTCATCGATGACATAGCGTTCGCGACGCAGACCGGGGACGCGCTCGCGGCGAAGCATGGACTGACTCTCCAGGAACCCCACGGCATGCGAAACCGATGCGGCGCTGACGCTCAGCCGCCGCACCAGATCGGCGGCGGTGAGGGCGCCGGAATCGGAGAATTGCAGACAGGACAGCACCCGAGCCTCCATGCGCGGCAAGCCCTGCGCCATCAGCTGATCGGTGAAGGTCTCGCTGATATCCCGAACCGCGCCCGGATCGCGGCCGTGGGCGGTGTCGAGCGGCGGTGGCGTGGCGGGACGAGGCTCCTTCCGGCGCCGCGCGCGCTGACGAGTGTCCTTGTGCGCCTGGGCCGCCCGGTATCGGTCGGGACCGCCGTTGCGGGTGACCTCACGCATGATGGTGGACGCGGGCCGATCGAGTCGACGCCCGATTTCCGCGTAGGCGAGCCCGGCCGCCAGTCCGGCGGCGATGTGTTGACGGTCTTCATCGGTGAGCCTGCCTCCGGGCATCGGTGCCGGTGTCCTATCTGCCGAATCGTGGTGCGGCGCTGCCCGCGCCGTTGGCCAGTATGCGTTCACGCTCATCTCATTGCAAAGCAAAGTGAGCGTACCGCATTGCATTTACCTGCATAACCATTGCAATGTGCACCCGAGCTGCTACGCACGAATATTGATCAAACAGTAAACGCAATGTACTTTGGCGATCGTTCATGAAATTCCGAACGCTGCGTTGAGTCCGGCTTCACGATGGAGGAACACATGCTGGAGCGGCTCGAGCTGGAGGCGTTTCTCACGCTCGCCGAGCAACTGCATTTCGGCCGTACCGCCGAACGCCTGCACGTGACGACGAGCCGGATCAGCCAGACCATCCGCAAGCTCGAAAGACGAATCGGCGCACCGCTTTTCGAGCGCAACAGCCGCACGGTGGCGCTCACCCCGCTCGGGAAACAGCTACGCGACGATCTGCGGCCGGCCTACGACCAGATCTCCGCGAGCATCACCGCCGCCAGCCGGGGCAACGGCGTCGAGCGCACCATCACCGTCGGCTTCTCCGGGGCCTGGAGCGGGAATCTGCTGGTGCGGGCGACCGAACTGTTCCGAATCCGCTATCCGCACACCGCCGTCGAGATCGAGGAGATCCAGCTCATCGATCCGCTCGGCCGAATGCGTTCGGGCGCGGTCGATTTGCAGCTCACCGAATTCCCGATCGCCGAACCCGACATCAGCACGGGCGCGATCATGTTCGCCGAGCCGCGCGGATTGCTTGTCCCGCAGGCACATCCGTTCGCGGAACGCGAGTCGATCGCACTCGAGGATCTGGCCGACACCACACTGGTCACCCTCGATGACGCGTTGATCCCGCGCTATTGGATGGACTACCACTTCCCGCGCCGGACTCCGGCGGGCCGGCCGATTCCGCAGGGACCGGCGACGACCTTCTGGCCGGAGGTGCTGGTGCACGTGAGCCAAGGCGTCGGGGTGAGCACCGTGGCATTGCGCGCCGAGCAGTTCCATTCCCGCCCGGGCATCGTCTTCGTCCCATTGCATGACGCCCCGACCATCGACTACGGCCTGATGTGGCCGAGCGCGGGCCGGAACCCGCTGGTGCCGCCCTTCCGCGAGATCATCGCCGAGGCAGCCGCGCGGGAGTGACCGTTGAGCCCGGCTACACCCGGCGTTGCCGACTCGGCGCTTGCCGGGCCGCGCGGCGATTGGCGAAGATTGTGCTGCCGACCGAAAACATATGTCGCGCATCACAGTGAGCGAGTGATGAATTCCGGCGCGAACCGTCGTCCTGACAGGTGAGCGCGCCGGATATCGCCGCTGAAAACCATTCGCCGAGAAGGACATTACGTTGGAAACCATTATTACGCCCGGGGGCATCGAGCTGGCATACGATCGCATCGGTGGCGGTGACGCCGGAACGGTGATCCTGATCGGCGGCGCGTTCAGCTATCGGAAATTCCCGAAAATGGTGGAATTGGCCGAGAAATTGGCGCACGACTACGGTCTCACGGTGGTGAACTACGACCGGCGCGGGCGCGGCGACAGCACCGATTCCCCCGGCGAATATCACGTGGGCAATGAGATCGACGATCTCGCCGCGCTGGTCGAGGCGGTCGGCGGCCGGGCCGCGATCTACGGCTGGTCCTCGGGAGCGGGCCTGGCGCTGCAGGCCGCCGCGTCCGGCCGGATTCCGGGCCTCACCAAGGTGATCGCCTTCGAGCCGCCGTTCGTCGCCGATCGCGAAAACTTCGTGCCACCGGCCAATTTGGCCGTGCGGCTGCATGAGCTGATCGCCGCGGACCGGCGCGCCGACGTGGTGCGCTACTACATGACCCATGCGATGGGCATGCCCCGCGCGTTCGCCGCGATCATGCGCTTCACCCCCTTCTGGAAGAGCCTGCTGGCCACCGCGCCATCCGCCGCGCACGACTGGGCGGTCATGGGTCCGTTCATGCGCGGGGAGGCATTGCGCCCGGCCGATTGGGCGAATATCGAAATTCCCACCCTGGTCATATCGGGCGGTAAGAGCGGAGCGCTGCTGCGCACCGCCGCGCGCGCCATCACCGCTGTTCTTCCCAACGCGCGTCATACGGAAATCCCCAAGCTGAGCCACAATCCGAATATCGGTCTGCTGACGCCGGTTTCGGGGGAATTCCTGATCAGCGCGGATCAATTGGCGCGCTGACGCGCCCGCATATTTCGGTACCCGAGAGGATATTTTCATGCGAATTCGCATTACACCGCTGACCACCCTGATCGCGGTGTCGGCCATGTTGATCAGCGGCTGCGGCGGCGAGGACACCACCGAGACGGCCGCGGCGACAACCGCCGCCGCGGCCGACCGCCCCTCGGCCGACGGCAAGGGCCACTACGCCCAAATCAACGGCGGCAGCGTCTATTACGAGACGCAGGGCTCCGGACGGCCGATCGTGCTCTTGCACGGCGGCCTCGGCACCGCCGAATCCACCTTCGGCCCTTACGTTTCCGAACTCGCCAAGACCCGCCGGGTCATCTCGGTGGAGTTGCAGGCCCACGGCCACACCCCCGACCGCGATCGCCCCCTGGCCTACGAATCGCTGGCCGATGACGTCGGTGCCCTGATCAACCATCTGAACCTCGGCAGGGCCGATATCGTCGGATACTCCCTCGGCGGTTCGGTGGCCATGCAGGTGGCCGCCCGCACCCCGGACGTGGTCAGCGGCCTGGTCGTCATAGGCGCTCCCTTCCGATCCGACGGCTGGCGACCTGAAAGTCGCGCGGGCATGGCCGCACTCGACCCCGAGGCCATGCGCGGCACCCCACTGCACCAGCTGTACACCGGCATCGCCCCGGACCCGAACGGCTGGACCGCCCTGGTCACCAAGACCCGCGACCTGCTCGCCCAGAACTACGACTGGACGGCGCAGCTGGCCAAGATCCAAGCCCCCACCCTGATAGTCACCGCCGAGTCCGACGTGATCTTCCGCGAGCACGCCGCCGATACCGTCACCCGACTCAACACCACCCACCCCAACCTGGCCCGCCTCGAAATAGCCCCGGGCACAACCCACTACGACATCATGTACCGCCCCGACCTGCTCCTCCCGCTGCTGAGCTCGCTCCCGGCGGCCACCCGATAGGGCTGTGGATCAGTCCTCATCGAAGTCGATGCGGATCATCCCGCGCGCGATCGCCGAAAGATCCTCGACGGTCGGGGAATAGCCCCGGCCGGTCTTCAACCCGAGTTCGAAGGGCGTCGCGCCGTGGTCGAGCGCCTGGCGCAGCGCCGCCCCCAATCGGCCGGGCTCGGCGGGCAACAGCACCGCGGTCCCCCGGCGGACCCGACCGCGGGTGGTGACGGTCACCGGGATGGGTTCGGAGAAGTTCAGCCGCCACGGCCGCTCGGTGAATACCGTCGGCACTCCGTCGATGGTGTGCAGGCATATCGGCACCCGAAGCGTCCTGCCACTGCGCCTGCCGGTGAACTCCAGCAGCGCCTGTAGCGAAATATGCGGCCCGACAAGAGAATTCGTGAGCAATCGGCGGACAAGCGGGTTGATCACGCGCATCAGGGCGGGCGGTGGCGGGGCCAATCGGACCCGCGCGGTCGTCGCTGTCATCTTCGGCTCCTCGAACTGGCTGGATACCGATGACGCTAGGGAGCTGCCCGTCGCCGCGAAATACCACAAAGTTGGCATTTCCCGGCACCGCGCACGGTCGTACGGTTGGTTGATGAGCGCGGATACGCTGCGGCACGCGGCGGAACGGATCGCCAGGCTGTGCGCCGAACCGCACGACCTGGTATCGCTCTGGCAGGGGTCGACCGAGGTCCTCGCACGCGCCGTCCCGCACCATTGGACGCCGTGCTTCTACACCCTGGACCCGGCCTCGCTCCTGATGACCAGCCATTTCCATCACGGGCTCGACGAATTTCCGGGCGAGTGGCTGGCCGGTGAGTACTACGGCGACGACGTGCACCGCCTCGCCGACGTGATGTGCACGAAGTCCGGCATCTCCACGCTGTACGAGGTGACCGGTGGTGATCCGGAGAGCAGCCCGCGCTGGCACCGGAATATGACCATGGGCGGCGATCAGGAGCTCATCGCACGCCTGCGCACCCGCTCCGGAGAGATCTGGGGCGCGCTCGCGCTCTATCGCGCACCCCACGCACCGCTGTTCAGCGCCGCCGAAAAGCATTTCGTGCAATCGGTGGCGCCGCTGCTCGCCGAAGGCGCCCGCGCGGCGCTGCTACTGGGTCAGGCCCGCGAGCCGGAGTTCACCGATTCACCAGGCCTGCTCGTCCTCGATCACAATTGGGCGGTCGAGTCCACCACCCCCGGTGTCGGACAATGGCTTTCGGAGCTCCCCGACGGCGATTGGGATGCCGGGCGGCTCCCGTCCTCGGTGCTCACGCTCGCGGGCCGGACCCTGCGCACCGCGGCGGATCCGCAGCGCGGCGACACCACCGTCGTCCGGGTCCGATCGCGCACCGGAACCTGGGTGGTGCTGCACGGCGCCTGCCTGAGCTCGAGCGGCAATCCCCGCATCGCCATCATCATCGAGCCCGCCCACCCCGGCCGTCTCTACCCGCTGCTGATGTCCGCCTACGGTTTGACCGAACGCGAGAAGGACATCACCCGCCTGGTGTTGCAGGGCGCGTCGACCGCCGGCATGGCCGCCGAGCTGTCCCTGTCCGCGCACACCGTCCAGCAGCATCTCAAGAGCGTCTTCGCCAAGACCGGCGTGCACAGCCGCCGCGATCTCGTGGCGAAGGTCTTCTTCACCCACTACGAACCGCGCCTGCGCGATAACGAACACCGGGCCCGCCTCGACAAACCGCTCCGGGGCGAACCCTGGCTGCCGAATTCCAGCGCGCCGGACGATTGCGGAAACAGTAGTTAGGTGCCATATTAGTTGGGTGGACATCGACCCGAACGGCGCAGCGGCACCCACCCTGGCGCAGGCGCGCACTCAACTCCGGCGCTATGGGCTGGAGGATGAGGCGGATCCGCAGGCGGTGCTCGTCGCGGTGCGACTGCTGGCGGCCGGGGCGAAACTGAGCCAGGCCACCGAGATTCATTTCGCCAGATTCGGGCTGTCCACCGGGCGCTATCGTCTACTGGCCCACCTCGAGGACTGCGACGGCGAACAATCGCCCTCGCAGCTCGCGGCCGCCCTCGGGGTCACCCGCGCCACGGTGACGGGCCTGATAGACACGCTGGAGAAGGAAAAACTGGTGTGCCGCACGCGATCCGGGGAGGACGGCCGGTCCGTCATGGTCGTCCTCACCGCTCGCGGCGCGAGCCGACTCCGGGAGATAGCGCCCGAACACTTCGCCCGCCTGCAATCCATGGTCGATCCGCTGACCCCGGCCGAGCGAAAGCTCTTCCTGGACCTGCTCGATCGCATCACCTCCGGCATCGGCGCGCTGGTCGCGGACTGAGGTCTTGAAGTCCGCCGTCCCGCGCGCTTTTTCACAGACACATAGTTAGGTTCCTAACGATATGTTCGGCGCATCGCCACCGAAGTTCGTGCTGTGGCGCGAAGTCCTGGTCGCCTATCTCGCACCCGCGCTGTCCGCCGGAATCGGCGGCCTGCTGACCGGGAATCAAGACCTACTGCTCGCGGCCTTCACCTCCATCGCGGGTGTATCGGCCGTCGTTGCCGCGCTCATTGGAATGTGGTTGCGGCGCAATGAATATCACCCCAGACCAACTACACCGAGACTTGCCGCCGTCGCCGCGACGGCCGCGGGCGCGGCCACGATCGCAGCGGTATTCGCTTGGCTCGCAACGCATTACCTGCCCGCCCTACCGGACCGCATCCGCATCGACTTCCCCATCGCCGCCGCACTCGCGGCGACCATCACCACCTGGCGCTGGATCGGCAGCGCCCGAAGGGATTCGCAATGATCGTCGTCATGGGCGCTTCGAGCGCAACGGGATCGGCGTTGATACGCCGGCTCGCCACGCTCGGTAAGCCGAGCCGAGCCCTCACCCGGGACCCCGGATCACTGCGCGCCCGGCTGTCGCCATCCACGTTGCGCTGGACCGACATCCAGGCCGCCGACGTGACCGATCCCGCCGCACTGCGGGCCGCCTTCACCGATGCCCGGCAACTGTTCCTCACCATGACCAATGGTCCACGCCAGGTCGAACTGGAGAGCCGGTGCATCGACATCGCGGCGTCCGCCGGTATCGAACACATCGTGAAACTCTCGGCGCCCGCCGCCGAACCCGGCTCCCCCGTTGGCATTTCCCGCTGGCACCACGCCATCGAAGATCATCTGCGCACATCCCGGGTGGAGCACACCATTCTGCGCCCCTACGCCTTCATGCAGAAACTGCTCACCCTGGCACCCGCCATCGCCGCACAGTCCGTGTTCACCGGGTCCATGGGCACCGCCGCCTGCAACTACATCGACTGCCGTGACATCGGCGATGTGGCCGCGGCCATTCTCACCCGCCCCGAACTCACCGGCCGCGCGTACACCCTCACCGGCCCCGAGGCGATCACCCACCCCGAACTGGCCGCCCGCCTCACCCGTCTGCTCGGTCGCCCCGTCCGCTATCTCGATCTGCCGCCGACGGTCTTCCGCGACAGCCTCATTCGAGAGGCGCGCATGCCGCTCTGGCTGGCCGAGCACGTGATGGAAATCCAGCAACTCGCGGTAACCCGCCCGGAACGCCCCACCGGCACCGTCGCTCGTTTGCTCGGCAAGGACGCGCGATCCCTTGATGACTTCCTCCGCGAAAACCTCGAATCGTTCCTGTCGCACTGAAGCTCGCAGAAACAGACTGGTCGATTGTGTTGCCTGGCAGGACAGGTAATGTCTGGCAATTATGGGGTACGACGTTAGTTTTCACGCGGTTGATATGCGGATGGTCGAGAGTCGGGTGCTTCCGTATATCGCCGGGTACGGCGAAGACCGGGATCTGGATGATCTGATCCGTTTCGGGGTGGAGCAGGCGAAGGTGCGGTTCCGCGCCAACGCCTGGGGGCTGGGAGCGATGCAGGCGATCGGGCACGACAGCGGGTTCGACGCACAGCTGTACGTCTGGGGCCGACCGTATTTCATCACCGCGCAAGCGCCGGAGGATGTCGCCGAGACGGTGCTGGCGTACAACCGGTGCACGCCCGATCAGGTGGATCAGCTTGCGATGCACCAGCTCTCACTGCTGGACTCGCGGCTGCCGGGACGGGTGCGGCCCGATACCGAAGGCCGCCTCCCGGCGGATCATGCTCTCGCCAAGGGGATCTCCGCCAAGGTGGTGCTGCTGCGCGATGCGGTGCGGGCCCTGCGGGCCGGGCAGTCCTTCACCAAACCCAATGGCGAACAGTCGAATCCGGGCGAAGTCCTCACCGGCAACCTGCAATTCGTACTGGTCGAATTCCTCGCGAATATCCTGCCGGGCTGGATCCAGCGCGGTAAGGCCTGGCCGACGCTGCTGGAGCGCGAGGCCGAACTGGCGGGCTACTCGGGCCTGGTCGACAATTCGGCGCTGCTCGGCATGCTGCGGACCGAATTCCCGGCGCTGGAATGGGAAGCCAACTACACGATTCCGACCAACTACGAGATCGGCGGATTCGTCAGCCCGCCCGCCGTACAGCTCACCCGGCACTGGCTGGCGCGCAATACCGACGAACTGCTCGAACTGGGCGAAGACGATGACGATCGCGACTTCTACCGCACCGCGATCCGCAAAACCGATGAGGCACTGGCCCTGGCCGCGCGGATCGGCGGCGCGTTCGTCGAGGCGGCGGAGATCTACATTCCGATGGAAGGCACGATGAACTGAGCCGGGGGCCGAGGCGGGCTAGAGGTACGAACAGGCCGAGAAGCTGCCGTCGTCGCAGACGACCATCAGGTGGTATTGCAGCTGCACCGTCCCGGTCCGCACCGCCTCGGCCAGCACCGGCCGGGCCCGCAACACCTCGGCGAAATCCGGATCCGCGCCGAGCATTCCGTCGAGATAGCCACGGGAGCCCTGATACGTGTTGTCCTCGTCGAATTCGCGCAGCGCCAGATATGCGCCGACATCCTCGCCCGCGGGCACATCGAGCACCACGTCCATCACCAGCAGACTCGTCGGACCGGTCTGCGCGATGACATCCAGGGTGCGCTCGCGCGCCGGGGGCCAGTCGTCCTCCGCGCCGATCACCAGCACCTCCGCATGCTGGTTCCGGGCATAGGATCCCGCGATCCCCACCCGAAGCCGGTGTGCGCGAGCGCCTTCGGATTGCTGGTGGTCGAGCATCTGCTCGTGGATGGCGAGCAATTCCTCCAGGCGATCGGCGGGCATGCTCGCCATCGTGTCGGCATCGACGGGATCGTGTTCGAACAGCGGGATCTCGAGCTCGGCGTCGGTGTTCACATCGACCGCGACCGAGACGAGTTCCTGCGGCCATTCCGCCGAGCTGACGAACCGGAACGCCTCCACCGCGGCGTCCGCGACCTCTTCGAATTCCGTGTACGGACCCGGCCACCCGATGATCCGGAACCAGCTGTCCATCCCCTTCTTCGGATCCGGCTCCTGCCACTCCCCGTAGCTCCACATATCGACGCTGCCGCGCCGCTTCTTCGGATTCCGCTGTTCGCTGTCGTACGTCGTCGAGGTCTCACAGAGCAGGAATTCGTCGAACCTGGTGAACCGCACGTATCTGTCGGTCTCGTCGTTGACCAGGTTCGCGAAGATCAGGCGGCTGTTCGGTGGCAGCGTGAACAGCGTGTACGCGAGCGCCTCGGCGAACCAGTCCCACATCCGCGTCCGCACCGCCGCGGTCTCCGACATCGGAGTCGACCCGAGCGATGCGAACGCATCGGCCATCGACATCGTCTCGACGACCTCCTCGCCGCCGTCGAAGGACACCGTGGTGACGGTGAAGTTCATGGCGCTGAAATCGGTGGCGTCGAATGCCGCCCGCTCCCGCGCCTCCCGTAGGTCATGCTTCCAGAATCGGCTCACTGGCCCTCCCCAATCCGAACCCGTAAACGCGACAAAGCCGCAGGCTCGATGCCTGCGGCTTTGTCGACGCGTGGAGCTAAGGGGATTCGAACCCCTGACCCCCTCACTGCCAGTGAGGTGCGCTACCAGCTGCGCCATAGCCCCGTTGCCCCGATTGCCCGGGGCGACTGGAAGAAGTTATCGGAGACCGGTGGGCAACCGCAAATCGGCTGGTGGACGGGGTGCGGATGAACACCCGTCGATGCGGGCTGAGGTTTTGCTGAATGTTTTGCGGGACAGCGGAATATGCGGAGGTGCCGGGGTGGGCGCGCGCGTAGACTCGGCGGGGATTCGAGGTTGTCCTAGGTGGGCCGAGGGAGCGCGGTTCATCGGGCTTGGAGGGATCGCACGCGGTTGAGGCTGATCAATGGCCGGTATGAGCTTCGGGAACTCGTCGGCAAAGGGGGTATGGCCGAGGTCTGGGACGCCTGGGACCGGCAGCTGCGACGGCGGGTTGCGGTGAAGGTGCTCGACTCCGGCAGCCTGATGCCGCTGGAGCGCGATGAACTCCTCCAGCAGGAACGCTTCGAGCGCGAGGCGCGGATCGCGGCCCAGATGAACAGCGGGAACATCGTGATGGTGCACGATGCCGGCGTGTTCGTCGAAAGCGGGCGCAGATACCCGTTTCTGGTGATGGAGTTCATCGCCGGGGAGAATCTGCGCCAGCATCTGCGGTATCGGGAGAATTGGGCGCTGCCGAGCCTGCTGCGGATTCTCACCGACGCGCTCGACGGGCTGGTGTACGCGCACTCCAAACAGATCGTGCACCGCGATATCAAGCCCGAGAACATCATGATCTGCCGGGACGGGACCGCCAAGCTCGCCGATTTCGGCATCGCCATCGAAATGCGCGAGAACGTCCAGCGACTCACGCGGGTGCAGGGTGCGCTGGGAACACAGCAGTATTCGGCCCCGGAGTATCTGCACCACGGGCAGATCACCCACCTCAGCGATGTGTACTCGTTCGCGGTGGTGTGCGCCGAGGTGCTCAATCACGTATACGGCCCGTCCGGGATCCCGGATGACATCAAAGTCGTACTGGAGCAGTCACTTTCGCTGGATCCGACCCAGCGGCACCAATCCGCGGCGGAGTTCCGGCACTACTTCCGCGAGGCGATCGAACGGTCGCGGCACTCCAGCCGAGCGCCCATGCCCGCGGCTCCGGATCAACCGCGCCTGACCTCGGTGCTCACCCCCGGCCCGCCGCGCGAGACCGAAGCCGAACCTCCTGACCCACTGGTCTATTCGTCCACCTGGAGCTATCTGGCGGCCCCGGTGCTGGCCTCCCGGCAAAAGCTGCTCGCCGGATTGTCCAGGGACGACTACCGTTTCGTGGCCGCCCTGCTGGCCACCACCGCGCTTATCGGAATCATGCTGGGCGGCTTGGCTTTCACGCTGCTCACCTGGGTGTTCGTCGAGATCGGGAAGCTCTTCTGAAGGTGATGCGGTGAGATGGTGAGATATCGACAGGCGGGCATGGCATGGCAGCGCTACCTCTACCCGGGTTCACGTGCCTCGCACTGGCTTTGGATCGGCGTCCGGGTGGGTGTGGTGTTCTTCGTGCTGACCCTGGTGGTCATGACCTTCGCGGTGCTCTCATGAGGTGCGCTCGTTGAGAACCGTCTGCCTGAACTGCCTCACCGAATTCCGCTACGACCGCGAGCGCAACCGCTGGTACACGGTCATCCGCCAGCGCAACGGCGGCTACGCCAAGCAGATCGAGACCTACTTCGACAAGCTGAATCTGCGCTGCCCCAAGGGGTGTGAACTCGATCCGGTCACCCTGGACCACCCCACCAAGGTCATCGGGTTCGTCGGCGAGTCGGCCTCGTCCAAAAGCCATCTGATCGTATCGATGATCCATTCGATGATGAACGATCCGCACCTGGCGAGCCGCTTCTCCTTCATCGTCTCCCCCAAATCCGCGAGCCTGTGGACGGCCCTGGAGGCCCGGCTGCTCGATCGCCGGGCGCTGGACGCCACCGGGCCGCGCCGCATGGCCATGGATCAGACCCAGCGCACCGACGGCCTCGCCATGAACGCGCAGCGGCAGTCCCAGGGGCATACCTGGGCCGGGCTGGAACAGCGCAGACCCATTCTGGTGACGGCGTATTCGGTGCACACCGCGAGCGCGGTGAATCTGGCGTTCGTCGACGTGGCCGGGGAGGACATCGCCGACGGCGCGGTCGCCGCGCGGGTCAGCCCGCATCTGGCGGTGGCGGATTTCCTCTGGTTCGTGGTGCCGTCCACGCTGAACAAGCAATACTTGGCCCTCATGCGCGAACAGGCCGATCCCGATGATCAGGAGAGCCTGAGCAATATCGTCGAGCATTCGCAGACCGTGGGGCGCACCACGCTCATGATCGATCAGATCGCCAAACTCTGGCGCGCGGCGAACAGCTATCCGATCCAGCTGCCCATCGAACCGCCGCGGCTGCACGTGTCGACGATCGTCGCCAAGACCGATCTGCTCTCGCTGCTGGATCTGCCGGAGGCGAATATCGTTGCCCCGCCGCCGAATTGGGCGGACAGTCCGGTAAGCACGAATGGTTCGGGCAATGCCTACGATCCGCCGCGCATCCGGGAGCGCTGCGAGATCACCCGCAATATGGTGCGGCAGCTGTTTCCAGCGGTGGATTCCGCACTGTCCATTCACTTTCCGTGGAACATGTATTTCCCGGTATCGGCGGTGGGTTGCGGAAAGCGCGGCAATGGCACGTATCCGGTATTCAAACCGTACGGCGCGGCCGATCCGGTGGTGTACATGCTGGAGATGATCGAGGAGCTGCGGGCCTACCGATGACTGGATTTCCACAGCTGGTGTGCGGCTGGGCGCTGGTTAATCTCGAATCCTCCGGCGCCGGAGTGGGTGTGGTGGCGCGGTCCGGGAATTGGCCCGCGGCACTGGGTTTCACGGTGCGCGAACTGGGCTCGCTGGCGACCCTGCCCGAGGGCGGTGAGCCGGTCGGGTTCGCGCTGGAGTTCACCGTGACCCGTGGGCTCGCCGTCGCCGGATTGAAGACGCCGTCGCGGGTGCGGCCGGGCACCTGCGTCACCCATTTGATCGCGGGCACCCGTGAACAGCTCGACGGGGCGATGGTATTGCGGCTCTTCGGATCCGGCGGATTCCTGCGCACCCTGGACGAGTCCGTCGCGCCCACCGACAGCTGGCCGGAGGCGGCCGCGGACCCGGCTAACGGGCTCGCCGGGGCGGCCGAGAGCGCGCTCGACCTGACCTGGCTGCCGGTGCTCGTCGGCGCGGCGCTGGCCCACCTCGACGGGCGGGGGCCGACCCTGGCGCTCGGGGTCGAGGACGCGGACGAGGCGGTGCGCATGCTGGCCGCGCTGTACGGCGTGCTGCCCCGGAACGCACTGCGGGAGTTGACCTTCTCCACCGGTGCCGCGGCCTTGGCGGAGATGCCGAGTATCACCGCGCTGATCGGCCGCGGCACTCCCCCGCCGCCGGATCGGCGGATCATCACCGCCGACAGCGGTATCGACAATATCGCGGACACCTATCAGCGGCTCGGCCGCGATATTGTCGAGCATCGCCGCGCCGGGCTCGCGGTGCCCGCGATGCTGTTGTCCGTCAACGATATTCGCCAGTGGTGCTATCAGCAGCAACTGCGTGCGCTGGAACCCGCACTGCTCGATGACGCGCAAATGGTGCAGGTGCTCACCGATCCGACACTGAGCCCGGACTGGTTCACCGATGCCACCGTGGCGCGGCGCGCGATTCACCTGGCACTCGACAACACCGATGTCACAACGGCTTTGGCCAATCTTCCGGTGCGGAATCAGGTGCGCGAGGTCTTCGAACAGACCTTGATCGACCGGGTCATGACCGAGACCCGCGATCGCGGGCATGTCACCCGGGTCGCCCGCCAGCTCGGCTTCGACCTCAGCGACGTGGTCGCGGAGGCGGCCTTCCGGCGGCTCGACACCGGCACGCTCAGTGCGAGCGACGCCAAAACCGTATGGCCGCAACTGGAACGGGACTGGACCACCGGTGACACCGAACAGCGCGGGCTGGTCATCGAACGGCTGCACCGACATCGGGCACTGCGCGAGTTCACCGTGGGCGCGAAGGATCGCTATCTGGTGTACGAGACGGTGCGGGCGGAGATCGGCGATCCGGCGGTGCACACCGGCAGCAGTCAACTGTTGCGCACCGCCATGTACAGCCAGCTCGCGATCGTCGCGCAGCTGATGGTGAATATCTCCTGTACCAGCCGGGATCGCTATGTCCTGGAACAGATCATGGCCTGTGCGCCGCCGGACCGGCTGCCCGCCCTCATCGCCGAATGCACCCGGTATCCGGCGGTGGACGCCTTCGAACTCATGAAGGCGGTCACCATAGTTCGCGCCGAACCGGCCGAGCTGGTGGACGCGCTGAAACCGGCGTGGACCGCGCTGCGCCGTGTCATCGGGCTGCCGCAGGCACTGGAGGATCTGGCGGTGCTCGACGCCGACGCGGCGCAGACCGACAGTCAGCAGGGTCGGAATAGATTGCGGCCGAATATATTCGGGCGCAGCAAGGGCCGCGGCGACTGGACCCGAGCGGAGGTCTCGGCACTGATCCGGGCGGCGATCGACGATCCGCTGCTGATCGCCGAACACCGGGAAATGCTCAGCGCGGCAATAGAAACCGATAACGAGTTCGTCGCCCGCCGAATGTCCGAACACTCGGACGCCACCGGCGCACCCGCGCTGCTGAAGCAGATCCTCATCTGCGCCGGACACGACCGGGTGCCCGCACTGCTCACCCTCTGCGCACAACAGCATGACCTCGAACCACACGCCCTGCTCCGCGCGATCTGCGATCTGGACCTGGACTCCGCCGCCCTGGCCGAACTCCTCGCGGGCGGCTGGCCACACCTGCGCACCCGCCTCGACCTGCCGCACCGCATAGCCAACCTCATCGTGCTGGACGCGACAGCCACGCTACCAGCCCGCCTGAAACCGCTCAGCGCCCCAAAAAAACAGCGCCGCAACAGTTTCTGGCGCTGACCTGACACCACTGGACGTGGATCCCGGCCACAAGCACGCCGGGATGACGGGTGGGGCCACCTGCTGGGGCGGGCCTCCGGTGGTGGCGGGGATCTTGGCGGCTGTCGGGGTGAGGTGTCAGCAGCCCAGGCAGCCGGGCGGGATGATCTCGCACCACCAGGGTTTGGGTGGGGGGATGGGGTCGTCGGGGCTGCCCGCGCCCGAAACCAGCCAGGGCCCTTGCACACTCACTTCGCGGGCGTCCAGGGCGCGGGTGGCGGGGCCCGCCGCGACGGAGCCGTCGAGGTTGAATTTGCTGCCGTGGCAGGGGCAGTTGATGGTGCCGCCGGAGATATCGTTCACCGCGCAGCCGAGGTGCGTGCAGATCACCGAGAGGCCGATGAAGTTCCCGGCATTCGGTTGTGTCACAACGGTATTGCCGATGATCACGCCGGAGCCGACGGGGATATCGGAGGTCCGCGCGATAGCGTTGTCCGGTGCGCCGGGATCGGTGATGACCGGGGCGGCCTCCGGACTCGGGGCCTGTTCCTCGGACGCGGGTGCGACGGGAACGGCCGGAGCGGGACCGGCGATCAACTGGCCGTCCCGCACACTCACTTCCCGGGCGGCCAGCGGTCGAGTCGCCGGACCCGCCACCACCGAACCGTCGAGGGCGAAACGGCTGCCGTGGCACGGACAATTGATCGTTCCGCCGGACAGCGAGTTCACCGCGCACCCCTGATGGGTGCAGACGGTGGAGAAGGCCAGGAAAGTTCCGGCGCTGGGCTGGGTGACCACGGTATCGCCGAGAATCGCACCCGATCCGACCGGAACATCCGACACCCGGGCGAGCACGGTGCCGTCGATCGGCGCGGGACCCGGTGCCGGGGGCGGTGATTCGGTCGTGGTCGGCGGCACGGAGCCGGGTGGCGGTGCGCCCGAGGCCGTGGTCGGCGCGGCCGATATCGGCGAACTCGCGGGCGCGGAACCGCGCTGCCCACCGGTGCAGGCGGCCGCGAACACCAGCACGCTCGCCCCCGCCACTATTTCCCGGCGTCTGATCGGATCTGTGGTCATGTCGACCTCGGTTCACTCGGCACGCTTCGCTGATTCCACGAGCCGACACCGCGATCGGTTCAGTCACGCACAGCCCCGAGGTTCAGTCGCGCACAGCTCTCGGGTTCAGTCGAATACAGCTCTCAACAGCCCGGGGCGGGGCGGTTCCGGACTCGGCGCGCACGCCGCCGCGGTGCGCTGACCAGCAGTGGAGCGATCGGGCCGGTGTATCCGCCCGCGATCAATTCGACGGTGGCGAGGAACTTTTCGGCGAAGCGGGCGGCGGTCTCCGGATCGAACCGGGCCGTGGGATACAGGAACGGCCCGTCGATTCCGGCGGGTGCGCCGGTGTGGTCGTAGTGTTCGGTGAGCCCGAATTCCAGATCGTGTTTGGCGCGCACCACCCCGGTCGGCACCTCGGTCACCGACAGACCGCCCGGGATCTGGTCGCCGGGTGGGGCGGCGTCATCGCGTTGCAGGATCAGGGTCGCCTGGAAGAGCGGATGGTTCGGATCCTGCGGCAGGCAGCGCAGCAGTCGCGGGTTCGAGGTATCCGGATTCGCGAAGGCGGCCAGGGCGACTCGGCGCACCTGTTCGAGCAGTTCGGTCATATCGGCAGCCCGGTCCAGGCGCACCCGCATGAGCACGTCATCGGCGAGATTGCCGACGATATCGGCGAGCAGCGGATCATCGCGGCCCGAGACCGCGGTCGCCACGGTGACATCGGGCGATTGCGCGAACGCCGACACCGCCACCGCGAAGGCGGTCTGCAACATCATGAACACGCTGGAGCCGCCCTGCCGGGCGCGGTGCAGCAGCATGCGGTGGATATCGGCGTCCAGGCGTACCCGCAACAGCGCGCCCGCGGCATCCCGGTATCCGGAACCGGCTCTGTCATAGGGCAATTCGAGCGGGATGGGCCGTCCGACCAGATTGTTGGCCCAGTACCGCAGTTGGGTGCTGGCCCGGCTGGACGGATCGTCGTACGCCCCCAGGAATTCGTGCTTCCACAGCGTGTAGTCGATGTAGTCGACCGGCAGCGGCGGCCACGCCGGAGCCTGTCTGCCCGCCCGCGCCAGATAGGCGGTGACCAGATCCCGCATGAGCGGCCCCATGGATTGACCGTCTAGCGAGATGTGGTGCACGACCAACGCCAGCACCACATCCCGCGCACCGAGCCTGAGTACCCGGGCCCGGATCGGCACCTCGGTGCCGAGGTCGAAGGCGCGACGGCTGAATTCGGCGATGCGCTCGGTGAGTTCGCCCGCGAAACTGTCCACCACGCGCACATCGATTCGCGCCACATCGGCGTCCATCACCACCTGCACGGGTCCGTCCGCGGTAGCCGGATAGCAGGTGCGCAGCGGGGCGTGCCGTCGCATGACGTCATCGATGGCGGCCAGCAGTGCGGGGATATTTACCGCCTGACCACGAATCCGAAACGCGCGAGCAACATTCCAGTCAGCGGAATATCCGGCCGCCGCGGCATGCCACATGCGCTCCTGCGCGGGTGCGAGCGGAATCCTGGGTGTGCGCGGCATCCGCCGCAGCATCGGCGACTCGGCCACGATGCGCAGGAATTCGGCAGTGTCAGCGGGCTTTTTCCGCTCCACCGGCCTGGTCCAGGCAGCAACGGGTACCGCCATCGTCGCCGTCCTCTCAGCTGCCAGCCGATCCGAAACCACCGCCGCCCAAAGATCCGGCAGCGCTGCGGGACGACAGTGCGGAGAACGTTAGCAAAGCTATGGCAATTTGGGGGACCCAGAAAAGAGACACAGGCCACTGCACCCGAGAGATTTACGCAAGCCCCGGAAAACTTGGGCTCGGCCCAATGGTCGGACCATCGACGCTGAGCCCGGAAGTCCGGGCCCAGCGGATAAGGTCAGCGCCGGGTGACCGTGGTGGGGAGGCTGGCGAAGCCGCGGTTGTTCGAGGAGTGGATGCGGCGCAGACCATCCGGATCGATGTCGTAATCGGAGACGGCCGCGGCGATCTCGGACAGCGCGGTGCGCAGTTCCAGCAGCGCGAGGTTGGACCCCAGGCAGTGGTGGCGACCGCTGCCGAACACCAGCGAGGAACTGGTGTCGCGATCCAGGTAGAAGGCGTCCGGATCGGAGAAGACCTCGGGATCGCGATTGGCCGCACCGGTGAGCAGCAGCACCCGGCCGCCGGCCGGGATGGTGACGCCGTGCAGCTCGATATCTTCGGTCGTGGTGCGCAGATTGGTCTGGGTGGATGGATCCCAGCGCATGGACTCGTCGATCCAGTCCTCGATGCGGCCGTCCAGGGCGAGGCGGCGCTGATCGGGATGCAGCCAGCCCGCGTGCCAGGTATTGCCGAAGGTCAGCATGGCGGTTTCGATGCCCGCGCCCACCAGCAGAATCAGTACGCCGACAATCTCTTCCGGGGTGAGCCGGTCATCGCCGTCGGCGGCGTCGAGCAGTCCGGAGAGCAGATCGTCCTTGCGCTCCCTACTGCGTTCGATGGTCAGCTCGGTGTAGTACCCGACCAGCGCGCCGATGGCCTGCACGGCCTCGGGCCGCAGATCGGTGGACTCCTCATCGGTGTACATGATCTCCATGCCGAGCTTGCGGATCATCTCCCGATCCGCCTGGGGCACGCCGACCAGTTCGGAGATCACATCGGTCGGGAACGGCCCGGCGAAATCGGTCATCAGATCGAAGCTGCCGCGTTCGAGCAGCGGATCCAGCACCCCGCGCGCGATCTCACGTAGTCGCGGCGCGAGCCCCTGCACCCGATGCGCGGTGAACGCGCGCGCCACCAGCCCGCGCAGCCGGGTGTGCTTGGGTGGATCCATCGCGACGAAGGAGAAGAAGTGCTCGGCCTGCGGACCCCAGAAGGCGGGCTCCATCCGGATGCCGTTCACACTGGAGAAGCGTTCGGAGTCGCGCAGTGCGGCCAGCACATCGGCATGCCGGGACAGCGCCCAGAAATCATCGGTGTCGTTCCGGTAGACGGGAGCCTCGGTACGCAACCTGGCATAGTGGGGGTACGGATCGGCGTGAACTTCGAAGTCGTATGGGCTGTAGCGCGACATGATCAAACACTAATCGAATTGGATTGGGAGCGTTGTGAACTCGGAATCGGCAGCGGAGCGGATCGACACCACCAAACCGCATCCGGCTCGTCGCTACGACTACTGGCTGGGCGGTAAGGACAATTTTCCGGCCGACCGGGAGTCCGCGGACGCCGTCGCCGAGGCGTTCCCGACAGTCCGGCTGGCCGCGGTGGAGAACCGCAACTTCCTGCGCCGGGTGACCCGATACCTGGCCGCGGAGGCCGGGATTCGCCAGTTCCTCGATATCGGCGCGGGCCTGCCCACCGCGGGCAATGTGCACGAGATCGCACAGGGCATCGCACCCGAATCGCGCATCGTCTATGTGGACAACGATCCGATCGTGCTGGTGCACGCGCGCACCCTGCTGAACTCCGCGCCCGAGGGCAGGACCGCGTACCTCGACGCGGATCTCAACGATCCCGAACGCATCCTGAATCATCCGGATCTGCTCGCCACCCTGGATATGAAGGAGCCGGTGGCGCTCATGCTGGTCGCCGTCATGCACTTCTTCACCGATGACCGGCAGCCGTACGACCTGGTGCGCGCGCTCTGCGACGCGCTGCCGCCGGGCAGTCATCTGGTGATGTCGCACGCCACCAACGACCATCTGGACCCGGAGGATCTGGCGGCCACCACCGAGGCCAACAAGCGCAGCGGCGTGCCCTTCCAACTGCGCTCCAGCGCCGAGTTCACGAAGTTCTTCAGCGGATACGAGCTGGTGCCGCCCGGTATCACCGCCGTCATGGAGTGGCGGCCCGATGAGTATCGGGCGCAGCCGCGCGCGGAGGCCGTATCGATGCTCGGCGGCGTCGCGCAAATCTCGTAAATTGCGGCAAATCACCCAATCAGAGCCTGCCGGTTTCCTTCAGCACCCGGCGGGCCTGAGCGAATAGCATGCCGACATTCACGGTTTTCCGGCACACCACCACGATAACCACGTCATCGCGACTCTCGGTGCGAATGAACAGGTGTGTGAGGTTATCGCTGTTGACCAGAATTTCCTGGAAATAGTGTCGCTCCAGGCGAATTCCGCGTCGCTCCTTCCAAATATCCTCGATCATCACCACATTGCGCCCCTGGAACAGATCCAGGGTGGCGGCGGCGAGCAGATCGAGCACTTCCTGCGGATGATTGTCGACGGTCTCCACCGCCAGCAGCATTCCGGTGGTCATATCGATGGCGCCGGCGGCCAGGCATTCCGGAACTTCCGAGCGCAGCACTTTGACCATAATTCCGATGCGGTCCGAGAGGCTGCCCGGTCCGGTCGCGTTCGTGGTACTCATTGCGTCCTTTCTGTTTTCCGCGCGGTGGCGGTCCGTTGATAGGCACGGGTGGCCGGTTGCGGCGGGCGCGGCGGCAGCGTGTCATTGATGCCGCTGGCGCCGCGGCGGCGGCGCGGCAGCAGTGATCTGGCTCCGCCGCGCGCGGGTTCGGTCATCGGCAGTTGCACGCGTTCCAGCGGTGCGATGCCGAGCAGATCGGCGTCGAGCATGCGGACCACTTCGACGGTCACCGCGTACAGACCGCGGCTGAGCTGCATGGCGATATCGCGGCAACTGTGCCGGCCGTTCACCCAGAGCAGGATCTCCTGCCACTGCGCGGCGCTGCCTCGATCGTCCGCGTGGCCGGCGAGCAGTTCGCGACCGGTATCGGTGAGCACCAGATGATTTCGATGCGGGGAGACGCGACCGTGCGCGAGCGCGGCCAGCCGTCGTTCGGTCTCGAACAGCAACCAGGCGGTGTCGATACCGGGCAGCTCTTCCGATCCCCCGGGCTCGGGACCGTCCTGCCAGCCGCACCCCGACACCCAGCCCGCGGTGATGGCGAATATCCCGTCGAGCGCCGCCATCTGGGCGACCAGGCGCACATCGGCCGCACCGGTGCTGGTGCGACCGGGCCGCGCGAGCAATTGCCGCACCCCGGGCGCACCGGGCGATTCCACCGAAATGATCTCCCCGGCACGGAAATACAGATCGCCGCCGGGTTCACCGGTGACCCGCAATATTCCGGTGTGCGCGATGGCCGCCGCATTCTCCGATTCGCCGACCAATTCGCGAGCGGACTCCCGGCCGAGCACCGTCAGGCGACCGGACTCGGCGAGAGGACCCGTGGTCATGCTCGAACTCCTGGAAATGGTCGTGCACGAATGGCGAAAAACACACGCCTGGTATGTATTTCGGCGCGCTTTCGGTAGTTCGAGTGCACCGCGTGCTCGATATCCTGACAGCCCAGCAGTTTTGGAGCAACGGAATGCGGGGAATTAGGGACCAAAGTCCCATGGTCAGACCGTCAAGCGGGCTACGCGCGCGGGTTGCCGGGGCGATAGTTTGCTGAAATGACCTGTCCAGCAACAAATACCGGCCGGTCGAATTCGACCGGCCGGTATTTGCGAACGGATTCAACGCTCAGTGATCGCGCTCCACCACGCAATCGGCCAATTCCATCAGATCCCGCGCACCCCGGTATCCCGCGATACACGATTTCGCCGCCCGCACCCGGCGGATCGACTCGGCCTGCGCCCAGCGTCTGCCACCGGCGCGGGTGATCAGATCCGCGGCCCGCAATGCCGCCGGAGCGTCCAGGGGTTCGTCCGAGCGATACATATCGGCGAACTCCCGCCCGGCCGCGGTACCGGACTCGAGCGCCACCACCACCGGCAGACTGCGCTTATGCCGCATCAGATCATTGCCGACCGGTTTTCCGGTGCGCGCCGGATCGCCCCAGATGCCCATCAGATCGTCCACCAGCTGGAAGGCGATGCCCAGCTCCCGCCCGAAGTGATCCATCGCCTCCACGACCTCCGGGCGCGCATCGGCGCACAGCGCGCCCATGGCGCAGGCGCAGCCGATCAGCGCCCCGGTCTTGTACTGCAGCGTCTCCAGGCACTCATCAAGGGTCACTTCGTATTTCGACTCCGCCGCACAGTCCCGCTGCTGACCGAGGCACAGTTCGATGACCGCCTGCTCGAGTCGCGCGATACCGGACAGCCCGGCCACCGGCGCACCGGCAAGGGTCCAGATGGCCAGGCCGTGCATGGCGTCACCGGCGAGCACCGCATCGTCGATGCCCCAGATCCGCCAGGCGGTGGGGCGGCCGCGCCGGAGCTCATCGCCGTCCATCACATCGTCGTGCAGTAGCGTGAAGTTGTGCACCAATTCCACTGCGGCAGCGGCATGTACGGCCTTCTCGGGTGATCTGTCCGAGTCCCCGCGCCCACTCGCGGCGCGGGCGGCGGCGAGTACCAGCGCGGGCCGCAGGCCCTTGCCGCCGGATTCACCGAGGGTCGGCACGCCCGCGGCGTCCCACCAGCCGAGGTGGTAGCCCGCGACCAGGCGCAGTTCGGCGGGCAGGGTGTCCACCGCGGCGCGCAGCAGCGGTCTGGTCAATTGCTGGGCGCGCGAAAGGATTCGGTTCGCGTCACCGCCTTCCACCCAGGGCATTCCATTGCCGTACGCGGGATCTGCCGCTGCCGAGGAACTCATGGCCACCTCCATTGACACTGGGACTCGTAGTCGCCGAGTCGAACTCGTGGATTTCGAACCGGGGATTACCGGTTCGCAGTCGGCGTGAAAGCGGTGGAGGGGCGGCGCGGGCGGCGCACGGGGCGACCGAGCGCGCGGCAGGACAGCGTCCAGGGCTGCATCGTCAGGCCCCTCTCGCTGGGCGAAGTGCGAATTCGCTGGGCAGATTGAGAAACGAACTTGCGTCAGAACCTTTACTGCTACAACGTGATCCGAGTCACAGATCATGGTAAAGGCCCATTGGCCGTTAGCCAACACTTCGCAATCACCGCCGACCGACCGGTACCGTACGTCCGACTCATCTTCAGGAGGCTCAGCCATGACCGGATCCGCTCTCGACCGCGCCGAAATCCTGCGACGCGTAGCCGCACGGGGCCGCATTCGCGTGATCGTGGCCGGTGGCGGCACGGGTGGGCACACCTACCCTGCGGTATCGGCGGTGCGCGCGCTGCGCGATCTGACCGCCGAGACGGGTGCTACCGCAGAGGTGTTGTGGGTCGGCGTGCCGGACAGCTTGGAACAGCGTGTCTCGGATGAAAACGACATTTCGTTCACGGGCATCAAGGCCGGAAAACTGCGGCGCGACCGCAATCCGCTGAAGATGGTGAACGCCGCCAATGCCAAGGACGCGTTGCGGGTACCGCTGAGCGTGCTCAGCGCGCAGGCGGTGGTGCGGCGATTCCGGCCGGACGCGGTGCTGTGCACCGGCGGCTACGTCTGCGCTCCCATCGGGCTCGCCGCGGCGCTGCGGCGGCGGCCGCTGGTGATCCACGAGCAGACCACCGGCATCGGCAAGGCCAACCAGCTACTGGCCCGCGCCGCCGACCGCATCGCGCTGAGCTCCGCGGCGTCGGTCGACCGGCTGCCCGCCAAGGTGCGCGGGCGCGCGGTGGTCACCGGCAACCCGATCCGGCCCGCGCTGACCACCGGGGACGCGAAAGCCGCTGCGCCCGCGTTGAATTGGAGCGGTTACGCCCCCGAACTGCCCACCGTGTACATCACCGGCGGCGCACAGGGCGCGGTGCAGATCAACGACCTGATCGATGAGCTGCTGCCCGAGCTGCTCGGCATCGCCAATGTGATTCACCAGTGCGGCAAACTCTCCTACGACAAAGTGCGCGAGCGCGCGGCGGCGCTTCCGGCCGAACTGCGCGAGCGCTATCTGGTGCGCGAATTCCTGGGCGCGGAACTCCCCGATGTGCTGGCCCTCGCCGATGTGGTCGTATCCCGTTCCGGCGCAGGGACTCTGGCCGAGCTCACCACCCTCGGCAAGCCCTCGGTGCTGATCCCCTACCCGCATTCGGTGGGCGGCGAACAGATCCGCAACGCGCAGATCCTGGCCGATCACAACGCCGCCCGGGCGCTGTCGGGCACGGACGCCACCGCGGCCAACCTCCGCACCGCCCTGTTCGAACTGCTCACCGAACCCGAAACGCGCGCAGCGGTTTCCGCCGCCGCCCGCGCCCAGGGTCACCCGGACGCCGCCGAACAACTCGCCCTCAACGTCCTGGACCTCGCCACCCGCTGAGCCTTCGCAACCGAAGCGGCACTACAGCTTCCGGGCGATCAGTCACCTGGCACGGGGTCAGCCGCCGATGACCAGGCAGGTGCTGGTCGCGGTGGCGAGCATTGTCCCGTCCGCGTCGCGGACGTCGGCTTCGGCGAAGGCGACGCGGCGGCCGGGCTTGGTGACCCAGCCGTGCACGGTGAGTTCCCCGGTGTGCGCGTGGATGGGGCGCAGGTAGTTGATCTTGATTTCGATCGAGGTGTAGCCGACGTTCGCGGCGAGGGTGGTGTGCACGGCGCAGCCGGCGGCGGTATCGAGGAGGGTGCAGGCGACGCCGCCGTGGATCATGCCGATCGGGTTGTACATGGATTCGTCCGGCGTGCAGACGAACACGACATCACCGTTGGCCACCCGCACCGGGCGCATATTCATGAGCCCGGCAATGGGCGCGCCCGGAATCTCGCCGTCGACCATGGCCGTCAGGTACTCCAGGCCGGTGCGACCCGGCGCTGCCTCCAGCGAGACCTTCGGGTCATGCCAGTAGACGGTCTTGCTGCGCACCTCGCCCCAGGATTCAGGGCTCGCGGGCGGTTCGGTCGTGATGGTCATGAAAATGACCCTAACACCCTGGGTTCACAATGTGAATGTAGATAGGATGTAGCGCATGGCACGGAACTGTTCGGTCGCGGCCGCACTCGGGATAGTCGGCGAGCAATGGGCACTGCTCGCGCTGCGCGAGGTCTTTCTCGGGGTGCGCCGCTTCGACGCCATCCAGGAGGCGACCGGCGCACCGCGCGCGGTGCTGATCCGGCGGCTGCGCACCCTGGTCGACTCGGGCGTGCTGGAACTGCACGACTATCGCGAACCCGGTTCCCGTACCCGGCAGGAGTATCGGCTCACCGCCGCGGGACGCGAACTACAGCCGGTGCTGACCGCGCTGATGCAGTGGGGCGATAAGCATTTGGCCGGACCGGGCGGGGCCCCGCTCGCGGTATCGCACGCCGACTGCGGCGCTCCGGTGCGCGCGGTGCTGCGGTGCGACGAGGGGCATCAGCTCCCCGATACCGGGCGCGGGCTGATCGCCACCCCGACCGGGCGTCAAGCGGAGTAACCGAATCCACATCTCAGGCAAATCCGGTTGCGCACAATACCTTCCGGCACCGTTACGCACGAGTGACGTTCGCAACCGACCGATCGGCCCGAAAAACGGGTAATGTCGGTGGTGTCAGCAAGTTCTCGGCTATTCCAAGAGTTTGGAGATGCCATGCAAATCCAGGTCTTCGCCGACAAGCACATCGGCGGCAGCGCGGCACTCATCGAGCAGGCGCAGGACACCATCGAATCCATCCTCGACCGCTTCGCGGACAATCTGACCCGCGTAGAAGCCCACATCACCGATGTGAACGGCCATAAGGGCGGCTCCGAAGACAAACAGTGCAACCTCGAAGCACGCCCCAAGGGGCAGCCTCCGGTTGCGGTCCGCCACCGTGCCACCACCGTCGAAGAGGCGTATATCGGCGCCGCCGAAAGCATGGCTCACCTATTGGACAGCCGGTTCGGCCGACTCCACCAGCACAAGGGCGGCGAAACCATCCGCCATATGGCAGCCCGCTGAGATCAGCGAAAGACGCTGAGTAACTGGGTGATTCGCGTAGGCGAATCACCCAGAGCGCACTGGGTACCCAGGGAAGCGGTCAGGGCAGCAGGCCCAGGCGGCGGGCGCGTACGACGGCTTCGTGGCGAGAATGCGCGCCCAGTTTGGTCATCGCGCTGCGCAGATAGCTCTTCACCGTTTCGGCGCGGAGTGAAAGTCGCTCGGCAGCTTCGGAATTGGTGCAGCCGAGCGCGATCTGCGCGAGCACGTCCAATTCGCGGGGCGCGAGCGCTACTTCCTGCCCGGGATCGATCACTCCCGAGACCAAGCGCGCCAACTTATCGGTGACGTCACGTAATCTATTGCGCGCCAATGCATCCGAAACAGTCGGGGTGATACCGCGCAATTCCGCGTGTAGATCGCGGAGTTGTTCGGCGAAGACCACGTCCGAGCCGGAGACCGCCTGCGACGCCGATTGCGCGGTCGCCAGCCGCAGCCGCCGGTCCACCTCATCGCGGATCGCGAGTTCCACGCTGAGCCGCTGCCCGGATCGCACCATGGCATCGGCGACCCGATCCCCTATCGGCCCGGAGTCGCGGTTGGCCACGTAGAGCACCGCTCGCGCCTGCCCGCCGACCACCACGGGTACCGCCACCACCGCGCGCAGGCCCTCGCCGAGCACCGGGCCGTCGTAGTGGTGGGTGATGGTCGAGGCCGAACGGTAGTCCGCGACCGAACGCGGCCTGCCGGTGGCGATGGCACTGCCGCCCAGCCCCGAACTGGGCGCGACCAGCAGGCCGCGCATGCCATTGGTCCGGGTGCCGACGAATTCACTGAGCACCAGGCCGCCCGCGTGCACCGTGCCGCCGAACACCACGGGGGCCTTGGACAGCGCGGCGATCTGCCGCAATTCCGCGCGCAGCGCGTCGCCGTCATCGGGGCGCAGCAGATCGTCTGTGGCCGGGCTCATGGATACCCCCGTTCGGGGCTGGTCGGGGTGGTGGTGTGACGTGGATCCTACCGAAGTGAGCATGAGCACGGACCGGCTCCGGCCGGTGAGCTATTCCTCGGGGGCGTGGAGCACTCCGCTACTCGGGGACACCATCGGCGACAATCTGGATCGCACGGCGGCCCGGTTCGCCGAGCGCGATGCGTTGATCGACTACACCACGGGCCTGCGCTGGACCTACCGCGAGTTCCTGGCGGAGGTCGACGCCTTGGCGCTGGGCCTGCTGGCGAGCGGGCTGGGCAAGGGCGACCGGGTGGGCATCTGGGCCCCGAACTGCCCGCAGTGGACGCTGACCCAGTACGCGACGGCCAAGATCGGCGCGATCCTGGTGAACATCAACCCGGCCTACCGCGCGCATGAGCTGCGATATGTGCTGGGGCAGGCCGGAATTCACACGCTGATCGCCGCGCCGTCGTTCAAGACCTCGGATTACGCGGCCATGATCGCGCAGGTGCGCCCGGAATGCCCGGACTTGGCACAGGTGGTGCTGCTGGACAGCCCGCAGTGGCGGCAACTCTTCGAGATCGGCCGTGCGGGCGATCCGGAACGACTGGCGCTCGCACAGGCCGGACTGTCGGCAGATGACCCGATCAATATCCAATACACCTCGGGCACAACGGGTTTCCCCAAGGGTGCCACGCTCAGCCACCACAATATCCTGAACAACGGCTACTTCGTCGGCGAGCTGTGCGGGTACACCGAACAGGACCGCATCTGCATTCCGGTCCCCTTCTACCACTGCTTCGGCATGGTGATGGGAAATCTCGCCGCCACCAGCCACGGTGCGGCCATGATCATTCCCGCGCCCTCGTTCGAACCGCGCGCGACCCTGGAAGCCGTTGCCGCCGAACGCTGTACCTCGCTGTACGGGGTGCCGACCATGTTCATCGCCGAACTGGCCGATCCCGAATTCGACACCTACGACCTGTCCAGCCTGCGCACCGGCATCATGGCCGGATCACCGTGCCCGGTCGAGGTGATGAAGCAGGTCATCGAGCGCATGGGCATGCGCGAGGTGAGCATCTGCTACGGCATGACCGAGACCTCACCGGTTTCCACCCAGACCCGCGCGGATGACAGCCTGGCGCAGCGCACCGCCTCCGTGGGGCAGGCCGGACCGCATATCGAGATCAAGATCGTCGACCCGGACACCGGCCTGACGGTGCCGCGCGGAGTGCCCGGCGAGCTGTGCACGCGCGGCTATTCGGTCATGCTCGGCTACTGGAACGATCCCGAGAAGACCTCGGACGCCATCGATTCCGCGCGCTGGATGCACACCGGCGATCTGGCCGCCATGGACGAGGACGGCTACGTCGCCATCACCGGCCGCATCAAGGACATGGTCATTCGCGGTGGCGAGAACATCTACCCGCGCGAGATCGAGGAGTTCCTCTACAGCCATCCCGACATCCTCGACGCCCAGGTGATCGGCGTGCCGGACGCCAAATACGGCGAAGAACTGATGGCGTGGATTCGCATGCGCGAGAACGCGACTCCGCTCACCGCCGCGGCCCTGCGCGAATTCTGCACCGGCAAGCTCGCGCACTACAAGATCCCCCGCTACGTCCATCTGGTCGACGAGTTCCCGATGACCGTCACCGGCAAGATCCGCAAGATCGAGATGCGTGAGATCGCCGTCGACCTGCTGCACCGATCCACCGAGGAGACCGCATGACCACCGCGACGCCCACCGCCAATACCGCGGCCTACCGCGCCGCCCGCGATCTGCTGGTCGCGCACGCCACCGATTACAGCGCCGCGCTGGAGCACTTCGAATGGCCGCGCCTGACCGGCGTATTCAACTGGGCCACCGACTGGTTCGACGTCATTGCCCGCGGTAACGATCGCACCGCGCTCTGGATCGTGGAGGAGGACGGCGCCGAACAGCGCATCACCTTCGACCAGATTGCCACCGGCTCGGATCAGGTGGCGACCTGGCTGTCGAGTCTCGGTGTGGGCAAGGGTGATCGGGTCATGCTCATGCTCGGCAATCAGGCCGAGCTGTGGGAGGCCATGCTGGCGGTGGCCAAGCTCGGCGCGGTGATCATGCCGACCACGGCGGCGCTGGGCCCGGAGGATCTGATCGACCGGATCGACCGGGGCGGTGCGGGTTTCGTGATCGCCAATGCCGCCGACACCCCGAAGTTCGACGAGGTGCCCGGCGACTACGTGCGAATCTCGGTGGGACAGCAGGTATCCGGCTGGCGGTCCTACGCCGAGGCGGCGATGACCATGTCGGCCGGTCCGTTCGCCGCCATCACCGAGGTGGACGATCCGCTGCTGGTGTACTTCACCTCCGGCACCACCAGTAAGCCGAAGATGGTGCAGCACTCCCAAATCAGTTATCCGGTAGGGCATCTCTCGACCATGTACTGGATCGGCGTGCGCCCGGGCGATGTGCACCTGGCCATCAGCGCACCGGGCTGGGCCAAGCACGCGTGGAGTTGCTTCTTCACCCCGTGGCTGGCCGAGGCGACCATCTTCGTCTACAACTACTCCCGTTTCGACGCCGCGGCACTGCTGGGGCAATTGCGCCGTGCGGAGGTGAACACGTTCTGTGCGCCACCGACGGTGTGGCGCATGCTGATTCAGTCCGACCTCGGCGAGCGACCGGCCGGTCTGCGTGAAATCCTCGGCGCCGGTGAGCCTCTCAACCCCGATGTGATCGCACAGGTGGAGAAGGCGTGGGGGCTGACGATTCGTGACGGCTTCGGACAGACCGAGACCACCCTGCAGGTCGGCAATACCCCAGGCCAGCCGGTCAAGCCCGGATCCATGGGCCGACCGGCCCCGGGAGTGCCTGTCATACTCGTCGATCCGATCACCGGAGAACTCGCTGATGAGGGCGAAATCTGCCTTGACCTGGGATACACTCCGGTCAACCTGATGACCGGATATCTGGGCGATCCGGAACGCAATGCCGCTGTCACGGCGGGGGGCTTCTACCACTCCGGTGATGTCGCCTCACGCGACGACGACGGATACATCACCTATATCGGCCGCACCGACGACGTCTTCAAGTCCTCCGACTACAAGGTGTCGCCGTTCGAGCTGGAGAGTGTGCTCATCGAGCACCCAGCCGTGGTCGAGGCGGCGGTCGTCCCGCAACCGGATGACACCCGTCTCGCAGTTCCCAAGGCGTATGTTTCGCTCGCCGCCGGATGGGAACCCGATCGCGAAACCGCCCGCGCCATCCTGGAATACGCACGCGAACACCTCGCTCCGTATCTGCGAGTGCGACGCGTGGAGTTCTCCGAACTACCGAAGACCATCTCCGGCAAGATCCGCCGTGTCGACCTGCGCCACCGGGAGGAGCAGGCGCATGCCGCGGGCGAGCAGATTCCCACCGAGTTCCGATACGAGGAAGTTTTCACCGAAACGCAGCCGTAGTCCTTTACACCGCACCTCTTTCCGCCGACCGATTGGAGCCCTGCGTGCCCCACAGCGTGGAGACCGCCACCGCCTACGTCATCGCCGCCCTCGAGGACAAGGGCACCGCTACGCGCGACGATTTCGACGTGACCGGCATCGTCAGTGCGACCCACCGTCTCGCCGAGACCTGGGATTTCCGCTCGGTGGATCGAGGCAGGTTCTGGAGTATCGCGGCGGCCTTCCTCCGGTCATGATCTGAGCGGTACCGGCATGTGATCAATTCGTATGCGCGGGAAGGGCGGAACCACGAGTTCGCGCTGGCGTACACTGGGATTCTGCCCTTCTCGAGCTGCCCTTCCATGCGACCGGCCCGCTCACCCACCGCGGCAGCCACTCAATGGAGAGGGCGCTTGATGATGACGGTATTCGGGCACCCCAGGCTCTCCTCCCCTTCCCCGCTCACGCCCCCGGCGTGGCCGACCACCGGCTGAAATCCCCAGTCGGGCAAGCACATGCCGCCGTTCATGGACCGCAACGACGCGGGCCGGCAGTTGGCCGGGTTGCTCGCGGCTTTTCGCGGTGACGATGTGGTGGTACTCGCGCCGCCGGGCAGCGGAATGCGGGTCGCCGCCGAACTGGCCGCCACCCTGCACGTCCTACTGGACGTAATCCTGGTGCGCCCCTTGGCCGTTGCTCGTCACCCCGATCTGGTGTACGGCATTCTCGGCGAGGACGAGACACTGCTCATCGACACCACCGCGGTGGCCGACGGGCGGCTCTGCGAAGCCGAGCGCGCCGCCACCGAGGAGGCGCAGGCGGAAATCCTGTGCCGCAATGCCTTCAGCCTGCGCGGTGATCGCAAACGGGCCGATCTCGCCGAGCGCACCGTGGTGATAGCCGATGATTGCGTGGCCGATGCCACCGCCCTGCGCGATATTTGCCGGATGGCCCGGCTGCACGGCGCGATCCGCATCGCGGTCGCCGTTCCGGTCGCCGCGCGGCAGGCGGTCGCCACGCTCTCCCCCTATGCCGACAAGATCGTCTGTCTCAATGCCACCGCGCACGCGCCCGATCCCGATCGCTGGTACGTGCAGAGCGAGACGACCACGAGCACCGATATCGCCGCCTTGCTCGGCGCGAATCACTCCTGCGGCTGGTCCGATGGTTTCACCGGCGCGGACAAGCGCACCACCCCGGCATCGAGATCGAGTTCCATGCGCGGTTTGTGACCCTGGCCGCCGCTGTCCTCGCTGCCCTCGTCGGTCAGCTTCTTACCCGGGAACAACTCGCCGATGACACCCACGCCATCCACGATAGCCCGCGCGGCGCGGGCGCTCCGGAATCAGTGCGCACCGCTCATTGCTCGGCGCTGCCCAGGGCGCGCATGAGCTGATCCTCGGTGATCGGCGGCACCGGCAGCGGATGGGCCGCGGCCGCGCGCAGACCGTCGAAGACCAACGCGAGATGGCGACGCCAGGCATCGGGGGCCAGCGTCCCGGTGGCCTCGACTATCCGGGTGTGCGCCCAGGTGATGAAGGCGATGTCCTCGAGCACCCAGTCCGCGCGCAGCACTCCGGCTCGCTGTGCGCGCGTGATGATTTCGCGCATCCGGTGATGCCCGTCCTCGCGGGCGCGCGCGATGGCCGCGCTCGGGGCGGCACGGACGGCGAGTTCATTGAGCAGCCGGTCGCCCGCCTGGAGTTCGCACACCCGCTCCACCAGATAGGTGAACGACTCCCAGGGGTCCTCGATCTGTAAGGCGCGCTCGGCGATTCGGCCGCCCGCTTCGATGCGGTCCTCGACGGCGGCGGCGATCAGATCGTCGCGGGTGGGGAATCGGTTGTAGAGGGTGCCGATGGCGACGCCCGCGCGGGCGGCGACGTCTTTGAGCGGTGCGTCCAGACCGCGTTCGGCGAAGACCTCGCGGGCCGCGGTCACCAGGGCGTCGCGATTGCGGCGGGCATCCAGGCGCAGCGGCTTGTTCGAGGACATTCGCCGATCCTACAAATTCGGGGTGCGAAATATGTTGAGCATGGGTTCAACTTAAGCTAGCGTCACGCGCATAACTTGAACCTACGCTCAACTTAGTGAGGCGTCATGAGCAAGACCATCGCGATATTCGGCTACGGACCGGGGCTCGGCGTCGGGACTGGACGGCGATTCGGGCGGGAGGGTTTCCGGGTCGCGGTCATCGGGCGCAAACCCGAGAAAGCCGAACAGCACGCCGCGGACCTGCGCGCGGAGGGCATCGAGGCGGCCGCGTTCCCGGCGGATGTCACCGACGCGGATCAGCTCGACAAGGCCATCGCCGCGATCGGGGAGACCTTCGGCGAGATCGATGTGGCCATGCACGGCGCGGCCGGGGAGATGAGCGATCGGGTCCCGAGCACCCTGGAATTGGATGTGCCCGGACTGCGCGTTCCGCTCGCGCTGAAACTGCATTCGCCGATTCTCATGACCCGCGCGCTCGCCCCGGCCATGATCGAACGCGGCGCGGGCACGCTGCTGTACTCCTCCGGATCCTCACCGCACGCGTCGCAGCCGTACCTGTCGAATTTCGGTGTGGCGCTTGCCGCTCAGCGCGGTTACGTCCATCAGCTCGCCGATGAACTCCGGGGCACCGGCGTCTACGCGGGAGTCCTGAATATCGGCGTGCTGATCGGCGACAGCCGCGCCGAGGAGATCGTGGACAACCATCCCGAATTGGTTCCGGCCGGGGTGGAGATCGCCCGCATGACCAATACCGAACTGGGCGAACACTATTGGCGCATGTACACCGAGCGGGACAGCGTGGAGATCGACGTCGGTTTCTAACTGCCGAACATGCGGGACTTCAACTCCCGCTCGGCCTGGCGCAGGCTCGCGTCCAGATCCAGCCAGGTGCGCTGACGCGGGGTCTGACCCTCGCCCATCCCGGTCATGACGAAGGTGAACACACCCCGCAGTACCTGCCGCCGCCTGCCCGGCGAGTGCACGGCCAGGGTCATGGCGATGACCATCCCGACCCGGGTGACCGTGAAAGTGGCATCGCCGTCATGCCGTCCGGCGGTGAATTGCCGCGGCCGCGCGGTGATCTCGACCCAATCGACGCTGGTGCGCGGAATTCGCTCGCTCAGCATCTCGGTGAGCCACTGCCGGATCATGACCGGCGGATCGAAGCCGAGCTGACCCAGCCAGGTGGCATCGTCCGGCAGTAGCGTGAAATCGTCCGCGCACCATTGGCTGATGCGCGGGCCGTCCGCTAGGGCTGTTCTCATACTCACGCGCTCCCCTCTCTCGTGAGTGTCTGTGCAAGCGGGGCTCGCCGCAACCGGTTTGGGCTAATCGGTTGCGGCGGGGGCGAAAACGCCCCGGGTCAGCGTGGTCATGATGGCGTCGACGAGTTCGTGGCGCGGGGTGGTCTCCTGTTTGGCGGCCTCCCACGCGGCGTAGAGCAGCGCCCAGAAGGTGCGCCGCTGCCACGACAGCGGCAGGGTTGCCCCGGTGGTCTCGCCGACGCGAATCAGGATGGCGTCCACCGCGTTCTCGCTGTGCGCGAGTTCGGCCCACAGGTCGGTGTCACCGGCGAGGGCGGGTTCGGAGTAGACGAACAGCAGGATCGGGCCGAGATCGAATTGCCCTTCCACCACCCGGCGTAGCGCGGCGAGCGGGGTGCCGCCGCGGGGTTCGGCGCGCTCGATGGCCTCGGTGCTCAGATCGGTGACGTGCCGGGCCAGGGCGCGCAGCAGATCGAGTCGTTCCGGGAAGTAGCGGTGCAGGGTGGTGCGGCCGACATCGGCGGCGGTGGCGATCTGGCCGAGCGAGGCCGCCGGGGTGGTGACGAGTACCTCGGCCGCCGCGTCCAGGATGGCCGCGCGGGTGCGGGCGCGAACTCCGGTCCTGGCGGCTCCGGTGCCGGTGGCGGCGGGTGTGGCGGGCATATTCGGAACGGTATCAGCAGGGTCCCGAACAGAGCATGTCTTGACTCTAATGGAACATGTGTGTTCCATTAGAGTTATGCAGAGTACCGAAATCTCCATTCCAGCGACCGGGCGCGCACAGCATTTGATGCTGCTGTGGTCGTTCGTGCGCCCGCACCGGGGACGGTTGCTGCTCGCACTCTGCCTCGGCTTCGGCTATACGGCCGCGGCGCTGGCCACTCCCCTGGCCACCAAATGGATCCTCGACTCGGTGGGCGCGGACAGCTCACTGCTGCAACCGATCTCGCTGCTGCTCGGACTGCTCGTCATCGGCGCGGGCTTCGGGCTCGCGGAATGGATTCTGCTCGGCCGCATCGCCGAGCACATCGTGCTGGACGCGCGGGCATCGCTGGTGCGCAGGTTCTTTCGCGGTGTGCTGCCAGATCTGCAATTCCGGCCGCCGGGTGAGTTGGTCACCCGGGTCACCTCCGACACCCTGCTGTTGCGCGAGGCGGCGTCATCGAGCCTGATCTATCTCATCAACGGGGCGATCTCGCTGGTGGGCACGCTGATTCTGATGGCGGTGCTGGATGTGCCGCTGCTGCTGTGCACGCTGGTGGCGGTGCTCGTCATCGCCGTGCTCGCGGGCTGGCTCATGCCGGCCATCGCCGTCGCACAGCGGCAGGCGCAGGAATCGGTCGGACGGCTCGGCGGCGTACTCGAGGGCGGGTTGCGCGCGGTGCGCACCGTGAAGTCCAGTGGTTCCGAGGAGCGCGAGAGCCGCCGGGTGATCGCGCACGCCGAGGATTCGGCCGGGCACGCGGTGCGGGCGGTGCGCATCGAGGCGATCGCCTGGACGGTCGCGGGCAGTGGAATCCAGTTGGCCATCATCGTGATCCTGGCCTACGGCGCGTGGCGGGTGCACGCGGGCGCGATCCCCGTCTCGACGCTGGTGGCCTTCCTGCTGTACGCGTTCGGACTGGTGGAGCCGGTGAGCGAGATGACGCGGCAGCTGGCGCAATTGCAATCCGGCGTGGCCGCGGCCGCTCGATTGCGGGAAGCGGAAACCATTCGCACCGAGGACGTTTCGGCGGGGCATACGGCGGCTACCGGCTCCTTCGGCACCAATGTGCTTACCTTCGAAGATGTTTCGGTGACGTACTCGGGCGCGGATCGTGCCGCGGTCGCGGGGCTGACCGCCGTGGTACCTCGTCGGGGGCATACCGCCATCGTCGGCCCGTCCGGTGCGGGCAAGACCACCCTCTTCTCACTCATGCTGCGTTTCCATGAACCGGACAGCGGCCGAATCACCTTGGACGGCAAGGACTACAGCGACCTGCGCATCGATTCGGTGCGCTCGCGCATCGGCTATGTCGAACAGGAGACCCCGCTGCTGACCGGCACCATTCGGGAGAACGTGCTGTATCGCCATCCGGACGCCACCGATACCGAGGCGTGGGCGGCGCTGTACGCGGTCGGCCTGGCCGAAACCGTGCGCCGGTTGCCCGGCGGGCTGGACGAACCGGTGGCGCAGACCAGCCTGTCCGGCGGTCAGCGCCAGCGCATCGCACTGGCCCGCGCGATCGTGCGGCGACCCGAGATACTGCTGCTGGACGAGGCCACCGCACAGCTGGATGGGCGCACCGAAGCGGCGGTGCAGCAGGTCATTCGGGATATCGCCCGGGACAGCGCGGTAGTGACCATCGCGCACCGGCTGTCCACCGTCATCGACGCGGATACCATCTGGCTGTTGGAGGACGGTGCGCTGCGCGCCGCCGGAACCCACCGCGAGCTGTATGCCGGGGATGAACTGTACCGCGAACTCGTTGCCGCACTGCGGATTTCCGCTCCGACGCCGGTGACCTGATATCGGCAGGGCCGATGCGTCCACGACATCCGCCGCATCGGTTATCCGGGACGCGCTTCGGGCCCAGCGGTAATCCGCTGGGCCCGAAGTGTTTCGAGGTGCTGTCGAATCAGGCGACCGCGACGAACTCCTGCTGTGCGGCGACCGCCGCGGCGGGGCGGCGCAGCACGGTGACGCTGATGGCCAGGGCCGCGACCAGCACGCCGGTGGCGATCATGAAGGCCAGGCGGTATCCGTCGGTCAGCGCGGCGGCCTCGGCGGCCCCGGCGGCGAGGCGATCACCGGTGCGGGAGGCGGCCAGGGTGGAGAGCACCGCAACGCCGAAGGCCATGCCAACCTGCTGGGTGGTGTTGAACAGACCCGAGGCCAATCCGGCGTCATCGGCGCGGGCGGCGGACATGCCCAGGTTGGTCAGCGCGGGCAGCACCAGCCCGCCACCGGCGATCAACACCATCATGGGGAGCAGATCGGTGACGTAGGAGGCGTGCACCGGAAGCCTTGTCAGCCAGGCCATTCCGGCCAGCAGCAGCACCAGTCCGGAGATCAGCACGGCGCGCTCACCGAAGCGGGTGATCAGGCGAGCCGAGACGAACAGCGAGACACCGCCGATGGCGACCGCGGCGGGCAGCATGGCCAGACCGGTCTGCAGCGCGGTGTAGCCGAGAACCCGCTGCATGTACAGCGCGACGATGATCTGGAAGGCGAACATGGCGGCCAGGGTGAGCATCTGCACCACATTCGCGCCGGACACATTGCGGGAGCGGAAGATACGCAGCGGCAGCAGCGGAGTGGCGGCGGTGCGCTGGCGAATCACGAAGGCGGTCAACAGGATCAGCGACAGTGCGCCCAGGCCCAGGGTGTGCACCGACAGCCAGCTGTACTCCTCGATCTTGACCACGGTGTAGATGCCCAGCATGAGTCCGCCGGTCACCAGCAGTGCGCCCAGCGCGTCGGCTCCGGCGGCCAGACCCAGTCCGCGATCGGCGGGCAGCGCCTTGACGGCCAGTGCGACGGTCAGCACCCCGATCGGGACATTGATCAGGAAGATCCAGTGCCAGTTCAGCGCATCGGTGAGCACACCGCCCAGCACCTGGCCGATGGACGCGCCCGCCGCACCGGTGAAACTGAAGATGCCGATGGCCCTTGCCCGTTCGGTCTTCTCGGTGAACATGGTGACCAGGATGCCGAGCACCACCGCCGCGGCGATCGCACTGCCGACGCCCTGCAGGAACCGCGCCGCGATCAGCACGGCCGGGCTGGTGGCCGCGCCCGCCAGCAGCGAGGCGGCGGTGAAGACGATATTGCCGGTCAGGAACATCGTCTTGCGGCCGATCAGATCACCGAAGCGGCCCGCCAACAGCAGCAGCCCGCCGAAGGCGATCAGGTACGCGTTGACGGTCCAGCTCAACCCGGCGGGCGTGAAGCCCAGATCCTGCTGAATCGCGGGCATCGCCACGGTCACGATGCTGCCGTCGAGGATGGTCATCAGCGTCGCGGCGGACAGCACCGCGAGGGCCAGATTTTTGGACGCAGTCATGATCTTCTCCTGTTCGAACCAACAAGAGAGACCGTACTAGATAGTTCCGTTGCAGACAATCTCTAACGGACTCTTTTTGTGAAGTAGCAGGTCACTGCCGTGCGCGACGTGCCGTTGACGCCTCCGCCGTCGTCGAAAGATGCCCTTCCACCAAATGATTCAGCGCCTTCACCAGAGCCTCCCGCTCCCCCTTGGGCAGCGAACCGAGCGCGTCCCGATGCACCCCGTCCACAATCTCCTGACTGCGCGCGGCCAACTTCGCCCCCTTCGGAGTGACCGCGATGATCCTCGCCCGCCGATCGGTACTCGACGCCTTCCGCTCCGCCAGCCCCGCCTTTTCCAGCGCATCGACGGTGACCACCATCGTGGTCTTATCCATATCCCCCAACTCCGCCAACTGCGCCTGCGTCCGCTCCTCCTCAAGCGCATGCACCAGCACGCAATGCATCCGCGCCGTCAACCCGATCTCAGCCAGCGCCGCGGACATCTGCGTCCGCAGCACGTGACTGGTCCGATCCAACAGAAACGACAGGTCACGTTCGGTACGCACGGGCGCGAGAGCAGTCATACCGCAAAGTATAGTTTCGTAGCGGATAATCCGCATTCAGCCACATACGGCTACCTGGCGGCCGCCCGCGCTCTGCGCTGTGCCGTGAGGTCGGCATAGCGGGCGGGCGTGAAGTCACCCAGGTACTCGGTCACCAGGTTACGGGTGCGCCGGGTCGGCACCTCCATATCGGTGAGCAGATCGTCGATGTGGTGAATCAGGTGCGGGCCGACGTAGAAGCCCCAGGCGCGGGCCGGGAATTCCTCGGCCAGCCAGGTGCGTACCCGGGTTATCTCGGCATCCATCTCATCGACAGTGGGCAGTTTCAGTTCATCGGCGAACACCTGCGACAGCCAGTGCGCGGAGATCTCGGAGGTGAGCTGACACGCCGTCGAGGACGCGTAACCGATGAATCCCAGGCGCGGTTCGGTGGGCGGCAGGATATGCCTATAGAGTCGGAATCCACTGTCCTGCAGCAGCTCCGAGGTGATGTCAGCCGTCAGGAACGGTAGCGTCTGACGCCAGCCGGTCGCGAACAGCACGATATCGGCGTCCAGCCGTTCACCGTCCGTCAGGCGCACCTCGGTGTCCGGTCCGAAAGAGTCGATCATGGTGCGGCGCAGACTGATTCGCCCACTCCGGGCCAGCGGATAGAACTCCGAGGTGAATCCGGCGTTCTCCAGGCCGCGCGGCAGGCGCTGCTCCGGGACCAGGACGGACGGCATGCGCAACAGCGTGCGCAAGACCAGTTCGATTGCGCGCCAGAATATCCGAGGCAGCACGCGGCCGCGTCCGTGCAGAAATCGCTCGACCCGGTTGCGCCGGTGGTAGGGCATGAACAGCTCGGCCATCCGGCCCAGCAGGACCTGGTCGGCCGGGGTGCGGCCCGGAAACCAGCGCGGAGCCATCCAGTGCGGTGTGCGGAATACCAGGGTGCAGTCCCGTGCGTGCTCGGCGGCCCAGGCGGCGCAGTCCAGCGCGGACTTTCCGGCTCCGACGACGATGACCCGTTTGCCCGCGAATACTGCCGGGTAGGTCGCCTCGCTCGAATGCAGCACGGTCCCGGCGAAGCGCTCGCGGCCCGCGATATTCGGCATCTCGGGCTCGGAGTAGGTGCCGGTGCAGACCACCACGAAATCGGCGGGCAGCTCGGCCGGACCGTCCGGGCCGACGACGGTGACCGTGAAGCCGGTCGCGTGCCGGGCCACCTCGGTCACCCGGGTCGAGAGGCGAATCACCGGTTCGAGCTCGAACCGGGCGGCATAGGAGGCCAGGTATTCGCGCACCTGGGCGGCCGTGGGGAACATGTCCGCGCTCGGACCGTACGGGTGATCGGCGAACGCATACGTGTCGCGAGAGTTGTTGGTGCGCAGTCCCGGATAGGTGCGTGACGCTGTCCAGACCCCGCCGATCTCGGGTTCCTGTTCCAGTACGTGAACGTCGAATCCGTCCTCGCGCAGCACTTTTGCCGTCACCAGACCCGAGATTCCGGCCCCGATCACGACAACCCGCTTGCATTCGACCATTACGCCAGCCCCCTCGCGCCGAAAGACCTCCCGATGCTAGCCCGTGCGGGCGGTATCGGGAGGTGCGATCGGGGAGCGGTCAGCTGGCCTTGGGGCGATCCCGGTAGAACCAGTCGTCGAGGGAGAAGTCGTCGCGGATCTTCTTCTGGTCGACCAGGAATTTCTTGGTTCCGGTGAGCAGGGTGATGCCCTGGGGGGAGAAGAGGTCGTCGGGGATGGTGTCGATGCGGGCGGTGGCGCGGACTACGGCCTCGGGGGCTTTGGATTGGGTGACTTCGTAGTTCACGTAGTCGGTGAAGTGGTCGCGGGAGTATTTGTTGGCGTCGTTCAGGATCGCCTGCCAGGTGGGGCCGAAGTCCCTGTGGGTGTCCAGGAAGTCCTGGCTGCTGACCGCGGAGCTGGTACCGGCCAGGGTGGGGTGGTTGTCGCGGACCGAGTCGACGAGGTGGAATCCCTTGGCCAGGAAGGCCTGTAGCGATGCGGACGGGTTCACATCCGGCAGGGCTACCGCCGCGACGTCACCGCCGTTGAGGGGCGCCTCGGCGTCGGTGGCGAGCAGGTGGATCAGCTGCGCGGAGATGCCTTCGGCTTGGAGCGCGCCCTGTAGGTAGCGGTCGATGTAGGAGCCGAGTTGGACGCCGACCTTCTTGCCCGCCAGATCCTTCAGGGTGCGAATGGCCGGATCCTTGGCGACCACACCGGCATTGTAGTTCACCGAATTGATCCCCAGCAGACGGGTTTTCAGGCCGCTGCCGCGCGCCACCAGTGCGGGGGTGTCACCGTAGCTGGCCACATCGAGTCGGCCGCCGACCAGGGCCTGATTCAGGTCCGGGCCGTTGGGGAAGCTGTAGACCTCGATATTGTCCACGCCGAAGGGCTTCAACGCGGGCAACACGACGCCGCGCTGATGGGCGAACCCGAGGGTTCCGGTCAGCACATTGCCGCTGCCGATGACGCCGATGCGGAGGGTTTTGATTTCGGTGCGGGTGGCCGAACTGTCGGCGCCCGAACCGCAGCCGGACAGCACCAGTGCGAGTGCGGCCACGGCGGCGGGAACGAGCTTTCTCAGGTTGCGCATGAAGAACTTTCGTGACGATCAGGGTTCGGAGTGCAGCGCTGTCAGTTCGGACAGACGCGGCGGTGGAGCGCCGTGGGGCAGGCGCGGGCCGATGGCGACCAGGCTGCCGGGCTTGCGGCCCTGACCCCAGCCGATCTCACGGCGGTAGCGGCCGAGCTGTTCCTCGGGAATCGCCGTGGGGTCGGGCAGCGGGGTCACTTCCGGGGACACGTAGAGGGCGTCGGTCGGGCAGTACGCCTCGCACATGAAACAGGTCTGGCAGTCCGATTGCCGTGCGATGAGCGGGATTCCGCTCTCGGTGCGATCGAAGACATTGGTGGGGCAGACATCGACGCACTTATCGCAGCCGATGCAATCGTTGGCGCGGACGAGCTCGATCATCAGGCCACCGCCGCGCTCGCGCCGACGGGTTCGGACGCAGAGGTCCACACCTCGTGCAGACCACCGGAAAGAATGTGGTGGTGCTGCGCGGGATCGAGATCGGGATGATCCGAGCGCTTGCTCATACCGCGAGTCTCGGTGCGGGACAATGCGGATCGGTACATGAGGCGACCGACGGCGGTGATGGCGGCGGCTTGGCGGGCGCGTACCCGCTCATCGCCGGTGGCATCACCACCCAGGCCGCGCTCGGCACGCTCCCAGAGCGCATCCAGTTCGGCCAGCGCGGGGGCGATGCGATCGCCGTGCCGCATCAGATTCTTCTCGAACGGGATCAGCTCCGCCTGGGCGGCCGCGACAATCTCGTCCGCCGATACGGATTCCGAAGTGTCAGGCCGCAATCCGACCTGTCCGGCACCGCGCAGTGCGGCGTGAGCGGGTCGTGAGTCGCGCGCGAATTCCGCCGCACCCCGGCCCGCCCAACTGCCCGAGGACATGGCCCACGCCGAATTATGGCTGCCACCACCGGTGAAGCCGCCGCAGATGCGTTCGCGGGTGGCCGCGTCACCGGCCGCATAGAGACCCGGAACCGTTGTGGCGCAATTGTCGTCGACGATATCGATGCCGCCGGTGCCGCGCACGGTGCCCTCGGCGAGCAGGTCCACCTCGAATCGATCGGTGAACGGGTCGATACCGCGCCGGTCGAATTGCAGGAAGAAGTTCGGCTGACCCAGCCGCATCTGCGCCTGCACGGTGGCGTCGGCACGATCCAGCTGCGCGAATACCTTCTCCGACAGCAGGGTTCGCGCGATCACCGAGCGGCCCTTGGTGGAGCCCGCACCCTCGACCACGCGGCCGTCCTCGTGGAAGAAGGTGGCGTAGCCGTAGTAGGCGGTCTTGGTGATGGTCGAACCCTTGGGCACGATGGCGTAGGCGTTGGAGAACTCCATACCGGAGAAGCGCGCACCCACCTCGGCGGCCATGAGCGCGCCGTCGCCGGTGTTCACATTGGTCCCCAGCGCCCGGGACAGGAAGGCACAGCCGCCGCTGGCCAGCACCACCGCGCCCGCCGCGATGCGGTAGTCGCGGTCGGCCTGCCGCTGATAGACGGCCGCGCCGCGCACCACACCGTCGGCATCGACCAGAAGTTCCAGTGCCGGTGAGTGATCCAGGATGGTGACCCCGGCACGCTTCACCCAGGCGCGCATGCGGCGCATGTATTCGGGACCCTGTACGCCGGTGCGCATTTGCTCGCCGGTGCTCTCGTTCACCGGGAACGGGTAGCGGCCCTCCACCGCGAGCCGGTTCATATTCGCGTAGGTCTGATCCAGGACCCGATCCATCCAGTAGTGGTCGGCCAGGTGCCCGCCGAGCGTTTCGCGGCTCGCCTTGGCATTGGCGCGGGCGGTCGCCTCGGGCGCCACGTACCAGACGCCGGTGCCGGAAGGCGCTGTGGCGCCGCTGGTTCCGCAGTAGCCCTTGTCCACCAGCGTCACCTCCGCGCCCGCCTCGCGCGCGTGGATGGCGGCCCAGCAGGCGGCGGGTCCGCCGCCGATCACCAGCACATCGGTACTCAACTGCCAGGTTTCACTCATGGTCGGCTCCTGTCGGTGCTTCGGGGTCGACGCCGAGTGCGAGCAGCAGGCGGCGGCGGAGTTCGGAGAAGGTGGGGTCGAGCACCGAACGCGGTCGCGCCACGGTGATTTCGAAGGATTCGGCGATGCGGCCGTCGCGCAGGACGAGGGCACGATCGGCGAGCAGCAGCGCCTCTTCCACATCGTGGGTGACCAGTAGCACCGCCTGGCGGTGCTGGGTCCACAGGCGGGCGACTAGCGCTTGGGCCTTGAGGCGGGTCAGCGCGTCGAGTGCGCCGAAAGGCTCGTCCAGCAGTAGCAATTCGGGATTGCGGACCAGGGCTCGGGCCAGGGCCACGCGCTGCGCCTCGCCGCCGGAGAGGGTGGCGGGCCAGACATCGGCCTTGGCCGCCAGGCCGACTTCCTCCAGGGCGGTGATGGCCCGCGCCTTGGTGGCGCGATTGACGCCGAGTACGACGTTGCGCCACACCGACATCCAGGGAATCAGCCGATGTTCTTGGAACACAATGGCTTTGGACGCAGGGGCCGCGAAAGATCCGGTGAATCCGCGGTCGAGCCCGCCGAGTCCGCGCAGCAGGGTGCTCTTACCGGATCCGCTCGCGCCGAGCAGCGCGACGAATTCGCCCGGCGCGATATCCAGGTCGACGCCGTCGAGCACGGTGCGCCCGGCGAAGACTCGGCGCGCGCCGCGAATGCGTACCGCGGTGCCAATGGTGGTGGTCATCTACGCTCCCTCGAATCCGGTTCGCCAAGAAAGGAATCGGCGCTCCAGCACCCGTACGAACAGATCGGTGAGCAGGCCCAGCACGGCATAGATCACCAGCACCAGGAAGATCTGATCGGTGCGCAGGAACTCCTTGGCGTCATTCATCAGGAAGCCGAGTCCGACCGGGGTCGTCTGCATCTCCGCGACCACGAGCGTCAGCCAGCCCAGCCCCAGCGCCTGCCGGAGTCCAACCAGAATCTGCGGCAGCGCGCCCGGCAGAATGATCTTCGAGGTCAGCTGTAACCGATTGAGCCCCAGCGATTCCGCCGCCTCGACCAGACGAGTGTCCACTCCTCGAATCCCGGCCAACACGTTCAAATAGATCGGAAAGATCGGCGCGACGATGATCAGCGCGATCTTGAACTCATCCCCGATCCCGAACCAGATGATGAACACCGGCACCAACGCCAGCGTCGGCAACATCCGCATCGCCTGTAGCGGCCCGTTCACCAAATCTTCCGCTATGCGGAACAACCCGGCCGCCGCCCCCAACACCAGCCCGATCACGATCCCGATCGACAGCCCCACCGCCACCCGCCGCGACGAGGCCGCCAAATGCTCCCACAACTCCCCCGAGACAATCAGCTCCCGCCCAGCCTCGATCACCTCGGTGGGCGCGGGCGTCGTAGCCCCCAGCCACCCCCGAGCCCCCAACTGCCACAGCACCAGTACCAGCACCAACCCCGAAGACTTCCGCGCCACCGACACCAACCTGCGCATGACTACGCGAGCCGTGGACGGCTCGGACGCCGCCGTATCGGAAGGGAAAATCTCGGGCTCAACAGCCGGGCGAAGGCCGGAACCGACCGCCACCGCCAATCCAGGCGGGTCCAATTGCACAGTCATCGGACACGTTCCTCACGGGTGAGTAGGTGCCCGAAACCGTAAGTTCCCCAACCCTTCCCCCTGAACGTTTCAGATCAGACCGATTCTGAACCCCCCACTTCTTTCCACGATGTGGAAAGCCCCTTGCACAATCCCCACCCGTCAGCGACCCGGCTACTGCGGACCAAATGATCGGCACTATGCGCTACGCCCACCTGGCCGACATCGAGGAAGGCCTCCGCCACCTACCCAAGTCAACGAACACATCCACCCCGCACTTCAACGGACTCCTCACCCACTACCTTGACAACGGCTGGCACCGCAAGCTTCGAGTACACCGAACCAACGCCTGAATCGACTACAGCTAAGTCCAATCTGAAGAGCGGCAACACCATCTTCCGCTTCTACTGGACAAACTATGCCGGAAGGCACCACACCGGTCCCCGCAATCACACCAAGGACATCGTCGGGCCATGCAATTCCCCGCCCAATTGACGGCTAGCGTGTTCGCATCAAGCGTGAGCTTCGGCGAAATATCGACTCGTGAACAGAATCTCGAATATTCTGAAGATCGCTTAATTCTTCAGCGAATACAGGCCACTCGACCTGCGCTAGGTCAAGAACTTCGAGTGCAATCGCAGCGAGGTCGCTTTTAACATCGAGCCTTCTAGCCAGTTTATCAAACTGATTAATTCGGACAGCATCAAATCGCCTGTTGCCAGCGAACTTCAGGCCAAGATCTTCGGGACCGTCACCAATACCGTATAGCTCCGTAGATACGATGTCATATGCGGGAGATAACGTGGGAACTTGCTTGTTAGTGTAAATGAGTGACCAGTTCTTAAGGTGCGCGTCGCCATTGCCAATAAGTACGAAAAACACTAGCCTTCGCACAAATTCATGCAGAGCCCGAAGATCGTGACCACGATAGGCAAGTGCGGCGACGGTTTCGAAGTTTCCCTCATACTTCTGAACCGGGTATATTCCTCGCACCTGCGCAAAATCTTCAATATGTATCGGACCGCGATCTCCGGAACGATCAAATCGCCGAACAGCATACGCCCAAACTTCTCGATTGGGCCAGATCCCCGAAGGCAGGCCATCGATATCGTCGCGATGAACGATCGCAACCTCAGGAACATCTATACCGACAGAGCGCGCGAAGCGCATCATCGTAAATTCGTTTCGCGGTACGTCTTGAAACCGCGCATCAGGGAGTTTAAGAATCCAATCGCCGCCTTCTCCGGTAGCCGTACAGGAGAACTGTTTGCCGTTACGGAGCATTGAAAACTTCAGACCCACTCCAGCAAGTGAGAATTTCCAAGGCTGCGGCGTATAGCTTAGGGAGTTTGACACGTGCGGTACTGATTCGATCACCGAAGCAACATCAGGCACCGGGTAATGACCGTCAGGCAGCACGCGTACCGCCCCAGGCAGGTCGTGACCAACTTGCGCAATGAGTTCCATCTCTCGCTCGGGAGACACATCGCGTTCAGCAGCGATCCAATCACGAAGAATGCCCTCAGGCAGCAAGTTGGAAAACCATTGCGGTAGACGGAGATTTGCAGCAAAGCGAGAGTGTGGCCTCTCCTCAAAACGCAAACCAAGTACAGGTCGGTCCGGGGCAGCAAGATAGTCGTCGCGGAACTCGAACCAGGTGTAGTTGTCATGATGAAACAGCCATCCGATCTGCTGGTCGTACAACCAGACCGCATGCCGAGCCGGGTCATTCATCCAGATCCCAATCCTCAAGCTCGTCCGGCTCGGACTCCAAATCATCGACAACCAAATGGTCGAGCGGTGGTGTGTCCTCGAATCCAAACTCCATTCTATGAGCCATGAACCGTCGTACGAGGATAGAGAGGTCATCCTCTCTATCACGAACAAACGCCTGAATGTTGTTATCCGACAGAGCTGAAGCCGCTTCCATACCAATTGCGTGAGACGTCAGTACGGCTTCCCAATCGCTTTCATCAATACCGATCGGTCGGCTCGATAAGATGGCAGGTACCTCGGCCGGAGCCGCCTCCAATCCAGGTATCAATAACCAGCGGGCCGCCGAATCAGCCTTCGATGCCCCCGCCGCACGACGCGACACCAGCGCGGTAAGCGCCGGTCGCGGCGTCTGGGCCTCACCAAGCGCTTCAACCAGATCATTCTGGCTTAGCTGACCACCGTCGCGCAGAGACCTTGGTCGGTTCGCCCACAACGCGCACGCTATCATCTTGCCACTCGCATGGTTAGTACGAAAACGATGGACATCCGGAAGGCTCGTCTTGGACTGCGGTATAACCTCAAGCAAGTTATGCAAAGTCGCATCCAGCGAATTGGGGACCACCATCGTACATAGCGCGCGCAACGTGCCAGAATTGCCTCCCGGAAATAGAGAGGTTCCAGCTGCGGCCGCGCGCCAATACCAGCGGCGCAGCAGTTGTATTTGACGCCCATTGAGCTCTGAATGATGTCCAAAAACGCGTGCCAACACAACTAAAAGGTGCCTATAAGGCAGAAAGGAGAAGTGCGGAGTGTCGCCGTGCTGCTGAAGAAATCGTATTGCGCGATCCAAGGCCACCTGCGTTTCGCGGTATGCCATCCCAGCCGTTTCTCCAGGAAATTCCCCGGCATTGCGGTCCTCGAATTCGGTTCTCATCTCTCTACCGAAATCAGCTCCACGCCGAGCCAGAATAGCCTGAAAGATCGTATTTCCATCGACCGTCCCAAAACCCAAATCGGTCGAAATGTGGTCGACCATATCCTCAATCGCAGTCGTCGCTGTACCGCCACCGTCAAGGGCAATTGGGTGCAGCGCGGTGAATACTTCCGCTCTTGTCAGTCGCTTTCCGTAGCTGTTCAGCCGATCAAAGATATCACGCAAAACCGATTCATCCTGAGTTTCCACAACAGAGGCCGGTATTTTGAATTGACGGATCTTCTTAGCTGCTTCCGTTGCGATATCAAAATACCGCATAGCCTCTGGCGTATCTCGAAACCATGCCATCAGAAGCGTGAGGTCGAAGAGTGTTGGAAGCGGAATGCTCAGCGACCGAGCACTAACCGTAGGAAGGATCTCTCGGGTGATCAGATCAAGGCTCAGCGCGAATCTCTCGTCGTGTGGCGAATCGACCGAAAGCGCGTTTGCGAGGGTCGTGACCCGCTGTTGACCATCAACGACCCACAACGCGTGATCCATAGCCGGAGCGTCGATACGCAATGCTCCCACTGAGATTCGTGCCGCACCAGCTGGTCGCGCCCACAGCAAAAGACTGCCCAATGGATATCCTCGCATAATGCTGTCGAATAGCCTGCGTGCGTCCTCAAGACCCCATCGGAATGGCCGTTGGAACTCGGGAATTCTGATCTTTCCGTCATAAACCATCGCGACAAGCTCTTCGACCTCGAACACCCGCGCAGTCGGTGTCGTCCCTAGGCTCATCGTCATTCCGCCACCCTCCTGTCGCCCGCACCGCTATGCCGACGTGAGAGGTCTAACTTACCAACCACCTACAAGTTGGTTTTGCAACTGGCCGTTGGTTCGTAGTTCGGATGCATGGTAGGAGTCCGAGGAGACCCTGTTGCACCTGATCCACTGGGGTGGCCGGGTCTCAAGACCGAACACTGCCGCATCTGGCACACCTCCTCCATACGAACCCCGAATTTGCTGCGCCCCTACACTTTTCACGACGTCGGCAGCTAGATGGAAACGGCAGGGTACCATCGGTTCCCAACCCATGCGCCGACTACGGCTTGACCACAGCGCTATTGGCCTACGACTGGGTTACCCGGTCAAAGTTCGCCCATCGTAAGTGTTGAACGTGATAGAGACGAGCAACGCAGTGCGCGGCAGAACGAGCCGATCAGCCTTGCAGCTCCGATCGTACAGCGAGACTCGCTGTACGGCTGCGGCGTGCGCACCGGCTGATGAGCCAGCCGGAGGCGGCGGCGAATGGGGACATGACCACCGCGTATAGGGCTGCGGGGACTGCTATTTCGGTGTTGTCCAGAACGGTGATCGCGATGGTGATGGCTATGGCGCTGTTGTGGACGCCGATTTCCATGGAGGAGGCTATGGCTTGGCGTTCCGAGACGCCGAGTAGGCGGGGGATCCAGTAGCCGATGGTCAGGCTCACCGCGCACAGGAGGGCTACGACCAGGCCGATTTTGGGGAGGTCGCCGTTCAGGCCCGAGCGGTCCGAGGCGACCGCGCCGATTACGACGAACACCAGGATGAGGGCGGAGGCTATGCGCACCGGGCGGTCCATGCGGTCGGCGAACAGGGGGCGCAGGGCGCGGACTGTCATGCCGATCGCCACGGGGATCAGCACCATCGCGAAGACCTGTACGGCTTTTCCGAATTGCACGCCCAGTGAGCCCGCGCCGTCTTCGGGGTCGAAGTGCGCGATGGCCGCGTTGGTGATCACGGGGACCGTCAGCACCGAGATGATCGAATTGACCGCTGTCAGTGAGACATTCAGCGCGACGTCACCACCGAACAGGTGACTGAAGAGGTTCGCGGTCGCGCCTCCCGGGGAGGCCGCCAGCAGCATGACGCCGATGGCAGCCAGGGGCTCCAGCCCGAAAAGCGTCACCAGGCCGAATGCCACCAGCGGTAGCACCACCATCTGGCAGACGAGCGCGATCAGCACCGCTTTCGGCTGTTGCGCGACGCGGGTGAAGTCGGCGGGGGTCAGGGACAGGCCCAGGCCGAACATGATCACGCCGAGCGCGATCGGCAGTGCCACCGCGACAAATCCGGAATTCATTGCGCCCCGTCACCTTTCACCGCACCCGCTACAGCCCTCGAACCACTCACCTACGACAGTAGCGGGAGGGTACGACGTTTCACGCGCGTTCGGACCCGCCACGACTGGGCAGGCGCCGGACACGTTCGACGGGTGAGCGATCGACGCCACACCAGCGATCGATCAGAAGGGCACGCGATCCGCACGGCCGGGAAGGCCGGAATCGGGGTTCAGCTGGAGGTTCGGGGTGCCCGCGCGACTTGTCGGTGGGGTCACATACCTTGGGCGCATCGTATCGATCGGGAGGGAAGCGATGGCCTCGGAATCGGGTGCCTTGCCGGATCAGCCGGCATGGGAAAGTGCTTCTGTCGTAAGGGTTTTGCCCGCTGTGGCGGCACGGAAACTGAATAAGGTGCCGTTTGTGGAAATGGCCGACGGGCGGCTACAGGGAGTGGTGTCGAGCGGGTCCGATATCGCCCGGGTGTACGTGGCCTCGGTGACGGCGGGGACGCACGGGCTCAGCTGCAGCACCAATAACAATCGGCCCTGCGGCGGGTTGAATCAGGGGTGGGCCTGCAAGCATTTGGACTCGCTCATCGAGGAGGCCGTCTTGCAGTACGGGCAGGACCGCGTGGCGCGGTTCCTGCGTGTCGAGGTTTCGGAGGGGCAGCGGATCGCCTCCTGCCTCAATGGATCTCGCGACCCGGCTCCGGCCGCCGCGGTCTTCAGCCGCTTCTTGCGGCACCTGACCTATCTGGAACTGCCGGGTAGCGCGACGCCGATTCCGGAGTTGCAGTGGTTTCCGGCGGGGGTGAATCGCTGATGCAAGCCGTACAACTGGACTCATTGGCGACCGCGCCCACCGGCGTCACCCCCACCCTGGACGTGGTCGGCGGCTTCGACACCGCACTGGTCAATGGACTCGCACGGGTTTCCGAACCGCAGAGTGCCGCGCTGGCGGCCCTGGCCGCAGCCGTGGCCGGATCACCGCTGGCCGAGGCTGTCGCGGCGGCGGTGGCCAAAGTGAGCGCGGGTGCGATCGGCACCGACGAACTGTCGGCACTGGCGGGCGCTCGCGCCGCCCTGCTGGGCGCGGTGCACGACGCACTGCTCGCACAGGCCGATACGGCGCTGGGCCGCAATCGATTCGACTGGCCGGGCACGTCGGACTCCGCTGCTCCGAACCCACTCGCCATCGGTTCCCGCGCCTGGCTGGGCGAACTCGCCATCGCCGGATGGCGGGGCGTCGACCACGATCTGGTGGCGGCCGCGGATCAGACCGTGGAAGCGCTGCTGGGCGAACCCGCGCTGCGACGTTTGGCGCTGCTGCTCGACGGATTCACCGCCGAGCTGAGCGCGTCGGCTCCCATCGCGAGCATGGATCGAGTGCCCGCGCGACGCTGGGCCGACCTGTGGGCACGCGCCCTGCTGCTGTCCTGGCGAGGAACGGAATCCGTTGCGGTCGAATCGATTTCGGGACGACTGCTGCCACTGGGCGTAGACGTGCACGAGCATGGAACGGCGGTGCAGATCCAGGTGTACGGCGTGCTGGAGACGGAGGGGACAGCACGGCAGGTACGGGTATCGGTGGCGGCCACCAAGGTGGATACCATTGTGGGACCGGCGATTTGGCAGCTGCTGGGAGCGCATCGCCAATTGCTGACAGCGCTGTCGGAGCATCGCGCGCTGGAGCTCACCGATATGCCGCTCGCGGCAACCGGCGATCTGCTGTGGGAGGACGATCGGGCGCGGGCTGGGGAGGCCGCCGATCCATTCGTCACCGCCACCGTGCAATTGCCGCAGGCGCAGGCCCCGGCCGTCGCACCGCTGGATCGCGATCCGGTCCACATCGCAGTACCGGTTCTGTTCGAGGGGTACCGGTTCCGCGATGGCGCACTGGAATTGGGTGCGGCTCGAATACGAGTGGAACTGGACGCACTGCCGTCCGCCGGTCCGCTCACCTCGGCCGGAGTCGGCGCGTCCAGCAGTCTGATCGGACTGCTGCGCTGGGACATCGGCGGCTGGTCGGTGCGACCGCTGGCCATTCAGCGCAAGGTCAAGACCGCGCTCACCACGTTCCACAACGGTGATTGGGCGCTGGGCCCCACCGATCCGAAAATCGCCAAGGCACAGGCGAAGTCGGGCGATGCCGTCGCCGTATTGCGCGAACGCGCGGGACGGTTGCTGCGGAAATGACAAATCATGAGACGCGCAGGCAGATCCTGTACTGGCGGCTGCTGGCCGGTGTCTTCAGCGGCGATCAACAGCCGACCCTGGAGCAGGCGAGCGCCGGGATCGTCGACGATCTCGGATTGCCGCTGGCGGTGCTGGATGCGGGTATCTCCATAGACAATGTGGTGCAACGGTATCCGGCGATGCGGGCGGAGTTCGACGGGCTCGATTTCACCGAGGCGGAGCAGGTACCGCCGGCGGACGCAGCCGCGGGCGATACGACCGAAGGCTCCGCGCCCGAGGCAACCCCGTCCGAGACGCTCCAGACCATCGGCGCGGCCGATGTCCGCACCGCCGCACTGGTTTCCAAACTGCTGCTCAATGTCTTCGCCACCGGTTCCGGTCAGGTCAGCGCCACTCAACTCGCGGGTTGGCAATCCGACGCCAACTGGCTGCGCCGCTGCCTCGGCGAGGAGGCCGGCAGCGTGCAGGGCGTGCTCACCGGTCTGGAAGGCGAGCTGGTATCCCGCATGCGGCTGCGCGAAGTGCTCGCCGATCCACACCTGGCGGCCCAGCTCACCCCGAGCATGTCCCTCATCGAACAGTTGTTGCGGGACAAGCACAATCTGTCCGGTGTGGCCCTGGCCAATGCCAAACGCCTCATCCGCCGCTATATCGACGAGGTCGCCGAGGTACTGCGCACCCAGGTGCAGCAGACCAGCATCGGCACCGTGGACCGCTCGGTGCCGCCCAAACGCATCCTGCGCAATCTGGATGTGGACCGCACCATCTGGAAGAACCTGCCCAACTGGAATCCGCAGGACGAACGCCTGTACGTCGACCGGCTGTACTACCGGCAGACCGCCAAGCGCACGGTCCCCGCACGCATGATCGTGGTGGTCGATCAATCCGGCTCCATGGTCGACTCGATGGTGAACTGCACCATCCTGGCATCCATCTTCGCGGGCCTGCCCAAGGTGGATGTGCACCTCATCGCCTACGACACCCGAGCCCTGGATCTCACCCCGTGGGTGCACGATCCGTTCGAGGTGCTGCTGCGCACCAATCTCGGCGGCGGCAATGACGGCCCGATCGCCATGGCCATGGCGCAGCCCAAGATCAGCGATCCGAAAAACACCGTGCTGGTGTGGATTTCGGACTTCTACGAATTCGATCGCTCACAACCGCTGTTCGAGGCCATGGAGGCCGTGCACCGTTCCGGGGTCAAACTCATTCCGGTCGGCTCGGTGAACAGCTCCGGCCATCAGAGCGTCAATCCGTGGTTCCGTGAGCGCTTCAAAGCCCTTGGCACCCCGGTCATTTCGGGACGCATCCAGAAACTCGTGCACGAACTCAAGAACTTTCTCGACTAGGAGACACCATGAACAACGTATTGCGCGCCCCCGCCGAGATCAAGTACGCCGAGGAACTCGATTGGCTGGAGTCCATCGACGACAATCCCAAGCCGTTCTCCTGGCGTTTGAGCCCGAAGATGGTGCGGCTGTTCATCTTCGGCTCCGAACGCGCCGACGGCCTGGATCGCGAGGTGGCGCAGAAGTGGTTCGGCGACCGCAGTTTCGTCGAGCGCAGCATCGTCACGCTGGCCTCGGACCGCGGCCTGCTGCTCATCGGCGATCCGGGCACCGGTAAGAGCTGGCTGGCCGAATTGCTGGCCGCGGCGATCAGCCGCAATTCCACGCTGGTGGTGCAGGGCACCGCGGGCACCACCGAGGATCACATCAAGTACTCGTGGAATATCTCCATGGTCATCGCCAAGGGGCAGTCGCGGGAATCGATGATCCCGTCCCCGATCATGACCGCCATGGAGCAGGGCGTAATCGGCCGTTTCGAGGAACTCACCCGCTCCACCAGCGATGTGCAGGACGCGCTGATCTCCATCCTGTCGGAGAAATATGTCTCGATCCCCGAACTCGATGACGACAATGTGGTGTTCGCCCAGCCCGGCTTCTCCATCATCGCCACCGCGAACAGTCGCGACCGGGGTGTGAACGATCTGTCCTCGGCGCTCAAGCGGCGCTTCAACTTCGTGCGAATTCCGGTCGTCTCCAATAAGAAGAGCGAGGCGGAGATCGTGCGCTTCCGCACCGCGGAACTGCTGCGCCGCCATTCCCTGGAACTGGAACTGCCGCCCACGCTGCTGGACATCCTGCTGGAGAGCTTCGCCGATCTGCGCGCCGCCGCCGCGGCCGCCACCAGCGATGACGACAAACTGGAGTCGGCGCTGTCCACCGCCGAGCAGATCGGCGTGCTCGAGGACGCCATCCTGCACAGCCAGTTCTTCGGGGCGAAGGAATTGAGCGCGGAGACCCTCGCCGGCTCGCTGGTCGGGTCGCTGGCTCGGCGCACGCCGGAGGATCTGGCGATTCTCAACAAGTATCTGCACGGTGTGGTCGAACCGCGCATCAAGAGCAATAAGGGCAAGGCCCCGTGGGGCGAATTCCTGGAGGGCGGCCGGGCCGCGATCGCGAGGCTCTCATGACCGTCTCCGATATTCGTTCCGCGCCGAATACCTTTGCCGCGCTGCGGGATCAGCTGACGGACGCGGCCGTCGCGTTCGCGGGTGAGCCCGGAGCGGCCGGGGACATCCTGGCGGGCATAGTCGACGATGTCGACCGGGCGCTGTCGGAGCGGCTGGAGATCTTCCCGGTCTGCCACCACTCCCCCGCGTCCGGCCTGGCGATGGTGCGGCGACTGCGCGAGAAGCAGCCGAGCGTCATCTACATGGAGCTGTGCGAGGATATGCGGCCGCTGCTGGATGAACTGCGCAACTGCCGATTGCCGGTCGCACTACAGGCGTTCGCCACCGATACCGTTGGCTTCCCGGCGGATTGGGCGCCGCTGTCGGTGGTCGCGCCGATCACCGAATCGTCGGCGGAGTATCAGGCCATCGCCTACGCGCTCGATACGCCGGGCGTGGAACTGGTGCTGGTGGACCGGTCCACCGATCATGTCTTCCAGTGGGCTCCGCAGGAAACGCCGCCGGAGGACGTGCCGGCCGACGGCGAGCAGCCCGATGACGACGGTCTGCACGGTGCGGCGGTCGGTATCGAAATCGGTGATCTGCGACCGCGTTTCGCCGAACTCGAAGAGCATCTGCTGCATCACGGCAAGGTCCGGCACTGGTCCGAATGGTGGGACCAGTACGTCGAGCAGCCGCTCGCGGATGCCGACTACGACACCTACCGGCAGGTCATGGTGTTGATCGGCAGTCTGTTCCGGCGACTGCGGCGCGGCAGCACCGCAGAGGATGAGAATCGTGAGCGGTACATGTGGACGCGCATGCGGGAACACTTGTCCGCCAACGCGATTGATCCGGCGCGGGCGCTGTACATCTGCGGCGCGGCGCATGCGGCCAGTCCGGTCGAACAGTTCGGCATCGACTCGAACGCACCGTTCGAGATCTCACCGCGTTCGGCCACGACCTGGCACTACGGGTTGATTCCCTCCAGCCACTCGGCGATCGAAGCGCAATTCGGTTTGGCGGGCGGCGCGGTGTCGATTGCCGCCGCCACCTGGGCGAAAGGGTTGCGGCGCGGCAAGTTGCAGCCCTTCGAACTGGAGGGACAGCCGGGGGCGAAGAAGCGCGTCAAGAAGCTTCCGCTGCCGGCCGAATCGGAAGCCGAAGTGGCGGATCAGCTTTCGGGATTCCTGTCCCGGCCGCCGGTGCTGGACCCGCTCGATGAGGCCGAATTGCTGGAATGGTCGGTGGATATCGTTCGACTGGCCCGGCGCAACGGCTATCTGGCCAGCACCGCCGACGCGATCGCGATCTTCGAGACCTCGATCCTGTTGGCGGGCTTGCGAAATCGAGCCCGGCCGACACCGTACGACTTCCAGGACGCGGCCGTCACCTGCATCGAGAAGGACCGCGTCCCCGGCCGCCGCGATGTGCGCCGACTCTGCGAGATCCTGCTCGGCGGCGACCGAATCGGCCAGGTCGGCTACGCGGCGCTGCCACCGCTGGCCCGCGATGTGCTGGACCGCCTCGAACCCCTGGGGCTCGATCTGTCCAAGCGCACCCTGCAACGCGCGCTGCTGGACCTGAAATCGACTCCGGACCTGCGCCCGTGCTCGGATCTGCTGTGGCTGCTGCGCAGACTGCTCCCGCAGGACGCGTTGCGCCCCATCATGGGTTCGCGCGGACTGGGCGAAACCTCGATCCAGGAGAGCTGGGATATCGGCCTCGGCAAACACCAGCGCTCCCTGGTCGAACTCGGCTACGAGGGCGTCTCCGTGGAACAGGTCCTGGAACAGCGCCTGCGCCGCTCGGTGACCGCACCGGACGCCACCGCGGCGATAGCCCTGGCCGCCGTCGAAGACGCACTGGTCTACCTCGGCTCGGCCCGCCTCGCCGCCGAACTCGGCAATCGCGCGGTGGAACTGCTGTCCGCCGAACGCACGGTGGACGACGCCCCCGTAGTACTGCGCCGAATCCGCTTGCTACTCAACTACTTCCGCTCCACCGAGGGCGGCCTGCCGACCTGGTGCGAACGCTTCGTGACCACCGGCTACGCCCACTACTGCACCCTGCTCCCCACCGCCTTCACCACCGACGAAACCGGCCCCGCCCAGGTGGCGGCCATGCTCGGCTTCCTCTTCGGCATGGAAAACCTGGCCCTGTCCCTCGGCTGCGACCACACCCAACTCGAACTGTCCGTCCTGCAATCCCACCCCGAATCCCCGGCCAAAATAGCCCTCCTCTGGGCGGCCCGCTTCCAACTCGGCATGCTCACCATGCCCGAACTCCGCACCCGCTGCGACGCCATGCTCACCAACCCCCTGGTGCTCCCCACGGTCCCGCACTACATAAGCGGCTTCATCCAAGCCATAGACCCCGCCCCGGCCCTGAAACCCTTTGTCGTCGAACTACTCTCAAAAGCCTTCGGCACCCTCCCCGATACGGTGCTACTGCCCTGGCTACCGAAACTGATCACCACCCTGAAGGACCAAACAGCCGACCTCATCCCCGGCCTGGTCCGCGAAGCAGGCCGCACCTTCCCCGGCGCCCTACCCGCCGTGGACGCCTTCATCCCACCCTGGTCGGACGAATTGACCGCAGCCACACCACAATTGGTTGCAGTTTCGGGAGGGCCGGTCTCCGAGCTGCTGGCCATTCATCCGGCAACAACCGACGCTCTCGCCGGACTCCTCGGCATCGACGGCGCGTGGCACGAAGCCGGGCCGACGGGCAACCGAGAGGTGACCGATCTGCTCGACCGGTTCCCGGCCACCGCGGTCGCGCTGGCGGACCAGCTCCGGTCATCACCCGCACGGAACTGATCCGAACCGGTCCGGATCAGCGGCGGGATCCGGGGACCCGGTGCAGGACGGTGACGTTGTCCGCCGCGGCCGGGGCGTCCGGGTAGAACCAGGAGATGATCGCGAGACCGATCGCGGCACCGACTATTTGGGCGGCGATATAGGCGGGGGCCGAGGCGGGGGCGATACCGGCGAGCGTATCGGAGAGGGTCCGGCCCAGGGTGATGGCCGGGTTCGCGAAGGCGGTGGAACTGGTGAACCAGCAGGCCGCCCCGATGTAGGCGCTCACGGCGGCGGCCGAGAGCGCCGGACGGGCGGATCTGGCCAGCGCGAGGATTACCGAGAGCAGGCCGGCGGTGGCCACCAGCTCGCCGACCAGATGGCCGGTGGTGACCCGGTGATTCGTCGATATCTGTAACGGGGCCAGGTCGAACATGATGTTCGCGAGTATCGCGCCCGATACGGCGCCCAGGGTCTGGGCGATCGCGTAAGCGAATACCTCGGAACCCGGAAGTCCGCGACCGATACGACGACCCAACACCCAATCGACCACGGAGACCACCGGATTGAAGTGTGCGCCCGAGATGGGACCGAACACCAGGATCAGCACCCAGAGGCCGAGCATGATCGCGATGGAACTCTCGAGCACCTGGAGGCCCAGATCGCTCGGCGACCACCGCTGGGCGGAGATGCCGGAGCCGATGACCACCGCGACCAGCAACGCGGTGCCCAGGTACTCGGCCGCGAAGCGGCGGCCCGGACCATACGGCGAACGGCGGCCGCTTCGGTGCGTATCCGAGAACTCCTGTGCTCCAGCAGGTTCGACGCGGCGCTCGACCCCGCTACGCGTTGGCTGCCACGACATAGTCGCCGACATGGTGCAGGTCGGGGTAGAGGCGGTGGGCCAGGCGGCGGGATTCGTCGGTGGGGGGCACCAGGTCCGGGATGAGGATGCAGCGCAGGCCGGCGGCGTGGGCGGCGCGCAGGCCGTTGGTGGAATCCTCCAGGGCCAGGGTGTCATCGAGGTCGAGTGCCAGGGTTGCGACGGCTTTCAGGTATGGCTCGGGGTGGGGTTTGCCATTGTCGACGTCCTGGCGGGTGATCACGGCGTCGAAGCGGTCGGCGAGGCCGGTCAGCTCGAGGTGGTGGTCGGCTCGCTCGCGGGAGGACGAGGTGGCTATGGCCTTCGGAATGCCTTGCTGATCAAGGATATCCAGGAGGGCGAGGGCACCCGGTTTGGTGGTCAGTTCGCCGTCGTCGACGAGACGGCGCAGGTGCGTCTCGTGCAGATCGAAGTACTCCTCCAGCGGGAAATCCGAACCGTAGGTTTGGGTGGCCAGCTCCCGGCAGCGGTCCGCGGGCACGCCGATCATGGATCGGCAGAAATCCAGCGGCATACCGTAACCGAGTTCGGCCCCCGCGCTGATCAGCGAGCGCATGGCCAATCGTTCGGAATCGATGAGGAGGCCGTCCATATCGAAGACGACCGCGCGCACGGGGTTCATCGAACACTCCCTTCGAGTACCGAGGACAGCCTGCGCCGCACCGCGACATCGACGCCCTCGTGAGTCAGATCGGCCAGCGCGTCACCGACCTGGCGTTGCAGTCGATCCGGCTCCGGCAGCGTGCCGAAGATATCGGAGCGCTGTAGGAATCTTTGCGCGCACAGGTGCGAATCCGCCACATCTGCCAGCGGGGTCAGCGAATTCGCGCGCGGGTCGATCACCTCCATCACCGCATCGGCGGCCTGGGCGGCGGTGAACCAGCGGATCCACGCGGCGATCAGCAATACCGCCGCGGGCGTCGGACGGCCCGCCGCGACGTTGTCGCGAAGTGCGGCAACAACTCTGGGGATCATCTTGTCCGAGCCATTGCGGCCGACCCGCGTCATATCGTGGCAGATCGCCGGATTGCGGAAGCGAATCATCAACTCGTCCACGGTCCGTCGCAGTTCCGCGGGCGGCAGTGTCAGCGTCGGGCCCTGCTCGTACAGCATGAACTGGCGGGCCAGCGCGCCGAGCGTGGGATCGGCGGCGGCCGCGGCGACGGTGCGATACCCGGCCAGCGCGCCGAGATAGGCCAGCAGCATATGAGTTCCGTTGAGCAGGCGCAGTTTTGCCAGTTCATGGTCGGTCACATCGTTGACGAAATGCGCACCGGCCAGATCCCAGCGCGGCCGGTCACCGTCGAAATCCTCGATGGTCCAGGTCATGAACGGTTCCGCAGATACCGGCGCCTGATCTTCGATGCCGCCCAACCAGTTTCGCGCCGCGACCGGATCGGCCGGGGTGGCGGGCTGCACGATCCGGTCGACGACGCTGTTGGGGAATTGGACGTTGCGCGCGATCCACTCGGCGAGACCGCCATCGCGCAGCGCCGCGAAATCGATGACGGCGGCGCGCAGGGTGCGGCCGTTCGCACACAGGTTGTCGCAGCTGAGCACCACCGGTGGCGTACCGCCGCGGTGCCGCACCAGGTCGAGACCGTAGACCAGCATGCCGATCGGGGTGACCGGGCGGCGCGGATGCCGCAGATCGTGGCGCACCGATTCACATTCGGGATCGAGACGCCCGGTGACCGGGGAGACGCAGTATCCGCTCGCGGTGACGGTCAGCGTGACGATCTTGATCCCGGGATCCGCGATCCGGCTCGGCACGCCAAGCCGATCCGAGGGCGCGTGCACCCCTTCGACGATGGACCCGACCACCTCCACCCGCGCCTGCCCGTCATCGTGCAGCAGCGTCGTATAGAGATTGTCCTGAGAACGCAAGGCGTCCACCACCATTGGGCGCGCCATCGCCACCGACACGATTCCCCAGCGCGGGTCCGACGCGGCATCGATGGCATGTTGGGTCACCAATGCCTGATGCGCGCGATGGAATGATCCACAGCCCAGATGCAGGATCCCCTTCGTGAGACTGCGCGGCGCGAAACCGGGCCGCGTGACACCGCTGGGCAGGCGGCTCAGCACCGCCTCCGAAAGGCGCGGAACGGACGGGGCCGGGGGCAGATCCGTCGCTGTGAATTCGATGTACCGAGCGGGCGAAATATTGAACACGTTACGCATGCACGACTCCGTGGATCCGAAATGTAGAAGACATTGAACAGAGGCGTCAATTCGGCGGTGAATCCGGCGCAGCGCACACGCTAACCCCGATTTCTCAATCGTTGGTTAACAACTGGCTGTTTACTGGAAGCGTCAACATTCCGCAGGTGAGAGGGTAGGGCGTAAGGGATACGTAAATTGCCAAGTCATCTGTAGCGAACCGAACGAAAAAATCGGACATCGAAGGCCGTGGAATTCATCCGGTGAATCCGATCACATACCGGTTTACGCGGGCGGACACCCCTCGGCGGGATCCCGCGAAACAGCACAGTGCACTCTGCCGGAACTCGGCGGCGAATTTTGGCGCATTGCCCGATGTCCGGGACGCATCCGGGATGCCAGCATCACTCGATGCCGAAAACGGTGTCACCACTCGGTGCGGAGGGTGCCCCATGATTTTCCGACGTCGACGCGTGCTGTCGCTGCTCGCGCAGGCGGTGGGTTTCGCCTGTGCCACGGCATTGTTCGGCGTCGTCCCGGTATCCGCGAATGCCGAATCGGGTGCGTTCGCCTGCACCGAGCCCGCCGGTGATCAGGGATATCAGCGTGCGGAACCGGCGGATCTCGGGCTCGATCCGACGGCATTGGCCGATGCGCTGTCCTTCGGTGCCCGCAAGGGCGGGTTCGCGATTCAGGTATACCGGCATGGCTGCCTGACTGCGGATTACGCGCCCGACAACGCCCTGGCGGCCGTGCTGCCGACACCGCTGGCGAGTTCCTCCAAGGGTGTCGCGTCCGTCGCGGTCGGGCGCGCGATCACCCTGGGCAAATTCGGCCTCGATGATCCACTGCGCACATTCTTTCCACAGGCGGACGAACGCCACGGCGCGCTGACCGTCCGCCAGGTCCTGAATCAAACCACCGGGCTCGAATTCTCCTGGGGCACCGACATTGCCGCCATCACCACCGATGAGGTAGCCGAGGCATTACACCGACCCTTCGCGTACGAGCCCGGCAGCACATTCCAGTATTCACAATCGGTGCTGGAACTATTGCCGCGCATAGTCGAGATCAGCACGGGTCAGGATTTCCAGGACTTCGTCCAGGAACAGGTGATGGCTCCGCTGGGCATCCCCCGCGACCATTGGATCTGGCTGCGAGATCGGCACGGGGACACCGCGGTTCACGGCGGACTCGCCATGCGGCCCGCCGACTTCGCCCGCCTCGGACAGCTGATGCTGCAGCGCGGCGTCTGGCGCGGACAGCGACTGATCGACGATTCGTACATCCGCCAGGCCGCCGAACCGACCGCCGCGAACGGCGGATACGGATTCCTGTTCTGGCTCAATGCGGGCGACTCCTATAAGACCGCGACCGTGCCGATGGCGAAGGTGTTCCCGCACAATATGTTTCCCGGATCGCCGCGCGATATGTACTCGTTCGTCGGTGCGCTCGGGCAATTCAGCGTCGTCGTGCCCAGCTTGGATATGGTGATCGTCCGTACCGGCATTCCCGGATCGATCGATCTGACCAATACCCAGACCTCGCTCGCCGCCGAATCCAATCCCGACAACAAGGAACTCCTGCGCCGGATCACGCGGGCGGTCACCGACGTCCCCGCCGTCCCCGACGACGACCCGTACCGCTACGACGACTCATTCGGCCCGCTGATCGGCAGCCCCGCCGATCTCGCCGCCTGGGCAGACCCAACCGCCATCGCGGCGGTACTGCTCGGATACGGCCCCGGCAGCGTCCCGGATTGCACGCTGATCAGCTGCGACGGCCGGCCCTTGACCGCGGATCTGGCCGCGCAGCTGTCCGATACGCTCCGACAGGTCACGCTGGCGGCTCTCGCCGCCAACCGCTGACCGGACCCGGACGGTCCAGCGAACCGAGCCCGACGAACCGATCGATACACAGCGGCCCCGATTACAGCGGAAGTGGGTCGCTGTAGATCACCCGGGAGATCTGGCTGGATTCGGTGATCACCGTAAGCCGTACGAAGACTTGAAGATTCACCTGCCCGATGGCGCCGGATACCGAGACCCGCGTGTTTTCCAGGTCGATCGACGAGACCGGTGTGGTCATGGGGAATTTCGCCAGGGAGGTCTCGGTGACGGTGCCCGGCGCGAGGGCGAGCGCGAGGGAGTGTGAGGGGATGACGTCCACCGCCACCCCGATCGACGGATTCAGGGACGGGCCGCCGGCGCCTAGGCCCACGCCGATATTGGGGATAACGGACAGGCTCGGGGTATTGATGGTGACGGTCGCCGAGGTGAGCTGCCAGGGGTACGCGACCGCGAAACCCACCTCGAGGCTGACATCCTTCGGCTGAACTCCGGCGGGCAGCTCGACCTGACCGATCGCGATACCGCTGAGGTAGGCGGCGCGGCTGAGCGGGCTACCGTCCAGTGGCGGAACCACTTTCAGCGCGGTGTCTGCCTCAGTGACGCGTAGATGCGTGCTGTCGAGTGCGGTTGCGTCGATTTGATGCCGGATGGTCAATCCGAGTGCGGCCGGATCGATGAAATCCGCGGTGGCGGTGGGTTCCGACGCGAACGCACTCAATACCAGGCCGGCGACAATCCAGGTGCGGCGCGCGGGTGCGCGCCGCCACCGACGAGCTGTGACAAGCGTTGCCGTCGAGAACATTTCGGGAACCTCCGGGAGATGAGCGAGCGCGGTTGATCCGCGAGAAGAGAACGAGGACGAGCGAAGCAAGTCGGACGCATCGAAAGATGTTGCCGCACAACCGATATGGTGAACACCGCAAACCGGAGGCAACCGGCGCGTTCGACTGAGGGAAAGTTACAGTCCCAGACAGTCTCGGTCCACAGCTTCCCCAATCCCGGTGACCAACAGCACATTCGACCGTGCTCCCCCTCGGTCAGGCCGAGCGTTTTCTGCGCCGGGTGCGGCTCTTGAACAGCCAGGTGGACAGACCCGTGACAGCCAGCGCCAGCGGGGTCAGGCCGAACAGCAGCCAGAGAATGCGCCACCAGCCGTTGACCAGCCAGCCGAAATGCGCCGGTTCGAACAGCTTGTCGTAGAACTTGTTCGCGACCGGCCTGCCTTCACCCGTCTCGGTCACCGAAATATCGTTCGCGTCATGGGAATTGACGTAGACGACGATATCGCCGCTGTAGAAAGCGCGATGCGCGTAGGGCGAATAGCCGCTGGCGATCGCGGCACGGTAGTAGTCGGCGCCTTCGGCGGGCAGCATCAGATAGGCCAGCCTGCCCGGCACCGCGCGCAGGGCGGCATCGGTCGCCTCGGTGACCGATATCGGCGGGGTCCCCGGTGACGTCTGGCGCGGGGTGAAGCTGTCATCGGCCAGTTCGGCGGCCGTTTTGCCGCCGGTCGAGACCAACCACGCGTCCTTCACCGCGGGCAGCTCGAGGGTCGCGCCGGTGATCCCCCACAGGAGCAGAAACGGGACGCTGATAATGCCGATCACGTTGTGCAGGTCACGATCTCGCGCGAATCCGCCTTTGCGCCAGCGCACCCGGAAGCCATGGCTCATGCGACGCAGCGACGGCCACCAGATGATCGCGCCCGAGACCGCGAGCAGGATCAGCAGGAATCCGAGACCTCCGAGAATCGCCGCGGCCCAAGTGATATCGAGTAGCGGCGGATTGCCATTGAGTGCGGCGATGCCGCCGGTATAGCCGACGCAGCCGAAGGCGCAATCGTGCACATTGACCAGCAGCCCCAGGACACCGCGGGTGAGGCTCGCGCTGCCGTTGATCCGGCCGGTGCCGGGATCGATCGCGTAGGCGGCGGTGAAGTCGGCATTGCCGACCGCGATGATGCCGTCGTCGGTACCGACCCATCCGACATTGAAATCCGGGTCGGTGGCCCGCACCAGGCTCACCGCCTGCTCGAGGTTGATGACCGCGGGACCATCGGTGTGCGCATAGAACGAGCTGTGACTCAGACGAAATAGGTCCGCGTGATACAGCAGGATCGCACCGGAGGTGGTCTGCACGACGAGCAGCAGCCCGAGGATGAGCGAAGACCAGCGGTGGATGGCGATTAGTCTGCGGCGCACCGGTTTTCGACTGCGGCGACGCGTGCTTACCGCGGGCTTGGCGCGGCGCGGCGTAGGTGCGGCATCGGTGGCGCCACCCTTTCCCGGCATGATCGTCGGACTCATAAGGGTAGGCTAACCTAGCAAAAGGTCAACCGGTGCACGTACGTTCCGCGGGCGCACGCGAGCGGGACACGACAGAGTCCCAGACACTGGGATACCGCAGCCTGGGACCCCGTCGCGCGGGCTACCAGCTCCCTACCGGGCCAATACCTCACGCAGAACGGCGGCGAAGCCGTCCGGATCGCCCTGCTGGCCGAACTCACCATTGAGGAAACCCCCGTGGTGGCTGGGGAACTCGACCGGCTTCGATCCGAGCTGCTCGGCGACCGCGATACCGGCGCGGTAGGGCAGTTCACCTTCGGATTCCACGCCGACCGCGATCACGATGCGGGTGGCAGCGGTCCGCAGTGCGTCGAAGTCGTGGGTGTAATGCGTGGTCGGTATCAGGTTCTGCCCCAGCAGCGCGTCATCGCGAGTGCCGTCATCCTCCGCGGGGAGCCCGAACATGGCGGGATCCGCTGGGAGAGCGGGGAACTCGGCGGGGATTTCACCCTTCAGACTGATCAGCGCGATGAACTTGGCCATTGCGGTGCCGAATCCGGCACTGCGATAGACATCCTGAATGTGCGCGGTCGCCGCCAGCGCTTGCGCGCTGTCCGGGACGTACCGCACGGCCGGGGGTTCGTGCGCGACGAGCGTACGAACCAGATCAGGATGCTTGGCCACCAGCGCCAGCGCGTTGACCGCGCCGCCGCTGCTGGCGAACACATCAACCGGCCCACCACCGAGTGCGTCGATGACCTGACGCAGATCATCCACGTGCACATCGGGATTGGACGCACTCGCGGGATCGGCCTTCGAACTGCGAGCGATCCCGCGCGGATCGTAGGTGACCACCGTGCGGTCCGGAAACCGATCAGCCAGACTGACGAACCCGCTCGCGTCCATGGGAGTGCCGATCAGCATCAGGATCGGTTCCACACCGGCCGGTTCGGCCGTGCGCACGTCATAAACAATTGTGGCACCTGAAGTTTCAATGGTGCAGGTCTTCAACTCAGCCATGACAGGCAGCTCTCCCTATGCGGTCGATTATCGATGGAATCGGAGAGAATCTCCGAAACATGTTCCGCGAGCGCGGAATTCACCACAATCATCACCGGGAATCAGCCGGCGTAACAAGCGGTGAATCCGCCACGCTGGATGTAATCGAATTCAACAATCTCCCGCTGCTGCCTGGCGGTCAGTCCTTGCGGGTGTAGCGGCGGGACGCGAGCGGCGCGAACACTATGAGCAGGCCGATAGACCATGCGACGGTGGTGATTACGGGGTGGGCGAGGGGCCAGGGGCCGGTCGGGGCCGCGGCATTGCCGAACAGGTCGCGGACCGCGGTGATCGCCGCGCTGAACGGGCTCCACTCGGCGAATGTGCCCAGCCACGCGGGCATGCTGGAAGTGGGGACGAAGGCGTTGGAGACCATGACGAAGGCGAGAATGACCGGGGCCAGTTGCTGCACCACTTCTTCGTCGCGGATCGCCAGGCCGAGGAAGATTCCCACCCAGGTGAGTGCGTAGCCGAACAGCGTGAGCACCGCGAATCCGGCCAGCGTGCGCGCGAATCCGTCGTGCGCCTGCCATCCCACCAGCAGGCCGACAACGGCCATGACCGCGATCGACAGGATCGACAGCAGCAGCTGGCTCAGACTCGCCCCGAACGGCACCGCGAAACGTGCCATCGGCATTGCCCGGAACCGCTCGGTCACGCCATTGCGCGCGTCATGGGCGGCGGCGCTCGCGGCAACCACCATGCCCGTCCCGGCGACGAGGACGAATGCCGCCGGGATGATCTGCTCCCGGTAGGAGGAGCCCGGGAGCGCGTCACGGAGAGACCCACCGAAGACGTATCCGAAGACGAGCACCAACCCGATCGGGCCCGCGAGATTCGCGGCAAGTAGGGCGGGATTTCGCTTGAGTGCCAAGAGATTACGGTAAAGGACGCTCATGCCGTCGATGAGAGCGTTTCTCCGCTCGGTCTGCTGCGTGCTCATGCGTACTCCTTGGTCAAGGCGAGGTAGGCCTCGTCGAGCGTGGGGTCGGACAGTCCGATGTCGAGGACCTCGACCCCGGACTCGGTGAGGGCGTTCAGCAGAGGAGGCAGGGCGATCGAACCGGTTTCGACTCGACCCGTAAGCGCGGCGTCCTGCTGCCGTTCGACCAGGTCGCTGACTCCGAGCGCCGCGAGAACGTCAATCGCGTTGCGGCGGTCCGACTCTCGGGTCAACTGGACGGTGAGCCGCTGTCCGATGCGGGCCTTCAGGTCGCGTGGCGTGCCATCGGCGATGATCTGTCCGGCGGCGAGCACCGCCACGCGGTCTGCCAGCTGATCGGCCTCGTCGAGGTACTGGGTGGTGAGGAAAACGCTGGTACCGCTCTCCGCCAGTTGACGGACTGTCGCCCAGATCTCGCTGCGGCTGCGCGGGTCCAGGCCGGTGGTCGGTTCGTCGAGGAACAGCAGGGCCGGTCGCCGGATCAGGCTGGACACGATGTCGAGTCGTCGGCGCATGCCGCCGGAATAGGTATCGACGGGGCGATCAGCGGCATCGAGTAGGCCGTACTGCTCGAGCAATTCGTCGGCCGACTCGCGGGCATCCGCGCCGGACAGTCCGTACAGCCTGCCCAGCACGTTCAGGTTCTCCCTGCCGCTCAGGCGATCGTCGAGACTGGTGCGCTGCCCGATCACGCCGATCATGGCTCGGACGCGGGCGGCCTCGGTGACGACATCGGCCCCGAACACCTCGGCCTGCCCGGCCGTTGGCGCGGCCAGCGTGGTGAGGATCCGATTCAGGGTGGTCTTGCCCGAACCGTTCGCACCCAGCAGCCCGAAGACCGTGCCCGCCTCGATGGTGAGGTCGACGCCGTCCAAGGCGACCACTTCACCCTCGCCCTTTCCATATTTCTTGACCAATCCCCGCGTCCGAATCACCGCGGGTGCTTCGTGGTTCATCTCCACTCCCCATTAGTGCGATCAATGTTCGCAGTAAACGTACATCAGATCTGCGAACAGTGCATGCAGTAGGCTGCCCCCATGGATGACGACGGCGCACCACGCCCGGTGATCTGGATGCGCGACCCATCCCCCCGCCGCGGACCTCGGCCGACGCACACCCGCCAGGAGATCGCACAGGTGGCGATGTCCATCGCCGACGAGCAGGGACTCGACGCCGTCTCGATCCGGGCGGTCGCCAAACAGCTGAGGGCAGGGGCGGCATCGCTCTACCGCTACATCGACTCCAAAGCGGACCTGTACGACCTGATGGTCGACGCGGCCTCAGCCGAGTTCAGCCTCCCGCCCACACCCACCGGCAACCAGCGAGCCGACCTCACCGCGATCGGAAACCGGGCCAGGTCCATCTACCTCCGCCACCCCTGGGCAATCACCTTGTCCGCCAACGCATCTTGGGGACCGCACGTCCAGGCCTACATGGAGTTCTTCCTAGCGGTTCTGAAGCCCACAGGCCTGAACACCCGCCAGCAACTCGAGCTGATCGCCCACTTCAACGCCTCCATCGCCACCTTCGCCTCCCACGAACGGCAACAAACCGACCAGCCCGGCAACCCAGGGGCACTACAGGCCCGCATGATGCACCTACAACAAATCGCCGAAAACCCGGACCTACCAAACCTATCCGCCGCCGTCACAGCAATGCTGAACTCCACCCCACAAGACACCGACCCGGACGAACTCTTCCGCCGATCCCTCAACCGGCTCATCGACACCATCCCGGCCCCGGCCGACAGCTGAGCAAACGCAAAAGGCCGGATCCGATTCGGATCCGGCCTTTTGCCGTGGGTGGAGCTAACGGACCAGCATACGAGCCGGGCGGTGATGCCTGATGAACGGCCGTGGCGATCGGGCCGCGCATGGAGAGGCGTTTGGAAGCGCGGATGGGGTCTTCCCAAATGTTCTGGACGAACTGCCATCGCACGGCGGTGTGGCGGAAATGGCCGCCTACCAGCGCTGTTGGATACTTTCGGCGGTTTGTCAAAGCCCTGGGCGTTAGGTCCTCGCGGGCGCGCACCCCGAAACCGTGCATTACCAGCTTGTTGGTTCCTTCCCGGGGCGTGTAACTGTCCGCGCGATAGGCTGCCGCCGTCGCCGTTGAGGCCGCCCGCAGTCGCCCACCATGGGCGGCGGGCAGCGTCCCGACGCCACAGGCCGACGGAACCGGCTACCAACCCCGCCGCGCGTCATCGACCCGAACCCGCGCGGTGACCCCACTGCCGTCGAAGGCCGACGTCTACCGGATAAGGCCGAGCTCGGTCATCCACTGCTCACGACTTTCTTTGCGAGCAAATCCGTTGTGCGGCAGCCCAATTAACATCGAATCAAGGGCGGCACCTACTCTTTCCGCCCACGCAGCCGCATCCGGTCAACTACCGCAACGACGGCTATGTCATTCCGCTGCTGAGCCAGCACACCCATATTCCAAAGCCGAAGGCGCCCAAGACAACTGGGGCGCCTTCGGCATTTACGTATCACGAAGTGGAGTTCCTCATGACAGCAGTGCCGGTCGGCCCGCCGGTCACCACCACCAACGGCTACGGCCAGAAGGTGACCACCACCCACCTGTCAGACGGGACCATCCAGGTTGACACCCAAACCGGCGGCGACGAGGGCGCTCACCGACCTACGACCAAAACCGAAATCCAGATCGACCCGGCCTGGGCCGCCGTGTTCAGAAAGCCGGAGGACCAGGGCAAGCCGCTTCCCGCGCCGTACAAGCCGAAATCGTCCGATTCGACGCCACCACAGACCCCCACGGCACCGAAACAGTTCACCCCGGAACAGCTCAAAAATATGGGAGCTCTCGGGATCATCGTGGCCAATGAAACCGGCGACGGCTCTCAACCGCAGCAGCGAGGGCTCGACCCGCGGCCCAGCTCGATCACCAATGCCGATGTAGCGACGAATCCCTTACTGACGGTTCTGCAGGCCGAGGAAATCCGAGCACACCCTTCCGCTCCGGGTACGTCCTACACCTTGTCGAACGGAAACAAGGTCACCATCGACTCTGCGGGCAACGCCGTCGTCGAGGACCAGCAGCACAATCGCCACGCCATCGCGCCCGAGGTGCCTGCGCAGCTACGGCAGTGGTACGGCGGTGACAGCAAAGTTCAAGCCGTGCTCGACGCCGCCGGCGAGCCTCAGATGGTCATCACCGACAAGAACGCTCATTTGGTCATCACCCGAACCCAACACGGTGGCGACGAGGGCGGCAACCAGCCTTGGACCGACAACATCGTCACCGACCTCAGCGGCAACGTGATCGCTCACTTCGTCCAGGACTCCGCACACGGTGCGGGCAAGCGATCCGACGACGGGTTATGGCACTACCCGGTCGGCAACGGTGACACCGTGACCATCAACGGCAAGGGCGATCTGATCGACCCGACGGGCACGAAAACCTCTCCGTACCAAGCGTTTTATAACAACAGCACCAGCTCCGATCTCAAAGCCGAAAAGATCCCCGATTTGCCGGGCAAATTCCTGGTGACTCTGCCCGACGGCCGCAAGATCATCACCGACAGCAAGCCAGGTGGACTCAACCCCAATGACTACCACTGGGTTACGAATGCCCCACCGCCGAAACGTGGCTTCCTCGACAACCTCGAGGAAGCCACGATACAGAGCGCACCTCTGCTCGGCGGAGCTGTCACCGAGGTGGCCGGTGCCGCCTACTATGCCTACCTCGAATCAATGCTCGGACCGACGGCAGCCACCGTCGCCCGAGACGCCGCGATTGCTGCGGCTGCTCGCGCTGCGGCCGCTCGCGCAGCCGCTGCGGCCGACGCCACCGAGGGCGCCAACGGACTCGGCGCGCAGCCATCCGGGACCGTACCCGGCTCCGGCAAGGGATCGGGCCGGGGTTTACACGAGGACGAAGCCCCACCCGTAGAAGGTTCGGGCGGCAACCCGAATACCAATTCAGGTCGAGGCGGGACTCCGAATAGCGGCACCCTCGGCGAACCAAATCCGCCACGCGGCAACCGAATCCCTGGCGCGGAGGAAACCGAATCCAGCGGCAACTCCGGTGTGGGAGGAGATCAGGGCGCCCCCAACGCTGGCGGATATCAGATCCCTCCGGGAAAACAACCCGGGCCGGAGCCTGGCACATGGATCGACAGCCGTGGATATATCCATGATGAGACCGGCTATAGGGGCCACATCAAATCGTGGGGTCAGACCGAGCCCGAGCCTGCAACACCGGCGCGGCCTGCACGACCCAAGCAGACGCCGTCCGGACCGATCGACTGGGTCAAATACGTCACGAACAAGGGCCTCGGTCTCGCCGAAGACTTCATCAACACATTTCGCCCCGGCGAACTACCCGACGAAGTCGCCGCCGCCATCAACAGCACAGCCAGAGCCACCGACACCTATGTCAGACCCAGCCTCGACAACAAGCGCACCAAAGCATTCCAGCCGAGCTGGGGCGCACGCTGGCAAATCAACCGCACCCTGCGCGAGCGCGATGAGGCGATGGCGACACGCGACGGCCTCTTCCAGCAACGCGACGAGCTCGCGATCAACGAAGGCGGAGCGACACCCGCCACGACAAAGGAGGGAAACCCCAAACGGCTCAGTAAGGACGAGATCGAAAAAGCGATTAAGAGTCTTCAGGATCAGGGGCGGCAAGCGGACGCCGACAGGCTCCAAGGGCTGGACAAGCAGGCCAATCTGTCGATCAATTCTGTCACTCAGATCTCGTCTCGGTTGGGTGTCATCGGTGCGAAGGATTACATCCAGCAGATCGGCGGCAAGGTTATCTACGTCGGCAAAGACACCAGTAACCGACTAGATGTCGCCGGGATCGTCAACGGCAAGTTGGTGGTCATAGAGGCGAAGGGCGGCGATGCCGGGCTGAATGCAGCGTGGGTGCCGGTCGGCAAGGACGTGTGGCGCTACGACCTGCAGGGCACTTTGCCTTATCTAAAGTACAAGGCCGCCAACGATAGGGACTTCCTCGAAGCGCTCCGCGCGGCCGGGCATCCGGATCTGGCTGCCCAGATCGAGGCGGGCGACATGGGCAATGTCGACTACAAACTCGTCACCGTCGACACTCACGGCAACGCCACGGTGTCCGGGTTCGACCTCAACGCGAACCCGACGGTGCCCAATCAGGCACTGCACTATGGCGAGAACCCACCAAGAAAGGGCACCAATCCCCAGAATCCGAACCCACCAGCTCCACCGGCTCCCTCCACTGCCAACCCGATCTCCGCCGCCCTTTCGGCACTTTTGCCGACCGTGGGACTCGCGCCGTGGCTGGCGAACCTGCCTCACATGCTCGCCCCCTGGACATCGTCCAACGACCAACCACAAGCACCCTCACAAGACAACCTGCTCGGCGCACTGCAGACCATTACACTCCCTGCCCGCGTACCGATTCTCAACAACCTGTCTGCGTTGCCTTGGCCAAATGCCCTGTTCGGCGGCGACAGCGGCAAGACTGTGGACCAGTCCATCACCGTTGACCTCACCCTTCCACAGGTCGACCTTCGCGCCCGGGCCGAAGCCCGCAAGGTCTTCGGCATCGCCGCCCACATCCGATAAGCCGACCCGCGGCACGGCACAATGAACCGTGCCGCGTCCCCACAGGAGGTAGAACCCCACCATGCATGTCGACATCGACGGTGCGGTCCGAATTGCCCGCGTGGCAGCCGATTTCGGATGGACCTGGACCCTCGCCGACCTCCAACCCTTCTGCACGAAAACCGGTTGGAGAATCACGAAATTCCGGGAACTCGGCGCTGAACTAACCACGAACTTCGCGGTCAATCGACAGGATGCATCGGCCTCTCTTCCCGAGGGCATACGACGCTGGCGACGTGATCGATCCGACATGGACCAGCTTTCCATCTTCGTGTCCGACGTCAGCGATGAAGCTGACGTCATCACGCAGATCGACAGCGCGCTCATGACAATGATCGAGCAGTTCTCCCAAGAGCTCGGCCCGTCGGCGCCATCCGAAGACGATTCCCATCCCACTGGTCGATGGGACCTACCCGATGTCGTCATTCGCCTCAACGGTAGCTATCCGTCAAACCGCACCCCATGGCTCGGCTCACTACGTCTAGAGCTCGTCAGTCCGGCCATTCAGAAGCTTCGCGATAACGCGGATGAAATGCTCGAGCAGCAGCTGCGGGCGGAGGGTCGGTGGGTGGAGGAGATCGATCCGCCGACCGATTGGCCTGAGTTCACGGCTCGCCTGGCCCCGGCGCTGGGTGACCTGCCCATCGATTCGGTCGTGAGCTTCAGGGCCACCGGCAACCGGTATGTGCAACTGGGCCGCAACTCAAAGTTGGGCCACAGTTCCGTCGAAGTGTGGTGTGAGGTGGTCTCCAACGAGTTCCTCGAGATCGACCATCGCATGTCGGCTGCAGACGAAGCCACGATGGTTACACGCGGCTGGGAAGCACCGACGGTCGAAGGTTCCGCGAACTGGTACCGGGAAATCCCCTCACCGCCTTCGGAACTCGAACGCATACAGCTGGCCGAGGAGATCACCGCCGCGCTCTCGACCACCCTGCACATCGGTACACCCGCGCAGCTGACGGTCGAGGCATGGGCAGGCGCACCCACCAACCCGTTCGATGTCAGCGCCCTCGGCCTGGACCCCTACCTCAAGAAGTAGTCAAGAGACAGATCGGGGACTGGTCGGGCCGGCGCATCAGCACAGCGTCATCATCGCCTGCGGCGCCGATATCGCGCTGTCCGGTGTCGATACGCCGAATGGCTGGGGCGCAACGGTATCGAACTCGAACTGATGGTTCGCATCGGCTTTACCGCCGCCCAGGCAATCGAGGCCGCCACGGACCCGCGGCACATCACTCGGGTGTAGAAGTCCGGTGAACTCGTGAATGACATTGCTCGAGAGGGTAATTCGTGCTCGGCGGACTACGTCCGGTAGACCTCAACGTAGGCGTTGGTCGCCACGGCGAAGACACCGGGACCCATGCCGGTGCAGCCCACCGAAACCCGCTCGCCCGACGGGGTGAACGGATAGCTGAGCACCCGGTACGGGCCTACGGTGTACAGCGGGAACGGCCCGCCCGGGTAGAGGCCCACGCAATCGAGGTGCAGCACGTAACTGGATCCGCCATCCGGACCGCAGACCGCGGAAGCGTCGAAAACACCCCTGGTCACATTGCAATCCTGCGGTGCGGCCTGCCCGCTCTCGCGAAAGCCGCGAATCCCAACCCTGAAATGCTCACTGCCACAATACGTGCGGTTATACCCAACGACTTCTTCATGAGATCCCTTCCAGTTCGAGTTGCGCGATAAACGAGACCGAACGATCCGACCCCTGGGAATCGAGACGCCCCGAAGGCTTTCGGGCGGAAGGACCATTCTGTTGCGGAGGTGTCACCGACCTGAGCGTCGTCTTACGCCCGATCGCCAGAACATCCTGGAGACCGGGACGGGCCGTGCCGGTAATCCCACCGAGCGCCGACGATTGGATGAATCAGGGCGATGCACGACGCAGCGCGAATCACGAAGGGTCGATCCAACGATGCACACCGCCTTCATCCGCCTCAAGGTCACCGCCGACGTCGCAGACCGCGCCGCCGCGGCCATGCCCGCCCTGGCCGCCGCCACCAAAACCGAACCCGGCTGCCACACCTACGAGTTCTACCGCGACCTCGACGACCCCACCCTGTTCCACTGCTTCGAACACTGGACCAACCGCCAAGCCCTCGACGAACACGGCACCACCCCCCACGTCACCGCCTTCCTCACCGAATTCGGCCCCGCCATCGAACTCTGGGAATCGAACCACGCCACCGCGGTGCCGGCCGAAACCAACTGAGCCCCCACTACTTCCGTCAGTATCGGCCCGCCGACCTCGAGCCGGCGGTCTAGCCCTCGCGGTGGTTGGCGCTGGCGCTGGTGAGGGCGGAACTGCCGGCATTGAGCAGCGGGCTCAGGAAATTCACTTCCGCACAGGAGGATCCGAGGATCATGGAGGTTTCCTGGCCGTTGGGTCCGGTGCACGTGCTGGGCTGATTGATCTGCTCGCCGGTCGAGGTGTCCGCAGCCGCGATCGCGGGTCCGATGAGTATCGCGAGAGCGGATGCGGCGATGGCCGCGGTAGCGGTGAGTGGACAAGCATGCATGTGGTCTCCTCGGCGAGCCTGGCAATGTGGAATACATCTATTTAACTAGCCGTGGGGACGCGTGGGGAGACCCGTGAATTGAGGTGGGCAGAGTCTAAGTCGCCGTGATAGCCGAAACGACGAAAGTCCGTGACCCCTGAGGAGATCACGGACTTTCATCGGTTGTGGAGCTAAGGGGACTCGAACCCCTGACCCCCACACTGCCAGTGTGGTGCGCTACCAGCTGCGCCATAGCCCCATGTGTGGATTTGCTCGCGGGGCGTGCCCCGCTTGCTTGAACGAAGTTACACGATGCGGGTTGGGCAAACCAAATCGCCTGCACAAAGGGTGGCGGGGGCGATCTTCTGGGGGTAGGGTCGAACACATGTTCGATAGCGGAGAGGCGGAGGCTATGGGCGATGGGGAGCTGATCGAGGCACTGCGGCGGGCGCATGGGGCGGCGGCGTTTGCGCAGGCGGCGGAGATCACGGCGATTCGGGAGGTGTATCGGCGGCATCGGGCCGAGAATGCCGAACCGGGGCCGGGCGGGGTGCGAGCCGGGGAGTTCGCGGCTGCGGAGGTGGCGGTCGCGGTGCATGTGTCCGAGGGGGTGGCGGCGGCGCTCATCGATATCGGGTTGGCGTTGGATTCGCTACCGCAGACCAGGAAGGCGTTCGCTGCCGGGCGGATCGATCTGTCCCGGGTGCAGGTGATCGCCGAGGCCATGCGAGGGCTCACGCGCGAGGTGCGAGAAGCGTTGGAGCCCAAGCTTATTGATGCTGCCACCCGGACCGATCCGGGGCGGCTGCGGCAGACGGCGCGGCGGTGGATCATTCGCCTCGACAGCGCGGGGGAACAGCAGCGACGTGAAGAACGCGAGACCGATCGCGATGTGCGCATTCGCGCTGTGGCCGACGGGATGGCGGTTTTCGATGGATTGCTCCCGGCCGCCGGGGCGCAGACGCTGGCCATGCGGCTGCGCGAGATGAGTCTTCAAGTCTGCGAGGATGATCCGCGCAGCATGCCGCAGCGGCGCGCTGACGCGCTGGTCGCGCTCGCAGACGGGACCGGTCGCCTGCGGTGCGGTTGCACGCGCGGTAAGTACTGCCCGCAGGCCGGTGCGCCCTCGGCCCCACGCCGGCCGCTCATTCAGGTCGGCATGTCCTCGGACACCCTGCTCGGCCTCCGCGACGATCCGGCCTACCTCTCCGGCTACGGACCCGTCGATGCCGCCCTCGCCCGCACCCTCGCCGAACACGCCCGCTTCCAGGTGATTCCGGAATACTTCGCCCCGGCCGAACCGGAAAGCGAACCGGAAGCGCCCGCCGCACGAACCATTGGCAATCATCCCGCCGGCACCAAGCGCGGCCGTTCCGAGGCGAAACCCGCTGCGCCCCAGGCACTCCCGGAACCATCGAACGAGCCTGATGCACCGACGGCACGCCGCGCGATAACGCCGAAAGCCCCGTGGGAACGCATCCCGGGCATGCCCGGCGGGCAGTCCCACGCGCCGACACCCGACCCGCTCAGCGCGTCCGCGCGGCACCCCGATCCAGCCGCACCGCAACACGACGATTTCGCAGCGATGGCATTGCGCCGAATCGCACGAGCCGACTCGGGCGTCTCCGATGAATTGCGCCGCGCCGCACAACAAGCGGTGTCCAGCCTGGCCGACGCCGCTCGACACGATGCGGGAGTGTCGACCGCGAACTCCCCGAGCGATCTGCGGCCCGCGATGGAGGCACGCGCATCGGCGGACGCTCGGAGCGCGGTAGAGCATGCGGCTTCGAGCTCGACTGAAGGGCTGCGACGCGGCGGGGCGCAGACGAATCCGGCTGTCGCCGAGGTTTTGCGGTCCGCGGCGGAGCAGGCGGATACCGGATCGCCGGAAGCGCTGCGGGCGGCGGCTCGCCGAGCGGCGGGCACCGGAGCACCCGGGGCGCACCCTGCCGGCTCGAAGCGTCGGCAGGGTGCCGTAACGGCGAATGCACCTGTGCTGCATCCATTCTCGGCGGCTCCCCCGCGTGAGATCCGCGCATTCGACGGTCTGTGCCGCTTTCCCGGTTGCACCATGCCCGCTGCGGAAACACTGGTGACGCAATTCGATCCGCTGCGGCTGCGCCGCGCACCGCAAACGAGCGCGGCTCCGCGCGCGGTGCTGTGCTCGCATCACCACCGGCTCAAGGCGCTCGCCGACAGCGGAAAACAACCGTGGCGCGTCTACCTCGCCGATACCGATCGCATGCGCTGGATCGACCCCACCGGCGAATCCCACGAAACCATTCGCGAAGGCGCTCGCTATCTCTTCCCGCACACCGATATCGACGCACCCTCCGTTGCGACCCCACACCTACACCTGGCTCCCGAAGACGCCCTGGATCCCCCAATCCCCTTCCGCCCCTTCAACACCGATATCTGCTACCCCCTGGACACCCACGTCCTACTCCACCCCCAGCTAACCCGCACCACCCCCGAGAACGACATCCCCGCCACCCCGGCCCGCCCCGCACCCCGGTGAGCGCCGCCGCGCGGCGCTGTTCTCGCCACCCCCTACGCTGCGACCCCGCTCGCCCCTGACCACGGAACCGCGCTGCCAGCACGGTTCCCTGCCCGGGGCGCGGCTCTCCTGTGGCCCCGATGGGCCGCGCCCCACCAATTCCCTTGCACCCCAACACCCGGAGTCGCGCCTGGCACACGACTCCTCGGGGGTGCGGCCGACCCGAACAGCCGCACCCCACCCGAACGCTGCCGACTCGACCGCAGATTCCTCCGGCGGTGTGGCTGAAGGCATAGGCGTGCGTTGTATCAACTTCCCGACCAGCGGACGCGATCAGCAGGCCGTGCCTCGAAACAAGATGACGCGACCGAGATGCAGTGGATCGCGCTGCGGCAAAGCGATTCCGTGCGCGGAGGGTAGAACCGCGTGTGCACAATCAGCCATCAACGCAGCACGATTCCCGGCACCGTTGAACGCCCCGCCACAACCGAAGCCGACAGCTCTTACGGGCTGCATCCCGCAGCACCGCATCAGGCACGGATCCGATTTCAGCAGAACGTATTCCGGGCACCGTGGCCTGCGATTCGATCGCCGCGGCTGTCCCCCAGCAGCGTCGGCACAGGGTCGCAGGTTGCCTCGGCTGAATATCGCCGAGCGGCTGTCCGCCGGTACCGCGCGCCGGTGCTTCCGCAATTCACGAGCTGGTGGTGCGCGGCCCGTCGGTGAGATAGGCGACCCGGGTGATCAAGCGACGTGCAGGCAAGGGCAGCGGTTCGGGTGAATCGGCTGCCCGGTGCATGCGCGTCGGAAACTACTTGGCGGCGTTCTGGACCCAGTCTTCGTTGTTGACGTCGATCTTCTTGCCGTCGAGGAAGACCGAGGGGGTGGCTACGCGGTCGCCGGAGGCGGAGGTGAGGGCCTTCATGGCGGATTCGGCGTGGTTGCGGGCCGAGTCGAGGCGGTCGCCCTTGGTGATGCAGGTGAGGGCGTCGGCTGAGGCGCCGGCGTCCTTGGCGATGGCTACGAGTTCCTGGTTGTTGTGGTCGGAGCCGCCTTCGGAGGGCTGCTGGGTGGTGAAGAGCAGGGTGTGGAATTTGGCGTAGGCGGGGCCGTCACCGGCCTGGGCCACGCACTCGTTGGCCGCGACGGCGCGGGTGGAGTAGTCCTTGCTGCTGGACTTGGAGTCCAGGAAATTGACGAGGCGGTAGCGGACGGCGAATTTGCCTTCGTCTACCTGCTGGGCGATTTCCTGGCCGTAGAGCTTCTCCAACTGGCCGCAGGCGGGGCACAGCGGGTCTTCGTAGATATCAATGGTTTTGGTGACATCGGGCTTGCCGAGCACGATCGCGCCGTCCGAGTCCATGGCGACCGAGACCGCGGGATTGTGGGCGGAACCGTAGCCGTCATTGCGGATCGAATCGCTGCCGCCCTTATTCCATTGGGAGACAGCGAAGATGATCAACGCGACCACCACCACGGCCACTGCGCCGAGGGCGTAGGTGGTCTTGCTCGATACCGGCCGCGGGGTGTGTTTCGAAGACGGTGCGTTCACCCCGCACACTCTGCACCACACACACCCGCACCGGCCAGGCGGCCCCGCCAGCGTGTCGGCCCCGCAACGAGATCCGCCCGGTTACGCCCCGGTGGTGACGACGGCTTCCCTGCGCCGCAGCGTTTCCGGAACCATCAGCCACACCGCCGAGGCCGACGCAAGAATGACGCCGGTGACCCCGAGCGCCAGCCCGTAGGACACCTGATCGGCGAGCATGCCGATCAGATACGGCCCCAAAAACGTGCCCAGATCCGCGGACATCTGATACCCCGCCAGCACCGGCCCGCCGCGCACCCCGGGCCCGACGATATCGGCGACCGCGGCCTGCAACGCGGGCGAGAACATTCCGGACCCGATCCCCGCGATACACGAGGCCACCAGCAGCCACGGGAACGTCGAGGCCAACCCCAGCCCGGCCGTGCCGAGCGCGCACACCAGCGTCCCCGCGATCAGGAACGGCTTGCGGCCCAATTGATCCGACCACCGCCCGGACAGGAACAGCACCGCGGCATTACCCGCCGCGAAAACCGTCAGCGCGACGCCCGCCAGCCCGGCGTCCTTGTGCAGCACCTCCACCACGATCAACGGCACCAACGCCATCCGCACACCGAAAACCGCCGCGCCATTACCGAAATTCGCCCACAGCGCCGCCCGGTACGCGGGCCGCGCCAGCCCCTCCCGGAAGGTCATCACCGCCGACCCGTTGGCCGCCTCCGGCACCGCCAGCGGCGAATCCCGCAGCGCCACATACACGATCAGGCTGGCGATGAGCAGCGCGACGCAGTAGATGATGAACGGCGCGCGCAACCCCAGGAACGACAGCGCCCCACCCACCAGCGGCCCGCTGATCGAACCGATCAGAAAGCTCGTCGAATACACCCCGGACACCCGCCCCCGCTCCAGCGGCGGTGAAATCCGAATCACCAGCGCCAGCGAGGACACCGTGAACATGGTCGACCCGATACCGCCGAGCGACCGCAACACCAGCAGCTGCCAATAGGTTTGGGCGAACGCGCACGCACCCGTGGAAATCGCCACGATGATCAATCCGGTCAGATACACCGGTCGCTCGCCGAGCTTCTGCACCAGCCGCCCGCCCAGCGGCGCGAACACCAACCGCATCAACGCGAACGCGCTGACGATGAACGACGCCGCCGCGACACCGACCCCGAAACTCCGGGCGAACTGCGGCAGCGCGGGTGCGACCAGACCGAATCCGATGGCAATGGTGAACGCGGCTCCCACCAGCACCCAGATCTCGACCGGTAGAGCCTTGGATCTATTCACCAGCTAGAGCCCGTCCCACCATCTCCTCCGCGGCCGCCTGCACCTGTGCCAGATGCTCGGGGCCTTGGAACGATTCCGCGTAGATCTTGTATTTGTCCTCGGTGCCCGAGGGCCGGGCGGCGAACCAGGCGTTCTCGGTGGTGACCTTCACCCCACCCAGCGCCGCGCCATTGCCCCGCGCCCTGGTCTGGATGCCGGTGATCGGCTCCCCGGCTATCTCTTTCGCGGTGATCATGTCCGGCGTCAACGCCGCCAGCCGCGCCTTCTGTTCCACGGTCGCGCTCGCGTCCACCCGGTTGTAGGCCGGACTGCCGTAGCGCTTCTCCAGTTCGGTGTAGCGCGTGGACGGGCTCTGCCCGGTGACAGCGGTGATCTCCGCCGCGAGCAACGCCAGCAGAATGCCGTCCTTATCGGTGGTCCACACGGTGCCGTCCATGCGCAGGAAGGACGCGCCCGCGCTCTCCTCACCGCCGAAAGCCAGGCTGCCGCTGAACAATCCGGGCACGAACCATTTGAACCCGACCGGCACCTCGTAGACATCACGGCCGAGCACCCCGACCACGCGATCGATCATCGACGAGGTGACCACCGTCTTGCCGATCTTGGTCAGCGCGTCCCAGCCCATCCGGTTGGCGATCAGATATTCGATCGCCACCGCCAGGAAGTGATTCGGATTCATCAGTCCCGCATCGGGAGTCACGATGCCGTGCCGGTCGGCATCGGCGTCATTACCCGTGGAGATGTCGTAATCGTCCCGAATCGCCACCAGCGAGGCCATGGCATAGCGCGATGACGGATCCATTCGGATCTTGCCGTCACTGTCCAGGGTCATGAACCGCCAGGTCGGATCGACGAACGGATTGACCACCTCGAGTTCGAGGTCGTACCGCTGCCCGATCTCCTCCCAGTAGTCCACGCTCGCACCGCCCATCGGATCGGCGCCCAGCCGAATACCGGCGCCCCGAACCGCGTCCAGATTCAGCACATTGGGTAGATCCCCGATATACCGATCGAGATAGTCGTAGCGTTCCACCTTGTGCGCCAGCGCATGCGCGAGACTGGTGCGCCGCACATCGGCCAGCCCGCCGCGCAACAGCTCGTTGGCGCGCGCGGCAATCGCGTCGGTGGCGACCGTATCGGCCGGACCACCGTGCGGCGGATTGTATTTGAACCCGCCGTCACGCGGCGGATTGTGCGACGGCGTCACTACGATGCCATCGGCCTGATGCCGGGTACCGCCGCGATTGTGCCGCAGCACCGCATGACTCAAAGCCGGTGTGGGCGTATACCGATCGCGCGAATCGATGATGGCGGTGACGTCATTGGCGGCGAGCACCTCCAGCGCGGTGGTCCAGGCCGGTTCGGACAGCGCGTGCGTATCGCGCGCCAGATACACCGGACCGGTGATGCCGCGGGTGGCGCGATATTCGACGATGGCCTGGGTGATGGCGAGAATGTGCGCCTCGTTGAACGCGTTGTCCAGACTCGACCCGCGATGACCCGAGGTGCCGAAGGCGACCAGCTGCGCCGGATCCGCCGGATCGGGAATCCGGCTGTAGTAGGCCGTCACCAAGTGCGCGATATCCTCGAGGTCCGTGGCGCGCGCCGGTCGACCGGCCCGATCATGCGCCATGCTCGCACCTCCCTTCCGTATCGCCTGTGCCCGGCTGGTCATCAGGATCACGGGGACACCACCACTACGTTCGCCACCGCATAGCTGTAAGCGCCCTCCTCAGTCCTTCGAACCGCTGCCCACTCGAACCTACTGAACGTGGTCAGCACGGATGTGCCCAGTGGAGTGACACTATCGAATCGATGTGCCACCGCGCGATCCAACGGTTGCCGGCCCGCTAGCTCCTCACTCACCGCCTGCCCCCAATCGTCGCCGTGCCGCCACATCGCTCCCCCGAAGTCGCCGGGCGCGGAAGATGTCCGGCCCATTCGAGCCAGTCTACGAACTTCCGCCGCCAACGTGCGCAAGGTGGCGAAGCAGTCGAGCGCACGAGTTCCGACGATAGGGACGACTACCCTCCTGTTCAGTTTGCTAAACCGTTGCCCTTCGGCGTGTTGCTAAGCCGCAACAGCACCCGGGAACTGCGAGGATAGTGCCGCTTGCCCGGAGTTGTCCCATCGGTATCGAGGAGAGCCAAGTTGGCGGTGCGGCAGTTGATCAGAAGCATGCTGGTCCGGAGCTGCGGCATCGCCGCGGCGGCGATCGCCGTCATGGCGTCCGCACCGGCGGCACACGCGGGAGCGATATACCCGATCGCGGATCCCGACGGGTTCTACTACGCCCCAGGAAATCTCGGCTCGACCGCGCCGGGCGACGTCCTGCGGTCGCGAAATGTGCCCTCCCCGTGGCCCGGCGCCACGGTATGGCAGTTGCTGTTCCACTCCACCGATTCGTCGGGCGGACCCATCGCGGCGATGACCACGCTGATCATGCCCGGCGGGCCGGGTCCGAAGCCGCTGGTCTCGTATCAGCCGTTCGTCAATTCGCTTGGGCTGCAGTGCGCTCCGTCGCACGCGCTGTTCGACGGCGGGCTCAAGGAATCGGCGGCGCTGAATCTGTTGCTGGCCAGGGGCTGGGCGGTCGCCGTCCCCGACCACCTAGGGCCGGACAGTGCGTACGGCGCGGCCCGCATGGGCGGGCAGATCACCCTCGACGGCATTCGCGCGGCCGAGCGATTCGCCCCTGCGGGACTGGGGAATTCCCCGGTCGGCATGGTCGGATACTCCGGCGGGGCGATGGCGACGGGCTTCGCGGGCGCGCTCGCCCCGGAGTACGCGCCGGAATTGAATCTCGTCGGACTCGCCATGGGCGGCGTTCCGGTGAATCCCGGCAAGATCGCCATCCAGGTCGGCGACGTGCCGCATCCGCTCTTCGGACTCGGCTTCGCGGTCGCCATCGGCATGGAACGCGAATACCCGAGCCAGGTGCCGCTCGACAACGCGCTGACCCCGGCGGGCTACGCGCTGCGCGACCGGATCGCGAATTCCTGTGTGGACGACATCATCTCGGCCGGGGCCGGGCACACCATCAGCGAGGTCTTCCATCGCGGTATGGAGAACGATCCGTCGCTGATCGCGGCCTTCCACGACAACGCGCTGGAGATCTACCCCGGCGTGCCCCGGATCCCGGTCTACGAATGGCACGGTGGCAGTGACCAGGTGCCGCTGGATCTCGCGCTCGGGACCGCGGGCCGCTACTGCGCCTCGGGCACCCCGGTCCAGTTCGACATCATCCCCGGCACCGATCACGCCACGGCCATCCTGCCGGGCGCGATCAACGCCTACGGCTACCTGGCGGACCGTTTCGCGGGCAGGCCCGCACCGTCCAACTGCCACTGAGGTTTTCAGCGGCAGAGAAGTAGCAAAGCGGCCCCGCTCACTGACGTGAGCGGGGCCGTCGCCTATATGGAGGGGATGGTGAAGCGCCCCGCACCCCAGCGCGAGCGAGCGGGGCTCGAAGCGAAACTCCGGACACGGAGCGGCCCCGCTCACTTCGTTGTGAGCGGGGCCGCTGTCCGTTGATTCGGGGTTCGAATCTCAGTGCGCCAGAACGGGTTCGCCCTCGGAGGGGACGGGTACGTTGTTCGGCATGATGAAACCGGTGATCACCGCGCCGACCACGAAGATCGCGGCGGCCCACCAGAAGGTGGTGGTGTAGCTGCGCACGGCGGCTTCGGCCAGTACCGCGGGAGTCGCGGGGCCGTGGTCGGAGACGTAGTTGCCCAGTGCGGTGGCGGCCAGCGTGCTCAGCAGCGCGGTGCCGATGGAACCGCCGACCTGCTGGCTGGTGTTCACCATGGCCGAGGCCACGCCCGCGTCCTCATGCTCCACACCGGAGGTCGCGCCGATGAAGGCGGTCGACATCGCGGTACCCAGGCCGACGCCCATCAGGATGAGGCTGGGCAGGATGTGGCTGGCGTACGCGGTGTCCACGCCGATCCGGGTGAGCAGCGCCATACCCAGTGCGGCGAGCAGGAATCCGGTCACGACCGTCACCTTGGGGCCGACCTTGGGCACCAGCAGCGACGGCACCGTGGTCGAGGAGGCGACCATGCCCGCCACCATCGGCAGGAAGGCCACGCCGGTGATGATCGGCGAGTAACCCAGCTGCTGCTGCATGTAGTAGGTCAGGAACAGGAACATCGCGAACATGCCGATGCCGATGGCGAAGACGGTCATGTAGGACGCGCCGCGGGTGCGATCCAGCACCACGCGCAGCGGCAGCAGCGGATTGGCGACCCGCTGTTCCAGTGCGAAGAACACGCCCAGCAGCACCACGCCGCCGATCAGGAAGCCCAGCGTCGCCGAGTTGGTCCAGCCGTCGGATTCGGCCTTGGAGAAGCCGTACACGATGGAGAACAGCGCCGCGGTCACCGCGAGGGTGCCCGGGATATCCAGCTTGGGCCGGGTGGTGGCGGTGTGCTTGGCCAGCAACAGGATCGCGCCGACCAGTGCGACGGCCGCGAAGACCAGGTTCACGTACATGACCCAGCGCCACGACGCCCATTCGGTGAGCGCGCCGCCGAGCAGCAGACCCAGCGCACCGCCGGCACCGGCGATGGCGCCGAAGATGCCGAACGCCTTGGCGCGTTCCTTGGGCTCGGTGAAGGTCACGGTGAGCAGCGACAGTGCGGCGGGCGCGAGCAGTGCGCCGAAGACGCCCTGGGCCACGCGAGCACCGACCAGTACCTCGAAGCTGGGTGCGGCGCCACCGACCGCGGAGGCGGCCGCGAAGCCGACCAGACCGACGATGAAGGTGGTGCGGCGGCCGAACAGATCGGAGAGTCGTCCGCCCAGCAGCAGCAGGCTGCCGAAGGCGAGGGCGTATCCGGTGACGACCCACTGCCGGTCGCCGTTGGAGAAGCCGAGGTCGAGCTGGGCTTCGGGGAGTGCGATATTCACGACGGTCGCATCGAGTACGACCATCAGCTGGGCAACGCCGAGTACGGCGAGCACCCACCAGCGCATGGCATGTGATCCACGGCGACCGTCTCCGGTCGTCGGCGCGGCTACTGCCTTCTCTTTCTCGAGAGCTGTCGTCATGGTGGTTTCCTTGTCCCCTAGGATTAGCGGAGATGCCATCTCCGTTTACTGAACGAAGCTATCATGTAAACGGAGAGATTCCCTCCGGATAATCCCGGTTCCTGTTAGGATTAGGCTGTGAATCACGTCACCACCGCGCCCCCACCGCGTCGCCTGCGGGCGGACGCGGCCCGCAATCAGCAGCGCATCATCGCGGCTGCGCGCGAACTATTCGCCGATCGCGGCCTCGAGGTCACCCTCGACGATGTGGCCGAACGCGCGGGCGTCGGCGTCGGAACCGTCTACCGGCGCTTCGCGAACAAGCAGGAGCTCATTCTCGAGGTCTTCGACGCCATGGTCACCGAGCTGGCCGCGGCGGTCGAGCTCGCGCTGCACCATCCGGATCCCTGGCAGGGCCTGGTGGAGTTGTTCGAGTACTCCTGCCGGCATATGTCCATCAACCGTGGATTCGGTGAGGTTGTGCTGGAGCTACACGACAGTATGGACCGCTTCGCCGCCATGAAGGAACGGGTGCGTCCCGGAATGCAGGCGGTCATCCGCCGCGCCAAGGAGGCGGGCGCGCTGCAGCCCGATATCGAGGCGGGCGATTTCTTCGCCATGGTGAACATGGTCGACGGCGTCGCCGGTTTCGCCCGGCCCGTGAATACCGAAGTGTGGCAACGGTATATGGCGCTGGTGCTGAACGGCGTGCGCGGCGACGACGTCCCGCGGATCATTCCGACCCAGCCTCCGCTCACCGATGACGAGGTGGAACTGGCCAAAGAAGCGATGTGCAGCGGCCGGAAAAGGTAGCGAGACTCACACCGGCGGTTTAAAGTTGGTCGCATGACCAACTCGTGGGCGAACTGGGCCGGGGATCAGAGCTGTACTCCGGCGGTTATCGCCGAGCCGGGCACGCCCGAAGAAGTCGCCGCCGTGCTGGCCCGCGCGGAGGCGGACGGGCATACCGTGCGCGTCGCCGGATCGGGGCATTCCTTCACCGAGACCGTGCTCACCGACGGCACCATGCTGCGCCTGAACAAGCTCGACAAGATCATCTCGGTGGACCGCGAACAGGGCCTCGTACGTGCCGAGGCGGGCATCACGCTCAACGCCGCCAGCAACGCGCTGCACCCGATGGGCCTGGCCTTCCCCAATCTCGGCGATATCGATGTGCAATCCGTGGCGGGCGCGACCGCCACGGGCACCCACGGCACCGGGGCCAAGTTGCAGAACCTCTCGGCCGCACTGCAATCGGTGGAGCTCATGCTGGCCGACGGCAGCCGCGTGGAACTCAATGAGCAGACCGATCCGGACGGCTGGCGCGCCGCGCGGGTGAATGTGGGCGCGCTCGGCGTGGTCACCGCCGTCACCCTGCAGATGGTGCCGTCGTTCGTGCTCGAGGGCGTGGAGCGGCCGGTGCCGGTGGAGGACGTACTCGCCGATCTGGACACCTTCGTGGACGGCAACGAGCATTTCGAGTTCTACATGTTCGCGCATTCGCCGCTGGCCATGACCAAGGCCAATAACACCGTCGACCTGCCCGAACAGCCGCGCGGCAAGGCCATGGACTGGTTCTCCGACATCCTGGTCACCAACTACGCCTTCGACGCGCTGTGCAAGCTCACCCGCGCCCAGCCCCGCCTGATTCCGTACGTGCAGCGCGCCGCCGCCTACGCGGGCAGCTACCGGCGGCAGGTCGAGCGGTCCTATCGGGTCTTCGCCAGCCCGCGCCTGTTCCGCTTCACCGAGATGGAGTACGCCATTCCGCGCGAGCACTCCGCCGACGCGATCCGCGAGATCAAAGAGGTGGCAAGCCATTTCGATACGGCCATGCCGATCGAGGTGCGCTGGGTCGCGCCCGATGACGCCTTCCTATCCCCCGCCGGGGGTCGCGAGACCTGCTATATCGCGGTGCACCAGTACACGGGCATGGAGTACGAGCCGTACTTCCGCGCCTGCGAGGCGGTGTTCGATCGCTACAACGGCCGCCCACACTGGGGTAAGCGGCACTTCCAGACCGCCGAGACGCTGAGCGAGCGCTATCCGCACTGGGAGCAATTCGCCGAGGTGCGCAAGCGTTTCGACCCGCAGGGGCGTTTCACCAACGCCTATATCGAGCGGGTACTGGGTCCAATCGGCTGAAATGGCACTATGCTCGGTTGCTGAAAGATCGCTGTAATTGCGGAACTGCTCGTCGGACTGTCCTGGATGCGCGCCCGACCCGGGTGCGACCACACGGAGGAGGTTTCGATGTCTTCTTTCAACGACAACGTCAATGACGCGACCGACAAGGCCAAGGACGCAGCCGCTCAGGCCAAGGACGCAGCCAAGGACGCCGCGGACAAGGCCGAGGGCATGGCGGAACATATGGAAGACCGCCTCAAGCACGCGACCGATGACGTCAAGGAGAAAGTCGGCGGATTCGTCGACAAAATGAAGGAACGCCTCGGCGGCGGCGCGAAGTAGGGCAGCCGAATATGCCGACGAATGACGATATCGGCGATTCCGCCGAAAAGGTGGCCGGTGATATCGGCGGCAGCGCCGGGGAATTCGCCGATAAGGCCCAGGCGGCCGCCGGACAGCTCGCCGAACGGGCGAGCGGTGCGGCCGCCGAACTCGCGGACCGAGCCAGCAGCGCCGCCGCCGACCTCGCCGATATGGCGAAGGCATTCGCCGACAAGATCAATACCGACGATATGCAGGGCACCCTCGAACAGGTGCGCGCCAACCTCGAACATGCCGCCCAGGACGTCATGGCGGCGGTCAACGAGATCGTCGAAGCCGTGAAGAACAAGGTCGGAAAGTAGCAGCCCGCAACCCCGATGCCGAGCCCCGCGCTCGGCATCGGGGTTGTCGCACATCGGAGTTCGGACCGTCGCACCACCTCGACAGGGAGCCAGCCACGTGAGCGCACCGAGCAAACCCTCGTCCGATCCGGCTCCGATCAATCACCGAGTGGCGGTCGCGCCCAGGGTGTTCTGGCCCTCGGCCATTGTCGTCACGGCATTCACGCTGTACGCCATCATCTTTCGCGATCTGGCGGCGCGGCAGGCGAAAGCGATCCAGGACAATGTGATCGGCAGTTTCGGCTGGTACTACATCGTCATCGTCACGCTGTTCGTGGTGTTCGCCATTTGGCTCGGGCTGGGCCGCTTCGGCGATATCAACCTCGGCGATGACGGCGAGCAGGCCGAATACTCCATGGGCGCTTGGCTTTCCATGCTGTTCGCGGCCGGGATGGGCATCGGACTGGTGTTCTGGGGCGTGGCCGAACCGCTGTTCCACTATGACGAGCCCCGGCCCGGGGTCGGAACGACGTCCGCGCAGCGCGCCGATGCCGCCATGGTGCAGACCTTCCTGCACTGGGGAATTCATCCGTGGGCCATCTACGTGGTGGTGGGCCTGGCCATCGCGTACTCGATCCATCGCAAGGGACGGCCGGTGTCGATTCGCTGGTCGCTGGAATCGCTTGTGGGCGATCGCATTCGGGGCTGGCGCGGCGATGTCATCGACATCGTCGCGGTCATCGGCACGGTGTTCGGCGTGGCCACCTCGCTCGGGCTGGGCATCCTGCAGATCTCCGCGGGCCTGAATTTCGAAGGCTGGCTGCATGAACCGGGTAAGGGCTTGCAGGTGGTGCTGATCATCGGGGTCACCGCGCTGGCCACCATCTCGGTGGTGACCGGCGTGGACAAGGGCATCAAGCTGCTGTCCCAGGCGAATATGGGCGTGGCGGGATTGCTGCTGCTGTATGTGCTGGTGGCGGGCCCGACGCTGTTCATCGTCAATGATCTGGTGCAGAACATCGGCACCTACATCCAGCAATTGCCGAAGATCAGCCTCTACACCGGTGCGACCGAAGGGGCGGACGGCACCGCGTGGACGCAGCGCTGGACGGTCTTCTATTGGGGCTGGTGGATTTCCTGGGCACCGTTCGTGGGCGTGTTCATCGCCCGGATCTCGCGCGGGCGCACCGTGCGCGAATTCGTGGCCGGGGTGCTGCTGGTGCCGACGCTGCTGACCTTCGTATGGTTCGCGGTATTCGGCGGGGCGGGCCTGCATCGCGAAATGCTCGGCGGCGGTGGACTTATCGGGCCGGATGGGCCGGATCGCGATAGCGCGCTGTTCGCCATGCTCGATACCCTGCCGGGCGGCAGCCTCACCGCCGGACTGGCGATTCTGGTGATCGTGCTGTTCTTCGTCACCTCGGCGGATTCCGGTGCGCTGGTGGTGAATATGTTGTCCTCGGGCGGAAATCCGGAGCCGCCCAAGTGGAGTCGGGCATTCTGGACCGCGATGCAGGGTGCGGTGGCCATCGCGCTACTGGTGGCCAGCGGTACCGGTACGGCCGCGCTCACCACGCTGCAGACCGTGGCGATCTTGATCGCGCTGCCGTTCAGCGTGGTCATGCTCGCCATGTGCTGGGCGCTGGTGCGCACCTTCAAAGCCGAGCGCGGCGGCTGATCAGATCACATACCGCCCAGCATGTGACGACTGTCAAAAACGTCAGCGCCTTGTCCGAAATGCCGTGCGGCCTGCCCTTAGACTTCGAGACAGTAGATTACGAATTCGTCTCGGATTGGATATTCCTGCATCATGCTCAAGGGTTTCAAAGACTTCCTGATGAGGGGCAACGTGCTCGACCTCGCGGTCGCGGTTGTCATGGGAACCGCCTTCACCGCCATCGTCACCTCGGTGACCAAGGGGCTGATCGAGCCGCTGCTGGCGACCGCGGGCGGTAATAGCGAATTCGGTCTCGGCTTCCAGATTCTGGCGAGCAAGCCGTCCACGTTCGTGGCGCTCGGCCCGATCATCAGCGCCGCGATCAACTTCGTGACCGTGGCCGCGGTGCTGTATTTCGTGCTGATCCTGCCGATGAAGCACCTGCAGGCCCGGCTGTCCAAGCCGACCGCGGTCAAGGCCGATCCGACCGAGCTGGAACTGCTCACCGAGATCCGCGACCTGCTCGCCAAGCAGAAGGCCGAAGCGGGCGAAACACTGAACAAGTAGGTCACGACCGCCTCCCCGGACCGGGGCTAGGGTGCTAGCCAAAGCGTTGCTGGCTAGTTCTCCGAGCACTCGAAACGAGGAGGCGGGACCGTGGGCCGCATTCCGCCGCGACAGCTGTCGCAGGCTGGACCCGATCATGAGCATCCCGCCGCGACCGGCCGCTGGGCGATGCTCGCGGTGCTGTGCTGCAGCCTGCTGCTGGTCGCCATGGACGCCACGATTCTGAATGTGGCGCTGCCCTCGCTGATCGACCATATGGATCCCAGTCCGATGCAACAGCTGTGGATCGTCGACCTCTACGGCCTGGTGCTCGGCGGCCTGCTCATCACCTGCGGCGCGATCGGCGACCGCTACGGCCGCAAGCGCCTGTTCGTCGCCGGATTCGTACTCTTCGGCGCGGCCTCGGTGGTGGCCGCGATGGCGCATTCACCCGCGCAGCTCATCGCCGGGCGCGCACTGCTCGGGGTCGGCGGGGCCATGGTGATGCCGTCCACGCTCTCGCTGATTCGCAATATCTTCACCGATGATCATGAGCGCACCCAGGCCATCGGCATCTGGGCGTCGGTCGCGGGCGCGGGCGCGGCGATCGGCCCGCTGGTCGGCGGGCATCTGGTGGAGGCGTTCGGCTGGTCGGCGGCATTCTGGCTGAATGTGCCGGTGGTCGTGGTGACGGTGACCGCGGCGATCTGGCTGCTGCCGGAGTATCGGGCACCGCAGATCGGCAGCCTGGACTGGTTCAGCGCGATGCTGTCGGTGCTGGGCATCGTGGCGCTGGCGTGGGGCATCAAGCATGTGGCCAAGGGCAATCCGGCCGCGCTCGATCTGGTGATCCTGGTGGCGGCGGTGCTGTTGCTCGGGCTGTTCGCGTATCGGCAGTTGCGCTCTCCCGATCCGCTGCTGGATGTGCGGCTGTTCCGCAATCGCGCGTTCACGGCGGCGGCGCTGGCGACGCTGCTGGCCATGCTCGCCATCGGTGCGGCGCTGTTCCTGATCTCGTTGTGGCTGCAATACATTCACGGCTACACGCCGTCCGAGGCCGGATTGCGCACGGTGCCAGCGGCGATCGCGACGCTGCTGGGGTCGCTGTCCACGCCGTGGCTGCTGCGGCGGGTGGGCGTGCGGTTCCTGATGGGCTTCGGATTGGGTGCGCTGGCGGTGGGTTTCATTGTGCTGGCGGCCATTCCGACCACCACCTATCCGCTGGTCGCGTTGATTCTGGTGTGCCTGGGCATCGGTGACGGGGTGGCGATCACCACGGCCGCGGCGGTGCTGGTGTCGGCGGTGCCGCCGGAGCGGGCGGGCATGGCGGGGGCGGTGGAGGAGACCAATTACGAGCTCGGCATCGGCTTGGGCGTGGCGCTGCTGGGCAGTATTCACGGCCGGTTGTTCGTCTCGCATATGACGGAGCTGCCGTTGTCCGGGGAGCAGCTCGATACCGCGCGCGGATCGGTGGGCGGGGCGGCGTACGTGGCGGATCAGGTGGGCGGGGCGACCGGGGCGCAGGTGCTCGAAATCGCCCAGCACGCTTATGATTCCGCGCTCACCACCACCTCGTGGATTTCCGCGGGCTTGGTCGGGGCGGTCGCGGTGCTGACCGTGGTGCTGGTTCCGCGCGGCTTCACCGCCACCTCCGCGCACTGACCGAGCCCGGACGCTCACACCGGTTCTATGCGGAGTTCGCGTTCCACCACGCGGTGTGCGACCTCGGCCAGGGACAGGCTGTTGATGAAGGCGTAGCCGCGCAATCGGGCGTAGGCGTCGCCGATATCGATGCCGAGTTCTCCGCTGGTCATGGCCGCCGCCTGGTGAATCCATCGGCTGGACAGCGGTTGCGCCCACTGCCGGGCCTCGTCCCCGGAGGCGAGCACCAGGCTCGCGGTCACCAGATCCGCGATGTGCAGGGCGGCCGCGAGCAACCGCGGACCGGGCTTGCCGACGGTATCGCGATACAGGTCCACCGCACCGAGCGGCAGCGGTCCCAGCCGCAGCGGGACCGCGAACAGCGATCCGGAAACCGCAACGCCCGCAAGGGCTTCGGCGAATCCGGGCCAGCGCTCATATTCGGCGGTGAAGTCGGCGATCGTCACCGGTGTGCCGTGCGCCGACGCCGATACCGCGGGCCCCTCCCCCACCGTGGCCTGTGCCCGTTCCACCTGATCGGCGAATTCGTCACTGGCGCACCAGGGTTGCATACCGGCGTCGATCTCGTGCAGCACGATGGCGGCGCGCCGCACCGGCAGCACCCGCACGCACGCGTCGCAGACCGCCGTCAGCCCGCCGCCGGCGTCGCGAACCGCCCGCAGGAACTGCCCGGTCAGCTGATCGAACTGTGTACCCATCCCTCGAACCGCCCCACACTCATCGTTCCGCGAGGAGTAATTCGGTGCCCTGCGCCCATGGTCCCGTCACAGTCCCGCAACGAAAAGGGCCGAAAGTCCCACAGTGGCAGGCGATCAGTGCGATCGGTCGTCGCCGGGGGCGTCGGTGAAGCCGATGGCGGCGTGCGTGCCGTCGCAGAAGGGTTTGTTGCGGGATTCCCCGCAGCGGCACAGCGTGACGCGATTGCGGAGCTCGTAATCGGTGCCGTCGGCTGCGGTGACCTGGATACCGCCGCGCACCCAGTACGGGCCGCTCACGCTCTTGGCCGGATCTTCCACCAGGCCAATGGATTTGGGCAGTTCGGGTTCGTAGGCGGTGCGATCGGCGAGATTCCAGGCGATCAGGCGGCCGGACGGGCAGTCACCGGATTCGCGTTTGGTGGCCTCGGCGGCCTGCGCGCCGGGCTGTTCGACCAGGTTCCACACCTGGCCGTCGGCATCGCAGAAGCGGGCGAACGCGCAGAGCGGCTGGGCGTCGGTGAGCGTCACCTCCGGCCCGTCCTGTTCGGTGGCCTGCGCCAGATACGGTGCGCGCGTGGCCACTTCGGTGCCGTCGAAGCCGATCTTGGCGTGCGTGCCGTCGCAGAAGGGCTTCTTCGCCGAATGTCCGCACCGGCACAGGCTGTAGTTCTCACCGGGTGTGGTGACCGGATCGCCCTCGCGCCACTCACGCGAGTAGCCCTCGGCATCGGGGACGATGGTCTGCCGATTCAGCGGTACACCGCCGGTGACGCGGTACGGGCCGTTCTCGGTAACCCGAATCTGCATACGGGTTACTCCACCAGCACCGCTTCGGCGGGCTGGTGCGACACGCCGAGTCGGTACAGACCCCGCAGGTCATAGGTGTGGGTGGCGACGGCGCCGAGCAGCACGCCGAGCAGCAGGCCGAAGGTGGTCATCCACAGGCCGGTGCCCAGACCCGCCGACAGATGCCCGTCGAAGAACAGCAGCGACCGCACCGCCAGGTAGATCTGGTGCATGGGTTCGAAATTCGCCAGGAAGGCGATGTAGCGCGGCGTCGCCTCGATGGGAATGCTGCCCGAGGAGGACGGCAGGCCCAGCACCACGAACACGATCATATTGATGAGCAGACCCGCGGTACCGAATGCGGCCAGCACCGAGAGTCCGGTCACCGCGACGGCGGTAATGGCGAGCGTGCCGTACAGGAACAGCGAGAACGCGTGCTCGATCGGCATATCCAGCAGTTCGGCGATGCCCAGGAACACGCCCGAGGCGATCGGTGCGGTCACCGCGGCCATGGCCCATTTCACCAGCAGCGTGCGCCAGCGCGAGATGGCCACGGGTGCGATGTGCCGGTACCACGGACCGTATTCGGCGGGCACGTAACCGAGCACATTGTCGACCATGGCGTGAATGATCATGGCCCCGCTGAAGCCGACGAACAGCAGGATGAGGGTGTAGAAGAAGGCCGACAAACCCTGACCGGTGCCCTCGGGTAGCGGGTGGTACGGGCTCACCACCACATCGATGGGCTTGGCCAATTGCAACCGGGCCGCACCGCTCAACTCGGTCGGGGCAGCGCCCGGCGCGGGCGCGAGCTTCGCCTTCACCTGTTCGGTGAGCTGGGTGCCGACGGTCGTATTGACCTGCGCCATGGCCCTATCCGAGATGCGCTGCACGATCGAGGAGGCGTAGGTGCTGGCGCGCGGATTGGTGTGCACGGTGATCACCGGGCGCTCCACATCGCCGGGCACCACCGAGGCGGTGGCCAGAATGCTCAGCCGCTTGCTGAAATCGCTGGGAATCACGATCTCGCCGTAGACCTTGCCGTCGGCCAGCAGATGCTGTGATTCGCTGATGCCGACCACGTGCAGATCGATCTTGTCGGCCGGGATCTGCGCGATCAGCGCCTCGGCGATCTGATCGCCGATATTGATCGGCTTGCCGTCGAGAATGTCGCCGTCATCCTGATTGACCAGCGCGATCGGGAAATCGTGCAGATTCTTCTCCGGGTCCGAGGTGTACCCGAGGTACATGGTGCCCAGCAGCGCGGCGAGCAGCGTGATCACGAAGACGGGCGCGATCCAGCCGCGCAGCGGGACGCCGGGCTTGGTCGCGGGCGGAATCGCCGAGGGCGCGGGATCTTTCGGCACTGGCTCACTCCATTCGATACGGACACGCTCTGAAAGTCTTCGCCAAATGTAGGCACTGACAACAAAGTAGTCAATGCCAACATCTGCGGATGTGTCCTATATCCTGCAAGCACCATGTCCATAGCCAGTTCGCGCTCCTATCACCACGGCGACCTGCGGGCCGAACTTCTACGCCGCGCCGAGTCGCTGCTGCGCCGCTCCGGGGTCGACGGCCTGTCGCTACGGCAGCTCGCCCGCGATACCGGGGTCAGTCATGCCGCGCCGAGCAGGCATTTCCGGGATAAGCAGGCGCTGCTGGACGCGCTCGCGGCGGCCGGATTCGAACGCCTCGGCACCTCTTTCGAGCAGGCCGCGGACAACGGCACGCTGCTGGAGCGGATCACCGCGGTGGCACGCGAGTATCTGCGCTTCGCCATCGACAATCCGGAACTGCTGGCGGTGATGTTCGCGCGCAAGCAGCGACAGACCCCGGACATCCAGGCGGCGGTGGCGCAGGCGCTGGCCATGCCGATCGCCATGATCACCGACGGTCAGGAGCAGGGCGAGGTGGTGGCGGGCGACGCGCGGCGCATCTGCCTCTCCGCCATGGCAGCACTCCAGGGGCTCGCCACTTTCGTGGGTTCGGGTTTCGTGGCGGCCGAGGATGCCGACGGATTATTTGAAGAGACCGTGACCCACATGTTGGACGGTTTGCGTCCCCGTCGCTGAAGAACGGGCTCGACACCGCTACCTTTGATGCGGACCACCGCATACGACGACAATCGAAGGCGGGCAGTGACAACCGAGGGCGGGCAGTGACAACCGGAGCCGGGCAGTGACCATCGCGGGCAGGCAGTACGGCGGGCGCGCCGTCACCGAGCGCAAAGCCGAACGGCGGCAGCGGTTTCTCGACGCCGCGATCCAGATCTTCGGCGAACGCGGGTATGCCAACTGTTCCCTCGCCGATGTCTGCGCCGCGGCCGGACTCTCCAAACGGCAGTTCTACGAGGAGTTCACCACTCGCGAGGACGTACTGGTCGCCGCCTACGACCAGATTCAGGACGAGGCGACGGCCGCGCTCGCCGCGGCGCTGGGCACCCTCGGACCGGATCCGGATCCGATCGATACCGTAACCCTGGTGCTGTCCGCCTTTCTCGGTTCGGTCGGCTCGAACCCGCATCGGGCCAAGGTCGCCTTCGTGGAGGTGGTCGGGGTCAGCCAGGCCATGGAGGAACATCGCCGCGCCCGCAGGCACGCCTGGACACTGGTCATCCGGCACGCGCTGGAACCGCTCGCCGGACCGGGCGCGCGCATTCGCGGCAATCCGGAGATGGCGGGCAGCGCACTCATCGGCGCGGTCAACGGCCTGGCGCACGAATGGCTGCTGTCCGATCCGCGGCCCCCGGTCAGCGAACTGGTGGACATGCTTGTCCCCATTGCGGTTTCGCTGATCATCAGAGACTGAGACCCGAGGTCTGTCCGCCGACCCCCCTACATCAGCTGGCGCATGAAGTACGTGTACTCGAGCGCGTTGGTGTGTGCCTTCTCGTCATTGTTCGCGCCCGCGCCGTGTCCGCCCTGGGTGGCCTCGTAGAAGAAGTACGGGTCACCCAGCGCGGCTAGTCGGGCGGCGAATTTACGCGCGTGCTGCGGTCCGACGCGATCGTCCTTGCTGGTCGTCCAGACGAACGGCTCGGGATACTTCACCCCGGACTTCAATCGTGCGTAGGGCGAGATGGATTGGAGGAAGGCGCGTTCCTCGGGCACCGACATGGACCCGTACTCGCCCACCCAGGACGCGCCCGCCGCGATCTGCTCGTACCGCTCCATATCCAGCAGCGGTATCTGGATATCCACGGCGCTCCACAGTTCCGGATGCTGGGTGAACTGCACGCCCATAAGCAGCCCGCCATTGGAGCCGCCCTGAATCCCGAGATGGCGCGGCGTACTGATATTGCGGGCGATGAGATCGTCCGCCACCGCGACGAAATCGTCGAAAGCCTTCTGCCGCTTGGTCTTCAGCGCGGCCTCATGCCAGGCCGGACCGTATTCGCCGCCGCCGCGAATATTGGCGATGACGTACGCCCCGCCGTGTTCCAGCCACGATTTGCCCAGCAGCCCGTTGTAGCCGGGCGTGGACGAGAGCCCGAATCCGCCGTAGGCGTTCACGATGGTCGGGGTGCTGCCGTCGTATTTCATATCGGCCGCGTGCACGATGAAGTACGGCACCTTGGTGCCGTCCGCGGAATCCGCCTTCAGCTGCTCCACCACGAAGCGGGACGAATCGAACCGCGCCGGTGCGGATTTCACCGGAACCAGGCGGCCGCTCGCGGCATCGAGACTCCACAGCGTGGAGGGTGTGAGCGGTGAGGTGACCGAGAGGTAGGCGGTCTCACCGCGCGAATCCGCGTCCACGCCATAGACGGTCGCGTTATCGGGCAGGGGCACCGGGGCGTTCGTCCACGAGCCGTCCGGCTGCGGGGTGTAGACGGTGGCGCGGCCCTTCACGTCGTACAGCGAGGTCACGATCGCATGCCCGCGCGTGGTCATGACCGACTGGAACGCCTCCTGCGGGCCGGGGATGTACACCACCCGCGCCCGCAGATCGTCCGGATGCCGCGCCATCTCATCGGCATCGAGGGAGATCAGCGAACCGGATTGGAAGCTCACCCCGCCGGTGGTCCAGTCGTCCTTCAGCTGCACCAGCACCCGATTGCCGACCATGCCCTCCAACTCGGACTTCGGGGGCAGTGCGAGCCGGACGGGTTTGCCATCGACGAGCAGGTTGAACTGCGCCTCGAAGAACGAGGGACGGCGCACGATCATGCTGACCCGATGGCCGTCACCGCCGTCCAGCACCTGCGGCGCGGTGCCCAGCCCGTCGGTGGGATCACCGCGCAGCACCTCGTCGGCCTGATCCAGCGGCTGCCCGCGCTGCCAGCTCTTGACGATGTACGGATAACCCGAGGCGGTCTTATCCCCCGGCTGCCATTCCCGCGAGATCAGCAGGGTGTCGTTGTCCGCCCACGAGATGTACTGCTTACCGCGTTCGAGACTGAACCCGCCGGGGACGAATTGCCCGGTGCCCCGGTCGAATTCGCGCACCGTGACCGCGTCCTCACCGCCCTCGGACAGGCTCACCAGGCAGCGCGTGCCGCGACCGGGCGCGCAATTCATGCCCTCCCACACCCAATTGCGCCCCTCGGCCGCGGCCAGCGCGTCGAGATCGAGCACGGTCTTCCACCGTGGTTGCGGGGCCTCGTAATCGGCGGGGGTGGTCTCGCGCCAGATACCGCGCTGATGGTCCCCGTCCTGCCAGAAATTGCCGATCGCGCCGTCCCGGAACTCGGGCGAGGGAAGTCGATCCGGGGCATTGGCGAGCGCTTTGGCCTGCGTGAAATTGTCGGCGTATCGCGGGTCCTGCTCCAGCACCCCGAGCGTCTTGGTGTTCTCGGACTCGACCCAGGACCGCACCCGCGGCGAATCCAGTTCCTCCAGCCATTGGAACTCATCCCCCGAGCTCCCCGATCCGGCGCAGCCCGCGAGGACCACGGCGACCGCCGCGACTATCGCACCCCGCCGGCCGATTCGGTTCCGGCCCGCGCCCACCGTGAATCTGCCTGCACGAGCCATGAATCCCCCGTTTCATGATCATGCGCCCGCCCCGGGCGAAGCGTCGAAGGGCAGACTACCGCGCGCAGCCGACACTTTCACCGGGCCGGGAGGCCGCCGTCGCATCGAGGTTGTCGGTGCCGGGCGGCAAGATCGGATCAGGTGCCGGGCCCGAACAGCGCGGCGGAGAGGGTGCGATGACGACCGAGGACGAATGGTCCGTTCCCGCGCAGTGGTGCGCGAAGGCGGAACCGTTCCGGGGGCGGAATACGGTGCGGGCCCGGGAGATCCCGGCCGGTGCGACGGCGAAATTGGCCGCGGTGCTGGCCCGATATCGCCCGCGGGTATGGGACTGGCTGGAGGTGCCGCCGCAGGGTGAATTCGGCGCGGCGGTGGCGGCGGCCAAGGGATACATCCAGGCACCGGATGCCCCGGTCACACCGTTGGCCGCGGCGGTGGTGTGGGCACTGGCGGACTACGACCTGCGGCACCGCGAGGATGAGCGCACCCATATGCGGGAGTGCTTCCTGGACAGCTGGATTCAACGGCACGGACCGGTCTTCACGGCCGAGACCGTGGTGTGGAGTCGTGGCATCGTGGTGGATCGCCGCCGGTCCGGCGAGGGCTGGCTGGCCGCCGTACTCGAACTCGCCGCGCCGGACGATCCCAATCTGATCGGTTTCGACTATCTGGCGCAGAGTCTGCGGGCGCACCTCGCGGACATCCCGGACGACGAGTATCAAGCTGTGGTGCAACGGCTTTCGGAACTACGCGCGGATCCGGGCACGGTGTGGGCACGGCTGGCGTGCACCTATCTCGTTCCCGATCAACAGGACTGGCTGGAGGTGGATCTCGCGGCCGACGGTCAGGGACCGCGCAGTCGCGCCCGGACCATGCTGTCCTCCTGCCTGACCACCGAAAACCAGCTGCACCGATTCCTGGAGGTCACGGGTCCGCCGGTGTACAGCCCGGATTCGCAGCGGTACAGCATGCTGACCCAGGTCGGCCCCGCCGTGCTGCCGATGATCACGCAGCAGTTCGACTGGTCGGCGGGCAATAACTGGACCGAGGACATCAAAATGCTGTCCGGCGTGCTGTCGCACGCGCCGACCGATGCGGCCTATCAGGCGCTGCTGAACCGGATCGACAACAAACATGTCGCGGCCGCGCTGGACAAGGCATCGGCCCGCTATCCACGCCGCGCCATGCGACTGCTGTCCCGCCAGGCCGCCGAGCTGGCCACCCCGCTGGTGGTCCGGACGCTGCGGTTGCACACGGCGGCGTACCCGGATCTGGTCACCGAATACGCTGTGGCCGAGGCGCTTCCGTTGCTCGAGAGCACCAAGCGGCTGCCCGACGCCGATGCCGCGGCACTCCCGCCCGCGCTCACCGGTGAACCGCCGAAGAAGACACCGAAACCGCCGAAATGGCTGGTGCCCAACCTGTTACCGCAGCTCAGGCTGCGCGCCGCGGATACGGTGCTGCCGGAAACCGCTGCCACCCGGTTCATTACGATGCTGATCGCGTCCGGCAGCGATAATGATCACCCCGGGATCGACGAGGTGAGCGCGGTCGTGGAACCCGCCGCGCTGGCCGAATTCACCTGGGCAATCTTCGATGCGTGGCAGCTGGCCGCCTATCCGGCCAAGAACGGCTGGGTGCTGCACGCGCTGGCGCTGACCGGCAATGACGACACCGCGCGCCGCCTGGTCCCGTATATCAATGCCTGGCCGGGTAAGTCCGGGAGCGCACGGGCGGTGGAGGGGCTGCGGGTGCTGGCCGCCATCGGCGGTGAGATCGCGCTCATGCACCTGCATGCCATTGCCGGGAAGACCAAGTACGACAGCCTGCGCACCGAGGCCGAGAAGCAGGTGGCGGCCATCGCCGAACGGCTCGGGCTGGGCGAGGAAGAGCTGGCCGATCGGGTCGTCCCGCATCTGGGCCTGTCCGCCGACAGCACGCTGCGGCTGAACTACGGGCCGCGCGAATTCGAGGTCGGCCTGGATCATGAACTGCGGCCGAGTATTTCGGCGGGCGGCCGGTCCCTGCGCAGCATGCCCAAACCGGCCGCGGCCGATGATCCGGAGCTCGCGCCGGTGGCCTATCAGTCCTTCCGCGATTTCGCGAAGGAGCTCAAGGCGGTCACCACCGATCAGCTGCGGCGTTTCGAGGCGGCCATGGTGGACGGCCGCCGCTGGCGCGCGCCCGCCCAGCGCACCATGATCATCGAGCATCCGGTGCTCGGTCAGCTCGCGCGGCGGCTGGTGTGGGCGATCTTCGCGACCGATGGGACGGTGACCGGCTCGTTCCGGGTCGATCAGGACGGCACCCTCGCCGATATCGACGACGAACGCCTCGAACTACCGGCGGACGCCCACGTCGGCATCGCGCATCCGCTGCATCTCGGCGACGACCTGGAACGCTGGCGGGAGGTATTCACCGATTACGAACTGCTGCAACCGTTCGAGCAGCTGGAGCGGCCGGTGTACCGGTTCACCCCGCAGGAGGCGGCCTCGAACGAACTGCCGCGCTTCGTCGATCGCAGGGTGCCGACCGGCAAGCTGTATGGCCTGCGCCAGCGCGGCTGGGAGTTGGGGTACTCCGCGCTGTCCCGCCGGTTCGGGGTGAACCGGCAGGTCATCGTCTCGGTGAGCCCCGGCATCCAGGGTGGCTACAGCTACGAGGCCGAGGAACAGGTCATCGTCTCGGTGCAGTGCGGGGGCGGTGAGTTCGGCGAACTCGACGCGCTCACCGCCTCCGAACTACTGCGTCAGCTGGAGCGATTGGCGGCGTGAGCGCCGGCGCGGCGGCCGAAGAACGATCCCGCGCCGAGCTGGGTGCCGCTGGAGTAACCCTTACCGTCCTGGGCCAGGGTCGCCGCGGTGGCGCCCGCCGCGTACAGGCCGGGAATCGGTGAACCGTTCTCGTGCAGCACTTCTCCGTCCACGGAGGTGTGCAGTCCGCCCAGGGTGAAGCCCGCGTACAGTGCCTTGCCCAGGGTCAGGTTGAACGCGGCCCACGGCCCCTTGTCCTGCGGTGCGAGCCAATCCGGGTACTTATGGAAATCCGGATCCTCGCCCCGCGCGGCATGCTCGTTGTACCGGTCCAGGGTGGCTTGCAGTGCCGCATAGGGGATTCCGAGCGCCTCGGCCATTTCCTCGACCGTCTCCCAACCGTCGATGAACGGGGCGAGCGGGAACATCGGGCGTTCCATATGTTCGGAGTCGACGATCAAATACGCTGCCGCGCCGGGCTGTTCGAGCACGAACGCGGAGGTGCGCGAGTGGTACGAGTCCTCGGCGACGAAACGCTTGCCTTCCTTGTTCACCACCAGTCCGGTGAGCAGGATCGAGGGCGGGTACACCGGCGCGGTCACGAACGCCTGGTCCATATTCCGGGCGCTGCCGCCCGCCGCCAGGCCCAGCCGCAGCCCGGTCCCGTCGTCGTAGGTGGTGCCGAGCACGAACGGCTTCTCGGCCAGCCAGGGCACGTTCTCGGCGACCATATCGGCGTTCATGACGAAGCCGCCGGTGGCCAGGACCACCGAATTCGTCCGCACCGCACCGGTTTCGCCGGGGCGTCGCCAGCGCACGCCGACAATGCCGCCCGCGGCGTCGGCGACCAGATCGGTCACCCCGGTCTCGTACCAGACCTCCACACCCAGCGCCGCGGCCCGCTTCACCAGCAGTTCGATCACCATGGCCGCGCCCTGGGTATCGCCGGGCACCGGCACCTTATGCCCGCGCGGTGCGGGGACGGCCTGCTCGCGGTACGGCCACACCTTCTCGTTGCCGGTGTACATCAGCCCCTGCGTGCCGGGCTGGATGACCGCCTTCTCCGGGTAGTAGCTGCGCTCGAATTGGAAGCCGAGCCCTTCCAGCCAGTCGAAATGTTCGATGCTGCCGTCGCAGTAGGCGCGGATCTTCTCCGGTTCCGGTTCGCGCGCCACCGAGAGCAGGTACTTGTACATCTCCTCGGCCGAATCCTGCTGTCCCGTGGCCTTTTGCACCGCGGTACCGCCGCCGAGGTAGAAGTGCCCACCGGCCAGCGCGGTGGTGCCACCGGCCACGGCGGCGCGTTCCAGGATCAGCACCCGCGCACCGCGCGCGGCGGCCTCGACCGCGGCGCAGCCACCGGCGATGCCGAATCCGGCGACCACCACGTCATATTCGGCGGTCCATTCGGTAACCGACTCCACCGCGACGACTTCCGGCGCTCTCGTGCTCACAGCGCACCCTTCTTGATCTGTTCGAAGAACATTCGCATATTCGCCCCGACCTCGGCGAGTTCGATATAGGGCACCCCGGCGGCCGCGCCGTCGAGGTAGGCGAAGCGCATCTGCCCGCCCATATTTCCCTGCTGCACCACGTCGATGCCCTGCGCCGCCGCGTCTTTCAGCGTGGCGTCGAAGTCCGCGGGTTCGGTGCAGACGTGATGCAGACCCGGGCCGCCGCGCTCCAGGAATTCGGTGTAGATGGAGTCGCCGCGCACGGGCTGGATCAGCTCGTACTGCATATCGCCGTTATAGGCGAGGGAGATGTGCGCGGTGAAATCCGTGGGCTCGCCCCGGTAGGTGCAGGCGTCCGGGCCGAAGTGGATATCCGGCATGCGCGTCCATTTGCCGGCGCCGAGCGCGGCTCCCAGGAACTCTTCGCTCCGCGCCACATCCGTGACGACCCAGGCGATCTGGGTTATCGGTCCTGTCGACAGCATTGTCGTATTCACTCCTCCGTGCCACTTCTTCGGAGCCTAACCCGAATTCGGCGGGGCGACCCGGACAAGAACGAAGGCCCGGTCCATGGGACCGGGCCCTCCGAAATCGGTGCGATCATGCTGTCTACGCGATGGCCTTGCGCATCGTCTTGATGGTGCGGGCGGTGATCACCATGAGCACGGTGATGACCGAGACCATGAGCACGGTGGACAGCCACACCATGGTGCTGATCGGCAGCTGGTAGGCGAGCACGACGCGCACCGCGGCCTCACCGAAAAGTCCCGCGCCCCAGAGCAGGGCGATGTTGATGTGGGTGCGCCGGGCGGTCGGGTTGGTCTCGAAGGCGTGCTCCACCGCGGCCAGCTTCTCCGGCGCTCCGGCCAGCGCCTTGCGCACCGCGGCGTAGGTGAGCGGCTTGCCGATCAGCGCGCTGATCAGGAACGCCAGGCCGATGGCGGCGGTGCCGAAGGAGTCGCGGACGATCATGATGCGCGGGTCGCCGCTGATCAGCGAACCGACCAGGCCGACGACGAAGCCGATGAGCACGATGACGGCGATGGGATCCAGCTTGCGCGCCTTGACGGCCGGAATGAGCACGGTCGCCGCCGAGGCCACCGCACCGCCGAGCAGTGCGACGAAATCGGAGTACCCCAGCCAGTGCAGCAGGAAGTAGATCGCCATCGGAATCGCGATATCCCGGGCGATGGGGGCGAGCATGCGGCGCATGGCCGGGCCCTGAGCCGAGTTCGGTGCGGTGGCCGTGGTGGTTTCGATGGCGGTCATAGCGGTTGCTCCCCTGTGGTTTCGACTGTGCGCTACAGGAAATGACGCTACGGAGATTCGGCCCCCGGCAGATCTGCCAACCATCACGACCCCGGCATGACAACTGTCATGTCTGTCGGATTACGCGTGCGCGGACTCGGCCTCGTGAATGTGTCCGATGAGGCTGGTCAGCGCCTTGGGCAGGCGCGGGCCGCCGACGGCGAGCAGATCCAGGCCGCTGTCCGCGAGGGCGGTTGTCATGGTCTGGTAGGCGCGCACACCGCGCGGTGTCGGGAAGACCAGCACGCGGCGGCGGTCGGTGTCGTCGACCCGGCGGTGCACCAGATTCTCGGCGATCATGGCGTCGATGAGCCGGGTCAGGCTGGCCCCGGTGAGCAGGGCGGCCTCACCCAACTGCGACATGGAACGACCTTCGCCGTCCGCGACCGCGGCCAGCACATGCCAGCGGCCGACCGAGGTGTCACCGACGCACGCCGCGATGGCGCGATCCAATTCCTGTGCGGCCAGGCGCACCAGTCGCGCCAACTCCACCAGGGTGGTGGGGGCGGTGCTATTGTCCACCTCAGCACTATATACAACGCCGTTCGGATTTCCATGGGCCACTTCACTTCTCGCGATGACCGGTCGACGGTGGATATCGCGCTCGTGATTCCGCTGAGCGGTTCCGCGGGCATGTTCGGGCCGTCCTCGGAGGCGTGCGCCACCCTGGCCGTCGAGGACATCAATGCCGCGGGCGGCATTCTGGATCGTCCGGTACGGCTGCACGTGGTGAATTCCGGTGCGCCGCTGTCGCAATTGGCGGAGCAGGTCGGGCGCATGGTGGACGGCGGCGCGATCGACGGTGTGGTGGGCTGGCATCTGTCCAATGCGCGCAAGGTCATCACCCCGCGTACGGCGGGCCGGATTCCGTACGTGTACACCACGTTCTACGAGGGTGGCGAGGATTCCGACGGCGTCTACATGGTCGGCGAGACGCCCGATCAGCAATTGTTCCCGGCGCTGCGCTGGTTGCGCGCGGAGTCGGGTATCCGGCGCTGGTGCGTGATCGGCAACGACTATGTGTGGCCACGGGAAACCGCGCGGGCCACAAAGGAATTCACCGTCGGGACGGATATCTCGGTGGTAGGGGAAGCCTATGTTCCGCTGGGCAGCCGCCGGTTCGGCCGCGCGCTCGACCTCATCCGGAACTCGCCCGCCCAGGGTGTGTTGCTCTTCATGGTCGGCTCGGACTGCGCCGCCTTCAATCGCGCGTTCGCCCGCGCCGGGCTCGATGACGGGCGGCTGCGGCTGTCCATGATGATCGGCGAGGATGTGCTGTACGCGGGCGGCCCGGACAGCACCCGCGGATTGCACACCGCCTCCGGCTATTTCGAGAGCGTGGTGACCCCGGAGGGGATGGACTTCGGCAGCCGCTATGTGCGGCGCTTCGGTCATTACGCACCGGCGCTGAACAATATCGGCGAATCCTGTTACGAGGGACTGCTGTTGTTCGCCTCGCTCGCCGAGGCCGCGCGCAGCCTGGACCCGCGGGCGATCGAAAGGCATGCGGCGCGGGTCAGTTACGGCGGACCGCGCGGTGAGGTGCGAGTGCGCGGTGCGCACACCACCCAGCCGGTCTTCCTCGCCGATGCCGACGCGCTCGAGTTCAGCGTGCTCGCCGAGCTCGATACCCGTTCCGCCACTCCGTAATACGAATTTCACCCGCCGGATTCGCCCCGGAGACACGGACGGCTTTGTATCGTCTCCATACGGAATAGGTTCATTTGAAAATAATGAGATGAGAGGTCATGCCCCTCTACGAGTTCCGCTGTCGCGACTGCGGCAGCTTCGATCGCAGCTTCAGCATGGCCGCGGTGCCCGATGCCGCGGACTGTCCGGAATGCGCGGGCAGCAGTCGGCGGCAGGTGGGCGGCGGCGCGTTCGTACGACCGGGCTCCGCCGCCGCCCGGCTCATCGACGCCACCACCCGCACCGCGAGCGAACCCGCCGTGGTGGGGGCTCCGGCCGGGCGTTCGCGCGCACCGGTGACCCGGAATCCGTTGCATCGCAAGCTTCCCCGCCCCTGACATCGAAGGAGTCCCATGCCCGAGTTGTTGTTCCCCCTCGATTCCCGCAAGAAGTTCACCGAGCAGCGGTTCGTCGGACACAACCGCTGGCACCCCGATATTCCGGCCCCGGTCACGGTCAAGCCGGGCGATGAGTTCCGGGTGCACGTGCGCGAATGGTTCGACGGCGCTATCCACAATGACGATTCCGCCGAGGATGTGCTGAACGCGCCGCTGAGCACGGTGCACTGCCTGTCCGGGCCGTTCGCGGTGGAGGGTGCGCGGCCGGGTGATCTGCTGATCGTGGACATCCTCGATATCGGCCCCATCCCGCAGGAGGATTCGGGACCGCTGGCCGGTCAGGGCTGGGGATACACCGGCATCTTCCCGACCGATAACGGCGGCGGTTTCCTCACCGAGCATTTCCCGGACGCGTACAAGGCGATCTGGGATTTCAGCGGCCACACCGCCACCTCCCGGCATGTGCCCGGGGTGAAGTTCACCGGCATCATGCATCCCGGACTGATGGGCACCGCGCCCTCGGCGGCGCTGCTGTCCAAATGGAATGCCCGCGAAGGCGCGCTGATCGCGACCGATCCGCTGCGGGTGCCGCCGCTGGCGCTGCCGCCGGAACCGCGCGACGCCATCCTGGGTTCGCTCACCGGAGGCGAATTCGACCGTGCCGCGGCCGAGGCCGCGCGCACCGCTCCCCCGCGCGAGAACGGCGGCAACCAGGACATCAAGAACCTCACCCGCGGCAGCCGCGTCTTCTATCCGGTGTTCGTGGACGGCGCGAAACTCTCGGTCGGCGATCTGCATTTCTCCCAGGGCGACGGTGAGATCACCTTCTGCGGCGCGATCGAGATGGGCGGCTTCATCGATCTGCGCGTGGACCTGATCAAGAACGGTATGGAGCTCTACGGCGTCAGCGAGAACGCCATCTTCATGCCCGGCAACGAGGGCCCCAATTACACCGAATACCTTGCCTTCTCGGGCACCTCGGTAACCCTGTCCGGCGAACAGCGCTACCTCGACTCCCAACTCTCCTTCGAACGCGCCTGCCTGCACGCCATCGACTACCTCACCAAATTCGGCTACTCCCCCGAACAGGCCTACCTGCTGCTCGGCGCGGCCCCCATCGAGGGCCGCTTCTCCGGCGTCGTCGACATCCCCAATTCCTGTGCCACCGTCTACATTCCGACCGCCATCTTCGATTTCCCCATCGCGCCAACGGCTTCCGGCCCGGTGCGCATCGATCCCGGCATGGGAGCCCCTCACGCCACCCGTTGAATCTCGCCCGAGTTGGCGGCGGATTCCAGCGAGACGCCCTTGGTCTCGGGTGCGCCCCAGACACAGATTCCGAAGCCGACCGCGGTCAGGGCCGCGGCGGCCAGGAAGGTGGGGCCCATACCGAAGTGGTCCAGGGACCAGGGCAGCAGATAGGTGCCCAGGGCCGCGCCGATGCGGCTGACCGAGGTGGCGACGCCGACGGCGGTGGCTCGAATGTGGGTGGGGAACAACTCGTTCGGGTAGGTCCAGTCCAGCACGTTCGGGCCGCCGCAGAAGAAGGCGTAGAGGCAGAGCATGAAGAAGCCCAGCAGGGCGGGCATGGTGGGCCAGACGCCGATGAACAGCACCGGCAGGATCATCAGGCCGAAGCACCAGACGATGACGGGGCGGCGGCCGACGGTATCGATCAGGCGCATGGCGGGCAGGCAGCCGATCAGGAAGACCAGGCTGATCAGGGCGGTGCCGAGGGTGTCCATCCAGGTGCCCTCGGGCATGCCGAAGGAGGACAGGATCTGCGGGCCGAAGGTCAGCATGGCGAACAGCACCGCCACCTGACACAGGAAGAAGCCGCAGCAGAACACGATTCGCTTGCGGTAGCGCGGGGAGAACAGCTCGCGCAGGGAACCGTGCGATTTATCGGTGCTGTCCACCTCGATGAGGTCGGCCGGATCCACCCGCACGTGCAGGTATTTCTCGACCATATCCGCGGCCTTGGCGGATTTGCCGTGCTGCGCCAGCCAGCGCGGCGACTCCGGCGCGGTGCTCTGCCGGACGACCAGGAAGAACGCGCACAGCACCGCACCGCTCGCCAATTGCCAACGCCAGCTGCCGTTTCCGCCGAAGGTCAGCAGCAGATAGCCGACCACGTACGCCAGCACCGACCCCATATACCAGGCCACGATCTGGAAGCCGAGTAGCTTGCCGCGCTGTTTGACCGGGAGCCACTCCCCCAGCAATGACGTGGCGATCGGATAGTCCGCCGCCACCGCCATCCCCAGGATGAAGCGCAAAAGCACGATGAGCCAGGTGGATTCGGCCCAGAACGACAGAATCGAACAGGCCGCCATCACCACCAGGTCGGCGGTGTACATGACCTCGCGGCCGATCTTGTCGGTGAGCACCCCGAACAGCGCACCGCCGACGAACATCCCGACCAGCGCCGCGGCCCCGATCAACTGGATATCCCCGGTGCTCAAATCCAATTCCGCGGTCATGCCGATGAGCGCGGTTCCGACGATGCTGAGGATGTAGCCATCCAACATCGGCCCGCCCGAGCACGCGATGGCGAGCCGTTTATGGAAGCCGGTGAAGGGCGCCTCGTCGATGACCGTGCTCATCCGACCTCCTCGGCAATGCATCGACAAGCCATTAGCGAATAATTGGCAACCTTTGGCGAACGTACCCGCCCACGGCGGCCCGAAACCCGGCTGGCACGCCACCTCGGCGATTCGATCCGGGGCCGCTATCCGGGCGGTGGTGGGCCGCACGGCGATATGATCAGCGCGATGGCGCAGCACGATTCCTCCGGGGTGCGGCTCGCGGAACTGGTCGCATCCCTGTCGCTGGCGACCGATCTCGGTCTCGGTCAGCCGGAACAGCACGTACTGCGCCAGACCGTGATCGCCACCCGATTGGCCGCCGCGGCCGGATTCTCCGAGGAACAGCGCGCCGCCACCTTCTATGTCTCACTGCTGGCCTGGGTCGGCTGCGTCGCGGATTCGCACGAAATGGCCGCCTGGTTCGGCGATGACCGGCAGATCCGGGCGGACAGCTACGCGGTCGACAAATCGGGCCTGCCCATGCTGACCTTCCTGCTGGGTCATCTCGGTCCGGGCCTGTCCCCGCTGCGCCGGATGACGCTGGCCGGCCGCTTCCTGTCCGGCGGCATCCGGGACGCCATGCATTCGTTCGTCACGCACTGCGAGACCACCGCGGCTATCGCCGACCGGCTCCGCCTGCACGCCGAGGTCTGCGCGGCGCTGCCGCAGGCATTCGAACGCTGGGACGGTAAGGGCGTACCGCTCGGACTCTCCGGCGCGCAGATCACGCCCGTGATGCGGGTGGTGCAGATCGCCGACGATGCCGAGGCGTTCTGCCAATTGGGCGGGAGCACAGCGGCATTGGAGGTACTGCGGGAACGCGGCGGCACCGAGTTCGATCCGGAACTGGTGGAACTCTGCGCGCGCGAACCCGAAATCCTGGACGGCATCGCCACTTTCGATGCCTGGCAGACGGTCATCGACGGCTGCGCACCACTGGATCGGTCGATTCCGGAGGACGAACTCACCGAGATGCTGCGCACCTTCGCCGACTACGCGGACCTGAAAGCCCCCTGCTTCCTTGGACATTCGAGCGCGACCGCCGCATTGGCCGCCGCGGCGGCCCGGGTCCACGGATTGCCGGAGGCCGAGGCGATCGAGGTGGAGCGCGCCGCGCTGGTCTGCCGCCTCGGCGTGATCGGCGTATCCACCGGCATCTGGAACAAACCCGGCGCGCTCTCGCCCTCGGAGTGGGAGCGGGTGCGCATGGTGCCCTATCTGACCGAGCGCATGCTGTCCCGCAGCGCCGGGCTGCACCGGCTCGGGACGATCGCCGGAATGTGCCACGAACGCATGGACGGCTCCGGCTATCCGCGCGGATTGTCCGGTGCGGCACTGCCTTTCGCCGCGCGCCTGCTCGCGGCGGCACAGACCTATCAGGCGCTGGGCGAGGATCGCCCGCATCGTGCGGGGCTGCCCGCGGCCGAACGCGCGACGCTGCTGCGGGACGAGGTCGCCGCCGGCCGACTCGATGCCGAAGCCGTGCGGGCGGTGCTGACCGCCGCCGGACAACAGCCGCCGCGCCGGACCGCACAGGTCGCCGGACTCACCGCCCGCGAGGTGGAGGTGCTGTGCCTGCTGGTGCGCGGACACTCCAATAAGCAGATCGCACAGCGGCTTTCGATCACGCCGCGCACCGTCGGCACCCATGTCGAGCACATCTACACCAAGATCGGGGTGACGGCCCGTGGCGCGGCCGCCATGTTCGCCATGCGACACGGCCTGATCAGCGCGGACGACGCAAAGATCGGGTGAACACCCGATGTGACGACGCGCGCGGGCTCGTAGAAAAAGAGTATGACCACAACAGCCCACACCCCCGAAACCGAAACCGGCTGGCCCGTAGCGGGTCTGCTACTCGAAGCGCTCACGCGGCGCGACTTCACCGCGCTGTCCGCCTGCCTCACCCCCGACGTCCGCTTCCGCGGACTGATCCCACCCGGCCCCTTCGACACCGCGGGCGCGGCGGCCGCCGAGACCCGCTTCCGGAATTGGTTCGGCGGGACGGACGCCTTCGAGGTCCTCGATGCCACCGCCGGACGCCTCGGCGACAAGCTCTACCTGCGCTGGCGCGTGCGCATGATCGACGACGCGGGGCAGGCCCGCATTGCCGAACAGCACGTCTTCGCCACCGCCGGTGACCACATCGGCGCACTCGATCTGCTGTGCTCGGGCTGGAATCCGGAGTAGTACCCGGCCATCGCCACCGCCGCGGAATTCGGGTACCGTCCGAGATACCTATTCAACGAGTTGCATAAGAGGTGGCGATGAACTCCTTCCGCAAGGCCGTGGAAGCCCGTGATGAGCAGGCGATCGAGGCGCTGCTCGCCGATGATGTGGTGTTCACCAGCCCGGTCGCCTTCAAGCCCTATCCGGGCAAGCCGGTGACCGCGGCGATCCTGCGCGGGGTGCTGCGCGTCTTCCAGGATTTCGAATACGTGCGCGAGATCGCCGATGCCAACGGCCGCGATCACGCCCTGCTGTTCGAGGCCACCGTGGACGGCAAGAAGATCAACGGCTGCGATTTCCTGAAGTACGACGAGCACGGCAAGATCGTCGACTTCATGGTGATGGTGCGCCCGCTGTCGGCGGCGCAGGCGCTGGCCGCGGCGATGGCCGGGCAGTTCGAGCGGATTCAGCAGGAAGCGGCCGCGCAGATCGCCCGCGAGGCAGGCGCGTAATACGTTGTGCCGCTCAGGTGTTGCGCTCGGGAATCTGCTCGAGCGCCCACCGCGCCCACTCCTGATTCATGGTGGCGAATCGCTCGCCCCATTCCATCGCGATGCGGCCGTAGACGGACAGATCGCTATCGTCCCAATCGACGTTCGCGCCCAGCTCGTGTAGTTCGGACTGGGCGTTCACGTACAGCTCGTCGACATCGGTCAGATACGCGCGCGCCTGCGCCCGGCTGACCTGTCCGAGGAAGAACACCCGCATCAGCATCTCGTTGCGCGGTTGCCGCTTCGGCCGGGTGTCGGTGAGCCATTCCCGCAGCTGTTCGAGCCCGGTCTCGGTGATGCTGTATTCCTTACGCCCGCGCGCGCCCTCGTCCGACACCTTGATCAGTTCGGCGTCGGCGAGCTTGGTGAGCTCGGTGTAGATCTGGCTCTGGGTGGCGGGCCAGACCTGGCCCAGCGAGATCTTGAACCGCCGGAGCAGGTCGTATCCGCTCGAGGGCTCTTCGGCCAGCACACCGAGGAGGGCAAATCGAAGGCTCATGAAAATCATCGTACATTCCACTATTGACATGTCGATACCGGAGGTTCTAACTTCGACATGTCAGTTTAGGAATGTCACCGAGGAGCTTTCGAAGTGTCCTACTTGCGCACCTTCGCCCCCTGGATCGTCTACGCGGTGATCCCCTCCGAGTACTGGAAGTGGGCCGCGCTCATCGCCTTCGGCATTTCCGCCGCCACCGTCGTCCGGCAGACCCGCGCGGGCCAGGCCCTGGACGCCCAGCTCATCGATATCGGCTCCGCGGTGTTCTTCGCGGCGCTGACCGTACTGGCCTTCGTCAATCCCGATACCGCACTGCACCCGTACTCGCCCGCACTATCCTCTGGCGTGCTCGCGCTGATCGCGGGAATCTCACTGGCACTGCGCAATCCGTTCACGCTGCCGATCGCGAAGCAGACCACGCCACCCGAACTGTGGGACAACCCGGTCTTCATTCGCACCAGCTACATCATCACCTCGGTGTGGGCGGCGAGCTTCGCCATCGGCTGCGTGGCGCTCGCACTGCTCGCGCACACCGACGGCCCGCGCACCATCGTGCAGATCGCGGCCTTCGTTATCCCGGTCGTATTCACCCTGCGCTATGTCGCGTACATCCAGGGTAAGGCCCGCAAGATGGCGGATCCGGCATGACCATGAGCCCGCCGCATATGGCCGGGAACTACGCACCGGTCACCGAAGAGCTGACCGCGCGCGAACTTTCGGTCACCGGCCGCATACCGCCCGAACTCACCGGCTGGTATCTGCGCAACGGCCCCAACCCGCACGACGCCGCCTCCGGGCACTGGTTCACCGGTGACGGCATGGTGCACGGGGTCCGGCTCGACGGCGGCCGCGCCGTCTCCTACCGCAATCGCTGGGTGCGCACCAGCACCTTCACCGATGGTGCGAGCCCCTACGGCGCGGACGGCTCCCGCGATCTGACGGCGGGCGTGGCCAATACCCATGTCATCCGCCATGCCGGACACACCCTCGCACTGGTGGAATCGTCCCTGCCCTACGAATTGACGACCGAACTCGACACCGTCGGCCCCTACGATTTCGACGGCGCACTGCGCACCGCCATGACCGCGCATCCCAAAACCTGCCCGCGCACAGGCGAATTGCACTTCTTCGGCTACGAGGTGACCGGCGAGCCGTACCTCACCTACCATCGCGCCGACGCGAATGGCGAACTGCTGCTGAGCCGTCCGATCGATGTGCCCGCCCCGACCATGCAGCACGATTTCGCGCTGACCGCCGCACACGTCGTATTCCTCGATCTCCCGGTGGTTTTCGACCGGGAGGCCGCCATATCCGGCGGTATGGCCTTCCGCTGGAGCGATGACTATCGGGCGCGACTGGGTGTGCTGCGGCGCGACGATCCGCACGGCGCGATCACCTGGTTCGAGATCGCGCCCTGCTATGTCTTCCACACCCTCAACGCCTTCGACGAGGGCGACCGGGTGATCCTGTACGCCATGCGCTATCCCGAACTGTGGCGCACCGGCTCGGACACCTTCACCGAGGCGACACTGTGGCGCTGGACCATGGACCTGACCACCGGCACCGTGCGCGAGGAGCAGATCGACGACCGCGCGGCCGAATTCCCGCGCGTCGACGACCGGTTGCTCACCCTGGACTCCAGATTCGGGCACGCCACCGTCTCCGGGAAATCCCGCCTGACCGGCGCGGGCGGCGCACTGGTGCGCTACGACCTGCACACCGGTGCGCACACCGCGCACGAATTCGCCGGCGGACTGGTCCCCGCCGAAGCCGTATTCGCCCCGGCCGATGAAACACTCACCGGCAGCGGCTATCTCATGACGTACGTCTACGACCACGGCACCGACCGCAGTTCGCTGACCATCCTGGACGCCGCCGATATGACGGCCCCGCCGGTCGCCATCATCCAGCTGCCGCAACGGGTTCCGTACGGCTTCCACGGCAGCTGGCTGCCGGATCCGAAGCCCTAGGCGCTGCCGCTGAAAATGCCCTTGCAGGTCACGCCGGACTCGCCGCTCAGACTCATGGCCGAACCGACGGTGGCGCAGTCGCGCGGCCCGCCATTGACCGAGCCCAGGGCCAGCCCGGTCGGTGAGAGCGCCGAACCGGCGTCGAGGCCCTCGGCCAGCGGCACCGCGCGACTCGCACCGCCACCCGCGATCACGAAGCAGAGGCTCACCGCCGCAACACCTTCGGCGAGCAATAGCCCGGCACGGGACACCGACATGGGTTTTCTCCTGTTCACGCACGCGGACCGAGAGGTCGGCGTGCGCGGAACTGTACCCGAGCGCGTCGCCGCGCAACCTCGGTCCGAGCTGTGAATTCGCTTTGAAGGCTCGGCGCGCATCGGATTCGGCGACCGGGTACGGTTCGCGAAACCCGTTCCGGCACTGCGGCTCTGTTCGAGGTCGAGATCGTGACCGCGAACGACGAGTGACTGGAGTGCAGGAATATGGCTGATCTGCGGGGCCGCACGGTCGTCGTGACCGGGGCGAGTTCGGGTATCGGCGCGGCCGCCGTACGCCGCTTCGCCGACCTCGGCGCACGTGTCGTGGTGGTCGGGCGATCACCGGAACAGACGCGCGCGGTGGCCGAATCCATCGACGCCGAACACCATATCGCCGACTACGCCCGGCTGGACGATGTGCGCGAACTCGCCGAGAAGCTCGCCGACCGCCCGATCGACATCCTGGCCAATAACGCGGGCGGGGTCTTCAGCGGGCGGCGCCTGACCGCCGACGGGCACGAAATGTCCTTCCAGGTCAATCATCTCGCGCCGTTCCTGCTCACGAATCTGCTGCTGCCCGCCCTCGACGGCGCACGCGTCATCAATACCGGCAGCGTCGCATATCGCACCGGCACACTCGATCTGAACGATCCGGACGCCGTGGGCGGGCACCGCGCCTACGGTGCGGCCAAACTGGCGCTGCTGCTGTTCACCCGCGAATTGGCGCAGCGCGCACCGCGACTCACCGCGAGCATCTTCCATCCCGGCGGCATCGGCACCGGTGTCATGCGCGAAACCCCGATCCTGGGCCGCCTCATGATCATCGGCCGCCACGTACTGCCCACCCCGGACACCGGCGCGGCCCCGATGATCCACCTGGCGACGGTCGAGGACCCCGCGACGATCAACGGCGCGTATTTCAACAAGCTCCGCCGCCAGGAACCCACCCACAAACAGGTCACCGATCCGGCCGTCGGCCGCGAACTCTGGGAGCTCTCGGCCCGGCTCACCGGGCTGACGGCCGAGTAGCGGGTCAGGTATCGCGCCGCGCGCGGGCGCGGCGCTTGCCCTCGTGCATGGCCTGGACGCGGGCGACCGGGATGGTGTGACCGTGTTCGATCAGGTCGGCGGGCAGCGTCTGCGGATCGGGCATCTGCTCGGCCCAGGGATCGCGATCGCCGAGTTGTTTCGTGGCGGTGCGAATCGTGAAGTCGCGCGGGTGGATCTGCCCGAGATCGGACCACGCGATCGGGAAGGACACCGTGGCCCCCGGCCGAATGCGGGGGCTGTAGGCCGCCACCACCGTCGCGCCGCCCGCGCGGGTGGAGTCCAGGAAAACCTTGCCGCCCCGGTCTTCTCGAATGAACGCGGTGGTGGCCAGCGCCGGATCGAGTCGCTCGGCGCGGACCGCGATGGCGCGGGTGGCGGCGGCCGCGTCCTCGATATTCACGTCCCGGACCGGGACGAAGATGTGCACGCCTTTGGCCCCACTGGTTTTCACCGCTCCCGCGAGTCCGTCGTCGGCCAGGGCCTGGCGAATCAGCTCGGCCGCGCCGACCACCTGATCGAACGGCTGGTCCGGGGCCGGATCGATATCGAGCACGAGATGCGTTGGGCCACCGGCATAGTCGACGAGCTCCTCGGCGAGCAACAGCGTCACGTGGTATTCCACCGCGCGTTGATTGCCGAACCAGAGCAGCGTGCGCAGGTCATCGCAGAGCGCGTAGGAGATCTCACGCTTGGAGCTGTCCGCCCACATCGTCTTACGCGGCACCCACTCCGGGGTGTACTTGGGCAGATTCTTCTGCATGAACGGCTCCTGCCCGGGCCGCACCCGCACCACCGACAGCGGCCGGGCACGCAGATTCCGCACCAGCCGCTCCCCCACCGCCTCCAGGTAGTCGATCAGCTCACCCTTGGTGGCGTCCGCGCCATCGAACAGCGGACTGTCCAGACTGCTGAACTTCAGACCGTCGCGAACCCCGTCACCCATGGCCCCACCCTGCGCCCGCACCCGCCCCGCGTCAAGCATCCGGGCGGATCGGACCTCGCTACATGGCCGGGAGGCGCTCGCCCTGGACCAGTTCCATATCTAGTTCGACGCGCAGGGTCGCGCCGACCGCGGCGATGCCCGCGCGCACCATGGCGTTGTAGTCGATGGCGAAATCGTCACGGTGCAAGAGGGTTTCGGCGTGGAAGGCCACGCGTACGCCGCCCCAGGGGTCCGGGCCGTAGCCGCCGTAGGTGACGGCCAGTTCGACCGGGCGGGCGCGGCCGTGCAGGGTGAGTTCGCCGGGCATCACCCAGGTGTCGCCGCCGGTGCGGCGAAAACCGTTGCCCGCGAAGGTGATCAGCGGGAAGCGTTCGGCGTCCAGGAAATCCGCGGAGCGCAGGTGATCGTCGCGCATACCGACCCCGGTATCCACCGCCGCCGCCTTGATCTCGGCGTATCCGGTGGACCGCTCGAAGTTCGCGGCGATCTCCAATCGCCCGCTCACCTCGGCGAAACGCGCCTTGATACCGGCGATTCCGAGATGCCGGGCGGTGACCAGCACGGTGGAATGCGCCGGATCGATGGTCCACGGGCCGGGCGGCGGCAGCGCCACCGTATTCGCCTCGGGCTCGAGACGGACCTCACCGAGCGCACCGCCGCCGGTCGCGGCGATGCGCGCGAGCTGGGCCACCGGCTGATGACCGGGCGCGGTGACGACCGCGGTATGGGTACCGGGCGGCAGCGGCTCGGTCATCGCGACCCCACTCGCATCCGAGGTCGCACGCGCCAATTGCCGTCCGGTCAGATCGGTGACGATCAGCACCGCACCCGGCATCGGCCAACCCGCCGAACTCCGAATCCGGGCGGTGAGACCGGTCATGATCCCTCCGTTGTCCATTCGACGTCATCCTGCTCGGCCGCAACCGTACCCAGGTCGTAGCCCAGATGCATATCGTGCACGATCTCCCCGCCGGTGAGCCGAATTCGACTGTGTACCGCAGGATATCCGCGCGCGATGACCGTGTACCCGCCTTCGACGAGATCCGGCACCGTATAGCGGCCGTGCGCATCGGTGCGGGTGGCCCCGATCTCATTGCCCGCCGCGTCCAGAATGGTGACCGAGGCGTCCGGCAGCGCCCGGCCCTCGGCCCACACCGTTCCGGTCAGCATGGCCATCGCGGTCAGCTCCAGATCGAAATGCAGCAGTCCGCTGTCCGGCACCACCACCGAGGTGGCCTGCGGCCACATATGCGCGGCCGCCGCCACCAGCGTGTATGCCCCGGCGACGACGCCGTTGCAGAGATAACCGCCGTCGGCCCCGGACACCGCCGCGCCGACCACCTCGCCGCGCGCGTCGGTCAGCGTGATGCTCGCGCCCGCGAGCGGTCCGCCGCGACCGGCGATGCGAATGGTGCCGGACAGCTCGCCCGCGCTCTGCAGGGTGATATCGCGCTGCTGCGGGTGGGTGTCGATGGCGACATTGACCGCGGTCGGCAGATGCCCGGCCGCCGAGACGATCAGCACATAGCTGCCCGCCGCGGGCGGTTCGATGCGATAGCCGCCGCCGCTGTCCCCGGTGGCGCGCGAAACCTGGTGTCCGCGTTGATCGATCAGCGTCACCGCGGCATCGGGAATCGGGCGGCCGTCATCGCGGCGCACCTGCCCAACGATCGCGCGCACCCGCCCGGCGGCAGGTGCCGCGCCATTGGTCGCCGATGCCGCCACGGTGGCAACCTGTTTCGCCTGGAAACCGTCGGCCTCGGCGTGATTCGCCTCCGCCAGTACGGGTTCCGGCTGCGAGATGGCGCGCGCCGCCCCGTCCCACACCTGATCCTCGGCCCACTCCGCCTCGGAAACCGCTGCGGGATCGGCGGTTTGCGGCGCGGCGGGCGCGATGTCCTGAAGCGGGATCTCCTTCATGAACAGCAGCACGACGCACGCGACCAGCGCCACTCCGGCCGCCGCCCAGAACACCCCGTGCATGGCATCGGTGAAGCCGATCAGAATGGGATCGCGCACCATGGCCGGAAGTGTCGCGATACCAGCGGTATTGGACTGCACGCTGTCCAGCTTGGACGCGTCGAAACCGGGCGGCAGGTGACCGCCGAAGGCATCGATGATCTTGTTCGGCAGCAGATTGAACAGAATCGTCAGGAAGACCGCGACACCGAGCGTGCCGCCGACCTGCCGGAAGAAGGTCGCCGATGCGGTCGAGACACCCATATCCGAACGCGGACCGGCATTCTGGACCGCGATGATCAGCGTCTGCATACAGCCACCGAGCCCGAGCCCGATGATGCCGCTGTAGAGCAGCGGCTGCCACAGCGCGCTGTCGTAGTGCACCGTCGCGTACAGCGCACCGCCGCAGGCGATGATGAACGTGCCCGCCACCGGCAGAATCTTGTAGCGCCCGGTGCGTTTGGTGACCTGACCGGAAATGAGCGAGCCGATCATGATGCCCGCCACCAGCGGCAGCATCAGCAATCCGGCCTTGGTCGGCGAGAACCCGCGCACCACTTGCAGATACAGCGGCACCATCGAGATCGCGCCGAACATGGCGATACCGACGATGAACCCGCCGATGATGCATACGGTGAAGGTCGAATTCCGGAACAGCCGCAATGGAATCAGCGCGGCGTCCTTCATCAGGTATTCGACGCCCAGGAACACCACCAGGCCGATCACGCCGATGACGTAGCACAGGATCGAACGCCCCGAACCCCAGCCCCAGCCGCGCCCCTGTTCGGCGACGATCAGCAGCGGCACCACGCAAACACTCAGTGCCACAGCGCCGCCCCAGTCCACCCGGAGTTGGCGCCGCTCCTGCGGCAGATTCAGCACCTTGGCCACCACCACCAGCGCGATCACGCCGATCGGCACATTGACCAGGAACACCCAGCGCCAGCCCTCCAGGCCCCAGAGGTGATCGAACCCGGAGAACCAGCCGCCCAGCACCGGCCCGAGCACCGTCGCGATACCGAAGACCATCATGAAATAGCCCTGGTATCTGGATCTTTCGCGCGGCGGGACGATATCGCCGATGATCGTCATGGCCAGCGACATCAGCCCGCCCGCGCCCAGGCCCTGGAAGGCGCGGAACCCGGCCAGCTCGTACATGGAGGTGGCGAAGGTGCAGGCCGCCGAACCGATGACGAACAGCCCGATCGCGGTGAGGAAGAAGGCTTTTCGCCCGTAGATGTCCGCGAGCTTGCCGTACAGCGGGGTGCTGATGGTGGCGGTGATCAGGTATGCCGTTGTCGCCCAGGCCTGCTGGTCGAATCCGTGCAGGCTGTTGGCGATCTTGACGATGGCCACGCTGACGATGTTCTGGTCGAGCGCGGCCAGGAACATGCCCAGCAGCAGACCGGACAGAATGGTGAGGATCTGCCGGTGCGAGAGTTGCGGCGGACCGCCCGCCTGCTTTTCCGGTGACGCCTCGATCGTCGCACTTGTCATAGTTCGGGGACCTATTTCGATTCGATTGGCACAGTGGTTGTTTCGATGTCGTGCACGAGCCGGTCGAGCAGGTCGATCAGGGTCGCACGGTCGGCCGCGGGCCAGTCGGCCAGCAGGCCGGCCAGCCAGAGATTGCGCCGCCGCCGGTTCTCTGCGAACACCCGCTCGCCCTCGGCGGTGGCGGTCAGCACGCAGGCGCGGCCGTCGATGGGGTCGGCGCCGCGGGATATCAGACCGTGTGCGACAAGGGTTCTGGTCTGGCGGCTGATGGTCGAGATCTCCGCGTGCAGGAGTTCGGCGAGTTTGCCGGTGCGCTGCGGACCGTCGTGGACCAGACAGAAGAGCACGGCGTAGGCGAGTTGTTCCAACCCGTCCGGGCCATGCTTGACCACCCGATGTTTGGACCTGCCGATCGCCCGCATGAGGCGAACCAGCACGGAGCCGAGCTGATCGGCCGCATCGGGTTCGGTTGTGGCGCTTGGATCACGGGCGACGATCGCCATGATCGGTCCTTCACGATTACGCTTATTACTTAGCTACTACAACTACTTGCAGTGGCTAACTATACACGCGGCGGTTCCACCCGAACCAGACCCGATTGGAACGCGATCACCACCAGTTGCGCGCGATTCTGCACGCCCACTTTCGACATGGCGCGCTGCACATGGGTGCGCACGGTGAGCGGGCTGACGTACATCTTCTCGGCGATCTCCTCATTGGAGAGCCCCTCCGCCACCATGGCGACCACCTCGCGCTCGCGGGCGGTGAGCACCTCCAGGGATTCCGCGGCGCTGACCCGGCTTTCGGGCCGGGCCAGATAGCGCGCGATCAGGGTGCGGGTCGCGGTGGGCGAGAGCAGGGCGTCACCGGCGGCGACGGCGCGAATGGAACGCAGCAGCTCCTCCGGGCCCACATCCTTGCCCAGGAAACCGCTGGCCCCGGCCCGCAATGCCTGCGCCACATACTCATCCAGTTCGAACGTGGTCAGGATGAGCACGCGCGTCTCGCGCAATTCCGGATCGGCGCAGATCTCCTGGGTCGCGGTCAGCCCGTCGACACCGGGCATGCGGATATCCATGACCACCACGTCCGGACGCACCGCCTGCGCCAAATCGACCGCCTCGCGGCCGTTTCCGGCGATCCCGACCACTTCCATATCCTCGGCCGAATCGATCAGCAGCCGGAAGGTTCCGGCCAGCAGCGCTTGATCATCGGCCAGCAGTACCCGGATGGTCATGAATTGTCCTCGTGGTCAGGGGTTCTCGGAGGTTCCAGCGGAAGTTCGGTGGTGACTTCGAAACCGCCGTCCGGCCTGCGCCCGGCCCGCAGATGACCGCCGACCGAGACCGCGCGTTCGTTCATGCCGATCAGACCGTAACCCTGACTGTCGGAATCCTGCTCCGAATCCCGGTCGGCACGACCGTGTTCGGCGCTTTCACCGCCGCCGTCATCGCTGACACTGATGGTCAGCAGGATCCGGGAGTACACCAGCCGCACCGTCGCCGCCGCGGTGCCCGCATGCTTGGTGACATTGGTCAGCGCCTCCTGAATGATCCGGTACGCGGTCAGATCCGCGCCCGGCGACAGCGGGCGCGGCACCCCGGTGATCGACAGCGACAGCGTCAGCCCGGTGCGCTCGAACGAGGTGAGCAGCTCGGACAATTGCGCCAGCCCCGGCGTCGGCTCCAGCGGTGCGTCCGAATCATCCTCGCGCAGTAGGCCGACGGTCGCCTTCAGCTCGCGCAGCGCCGCCGAGGTGGTGCCCGCCAGCTGATCCAGCATCTCCTGGGCCTGATCCGGCTGACTGCGCAAAAGGTAAGCGGCCGTGGAGGCCTGGGCATGCGCCAGCGCCATATGGTGCGCGACGATATCGTGCAGCTCGCGCGCGATCCGCAGGCGCTCCTCGCCGACGCGCTGGCGCGCCTCCTCCTCGCGGGTGCGCTCGGCCAATTCCGCGCGCGCGTGCAGCGCGGCCAGATAGTTGCGGCGGCTGCGCCCGGCCTCGGCGAACGCGCCCGCCACCAGGACACCGGCGATCAACGTGATGCGGCCGCCGGTCAGCACCGGATGGAAATGCTGGAAGAACGAGGCGATCAGCAGCGCGGCCCCCGCCACCATCGGCCAGACCTTGGCCGTCCGAAGATCTTTCGACCAGTACCCGATCGAATACATGGCCACGAAGGACGCGCCCGCGGTCAACAGCGAGATCTCATAGCCCAGCGCCTCGATGACGATGCCGCACACCGTCGTGATCACCAGCACCGCGCGCGGAAACTCGCGCCGCAGCAGCAGCGCCAGCGACGCCGTCGCCGAGATGGCGAACACCGACATCGACGCCGGGCGCACCACCACCGGCCCCTGCCCGTTGCCGTGGTCGGCCAACCGGCTCGCATAGGTGGCGAGCACGCACAGCAGGATCGCGATGACCACGTCCACCACGCGGCTGTGCCGGCGCGGCCACTGCGACCATTCGGCGGTCATAGGTGTTCCTCCTCGTCGAGAACCCTAATCGGACTACCCCGAAGCGACCGATAGGCCGCCCACTCGGGACGGCCCATCGATGCGTTCGGATTCAGGCGCGAGCGGATTCGAGCTCCCGCTCCGGTTCCGCGATCGGCTTGCGGTTCAGGCTCTCGCCCTCCACATCCACATTCGGCAGGATCTTCGCCAGCCACCGCGGCAGCCACCAGGCCTTATCGCCGAGCAGCGCCAGCACCGCCGGAACCAGGGTCATGCGAACGATGAAGGCGTCGAAGAAGACCGCCGCCGCGAGACCCAGACCCATCATCTTGATCATCGCCTCACCGCCGCCGATGAAGCCGGAGAACACCGCGATCATGATGGCCGCCGCGGCCACCACCACCCGGCCGCTGTGCCGGAAACCAGTCACGATGGCGTCCTTGGCGCTCTCACCGTGCGCGTACGCCTCCCGCATCCGGGTGACCAGGAAGACCTCGTAATCCATCGCGAGCCCGAACACCACACCGATCAGGAAGATCGGCATCATGCTCATCACCGGTCCGGTCTGGTGCACGCCGATCAGACCGGCCAGCCAGCCCCACTGGAACACCGCCACGATCACGCCGAACGCCGCGCCCACCGAGAGCAGGAAGCCCAGCGCCGCCTTGATCGGCACCGCGATGGACCGGAACACCAGCATCAGCAGCAGGATGGCCAGGCCGACCACCACCGCCAGATACGGCAGCAGCGCGTCCGACATCTTCTGCGAGACATCGATATTCATCGCCGTCGCACCGGTGACCAGCACGGTCGCACCGGTCGCGGTCTTCAGCGCGGCCGCCTCGCCGCGCAGATCGTGCACCAGATCCTTGGTATCGGTGGACGACGGGCCACTGGCCGGAATCACATTGAGCATGGCCGCGTCACCGGCCTGGTTGAACATCGCGGGCGACACCTCGACCACGCCCTTGGTCGCGGTGAGGGTCTTGACCGCCTGATCCACGGCCCCCTTCGGATCGGCGACACCCTTGACGTCGATCGCGATCATCAGCGGACCGTTGAAGCCGGGACCGAATCCCGCGGCCAGCGCATCGTAGGCGCGGCGCTGCGTCGTCGAGGTCGGCTGCGCCTCGTCACCGGGCATACCGAGTTCCAGGCTCGTCATCGGCAGTGCCAGCACACCCATGCCGACCAGGCCGATCAACAGCACCGCCACCGGACGGCGCACCACGAATCGCGCCCAGCGCGTTGCCATTCCGGGCTTCTCATCGGGAATCTCGGTGGCGTTCAGGCCATTTCCGCTCGCCTGCCCCGCGATCGGCAGCACACGCCGGAAAGCCTTGGGCATGACCGCGTTCTGGAAGAAGCCGAGCAGCGCGGGCAGCAGGGTCAGCGCGATGGTGACGGCGACCGCGACGGTGCCCGCCGCGGCCAGACCCATCTTGGTCAGCATCGGAATACCGACCACGGCCAATCCGGCCAGTGCGATGACGACGGTCAGGCCCGCGAAAACCACTGCGGAACCGGCGGTTCCGACCGCACGTCCCGCCGCCTCCTGGGCGCTGTAACCCTCCGCGCGTTCGGTCCGGTACCGCGACACGATGAACAGCGCGTAGTCGATGCCGACCGCGAGCCCCAGCATCATGGCGAGCGTCGTCGTGGTGGTGGACATTCCGATGGTCACGATGGCGGCGATACCGACGCCGATGCCGATCAGCGCGGTCACCAATGGCAACCCGGCCGCGGCGAACGCACCGAAGGTGATCATCAGGACAATGGCCGCGATGGCGATACCGATGGCCTCGGTGGCCCCGCCCATTTCGGGCTTGGGTTGCAGCGCCGACCCGCCGACCTCGACGGTGACCCCGGACCCCTTGCCCGCGTCGATCGCGTTGGTGAGCGCGTCATGACTGGCATCGGTGAGCTGATCGCTGGTCACGTTGTAGCTCACGGTCGCGTACGCGGTCGTGCCGTTCTTGCTGACCGCACCGGTCTGGAACGGATCGAGCACGCCCTTCACCTGCGTGCCACCCGCGACCTCGGACACGATCTTCTCGACCGCCGCCTTATTGGCGTCCGAACCGATCTGCTGCCCGTCCGGTGCGACGAAGACGATGCGGGCTTCCGCCCCATCGGATTTGGTGCCCGGGAAACGTTCCGCGAGCAGATCGAACGCCTGCTGCGACTCCGTCCCCGGAATAGAGAACGTATCCGGCGGCGGAGTGGGCGCGCTGGCGGCCCCGGCCACCAGCGCCGCCATGATCCCCAGCCAGAGCACAACGACAAGCTTCCGCTTCTCGAACGCGAAGCGGCCCACCCGATACAGGAATTTCGCCATGTGACAATGCTCTTGGTCGGGGTCTGTAGTCGGCATCGTGCACGTGAAGGCCGTTGCGCGTACTGCATCCGCAGTACGTCCACCCCCGTCGTACGCGTTCCGCAGGCCTGGAATGCCGTCGAATGCCCCCGAGGTGGCAGGCTGTCCCCATGGCCGATGAACAAGAAGTACCGAACGGGAATCTCGAGGCCCCGGCCGACGAGACGCCCGAAGAGGCGACCAAGCGCAAGTTCCGCGAGGCGCTCGCACGCAAGAACGGCCACCACACGGAGGCCGGAGCCGCCCAGAGCAACGCCAAAGTCCGCGGCACCCGTGCTCAGGCCGGCGGTAAGCGCACCTTCCGCCGCAGGGCGGGCGGCTAACCCTCGGGTGTCCGCATGAGCGGGACGAGCCCCGCACCGGTGCTACCGGTGCGGGGCTTTTCTTGTTTCGGCACCGATTTCTTCCCCCGGCACCGATGAATTCGATGCGCGAGCGCGGTCTACACCTACAGTCCGCACTCTGTGTACCGGTCAGGGAGGAAACCTGATGACCACTTCCGCACTGCCGCCCATCGTCGACGCCGAATCCTGGCGGCGCGAACTCGACGCACTGCGCGTCCGCGAGAAGGCCGCCACGCGCGAGCTGGACGCCATCGCCGCTCAGCGCCGGCGGCTACCGATGGTGGAAATGCCCGATTACACCCTCGAAGGCGAGGAGGGTCCGGTCCGGCTGGCCGAAATCTTCGGCGACGCACCGCAATTGATCGTCTACAGCCATATGTGGTTCGACAACGAGGAATGGCAGTGCCCCGGCTGCACCGGATTCACCTCGCAATTCACCCGATTGGAGTTCCTGAACAACTACGACGCGCGCTTCGTCATCGTCACCCAGGGGCCCATCGACCAGGCCCTGGCCTATAAGCGGCGGGTCGGCAACAAGATGACCTGGTACTCCACCGCGAACAGCTCCTTCGGCGCGGATGTCGGCGCACCGCCCGGAGCCGGATTCGCGGTGAATGTGTTTCTGCGCGACGGGGATACGGTCTACCGCACCTGGCATACCGACGGGCGCGGCACCGAACAGCTCAGCCACGCCTTCCCGCTCATCGACCTGCTGCCCTACGGCCGGCAGGAGGAATGGCAGGACTCACCCGCGGGCTGGCCGCAATCCCCCACCTACAGCCGCTGGGGCAGTTCGAAGGATATCGCCGCCGCCTACGGCGAACCCGGAGCCTGAACCACTCCGTCCGCCCGCTGTCGCGTCGTGACCGGCGCGGCGGCGCGGCGGGCGGTGACCAGGTACAGGGCCACCAGCAGCACGCTGAGCCAGACATAGGAATCGCCGATGAAGTGCTGCCAGGGGGTCCAGTGCGTTTCCTTGCCGTCACCGCCCGGCAGCCAATTCTGCGGACCGTAGACGAAGAACGCGATGGTGATCGCGGTGACCAGATACCAGCCCGCCGCCGCACGCCACGGCAACCGGGTCGCGTACCCGATCATCGCGAGCACGGCCGGAGCGATCCACACCCAGTGGTGTGACCACGAGATCGGCGATACCAGCAGGGTGAAGACGGCATTGATGGCCAGCGCCAGCGGCGGGCGGTCCGCGGCCTGCCGCATGGCGGCCACCACCAGCGCCAGCACCAGCGCGCCCAGCACCAGCCACAGCAGCGTGAACAGCGGCTTGTGAATCCCGAAGCGCGCCAGCACCGCCTGAATCGACTGGTTGGTGTGGAACGCCGAACCACTCAGCCCGGACACATTGCCCATTCCGCCGAACCAGTACTCCGTCGAGGACTTGGGCATGATCGGGAAGGTCAGTACGGTCGCGGCCGCACCGGTGATCGCGGCGGTCGCGGCGGCCTTGTAATCGCGGCGGATCAGGAAGTACAGCACGAAGGCGGCCGGGGTCAGCTTCACCGCGGCCGCGATGCCGACCAGCATGCCGCGCTTCCACTTCGGCTTCTCGGTCAGGCAGTCGGCCACCACCAGCGCCATCAGCAGCAGATTGACCTGCCCGAAATCGAGCGTCGAGCGCACCGGCTCCAGCAGCAGCGCCAGCGGCGTCGCACAGGCGGTCGCGAACAGCGCCAACTCCCGGCGGCCCTGTTCCGGCCACACCCGGCGCGCGACCAGATACAGCGACAGCGCCAAAGCGACCACCGAGGTCACGAAGAACGCGAACCGCGCCGCGTCCCACGGCAGCAGCGCGAAGGGCGACAGAATCACCGCCGCGAACGGCGGATAGATGAACGGCAGCCCGATCCCGATGGTGGTCTGCGGTAGCTGCCCGTACAGATCACCGCCGTGCCGCAGCGTCTCGATGCCGATCCGGTACACCTGTAGGTCGATGAACCCACCGGTGATCTTGGAGAACGGCCAGACCGGCCGGGTCAGGCACAGGTACGTGAAACCCGACAGCAACGCCGGAAGCAGCCACAGCACCCGCCCGAAACGGCGGTCCAGCGACTTCGGCACATCTACAGCGGTGGAACTACTCATCCGCACGAAGAATACCGAGGTCGGCTGCGGCAATCGACCGGAGGCCGACCGGCACCGGAAAACTGGCCGGGAATGCCGGACGGCCGGTGCCGGAAACGGACTCAGTACGCGACCGTGAAGCGCTCACGAATGAACGAATCCCGCTGCACCGCGTCGACGATGGCGGACGCGTAATCGCCTACGCTGACCCGGCTTTCGCCATCGGCGTCCACGATGGGGGTATCGCGGGCCTCGGCCCGATAGCCGCCGGTGGCCTCCCCCGGAAGCAGATGCACCGGCGGCGGGCTGACATAGGACCAGCGCACCGCGGCCGCCGAACCCCGGAAAATCTCCAGCGCCTCGGACTGATCCCGCGCCGTCTCCAGATACTGGGCCGGGAAATCGGGCGAATCCACGAACCGCTGCCCCGGCGCGTACTCCAGGCTGCCGCCGCCACCGAGGAACACCAGCCGGTCCACACCCGCCGGCGGCAGCGCCTCCAGCAGCGCCGCCGCCCCGCGCGGCACCAGGTGATCCGGACCCTTGACGGCCACCACGACCGCATCGTGACCGGCGACGGCCTCCTTGATCGAGGCCGGATCGGTCACATCCACCCCGCCCCGATCGAGCGCGGTGACCTCGATGCCCCGGGCGCGCGCGGCCCGCACGACCGCGCTGCCGAGATTGCCGCGCGCGCCGATGACGGCGATCTTCAGGGGCTCGCGGCGCAGACCGTCGACGAAGTCCGCGATGAGCGCTGCGATCTCGGGCAGGTTCTCCTCCAGCGCGAAATGCCCGGTGTCGAAGAGATGCAGCGCGGCATCGGGCAGATCGCGCAGATAGGCGTGCGCCCCCGCCTCCGGGAAGAAGGCGTCATTGCGACCCCAGAGAATCAGCGCGGGCGGACGGTGCTCGCGCAGCCACCGCTGCCAGACCGGGTACAGCTCGAGATTGCTGTGATAGTTCAGCGCCAGCTCGATCTGCGCGTCCTTGCGGCCCGGCAGATCCAGGAAATGCTGATCCAGGGTCCAGCCGTCCGGCGCGATGAGCTCGGTATCGGTGGTGCCGCCCTCGTACTGGCTCCGGGTGACCGGCAGTTCCAGGATCTGCCGGACATTGTCCGCCGCGCCCGCGACCCCCGGCATATTGGCGCTCATCCCCCGGGCCATCTCGGACAGGCCGTCGTCATAGGCATTGGCGTTCTGAATGATCAGTCCCGCAATCCATTCCGGATGCCGGGTGGCCAGCCGGAACCCCACCGGACCGCCGAAATCGAAGGCGTACAGCACGAATCGATTCAGCTCGAGCGCCCGCACGAAGCCTTCGGCGATATCGGCGAGCCGATCGAAGGAATACTCGAAACCCGCGGGCACCTCGGTATGGCCGAACCCCGGATAGTCCGGCGCGACCAGCCGGTACCGCCCGCCGAGCGCGTCCATCAACCGCCGGAACTGATGCGACGCCGACGGAAAACCGTGCAGCAGCAGCAATACCGGCGCATCCGCCGGACCCGCGTCGCGATAGAAGACCCGCACCCCGTCGACCTCGACGAACCTGTGCCTGATGTGCGGAATATCCACTGCCGACCTCTCTGAAACACCTTCATCTATCCGGTCCACGATCAACTGTTCGCCCGACACGATCAAGGACGAATCACCCAAGGTTCGTTTATCGGTGGTTGATGATCACGAGGGTGTCCGCTATATCCCCGGCCCGCCGAATTCGATCAAGATCGGACATCTCGTACGAATCAGACGAAAGCTGTTGATTCACAGCATATTCGGAGCTTCGGCCGGGCGCACCGGCTGCGAGATTTCCAGGCCACCGTGCGAAACTCGTTCGCGATGCTCACCTACTTCGAAGCGATTGTCATCGGTGCGGTGCAGGGAGTCACCGAACTCTTCCCGATCTCCAGCCTGGGCCATTCGGTCCTGATGGCCGACTGGCTCGGGGGCGCCTGGCGCGAACTACCGCAGGACGACGAAAGCCCCACGGATACACCGTATCTGGCGTTCGTGGTGGCATTGCACGTGGCGACCGCAGTGGTCCTGCTGTGGCACTATCGGCGCGACTGGCGTTCCATCACAACGGGTTTCGCCATATCGCTGCGCACCGGGCGCGTGGATACCGTGCCGCAGCGGCTGGCCTGGCTCATCGTCGTCGGCAGCGTTCCGGTGGCGGTACTCGGCCCGCTGCTCCAGCATCCGCTGCACGAGCTGTTCTCCAGCCCCTTCGCGGCCGCGCTCTTCCTCACCCTCAACGGCGTGGCACTGATCGTCGGGGAGGCGCTGCGCCGCCGCAATGAACCCACACTCGCGGAATACGGGCGGCGCTTCGCCCGCCGGGAAACCCGCCGCTCGGTCTTCACCACCGCCGAACTGCCACGCCTGCAAGCGGATCGGCCGCTGGCCGCCCTCACCACCGTCGACGCCCTCGGCATCGGACTGGTTCAGGCCGGGGCACTGCTCACCGGTTTCAGTCGCGCCGGTCTGGCCATGGTCGGCGGTCTCTGGCGCGGCCTCGAACACGAGCACGCCGCCAAATTCGCCTTCATGCTCGCCACCCCCGCCATCCTGGGAGCGGGCCTGTACGACCTGCACGACCTGTCGGGCGCCTCCAGCTCCGATATCGGGCCGATCCTGCTGGGCGCCTTGGCCTCCGGCATCTCCTCCTGGCTCGCGGTGCGCTACCTCGAGCACCACTTCCGCACCCGAACCCTGCTCGTCTTCGCTCTCTACTGCCTGATCGCGGGCACCGTCTCACTACTGCACTTCGGCTGACGCCGACGGTCGGACGACGAAGGCCCGGTCCTGATGAACCGGGCCTCGACGGGAGTCGTCAGTGCGTGGGGCGCGTGGTCCATCTCGGATCACGCCACTGGCCGAGATCGAAGTAGAGGGTGGTCATGGAGTCCCACATGGTCGACCAGGACTGCTTGGGGTCCTGGCATTTCCACACCGAGACCATGCGATCGATGCCGGGGATGCCCATCGGGTCGTCGAGCCGGGCCACGCGTTCGACCTTGCCGAAGCGGGAACGCAGGTCGGGTTCGGCGGTGTCCAGGCCGACAAAGACCACCGTGGTGGCACTGTCCGGGGGCGGGCCGAAGAAGCCGAAGCCGCGGCTGGGGCTGTAGGTGGCGGGCAGGTCGTACCGGCCGCCCAGCTCCTCGATGGCGCCCGCCTGCCAATAGCCTTGGGCGACAATGGCGGAGTTCGATTTCTGTTCCGGCGTCAGGGTGTCGTACCCGGTGTCGACGGCCGCAACGAGCTTGTCCCAATTGGTGGTACCCCACAGGCCCGAGCGGAAGCCCAGGTCGATGGCGTCGTAGGTCTGGGTGCGCCAGCTGGACGGCAGCGGCATCAAGGTCAGCGTGCCGATATAGGTCACCACGGTGACCGCGATGAGCGGGATCATCGCGAGGTTCATCCAGCGCTTGCGGTCGAATTGCCAGAAGGTGACCGCACCGAGGGCGAACATGGCGGGGAAGAAGCCGGTCGGATAGTAGGGCCGGCCGTGCGTGATGATGACGAATACGGTCATGATGACGAGCGCGGCCGCGATGAAGCGGTACGGCCGCAGCGATTCCATCTTCCACACGCCCCAGAATCCGGCGGCGATCATCAGGGTGCCCAGGAATCCGGCCAGGCCGAGCCACTGCGGCAGGAATCCGATCGGACCGTAGCCGGTGGCGTCCTGTTCGGCGCCGATGATCTTGCCCATGGCCAGCTGCGGCCAGTTGTGCCGGGACTGCCAGATCAGAATCGGCACCAGGGACAGGGCCAGGATCGCACTCGCCATCCACAGCGCGGGGCGGCGCAGCACCTCCCGGGGACCGCAGGCGATGACCGCCAGGCCCAGGCAGGCCCAGACGATCGGGATCATCCACTTCACCTGCATATCCACCGCGGCCACGAGTCCCGCCACGATGATCAGCCGGTCCTGCCTGGTGCGAACCCAGCGGATGAGCAGCCAGGTGATCACGGCGGTGAGGGTGGCGTCGAAGGAGAAGGTGCTCAGGGCGACCTGGGTCACCACCAGGTAGGACGTCGCATAGGTGCCCGCGGCGAGCATCTGGACGCGGCGATTGCCGCGGAGTTCGTAGGCGATCAATGCCGCCACCACGATCGCGCCGACGCACATCAGCACGGCCGGGAATCGCAATGCGATCAGCGAACCGGGTGCCAGCACATCCGCTATCCGGGCGAAGAGCGGCACCACCACGCCCTGATCGGCGTAGGTGTAGTCGAGTCGCCGGCCGGAGGAAAGGAAATAGAGTTCGTCGCCGAAGAAGTCATAGCGGCCGGCCGTCACGGTCAGCGCTATCCCGGAGATCAATGCGATCAGGGCCACACCGCGGAAAGCGAACTGTGGATGAGGTGGATGAGTATGCCTATCCGAAATAACCTGTGGCTCGGCGCGAAGCGCAAAGACCGATGCCATGAACTGCCCCCAAGAGCTTTCCGACAGACGCGTTCGACGCCGCTACACGGTGGTGTCGCGCGCGATCTGTTCGCTGGTGAACCGATTCCTCCCCGGCAGCGAACTTGATGAGCGCGCACGCTCGGACCTGCTCGGATTGTGCAATTTTGTGAAATATTAGTTTGTATCACTGGAACCCGCAAATGGACCACGGGGGCTCGTGATAGCAGTTTGCTTTGAATGAATGTGACCCAGGTTACGAATTCCGACATTGCCCGCCGACGGCCGGGGATTCGATCCGGAGAAACGGAAATACCTGTTACTCGCCGGTTTCTATTCACGCAGTGTTCCTCAGTGGTGACAATGCGTGCCACATGCCCCCGAAACTATTGGCATGTCTTTGTTTTGAAAATATGTTATTTCACTAAGTGGGCACCAAGTCGATTCCAACGACGAAGGCCCGGTCCGTGTGGACCGGGCCTTCGTGTCAGTGGAGCTGCCGGGAATCGAACCCGGGTCCTCCGCCGCATTTTCAGGGCTTCTCCGTGTGCAGTTCGCAACGTCTCTACTCGGATCTCTCAGTCATGCGAACAAGCCGAGATGACGATCCCAGTCGCTGTTTGATGTTCCGTCCGACTCCGCGACCGAGCCGAACGGTAAGCCCTCTAGCTGATGCCAGTGACCGGGTCGAGGGCGAACCCGGGCTGACAGACACGCTCTACTGCTTAGGCAGCGAGAGCGTAGTCGCGCTGATTGGAATCGGCGCTTATAGGGTTGCAGCGACGCTTATACAGTGGTCTCCTGCCTGCACTGACACGCTTCCCCTGAATCAACGTACGCAGTCGAAACCGTTCAGCCCCGTCTGTGTTCACCGATTCGAGTGAACTGCCCGGCTCGCACCGGGCGATTCATATTAACACCACCCAAACAGCGGATCATCCCATTATCCGCGCGTCACGCGGGGTGTTCGCCACCGGCGAACCCACGCTCAGCGCATGCCCTTGATCCGGCGGCCGATCTCGCGGGTGACCTCGCGCTCGGCATCGCGCTTGGCCAGGTCCTGACGCTTGTCGTAGTCCTGTTTACCGCGGGCCAGCGCCAGCTCGACCTTCACCTTGCCGTCCGAGAAGTACATGGACAGCGGGACCAGCGTGAGGCTGGACTCCTTGGTCTTGCCGACCAGCTTGTCGATCTCGCGGCGGTGCAGCAGCAGCTTGCGCGTGCGCCGCGGCGCGTGGTTGGTCCAGCTGCCGTGCGAGAACTCCGGCACGTGCAGACCGCGCAGCCAGACCTCACCGTCATCGATCGTCGCGTAGGCGTCCACCAAAGACGCCTTCCCCTCGCGCAGGCTCTTCACCTCGGTACCCACCAGCGCGATCCCCGCCTCGTAGGTGTCGATAATCGCGTAGTTGTGCCGCGCCTTGCGGTTGCTGGCGATTACCTTGCGCCCCTTCTCCTTCATGCTCCCTCAATCGTCGCGTCGCCCGGCACGGAACACCTTCCGCACCGAGCTGTGTCCCGGGCGCCGATCCCGGCCCCGGTCGAACCGCTGTCGTCTTTATCGCGACCCAGAGTAATGGCCGCGGCCGACCGATTATTCCGGAGCGCGGACCCTGCTCCGTGCCGGGACTGCTGCCCACCACACCGGTTACGAGGCCGCGACCCAACGCTCTACTCCGGGAGCCGCGATCCGATCCCCGCGTCGAGCACGATCTTCGCGCCTGGCGCGGTGGCGACCTGCAAGGTGCGCAGGCGCAGCAGCGCCGGGTGCTCGTCGAGCAGCTTGGCGGTATTGGCCAGCGAACGCAGTGCGGCCGCCTCGGCGCGGGCCCGCTCCAATTCGGCACGACCGCGCTCACGGGCCAGCACCGTCTCCAGTGCGGCCTTGCGCAGCTCGCCCGGCAGCATCAGATCCTTGGCCCGAAGCCCGGATACCTTGATACCCAGGTGCTCGACCGCCGTGGCTACGCGCTGCACGTCACCGTTGAGGAGCGCGCGATCGGCGACCAGCTCATCGAGCGTGTGCGCGGCGATCAGATCGCGAACGGCTTCCTGGATCGCGCCGTAGAGCACGGGTTCGGCGAATTGCGCGCCGGTGGTGAAGGCCACCGGATCGATGACCACCCAGTCGGCGGCGTAGCTCACCCGTACCGAGAGGCCATCGCGGGTGAGCAGTTCCTGCCCGCCCACCTGCAGCAGGCGCGGGCGCATATCGACGCTGACCAGCGTGCAGCGTTCAGCGTCGTATCGGTGCCGTCCCGGTTCCAGCACCCGCTCCAGCATCCCGTCCCGGTACAGCAGCGTGCGCTGCCAATCCATAACGGTCGCATAGGTATTGGTGAACATCTTCAGCTTCGTCATATCAACCTCCTTGCCGCGCCTGATGATTCGGTGACGACCGGATACGCCCTGCCCGGCACGGTGTACGGCGGGAGCCTCCCCCGTCCGCGGACGGAGAGCTCGCAAAGCCGCACGACCGCGAACATCCGGGCAGGGCGCATCACGCTAAGGAGTCGAACCTCGGCAGATCGAAGACCTGCGTCACCAGAAAGTTGACCGCAACCGATATGGGGAACGCGCTCCGGAGATTCCGGTGCGCCCCTGACTCGCGGCCGACTTCCAAGGTATCCAGAACATCCCGATCCACGCGACCGATTTAATCGCGCCCCCGGAAATGCGAAAACCCCAGCCGATGGCTGGGGTTTCGTTGTAGTCCCGACGGGATTTGAACCCGCGCTACCGCCTTGAGAGGGCGGCGTCCTAGGCCGCTAGACGACGGGACCAAGGTCGCTCACGATCAACATCCGGAAGATTCCGACGCCCACCGTGGCAGCTCCGAAAGCTTATCGCGCTCCCGCCCAGCAACCAAATCCGCTGCCAGCGGCCTTGGACACACTCCGCGGCCACCGCCGGCCGGATCGGGTCAGCCGAAGTCGGGTGGTAGTTCGTCGAAGTCGGGGGGCATGTCGTCGGGCCAGGGGACGTCGTCGTAGGGCGAGGGCGCCACGGCGGGGGTCGCAGCGGGACGGCCGCCGGGGCGGGACGGGGGCGGTGCGGACCGGGTGGCGCTCGGCTGCGGTTTGGATCCGACAGCGGGATCGCTCGGCGCGGCCACGGCCGGGCGAGCGGTGGATCCGGTTGCGGGCGGGGCGGATTCACGCGCCGGGGTGGCGGCTGGAGCGCCGAAGCGGCTCGCGGGGCGGGCCGGGTTCGCGGGGGCCGCCGGAGCGGACGGCGATTCGGAGGCACCGCCCGCGATCACCTCGAGGACGCCTTCGCCGTATTTGGCGCGCTTGTTCTCGCCGATGCCGGAGATGGTGCCGAGGTCGGCGAGGGTTGCCGGTTTGCGGGCGGCGATTTCGCGCAGGGTGGCGTCGTGGAAGACGACGTAGGCGGGGACGCCCTGTTCCTTGGCGGTGGCGCCGCGCCAGGTGCGCAGGCGTTCGAAGAGGTCGGCATCGCCGGGGGCCAGGTCGGCGGCGGGGCGGGAACCCTTGGCGGACTTGGCGGTTCGGGCGGGCTTGGTGCGTTCGGGTTCGCGGCGGAGTTTGACCTGGCGGCCCTCGAAGAGCACCTCGTTGGAGGAATCGGTGAGGGTGAGCACACCGTAGTCGCCGTGCACGGCGAGCAGGCCCTGGGCCAGGAGTTGGCGGACCACGCCGCGCCATTCGATATCGCGCAGGTCCGCGCCGATGCCGAAGACCTTGAGTTCATGGTGGGCGTGCTGCTCCACCTTGGGGTTTCGCTTACCGATCAGGATGTCGACGATATGGCCCGCGCCGAAGCTCTGCCCGCGTTCGCGTTTGAGCCGCAGGATGGTGGAGAGCACCTTCTGCGCGGGCACGGTGCCGTCCCACGATTCGGGGGCGTTGAGGCAGGTGTCGCAGTTACCGCAGGGTTCCCCCGGCTGCCCGAAGTACGCGAGTAGCTGGGTGCGGCGGCATTCGACGGTTTCGCAGAGCGCCAGCATGGCGTCCAGATGCAGCTGCAACTGACGGCGATGCATGGCATCGCCCTCGGAGGAGTCGATCATCTTGCGTTGCTGCACAACATCACTGAGGCCGTAGACCATCCACGCGGTGGAGGATTGGCCGTCACGGCCGGCACGGCCGGTCTCCTGGTAGTAGCCCTCCACCGATTTCGGCAGATCCAGATGCGCGACGAAACGCACATCGGGTTTGTCGATGCCCATGCCGAAGGCGATGGTGGCGACCACGACCAGCCCGTCTTCACGCAGGAACCGCGACTGGTTCGTCGCGCGGGTGCGATTGTCCAACCCCGCGTGATACGGCACCGCCGTCACCCCGTTGGCGGACAGGAACGCGGCCGTCTTCTCCACCGAATTGCGCGAGAGGCAGTAGACGATCCCGGCATCCCCGGCGTGCTCGCTCTGAATGAATGCCAGCAGCTGCTGTTCCGGCCGGTTCTTACCTTCGATCCGGTATTGGATATTGGGCCGGTCGAAGCTGGCCACGAAATGCTTGGCGTCGGTGAGATCGAGCCGCTCGGCGATCTCCTTGCGCGTGGCCGCCGTGGCCGTGGCGGTCAACGCGATGCGCGGCACGTCCGGCCAGCGCTGATGCAGCATGGACAGCGCCAGATAGTCGGGCCGGAAGTCGTGGCCCCACTGCGAGACACAGTGCGCCTCGTCAATGGCGAACAGCGCGATCTTGCCGCGATCGAGCAATTGCGCGGTGGATTCCAGCCGCAATCGCTCGGGCGCGAGGTAGAGCAAATCCAGCTCCCCCGCCACGAACGCCGCCTCGACCGCGCGCCGCTCATCCGGGAACTGGGTGGAATTCAAGAAGCCCGCGCGCACGCCGACAGCGTTCAGCGCGTCGACCTGATCCTGCATGAGCGCGATGAGCGGTGACACCACCACGCCCACACCCGGCCGCACCAGCGCGGGAATCTGATAGCACAGTGATTTACCGCCGCCGGTGGGCATGAGCACCAGCGCATCCCCACCCGAGATGACCTGCTCGACAATCGCGCGCTGCGGCCCGCGGAAACTGTCGTAGCCGAACGTCTTCTGCAGAACCTGGTGCGCCGCAGCGCTTTCCGCATCCATAGCGGCTGCGTTGGCTGCGACGGTCTCGACCTCCGGTGCACTCACCCGCGCAATCCTACGGATCCCGCCCGACACCCGTTTCGCCTTCCGCACACGATGCGCAACTTCGCACCCCCACCCGCCCGGTTCACGAGGTATGCGAATCCCGGGCGGGCGTGAGCGATCTCACTCGCGGACGTAGTACCGCAGTGCGGCGTAGGCGGCGAGTGCCGCGAATCCGATGCCGATCGGCGTGACGATCAACGCCACGGTGGCGATATCGTCGCCGGTGATGCGCGGCAGCACTTGATCATTGAACAGACTGCCGAGCGCCCGGTTGATCACCAGCGGTTGCGCGATGAACAGGCCGCCGATGGCCAGCGCCGAGCCGATGGCCGCCGCGAACACCGCTTCCAACAGGAACGGCAGCTGGGTGTACCAGCGCGTCGCGCCGACCAACCGCATGATCCCGACCTCGGTCTTGCGCGCCAGCGCCGCGACCTGCACCATATTCGCGATCAGCAGCAGCGCCGCCAGCGCCTGCAACGCCGCCAGCCCGAAGGCCGCATTGCGAAGTCCGACAAAGAAACTCACCAGCCGGTCGACGATGTCCATATCGTTCAGCACCGTCATGACGCCGGGCCGTTTGGCGAAATCGTCATAGATGGACCGGTATTTGGTCACATCGTTGAGCTTCACCCGGAACGACGCGGGCAGTCCGTCCTTGCTCACCTCGTCGGCGAGTCCGGGCTGATCCTTGAAGGTGGTCTCCTTGACCTCCTTCACCGCGTCCACACTGTTGACGAACTGCACGCTCGCCACATCGCCGTGCTTCTTCAGATCGGACATCAGCGTTTTGCAGGGTTCCTGCGTGCAGTCCAGATCCGTGCGCGAGACGTCGTCGTCCAGATACAGCCGGATCTCGACCCGCTGGACGTAGTAGTCCTGGATCTTGTCCGCCATGCGCACCGCGAGCAGGCCACCGCCCAGCATGGTGAGCGAGACCGCGGTGGTCAGGATCATGGCGATGGTCATGGTGATATTGCGGCGCAGGCCGGTGAAAACCTCACCGAAAAGGAATCCGAGGCGCATTACCGGCCCACCCCGTAGACGCCCATCTCCTCATCGCGGACCAGTCTGCCGCGATCCAACTCGACCACCCGCCGTCGCATGGCGTCGACGATGGTGTTGTCGTGGGTGGCCATCACCACCGTGGTGCCGGTGCGGTTGATGCGCTCGAGCAGGGTCATGATGTCGGCGCTGGTCTCGGGATCGAGGTTGCCGGTGGGCTCGTCGGCGAGCAGTACCAGGGGCCGGTTCACGAAGGCACGGGCCAGGGCCACGCGCTGCTGTTCACCGCCGGACAGCTCACTGGGCAGGCGATCGGCCTTGCCGGAAAGTCCCACCATATCGAGCGCTTCGGGCACCGCGCGGTGGATGAAGGTGCGCGATTTGCCTATCACCTCCAGCGCGAAAGCGACATTCTGCTCGACCGATTTCTGTTGCAGCAGCCGGAAATCCTGGAACACACAGCCGATGCGCTGCCGCAGTTTGGGCACTTTGCGGGCCGGTAGCCTATCGACCCGGAAGTCGGCGACCCAGACTTCGCCGGCGGTCGGCTTCTCATCCTTGAGCAGCAATCGCATGAAGGTCGACTTACCGGATCCCGATGGTCCGATCACGAAGACGAACTCACCTTTTCCGATGTCGACCGAGACGTTGTCCAGGGCGGGCCGCGTCGAGGTCTTATAGGACTTGGTGACGTTCGCCAGGGTTATCACGGGAGCCCAGTCTAGCGAGACGTGACCGTTACCCGGCCACGCCGCGCAGACACGCCGTTAGCGGGCGGATGGCTCAGTTGGGCCAGACATCGGGTTGCTGAGTACCGAGTTCACGAAGGCCGGATAGTCCGGCCCCGTGGTGGTTTCGGGTTTCACGAACAGGTAGAGAACGAACGTGGCGACCCAGACCGTAATGAGGATCGCCGTGGACTTACGTGTTTTCACTCAAACCCTCCCGGCGGAGCGCCGCGGCCACCCGCACCCGCAGCTCACGACCGACTTCGAACTGTTTGCCCGGCAGTGTCCGGGCCACCATCTTGATATTGACCTGATTGACCGTGAGATCTTCGACACCCATGACACTGGGCTCGTCCAGCAGCAGGGTCTTCAGCTTGCGATCGGCGAACGCTTTCGCACCCACCTCTCGCAAGATCTCATTGACCTTGTTGATATCGGAGGTCGCGGGTACGGGCACGTCGATGGCGGCACGCGCCCAATCCTTCGACAGGTTGGTCACTTTCACGATCTGGCCATTCGGCACGATGATCACTTCACCGTCGACGCTGCGCAAGGTGGTGACGCGCAACGTGACGTCCTCGACCGTACCCTCGGCCTCCACGCTGGAGCCAGTGACGGCGATGCGCACGACATCACCGAAGCCGTACTGCCTTTCGGTGATCAGGAAGAATCCGGCGAGCAGATCCTGCACCACGCGCTGTGCGCCGAAACCGAGCGCCGCGCCGAGCACCGCCGCCGGGGCCACCAGGCCGCCGAGCTGGAATCCCATGCGGCGCAACACTTCCAGCGCCACCAGGAAATACACGATGGACAGCACGACCCAGGTGATGACCTGCGCCAGCGCGTGCCGGTGTTTGGCCGCCTCCGACCGCACCAGCGAATCGCTGCTGCGGAAGGAGGTGTCGATCTTGCGGGTGATCCGGTCGCGCACGTAGGTGGCCGCACGCGAGAACAACATCGCACCGACGATGAGCAGCACGATCTCGAGACCGCTGGACCGGAGCCAATTACCTAGATCGGCGCCGGTATTCGCGGCCAGAATCGAAACCATATGAATTACCCCTGGGTGGTCGACTGCTCCCGCATCCGCCAGCGGATTCCGGATTCGATGAAGCCATCGATATCGCCGTCGAGCACGGCCGAGGGATTGTTGACCTCGTAGCTGGTCCGGAGATCCTTGACCATCTGATACGGGTGCAGAACGTAGGAGCGCATCTGGTTGCCCCAGGACGCGCCCTCATTGGTCTTGAGCGCGTCCATCTGGGCGCGCTCTTCCTGCCGCTTGCGCTCCAGCAGTTTGGCCTGCAGCACGCGCATGGCCGAAATCTTGTTCTGGAGTTGGGATTTCTCGTTCTGGCAGGTGACGACGATGCCGGTCGGAATGTGCGTCAGGCGCACCGCCGAGTCGGTGGTGTTGACCGACTGACCGCCGGGACCCGAGGACCGGTACACATCGACGCGCACCTCGCCGTCCGGGATCTCGATGTGGTCGGTGGTCTCCACCACGGGTAGCACCTCGACCTCGGCGAACGAGGTCTGGCGACGACCCTGGTTGTCGAACGGACTGATGCGCACAAGTCGGTGCGTACCCATTTCCACCGACAATGTGCCGTAGGCGTAGGGCGATTTCACAGCGAAGGTCGCGGACTTGATGCCCGCCTCTTCGGCGTAGGAGGTGTCGTAGATCTCGACGCTGTACTTGTGCCGTTCGGCCCAGCGCACGTACATGCGCATCAGCATCTGCGCCCAGTCGGCGGCGTCCACGCCACCCGCGCCCGAACGAATATTGACCAGCGCCTCACGCTTGTCGTACTGGCCGGACAGCAGGGTGCGGACCTCGAGGGCCTCCACATCGCCGTGCAGGGTGGCCCGTTCGGCGTCCGCGTCGGCGAGAGCGGAGGCGCGCGCGTCGCCCTCCTCGTCCTCGGCGAGTTCGTACAGCACCGGCAGATCCTCGAGCCGCTGGCGCAGCTCCTGGACGCGGCGCAGTTCGCTCTGGGCGTGCGAGAGCTCGCTGGTGACGGCCTGGGCGTGGTCCTGGTCGTTCCAGAGTTCGGGATCAGCGGCCTGCTGTTCCAATTCGTCGATCCGCCGGACCAATTCCTCGATGTCGAGCACCGACTCGATGGTCTTCAGAGTCGAGTCGAGTTCGGCCAGGTCAGCGGAGACGTCAGGATGCACGGTTGTCAAGGTTACCGCCCCTTTCAAGGTCGATGAACAAAGGGAGATCGGCCGCGTGCGCCGCGGCCGGTGGGCGGACGGGACCGCCGGAGAGGTTCGATGGGCGCGCGGCGGCGCACGCTCACGCGCGCAACGGCCGCGCCACGGTCAAGTCGGGGCGGCCGATGCGGCGAAGTGCGGAGTTGTCGCGGGGGCGGCTCTTCAACCGGCGACGGCGCGCAGGCTGCCGGGTTTGCGGCCGACGAGGGTGTCCAGCGCGGCGGCGGTGGCCTCGTCGGCGGGCAGGTAGACCATGACGTACTGGTCGTCGTCGGCCGAGAGGTGCAGGGTTTCGTAGGCCAGGCGAAGCATTCCGGCTTCGGGGTGCAGCAGGCGGCCGACGCCGTTGTGATCGGGCAGGCCGGGGATGGTGTCCAGGCGCCGGGTGAAGTCCTCACCGGCGGTAATGGTGAGTTCGTCCATGAGGACGGCCAATTGGGGATCCGAGCGGCCGGGCCCCTGTTTGAGCGAGGCGACGCATTTGTCCGCCTTGTGTTCCCAATCCGGGTACACGGTGCGGGCACGCGGATCGGCGAGGACGAAGCGGGCGTAACTGCCGGGGTCGCCGCCGTCCAGTAGGCCGAGCGGGGCCATCAGGCTGCGATAGCCCTCGGTATAGGCGAGTATCTCGCTGAGCCGGTTCATCACGACCGCGGGTGCGGGCTCGAGTTGATCGAGAATGGCTCGAATGGCGGGGCGCACCTGTCGGTTCGGGCCGCCGCCGCCCATGCAGCTGAATCCCGGATCCGCACCCTTGCCGAGTTGATGCAGATGCACCCGCTGGGTCCTGGTCATGCGGAGCGCGTCGGCGAGGGCGGACAGCACCGACGCCGATGGCCGCCGATCGCGTCCCTGTTCCAGCCGGGTCAGGTATTCGACGCTGACCCCGGCGAGGGTGGCGAGTTCGGAGCGACGCAGTCCGGGTGTGCGGCGACGCACTCCGGCGGGCAACCCCACCTCGACGGGCGTGGTCGCCTCCCTGCGGTTGCGCAGGAACAGCCCCAGCTCGTTGTCGCTCACGCTTCGACGGTACCAAGGTTCGCGCGGCCGAGACTGTCCCTGCCACTACCACTCTCGGCACGGTCTCCCTGGGTGGCGCGGTGGGCCGCAGAGTCGTTGGTGAGCGGCCGTCCGGTCGCGGCGCATTCGAAGGAGTTCCCATGAGCAGCACAGCTCCCCGCCTCGCGGTGATCATCGGCAGCACCCGGGAGGGGCGTTTCGGACCGGTGCCGGCGGCCTGGTTCGCGAAACAGGCACGGCGGCACGGGGTTTTCGAGGTGGATGTCATCGATCTGGCGGATTATCCACTGCCGCATGAACTTCCGGCGGTGTCGCCGATGGTCGAGCCGAATCCGCCGCGTCCGGCGGGCACCGCGGAGTTGACCGCGCGACTGGATGCTGCCGATGCGGTGGTGATCGTGACGCCCGATATCAACGCCAGCTATCCGGCGTCGTTGAAGACGGCCATCGACTGGCATTTCACGCAGTGGCAGCGCAAGGTGATCGGCTTCGTCGGATACGGCGGCAGCAGCGGCGGGTTGATGGCGATCAATCATCTGCGGCATGTGTTCACCGAGCTCAACGCGCACACGGTGCGGGAGTATCTGATCTTCCCGAAGTTCTTCCTGCTCTTCGGCCCGGACGGCGAGCTGCTCGATCCGGCGGCGCCGGAGGCGGCGGCCGCGGCCATGCTCGACCAATTGCGCTGGTGGTCAAGCGCTCTGGCGAATGCGCGCGAACTCAGCGTGTCCGCGTGAACCGGCTGCGACCGGCTGCGATGCGGGTGGCGGCCGCTCTACCGCAGCGCGATGAATGCGAGAAGTTTGCGGCCGACGCGCGACGGTAACCCGGGGGCGCTAGCGTGTTGCGAGTGACCACCTACTCCAGTGATCTCGAACTCGCCCTGCGGCTGGCCGACGCGGCCGACGCCATTACCCGTGATCGGTTCGGCGCACTCGATCTGAAGATCGATTCCAAGCCGGATCTGACGCCGGTATCGGACGCTGACCTGGCCGTGGAGCGCATGGTGCGCGAGGCGCTGGGGGCCGAGCGGCCGGACGATCTGGTGCTCGGTGAGGAATTCGGCGGGGATGCCGAGTTCAGCGGGCGGCAGTGGGTGATCGATCCGATCGACGGCACCAAGAATTTCGTGCGCGGGGTGCCGGTGTGGGCCTCGCTGATCTCACTGCTGGAGGACGGCGTACCGGTGGTGGGCGTGGTGAGCGCCCCGGCGCTGTCGCGGCGCTGGTGGGCGGCGGCGGGCGCGGGCGCGTGGACGAGTTTCGAGCAGTCCGAGCCCAAGGCCATCTCGGTGTCGGCGGTGGCCGAACTGGGCGCGGCCAGCCTGGCGATCTCCTCGCTGTCGGGCTGGCGGGCGATCGGGCGGCGGGCCAAGTTGATCGCGCTCACCGATGAGGTGTGGCGGACCCGCGGTTACGGCGATTTCTTCGGATACACGCTGCTGGCGGAGGGTGCGGTGGATATCGTCACCGAACCCGAACTGTCGCTGTGGGATATGGCGGCGCTCGACATTCTGATTCGTGAGGCGGGTGGCACGTTCACCTCGCTCGACGGCAATCCCGGACCGCACGGCGGCAGTGCCGTGGCGACGAATTCCCATCTGCAGGACCAGGTTCTGGCCGCGCTCGCTGCCTGAACCCTTGGCCGCCTGATACCCCGAACACACGAACGCCCCCGCCTGCAGTGCGGGGGCGTTCACGTTCGTTCGGTCGAGATCTAGGCGGAACCGCCGCCGCCACCGCCGGGTGTGCCGATGAGCACCCCTACGAGGCCGCTGAGCAGACTGGTAACCACAGAGACGAGTCCTGACAACATAACCAATCCTCCTTTCGTCTCGTCGAAAAACGTAGTGAGGCTTGACAGTTGGCGTGACCGAAACGAAATAACCGCACCGAGTTCCCGCTTATGCAAGACTCGCGACGCAGCAAATCACCTTGCACACAAGCAGATTCGACGCGTTTATCGCGAAATACCTTGGGTAAACCTATTATCCACGCTTATTGATGCGGATCACGTGTCATATCAACAAATTCGGAGCCGCAACCCATTCGGATAGGTCCCGACCTCAGGCGTTGGGCGCACCGCCGCCCTTACTGGAACCGGTTGACGACCCCGACAGCAGGCCGACCAGCGCCTTGACGATGGGCGAGCACGTCGGATCGGTATTGGAGGTGCACCCGATCTCCGAGGAACCGGACGAGCCGGAAGTCGCGACCGGAGTGCCGACCGGGGACTGCGCCGCGGCCACCCCGACCTGAATCGGCATGAACAGTGCACCGGCTACAGCCATCCCGGCAATTGAACGCTTCATCTCGAGTCCTTATCTGGTGAGTCTTGCTCTGCCGACTCGAAAGATAGTGAAACGTAAAGATTTCGCAAAGCCCCGAATTCCCCGGCCCCGGAACTATCCGAGCATGCGCAGGGTGGGCCAGGTGTCGCGCCAGGGCAGCAGAACCGAGCGGCAGAGATATAGGCTCCGACCCTGCTCGTCATTGTCGATACCAACACCATTGTCGATCCGCCCGACCAACTCCGGAGTGGTGCACAGCCGGGCGAGACGCCCCGGATTCAGGCCGACGGTGAGCACCGGGCGCCCCTCGGCGGGTGGACCCCACCACCAGTAGGCGTTGTGTGCACTGTGCGGCACGGGGAGGCCGTAGGCGGGGCCGAACCGCTCGATGGCCGCCGCCTCACCGTAGTTGGCTGTGAGAATGTCCGCGTCCGGGGCGAAACGGGAACGGGCGTCGGCGATCCGGCGTACGAAGGCCGGCCAGCCGATGGTCTCGCCCGCGTCGTAGTTGACCGCGAGCACCGGGGAATCGGGCAGGTCCGAGATCGGGAGGATCGGCAGGAACAGCACGGCCGAGACGGCGGCGTTCACGGCCACCGCGAAAGCGACGGCGGCGGCGCGCATTCGGTGATCGCGGAGCTTCGGCGCCAGTCCCACCGCTCCGGCCGCGAGCAGGAGCGGGTACATCCCACCGAGGTAGTACGCCTTGCCGCCGGTGAGGGTGAAAATCAGGAAGAGTAGCGCGTAGGTGAGCGCGAACGCGTGATACCGGATATCCCGGCTCAGCCGGTAGAGGCCGAATATCCACAGCGGCACCAGCAATGGGCCCATCAGCCCGAATTGCAGCAGCACGAAGGCGAGCGGCGAGTTCGAGGTGCCGGAGGATCCGCCCGCGATGGAACGGCTCAGCTCCCACTGCGGCCAGCCATTGCTCCCCTGCCACCACAGGTAGGGCAGCACCAGTACTCCGGCGATGCCGATGGCCAGCGCGAAGTACCTGGTGGCGAATATCTTTCGAGGTCCTGCCAGGGCGAGCGACAGGGCCAGCACCACCAGCGGAATCGCCATCAGTGCCTTGTCCTGCAGGCCGATTCCCGCCAGTGCACCGATCGGCAGCCATCGGTGCGGCTGGAAGTCCGTGCGCAGCAACCGCATTACGAGCAGCGTGAGCCCGCACCAGATGGCCAGGTCGAAAACCGTTGTGCCGAGCTGATGTCCGGCCGCCATGACCAGCGCCGAAGCGGCGACCGCCGCCGTAGACAGGGTCTGCGCGACCCGCCCGCCGCCGAGTTCGCGGGCCATCCAGCCCGCGCAGAGCACCACGGCCGATGTCGCGAGAATCGCCGGAACACGCAGCAGTATCAGTGAATTGGGGTCGATCGAGGAGATGCCGCGTGCGATCAGCGGCACCAGCGGCGGTTGGTCGGCGTATCCCCAGTCCAGCCGCCGTCCCGCGGCCAGGAAGTACATCTCGTCGCGGTGGTATCCGTACCGATCCGCGCAGCCGAGCAGGATCGCCGCGAAAATGCCCGCCACCCAGTACATTCGGCCAGCGTGTCAAACGGCGATGAACGCCGGATGGATTCAGCGCACCCGTTTACCATGCGAACCCGACGCGGGGCTGCGGTCCCGACGCCGGGAGGTGGTGCGGTCAGCCGAACGGGCTGAAGCCGGAGCCGGAGTTGCCCGACCCGGTGTTGATCTGGCCCGAGCCGGTGCCGGCGGCGCTGGAGCCGCCGTTTCCGATCTGGACCGAACCGAATCCGGCGGCGGAGCCACTGCCGCCGTTGCCGCCATTACCGTTGCCGGAGCCGGTATCGATGCCGCCTTCGGTGACGGTGCCGATGTCCTGGAGCGGGATGCCTTCTGCGGACGCGCTCGGGGCCGCGGCGATGAACAGTGCGATCGCTATCGCGCCGGTGGTACCTACCAGCGTTTTCATTTAGGGAGACCTCCATATGGGGTGCAAGGGTGCGCCGACACCGTAGCCCACTCGTAGACCTTTTGAATGACGTTTGTTTCACTATTGGCCATGGCGCATTGGAGACTTGCGAAACCACCGCGCTGACCAGCCGATTCGACAAGCCTCGACGTCAGTTCTTACTCTGAAGTAAGATAGTCTTACTCTGGAGTAAGATTGCTGGGCAGGATCACCCTCCACACTCAAGAAAACTGGTGATTATGAGCACTCGAGACACCGCAAAGACGCGACGTCCGGATACTTCCGCCGTAGGCCTGAACCCGGTCAAGCGCGACTGGATGGGCGCTGCGATGCGGGTCATGACGACCATCACGGGGTCCGAACTCGCGGAGAAGTACAACCTGCGCAAGCCCATCGAACGGCTGACGTACGAGGGCACCAAGACCGGTTTCCGCAGCCTCGGCGCCGCGACCCGCGTCTTCGAGAAGGTATCCGGTGGTGGCGCTCCGAAGCGCTTGCCCGCCAACGAGTCCAAGAAGAAGGACTACTTCGATCTGACCCCGACCGACGATCAGCAGATGATCGTCGAGACGGTCCGCGACTTCGCCGGCGAGATCCTGCGCCCGGCCGCCTATGACGCCGACAATGCCGCCAAGGCCCCGCGCGATCTGCTCGAGCGCGCGTCCGAGCTGGGCATCACGCTGATCAATGTGCCCGAGGAGTTCGAGGGCGCGGCCGCCGAGCGTGGCGCGGTCACCAATGCTCTTGTGGCCGAGGCGCTCGCGCACGGTGACATGGGTCTGGCGCTGCCGCTGCTCGCGCCGAGCGGTGTGGCCGTCGCGCTGTCCCAGTGGGGCACCGACGCGCAGCAGAAGACCTACCTGGGTTCGTTCGCCGGTGAGAATGTGCCGCAGGCATCGGTCGTCATCTCCGAGCCGCAGGCGCTCTTCGATCCGTTCGCGCTCAAGACCAAGGCCACCCGCTCGCCCAGCGGTTACCGTCTGAACGGTGTGAAGAGCCTGGTTCCGGCCGCGGGTGATGCCGAATTGTTCATCGTGGCAGCCGAACTCGACGGTCGTCCGGCTTTCTTCATCGTGGAGTCGGACACGCAGGGTGTGGTCGTGGAGGCCGATCCTTCGATGGGTCTGCGCGCCGCGGGCCTGGGTCGCCTGATTCTCGACAATGTCGCCGTGTCCACCAACGCGCTGCTCGGTGATGCCGAAACCGCCCAGCGCTCCGAGGATTACGCCGATGCCGTGCGCCTGTCCCGCCTGGGCTGGGCCTCGCTGGCGGTCGGCACCGGTCAGGCCGTGCTGGACTACGTGATTCCGTACGTGAAGGAGCGCGAGGCGTTCGGCGAGCCGATCGCGCATCGCCAGGCGGTGGCCTTCATGGTCGCCAATATGGCCATCGAGCTCGACGGTCTCCGTCTCGTGACGCTGCGGGGTGCGTCGCGCGCGGAGCAGGGCCTGTCGTTCGCTCGCGAGGCCGCGCTGGCCAAGAAGCTGGCGACCGAGAAGGGCATGCAGATCGGCCTGGACGGTGTGCAGCTGCTCGGCGGTCACGGTTTCACCAAGGAGCACCCGGTGGAGCGCTGGTACCGCGATCTTCGTGCCATCGGCGTTGCCGAGGGCGTCGTCCTTCTCTGACCCGACTTCTCAACGGAGAGACAACTCATGATCAATCTCGAACTCCCCAAGAAGCTGCGGGCCAGCGCCAACCAGGCCCACCAGGTTGCCGCGGAGATCTTCCGCCCGGCTTCGCGCAAGTACGACCTCGCCGAGCACGAGTACCCCACCGAGCTCGACACCATGGCCGCCATGATCGAGGGCCTGTCCGATTCGGGCACGCAGGACATCTCCGGCGCCACCGGCGGCCGCAAGGCCAAGGGTGAGGGCGAGGCCGAGCCGGATGTGCACGCCACCGAACTGCTCGGAAACAGCAACGGCGGCAATATGTCCGCGCTGCTGAACGCCCTGGAGACCTGCTGGGGCGATGCGGGCCTGATGCTCTCGATCCCCTACCAGGGCCTGGGCAATGCCGCCATCGCGGCGGTCGCCACCGATGAGCAGCTGCAGCGTTTCGGCAAGGTGTGGGCCGCCATGGCCATCACCGAACCGTCCTTCGGCTCGGACTCGGCCGCGGTGTCCACCACCGCCACCCTCGACGGTGACGAATGGGTCCTCAACGGCACCAAGATCTTCGTGACCGCCGGTTCGCGCGCCACCCACATCGTGGTGTGGGCCTCGGTCGACAAGTCGCTGGGCCGCGCCGCCATCAAGTCGTTCGTGGTGCCGCGTGATGCCAAGGGCCTGACCGTGTCCCGCCTCGAGCACAAGCTCGGTATCAAGGCCTCGGACACCGCGGAGATCCGTTTCGAGGATTGCCGCATTCCGAAGGACAACATCCTCGGCAGCCCGGAAGTCAACGTGGAGAAGGGTTTCGCGGGCGTCATGCAGACGTTCGACAACACCCGCCCCCTCGTGGCCGCCATGGCCGTCGGCGTCGGCCGCGCCGCCCTCGAAGAGCTCCGCAAGGTCCTCTCCGACGCCGGCATCGAGATCGACTACGACAAGCCCGCCAACAACCAGCACGCCGCCGCCGCGGAATTCATCCGCATGGAAGCCGACTGGGAGTCCGCCTACCTGCTGTCGCTGCGCGCCGCCTGGATGGCCGACAACAAGAAGCCGAACTCCTTGGAAGCCTCCATGTCCAAGGCCAAGGCCGGCCGCATGGGCACCGACGTAACCCTCAAGGCCGTCGAACTCGCCGGCGCGACGGGCTACTCCCAGCGCACCCTCCTGGAAAAGTGGGGCCGCGACTCGAAGATCCTCGACATCTTCGAAGGCACCCAGCAGATCCAGCAGCTGATTGTGGCTCGCCGCGTCCTGAACCTGGGTAGCGACAAGCTGAAGTAAGTTCTGGCACTGCGGAAACCGGTGTGGTCCTAGTTTGGGGCCGCGCCGGTTTTTCGTTTTCGGGGGGTGGGGGTTGGGCGGAAGATGTTGTCCCAGTGGTTGTTCAGGTGGGTGATGGCTTCGGGGAGGGGGACGGCGGTGTAGGTGCCGGGGGTGGGTTCGGTGATGAGGTTGAGGGTTTTCAGGGCGGTCAGGCCGTCGGGTGATTGGAAGTCGAAGGTGGTGTTCCAGCGGGATTGGAACCAGGATTCGACTGATTTGTCTAGGTCGGCGGGGGTTTGGGGGTGGGGGGCGGTGTTGAGGAAGTGGTAGGTGAGGAGGGTTTGTTTGAGGTCGGCTTCCTCGGCGGCGTCCAGGAGGTGGTGGAAGACGCCCGCGCCGTTGTCGAGGGTGCGGAAGTAGAGGTGTTCGGAGAGGGTTTTGAGGAGTTTGATCTTGCGGTTCTTGAATTTGGAGAACTGGCGGAAGAGGTAGCCGCCGAAGGCTCCCGCACCGGCGGCCAGGCTGATGAGGGCGGTTTGGTCGAGTTGGACGGACTCCTGGCGGAGACCGGCCCAGAAGGCCAGCAGCAACAGGACCGGGGCCAGGGCGGCGATGAGTTTCGTTGCTATGACGATGATTCCGGAGATCATCGCGGGCACGCCGATCAGGAGCTTGTCCAGGGGGCGCATGCCGACCCGGACATAGGGGTAGAGCATTTCGAGATCGTTGCGCGGGACATCTCGGAACAGCTTCAACACCACCTCGCCACCCAGGCGCGGTATGTAGACGAGAACCTTGGAATAGCAAGTGAATTCGATGGCACGACGGCGTAATCCGAACAGCCACTTCACCTTTTCGGTGCGCTGGGAGACGCCGCGACGGAAGAACAGCGCGGTGTCGAGATCCTGTTCGTCGACCGCCAACCGCACCTTGACCAGGGAATGCTCGGCGAAGGCCCGGCGGATCTCCGCGCCGCCGATCCGGGTGAAGTCGGCGGCCTCGGCGAGCGCGACCAGTTCACGCTCCAGGACCTGCTGGGCCACAATGTAATCCGCGGTTGTCGCGGCGTGCACGGACCGCTCGTCCGCCGCCGGATCCAATACCTGATACGCGTCGAGCACCGCATCGCCGCGCAGGTGGTAGCGCTGGTGCACCAGCGCGGCGAGCAGGCGGGCGAACTCCAGGAAGGATTCCCGTTCCGCAGCGGGTACCTCGTTCGCGCAGAGCGCGATTACCGCGCTCTTGCGGAACGGCAGGAAATGTTCGGCCTCCATCGGTGCTCCTTCCGACGGGCGGGCCCGTCGGAGTTCACCTTAGGTGCCGGACACGGGTCGCCGAAGCAGGGTGCGCAGGGCTCCCGGCAGCGGCTTGGGATCGCGCTGCGCGGGGGCGCGCAGTGCCCACGAGGTCAGCGTCAACGCGGTGAAGACCAGTGGACTGATCCAGCGCGGAGCCGGATCGCCGACGGCCAGGTGCGAGGCGGCCGCACCCGCGTAGACGAAAACCAGTCCGGCGTAAGCCCATTCCTTCAGGCGCGGGAAGCCGGGTGCGACCACCGCGCCCACCGCGAGCAGTTTGGCGGTGCCGAGAATCGTCGCGAAGTACATCGGGTAGTGCAGGTCGTCGAAGGTGTCCCGCACGTACGGGACGCGGGCCAGATCCCAGTAGGAGCCGACGACCGATTCGGTGAGGACGACGCCGCTGGTGACGACGAAGGCGGCGAACTTGGCGCGTTCGGCCGTGGTCGTGCCCGCGTACGTATTGATCAGCGCGCCAACGCGACTCGCGGGCGCGGTGTACACCGGGGCGCCCGCGTTCTGGGCCGCCGCACTGGATCGTGTCTGTGTGCTCATCGCTCGTCCACGATCTCGCCGGTCTCGACGGTGGCGTCGACGGTCAGCGCCATGGTCGCACCGACCAACGGAAAGCCCTGGGAGGCACCGATTGCCGTGAGCATCTGCTCGGCGGAGTCCCAGCGCCAGGTGTCGGCGTAGCTGCCGTCTTCGAGGCGGGTGAGCCGAGTTTCGGTCAGCCCCGGGTTATTACGGCGAATCCCGTCGATGAGGATGCTGCGCTGGGCCAGCATGGCGTCGAAGTCGGCGGCCTCGACGCGGTAGTGGTGAATCCTGACGACCGGCATGATGTCGTTCCTTGCTCTATTCGGGTGGTCTTTCTGACAGGGAAAGCGTCACATCGGGCCGATCCGGCGAGTAGTGCCCAGCCGCACCGATCGCGGGTGCAACCGCGGGCGTATCGGTTGTGCAATCTGCATATTCGCAGATGGGAACCCATGCGGTGAGCACGAACTCGCCATCGCGCACCGAACCGGTGAAGCGCCCGCCCGCGTCGAGCACCCGGGCGCGCATATTGCGCAGGCCCTGCCCGTCGCGGGACGGCTGCGCGCCGACCCCGTCATTGCGAATGCTCAAGTGCAACCCGGCATCTCGTTGTCCACACGAGATCTCCGCGCGGGTGGCGGCGCTATGCCGGAGAATATTGGTGACCGCCTCGCGCAGCACCGGCACCAGCAGCGCACCCGCCCGCCCCGGCAGCCCGGCATCGGACTCGATATGCACCGCCACGTCGCCGTCCGCGAGTGCCCTTCTGGCGGACCGCAGTTCGCGATGCAGTGAGATCCCGGGCAGATCCTCGACCATGGCGCCCGCCTCGGTCCGCGCGTCGGCCGCGATGCGCATCGACTCCCCGATCTCGATCGCGGCCCGGCTCGGGTTCCGGGTGATGAGTTCGGTGATGAGATCGCTCTTGAGCGCGAGCACCGACAGCGTGAGCCCGAGCAGATCGTGCATATCCCGGGAGACCCGTAATCGCTCCACGTGCAGGGTGATTCGCATGAGTTCGGCGCGCGACCGATTCAACTGCTCGGACAGTTGCAGGAACCGGGACAGCCCGAACAGCACCAGTACGGCCTGCGCGGCAAGGAATACCCAGCCCGCCCGGCTGGTCAGATCGGTCGCGGCTTCGGTGTACACGGCCCGCAGCGCGATCAATCCGGCCGCGATGCCCAGCGCCCACAGCCCGGGCACGCTGAGCAGCACCGCGGTGGCGAGCAGGATCAGCCATACGCACCAGGACGCCCCCAGCCAGGGCAGTGGCAGCAGGGTGATGACCGCCTGGAGCGCCAGCAGCGGCGTGGCGTGCCGCGGCCAGCGCAGTTGCGCCAGTAGCAGACTCGACATGGCCGTGCCGCCCACCGCGATCGCGATGCGATAGTCCGTGGCCTCCAGGGTCTGATCGACGGTCCAGGCGATCAGGCTCATGACCAGCGCGGCCTGGGTCAGCCGCGGCGCGAATCGGGCGACCGGATCGATATCCACCGGCGGGGTGTGGAAGCGATGGTGTTCGTCGGCGGTTTCCCGCACGGTCTGGGTCATGCCGCGGGTCACCCGGGCCACCCGGGTGGCTGCCTGCCGCGCGGCTTCCGGGTCGGATTCCAGATCACGCTGCGCGGCCCGCAACCAGTCGATGACGATATCGAGTTGATCGCCGAGCGCGGCCCGCAATCGGCGCGCGACCTGTAATCGCTCACGGGCCAGCGTGATCCGCTCCAATTCGCCCCGCGTGGTGACGAGCCGATCGACCAGTTCCGGTAACCGCAGCAGGCTGTACATGACGATGCCGACGGCCGCCGTGGTGAGCACGCCGTACAGGTAGCCGGTCCAGCCGTCGCGCCAATCCTGGTGTGCGATACCGGCGCTCGCCGCGACCAGGCAGAATGCCTGCCAGCGCAGTCGATTCGGCACACACCACAGCACGGTGGCGGCGAGCAGGAACCCCTGATTGACCCCGCTGCCGCCGACCAGGAGTATCGGCAGGCAGGTCAGCGCGAGCTGAACCGGCAGCACCCATCCCCGGCTGCCCGGGCGGCGCTGGGCCAGCACCAGCAGTCCGGCCTGCACCGCACAGCAGAGCACCATGACCGGATCCGCGCCGCCGACGAGTACCGACAGCGTGAAGACCGCCAGAAACAGATACCCGGTCGATCGCGGTAGTAGTGCCACGCCGATGATTGCATATCAGAGCAGCCGTTCGGGCAACCGCGATACCGCACCGAACCTGCGGTGAGGAGCGGGTTTTCGTGCTGAGAGTGCTGGTTGCCGAGGATATGCGGCTACTGCGCGACACCCTGGTCGCCGCCCTGGAATTGGAAGACGATATCCGGGTCGTCGCCGCCCTCGATCGCGGTGAGGCGATCGTGGACACCGCTTTGGCGGAACAGGCCGACCTCTGCATCGTGGATATCGACCTCCCCGGCGTGGACGGCCTGACCGCCGCCGCCGACCTCGCCGTCCGCTACCCCGCCTGCCCGGTCCTGATCCTCACCGCCCTGTCCAACCCGCGACACCTCAAGCGCGCCATGGAGATCGGTGTCAGGGGTTTCGTCCTCAAGGACACCCCCCGGCAAGCATTGCTCGCGGCGGTCCGCACGGTCGCGGCGGGCGGCCACATCCTCGACCCCGATCTGGCCTTCACCGCCCTGCGCACCCCCGACTCCCCCCTCACCGACCGCGAAACCGATGTCCTGCGCAGCTTTTCCGCAGGCGCGGACCCCCGCGAAATAGCCGCCCACCTCAACCTCACCTACGGCACCGTCCGCAATTACCTCGCCTCGGCCGTCACGAAACTACAGGCCCGCAACAAAGTCGACGCCGTCCGCATCGCCACCGCGTCGGGCTGGCTGTAATCCGCATTCCTCGAGCGAGATTCGTCAGCGCGGATGGGTGGCGGCCTCCCCCTGCTCGATACGCCTGCTGATCCGCGCGATGCGAGCGGCGGTGGATGGGTGCAGCACTGTGAATCGCGAATCGTAGCGTCTGGTGAAGGCCGACAGCATTTCTCGGAGCGGCGGGCCGTAGCCGAGATCGGCGACCACCTTGTCTGCCAAATACTCCTCCCGCCAGCTGAGCCACATCATCGGAAAGAGCTGCAGGTCACAAATTATGGCCAGGATGCACGCGTACCGGATATCGATGGCCGGAATCATGAGCGCTACCAGGGGGACGAAAGGGATTGGAAACGCGAGCAGCAGAACCAAGGCGTGGTACGCGGTCCATCGCTCCCGACGCGGCAACGTCTCGATCAGCAACTTCATCGGACCGGCGAAGATCTTGAGAGTCGTGGTCGCGCAGAGTGTTTCGATGGCGTTCAGAGTCCACCCGCCGATCACGTGATGACCGAATTCGTGCGCGACAACGGCCCGCAATTGGAGTGGTGGCAGATCGCGGATAGCCTGTGTCGACACCACGACCATGCGATGCGCATGCGAGTGTGCACGCGTCCCGCGTAGTTGGGATTGGTCCCGCACCATCAACCGCAGCCGGGATTCGGGCATGCCCGCCGCGTGCAGCACATCGCGACGAGCCGCGATCAGCGTCGCGAGGGGACCCTCGAACTCCGCCGGATACACCGCCTCATCCGGGTGTTCGCGAATCGAACGCAGGCGGCTTTCGTCATCCGGCAGCACCCAGGTGAACACCCGCATGAACAGCCAGGCCAGCACCCGGACCACCACGACCGCGATGGCCGCCCACAGACCAACCAGCACCACGAGACTTCGAAGAATCACCACGTTCGCGACAGCCCACGGCAGGGCCACGATCAGCCGGGCGAACGGCAGGAGCATCGCTTCCAGACGAAAGCGGCCGGTGAGTCGGTATTCGGATGCCGCGGACGCGGCAGCTGGGGTCATGCGAATCGGTCTCCGTCAGGCGCAACGCCGGTAGCAGGAGGTGTTCTGCAACGATACGAACCCTCCGCGCGGCGATGTAGCCCCCGATTCCTCTGGCCGAGACAGCTATTCACGATCGCGCCAGCGACCCCTAGCGGGCGGATGCGTCAGCCGGTTCCCAGTCGACGCGGTGGTCGAACATCCAATTCAGGTGGCCGACACCGCCCTTGGCGGCGCGGCGCAGGAAGAAGGGGGTGAGCATGCGGACAAGCCAGCGGGAGATGCCGTTGGTGGCCTTGTCGCCGCTGGTTTCCGCGCCGTGGGCGACGACGCGTTCGACGCGCTCGCGGCGGCGGTGTTCGAATTCGGTGAGGGCGGCGGCGGTTTCGGGGATATCGCGCAGGCAGGTGGCCAGGACGATGGCGTCTTCGACGGCCATGGAGACGCCCTGGCCGGAGGAGGAAGCGACGGCGTGCGCGGCGTCGCCGATGATGACCATGGAATCGTTGTGCCACTTGGCTACCGAGGGCATGTCGTACTGATTGAAGGCGGGGACGAAGGTCTCGTCCGGGGTGGCGGCCACGATGCGGGCGGCCGGGGTGCGGTCCGCGGCGAGCAGGCGCGTCAGCTCAGCACGCCAGTGCGCGATATCGGTTCCGGACAGCTCGGATTTCGAAAGCTCCCGGGTGTGCGGCACATTGGCGAACCACCAGATCTCCCCGGTGGGCGCGACCAGATAGCCGAAGAACACTTCCCTGCCGAAGATCATGTTGTAGATGCCCGGTTCGAGCGCCAGTTCGGCGTGCTGCTCCGGATCGTTCACGAATCCGCCGAGACCGTAGATGCCGAGGTAGTTGGCCTGCGGTGCGGTCGGGTCGATGATTTCCCGAGTGCGGGAACGGATTCCGTCTGCCCCGATGAGCAGATCGGCGTCCAGGGTGCCGCCGTCGGCGAAGGTCGCGCGCACACCGCCGCCGGGGATTTCGACGGCATCGACCAGGCGCCTCCCGAATTCATAGCGAATCCCCCGCCGCTCGGCCTCGGCATTGAGCGCCCGGTACAGATCGCGCCGCTTGACGCTGTGCGTGACGGTGCCGTCGGGCAGCATGCCACCGATCGGCATATCGGCGATGTGCTTACCGCGCGCGGTGGCGAACGACAGCGTCCCGGTGGGATGTCCGGTCGCCTGCACCAGCTCGTGCGCGTCGATCAGGGACAACGCGGCCAGCCCGTTCACCGCGACGGTCAGGTACGCCCCCAGTTGTTCGGCCGCCGCGTCCTCGTACGCCTCGCAGACAACGGCTTCGATACCGGCGCGCTGCAATGCCATGGCCGTGACCGGTCCCGCGATACCGCCGCCGATGATCAGTGCTTTCTTCACGGTATGTCTCCTCATGAGCTTCCTCGGCTGTGATGTATCTTGATTATCAAGACAATATTAGTTTGACGATCGAGGTTCTTGAATGTCAAGAGAAAATATGGAAACCCTGCGTGCGCAGGTCGGACAGGAGTCTCAGGCGCTACAGGCCGCGGTCGACGGCGTCGACGAGGCCGCCGCGGCCGTCCTCGGGGTCAACCGAACCGACCTGCGCTGCCTCGAAGTCCTCATGCGCGGTGAGGCCACGCCCGGTCAGCTCGCCATCGAACTCGGACTCACCAGCGGCAGCGTCACCACCGTGGTGGACCGGCTCACCAAGGCCGGATACGTGGAACGCCATCGCGAGGACGGCGACCGCCGCAAGGTACTGATTCGCAGCACCCCAGCCGCCCAGGCGAAGGCGTGGGAGATCTACGGCCCCATCGCGACCGAGGGTGCGGCAGAGCTGTCCGAATACTCGGCCGAGCAGCTCAACACCGTGCTGGAATTCCTGCGGCGCAGCCGGGACCTGCAAATTCGCCATCGCACCCGAATCGCAGAGCTGCCCAGAGCCATTCGCTGAGGGCGCTAACACAGCCGATACATTCGGAGGCTTTCCGCTTCACACACGGTGCCGACAATCGACGCATGTCGCACCCTGGACCCACCGTCGCGGAGATTCTGGCATCGCACGAAAGTGGTAGCGGGTCACCGATACACACGGCCGCGCGGGTGGCCGACGCCATCGCCGCGCGCGGAGATGACGGCACCTGGATCACGCCGGTGCCCCGGGAACAGCTGCTCGCCGCCGCCGCGGAGATCGAACAGCGACCGGGCGCGCGGACGCTACCGCTGTACGGGGTGCCGTTCGGGGTCAAGGACAGCATCGATGTGGCGGGCTGGCCCACCACGCTCGCCTGCCCCGACTTCGCCTATACCGCAACCGAAACCGCGCCCGCCGTACAACGGCTACTCGACGCCGGGGCGCTGTTCGTCGGCAAGACCAACCTCGATCAGTTCGCGACCGGACTGAACGGCACCCGGACGCCGTATCCGATCCCCCGCAGCGTATTCGGCGGGGATCTCATCTCGGGCGGCTCCAGTTCGGGCTCGGCCCGGGCAGTGGCGCTGGGCGAGGTGCCATTCTGTGTCGCCACCGATACCGCCGGTTCGGGCCGAGTTCCGGCCGCGCTCAACGGGATTGTGGGGTGGAAGCCCTCGCGCGGGCTGATCAGCACGGTCGGTCTGGTGCCTGCCTGCAAATCGTTGGACTGCCTGACACTGATGGGCACCCGGATCGAGGATCTGGACCGCGTCTTCGAGGTGATCGCGGGCGTGGACCCGGCCGATCCGTGGAGCCGCGAGCGCGGGGAACGCTTCGACGGCAAGCGGATTCGGGTCGGACTGCCCGCCGAGGACGAACTCGAATTCTTCGGCGACGAGGTGTTCCGACACGCGCACCTGGGGATGCGCGATCGCCTCGCCCGCCTCGGATTCGACTGCACGCCAACCACACTGCGTCCGTTCCTGGACGCGGGCGAACTGCTGTACCAGGGACCGTGGGTGGCCGAGCGGCTGGTGGAGTTCGAGACCTTCCTCGCCGAACACCCCGATTCCATCCTGCCGGTGATCCGCGAAATCCTCACCGGCGGTTTCCGATTCAACGCCGTGGATGTCTTCCGCGCCCAGCAGCGCCTTCAGGAGCTCAAGGCCGCGGTGTCCCGCATGTGGACGGATTTCGATGTCATGGTCGTACCCACCATCGGCACCACCTTCACGGTGCCACAGGTGCTGGCCGATCCGATCGCCGCCAATACCGTGCTGGGTCACTACACCCATTTCGGAAACCTGCTGGACCTCACCGCGATCGCCGTGCCCGTGGGCATGACCGCGGATGGCCGCCCGCTCTCGGCCATGGTCTTCGGACCCGCGCTGGCCGATGACACGGTGCTCGCGGCGGCCGCCCGCATCCTCGACGAGCCGCGCCCGCTGGTGGCGCATTCGGAAGTCCGGCTCGCAGAGAGAGAACGAAGATGACGGCAGTTCAACACATTTCGGCGCGGCCGACCGAATACTCCTTCGAACCGGGCGCGCTGGCGCTGCTCGTCATCGATATGCAGCGCGACTTCCTGCTACCCGGCGGGTTCGGCGAGAGCCTGGGCAATGACGTGGCCCTGCTGCGCACCGTCATCGAACCGCTGGCCGCGTTGATCGCCGCCGCCCGCGCGGCCGGAATCCCCGTGATCCATACCAGGGAGGGACATCTCCCCGATCTGTCCGACTGCCCACCGGCGAAGTTGTTGCGGGGCAGTCCCTCACAACGCATCGGTGATCCGGGCGCGTTCGGGCGCATTCTGGTGCGCGGTGAGTACGGGCACGACATCGTCGATGAACTCGCGCCGCTCGCGGGCGAGGTGGTGATCGACAAACCCGGTAAGGGCGCGTTCTACGCCACCGAACTCTCGGATGTGCTGGCGGCCAAGGGCATCACCTCGCTGCTGGTCACCGGGGTCACCACCGAGGTGTGCGTGCACACGACCGTGCGCGAGGCCAATGATCGCGGATTCGAATGCCTGGTCGTCTCCGACTGCGTCGGTTCGTATTTCCCGGAATTCCAGCGAGTCGGGCTGGAGATGATCGCCGCGCAGGGCGGCATCTTCGGCTGGGTGGCCGATTCGGCCGCCGTCATCGGCGCTCTCGACGCCAGCACTTCGGCTCCATCGCACGCCAGCGCTCAGTGAACAGGAACCAGCATGTCCGTCGATACCAAGCTCCCTGACGAAACCGGTTCCGCCGCACCACTTTCACTGCCCTGGTGGACGCGCGGCGATACCAATGCCTTCTTCGGGTTGTCGTTCAATATTCTCGTCAATGTCCTGACCCTGACCACGCTTTCCATTGCGGTGGTGAAGATTCCGAGCGGTGATGTGCTCGGCACGGTGCTGCCCGCGCTGGGTGTGGCGCTGGTGCTGGGCAATCTCTACTACATGCTGCTGGCACGGCGGCTGGCCCGCCGCGAGGACCGCGATACGGTGACGGCGCTGCCCTACGGGCCGAGCGTGCCGCATATGTTCATCGTGGTCTTCGTGGTCATGCTGCCCATCTATCTGAAGACCAATGATCCGATGAAGGCCTGGTCGGCCGGTCTGGCCTGGGCGTTCATGATCGGCGTCATCGTGATGATCGGGGCGTTCGTCGGGCCGTTCATTCGCAAGATCACCCCGCGCGCGGCCATGCTGGGCACCCTCGCGGGTATTTCGATCACCTTCATCGCCATGCGGCCCGCCGCGCAGATGTGGGAGGCGGCCTGGATCGGACTGCCGGTGCTGGCGATCATCCTGATCGGCTTCTTCACCGATGTGAAGCTGCCGGGCAATGTGCCGATCGGCCTGGTGGCGCTGCTCGTCGGTACGGCGATCGGCTGGATCGGCGGCTATATGTCGGTACCGGACGTCTCCGCCGCCGCGCACAATATCGCGCTGGGCCTGCCGGATCTGCGGCTGCATCTGCTCTTCGACGGACTGGGCAATCTCGCACCGCTGCTCGCGACGGCAATTCCCTTGGGCGTCTACAACTTCACCGAAGCCATGAGCAATGTGGAGAGCGCGGCGGCCGCCGGCGATAACTACAACCTGCGCAGCGTGCTGCTGGCCGACGGCTTCGGCGCGATCATCGGCTCCGGGTTCGGATCGCCGTTCCCGCCCGCGGTGTACATCGGGCATCCCGGCTGGAAGGACGCGGGCGGCCGCACCGGATACTCCCTCGCCAGCGGCGCGATTATCGGATTGATGTGCTTCCTCGGCCTTTTCGGGGTGCTGGCCACCATTCTGCCGATTCCCGCGATCGTCCCGATTCTGCTGTACATCGGCCTGCTGATCGGTGCGCAGGCCTTCCAGGCGGTGCCGCGCCTGCACGCGGTGGCGGTGGTGGCGGCGCTGCTGCCCAATCTCGCGGAATGGGGTGTGGGACAGATCGACAACGCGCTCAGCGCGGCCGGTACCACCGCGGACAAGGTCGGCGAAGCGGCGCTGGGACAGGCGGGCGTGGTCTACGACGGATTGAAAACGCTCGGATCCGGTGCGGTGCTCGCCGGTCTGGTGCTCGGCACCATGGTGACGTTCATTCTCGAAAAGCGTTTCCGCGCAGCGGCTGTCGCGTCGGTGGTGGGTGCGGGGCTGGCGTTCATCGGACTCATCCACGCGTCCGAGGTCGGCTGGGCGGCCGCGCCGAAGGTGGCACTGGGTTACCTGTTCTTCGGACTCGTCTGCCTGGCCTGCGCGTTCCTGCCCAAGCCGAGTCAGGAGCCCGCACCCGACACGCTCGACACGGCGGAAGCGGAATCCACGTAGCGCGAAGGGGCGGGTGCGGGGCACACTCGGTGCTGTGAAGCTGATGCCAGTTGGGGGTGGGCTGTCGTGAGCACGCTTGCTCGAGGAGAGAACCGCCCCGCACCCGGGGAGCGCTTGACGGTCACCGTCGCCGGTTCGGCCGCGCTCGACGTCTCGGCGCTGCTGCTGGGCACCGACGGAAAAGTGCGGTCCGACGCCGATTTCGTGTTCTTCAACCAGCCCGCGGGCCCCGGAGTCACCTATCGGCACGGGGCCGGGCGCGGTGACATGGTCGATGTGCGGACCGGCGAGGTGCCCGCGAAGGTGGACAAGGTGGTGGTCACCGCCAGCCTGGACGGCAGCGGCCCCGCCACCTTCGCCGGGGTCGGCACCCTCACCGCGACCATCGGCTCCGATTCAGGGTCCTTGACCTTCCCCATGTCCGGGCTCAGCACCGAGACCGCCGTCGTGTGCGTGGAGATCTACCGCCGCGGCGGGGCATGGAAAGTGCGGGCCGTAGGACAGGGCTACGACAACGGCCTCGCCGGTATCGCCGAAGCGTTCGGCGTGAATATCGACGATGAGCCCGCGCCCGCGCCGCCCAGCGCGCAAGCGGTCGCCACGCCGCCCGGCCAGTACCCGTCCGCGCCGCCGCCGCGGCCCCCGAGCGCATCGCCGCAGGGCCAATACAGCCCGCCGCCAACGCAATTCGCGCCGCCTCCCGCGCCCGGGCAGTACAGCCCGCCGCCTCCCCCGCCCGCTGCCCCGCAACCTCATTCACCGTCGCCGGCTTACTCCGCGCCGGCCGCACCCGCCTTTTCGCAAGGAGCCCAGCCCATGCAGAGCGAACTGTTCGATCCCCGTCATGCCGAGGTCAATGGCATCGGTATTCAGAAGCAGGGCGGGAAGATGATCAAGGTCGCCGTCAATGGGGAGGTGATGGCGCGGGCCGGATCCATGGTCGCCTACCAGGGCGATCTGCAATTCAAGGCGCTCGGCTCCGGCGGTATCGGCCGTGCCATCCAGCAGCGGCTGACCGGTGAGGGCGTACCGCTCATGAAGGTCACCGGACGCGGTGACCTGTTCCTGGCCAATGGCGCGGCCGATGTGCACACCGTCGACCTGGACGGCACCGACGGTCTCACCATCAACGGCGCGAATGTGCTCGCCTTCGATCCGACGCTGACCTACAACATCAAAATGGTCCAGGGCGCAGCGGGTTTCGCCAGCAACGCGGGCCTGTTCAACTGCGTCTTCACCGGTCGCGGCCGCATCGCCATCACCACGCACGGCTCCCCCGTCGTCCTCAATGTCGACCAGCCCACCTACGCCGACCCGCAGGCCGCCGTCGCCTGGTCCTCCAGCCTGCAAACCGGCATCAAGCGCAATGACTCCATGGGCTTCAGCCGCCTCATCGGCCGCAGCACCGGCGAGGGCATGACCCTGTCCTTCTCCGGCCGCGGCTTCGTCATCGTCCAACCCTCCGAACTCCCGCCCGGCGGCCTCATCGGCGGCACCGGCGGCGGCCAGGAAGCCGGCCAGAGCGGCGGCCTGCTGGGCGGCATCCTCGGCTGATCACCCGGGAGCATCCCACCTAGAATCATGGGATGAAGGTGCTCGGTGCTTGCCCGCTGGATTGCCCGGATGGCTGCTCCTGGGTGGTGGACGTCGAGGATGGCGTCGCGGTCGGGTTGCGGGGGAACAAGGCGCATCCGGTCACCAGGGGTGCGCTGTGTGTGAAGGTGAATCGGTATCTGGAGCAGTTGAAGTCCGATGAGCGGATCACCTTTCCGATGCGGCGGGTCGGGCGCAAGGGTGAGGGGCGGTTCGAGCGGATCACCTGGGATGAGGCGCTCGACGAGATCGCCACGCGGCTGAACGGTGTGGTCGCCGAACACGGCGGGGAGGCGATCTGGCCGTTTCACGGGACCGGGAGCCTCGGGTATATCCAAGGGCTGGAAGGGTTTTCGGGGCGGCGGTTCTTCAATGTGCTGGGCGCGTCACTGCATGATCCGACGATCTGCTCGGTGGCGGGGACGCTGGGGGTGAAGTACACGCTGGGGACTTCCGGTGGAATGGATCCGGAGGATTTCGTCCATTCGAAGTTGATTCTGCTGTGGGGCACCAATCCGCTGAGTTCGGGGCATCACGGCTGGAAGTTCATTCAGGACAGCGGGGCGTACACCGTCGCCATCGATCCGGTGCGTTCGCGCACCGCCGAGCGCTGCGATGAGCATCTCGCACCGCTGCCGGGCACCGATGCGGCGCTGGCGCTGGGGCTCATGCATGTCATCGTGTCGATGGGCGCGCAGGATGACACGTTCATCGCCGAGCACACCGTGGGCTGGGACGAATTCCGCACGCGGATAGCCGAATTCACCCCGGAGCGGGTCGCGCAGATCACCGGGTTGCCGGTGGAGCGGATTGTCGCGCTGGGTGAGCGCATCGCCCGCACCCGTCCCACCGCCATTCGCGCCTCACAGGGTATGCAGCGGCACGCGGGCGGCGGCATGGCGCTGCGGGCACTGGCCTGCCTGCCGGGCGTCACCGGCGACTGGGCGATTCCCGGTGGCGGACTGCACTATTCGACGAGCGGGCATTTCGATCTGAACACCGCCGGTCTGGTGCGTTTCGATCTGCTGCCGCATCCGGTGCGCACGCTGTCCATGACCCGGCTCGGCGAAGGACTGTCGGAGACCGATGGACCACCGGTCAAGGCGCTGTTCGTGATCGCCGCGAATCCGGTCGGATCCAATCCCGATCAGGCGGGCGTGCGGCGCGGACTGGCCCGCGAGGATCTGTTCACCGTTGTGCTGGAACACTTTCCGACCGATACCGTGGACTACGCCGATATCGTGCTGCCCGCCACCATGCAGCCCGAACATCTCGACGTGCTGGCCGCGTACGGCAATCTGTATCTGGTGTGGAATGAACCGGCGGTCGCGCCGCCGGGTGAATGCCTCTCCACCACCGAGACTTTCCGGCAGCTCGCGCAGCGCATGAACCTCACCGAGCCCGCGCTCTACGACTCCGATGAGGAGCTGGCCGCACAGCTGCTGAAGGGCCATGACATCGACCGCCTGCGCCGCGAGGGCTTCCTGAAGGTATCGCCGCGCCCGGTCCCCGTCGACAAGGTGCGCTTCGTCTCCGACCGCGCCGCGATGGCGGGTCATGACCCGCTACCGGCGTACATCCCGCCCGCCGATCCCGGCGACGGACTGGTGCTGATCTCGGCGGCCTCGCACTACTTCCTGAACACCACCTTCGGGAACAACCCCGAATTGCGCCGCCGCGCGGGCGATCCGACGGTGATCCTGCATCCGGACGATGCCGCCGCCCGCGGCATCACGGACGGCGATCCGATCACCGTGGCCAATGAGCGCGGTTCGTTCCAGGCAATCGCGGAGGTCTCCGATCGGGTCCGCCCCGGTGTCGCCGCCACCCCCAAGGGCCGCTGGGCCAAGTATTCCGGCGGTGCGACCGTGAATGCCACCGTCGCCGAACGTGATTCGGACTTCGGTGGCGGCGCGGTATTCCACGACAACCGGGTGCGGATCACGGTCGCCGCCGAAATCGCTTAGGAGAACTGGATATTGACCGAGGCCCCGGGCGGAATCTTGCGCACCTGATCGTGGATCTGCCCGAGAATGTGCAGACTCACCACCATATCGGTGACATCGACATTCTCGGCCTCCAGCTCGCCACCGAGCACCAGCGGATGCGAGAAGTCGTAGACCTCATCCGCCCCCGGCACCAGCCCGCGCTCGCGGAGTTCGGCCGCGAGTTCGGCGAGCAGGTACTTCTCCTGTCCCGCAGCGGTATTCAGCTCGGCTTCGAGGTCATCGAGGGTGTCCCATTCGCGGGTGAGCTCACCTTCGACGGTATCGAGCCACCACACGCCGTCATCCCCGCCCAAGAACACATCGCCGAAGACCGAGGTGAACAGCGGCGTCTTGTCCGCGAGCCCGATCCACGCCCAGGAACTCAGCGCGTCGCCGAACTGTTCGGGCGTGAAGGATTTGATCAGTTCCACACCGGCACACTACATCTCACCCCCACGATCACATCCACGCGCGGGAGCCCGGTGATCGGCCGAGGCGGCCCCGCCCGCCTCGGCCGATCACCGGTGTCGCGAACTAGGCGGCGCTACCGCTCGCCTGCGACATGATCGTGGTGAAAATGTTGGCGATGACTTCGAGCAGTTCCATCGGGGTACCTCATCAACTGGAAAGTGGGACACCGCAGCCTCATGGACCGCGGTGTACGGCGGGTGTCCGCCACATGAATACCCGTGGTCATTCTGCACACCTGCGGCAAATGTCCGGTGTGACCGAATTTGTGTAACGCTCGTCACAGCCCGCTGTTACCGTGGCGGAACCCGTCGCATGCGAGGCGGTGGGCCGCACATTCTTTCGGAGGTGGGTCGACATGGCCTCGGTTCTGCATTCGGCGCAACAGCGACTGGCACATACCGCCGAGGTGCTCAAGGGGTTGAAAACCCTGCGGGACAAGGGAATCACCGATCCACGCAATCCGGTGGAGACGCTGCGCACCGCCCGGGAATCCCAAGTGTTCGGCCCGCCCGCCACCGCGGTGCGGCATGCCGCGCGCGTCTGGCCCGAGCTCATCGGGCTCGCCGACGAACGCGGTGAGCTCACCTACCGCGAACTGGATGAGCGCTCGAACGCGGTGGCGCGCGGCCTGCAACGCCTGGGCGTCACCCCCGGCACCGTGATCGGCCTGCTGGCCCGTGATCATCGCGGCCTGCTGCTGGCCATGGTCGCGGCGGGCAAGCTCGGCGCGCGCGTGGCATTGATGAACACCGGATTCGCCAAACCGCAGTTCGCGCAGGTCTGCGAGCGCGAACTGGTCAAGATCGTCATCCATGACAGTGAGTTCCTGGGCCTGCTCGACGCGCTGCCCGCCGAGCTGCCGCGCGTGCTCAGCTGGGTGGACGAGGGCGTCGACCTGCCCGCGGGCACGGTAACCCTGGACACCCTGATCGACGCCAATGCCAAAGCCCCGCTGCCCAATCCGAAGAAGCCGGGCGGCGTCGTCATCCTCACCAGCGGCACCACCGGCCTGCCCAAGGGCGCGCCCCGCGATAAGACCTCACCGCTGGCCACCGTGCAGGTGATCGACCGCATCGACTTCCCGTCCCAGGGCACCATGGTCATCGTCTCGCCGATCTTCCACAGCACCGGACTGGCCACCTGGCTGGTGGGCACCGGACTGGGCAACAAGGTGGTGGTGGCGCGCCGCTTCGACGCCGAGCGCACCCTGCGCCTGATCGCCGAGCACAAGGCGGACATGCTGGTGGCGGTGCCGACCATGCTGCATCGAATGGTGGAGCTGGACAAGGATATTCGCGATCGGTACGACACCTCGTTGCTGAAGGCCATCGTGATCGCGGGCTCGGCGCTGTCCCCGGAACTCTCGGTGCGCACCGCCGAGGTGTTCGGCCCGGTGCTCTACAACCTGTACGGCTCCACCGAATGCGCGGTGGCGACGGTGGCGCGGCCGGAGGACCTGGCCATCGCGCCGGGTACCGCGGGCCGCTCCCCCACCACGTGCGAGGTGGTGCTGTTCGACGCGGACGGCAAACGCATTCGCGCCAAGAACGTCACCGGCCGCATCTTCATTCGCTCGGGAGCACCGTTCAAGGGCTATACCGACGGACGGCACAAGCAGATCATCGACGGCTATATGTCCAGCGGCGATGTCGGCCATTTCGATGATCGCGGACTGCTTTTCGTGGACGGTCGCGATGACGACATGATCGTCTCCGGCGGTGAGAACGTCTTCCCGCAGGAGGTGGAGAACCTGCTGCTGGAACGCCCCGATGTCTTCGACGCGGCGGTGGTCGGCGTGGACGATGTGGAATTCGGCAAACGCCTGCGCGCCTTCATCGTGCCCGAACCCGGTGTCCCCGCACCCGATCCGGCGGAGATCAAGGCGTACATCAAGAACAATCTGGCCCGCTACAAGGTGCCCCGGGATGTGTTCTTCCTGGACGATCTGCCGCGCAATGCCACCGGCAAACTGCTGCGCCGGGTGCTGGTGGAATACGAGGAGCCCGCCAATTCCTGACCCTGCGCGCGATCCGCGCGGGTGTCATCCCCGCCACCACCTGGGCGGTTTATACGCTACCTCGGGTACCAGAGACCTCGGCCACACCCTTCCCACCAGCGCTTGCTAGGGTTAGCGGTGCACTGGATCTCGAGGTTGCGGTCCGAGCGCCGACTCGTCCGGCGGGGGATCGCGGAAGGTTGTACCTATGTCTCTAGCCCTTCCGTCGGCAGGCACGGTTTTTCGCAAGGCCGGTGATACGGCGCTGAGTGTCAACGCCATGGTGCGCGGGGGTCTGTTCAATCCGCTGCGCCCGGATCAGGCGGTGCGGTCGGCGCTCAATGTGCTCAAGTTCGGGCCCTTCGCGGGCGCGGTCGTGCACGCCGCCAACACCAATCCGAAGTCGGCGGCCATTGTCGACGAGCGCGGCGAGATGACCTTCGAGCAGCTGGACAAGCAGTCCTCGGCCTTCGCGCGCGGCCTCGCCGCCCAGGGCCTGGGCCCGGGCGATGTGATCGGCGTACTGGCTCGCGATCATCGCGGCATGGTGCTCGCCCTGGTCGCCGCCGGCAAGCTCGGCGTGCGCGCGGTGCTGATGAACACCGGTTTCGCCAAGCCGCAGTTCGCGGATGTCGCGACGCGCGAGAAGGTCAAGGCGGTGCTGCACGACAGCGAGTTCTTCGACCTGATGGGCGCGATTCCGGCCGAGATCCCGCGCATCCTGACCTGGGTCGATGAGAAGGACAACGCGGACCCCTCGATTCCGACCATCGAATCGGTGGCGGCCGGGCAGTCCACCGCGCCGCTGTCCCCGCCGGATAAGCCGGGCGGCATGGTCATTCTGACCAGCGGTACCACCGGCACCCCGAAGGGCGCGCCCCGCGATAAGGTCAGCCCGTTCATCACCGCGCAGTTCCTGGATCGAATCCCGTTGCCGCGCAACAGCACCGTGGTGATGGCCGCGCCGATCTTCCACGCCACCGGGCTGTCCCAGTTCACCATCTCCATCGCACTGGGCAACCGAGTCGTGTTCCAGCAGCGGCGTTTCGACCCCGAGACCACGCTGGCGAACATCCAGAAGTACCGGGCGCAGGGCCTGACCGTGGTGCCGACCATGCTGCAGCGCATCCTCGATCTGCCCGCAGAGACCCTCGCCAAGTACCAGCCGAGCGAGACCCTGCGCGTGCTGTTCGCCGCCGGTTCGGCCATCCCGCCGGACGTGGTCACCCGCACCCTGGACTACTTCGGCGATTCGCTCTACAACGTGTACGGCTCCACCGAATGCGCCGTCATGACCGTGGCCAACCCGGCGGAACTGCGCAAGGCGCCGACCACCGCGGGCAAGGCGCCGGTGGGCATTCGCATCGCGCTGTACGACGAGAACCGCAAGCGCATCACCGCGCCGAACGTGACCGGCACGATCTTCATCGAGAACGGGCACTCGTTCAAGCAGTACACCGACGGGCGCACCAAGGAGTACGTCGACGGGCTCATGTCCAGCGGCGATGTCGGCCACTTCGATACCGACGGACTGCTTTTCATCGACGGACGCGATGACGACATGATCGTCTCCGGCGGCGAGAACGTCTTCCCGCAGGAGGTGGAGAACCTGCTCTCCAACCGCCCCGATGTGCTCGAGGCGGCCGTGGTCGGCGTCGAGGACCGCGACTTCGGCAAGCGGCTGCGCGCCATCGTCGTACCGGGACCGGACTCCAAGCGCGATGTCCAGGAGATCAAGGACTACGTCAAGGAGAACCTGGCGCGCTACAAGGTGCCGCGCGAGGTGATCTTCCTCGATGAGCTGCCGCGCAATGCCACCGGCAAGCTGCTGCGCAAGCCGCTGATCGAAATGGCCGTTCCCGCCGAGTAATTCCGGATGGAAACTGTAATGCCGGGCCGGGAAAAGGGCCCGGCATTCTCAGCTATTATCAGCGCGTGAGTTTCGAGTCCGGCCGGTCGACGGCGCATAACAGCGGTGATGCCGCTGTATTGCGCGGTGGATCGGCCGGACTGCTTTCCGGGGCGTTCGCGGTCGCCGCGCACGGCTGGATCTCCGGGGCCGCGCCACTGGAGTCCGGTGCGCTGACGCTGCTGGTGGCGGCTTCGGCGGCGGTCGGTGCGCTGGTGGCCGGAATCGGCGCGCTGCGCACCAGCTGGCTCGGGCTCGTCATCGCACTCATCGGCGGACAGCTGCTCGGGCACTTCAGCATGATGTGGGGGTCGCCGGGGAGCAGCGCGCATCACCACCATCACGCGTCGATGTGGAGTCCGGCCATGCTGGCCGCGCATATCGTGGCAGCCTGCGTGGCCGCCGTGGTGATTCTGGGCGCGGAGGGCGCGTATCGCATAGCCAGCACGGTGCTGGCTTGGGCGCTGCCCGTTGCTGTTTCGCTGCCGGTGCTGACCGGACCACCTCAGCTTCCGATCGCGCATCGCGATCGGGTCGTGCTGCGCGTCTTCGCGGCCGACGCCTTCCGGACCCGCGGTCCACCCACTCTCGGTCGAGTCTGATTTCTCCTCTCACCCGGCACGGACCTGAGTGTTCGTGTGTCTTCGCCGTATTCGGCGTACCCGGGTTCTCCTCGAACATCAGAAAGACCGCTGGTGACTATTACCGAGAGCGGTGCCGTCGAGACGGTACCGCCTATTCCCCCTGCCCAGAATTCGGAATCTCCCCCACCTAAACGCAGTGCGGGCAATGCCTTTCAGGCGCTGATGCTGCGACTGCATTTCTATGCCGGTGTATTCGTCGCACCGTTCATTCTCATTGCCGCCGTGACCGGTGCGCTGTACGCGGTGGCGCCCACGCTGGAGACCTTCGTCGATCGCGGTCTGCTGCACACCGATTCGACCGGTCCGGCCAAACCGCTGTCCGAGCAGATCGCCGCGGCCACCGCGGTGCAGCCGAAGCTCCCGCTGGTCGCGGTCGCACCGGCGCAGAACAGCGGTGACACCACCCGGGTCATCTTCAATGATCCGAGCCTCGGCGCGTCCGAGCGGCGGGCGGTGTTCATCGATCCGGTGACCGGGAAGTCCGTCGGCGACAGTGTCGTCTACGGCAGTTCCGGGGCGCTGCCGACGCGCACCTGGATCGATCAGCTGCACCGGGATCTGCACCTGGGCGACTTCGGCCGCTACTACAGCGAGATCGCGGCGTCCTGGCTGTGGGTCATCGCGCTGGCCGGGCTGGTGCTGTGGTTCCGCCGGGTGCGGGCGCGACGCGAAAAGCGTTCGGCCGGTTGGCTGTTCCGCCCGGACCGCTCGCGTCCCCGGGCGCGGACACTGAATTGGCATGCGGCCGTCGGCATCTGGATTCTTCCGGTGCTGCTGTTGCTGTCCGCGACCGGTATGACCTGGTCCAAGTACGCGGGTGAGAACGTCACCAAGCTGCGCCAGGAGATGAGCTGGACCACGCCCGCGGTGACCACCAAGATCCCCGGAACCGATGGCCCGGCCGTGCCCGCCGCCGGTGATCACGCCGGTCACGGCGGGGGCGCGATGCCCACCGCCGCGCCGAGTGCGAACAAGGCGGCGCTGGTGGACACCGTGTACGCGGTGGCGCGCGCCAATGGTGTGGACGGCCCGATCGAGATCAGCATTCCGGCCAAGGACGGCACCGCGTTCGTGGCCAAGGAACTGCGCCGCCCCGGCGTGCTGACCGTCGATGCCATCGCGGTGAACGGCAGCACCGGTGTGGTCACGGACTCGCTGAAGTACTCGGATTGGCCGTTGGCCGCGAAATTGACCAACTGGGGCATCCAGTTCCATATGGGCCTGATGTTCGGGCTGCTCAATCAGCTGCTGCTGCTGGCCGTCATGGTCGGCCTGCTCACCGTCGTGGTGCGCGGCTATCTGATGTGGTGGCGACGCCGCCCGACCAAGTCCGAGGGCAAGGTCGCGCTGGGTAAGGCCCCGCGGCGCGGGGCGCTGCGGCAGACCCCGATCGCGGTGCTGGTGCCGTTCGTCGCGGTCGCCGCGGTGGCGGCCTGGTTCGCACCCATGATCGGCATTCCCCTCCTCGGTTTCCTACTGGTGGACGTCTTGGTGGGCTTGGCATCCCGCCGTCGCGCCACCGCCTGACAACCGAATCCCGCTGAGCGGCACGGCCATTGGGTCGTGCCGCCGGTGAGCCATACCTTTTCACGCCGATCCCGGCGGTCGGGATCGACTCTGCCGTGCAGTACCTGACCTGCACTGACACAAGGATTTTCACCTGATGAAGCTCAACACGTTCGCCGCGTCCATCGCCATGTCGAGCGCGCTTGCCATCTGCGCCGGCACCGCGCACGCCGATACGACGGCCGATGCGGCGATCAACTACACCGCCACGAACAGCGAGACCAACACGGTCATACGCACCGATGCCGGTTCCATGGCGGTCGAGGACGGCGTCTTCAAGATCAAGGCGGCCGACGGCAAGACCATCGCCGGAACCGAATTGACCTTCCGCGTAGACGATTTCGTCTTCCCCATCGCCACCGAGATCCACGACCGGGTCGCCACCCTCACCCCGCAGTTCGATCTGACCCACGCCACCTACCAGCCCGTGGCCCTCCCGTTCGAGAACGGGGCGCCCTGGAAGACCGAATACGACCGCGAACAGGCCGCCTGGAGCCGCATGACCAGCACCATCGGCATGGGCGCGACCATCGGCACCCTGGTCGGCGGCCTCGGCGGCGCGGCGGTCGGCTGCCTCATCGGCGGCGCCACCCTCGCCACCGTCACCGGTGCGCTGACCGCCATGTTCGGCGCTCTGGGCGGCGCGGTGCTCGGATGCATCGTCGGCATGAGCGTGATCGGGTTCCTCGGAACCGTCGCGGGGCAGATCTTCGTGACGGCTCCGGTGGCGATTCTCGCTGCGGCGCAGTACTTCACAACGATCAACCAGCCGTTCGTGGCGCCGGCGAAGTAGGCTCGGAATAGCGCGAAGGGTATCGCTCGGGCAATACGGACAATACCCTTCGCGCCTCTGAAAACAGTTGCATCACAATGTAATTCGACTTCCATGCCACCGCACTGCCAACTGCGATCGATTCCCTCGTTTCTCAGCCGCTTATTCCGGTGCCGGACAACGACATTGTCGAATTGATGCAACAGCTCGAAATCGCCACCCGCAAACTCGACGCGCTCAAACTCGATCTAGTCTTTGACCCTCTCAGTGAGTAGCAACTCCAGCTCAGCCGCAACTTCGTTGAGAGGGTCAAGACTCCGATGCACCCGACAGAGAATAATCGCCCCTTCCACGGACGAAAGTGTCAGTGTGGCAAGACTTCCCGCACGCCCCGCGGGCACTCCCGCAGCCGTCAGCGAGGCGATGAGCGCGGCGCGCCAGCGCACAAAAGTAGCCGCCACCTCCGGATGCAGCGCCCGATCATCCTCGGTACCACCGACCGCGACAGCGACAGCCGGACACACCGCCTGAAAATCCTCGGTATTCAGCAGTAACCGCTGCCAGAAATCAACAAGCCGATGCAACGCCTGCACCGGGCCGATCGCCGATGTCTCCTCGATCATGGCGGCGATGGCATCGGACGCCATACCCAAACTCTCACTGAGCAATTGACGGCGACCACCCGGAAAGTGATGGTAGACCGATCCGCGCGGCGCACCGGTGCGAGCCAGTACCGCATCGATGGTGACCCCCGCGGACCCTCGTTCCCGGAGCAGTTCGACCCCGCCGATCAGCATCCGCTGCCTGGTTTGACCACGTGCCGCCATAACGCTAATCCTCTTGCGGTGCTTCGAACTTCGCCTGCACGGCCGACAGGTTCGCACGCATGTTGCGCTCCCATTCGACCAGGCGATTGGCAATGATCCGCCCCTCCTTCTCCGGCATGGCGGTGATGGCCGCGTTCAACCCGGACGGGTCCGGCCCCATCCGGGCCCACTGCCGCACGATCACCCCGGAGCTGGCCGGATCGACCTCGAATCCCCAAGTGGCACTGACACCGAGCGGCCCGCGCACCTGCCACACCCACCGCCGTTCGGGCTCCACCTCGATCACTTCGCATTCGGTGCTCCACGCACCCATGGCGCTGTGCTGATTCGTGCCCCGGAATCGAGCGCCGAGCACGACGTGGTCCGCCCCATCCAGCCATTCGACCGAGTCCAATTCATCGGACGCACCGGCGGGCAGCCCGATATCGGTGACCACCGCCCATGCCTGCTCCGGGGTACAGGACACCCGCTGGGAAACTTCGATGGTTGGTTGATCGCGGTAGCGCACTGTGCAGCCCTTCGGGGTTCCGGCCAGAGTTTCTATGGTCTATAACATAGAACATGATCTCGATGGAGCCCAAGGGGAAACCGCTGAAGGTCGGAGTAGTCATCGAACCTCGCCTGCCGGGGGCGGCGGAGTTCGCGGTGGAGGCGGAGCGACTGGGCGTCGCCTCCCTCTGGGTGCCGGAGGTGTGGGGTTATGACGCACTGACCGGCCTGGCCTATCTCGCCGCCAAGACCTCGACGATCGGGCTGGGCACCTTCGTGGTTCAGCTCGGCTCGCGCTCACCGGCACTGCTGGCCACCTCGGCCCTCAGCCTGCAAGAGCTCTCCGGCGGACGCTTCAACCTCGGCATCGGGGTATCCGGGCCACGGGTCATGGAGGGCTGGCATGGCGTGCGGTTCCGCAAACCCGTCGCCACCACCCGCGAAACCATCGAGATCCTGCGAATCGTCAGTCGCGGTGAGCCTTTGAGCTACGACGGCGAGGTATACACGCTGCCACTACCGGACAGCGCCGGTCGGGCACTGCGTCCACTGATCGCGCCACGCGAGGTGCCGGTATACGTCGCGTCCATGGGCCCGGCGAATCTCCGCCTCACCGGCGCCGCCGCCGACGGCTGGCTCGGCAACGCGTTCATTCCCGAAGCGGCCGAGGTATTCCTCGATCCACTGCGGGAGGGCGCGGAATCGGCGGGCCGCACGCTCACCGAGCTGGATCTGGTCGCGCCGGTAGCAGTCGAGTTCGCCGACGACGAAACCGATGCGGCACAACGCATTCGCAAACACGCCGAGGGTTACGCCTTCACCATCGGCGCGATGGGAGCGAACGGCCGCAACTTCTACAACGAGGCGTTCACCCGACTCGGCTTCGGCCCGGCCGTGGAGCGCGTCGCGGAGCTGTGGCAATCCGGCAATCGCGATGAGGCACGCCGCACGGTCCCCCTCGAACTCGGCAGCCACACCAACCTGGTCGGCACCGCCGACGATATCGCCGAGCGCGTGAAACGCTATCGGGCAGCCGGGATTTCGACGCTATTGGCCAAGATGGAGACACCGTTCGAGGAACAGCTGGTCACCCTGCGCCGACTGCTCGATCTGGTCCACTCCTGAGCAGATGCGCCCGGCGCGGGCGGCGATGCCTATTCGGTCTCGTCGTCCGCGCTCGTCAGCTGCGGGACCGGGCGTAGGCGGACCCAGGCGAAGAAGATCAGGCCGACGACCGTCATACCTATTCCGGCCCATAGGTTTATATCGATGCCGCCGGTCTTGGCGCGCTGGAAATCGGTGTTGTACGCCAGCGCTACGACGATCAGGATCACTCCGTAGCAGGCGAGTAACCCGCCGACGATGGTGCGGATATCGAACAGCATTTGACGCCTTTCCTTATCCGACGAACACATTGAGCAGAATCACGATGACCAGCGCTATCCCGGCCAGCAGGCCGGGGCGCTGATACCAGGGCAGGGTGGCCGCGTCCGCGTCGGTGCGCATGGCCTTGGGGGTTTCGGAGTAGACCAGGCCCGCGAGTTCGGCGACCGGTTTGGGCCGCGACACCTGGGTGACGAGCACGCTGACCACGATGTCGACCACGAAGGCGATGCCCGCGGCCACGAAACTCGTTCCTTGCCCGGACAATTCGAAGACGTGCGCCTTGCTCATCACGAATACGACGATGGCCGCGCCGGTACCGCAGACCAGTCCGATCCAGCCCGCGGCCGGTGTCATGCGCTTCCAGAACATGCCCAGGATGAAGGTCGCGAACAGCGGTGCGTTGAAGAAGCTGAACAGGGTCTGCAGATAGTCCATCATGTTGGAGAAATTGCCCGCGATGAACGCGGTGCCGACCGCGCCGAGCGTCGCGCCGACCGTGGCGAGGCGACCGACCTTCAGGTAGTACTCATCCGAGCGGTCGCGCTTGATGTACCGCTGCCACAGGTCATAGCTGAAAACGGTGTTGAACGCCGACACATTGGCCGCCATACCCGCCATGAACGCCGCCAGCAGTCCGGCCAGGCCGACCCCGAGCAGGCCGTTGGGCAGCACATCCTTCATGAGGTAGAGCAGCGCCTGGTTGTAGGTGACATCGCCCTTGTAATCCGGATTCGCCGCCAATTGTGTTTTGAAATCGGCGATCTGGGGCACCAGCACCGCGCTGATCATGCCGGGGATGACCACGATGAACGGGATGAACATCTTCGGATACGCGCCGATGATCGGGGTGCGCTGCGCCGCCGAGATGGAATGCGTGGCCAGCGCGCGTTGCACCTCGACGAAGTTGGTGGTCCAGTAGCCGAAGGACAGCACGAAGCCGAGACCGAAGACGATGCCGATCACCGAGGCGATATTGCTGGTGAAACCGGTGAGCTCATTGCCCGGCCAGGAGTCCAGCTGTTCTGCCCCGCCCGGACCCTCGATCACCTTCTCGCGCAGCCCGTCCCAGCCGCCGACCTTGTGCAGGCCGACAATGGTGAGCGGCAGCAGCGCGGCCACGATGATGAAGAATTGCAGCACCTCGTTGTAGATCGCCGCCGACAGCCCGCCGAGGGTGATGTACGAGAGCACGATGGCCGCCGCCGCCAGCACCGACACCCACAGCGGCCAGCCCAGCAGCACATTCACGATGCTGCCCAGCAGATACAGGTTCACGCCGGCGATCAGCACCTGCGCCACCGCGAAACTCAGCGCGTTCACCAGATGCGCGCCCGGACCGAACCGGCGCAGCATGAACTCCGGCACGCTGCGCACCTTGGAGCCGTAGTAGAACGGCATCATCACGATGCCCAGGAAGAGCATGGCCGGAACCGCGCCGATCCAGAAGTAGTGCATGGTCGGCATGCCGTATTCGGCGCCATTGGCCGACATGCCCATGATCTCGACCGCGCCCAGATTGGCCGAGATGAAGGCCAGGCCGGTCACCCAGGCCGGTAGCGAGCGCCCGGACAGGAAGAAGTCGATACTCGACGAGACCCGCTGCCGCGCGATCCAGCCGATCCCGAGCACGAAGACGAAATACAGTGCGACCAGGGCATAGTCGATGGGGTCGGCATCGAGTCGGAGCTGGCTCGAGGCCATTACCGCAGCGGGCTGCCCGAATGCCACCGCGGGCAGGCTGGCGTCGAACGGCATACGGCTCTCCTGTCGAAACAGATGGCGCGGGCACGACTGTAGCGCGCAATACTAGCGGGGTGTTCGCTGGCGCCCGGGAGGCGCGGCCTGGCGTCTAGGAGTGTTAACCAATCACCAGGTCCAGTGCGGCACTTCGCGCAATGGATGAAGTTGCTCGTCAGTTTCCGCGAGTGAGTTCTGCTGTGCCACCTGGGCGCCGAACTCCACGTGCTGGCGTACCGCCTCGCGGAATTTCTCATCGGCGGGCATCCCCGCCGCGTCGAGCGATTCCAGATACACCTCGACGAAACGTTGCCGCTGCGCATCGGTGATCTTCAGTCCGCGATGCGCGTCGATGATGTACGCGAAACCCAGTTCCCGGGTGAAACGTCCTGGGCCACCGAAAGATTCGGCGGTGAACCAGGTCAGATGATCGACGTGATCCGGCCGGCGCACCGGGAACACCTCGCGTAGCACGGGATCGGCCAGGGCTCGGTCGTAGAAGATCTCTTCCAGGCGGTGCAGGGCCTCTTCGCCGCCGGCGAACTCGTACAGGCTCTCCATGGCTCGCTCGTTCCTGGTGTGCGAGTAGATCGTTCCGGTATTCAGGCTAATCCCGGACAGCCGAAAACGTGCGGGATAACGACCGGGCGGTGCAATCGGACAACCCGGGCTGTTCCCGAGCCGGGCGCTAGGACAGTCGGCGCGCACCCGCGGCCGGGGTCACCTCGAAATCACGCGGCGCATCGAAACCCCTGCGCGCGAAGGCATCCCGGACCGTGGTGACGATCCCCGCGGCCCGCCCGGCGTCCGCCAGCGCGATGACGCTGCCACCGAAACCGCCGCCGACCATCCGCGCGCCGTACGCGCCCGCCACCAGTGCGGCGGCCACGGCGGTGTCCAGCTGCGGTGCGGAAACCTCGAAATCGTCCCGGAGCGAGGCGTGCCCGGCGGTCAGGATCGGTCCGATCGCGCGCGGATCGGTGCCGTCACGCAATTTGTCGGCAACTTGCCGCACCCGGGCGTTCTCGGACACCACGTGCCGCGCGCGCCCGCGCAGCACCGGATCGGTGAGCCGATTCGCCTCGGCCAGGGTCGCGTCCCGCAGGAACGGCACCCCGAGTTCCTTGGCGGCGGTGGCACATTCGGCGCGCCGTCGCGCGTACTCACCGTCCATCAGATGGTGCGGACTGCCGGTGTCGAACACCAGCAGGCTCAGCCCGAACCGCCGCAGATCGAACGGGATCTGCTCGTATTCGCGCGTGCGCACATCGAGGAACAGCACATGCCCCGCGGTGCACAGCATGGACGCCGACTGATCCAGGATGCCGGTGGGCACCCCCACGTAGACGTTCTCGGCGGTCCGCGCGATATCGATGATCTCGGCGGTGGAGACGCTGGGCGCGAACAGATCTCGCAGCGCGATGGCCACCGCGCAGGACAGCGCCGCGGAGGAGGACAGGCCCGCGCCGATGGGCACGTCACCGTCCAGTTCCAGATCGACCCCGCGAACCTCGTGCCCGCGCCGCTCGAATTCGCGGATCACCCCGAGCGGATAGTGCGACCAGTTCGGCAGTTCGGACCAGCCCGCGGCGGCGAGCGCGCCCATGGCGATCTCGACCTCATCGCAGGGCGCCTGCGCCGACCGCAGCCGCACCATCCCGTCCGTCCGGACCGCGGCGGTGCAGGTCGTGCCCAGCGGCAGCGCCAGCGGCAGTACGTATCCCTCGTTGTAATCGGTGTGCTCACCGATGAGGTTGACCCGGCCGGGGGCGAGCCAGCGCCCCGCCGTCGATGTCGCGGACGATGCAGCCACCTCAGCTCCTGTTCCCTGAGTCACGCGGGCCGTCGGGTTCCATTGCGCAGCGAGCATAGCGAGTCACGCGGATCGTGATGCTGCGGGTTCGACGGACTCCAGTACGCGAAGCGACATTTCGTGCCATGATCGACTCGGTTGCCCAAATCTCGATGGCAGCGCCTCTCCCCCGTGGATACTGCGGCCCTCGCTCGGCACCTATGCTCGTACGGCAATGCTCGGTTCGTGATTCGTGGTGGCACAGCCGATTACAACTGGGGACGGAGCGGACAAAAGGGGGGCTGGTGCAAGCAGACGAACAACCGGCCGGTTCCGGTAGACGGTTACGAGTCTGTTGGCGTTCACTGCTGTTCGGTTGTGGGGTGTTGATTCTGGCATTGCCCCTGGTGGTGGACAATCGCCTGCTCGCTCTGTGCACCCTGTTCGCCTCGGTCACCATCGCCCTGGTCATGATCGGCGCGGGTGTGCACCGCTATCGGCCACGTTTCCCACTGCCCTGGTATCTGCTGTCGGCCTCGGCCGTGCAATTCACCATAGGCACCACGCTGCGCGAAGTCACCGACTGGCACCGGCATCCGTTCGACGATCTGTTCACGCTCAGCGGCTACTGCTGTATCGGCGCGGCCGCCGTGCTCTGGCTGCGGCCGCGACAGAACAGTACCGATCACGATCTGCTGCTGGATTCCGGCCTGATCGGACTCGGTGCGGCGCTGCTGTCCTGGACCTTTCTCATCTCGCCGATTCTGCATCGCGCGCACGGGTTCAATTTCACCACCATCACCGCGATCACCTATCCGGTGGTCGACGCACTGCTGCTCACCGTGGTCGCGCATTCGGTGGTGACCTCCGCGCGCTCGGAAACCTCACTGCGCCTGGTGTATCTGGCCATGCTGGTGATTCTGGCGGGCGATCTCGGCTACAACCTGGAGACGGCCGGTTCGGCCGAACTGGGCCGCCAGATCCTGCTGCTGCCACTGCAACTGGCGTACACGCTGATCGGCGCGGCGGCCCTGCACCCGACCATGGTCCAACTGGGCGGGCCGCGCGATATCCATTCGCATCGCTCCCGTCAGCGCGCCAGCATCATCGCCATCGTCATGATCGTGGCCTCGCTGGTGCCGGTGGTCGGCTCCAGCCTGGATCTGATGGATCGCGTGGTTGTCTCCTCGCTATTCGCCCTACTACTCGCCGGCGTGCTGCTACGCAGCGAACGCGCCATCGAACGCAGCGCCCGTAGCGAACGGCGCGCGCAGTACCAGGCGGACCACGATATGCTCACCGGCCTCCTGAACCGCGCCGCCCTGCTGCGGGCGCTGCATCGTAATCGGGACCGCTGGGGCGATCAGCCGCTCGCGCTGCTGTTCATCGATCTGGACGGGTTCAAACGGGTCAATGACAATTGGGGGCATGCGGTCGGCGATGAGCTGATCGCCAATGCGGCGGCCCGTATTCGGCGCATCATCCGGCGCGATGACGCCGCCGCGCGGTATGGCGGTGACGAATTCGTGGTGCTCGCCCCGCTGGGTCGTCAGCAGGCGCTATTGCTGGCCGAGCGGCTATTGGCCACGCTCGGCGAACCGTTCGAACTCAGTGCCGCCGAAGTGCGCATCGCGGCCAGCATCGGAATTGCCTGCAGTGGCCCGCGCGGGGCCGATACCACGGTGTATGAGCTTCTCCGCGAGGCGGATTCGGCTATGTACCATGCGAAGGAATATTCGCTGGGGTACGTTTTCCATGCTGATCTCAGGCATGGTCACCCGGAGTCCGGACCGCGTACGTGGCACCGGGAGTCCGCGGTCTGACATCGTAATTGTTGTCAACGCACGGATATTCGGGTATTTCAATGAACATTACGACGAGTCGCTATCGACTACTCACCGCGACCGGGGCCGCCTCGGTCGCACTCGCGCTCGGCGCGGCGGGAGCCGCCAACGCGGCGCCGCTGGAGCTGGGGAACACCCCCGCGGTGACCGCACCGGCCGCGACGGATATCGCCATCGGCACCGGATCACTGAATCCGGGTTCGATCGGAAGCGGTTCGGCCACAGGCGGTTCCAGTAACCCCTACGCGCCGTACACCGGCTCCGGCAAGGGCACCGGATCCTCCGGCTGGGGCGACAAGATCGGTCGAATGGGACCGAATATCGCCGCCGGTATCGATAACTTCCTGCGCGGGCTGGGGTTCCGGCCGGGCAACGTTCCCGCTGCTCCGGACGCGGAACCTCCTGCGGCGGAAGGCTAGCCGGCGAGTTCGTCGAGCAGCCGCCGGGCGTTCTCCAATTCGGCCTGCAGCTGCTCGACCTTGGCACGCTGTGTCAGTCGCACCGCCTCGAGCACGCCGTCGACCACCTCGGCGACCTCCGGGTGCAATAGCTTGGCGGCCTGCGAGACCGACGAACCCGGTACGGACAGGCCCTTGATGGTGCGCTTCTTGCCATTGACGACGTCCAAGGTCCACTCGCCGTCGGCGGTGCCGCTGAGCGTCACCACGACTTCCGGTTCCTTGGGCTTCTTGGCGGCGGCCGCGTTGCGCGCGGGGCGGGATGCGGCGGCAGCCGGTTTGGCCTTGGCGGCCTCGGTGCTGGTTTCGGTTGCGGGAACAGCTGTCTCGGGCTTGGGCGCGGCGGGCGCGCTCGGCGGAGTGGCGGCAATGGTCGCGGTGGGGGCTGCGGGCGACGGCATCGTCACGGTGGGGTCCTTCCTGGTTGCCGTTTTCTGTTTCGCACCGGCTGCGGACTGCTGCCGGGCCGGTTTGGTCAGGGTCACCTCGGTGGGGCCGAACGAAAGCACATCTTTGGAACCGGTCGGCTTCACCTGCAGGAAATCACCCTCGGACGGATCACCGAGTGAGATCACCTTGCCGGAACGGCCTTCCGGTACTCCGACCGCTGCCGCCGTGAACCACACCATCGGCGGACGGCCTGCATCGATCTGCTCGGCGATCTGCCGAATCTCTATCTCCGACAAGGGCTGTGGCTTGGTGCTACGGGACGACATGGGACTCTCCGGGCGGACGGTTGGACATCAGCGTGCACAGAGCATGCCCCATGGCACCGACAAATCCACATCCGGAGAATTCGCACCGCCACCGACGCACTGGTCAGTGAACGTTTAGCTAATCCAACTCGTGCGGCCCACCGAGCATGGCCGGCGGGTCCGATCGTAGGCGCAGAGCCCCCGGCGCGCCCAACTTTCAGGGCTGTCGGCTCGCTCCGCTCAGCGCTGTCGACTCGCTCAGCTCAGAGCTGCTCGACCCCGCGCAGCACGCAACGCACGCTCTGCGGCCGGGTCACCGGATCGAGTTTGGTCTCGGTGGTGAAGTCCTGGGTGGCACCGGCCGCCACGGTCACCTCGGTACTGGTGCGTTCCAGCACCGTCGATTCCGCGGTCAGGAAACTGATCACCACGAGGTACCGGTGTTCCACCTGATCCCGGTTGCTCACCACCGCGGTGGCCTCCCAGCCCGCCGAGGTGCCGCCACAGCCGGTGACGAACGCGCTGCGCTGCATTTCCGCGGTGCTGTGCTGGGCTTCGGCCTTATCGGCGCCCTCGACTCCCGGCGTCGGCGTACCCGCTCGCGTACACCCCGCCAGCACAGCCGCGCATCCACCGAGAACACCGACGAGCCTCAGGTAGGGGGCGATCATGAATCTCCCTTTCCACCACGCACTTCTGTGCAACAAATCAGCCGTGCGGTCAATCAGCCGCCCCCCGTAACACTGTTGCCGCTAATTAGCCGCGCGCAGAGATTACCCCAGCTGACCCGCGTGTCGTCACATGACGCGTTAGGCGTGTCGCACCGGGGGCGGAAGATCAGTTCGCACCCAACACCTCCAGCACGCGACGGGCCTGATAGTCCGCCCCCAACTGGTTCGGATGGAAGGGTACGGCCAGCCCGACCGGCGTGCCGGAGAACGGGATCAGACCCTCCACCCAGCGGGTGCCGACCGGCTGACAGGCATCGTGCCCGGCACTGCCGGAGTAGGTGTCCACGAACTCGACGCCGCTGGTCGCGGCCACCCGGGCGAGCATGTCGTGCAATTCGATGAGCTTGCCGCCCAGCCAGATCGCGTCCGGATCGGAAATCGGGATCATCGGGAAACACCCACCGGTGACGCCGATGCCCTCGAAGTAGTCCAGCAGCAGCACGCGCGCGTGCGGAGCGCGCTCGCGAATGCCCGCGAGCACCGCGGCCACCCGGGGTTCGGCACGCGCGATATTCGCCGACATCCGGTCCACCCCGTTCACGACCATCGCGTCGAGACAGGGCGTGGCGCGCGGATCGGCGGTGACGCAATCGGAGACGGTGGCGGCCAGTTCCGCGTCATTACCGCCGATTTCGAGGGTCACCAGATCGGTGGACTCGGTCAGCCGATCGAATTGCGGTGGGTTGCTGCCGAATACGGAGGCTTGCGGGGAGGTCATATTGACCGTCACCGCACCGCCGCAGGTGGCATCGCGGAACACCGGGACCGCGAGCGCGGCCGCCACCTGTTTGGCATAGTTTCCGATGCTCTGCACGCAATGCAGCGGAGTGAAGGCGGTGGTCACCTGGCTCAGGGTGGCATCGGCCGCCCACGAATCGCCCAGCGCCACATACTCGTTCACCGCGGGTTCGGCGTGCGCCGTGCCGACCGGGAGCACTACCGCGAGCGCTGCAACCGTCACCAAGGCATGCGAGAGTTTCAAGTCGTTTCCCCTTTGACCGACACCCCGACAGTGAACTGGACCGTTGTTCAGTTGGGAACGTAGCAGCCGCCCGACAACCACGCGCGGCGAAAAGGTGAATTCTGGCGACTACGGCCAACCAGCGACAGCCAACCCACGTCGGCGGTTACAGGCGACCGGCGGCGGTGATTACAGCCAACCGGCGGGCGGTGATTACGCGCACTTCCTCGGCGCGGTGATCACCGAGATCCGCGCCGAGTCCGCCCGGATCGTGCCCTTCCCGCTGCTGGAACCGATTCCGGCAGCGGTCTCCACCGACCCCGGTCGCGATAGAGCCGCGACCGGAACCCGCTGTCTCACATCCGGTCTCCCGCGGCCAGCACCGCCTCGGCGTGCTCGCGCTCGTACCCGAGCAGCACATCGTGGGCGACCTCGCCGTCCACCACGGTGACGCGGCTGAAGACGGGCGGATAGCCGCGCGCCATCACCGTGTAGCGGCCGTCCGCCAGATCCGGGACCACGTAGTGGCCGGTGTCGTCGGTGCGGGTGACGGCGATCAGGTCGCCCGCCTCGTCCAGGACGGTGATCTGGGCGTCCGGAACCTTGTGTCCCGCATCGGTGCTCGCCGATCCCGCCAGCACCGCGCGCGGCAGCAGTTCGACATCGTGGCGGAGCATGCCGGAGTCCGGGACGGTCAGGGTGACCGCGGTGGGGCGCATATGACCCGCCACCGCCACCAGGGTGTAATTCCCCGCCAGCACGCCGCGGCAGACGTACGCGCCGTCGGAGGTGCTGACGGCGGAGGCGACCACATCGCCGTAGGTGTCGGTGAGGGTGACCGAGACATCGGCCAGGGGCGCGCCGCGGCCCGCCGCCCGCACCACGCCCGAGACCTCACCGGAGCCGATCAGCGCGATATCGAGCTGATGCGGACGCCGCGCGACCGTAATGGTCACCGCCGTCGGCTGATAGCCGTAGGCGGAGACGATCAGGACGTAACCGCCCGGGCGAGGCGCGCCGATGGCATAGGAGCCGTCGGTGGTGCCCAGCGCGCGCGAAACCTGATGTCCGCGTTGATCGATCAGGGTGAGCACGGCATCGGGAATCGAGGTGCCGTCCTCGCGGTGCACGCAGCCGGAGATGGCGAGTCCGGTCGGCTCGACGATCCGCAATTCCTGCTCGGGTTCGGGTTCGACCTCGGGTTCCGGTTCCGGTGGCGCGGCCTCGGCCGCCGCCGGGCTCGGCATGTCCTGGAGCGGAATCTCTTTCATGAACATGAGCACGAACGCGGCCAGCACCGCCACCGCGCCCGCCACATAGAACACCCCGGCCATGGCATCGGTGAAACCGATCAGGATCGGGTCCCGCACCTGTTCGGGCAGTGCGGCGATCCCGGTGGTGTTGCTCTGGATTCGGCCCAGCTCCCCCGCGTCGAACCCGGGCGGCAGCTCACCGCCGAAGGCCCGCAGGATGCGTTTGGGCAGCAGATTGAACAGGATGGTCAGGAAGATCGCCACGCCCAGCGTGCCGCCCATCTGGCGGAAGAACGTGGCGGCGGCGGTCGAGACGCCCATATCCGAACGGGGACCGGCGTTCTGGGTGGCGATGACCAGGGTCTGCATACAGCCGCCCAGGCCGAAACCGATGATGCCGCAGTACAGCAGCGGCTGCCACAGCGCGCTGTCGTAGTGCACCCGCGCGAACAGCACCGACCCGATCGCGATCACCAGCGAACCCAGGATGGGCAGCACCTTGTAGCGGCCGGTGAATTTGGTGACCAGTCCGGCCAATTGGGCGCCGATCATGATGCCGACCACCAGCGGCAGCATGAGCAGTCCGGCCTTGGTCGGTGAATATCCGCGCACCACTTGGAAATACAGCGGCACCAGCACGATGGCGCCGAACATGGCAACGCCCACAATGAGTCCGCCGATGATGGCGAGGCTGAAGGTGCCATTGCGGAAGAGCCGCAACGGAATCAGTGCGGCGTCCTTCATCAGGAATTCCACGATCAGGAAGAGCACGAACCCGCCCGCGGCGATGCTGTAGCAGAGCAGCGCGCGATGGCTCTGCCAGCCCCAGTCCCGGCCCTGCTGGGCGATGATGAGCAGCGGCACCGTGGCGGCGGTCAGGGTGATCGCGCCGAGCCAGTCGGTGCGAATGCGCTTGCGCTCGAACGGCACGTTGAGCACCCGGGCCACCACCAGCATGGCGAGTACGCCGATGGGGACGTTGACCAGGAACACCCAGCGCCAGCCCTCCAGGCCCAGCAGGTGATCGGCATTGGAGAAGAAGCCGCCCAGCACCGGGCCGAGCACGGTGGCGATACCGAAGACCATCATGAAATAGCCCTGGTAGCGCACTCTTTCCCGGGGCGGCACGATATCGCCGATGATCGTGAAGGCCAGCGACATGAGCCCGCCCGCGCCGATGCCCTGTACCGCGCGGAATCCGGCGAGCTGGTACATGGTGGTGGCGAAGGTGCAGGCCACCGAACCGAGTACGAAAACCCCGATGGCTATGAGGTAGCAGGGTTTTCGGCCGTAGATGTCGGCGAGCTTGCCGTACAGCGGGGTGCTGATGGTGGCGGTGATCAGGTACGCCGTGGTGGCCCAGGCCTGTTGATCGAAGCCGTGCAGGCTGTTGGCGATGCGCACGATCGCCACGCTGACGATGTTCTGATCCAGTGCCGCCAGAAATACGCCCAGCAACAAACCGGACAATATGGTCATAATCTGACGGTGCGACAGTGACTCTCTCGCACCGCTTTCCGAAGCCGGCGGGATAACCCGCGGCTTGGTTGGGGCATTAGTCATGTTTGGGGCCCTTGTCGGATTTCGGGTGTCCGTGCAGTGCGGTGCTACTCGAAAAGACCTCGCCATGAAGCAATTCGGGCAGCGTACCCCTGCCGATCCGGCCCCTGACCGGCCACCCCCGCTATGAGGTGGTTACCCCTCCACTTGTGCGTACAGCGGAATTCCGGTGTGGAAGAAGCGAATGAGCTGACCGATCCGCACCGAGTGATCCACGCAGTGCCCGAAGTGATGCGCCATCATGGCGATATCGATGGCCATGGCCGAACCGTGCGACCAGCCCGAATCCGCGGCCGCCTCGGCGGCGCGCAGCCGCAGCCGGTCCAAGGCCTCATCGCGCGGCACCAGCACCTGATCGCGCGGCGGATTCTGCGCGGCAATGACTCTCACCACCAGATCCACCAGAGCGCTTACCGCACCGGCGATCTCGGTCAGCATCTCGGCGATCGGCTGCACCGCAACCGGTTCCGGATAGCGGCGCACCACCACATCGGCGACCCGGCTCAGCGCGGCGGCGATGCCGAGTAGATCGTCGGCGATCTGCATGGCCGTCACCACGTGGCGCAGATCGCGCGCCACCGGGGCCTCCAGGGCCAGCAGTATGACCGAGCGGTCCTCGCACTTGGCGTGCTCGATCTGCACCTGCTCCTCGAGAGCGAATACCTCGTAGGCCGCCGTGAGGTCACTGCCCTCCAGCGCCACCGCCGCACGTTCGGCCGCCTCATGGGTCAGCCGCGCCATATGCGCCAGCTCATCGGTCAGCGCCATGAGCTCGATGGAGAATTTCGTCCGCACTCGCATATCTTGTCCGCCCACCCGCACAACTGCACAATATCGCGGCAAAAGCATTCCGCCCGAATGCGTCTCGGCCATGTCATCGGAAAATAACCAACCGACCAGTCGTATTCATTGCCCGGGCACCGGTGCGTCGCATCCGGAAAAGCGCCCGGGGTGCCCGACACTGGGGCGGTGGCCGAGACCTCCGTGTCCATCGAAACCCCGCCCCCGGCGAGCCGGATGCCGACCTGGCTGCCCCGCGCGATGGTGCTCGCCTTCGCCCTGCTCGGGGTGTTCGAGCTGGTCAACTGGGCCGCACACGAACTGATCGGGATCGCCGTCATGATGACGGTGGCCTTCTTCATCTCCCTGGCCATGGAGCCCGCGGTGGACGCCATGGCCGGGCGCGGGGTCAATCGCGGGATCGCCACGGCGGTGGTATTCCTCGTCGTTTTCGCCTGCACCATCGGCTTCCTGGTGACGCTCGGCATTCTCATGGTGGAGACCGTCGGCAATGTTCTGGACGAATTGCCGCGTCTGCTGGACGAATTGGTGTCCTGGGTCAATCACACCTTTCACCAGGATTTCACCGTGCATCAACTCCGCGACCGGCTTTTCAAGGACTCCGACGTCATCAGCTCGTACGCCGAGCGCGCCGCGAACAATGTGTGGGGACTGTCCAATACCGTGCTGGGCGGCTTCGCCCGGGTGGTCACCATCGCGCTCTTCAGCGTGTACATGACCGCCGACGGACCCAAGCTGCGGCGGTCGCTGTGCTCACTGCTGCCGCCCGCGAAACAGGGTGCGGTACTGCACGCTTGGGATCTGGCCATCGATAAGACCGGCGGCTACCTCTACTCCCGCGCGCTGCTCGCGGTCATCTCCGCCGTCACGCACGGGGCGTTCCTATGGCTGATCGGATTGCCCAACGCCTTCGCGCTGGGCATCTGGTTCGGCGTCATCGCCTCGTTCGTGCCGACCATCGGCACCTACATCGCGGGCATTCTGCCGATATTGGTGGCGCTGACCATCCGGCCCATCGACGCGGTCTGGGTGGTGCTGTTCGTCGTTGTGTACCAGTGGATTCAGGACTACGTGCTGCAACCACGCATCACCGCGCGCACGGTCGATGTGAACCCGGCCGTGGCACTGCTGTCGGTCATCGTCGGCGGGGCGCTGCTGGGCGCGGTCGGGGCGCTGCTGGCAATTCCCGCGACCGCGACACTGCAGGCGTTCCTGAGCGAATACGTCACCCGGTACGACGTCACCGAGGATCCGCGCATCGACCGCGTCAAGCCGACGCAGGCTCCCGCACCAGATCCCGCGAACGGGCCGTCCCCAGAATCGAACCCAGAATGACCAGGGGGAAGCCGATCGCCATACCGGCGGTCAGCGGCTCGCCCAGCAGGCTCACACCGATCAGCAGCGCCACCGCCGGATTGATGTAGGTGATGACGGTGGCCCGCGCCGGGCCGACCTCACCGATCAGCGCGAAGAAGACCACGAACGCCAGCGCGGTGCACAGCAACCCCAGACCGACCACCGACCAGGTGGCATCGGCCGGGTAGTGAACGGGCCTGCGCCACACCGCGAATGGCAGATAGATGACCGCGGCGAATACCAGCGAGGCGGTGACCACGCCGATCGGCGGTAGCTCCTTCAGCTTGCGATCGATGATGATCGGGCCGAAGGCGTAGCCGACCGCGCTCACCGCAATGGCCGCCAGCGCACCCAGATTCGACACGTCGATATCGAGGCCGACCAGTGCGGCCACCCCGGCGATGCCGATCACCAGACCCGTGATGCGACGCGTGTCCAGGCGTTCGTGCCCGAGCCGGGTCACCACCACCACCGCGATCAACGGCACCGCGGCGAGCAGCAGCCCGACCGTGGAACTGGTCAGCGTGGTCTCGGCGGTGCCGATCAGCAGCCACGGTCCGGTGATCTCCACGATCGTGTAGACCAGCACCCACTTCCACTGCCGCAGCACCGGTAGCAGCACCTTGGCGTACAGCGCCACCGGCAGCAGCACCAGCGCGCCGATGGCGGTGCGCCCGAAGGCCACCACCACCGGATCGAAATCACCGACGGCCACCCGGATCATGGCGTAGGGGACGCCCCAGATCACGCCCATGGCGAGGAACAGCACCCAACCGCGCCTACTCACCACTCACCTCCGCCGAACCGGTACCGCATGGCGAACACCTCTCAGTCGAACCACTCCGGGTCGCCGCTCGCGATCAATTCGGTGAGCACGGCCCGCTCCCGGAAGGCCTCCTGGAGCAATAGACCCAACCGCCGCAGGGTCTCCGCGTCTTCCCCGTACGCGACAAAAGTTCCCGCTTCCGGGTCCAGGCCGAACTTTCCGTCGAGTTCGGGTGCGCGGGTGGCCACCGCGGACCGGGCCACCCCGGCCCAGGCGTAGCCGCCGCATTCGTAGCCGGACTCGGCGAAGACCTCTTCGAGTTCGATCATGTGGCTGTCCGACAGCATCAGGCAGTAGTTGCCGGGGTTGTGGTCGTATTCGAAGAACACCAGCGGTGCGAAGGTTTCGCGATCGGTCATATCGGCGAACCTAGCGGGCGACACCGACAATCGACAGATACGACCGTGCGGGCCGCCCGCGCACTAAAGTTCGCACATGTCGACTTCAGAGCGGGTGGGCAGTGCCGAGGCGGCCGAGGCGGGGCGGGCCGCGCGCAAACAGGCGTCGCGCACCCAACTCGGTGAATGGCGACCCGGACCCGATCGCGCCGATCCGATCGGCATTCTGGAACAGCAGGCCACCACCCGGGTGCCCGAACTGGTGCGAATCCGGTACGCGCGCATGGCCGCCGGGCAGTTCCCGTTCTACCGGGGCGCGCCCGCGATCATGGCGGCCGATCTCGCCGCCGGACCCGATACCGGGCTCACCGTGCAGCTCTGCGGTGATGCGCACCTGTCGAATTTCGGGCTCTTCGCCTCACCCGAGCGCGCCCTCGTCTTCGACCTCAACGACTTCGACGAAACCCTGCCCGGACCGTTCGAATGGGATGTGAAGCGGCTCGCCGCCAGCGTCGCGGTGGCGGCGCGCGCCAATGGCAACTCCGATACCGAGGCGGGTGCGGCGGCCATGGCCGCCGCGACGGCGTACCGCGAGACCATGGCGCAACTGGCGACCCTCGGCGAGACCGAGGTCTGGTACGAGATGGTCAATGCCGAGGATGCCGCCGCGGTGCTGCGTCCACAGGACCGCAAGACCGTCGAGAAGGTGATCAACAAGGCCAAGACCCGCACCAGCCTGCAGGCCCTGGACAAGCTCACCGAACCCGGACCGGACGGTGAGCCACGCATCAAAGCCGATCCACCCCTGGTGCTGCCCATCTCGGAAATCGAAGAGGCGGACCTGGATTCGGTGCTCGCGGACTACCGCACCAGCCTGCCCGAGGAGCGCCGGGTGCTGCTGGATCGCTATCAGCTGCGCGATCTGGCCATGAAGGTGGTCGGCGTCGGCAGCGTCGGCACCCGCTGCTTCATCGCGCTGCTCACCGGGCACGCCACCGGTGACCCGCTGTTCCTGCAGGTGAAGCAGGCCGAAACCTCGGTGCTGGCGAATCATCTGCGCGCCAGCGTATTCCGCCATCAGGGCCACCGGGTGGTACACGGCCAGCGCCTCACCCAGGCCGCGGGTGACATCTTCCTCGGCTGGGCCACCGGCCCCGACGGCCGCTTCTACTACTGGCGGCAACTCCGGGATATGAAGGGCTCCATCACCATCGACGATATGAACGCCGAACAACTGGGCAAGTACGCAAACCTGTGCGGCCGCACCCTGGCCCGTGGCCACGCCCGCTCCGGCGACCGCGTCGCCATCGCCGCCTACCTCGGCACCGGCGACGTATTCGACCGCGCCATGGCCGATTTCGCCCTGGCCTACGCCGACCAGACCGCCACCGACCACGCCGCCCTGCTCACCGCGATAGACCTGGGCCGCATCGACGCGGCCACCTGATCGACCCGGCGCGCATGGGTTCGGGCCGCACCGGCTACGACTCAGGCCGCCGGGACCGCGTGCGGCATCAGGTGTTTGGCGTAGAGGCGGTGGATTTCGAGCATGACGTACTGCGGGCGCGCGCCGTCCTGGTCCGCGACGGTCAGCAGGTGGGCTTCCAGGAGTTCGTCCAGGGCGGCGTCGGGATCGGCGAGGCCGGGCAGGGTGACGGTGCTGAAGCGTTCGCGCGGGGACAGGGTGGCGCCGAGATGGTGCAGCGCCCGGGTGGCGTCGGGGCCGAGGCGGCGCACGGTCGCGGTGATGCCGTCGCGGATATCCGCTGCGCCATAGGCGAATTCGCGCAGGCGGCGCTGCTCCTCGGACATTCGGCCGAGCTGCTGGGTGATGGTCCACTCCGGGCGGGCCGCCAGCCGCGAGCCGACCGCGTGCAGGGCCAGCGGAATGCCGGAGCAGCAGCGAATGAGCGCGGTGGTGGCCCATTCCTCGGCCGCGACCCGGTCCGGGCCGACAATGGCGGACAGCATCTCCAGGCTCTCGGTCATCGGCAGCTCACGCACCAATACGGTGCGAAAAGACTTCGCACCCAACATGAAACGGCTCGTGACGAGCATTGCGCTGCCGGGTCCGGGGGCCAGCAGCGGGGCCAGCTGTGCCGCCGAGGCCGCATCGTCGAGCACCACCAGCACCCGCCGCTCGGCGAGTTCGGCTCGATAGCGGGCCACGCGGGCGGACAGATCGACCGGCAGCGCGGCCGCCGGCACCCCGAGCGCGTCCAGCAGCGACGCCACGACCTGAGCCGGATCCGCGGGGTTCGAGGTCGAACCCCCGAGTTCGGCTCGCAGCACACCGTCCGGGAACTGCTCCGACATCAAATTGGCGACGCGAAAAGCCAAGGCGGACTTACCGATTCCCGGGCCTCCGGTAATCAGGACCGGACGGGATGCACCGGCGGTGTGCTCGACCAGCGCGCGGCGGACCCGCTCGACTTCGGCGGTCCGGCCACGGAATCCGTTCGGGGCGAGCACATCCGCGCCGGGCCGCACCCCGGATGCGAGTTCCGCGCCGGGCGCTGTCCCGCGCTCCGGTGCCGATCCCGATGAAATCGATTCCCCCGGAGCGGTTTCGGTCGCGCGCAGCAACTGAGCGTGCAATTCCCGCAGTCGCGGGCCGGGATCGACACCGAGTTCGGTGGCCAGGGTGCGGCGCAGCCGGTCATAGTGCGAGAGCGCTTCGGCACCGCGGTTGTCCAGGTGATACGCCCGCAGCAGCCGTTCGTGCAGATCCTCCGCCAGCGGATGCTCCAGCAGCGCCTTGCGCAGATCGGCGGCCACCAATTTCGGATTGCCGAGGCGCAGTTCGGCATCGGCCCATTCGGCGATCACCTCGTGGCGCAATTGGCGCAGGCTGTCTCGAAAGCGCCGCACCCAATCGCTGTCCAATCCGGCCAGCGGCTCCCCGCGCCAGAGCGCGAGCGCCCGGCTCAGGGTTTGCGCGCGGGCGGGATCATCGAGCGTCAGGGCCCGGGCGCGGGCCACCAGATCGCGGAACACCGACAGGTCGACGCTGTTCGGCGGCGCCTCCAACCGATAGCTGCCGTGCACGCGGCGAATCTCGGGGGTCGCGCCGGCCCGGGTGCCCGCGGTGCGCAAAATGCGCCGCAGCCTGGTCATATAGGTGTACACCGAATTTCGGATGGTCTCCGGCGGGTCATCCCATACCCGCGCGACCAGGGTATCGGTCGAGATGGTCTGATCCGGCTCGGCGAGTAGCGCCGCGACGATCCCCCGCTGTTTGGACGGCCCCAGATCAACGACGCGGCCGTCCACCAGCAACTCCACGGAGCCCAGCAACCTGAATTCGATCATATCCTCCGCCGTGCCCCGAAACCCGTGGTGAGGTGCAAAAACTAACAGCCTCAGGGGTGTTCGGCAAAGCCCCTACATCACGCGGCAGTGCGGGGCGCGACGGCGCGGACTAGGTGTGCGCGGCCCCATCGATGCGGATCTCGGTGCCGCTGATGAACTTGCCGTCATCGGAGACCAGCATGGCGATGACGCCCGCGACATTCTCCGGTCCCGCCATCTCGGCCGGATTGTCCTGCGGGACAACGGCGATCAGGCGGCTGAACAGCGACCAGTCCGAATCCTGGGGCAGGTAGCCGGGAGTCGCGTCGGTGATGCCGGACTTGATCCCGCCGGGCGCGACGCTGACCGCGCGCAAGCCCTGCTTGCCGTATTCGAGGGCGAGCACGTGGGTCAGGGTCTGGATACCGCCCTTGCTCGCGGAGTAGGCCGCCATGTACGGGTGCGCGAAATTGGCGGAGGTGGAGCTGAAGTTCACCACGGTGCTGCTCGGGTTGGCCAGCAGTGCGGGCAGCGCCTCCCGGATGACCAGGAAGGTGCCGGTGAGGTTGACGGCGATGATCTGGTTCCACAGGTCCAGCGAGGTCTCGTGGGTGTGCGCCGCGCGCAGGATGCCCGCCGCGTTGACCAGTGCGTCCAGCCCGCCGAGCGTATCGATCGCGCTCTTGACACCCGCGATGACGTCGGCCTCCTGGCCGATGTTCATCTCCAGCGTGCTGAGGCGTTCGGCCGTGCCGGCCTCGGCGGCGTGCTTGCGGGTGAGCTCGAGGCCCTCGGCGTTCACATCGGCGCCGACGACGACCGCGCCTTCGGACAGCAGGCGAAGGACGGTGGCCTGCCCGATACCGGATCCGGCGCCGGTCACCAGGATGCGGCGCTGTTCGAGACGGTTCATGAGAGCTCTTCCTGATCAAAGCGAGTGTTTCTGACACGATATGCCACAAATGGCACATCGCGCCATTAAATGTTTCCGGCTCGGTAGAGTCCCCCTGTGACCAGCGACCGAAACCGTACCGCGCCCGCCCCCGGCCGTCCCGCCCTGAGCGCGACCCGCCGCGCCGCCACGCGCCGCGAAGTCGCCATGGTCGCCGCCCACCTCTTCGCCGAAAACGGTTACACCGCAACAACGGTCGATGACATCGCCGCCGCGGCGGGCATGGGCCTGCGCACCTTCTACCGCTATTTCGCGGGCAAGGAGGACGTGGTGGCCCCGCTGCTGGCCATCGGCACCCAGGCCTGGTCCGACGAACTCGCCTCCTGCCCACCCGAACTCCCGCTGCGCGAGGCCCTGGGCCACTCCTATCGCACCGCCACCGCCGCCGCTCTCGCCGATGAGGGCATCGCCGAATCACTGCTCCGCCCGCTGTTGCGCGCCGCCACCGAACTCCCCGCGCTGCGCGCCACCTGGCTACGCGTACAACACGATTGCGAAACCCGCCTCATCCCTATCATCGCCGCGCGCACCGGCCGCGCACCCGACGATCTCGACGTGGCCCTGGCCGCCGCCATGGCCAACACCGCGGTCCGCCTCGCCAACGAACTCTGGGCCACCGGCAACCACTCCGGTTCCCCAGCCGACGCCGTCGACGCCTGCCTGGCCCGGCTGGCCGCGCACATCCTGCTGTAGCACCGAAATTCCGCGTCATTTCTCAGGGAATTGACAATTTCGGAATGTGTTACTAGTTTTGGGCTCGCACCTCGATAGGCGAGGCTCCTGCACGAACACAGGCCACTGATCTGACGACGTCGAGAGACGCCCAAGGTTAGGACAGATTTCTCCGGATTAAGGGGTTATCCTAAGTGGCTTTTCGATCCGCACGGATCGGAACACGTCGTGCAGTGCCGAAGCTTTGACGAGAGGGGTGTCTGCCCGGATCGTTTCCGGGCGTTCCTCCCCCGGTGCGCTGACCTATCGCGTTCTACCCGTTGGGAGGTGAGGCATCCGATGACCAGTGACGACGTTCCGGGATCTCCGGACCAGCCCCCTCCTGCGCGGGGCCGGTAGCCGGCACACCACATCGCGTCCGATGATTCGGCGCGCATAATTCACACGCGCTTCGGCAGCGAATTCGGCTGCCGAATTATTCGCGTGCGCAATTCCGGGTGAATTCGTCTATTCGACGCCCGAATCCGAGCCGTCCGCATGACCGATGCGCGACGGTGATCGCTGCTGTCCCGGTAATTCCGGGCAATGATATGCAGAGGCATACCTTTCTCATGAGAACTCGTCTCATCACCCTGGCCACGGCCGCCACCACCGCCGCACTGGTCGGCATCTCCACCACGGCGCTGGCCGATCCGGCGCAGGCCGCACCGGTACCCGCCAGCGTGCACGGTCAGGCCCGCATCGACGGGCAATCGGTGCTGCTGCACACCGACCTCGGATCGCTGCGGGTCGTCGATCGGCGGCTGGAGATCGTCGATCCGAACAGCACCGTGCTCGGCGCGATTCCGCTGACCGTGGTCAAGGACGGCACCGCGTACCCGGTGGACGCGCACGTCGACGGCGAAAACGCCACGCTCACACCGCGATTCGATCAGGCGCGCCCGATCACCGACACCGAGACGCCCATCGCGGCCGGGGACAGCCCCGAGGATCGGCTCAATACCGCCATGGGGAATGTGAACAACGAGCTCACCGTGGCGCTGGCGGTCGGCACCCTGCTCGGCGCGATCATCGGCGCACCCCTGGGCTGCGTGGCGCTCGGCCTGCTCGGCGGCGGCGCGGCCGGAATCGCCACCGGAGGTCTGGCGGCGATCCCGGCCGCCGCCGTCGGATGTCTGACCGGGGCCGTGACCGGCGCGGGGATGGGCGTGGTGGTGTTCAACCTGCTCATCGGCGTGCCCGCGTTGATCGCCTCCGCGGTCCACTTCTACAACGTCATGACCGCTCCGCCCGCCGTCGCGAACGGCTGAGGCGCGGCGGGGCTCGAATACAGGAAAGCACTGCCATGACCGTCGATCTCGCAATTCCCAAGACCCCCAACGCATCTCCGCGCGCACGGCGCGTCCGCAATCGGCTGCGGCCGGTCGACTATCTGCTCATCGGCGCGGGCGTACTGCTGATCGTGCTGGTGCTGCGGCTCTTTCGCGATATGTCCGTGCCCTGGGTGCCGGGCGATTCCGCCGACGCGGTCTCCACCGATCCGTCGAACCTGCCGTACTACGCGGCGCGCACCACCCTGCGCATGTTCCTCGGCCTGGGCGCATCGCTCATCTTCACGCTGATCGTTGGTCAGTGGGCGGCGCGGTCCCGGCGCGCGGAGAAGGTCATCATTCCCGCGCTGGACATTCTGCAATCGGTGCCGGTGCTGGCGCTGGTGTCGATCACGGTGACCGCGTTCATCGCCCTGTTCCCCGGCTCGTATCTGGGCGCGGAGGCGGCGTGTGTGTTCGCCATCTTCACCGCGCAGGCCTGGAATATGAGCTTCGCCTACTACCAGGCGCTCCGGAATATGCCCCGTGAGCTGGACGAATCGGCACGCATGATGCGGCTGACCCGCTGGCAGCGCCTGTGGCGGCTGGAGGTGCCGACCGCCATGGTGCCGTTGATCTGGAACGGCATGATGAGCTTCGGCGGCGGCTGGTTCATGCTCGCCTCGTCCGAGGTGATCAGCGTGTCCGGTCGCGATCAGGCGCTGCCCGGAATGGGAAGTTTCATCGCGGCCGCCACCTCCGAGGCGAATGTCGGCACGCTCATGCTGGGCGCGCTGGTCATGGTGGCCACCATCGTGCTGGTGAACGTGCTGTTCTGGCGACCGCTGACCGCCTGGTCGGAGCGTTTCCGCGTGGAGCACACCGAAAGCGCCTCCGCACCACGCAGTCTCGTGCTGGATCTGCTGCGGCGCAGTACGCTGCCGCGGCGCATCGGGCGCGGGCTGCGGCCGGTGGCGGAGCGAATCGACCGTGCCATGCGGATTTTCGGGCGCAGCACCAGGCCCGCGTACTGGGACGGCACCGGAACCAGCGGCGGCGATATCGTGTTCTTCGGCCTGCTGTTCGCCGGTATCGGCTGGGTGATCTGGCGGCTGGCAACGTATTTCGAGAGCACCGTCGGGTTCGCCGAATTCGGTCCCACCTCGCTCATGGGTCTGGCCAGCCTGAGCCGAGTCGCCGTGCTGCTGGTGTTCTCGACCATCGTCTGGGTGCCGATCGGGGTGTGGATCGGGATGAATCCGCGCATCTGCCGATTCGCGCAACCGGTCGTGCAGGTCATGGCGAGTTTCCCGGCGCAGTTCCTGTACATCTTCGTCATCGCCGCGCTCACCTACACCGGCATCTCACTGAACTTCGGCGGCGTGGTGCTGATGGCACTGGGCGCGCAGTGGTACGTGCTGTTCAATGTCATCGCCGCGGCCGGGCAGATCCCGACGGATCTGCGCGAGGCCATGGACGATCTGGGCGTGCGCGGCCGCGAGCGCTGGAAGTCGTTGATACTGCCCGCGATCGCGCCCGGATACCTGGTCGGCGCGATCACCGCCTTCGGCGGCGCGTGGAACGCCACGCTGGTCGGCGAGGTCGTCGAATCGGGTGGCAAGCATATGGAGGCGTACGGGCTCGGCGCGTACATCACCGAGGCGACCACCAATGATCTGTTCGCGAAGGTGCTGCTGGGCACCGTGGTGATGAGCATCGTCACCGTCTTCATCAATCGCCTGGTCTGGCGACGCCTGCAGCGCATTGCCGAGAAGCGTTTCGCACTGCTCTAACCCCTTGTCTGATAACAGCTTTCGAAGGAGGACAGCTCATGTCCACCCCCATCGTCACCGTGGATCGCGTCACCAAGAACTTCACCAACCCCTCCGGCGAGCAGTTGCCCGTGCTCTCCGATGTCAGCCTGGAGCTGCGCGAAGGCGAAATCGTCGCGCTGCTGGGCAAATCCGGCTCCGGCAAGTCCACCCTGCTGCGCATTATCGCGGGACTGGTGCAGCCTTCGGCGGGAGCGGCACGACTGCGCGAGGCCGATATCACCGAGCCGAATGCCGCCACCGCCATGGTCTTTCAGAGTTTCGCGCTGCTGCCGTGGCTGACCGTGCGGCAGAATGTCGAACTCGGCCTGCGCGCGCAGGGCGTGCCGGAACCGGAGCGCAGCGAGCGCACACTGGCGGTCATCGACATGATCGGCCTGGACGGCTTCGAAAACGCCTATCCCAAGGAGCTTTCCGGCGGTATGCGCCAGCGGGTCGGGTTCGCCCGCGCCCTGGTGGTGCAGCCCGAGGTGCTGCTCATGGATGAACCGTTCTCCGCGCTGGATGTGCTGACCGCCGAAAACCTGCGCGGCGAACTGGTCCGGCTATGGGATCAGACCGCGTTCCCCACCAAAACGGTGCTCATGGTCACCCACAATATCGAGGAGGCGGTGCAGCTCGCCGATCGAATCCTGGTGCTGGACAACAACCCCGGCCGGATCAAGGGTGAGTTGCGGGTGCAGTTGGAGCGGCCCCGCGATGTCCGGAACCGGCACTTCCTCAATATCGTGGACCAGGCGTATCGCATGCTCACCGACGGCGCGTTCGACGGCGGCCACACCATCGCGCCCACCCCCACCACCCGGCCGCTGCCCGATGCGGGCGTGGACGGCATCGGCGGCATGCTGGATCTGGTTGCCGCACAGGGCGGTCACGTCGATCTGCCGGAACTGGCGGGCGATCTGCGGTTCGAACTCGACGACCTGATGCCGCTGGTGGACGCCGCCGCCATGCTCGGGCTGGCGACCGCCTCCGGCGGCGATCTGGACCTGACCCCCGACGGCCGCAACTTCGCCGAGGCCGATATCGACTCCGCCAAAAGGATTTTCGCCCGGCTGGCCCGCGCCAACGCGCCACTGGTCGGGGCGATCGACCACGCCCTGACCACCGCGCCCAACCACCGTCTACAGGACGGCTTCTTCCTGGATCTGCTGCGCCGCGGTTTCACCGAGGAGGCCGCCCAGCGGCAGTTGCGCACCGCCGTCGACTGGGGTCGATACGCCGAACTCTACGAATACGACGCCGACGAACGCCTGCTCACCCGCGATACCGCGGCGGCGTAGCGAGCACCGGTGCGGTGCGGAATTCGATTCTCCGGCAACCGATAGCGCGGGCTTGTCGGTGCCCGGCTCTACCGTGCGTCGCATGAGTTCGACCGCACTGCATTCGCTCACCTACCTCCGCCCGTCGGGGCTCGACCGCACCGGCGGGCGGGCGCTGCTGGGCTTGCAGACCAGCGGCGGCCGCACCCCCGCCGGGACGGTCGCGAACCCCACCTTCTTCCGGGGATTCGTGACCCGGCCGGCGGTGGCGGCCGCCGGACTGCTGGCCGTGGCCGATGTGGCGGCGGCGCGCTACTACGATCCACGCCGAATCCGTTCGGCGCTACTGGATCCGGTGGTCACCGCCAATGGCGATCGCCTGCGGTTCGAATCGTTCTCCGGATGTTGCGGCGTACACGCGCGGCTCGATATCCTGGCCGCCGGACTCGACGGCGATACCGGTTACGGCACCACGAATGTGGATGTGAACACCCCGCTGCGCGATGCGCTGAACGGCGTCACGGCCGGGGATCCACTGCATCTGACCGTCGGACCGGACGAGTTGGCGGTCGCCACCCTCGGTGACCGGGTGGTGGAGAAGAAGGTGCCGCTGCCCGATCGCTGGCTGCGCGGATTCGCCGAAACCCAAACCATCGCGGCGGAATTCGAGCTTCGTGCCGAGGTCACCGCCGCCGAGGCGGTGCGCTTCCTGCGCGCACTGCCGCGTCCGGGCGGCACCGCGGAGCGCGGCGGTCAGTGGGTGGTCGCCACCGCCGGGCGGCTACGGCTCACCTCGCGGCCGGTGCCCGGCGCGGTGTGCCTGCCCGGGCCGCAACGCTTGGCGGCACTGCATCGTGTACTGCGCCAAGCGGATTCACTGCGCCTGTACGGACCACAGGTCGGTGTGGGCAGCCCGCTGCTGGCCTCCGCCTGGGAGATCGGGCTGCCCGGAATGCGGCTCACGCTCACCCTCTCGCCCGAAGCCGGGCGCGGATTCTCCGGGGAGGGCACGGTTTTGAACGCCCTCGCGGACACGGACACCGAATCCGACGCCGAACTGCTCTCGGTGCTGCTGGCCTGGGATCCGCGCATCGAACTCGGTCAGCTGGCAACGCGCTCCGGCCTCGCCCCGGAGCGGGTGCGGGCGGCGCTGACCCGGCTCGGCGTGGACGGCCGCATCGGCTACGACTTGGCCGAGGCCGCCCACTACCATCGCGAACTCCCCTATGCCGCAGGGCGAGTCGAGCGGCACAATCCGCGCCTGAAGGCGGCCCGCGAACTGGTCGCCGCCGGAAACGTGCGCCCGGATCCGGCAGACCCGGAGGCCGCGACCGTGACTTCGGGCAGCTACGCGCACCGCGTCCGGCTCGGCGAGGACGGCCGCTTCGTCTGCACCTGCGACTGGTGGGCGGAAACCCGCGGCAATCGCGGCCCGTGCCGACATGCCTTGGCCGCACGCATCATTCGCGCCACCGCACGCACCGCACTCTGATCCGCGCCCCGACCGCTCCGCGCCGGCCCGCACTCCTTCGGCACGCTTCGGCCGACTCCGCCGCGCTGCCCGCTCCGACCGCGCGGTCGGGTGCCAACCACCGCCCCGGCTCATCTGCCGCCGCGCGTTCATCGTCGATAGACCTTTGCCCCGAGGGGGATCCATGACCGAAACCATTGCCGCCACCGCACTGCCCGATCTGCGACCGGCCACCATATCCAAGCAGATCGCCCTGCTGACGGTCGCCCAGCGCCGGGCCATGGGACCCACGCTGAAACAGGCGCGCGCCGAGCTGACCCGGCGCAGTTGGTGGGAACCGGCCACCCGGCAGGACCGCGCGGTACAGCTGTGGGGCCTGGGCTGTCTGTCCACCCCGACCGCGGTGGCCCGCTGGCTGACGACCGGCGCGACCCGGCTGGCCGATACCCGGCCCGATCTGTTGATCGCGTGCCTCGAAGCGGGCGACCGGGATAGCGCGTGGCGGGCCGAACTCGCCGGACAGCTGGCGGCGGGCCGGGCCGAACGCTGGGGCGGGCTGCCGTACTTCCCGCTCATCGTGCACCTGGTGCGCACCTCGGACGCGGCGGTGCCGGATACCGATGAATTCGTGCGCGCCTGGATCAGCAGTCGTACGGGCCACGAGCACGTGGCCATCCCGTGGCGGGCGGCACAACTTCCAGGCGGGGAGAATCTGCTGGCACGGTTGCGCGTCGACCCTTTCCTGCCCACCCTGGCGCGCCGGGCCGTCGAGCTGACCGGCGTCGTGCTCGCGAACGATGCGGATGATCCCGAGAACTCCTGGCCTTACGCGCTCGGCGTGCTGTCCGCGGAGGGCATTGTCGATCGCGAGGCCCTGCACACCTGCACCCTGAACGCACTGCTACGCGGCGACGGCACCCCGTCCGACGCGGTCGGCCGACTGAGCGTGCTCACCGCGCTGCGCGCCGAGACCGCCGAATGCGCCAGCCGGATAACGGCTTACACCGAACTGCTGGTGCGCGGCCGCTCCACCGCCGCCGCGCACGCGCAGAGCGTGCTCATCGCCCTGCACGCCGCGGATCTGTTGCCCACCGCCGAGGTGGTGGCGCTGTCCGATGAGGTGTTCGCCCGGCCGGAGAAGAAACTCGTTCGCGCCCAATTGAGTTGGCTCGAGCGCGTGGTGCGCGCGGAACCCGGGTTCACCTCCGGCGCCGTACGCTGCTGGGCGGCCGCCCTGCCCGCCCTCGAGGACGCGACCCTGCGCGCCCGGATCGACAAACTCATCGCCAGGTATCTGCCCGGGGCCGATGACGAGACCAGGATGGATCTCGCCGCCGTGCCCGAGCCCGTGCTCGAACCCGAAGTCCCACTGCCGATTCCGCCCGCACCGGCGGTTCTCGACGGTGTGCCCGCGAGTCCGGCCGAGACCGCCGAGCTGTACCGCTGGCTCAGCGCCCAGCCCTGGGATGATCCGCTGCGCGGTGAGCTGGTCTTCGACGGGCTGGTGCGGTTCACCAGCTCCGATCGCGCCGCGCTGACCGAAGTGCTGCGTCCGGTGCTGGAGGCCGAACTGAGCGCCACGGATACGACCGGCCGGTGGTGGCGATCGCACGGCTGGGGACCGCTCACCACGGCGTCCATCGCCGTTGGTCTGCTCCGGGATCGCCCGCGCGAGCGCTCGGCCTCGAATCTGCTGGCCGAGCGCATGATCGAATGGGGCGATCTGGTGCTCGCGGGCGCACCGCTGCCACCGTGCGCGCTGGCCACCCCGACCTTCGAGAACGGGCAGATCGCCGCCGCCGAGCTGCTGGACCGCTTGCGCAGCCATCGCGATGCCGGAATCCGGCCCGGGGCAATCGAATTCGCACAGGCCCTGGTTCGGGTGGCGCCCGACGCCGATCCCGGGATACGCACCGGCGCAGTGGATCTCGGCACCCCCGAGGGTCTTCGGCTCGCGGCGGCGCTGGCGGGCGAACCGCTCACCGATCTGCCCGGAACCCTGGGGATGGTGCACCTCGGTCCCGACGACGCGTGGAGCTATCTGCCCATCGAACCGGTCGAGTTCCCGAATCCGGAAGTGCTTGCGCGCTGGCAGCTTTGGAGCACCTGGCGGGAGAGCGAGATCCCGGTGCGCCTGGCCGAACTGCCCGGACCGAAGGATATCGCCGTGCACGGGCATGTGATGCGAGCGCTGTGCGCCGATAAGGCTCCCGAGCGCGTCGCGGGTGTCGACGCGCTGGCGGCATTGGCGAGCACCGGTCAACTGCGGCCCGAACTACTGGTCGCGACCCTGCCCGGGCAGTTGTCGCTCAAACGGCTGGCGGGCTCGCTCCGCGATGCCGTGCTGGCGCTCGGACCGCACCACGCCTGGCCGGTGATCGACGCCCTGCTCACCCCACTTCTGGTGCGCGACAAGACAACCGGACTAGCGGATGTGCTGGCGGTAGCCGCCGACTGCGCCCGGCGACACGGGGCCACCGCGCACTACCCCGCACTGGTTCCCCTCACCGAACGCCCCGGCTCGGGTCGTCTGGTCACCGAGGCGAGAACCTTGCACGCGGCGCTGCAACAGCATTGCAGGTTGGATCAGGGTTTGCGGCCGACGGCGCAGTAGCAGGAGACCTTCGCGTCCAGGGCGGCCGGGAGATCGGTCGCGCCCAGCAGCCGCCACCGGTGCGGCGGCACCACGCCCGGCTCGACCAGATCGAGGTCCGCGAACCACGAGGTCACCTCGCCATGACTGCGGACCTGCGCGGGCAGCTTGCGAACGCGATAGACGTCCTGGCTGGCCAGCACCTGTTCGGGGGCGAAATCGGCGGTGATGGTGCAGATCACGAGATACGAGCCGGGAGCCATGGCGTCCAGGAACGTGCGCACGATGTGCGGGATATCGGCCTCGACGAAGTGCAGCAGCGCGATCATGCTCAACCCGATCGGCTGGCTCAGATCGAGTATCTCGGTCAGTTCGGGATCGCGCAGGATCGCCGCCGGATCGGTGACGTCGCCGTGAATGTAGGTGGTGGCGCCCGGGATTCCGGCCGTCATCAGCGCGCGGGCGTGCGCGAGCACCACCGGATCATTGTCGACGTAGACCACCCGCGCGTCCGGCGCGGTCTCCCGGGCGATCTGATGCAGGTTGGGCTCGGTCGGGATACCGGTGCCGATATCGAGGAACTGCCGAATTCCGGCCTCGGCCAGGAACTTGGTGCTGCGATGCATGAACTGGCGATTGAGCCGGGCGGCGGTGCGGATATCCGGCCACACCTTCAGGATCTCGGCCGCGGCCCTGCGATCGACCTCGTAGTTGTCCTTGCCGCCCAGGAAGTAGTCGTACACGCGAGAGGTATGCGGCTGATCCAACTGATGTTCGCTATCCATTCAATCACCGCCCCTTTCGCCTGATCGAGGACAAACCCTTCGGCATAGGCTAATCGGCCAACGGCCATACCGAGTAGTTTCATGGCGAAGGACGCATCCGCCCGCCGGACACGAGCCGCGCCACGCCATCCAGCAGGCAACCGAGCCCGAAGTCGAAAATGCTCTGCGGTTCCGACGCCGCGAGGGCATCGGGGCCGAAACGCGCGATCATCGGCAGGTTTCCGGCGGCGAACGCGGCGCGGGCCGGACCGTCGCTGGCGGTCATCCACTGCTCCCGGGTGATGTCCGATTCGCGCTCACGCGCCAATTGATATGCGGCGCTTTGCGTATGTGTGGACAGCGTGATCGCGATGCGGACCATGGTGGGGAAATCGAGCCCGAGGTCGTCGATGGCGCGCAGTCGCCACTCGGTGTACGCCATCATCGCGGGCGCCACCGGCGGACGCGTCGTGATCGCGAATAGCTGTGGCACCCAGGGATGTTCGAGATAGATCTGCCATTCCGCGCGCGCCGACAGCTCCAGTTTCGCGCGCCAGTCCGGCGGGCCCGGGTCCGGGAGCGGGTGAGCGCCGAACACCGCGTCGACCATGAGGCCGCCGAGTTCCTCCTTACCGGGGACATAGCGGTACAGCGACATCACCCCGACGCCGAGTTCGGCGGCGGTACGGCGCATGGACAGGCCGGCGCTGCCGTCGCGGTCCGCGAGGGCGATCGCGGCGCGCACGATGTGCTCGGTGGTGAGTGCGGCGGCCGGGTCGGCGACGGGGTCGGCGATCCGCTGCTTGTCGGCGACCCGTTCCCGATAGGCGCGCGCCCGGCAGGCGCGCGAGCAGTACCGCGCGGGACGGCCGCGCGGCGTGGGCTCCATCGCGCGGCCGCACATCCGACAGTTCGGCATCTCGCCTCTTTTCGTCACGAATCACTGCTTTCGTGACAAAAGCCTACCCGCTGTTCTTCCGTGTCGATAATGAGTCGATTTCTCTGACAAAAAGCTGCTCTGAACTGGCAATATGAAATAGCTATGGCTTTTCTCGAATTTCCTCGGATACGGTGTATTTATGACTCGTACATCGTATCTGGAGAAACCACATTCCACGGCCTTCTCCCCGCACGCCGTGGTCCTGTCCGGCCTCGTCAAAACCTACGGATCGGGTCCCGCGCGCACGACCGTGCTCGAGGACGTATCGCTGGCCTTCCCGCGCCGCTCGTTCACCGCGGTCATGGGTCCGTCCGGTTCCGGTAAGAGCACGCTGCTGCAGTGCGCGGCCGGACTCGACCGGCCGGACTCCGGTTCGGTGATGATCGAGGGCATCGAATTGACCGCGCTCGACGAGCTCGCGCTCACCCGATTGCGCCGCGATCGACTCGGATTCGTCTTCCAGTCCTACAACCTGGTGCCCACCCTGACGGTTCGGCAGAACGTCACCCTGCCCGGCGAGCTCGCGGGTCGGCGGGTCGATTCGGGCCGAGTGCTAGATATGCTGACCCGCCTCGGGCTCGCCGAGCACCTCGACGCCCGGCCCGCTCAACTGTCCGGCGGTCAGCAGCAACGGGTTTCGATCGCGCGGGCGCTGCTGAGCGACCCCGCGGTGATCTTCGCGGACGAGCCGACCGGGGCGCTGGACAGTCATGCCGGGGCGGAAGTGCTTGCGCTGCTGCGGAACTCGGTCGACACCGGCGGCCGGACGGTCGTGATGGTCACGCACGATCCGATCGCGGCCGCAATGGCCGACGCGGTCGTATTCTTCGCGGACGGGCGGGTCGCGGACTCCCTGCTGCGGCCGACGGCCGATACGGTCGCCGCCCGGATGACGGCGCTGGGCGGTGTCCGATGATCGGGCGGCTCGCGCTGAGCACGGTGCGCGCGCATCCCTCGGCCTATTCGGCGGCGGCCGGTGTCATCGGCGTCGGCACCGCATTGCTCACGTCGTTCGCCGCACTGGCCGAAACGGGGCTGGCCGCGCCCGCGCACCGGGGTGAGTCGATGACCATGCTCGCCGCCATCATGGGCGGCTGGTCGGTGGCGATCGTGGTGTTCGGGATCGCCTCCACCATCACGCTCGTGGTGCGGCAGCGCGGTGCCGAACTCGCGCTGCTGCGCGCCATCGGAGCCACACCGCGGCAGGTGCGGCGCATGGTGCTGCTGGAGACCGTCACCGTCGCGACGCCCGCGATGGCGGTGGGGGTGCTGCCGGGGATCGGGCTGGGCGCGTTCCTGCTGACGCGAATGGTGGACGCGGGCGTGGTGCAGGCTCCGGTCGAGTTCATAACGACTTGGCGCACAGTCATTTCCGGTACCGCCGTCACGCTGGTCGCGGCCGTCGCGGCGGCGGTGATCGCGGGCGGGCGAGCCGCGAAAATCGCGCCGACGCTGGCGATGGCCGAATCATCTTCGGGGACAGCGCAATCGGTGGTGTCCGCACCAAAATTATGGTTCGGACTGCTCTTCCTGCTGCTCGGGCTCGGTTCGGGGGTCGGCACGCTGTTCATGGCCGACGGCCCGCTGCTGGCCGCTGTCGCCGGACCGGCCTGCGTTGCCGTCGCCATCGGGTTGGCGCTGCTGTGCCCCATCGTGGTCGGCGGCCTCGGTCGTATCGCCGCGCTGACGCCGAACGCGGTGATTCGCTTGGCGATTCGCAATCTCGCCGCCCGCGCGGCGGCGTCGAGCACCGTGGTCGGTCCGCTCGCGATGCTGGTCGGCATCGCCACCGGGACGCTCTACATGCAGTACACCGAGAATGGCACGCCGAAGACCGCGGGCGACGATATCGGCGCGCAGTTCGCGGTGGCCAACTATCTGGTGGTCGCCATGATCATCGCGTTCTGCGGTATCGCGGTGACCAATTCGCTGATCGCGGCGACCTGGGAGCGGCGGCGCGAGTTCGCGGCATTGCGATTGAACGCGTCGACGCGCGATCAGGTGCTCGGCATGATCGTTACCGAGAGCGCGCTGGCGGCGGGACTGGCGATCCTGCTGGGCACGGTGGCCGCGGCGACCACCGTCATCCCGTACGCGCTGGTCAAGACCGGCTCGCCGGTACCGCACGGATCGGCGGTGAGCTACCTGGTGATCATCGGCGGAGCCGCTGTGATCGCCTGCGTCACAACGTTTTCCACCACGATGCGCGCCACCCGGACGCGTCCGGCGCTGGTGCTCGCGACGGCGTGAGACGCTCCGATCGAACGCGATACCTACGAATTGACCTGGGAGTCGAGGAAATTCAGCAGGATCTGCGCGTCGTCACCGTAGTCCAGGTGCGCGTTCGAGGCGTAGAAGTTGGCCATGGCCGCACCCTGGCGGCTCAATTGCAGCAGATCGTTGATGGAGTCCGGACCGCCGATGCTGATCAGGGTCTGCGCCGCGACCCGCAGGTCACCGCGCACGGCGTCGGCGAAGGGGCCGACGACGGCTCCCGCCAGATCGATGGTGAGCGGTGCCAGCGCCGACGCGGTGGCGGCGGCCGCCAGCGGACCCGACCGGTCCATGGATTCGACCGCGCGCCACAGGGTTTCCTGCATCTGGCCGACATCCGCGGCAATGCGCAGGATATCGATGCCGGTCATGGCATCGGCGATGACACCGGCGGCGGCGGTCCACCCCGACGGGTCGACCGCGGCGGCCGCGCGGATCACCGAGGCGACGAGCGGCAGATCCACGCCCGCGGCCGCCTTGACCAGCGGGGCCAGCGCCGCGTTCAGATCGCTCGCGACCTGATGCGCGGTACGGAGGTCACCGGATTCGATCACCCCGGGCAGCCCGGTCAGGCTCTCCAGAATCGCGGGCAGATTCGCCGCGGTGGCGGCCCAGCCCGCGCCGACCTGCACCACCTGCGCCATCAGCTGACCCGGATCGGTGGCGCCGGGCAGCAGCGCGGCGATCGGCGTGGGATCCCCGCTGATCACCCGGCCCAGCGCGGCCAGGAACGGCGAGGTCGCCGCATTGAGCGAGCAGTACAGATCGCCGTCCGCGCACAGGGTCCGCACCCGATCGGTCAGCGCCCCGAAATCCTGACTCCGAGACCCGGCGATCCCATGCCCCGGCTGCGGATTCCCCAGGGACAGCGTGGTATTCGGATCCCGATGCGGATCGGCCAGCAGCCCGACCCCCACCACCCGCTCCGCGCCGATCGGCCCTTCACCGTTACCGATCTCGGTGGCGAAGTCACCGATCCCATCCGCCCCCTGGCTGTATCCGGCGAGAATCACCCGCGTCGAAGCGCACAACCCACTCACCATCTGCCGCAACCGCGATTCCAGCGTGCCCAGCGACTGCGCATAGGTCAGCCCCTGATCGAAGGCACTGGCCGCGTACGGCGCGTAAAGCACGGTGATATCGCCCCCGAGCTGCCGCTGCAACCCATCCCCGATCGGCCTGAGCATCCCCACCGGCACCGCCGGATCCGCATCCGGCCGCGTCTCCCAGGTCCCCGGCGCGAAGATCGCCGTATACGGCGTGCACCCCCGCACCCCGCGCGGCTGTGCCCCCGCATCCCCGGCCACCACGGTCCCGACCATAACCACCACGGCCACCGAGATCGCCGCGCACGAGGTCGCCAGCCTGCTCATCGTCCAAATCCTCTGTCACCGAAGGGTTTCCAACCCCACCCGGCAGTTCCCGAAACCCACCGCGCAGTTTCGGCCCATTCTCCCGACTCAGCCCCGATTCCGCAGGACTTTCAGACACATACCTGTTTCAAACCTGTTCGCACGATTCCATTCAAGCCGGGCGACACGTCGTCGCAGGTGATCTCGAATCAATGCGAAAGCAGCCCGGAACCATAAGGTTCCGGGCTGCTTTCGTAGTAGCGGGGACAGGATTTGAACCTGCGACCTCTGGGTTATGAGCCCAGCGAGCTACCGAGCTGCTCCACCCCGCGTCGGGTGAAATGAACAGTACAGGGGTGGGGTGGATATACCAAAACGTCCGGGCAGGTTGATACGGTCGGGCGGATGTCTGCCGAGGCCGGAAGCACCCTGCCGATCCAGCGAGTTCGGGCCATTGTCGAACTCGCCGGAGCGCGTGGCTGGGATATCAGCGGCATGCTCGCCGATGCCGGGATTTCGCCGGATCTGTTGTCGGAGGGGCGATCCCGGGTCACCATCGATCAGGCGGTGCGGGTGGTGCAGCAACTGTGGCGGGCCACCGATGACGAATTGCTCGGGCTCGGACTGCAACCCATGCCGCGTGGCACGCTGCGGCTGGTGTGTTTCGGGTTGATGGGCGCGCCCACGCTGGGGGCCGCGGTCCGGCGCTTCGAGAGCTTTCGGCGGTCGCTGCCCGGGCTCCCCCGGGCCTCGCTCACCGAATACGACGGCGAGGCGCGAGTCAGCTTCGATATGAGCGGCGCGGATCGGGCACCGGGCATCGTCATCGACACCATGCTGACCATTACGCACCGCTTCCTGGCCTGGCTGATCGGCGGGCGGCTGCGGCTGCGGCGGGTCGAGGTACCGTACCCGCGCGACCCCGAGGTCGACGACTACGACGTGGTTTTCGGTGCGCCCGTGGTGTTTTCGGCCGCCGAACCGACGCTCATCTTCGATGCCGCATTACTGGATCATCCGATCGCGCGCACCGAGGAGGAGTTGCTGGAGTTCCTGCGCAATGCCCCGTCGGGGGTGCTCGGGCCGCGCGACTATTCGATCTCGCTGGCCGCGCGGGTGCGGCATATCGTGCAGCGCGGCCTGGACGGCGAATGGCCCGGCGTCGAGGATGTCGCCGCCGAACTGTCCATGAGCCCGCCCACGCTGCGCCGCAAACTGCGCGAGGAGCACACCGCGCTGCGTGAGATCCGCGAACAGATTCTGCGCGACGCGGCCATCGCGAGCCTGGTGCGCGGTGAGGAAACGGTGGCGGCGCTGTCCCGGCGGCTCGGCTTCTCCGAGCCCAGCGCCTTCTCCCGGGCGTTCCGGCGCTGGACCGGCAGTCCGCCCGGCTCCTATCAGCACTGAACATCAGCGCGGAACCGCTGAGCGTTCCGGTCAAGAAGTCGAGCGAGGCGGTCATTGGGAAACCGGGCATATCGCCTTACCGTCACGACTGAGCCGTCTTAAAACAGATAGCGCCGACTGAGAACAGAGGAGTTCGCACGTGGCCCTGCACCGCTCGCCGTGGATGGACGAGGACCTGGACGCGCTGTCCGATCTGGCGCGCAAGTTCTTCGAGAAGGAATGCGCCCCCAATGAGGACCGGTGGGCCCGCCAGCACCACGTCGACCGCGAAATCTGGAACCGCGCGGGCGAATTGGGCCTGCTGTGCCTGAGCATTCCGGAGGAGTACGGCGGTGGCGGCGGCACCTTCGCCCACGAGGCCGTCGTCCTCACCGAACAGGTGCGCGGGCTGTCCCCCAGCCTCGGCAATCCGGTGCACAGCGGTATCGTCGCGCACTACCTGAACGCCTACGGCACCGAACAGCAGAAGCAGGATTGGCTGCCGCGCATGGCATCCGGCGAGGTCGTCGGCGCGATCGCCATGACCGAACCCGGCACCGGCTCGGATCTGCAGGGCATCAAGACCAAGGCGGTCAAGGACGGCGCCGATTACGTCCTGAACGGTGCCAAGACCTTCATCACCAACGGCTATCTGGCCGATCTGGTGATCGTGGCCTGTAAGACCTCCGAGGGCAAGGGCGCGGACACCGTCTCGCTCATCCTGGTGGAGACCGCCCGCGAGGGCTTCCGCCGCGGCCGCAATCTGGAGAAGATCGGCCAGCACGGTCAGGACACCTGCGAGCTGTTCTTCGACAATGTCCGAGTGCCGCAGTCGAATCTGCTGGGCAGCGCGGAGGGCATCGGCTTCATCCAGCTCATGCAGCAGCTCCCGCAGGAGCGCCTGATCCTGGCGGTCATCGCCGCCGCCGCGATCGAGAAGACCGTCGAAGTCACCCTGGCCTACACCAAGGAACGCGAAGCCTTCGGCAAGCCCGTCTTCGCCTTCCAGAACACCCAGTTCACGCTGGCCGAATGCGACACCATCAAGTCCATCGCCTGGTCCTTCACCGATGACTGCGTCAACAAGCACCTGCGCGGCGAACTGGATGTGCCCACCGCCGCCAAGGCCAAGTGGTGGCTCACCGAACAGCAGTGCAAGGTCGCCGACGAATGCCTGCAGCTCTTCGGCGGCTACGGCTACATGGCCGAGTACCCGATCTCGCGCATGTACGCCGACGCTCGCATCCAGAAGATCTACGGCGGCACCAACGAGATCATGAAGCTCATCATCGGCCGGACCCTGTAGTACCCGATCGCAACTGCCGCTGCCGGACCCGGGCCGAACCTGTGATCAGGCGCAGGGCCGTGCCCAGCAGCAGCAGATTGCCGATCATCTGCACCAGCACGAAACCCCTGGCGAGCTGGCTGCTCGCGACGATATCCCCGAATCCGACGGTGGCGAACACCGTCACGGTGAAATAGAGCGCGTCCAGCTTGGTCAGCGACACCCCGAAATTGCCGGGGTCATTGAGGCTCAGCAGGTAGTAGACCGTGGCGAAGCCGATCAGATAGGCCCCGAAAACCGTTGCCAGCGCTTCGGCGGCCTGTTCGATCGGCCGATCCACCCGCAACACCCGGCTCACCTGCCAGACGCACAGCCCGAACACCACCGCCAGCCCGGCCGTGAGCAGGACGAAGGCGGGCACATCGTCGAGCCGATCGAACGGCAGCAGGAAATACGCCAGCGTGAACGCCGTGACGGTCAACAGCGAGCGCCCCATCGCACGATAGAACGACCGGCGGCCGCGCCGTGAAACCCCGCTCCCACCAAGCTGTTCCGGCATGGGGAAATGCTACGTCGCAGGTGGGGGTTCCCGGCGTAAGGCGCTTACCCGGTCGAATCCCCCGCCGCCGGCTCGGGTGCGGTGTCGGCATCGATCTGTTCGCCGATGTAGCGGATGATCACCGCGGCGACCGCCGCCACGGGGACGGACAGGAAGGCGCCGACGATGCCGTAGAGGGAGCTGCCCACGGTGATGGCGAGCAGGACCACCACGGCGTGGAGTTGCATGCTGCGGCTTTGCAGAATCGGTTGCAGGACATTGCCTTCGAGCTGCTGCACGACCACGATGATGGCCAGGACGATCAGGGCCGAGGTGAGGCCCTTGGTCACCAGGGCCACCAGGACCGCCAGCGCGCCCGCGACGAACGCGCCGACGATGGGGATGAAGCCGCCGAGGAAGGTGAGCACCGTCAGGACCGCGGCCAGGGGGATGCCCATGATGACCAGGCCGCCGCCGATCAGGACCGCGTCGATGAGACTGACCAGGGCCTGCGTGCGGATGAAGCCGCCGAGGGTGACCCAGATCCGGTTCAGCACCTCCTCGACGTGCCGGCCGCTGCGGCTGCCGAGGACCCCGTGCAGCCAGGGCAGCAGGCGCGGGCCGTCCTTGACGAAGAAGAAGGTCAGCATGAGGACCAGGAACAGGGTGACGATCGCCGAGGTCGCGGTGCTGACGCCGCTGAAGACGCCGCTCGCGATGCGCTCGGCACTGGCCTGCACCTTGTTCACGATCGCGTCGACGGCCGAATTCAGTTGTTCGTCACCGATATTCAGCGGCGGGCCGTGCAGCCAGTCCCGCACCCGGTGAATACCTTCGGTCGCGCGGTCCGCGAGATCGGGGGCCTGATCGACCACCGACGGCACGATCAGCGCGATCACCCCGGCCAGGATGCCGAGCAGACCGAGCGTGGTGATGGAGGCCGCCGCCGCGGCCGGCAGACCACGCTGGGTGAGCCAGCGGGTGGGCGGCCACAGCACGGTGGCGATCACCAGCGCCAGGGCCATCGGCAGCACCGCGACCCACAGCTTGCCGAGCACGATGCCGAGCACCCACGCCCCGGCCGCGATGGCGACCAGGCACAGCGACCATTTGGCCAGCCAGAGCAGACCCTTGCCGATGACATCGCCTCGATCCGACAGCGTCGCAGACGCATTCGGCGCGTGCGGTACTCCGCCGGATTCGGTCCGCGCCGATTCATCCCGTTCGGACGACGCCCTCGCGGACCCGGCCCCGTCATTCTCGTTCGCTGGCTCGCTCACGCCCACAGTCTGGCACGGTGCGCATGAGAAACCACGGAGCACGTTCGCCGCCGGTGACGCCGCCCACACCATCGAGCGATTCCGGCAATTCGGGCAGTCCGCATTACCCGAATACCCCCGCGTGCGCACCGGCCAATGCCAGCCGGGCCGCCGAATCGGCCGTCGCGTCGGTCAGCCGCTCGCGGGTTATCAAGGCGCGGAAGTAGATCGGCGCGACCAGCGCCTTGATCACCTCCACCGGATCGGCGTCGGCGGGCAGTTCACCCCGCTCGATGGCGCGCGACACGATCGGCAGCGCCTGGCGGATCCGATCGCGAAAGACATGCCGTACCACCGTCGGCGGCGACGCCGAGCCCGCGGTCTCGGACACCAGCACCGCCAGCACCGCCTGTCCCCCCGGGCTTTTCACCCATGCCACCAGACCGCGCGCGAGCGCGCGCAGATCCGCCTCGACCGATCCCGTATCGGGGAGCGGGATTTCGGCCGCGGCGCTGTCCGCGAGCGCGTCGGCGATGAGCGCGTCCCGGTCGGGCCAGCGGCGATAGACGGTGGTCTTGTGCACCCCGGCGCGGCGCGCGACATTGTCGACGACGAACCCCGCGTAGCCGAGTTCGGCCAGCTCGGCTACGGCGGCGGCCAGTACGGCGGTGCGCACCTTGGGTCCGCGACCGAGTGGCGCGTCAGGGCTCATTGCAACTCCTAGTTGCGATATCGAACGGGCACGGGCATGCTCGACCCTATCGCAACTCACTGTTGCGATAATTCAGGACGGGAGTCCCATGCTGTCGAAACTCGTTCGCGCGGCGGCCCTGCTGTTTCCGGGCCTACTGGCCGGAGCCTTCGGCTACGGCGCGGTCAATGTCCTCTACGCCTTCCGCGAGGTTCCGCTCGATGTCCGATTCACCTTCCACACCGCGCTCATGCGCGTCAACGGCCCCGTCATGCAATCGCTCATGGCCCTGACGATCCTGAGCACCCTGGCGCTCGCCATCCGCACCCGGGGCGCGGCGCGGCTACTGGCCGCCACCGCCTCGACCCTGGCGGTGGCGTCCTTCCTCATCACTCGATTCGGCAATGTGCCGATCAATCAGCACATCAAGGTGTGGGCGATCAGCGGACCGCCCGCCGACTACGCCGTACTGCTGCACCGCTGGGAGATGTTCCACTTCGCCCGAACCGGTTGCGCCCTGGTCGCTTTCGTCCTGGCGATCGCGGCGGTCACTCAGCCCTGGCGGTCCGGGACCGGACAGGCGTCGACCGCCTCGGCGACCACCTGGGGTTCGATGGCGGCCGCCGGGCGGGCGCCGAGCTCGTAGTCCGCGCCGGTGATGATCGCCGACGCGGCCAGGACGCTCAATTCGCCCGGTTCGTAAACCCTTCCGCGACTGAGGAATCGGAACCCCTCCGGGGTTTCGAGGCTGAACCCCGAACCCCGGCCGGGCACCACGTCCAGCACCAGTTGGGTATGCCGCCAGGCCGCGAACTGCGGGCCCGAAATCCAAACCGGCGCAGTGTCTTCCGCGGGCGGCTCGGTGTCGGGCAGTTCATCGGCCCGCAGGCGCAGATCGAGCAGCCCGAGCAGGACATCGGCATCGCCGACGATGAATTCCCCTGCGGGATAACACATCGGGGACGAGCCGTCGCAGCAGCCGCCGGACTGGTGCAGCATGAGCGGACCGTGCGAATCGCGGAGGCGACGGAGCAGATCCATCGCCGCCGCGGTGGCGCGCACGCGCCGGGGTGCGGGCATCAGAAGAAGCCTTGCGCCTTCGACGCGTAGCTGACCAGGAGGTTCTTGGTCTGCTGGTAGTGGTCGAGCATCATGCGGTGGTTCTCCCGGCCGATACCGGACTGCTTGTATCCGCCGAACGCCGCGTGCGCCGGGTACTGGTGATAGGTGTTGGTCCAGACGCGTCCGGCCTGGATATCGCGCCCGGCCTTGTACGCCACCCCGCCATCGCGCGACCAGACGCCCGCGCCGAGCCCGTACAGCGTGTCATTGGCGATCTTGATGGCATCGTCGTAATCGGTGAACGAGGTCACCGAGACGACCGGCCCGAAGATCTCCTCCTGGAAGATCCGCATGGAATTGCTGCCGGTGAACACGGTCGGCTGCACGTAGTAACCGCCGGACAGATCGCCACCCAGGTCCACGCGCTCACCGCCCGTGAGCAGGGTCGCGCCCTCGCCCTTGCCGATCTCGATGTAGGACAGGATCTTCTCCAGCTGATCATTGCTGGCCTGTGCGCCGATCATGGTCTCGGTATCGAGCGGATCCCCCTGCCGCACCGCCTTGGTCCGCACCACGGCCGCGCTCAGGAACTCGTCGTAGATATCGGATTGGATCAGCGCGCGCGACGGACAGGTACAGACCTCGCCCTGATTGAGCGCGAACATCGCGAAACCCTCGAGCGCGCTGTCCTGGAAATCGTCATTGGCGGCGAGCACATCGGAGAAGAAGATGTTCGGGCTCTTACCGCCGAGTTCGAGGGTCACCGGAATCAGGTTCTGCGAGGCGTACTGCATGATCAGTCGCCCGGTGGTGGTCTCACCGGTGAAGGCGATTTTCTTGATGCGCGGGCTGGACGCGAGCGGCTTACCCGCCTCGACGCCGAAACCGTTGACGATATTGACCACGCCCGGGGGCAGCAGATCGCCGATGACACTCATCAGGAACAGGATCGAGGCCGGGGTCTGCTCGGCGGGCTTGAGCACCACCGCGTTACCGGCGGCCAGCGCGGGCGCGAGCTTCCAGATGGCCATCAGGATCGGGAAGTTCCACGGAATGATCTGCCCGACGACGCCGAGCGGTTCGTGGAAGTGGTAGGCGACGGTCTGGCTGTCGATCTCGGAGATCGAACCCTCTTGTGCGCGAACGGCTCCCGCGAAGTAGCGCAGATGATCGATGGCCAGCGGGATATCCGCGGCCATGGTCTCGCGGATCGGCTTGCCGTTATCCCAGCTCTCGGCGAGCGCGATGGCCTCGAGGTTTTCCGCGATCCGATCGGCGATCTTGTTGAGGATGACCGAGCGCTCGGCGACCGTGGTCTTACCCCACGCGGGCGCGGCGGCGTGCGCGGCGTCCAGCGCCAGCTCGATGTCCTCGGCGGTGCCGCGCGCGATCTCGCAGAAGGTCTGCCCGGTCACCGGTGTCGGGTTCTCGAAGTACTGCCCCTTGACGGGCGCGACCCATTCACCACCGATCCAGTTCTCGTAGCGGGACTGGAAGGACATGGCTGCCCCGGGGGTGCCGGGGCGCGCGAAGACAGTCATCGATGCTCCTGAATCTGCTGACGGTTGCTGCGATGTCAGATGTGATCCAGGACACTACGAGTGCGCCGGTTGCGGTACCGTTGCATAAAACTGGTCAGATGCCCAATTTGCGGTCTATGAGCGCCAATTGCGCCTCGGCCTGGGCATACATCGGTGAATCCCGGTCCAGCGAGGCCAAATACGCGGACCAGGCCGCGATATCCTCGCGCCCGTCCACCGAACTGGTCCAGCGCGCCAGCAGCCGCCGATCACCCGCCGCGAGCAGCGCCGCGCGCACCCGGCAGTGCAATTCGGCGCGCGCCTCCATGATTCCGGGCGCGAGCGAGCGCGGCAGCAGCGGACCCGGATACGCGCGCAGCGCCGCGGCCGCGTCACCGTGCGCCAGCGCCCGGCGGACCGCGCCGATATCGGTATCCAGATCCAGCAGCAGTCGATACGGTCGCGAGGCCAAACCGTTCGCGCCCACGATCTTTCGCACCCGGGACAACTCCGCGCGCACCGTCACCGGATCCAACTCGGATTCATCGAGCAGCATCGCGAGATGGTCGGCGCTCAATCCTTCCGGATGATCGGCGAGCAGCACCAGAATCTCGGCATGCCGCTGCGACAGTCGAATTCGTTCACCGTCGACGGTGAGCACCGGCCGCCCGGCACCGAGTACCTGCAATCGCGCCAGCGCGGGATCCGACGGTGACGGCGCACCGAGCAGGCGCAAGCGCAGCTCCGATTCCGCGGCCACCACCGTCGCCCGGATCAGTGACAGCATCTCCGGTCCGGCGACCCGCGGCCCGCCGGTGATATCGATCGCGCCGATCACTCGGCCGCTGCTCGGATCGTGCACCGGCGCTGCGGTGCAACTGAATTCGTGCACCGCCCGGCTGAAATGCTCGGCCCCGAAGATCTGCACGTGATGATCCAGCGCGAGCGCGGTCCCCGGCGCGTTGGTGCCGACCCGATCCTCGCTCCAATCCGCGCCTTCGACGAAATTCATTCCGGTGGCACGATCTTTGACCCGGCGATCACCCTCCACCCACAGCAGCCGCCCCTGCGCGTCACTGATCGCCACCAGCAATCCGGCCTCTGCCGCGTCCTCGACGAGCAGCTTGCGGACCACCGGCCGAATCGACGCGGTGGGATGGGTTGCCCGATAGCGCTTCAACTCCGGTCCGGCCAAATCCACCGCACCGCCGAAACCATCGGGATCCACCCCGTTGCTGCGGCTGCGCCGCCAGGAATCCAGCACCACCGATCGCACCGAATCCCCGCCCGGGCGCACCGTCGGGAGTTGGCGACCGTCGATAAAGGAGTTGTGCGCGAACGACATCCGCAACGCCAGCTGCGTGACGTCGTCATCCGGCCGGACGGCAACCCAGGGGCTGCCCTGCGCAACAGTGCTCAATCGCTATCCTTCACGTTCCCCCGCCTCCCACTGTAACGCCGAACGCGAAAGTGGCGGGCGGCCTTCGCCGATCGCCGCGTGTCGAGTGGACGCGGCAAATTTCGCCGGTGTTAGCATCGCGCTTGCCATCGGAGCGACCTATTCGCCAATTCGCCTTCGGCATTCCGGATATCGACCTGTGCTGACAGTTCTCTTCACCTTTTGCCCCACCGACGAAAGGTTCGACAACGATGCGCATCGGCGCGATTCTGCGTGCGCTAATCATGGCCGCGGTGTTACCGATCGGTATAACGCTGCTGTCCCCCGCACCGGCGCTGGCGAGCGGTGCGGTCGAACGATATCTGGATCTGCCGCTGATCAATCGGCACGCCGATATCAGTCCGGGCGGCGTGAATCCCGAACTACCGTATGACCGCAATGAATTGCTGGACCTGCTGAACGAGGCCCGTGCCGCGGGTATCGCGCCGACCCGATACGCGGCGCTGCTGTATCAGTACTGGCTGGTGGATACCGCGCAGATCGCCGGAATCGACTTGCAGACCTGGAATCCGCGCGATGGCGTGCAGGCCAACTATCAGAATCTGATCAAGTCGTACACCTACTACGAAAACCTGCAACTGAATCACCGGGAACTGCAATGGGCGGGTATGGGTGGTGAGGTCGGCGCCGACTTCGGCGGCGGGCTGGTCGATTTCGAGCTGATGACCAATATCTATTCCCTGCCGGGAATGTCCGATACCGCGCATGCGATCGTGAACGCCGCGACCGCCGTCGCCGGACCGCAGATCATCGACAGCCTGCCGAAGGGCCTGATCGCGCTCGACAACGCGGGCAAGGTGATCACGCCGGAGGATCTGCGCTACATCATCGGCTGGATCATGGTGATGCAGAAGAACATCTTCTCCGACCTCATGCCGATGCATGACGCCTATGTCACCGGCGGCGTCCCCGCATTGGCCGAATTCACCGCGGCCGGATTGTTCGGCAACGATATTCTCGACGCCTGGAAAGGCATCGCCTCGGGCGATCCGGATCGCATCTCCGACGGCAACGCCACCCTGCTGCATCGCGAGCAGTACACGATCGTCGGACCGCAGTGGGATCTGGTGCGCGAATACCGGGGCGATGTCGGCGAGGCCATCTCCTATCTCTCCACCGTCGCGGGCTCACCGTCGGTCGCCGGAGTCATTCCGCCGCGTGATTTCAACTCTTCGACCTACACGTTCATCGGAACAGCCGGGAACAGGGAAACCCTGACATTGCCGCTGCCCAACTGGAATTGGGCGGTATTCGAGCAGCGCTGGACCTACATCAACGCGCAACTGCTGCCCAAATACAAGAATCAGGTCAACAATGACTGGCCCGCGCTGGAGGCGGTGCTGCGCACGCCCTACGACATTCAAATGCAGACGCACCGGCCGCTGCTCAATATTCCGGCACTGCTGCAATCCGCGCTGGCGCAGCTCTCGATCGCGCCCGCGAGCCCCGATGCCCAGCTGGGAGCGAACTGATATGAAACGAACCATTCTCACCGCGCTGATCGCCGCGGTGCTTTCCTATGCCGGAACTCCGATCGCCGCGGCGCAACCGGCCCCGCCACCGCCGCCGATTGTCCAGACCCCGACTCTGGATCAGGTTTTCAACGATTTCGTGCAGGGCTCGGTGAACGGGGCCACCGCCGCGTCACCGGAGGAGAACGCGCGGGCGCTGCGCACCGACGACCCGTTCTACGACGAACCGGACTGGGACCGCTCGGCCGCACCGGGCACCCTGCTGAAGGCCGCCAAGGTCGATGTCGCGTTCATGGGTCTGAAGCCCGCGCACCTGGACGCCTACAAGCTCATGTTCGTCACCACCGGAATCGACGGTGTCACACCGGTTGTCAGCACGGGCTTCGTGATGATCCCGGTCGACGGGCAGCCCAATTCGACCAGGCACGTCGTCTCCTACCAGGAAGCCAATGACAGCGTCGGCTGGTACTGCCATCCGACTACGCAGTGGACCGGCGGTGATCCCCTCGACGGTGCGTCCTGGTCGTCACTCGGACCGTTGGCGCTCATGTTCGAAAAGGGTTACGCGGTAGTCATTTCCGATGTCGGCAACAATGCCGATCGCAGTCCGCACGGGGTGTTCGCCGGTAAGTTCGCCGGGCATTCCGAACTGGACGCGGTGCGCGCGGCCTTCCATCACGCACCGATCGGACTCGATCCGCAGGCGCGGATCGCACTGTTCGGCATCGCCGGCGGCGGGGTCGGCGCGGGCTTCGCGGCCGAGGAACAGCCAACGTACGCACCGGAATTGAATGTGGTCTCCACCGTGCTGGAGGGCATGGTCGTGAAGCCGGACAACTTCATGCGGGTGGCGAACGGTTCGGTCGGCTCGGGATTCGCGTTCGCGACGCTGCTCGGACTCGAACCCTGGTATCCGGAGATGCGCATCGATTCCAAGCTGACCCCGACCGGGCTGGCCATCGCGAATTCCTTTCGCACGCAATGCCAGATGCCCGCGTACTTCATGATGCCGTTCATCCCGTTGCAACTGCTGTTCAACACCGGCGTGAGCCCCGCCGACGAGCCCGCGTTCCAGCCGGTGTTCGAAGACAATGTGCTGGGTCGGGGCACGCCCACGTCCAAGGTGCTCATCACCTCCTGCGTCGGCGACGACTCCCCCATGTCGCTGGTGCCCGCCGCCGATTCCCGCGACCTCGCCGCGGAGTATCGCGCCCGGGGCACCGATGTCACCTACGCACCCTCCGACTGCAGCATTCCGCACATGCTCACCAACCTCTACGGCTGGGCCACCGACCTGTGCGGCATGCAAACCATCGATTGGCTCTCCCGCAGTTTCGAATAACCCGACGAAAGGACGAATACCCATGCTCGCAGCACTCGGAATCGCCATCGTGTACGCGGTGACCTTCATGCCCCAGGCGGTCACCGAAGCCATCACCAGGGTCCTGCCCTTCATCACGTAATACCGGGCCGCGCCGCCGTAGGCTCGTCACCATGCGAATCGCAATCATCGGCGGACACGGGCAGATAGCACTTCAGCTCACCGGACTGCTCAGCGAACGCGGGCAGCAGGTGCTCGGCGTGATCCGGAATCCGGGACACGCCGGGGAGGTCGAGGCGGCGGGCGGTGAGCCCGTCGTACTCGATCTCGAACAGCAGGGCGCGGCGGAACTCGCGGCGGCGTTGAAGGGGGTCGACGCGGTGGTGTTCGCGGCCGGTGCCGGACCCGGCAGCGGACCGGAACGCAAGTACTCGGTCGACCGGGACGGATCCGTCCGGCTCGCCGAGGCCGCAGAACAGGCCGGAATCCGGCGCTTCCTGCAAATCTCCACCATGGGCGCGGGCAAACCCGCCGCCGGGGGCGACGAATCGTGGATCGCGTACATCGACGCGAAAACCCAGGCGGAGAACGATCTTCGCGCCCGCGACCTGGACTGGACGATTCTGCGGCCGGGTCGGCTGCTCGATGACGCCCCCACCGGACAGGTCCTGCTCGCCGATACGGTCCCCGCCGGGGGCGTCCCCCGCGCGGATGTGGCCGCCGTGCTGTCCGAACTGCTCGTCACCGGGGCGGGAGCGGGCCGGGTACTCGAATTGATCAGCGGCGACCGCACCGTCGAGGATGCCGTCGCCGCACTGTGACCGGCTGCGGCGCAATCCCTTTCCGCCCACCGCGATCCGAGCGACTTCGGCGTCGGTCCCGCTCCGCGAAACGACCGGATGAGCGGGGCGCGCCGAAGCGGTAGGGTTCGAAGGGTTTTGCGGTATCGAGGGGCCGAATGGTGCGTGCGGGCGAGGAATTCGCGGGTTTTGTGATCGAGCGGCGGCTCGGCGGGGGCGGGATGGGCGAGGTGTATCTCGCCCGGCATCCGCGCCTGCCGCGCCTGGTGGCGATCAAACTGCTGGCGCGGGAGTTGGCGTCGGACCGGCGAACTCGGGCGCGCTTCGAACGCGAGGCCGAACTGGTGGCCCGGCTGGACCATCCGAATATCGTGACGGTGCACGATCGGGGCGTCGAGGACGGGCGGCTCTGGATCGCCATGCAGTACGTCGACGGTGGCGACGCGTCGGCCCTCGATCCATTCGGATTGTCGCCCCGGGACGCGGTGCGGATCGTGGCCGCGACCGCCGCGGCCCTGGACCACGCGCATTCGAAGGGCGTGCTGCATCGCGATGTGAAACCCGCGAACATCCTGTTGACCCGCGATACGCCGGGGCAGCGGCGGCGCATTCTGTTGACGGACTTCGGCATCGGCCGCCTGCGCGACGATTCCACGGAACTGACCCGGACCGGCAGCCTCGCCGCGACCCTCACCTATGCCTCGCCGGAGCAGCTCTCGGGTGAGGCGCTCGATCACCACTCCGATCAGTATTCGCTGGCGTGCACACTGTTCCGCCTGCTCACCGGATCGACCCCGTTCCAGTCCGAGACCGCCGCCGGGGTCGTCGCGGGGCATCTCCAGCATCCGGTGCCGCTGCTCACCGACCGCCGCCCGGGCCTGCCCGACGCGTTGAACGAGGTATTCGAGCGCGGTCTGGCCAAGCGGCCGGGGGATCGATTCGAGTCCTGTCGCGAATTCGCCGCCGCCGCGGCACGCGCGCTGACCACCGATTCGGCGGCCGCCACGACGGACCACGCACCGGCGACGCTGCCGTTCGAGATCGCCGAACCCGCCGCCCTGGCATCGGCGGCAACGCTGGTCACCAGCGCACCGGGGAGCCCGGCCACGCTCATCATGCCCGCGCCGGGTGGCATTGATTCACCGGAAGCGCTTGGGCCGCAAGGTGATTCGGAACCATCGACCGCTGTGGGAGCGTACCCCGACGGTATCGATGGCGGGGCCGCCGTCGCAGCGCTCGATAACGGCGCCCGGCGACCGCGCACCCGGCGGATCGCGGCCGGGGCGGGAGCGCTCGTCGTGGTGATCGCCGCGGCGTGCGGAATCTTCTGGGCCGCACATGATTCCGCCGCGACCCGGCCGAAGATCTCGCCGCCGAACGCGATCGCGCATGCCGCGCTCTATCCCGGCTTCACCCCGCTCACCCGGATCGACGCGGACGGCAAACCGGTCGCCGAGCCGAAATCGGTGCTCGACCCGGCCAATGACGGCAGGTTGTTCTGCAGACCGGTATCGATCGCGGCCGCGATGCCGCTGTCCGGTAAGGATGCGGCGCTGGGGCGCAATGTGATCGGCGGCGTCCGGCTGGCGGTGAACCAGTTCCTGCGCGGCGGCAACAATGCCTGCCCGGTCACCCTGCGCGAATTCGACACCGCCGGTGATCAGGAGACCGCCACCCGGGCGGCGGCGCGCATCGCCGCCGACGAATCCATCGTCGCGGTGATCGGTCCCGCGCTGTCGGGAGAGGTCATCGCGGCGGGTAGCACGCTGGACGAGGCGGGCCTGCCCTTCCTCACCCCGGTGGCGACCAATCCCCTACTGGCGCAGTGGCGCTGGTCCGGCTTCTTCCGCGGGCTGGCCAATGACCACGCCCAGGGCCCCGCCGTGGGCCGCTATCTGGCCGAGACGGCGGGCTTCGCGCACGTCTGCGTGGTGCGGGACACCGGCGGTGGCTTCGGAAACGAATTGGCCGACAATGTGATCGAGGGGCTCGGTACCGCGAAGTCCTGCGAAGTCGAGGTCGATCCCGACACCGACCCGGCGGCGGCCGTAGCCGCGATCGCGGATGCCCACCCCGACGCGATCTACTACTCCGGCTACGCGAAAGCGGCGGCGAAGCTGCTCACCGGACTCCGAAGCGCCGGTGTCACAGCGACTTTCATCCTCGGCGACGGCGGCTACGACCCGCTGTTCCGCACCGATGCCGGTGCGGCGGCCGCGGGCGCCCTGGTGGCCTGCCCCTGCGGTCCGCCGACCGATCGCTTCCAGACCGACTACCGCGCGGCGACCGGTGCGGCCCCCGCCGCACACGCCGTCGAGGCGTACGACCTCACCGCGATCGTATTGCGCGGCATAGCCTCCGGCCGCATCACCCGCGCGGACCTGCGCACCTACCTGCACGATTACCACGGCGACGGCATGGCACACTCCTACGGCTGGTCCGCCACCGGCGAACTCACCGATCCCAGCGTCTGGCTGTACCGACTGGAGTGAACCGCAACCGATCCCGGCACGGCAGCGCCCGCGGCTCGATCAGCCGGACAGATCGGGTGGCCGGATATCCCTGCGGGAGTTGATCATCAGCTTGGACAGGATCGACGCGACCTGGGAATCCACCGTGCGCGTGGAAGTTCCGCGCCGCGCGGCGATCCCGGCGTTGGTGTATCCGGCCGCGACCAGCAGTGCCACCTGCCGCTCCGCGCCGGTCAGCGCATCCCAGTCCGGCGTCCGGTCGGGGGCCGGACTGGGCCCGGACCGTGGCGGGTGCATCAGCGTTGGCTCGGGTGCGAGTCCGCCGCCCGGTGCGGCGGCGAGGTGCTCGGTGCCGGAGCAGGCCGCGAGCAGCCGCCCGGTATCGGGCATCAGCTCACCCTCTCCGGATGCGATTCGGAAGGCCCTGTCCCCCAGTATCTTCGCCGCCACCTCGACCGCCTCGGCGGTGATTTCGGCGAACGGCCGCAAATTCGCCACCTCGAACCCCAACCGCCGCCGCAGTTCCGCGCTGCCACCCAGCAGCCGGGCGATATCCAGCGCCCACGGCACCGCCCGGACATCGCCGGCGGACGGCAGCGCGGTGATCAATCGGGACAGGATCCACGCCCGAATGTGCAGACCCCACACCCCACCCCAGTGATCGCGCATCGGAATCTGCCACGCCATCCCCTGATCACACAGTGCGAGAGCGGCTTTCGGATCGCCGTGCGCGCACACCGCGATGGCGCGCGCGAATCGCGCCCAGGAGATCGCCCACTGCGGTCCGGCCGCAGCCATCCGCTCCGACTGCCTGCCGGTCGCCGCGAGCGCCTGCGCGGCGGTCCCGTGGAATGCCGCGGACAGGGCCTCGAACAGTCCACTCATGGCAGCGCCCCCGGGATCGCCCGCCCGCTCGAACTTATCGAGCGCGCGCGAAAGCACCACCGCCGCAATCGGATCGGCATGCACCAGCCAGAGCGTGCCGCCCCATAGATACTCGACCGCGGCCGGCAGTCCGAGATCGACGGCCGGGTCCAGGCCGTGGGAACCGCCATCCGGCAGCGCGCGCGACGGCAGGCTCGCGGCCACGCACTCGGACAGCAGCCCCTCGGCCTCGCCGGGCAGGCCCTGGCACAGACTGAGCCAGCCGATCAGCGCGCGCGTGGACACTTCCACTTCGGGCGGGCAGTGACCCGATGCGCACGCCGCCGCGAGCGCGCGCTCGATCAAACTCCGTGATTCGCGTAAAGAGCCGCGCAGGAAGGGGATTCGCGAGGTGGCGAGTCCGGTAGCCATTTCCAGGCCGATCACCGCCCGCACCGGTTCGGTCAGACTGCGCTCGATGGCGCACAGGATGTTGTCCCATGCGGCCCGGGTCCGGATCAGCAATTCCTGTTCGCGCGGGCTGACCCAGCCGATGCTCACCGCCAGCACCTGCCCCCGGTAGTAGTCGCGATGCCGGGCGGTCAGCTCCACCCATTCGCCGGACTCCAGCAGGCGCTCCCGCGCGAACACCTGGAAGCTCTCCAGCAGTGAGAATCGCGGCGTCTCGGCGTCGAGATGAATCGATACCAGGGAACGATCGACCAGCCGTTCCAGCAGACCGGCGATCTCGTGCCGGTCCAATCCACCCGAATCCGCTCCGGCGCATACCGATTCGATCGCTTCGAGATCGGCTCCGGTCTCGGGCGCCGATCCGCCGCGCCGGTCGCCGCCATCCGGATCGGCGTCATAGCCGGTCGCGAACACCGCCAGCCGCGCGAACAACAGACGTTCCTTCGGCTCACACAGCTCGTACGACCAGCCGATGACCGCCCCGATATCACGATGCCGCTCATCGACGCCCACCCGGAAACCCGGCGACCAGCGCAGCCTGCGGTCTCCCTCGGCGCCGCCCAGATCACGCAGGATCATCGCCGGGGACTGATAGCGCAATCGCGCCGCGGCCAGCCGGATGTACAGCGGGAAATAGTGCAGATGCCAGCAGATCTGGCGTACCACGGCGGTATCCCCATCCGCCACCGGCCGCCCGGCCAACTCCGCGCGCTGCCGGAACAACGCCAGCGCCTGATCCCAGGCCAGCGGCGGAACCACCGCGATGTGCTCCTCGGCCCAGCCGATCGCGGTACGACTGGTCGCCAGCACCGCCAACCCCGGGACAGCCGCGAGCAGGTCCGCGATCACCGCCCCGGCCGCCGCGAGCAAGTGTTCGCAATTGTCCAGTACCACCACGATTCGCGCGGCCGCACCCGCGCGAGCGGTCTCCGGCCGGTCGGCCATTTCGGCCGCGGTGATACCGGGGCGGGCGAGCGCGGCGATCAATGCCTGCCACCCGGTGCGTCCGGAGAAATCGCCTTCCAGCACGGCGCCCGCGATCTCGTCCACCACCGTGGCGGCGCTCGCGTCCCGGGGCAGCCGGGCCAGATGCACCCAATGGACGGGCAGCCCAGGATCTTCGCGCAGGTGGGTACCGATCGCCATGGCCAGGCGCGTCTTACCGATACCGCCCGGTCCGACCAGCGTCACCAACCGCGCGGAGCCCGAGAGCAGGGTCGCCACGCGATCCAGTTCGGCCGCGCGCCCGATGAATCCGCCGGCGCCCACCGGCATACCGACGCCGAATGGATCAGGACCTACGGACACGAAGCGGAAGCCTAGAGGCTCTCGCTCGCGATGGCCTGTCCGACCTCGCGGTACGCCCCGGAACCCGACCTCGTAGGTACCCGCGGGCGCGACTGCCGATGCGCCCGCACCACCTATTCGCGCAGGATCGAAAGTCCGCCGACCCACCGGATCGAAAGGTGCGAAATGCTTTCCGCACGGTGCGATGCCACACCTCACCGCCGCCCGGTATCGCGATGCCGTTGATCACGGGCACCACCTCCACTCGGCTGGCCGGGCTGATCCGGACCACCGCGATCAACGCCGGGGTGTCCGTTCCGGATCTGAACGCGATCTGCCCGAGCGTGGATCCGGCCGTGCTGGCCGATGACCTGCTCCGGGTGCCGACCGAATGGGCGTGGCGCGCCTGGGAACTCATCGACGCGACCGCGGGTCCGGGCTCCGGGCTGCTCGCCACCGCCGCGGCGAAGCACGGCGGCCTGCATGTCTGGGATTACCTGTTCACCAGCGCGCCGACGTTGGCCGAAAGCGTGCGCATCGCGATCGGATTGCGCGGTGTGGTCACCGATCCCGGCGTCGGCTGGGTGGTGGAGGAGGACGGCCGACTGCTCACCATCCGCGAGACCGCCGCCATCGAACCCGACGGGGTGCTACCGCCCATCGAGGAATTCATGCTCTCGATCATGCTGCGCCGTGTGCGCGAGGCCACCCGGCAGCAGGTGGTGCCGGTCCGAGTCGCGTTCAGCCACAACGCGACTCACCGCTACCGGCATCTGGTCGACGAATTCGGGACCGGCCGAATCGATTTCGGGGCGGCGCACGCGGCGATCACCTTCCTGGACGCGAGCGAGCTGCCCACCGGTGACGACCCGCACCTGGGCGCGATGGTGCGCCACTACGCCGAACTGCTGCTCGCCACCTCGCGACCGGCGCCGGACTGGCGGAAAACCCTGCACGACACCGTCATCGCGGCTCTCCGGGACGGCGACACCAGTCTCGACGCGGCGGCGCGCCGGCTCCTGATGAGCCCGCGCACCCTGCAGCGCCGACTGTGCGAGCATGACACCACCTGGCGCCGGGAGATCGAAACCGTCCGGCACGAGCACGCCATCCAGCTCATGCGGCATACCGATCTGCCCGTGCAATCGGTGGCCGCCCGGCTCGGCTACACCGACGCGCGCACCCTGCGCCGCGCCATCCGCCGCTGGTCCGGGCAGGGTGCGGAGGAGTTCCGGCGCGGACTCCGCGATGCCGCCGCACCCCGGGCCGCGGCGCTCGCGGGCTGAGCCCGGGTCGACGTTAGAGCTACGTCATGTAACAGATACCATCTGGTTTGTGGCAAAGCTGAATGTCTCCGTTGACGTCCCCATCCCGCCCGATCAGGCCTGGGCGCACGCCTCCGACCTGCCCGAACTCGATAAGTGGCTGACCCTGCACGAAGGCTGGCGCGGTCCGATCCCCGCCGACCTCACCCCCGGCACCCGCCTCATCGGCGTGGCCACCGTCAAGGGCTTCCGCAATCGCGTCACCTGGGTGGTGAAGACCGCCGAACCCCCGAATCGCCTGGTACTCAACGGCTCCGGGATCGGCGGCACCAAATTCGGCATCGAACTCCGCGTCGCGCCGAGCCCGACCGGTTCCAAGGTCACCGCCGATTTCAGCCTCGGCGGCGCACCCCTGTTCGGCCCCATCGGCTCGGCCGTGGCCCGCGCCCTGCGCGGCGACGTCGAACGCTCCCTGGACAATTTCGTCAAGCTCTACGGCTGAGCGCGCTCAGCCCGGCGAACCCGCGTACGTACGGCTCCACTGCTGACTCCAGCGCACCAGATCGCGCACCGAATCCAGCCGTAGCCGTTCATAGTTCGCCAGCGCGGCGGGGCCATTACCGCCGGTGACGCCGTCCCGGACGCTGTCGCGCAGGGCGATGGCGTCCTCGACGCTCGAGTTGTAACCCTGACCGGTGGCCGGGGCCACCGCGTGCGCGGCATCGCCCATCAGAGCCACCCGGCCGCGGACCAGCCGCTCCGGCAGGTAGTTGCCGATCGGCGTGCCGAAGGCAATGCCCCGCTCGAAACATTCCACAATCGTCTCCCGCCACGGCGTCGGCCACATGCGCCGGGTGGTGTCGATCATCTCCGCGGTGAAACCCGGTGGGAACATACTCATTTCGAGCCCGCGCAGAATCTTTCCGTCCCGGACGCAGCCGGTGTCCTCCAGCAGTTTCGTGCGGGTGGGGTCGTGCCAGGCGAAACCGATGGTGCGCAACCCCTTCGACATATCCCGGTTGTTCAGTCCAGGCAGCGGGAACGCCACCAGGAGTTGCCGCCCGTACCCGAGGCTGACGAGATCGTCACTGGGCAGCGGGGTTTCGGGCGGCAGATCCGATTCGGCGATCCAGCCGCGCCAGGTCATGAAACCGGCGTAGTCGGTGAGCGGCCGGCGCGGATTCACCTCGGCGCGCACCAGGCTGCGATAGCCGTCCGCGCCGATCAGGATATCGGCCGAGAATTCCTCGGCACCCGTTGTGGCATAAGCTTTCTCGTCATCCTGATACACCTTGGTGACATCGACGCCGAGTCGCAGATCCACACCCGGTACCCGGGAGCCGACCTCGGCGAGCCAGCTGTACAGCGCATTGAAACTGGTGGAGCGCCGATACCCGTAGATATAGGCGAGCGTCTCATCGGGATTCTCCCCGGTGGCCTCGCACAGCATCCGGTAGTCGACGCCGATACCGCCGCGCCCCTCGAAGGTATCCCGGCATTCCAGCACCGTCGTATGAACCCCGCTGCGCGCCAACGCGATCGCCGCGGTGAGACCACCGATCGAGCCGCCGACCACAATCGCACTGCCCGGTCCGGACATGCACTGCCCTCCTGATCGAATCGCGCTGTTCAGCCGATAGCGGCGGCCGCGGGTGCGAACGCGCTGTAGAACGAATTCAGGTGCGACCAGTTGTTGTTGGACCGGGTGATGATGTCGACGACACCACCGGCCGTCGCGGCATTCGTGCCGCCCCACGTCCGCTGCAATTCGGCCAGCACCGAGGTCCAGCTGACCGGTATCGCACCGGCCTGCATCATGCGCTCGATCCCGTATCGATGCGATTCCGGGCTCAGGCCACCGCAGGCGTCGGTGACCAGATACACCTCATAACCCTGGCTGAGCGCGGAAATGGTGGTGAAGGTCGAGCAGACCTCGGTGAGCACGCCCGCGAGCACCAGCTTCTTACGCCCGGTGGCGGCCACCGCCGCCTTGACGCCCGGATCGTCCATCGAGTCCATCGGCCCGCCGGGGCGCACGATGACGGCGGTATCGCCGAGGGCGTCCATCAACTGGGGCACCAGCGGACCGCCCGGCCCTTCCGGCGGGGCATTCGTCGCGATCAGCGGAACATCGAACAGCTTGGCCATCCTCGCCAGCGCCACCGCTCCGTAGGTGATGGCGGTGCGATCACCGGATCCGATGGTCAAGACGAAGCCGTCGCTGTGATCGATGAGCAGAATCGCGCAGTTGTCGGGGGTGAGATGTTCGAGATTGGACATGATGGCCCTTTCACTCGGACGTACCGCCGCTGGCGGTGTGCGTTTTCGACGCCCACCGATTCTGGGTGCGGGCGGTCGAATCCACCTATGGGCAACCGCCAGAGGCTACGATCGACCTCTTTGTTCGCCCGCACAAAACAGCAGGTCATAGCCTACGCTGCTGTAATGGACGCCACACGGGGCACCGCGACTTCGAATATCGGGCAACTCCTTGGCGAACTCTCATCCGAGGTGGACGGACTCGCGGAGACCCTGACCGAACGGATCATCGCGACCGAACAGCGCTACCTCGAGGACACACCCGCCAATCGGCACTATCTCTACGACGCCTGCCGGACGTTGCTGTCCACGATCCTGTTCCAGCTCGGTGCGGCGCAGCCCGCCGACCTCGAATCAGCCGGCGCCGCCGGGCGTTTGCGCGCCGAACAGGGCATCCCGCTCGCCACCGTGCTGCGCTGCTATCGCTTCGCCGTACAGCTCGTCTGGGAGGAGTTCGCGGCGCGCGCGAACCGGATTCCGCCGGGCGAGTTGATCGAATTCACCACCGCGGCATGGGCTCTGGTCGATCGCATGTCCGACGCCCTCACCACTGGTTACCGCGATACCGAGCGCGCGCTGATCCGCGCCGATGCCGAGACCCGGGCGCGGCATATTCGCGAACTGTTCGACACCCGCACCGAAACCCCGGCGCGGGCGATGGAAGCCCTTCGCGCCCTGGACCTTCCGGAACAGGGCAGCTACACCGTGCTGGCAACCGAAATCGAACCCGGGCGGCCCGAGAACACCGCCGCGGCGACACAGTCGCTGCGGCAGCACAGCGTCACAGCGGTATGGGAAACCCGCGAGGATGTTCACCTCGGTCTCGCCTGCGGCCGGTCCCCGGACGAGATCATCTCGGCGGTAACAGGTTTGGCGACACTCTTCCCCGGCCGCACCGGAGCCAGCCAGCCCTTCTCCGCCCCGCAGCGGATCGCGGACGCGGTCGGCGAGGCCCGCCTGGCGCTGCGCTGCCGCCCGCCCGGCATCCGCACCGTGACCTGGTACGGCGCCGACCCGATCCCGCTGCTGCTGGTCCAGCTGCCCGCCGCGGCCAGGCGAACCGCGGCCCGAATCCTGGGCCCGCTCCGCGAGATTCCCGATATCCAACGCGAAGAGTTGCTCACCACCCTGCGCGCCTGGTTCGACCACGGCGGCTCGAATCCGGCGGTCGCGCGCCAACTGCACTGCCACCGCAACACGATCCTCTACCGCCTGCACAAGATTCGCGACCTCACCGGCCGCGACTGCGATAACCCCGTCGAAGCCGCCGAACTCTACATCGCCCTGCAGGCGGAGCAGTTGCTCGGACAGTAGAAGTCAGTTCGTCGGACGGATATCCACAGGCATCCACACTCCACCCGAATCGGTCACCCCGGTGCGCTGATACACGAAGAAGGCTCGGAACCAAGTGGTTCCGAGCCTTCTTCGTTAGTAGCGGGGACAGGATTTGAACCTGCGACCTCTGGGTTATGAGCCCAGCGAGCTACCGAGCTGCTCCACCCCGCGTCGGGTGAAGAAGACGTTACCCCTAGGTGGACGGTATCTCCAAAACGGGCGAAAAGGGCGAGGTCAGGCGGCTTTCGGCTAGGTGAGACGCTGCACCGGGGACAGGCCCCGCAACAGCTGGGCATCCACCACCAGCGCGGTGGTGTTGTCCCGGCCACCGTTGGCCAGTGCGGTCTCGACCAGGGCCTCGGCGGTGTGACCGGCCGAATCATTCGCGGCGAGCAGGGTTTTGATCGCGACCATATCGAGTTTCTTGCCGACGCCGTCGCTGCACAGCAGCAGACGGCCCGCGCTCGAACCCGTTGCGGTGTGGCCGATCTGATCGGGTTCCACGGTGCGGGCGGAGGTGGTGACCAGGTGCGCCATACCGGGCATCGGCTCATGCCCGCGCGAGCGAAAGTATTCGGCCACAGTGTGGTCGGTGGTGATGCGCTGGAGCGCACGGCCGTTCCAGCGATAGGCGCGACAGTCGCCCACCCAGGCGATATCGGTCGGGCCGTCCGGCTGGCCGCCCGCGGGGAGCACCGCCACCACCAGCACGCTGTCCGCGGCCGCCTCGGGCAACTCGCGCAGCAATTCCTGTTGTGCGGCAAGGATTCCGGCTCGCGCACCGTGTACCACCGCCACCCGCGAGGCGGTCCGGGCCACCAGCCGCGCGGCGCGTGCCGCCGCCAGATGATCGCCGACGCCATCGGCGACCACGAAGGCCGTGCGGCCCAGGCGTTCATCGGTGAAGGTGGCCACCGCGTCGGCGTTGATGGTGCGCAAACCGACTCGGCTCACCGCCGAACCCGCCACCCGGCCCAGCCACGCCTGGTCAGCGGGTTCCACCGGATCTCCGGCGCCGATCTCGAACGCCTCGCTGTGCATGGCCCCTCCTGGGACTCGGCCTCACGGGGTGCTGTGGATCAGCACTCCCTCATTCAACGGCCGAAAACCGTGCACTACTCCCGATTTGCCTGTGCGATTGCTGTGTAAACCGGCAAAAGCCGAGATCAGAACGTTATCGCGGATCAGTGCGCGGTCTGTGTGACCACGAAGATCCGGCGGAACGGCAACCAGGTCGCACCGTCCGGCTGCTGCGGATACGCCTCGCGCAGCAGCGGTGCGAGCTGGGACCGGAACTCGGCCCAGTCCGTGTCATCGAGCACATCGCGCACGGGGGTCAGTGCGGTGCCGGTCACCCACTCCAGTACCGGATCCGGACCGGTCAGTCGCTGCAAATAGGTGGTCTCCCAGGCATCCACGGCACACCCCTGTGCGGTCAGCACCTGGGCGTACCCGGCCGGATCGAGCACCGCGCGCGGCTCCAGCAGTCCGGCCGGAGCCAGCCGCACCCGCCACTGTTCCGAACCGGCCAGTGCGCGAATCGCGAGATGCGAAGGGGCATCGAAGTTTCCGGGCACCTGGAACGCCAGCCACGCCCCGGCGGGCAGCTCGCGCGCCCACCTCGCGATCAACTCCGGATGGTCGGGCACCCACTGCAATACCGCATTGGTCACCACCACATCGGTATCCGGGCTCGGCCGCCACTCCCGCACATCCACCAGCCGCGCGTCGATACCGCGCGCCCGCGCGGCGGCCACCATCTCGGGCGAGGAATCCGAGGCCTCCAGCGCGGCCTCCGGCCAACGCTCCCCCAGCGTCACCGTCAGATTGCCGGGCCCGCAACCCAAATCCACCACGCGGCGCGGCTTCTCGGCCCGCACCCGCTGCACCAGATTGAAGAACGGCCGCGCCCGATGATCATCGAAGGCCAAATACTGCCGCGGATCCCACATGGCTACTCCATTCCGGGTCACCAACCGTGTCCTTACTTCCAGGCCAACCCTAATCCGACCCCGCGCGAATACCCGGAAAGCCCCCCGAGATGAATTTCCAGCCAATCTAGAATTGCCGGATACGTTCGCTGCCACAATGATTTTCGCCTCGATGAGTCTGGGGACGAGATGACCGAAGCACCACAGCCGCTCACCATCGGCGACCGGTTCGGTCCGTACCGACTGGACGGGCTGATCGGGCGCGGCGGCATGGGCGAGGTGTACCGGGCCTACGACACCGGCCGCGAACGTATCGTCGCACTGAAGGTGCTACCGGCCCCGCTGGCCGGAGATCCGGTGTACCGCAGGCGTTTCCAACGCGAATCCCGCGCGGCCGCCCGACTGCGGGAAGCACATGTCATCCCCATCCACGACTTCGGCGAGATCGACGGGCGACTCTATATAGATATGCGTCTGGTCGAGGGCGCGAGCCTGCGCAGCCTGTTGCACCGGGAGGCACCGCTCGCACCCGAGACGACGGTCGCGCTGATCACCCAGATCGCCGCCGCGCTCGACGCCGCACATCGCGAAGAGCTGCTGCACCGAGATGTGAAACCGGACAATATTCTCGTCACCCCCGACGGCTTCGCCTACCTGGTGGACTTCGGCATCGCCAGAGCCATCGGCGATGACACCCTGACCCGCACCGACTCCCCCGTCGGCTCGTTCGGATATATGGCCCCCGAACGCTTCACCGCGGGCGATGTCACCGCCGCCGCCGATGTGTACGCCCTCGCCTGCGTGCTCTACGAATGCCTCACCGGTACCCGCCCGTACTCGGGAAGTTCGGCGGCACAGGTCATGTACGCGCATCTGGCCGTACCCATCCCGCATCCCAGCCTGGTTCGCGCCGCGGTACCGGAGGGGTTCGACGCGGTGGTGGCGCGCGGTATGGCCAAGAGTCCGCGCGATCGCTATCGGACCGCGGGCGCACTGGCCGCCGCGGCGCGCACCGTACTCACCGGGCCCGTGCTGACACAGCCGAGTCTCTTTCGCGTGGAAGAGGATTCGTCCGCGGACTCCGGCCCCGCCGAGACGATCACCGGACCCACCCGGGCGAGCGGCAGTGATCTCGCGGCGCATATGAACCATTCGCCGACGGCGATGACCGAGGGCGACACCCCGGCTCCCACACCGGACGAGACACCACCCGAAACCGAACATCCGGCCGAAACATCGACGGGCAGAACACGATTCACCACACGCCGGAAGCTGCTCGCACTCACCGGCGTGCTGGTCCTCGCCCTCGCCGCACTGGGCGTCGAAGGCTGGACCGCGCTGCGCGGCGAGCGAACCGGCACCCCGATCCCCGACGCCACCGCGCTGCAAGCCCCGGATATCGAACTGCTGTCCCTCACCACCGCCACCGGATACAAACGCGCCAACTGCGTGCGCGGCGCGTCCAGCGAATACACGGTCGCCGCCCTGTCCTGCGCCGCCAACCCCGCCTCCGGCGATCCCACCGCGCACCTGTGGCGCTTCCGCAGCGTCGACAGCCTGCGCGATTCGTATGTGCTGTACCTGCACCGCTTCCGGGCCGCACCGTGCGCCGGGGATCCGGCCGGGTTGGACGCCGCCTCGGTCTTCCACGATCAAGAGGTCGGGCGCAGAGCGTGTTTCACCGATCGGGAGAACGATCCGGCCAGTCCGAAACCCGCGCTGGTGCTCACCAACGAGAAGGTGCTGACCATGGCGGTCTACACCTGGGCCGCCGCCGGCGATGAAACCATTCGCGATTACGCCGCCCGGCACGACCTCGGCCAGGTGCAGCTCGCCGAGGACGCCGAGGATCCGGACGCGTTCACCCCGGCGCAGTACGCGTTGCTGGACCGGCTCGGCAGATCCGAGTACCGGCACACCAATTGTCGCCATCTGGCGCCCAAGAGTCCCAGCACACTCACCAACGCCATCCTGACGTGCGGCCTGGCCGGTGGCCCGGCCGTCGTGCTGTACAGCTATCCGGACCGCCGCACCGAGACCATGCGATATCAGGCCCGGCTCACCCAGTACCCGGGACACGGCTGCGGCGGCACGGGCGGCAGCGATGACGTCTGGCGGCAAACCGGCGGACCGGTCGGGCGCTTCTTCTGTTTCGACGACACCACGAGCCTGGACGCACCGCCCCATCCCTGCCTGCTGGCCGCCGATGACGAACGCGTGCTGACCGTCCTGCTCTGCACGCTGGCCGCCGACGACCCCCGCCCCGGACCCAAGACCGAGCGGGACCTTGGCACCTGGTTCGGGCAGCACTTCGGCTAGCGCATACGAAAAAGGCCTCCGAAGATGTGATCTTCGGAGGCCTTCTCGTTAGTAGCGGGGACAGGATTTGAACCTGCGACCTCTGGGTTATGAGCCCAGCGAGCTACCGAGCTGCTCCACCCCGCGTCGGTGAACACAACATTACACACGGCTCGCAGTCAGCACCAAATCGTATGGTCAGAGGCCGTTTTGCGGCGAGACGGTCCGATCTTGAAGTGGCGGCGGCGGGAGTTCCAACCATCCGGATGGTTGCGAAACGGAGGTCGTGGACCGAAAAACCTCCGCCTGGGAAGGCCTTCCTGCGCGCGTGTCCCGCGAAACGCGCCCGAAACGTGACTGGAGTCACATTTACCCAGTGAGTTAAATCACATCACAGGCATATAACAGACCGCTCGGATTTACGAAATGCAGCATAGCCAACCTGCATGAAGGCCATTTTCTCGGTTATTCGCTTCATGCAATTCCGAAGTTATCAAGACGTGATCTGCCGAGATCCTCCCGTTATCGTCAATCTCGGCCCGGATCAAACCCGTGATGGGCACCGCACCGAACCGCCGCACGCCGGAAACCCTGTCCCGCGGTTTGGTACCCAGAGCCCCTGGGGACAGGGACACGGCAGCAAAACGCCTGGTCGGTCGTTCGCAGGGAGGGAAAACACCATGAAACAGAACCGGAAGATCAACACCCGCGCCCTCGGCTTCCTCGCCGTCACCGGTGCCCTTGTTGCCGTCCCGTTCGGCTTCTCCGCGACCGCCTCGGCAGCCCCCGCCCACGACTGGGACGGCGTCGCCCAGTGCGAGAGCGGCGGTAACTGGGGAATCAACACCGGCAACGGCTACTACGGCGGGCTGCAGTTCTCGCCGAGCACTTGGTCGGCACACGGCGGCCAGGGCAGTGCTGCCAACGCCTCCAAGGCCGAGCAGATCCGCGTGGCCGAGAACGTGCTCGCCAGCCAGGGCGTCGGCGCCTGGCCGGTCTGCGGCCAGTACCTGCGCGCCGGTACCTCCGAGCCCGAGCCGGAGCCCTTCGTCGAGCCCGCGCCCGCCCTCCCCGCCGCGCCCGCCCCGGTCAGCGATAAGCAGGTCCTGATCGATCAGGCCAAGACCGCCGCCGGTGGCCTCGCCCAGCAGTTCGGCGTGCAGGATCAGTACCAGCAGGTGCTGGATCAGAACGCCTCGCTCATCGAGTCCTGGGGCCGCTGAGCGTCCCCTGGGCCATCGAGCCCGCATACTCCTTCCCCATACCGGAAGTGACAGGAAAGCGCTGTCGTCGCCCATGACGACAGCGCTTTTCTTGTACCGGAAGGGAATTCGCTCAGTTGGCGAACTCGGCGCGATGCGCGAGCGCCCAATCCCGGAAGTCGCGCGGCGGGCGGCCGGTGAGCTGTTCGACGGTCGGGTGCACCACCGAGGTGAAGGATTCCAGGGCGGTGGCGCGCAGGGCGGTGATGGCATCGGCCATCTCCGGCGTGACACCGAAACCGATGATGGCCGAACGTGATTCGTCCACCGAGATCTCGACATAGCGCAGCGGGCGGCCCAGTACGTCGGCGAGGATAGCGGTCTGCTCACCGGGTGAGAGCGGCCGCGGACCGCTCAGGGTGTAGATCTTGCCCGAATGACTTTCATCCACAAGGGATTTCACCGCGACGGCGGCGATATCGACCGGATCGACCACCGCGATGCGGCCCTGACCGAACGGGGCGCGCACCGTATCGGCGTTCCGGATGCCGGGAGCCCAGTGCAGGGCATTGGACATGAAACCCAAGGGGCGCACCATGGTCCACGGAACCCCGCTCGCCCGGACCGCGTCCTCACCGGCGCGATGCCACATCGGAATCGGATCGGTGGCGGCGTCATCCCCGGCCCGGCCCGAGGACAGCTTCACAATCCGGTCCACGCCCGAATCCGCCGCCGCGGCAGCGATATTCGCGTCATGCTTGGGCAGTTCCGGCCCGCTCGACAGCAGGAACACACTCTCCACACCCCGCAGCGCGGGTACCAGACTGTCCGGCTCCCCGAGATCACCCCGCACCACCTCGACCCCGGCGGGCAATCCGGCATCCGCCGGGCGGCGGGCCAGCGCCCGCACGGGCACACCCAGCTCGAGCAGTCCGTCGATCACGGCTCGTCCAACGGTTCCGGTAGCTCCGGTCACAAGAATCATCACGCACTCCAGCTCTTCAGCGGCTCTTCGCGGGGTTGATCACCGCGCTGAAACCAGCCTGTGCCAAGCGCCGGGCAACATCCATGAACCGAACTCGAAGCGCGGATATATTCCATATCACCCGCGAATGAGATGATTCATTCCATGCTGGATGAGATCGACCGCGGACTGATCCACGCCCTGCACCTCGACGGGCGTGCCACATTCCAGCGGATCGGCGAGGTGCTCGGTGTCTCGACCCAAACCGTCTCGCGCCGCTACGCACGCCTGCGCGAGACGGCGGGGTTGCGCGTGGTCGGCCTCGCGGACCCCGCGCGCACCGGGACCACACAGTGGCTGGTGCGCCTAACCACGACTCCCCCGGCGTCCCGTCAACTCGCCGAAATCCTCGCCCAGCGCACCGATACGACCTGGGTCATGCTCACCTCCGGCGGCACCGAGATCTTCCTGATCGTCGATGCCCCCGAGTCCGGCACACCCGAGCTACTCCTGCACGACCTCCCCCGCACCTCGGTGATCACGGGGATCTCGGCACACTATGTCCTGCACACCTACCTGGGCGGTCCCACCGCCTGGCCGGGTCGCCTCACCGTGCTCGACGCGGACCAGCAGTTCGCGCTGGCGGGACCGCACCCCGACATCCACGCTGCGGCACAGCGGGATTCGGCCACAGCACCGGGAACGCGCACTGCCGCGCGACGCCCCGCCACGGCCGAGGAAGAATCATTCCTCGCGGCTCTCCGCTCCGACGGCCGCGCGGGGTTGGCCCGCCTGGCCGACGCCACCGGATGGTCGCAATCCACTGTGGCACGACGCATTTCGGAGCTGCGAGCCGACGGCGCGCTGTACTTCGATGTGGAGGTGGACGATCGTGGGCTCGGAGTCACGACCCGCGCGCTGCTCTGGGCCACGGTCGCTCCCAGCCAGCTAGACCGCGTCGCGAAAGCCCTTGCCCAGCATGAGGAATTGGCCTTCCTGGCCGCCACCACCGGCAAATCGAACCTCATCGCCGAAGCGCTCTGCCCCGACCCCGCCAGCCTGCACACCTACCTGACCCAGCGCCTCGGCGCGTTCGACGCCATCCACACCCTCGAGACCACACCCGTACTCGCCACGGTGAAGTCCACCTCACAGCCCACCCTCGCGCACCAGCCCGCCCGACGCCGCTGAACGAGTCTTCACCACATCCGGCACAACAGCCCCTCACCACATCCGGCACAACAGCCCCCTCACCACATCCGGCACAGCCCCTTCGTCATCCCGGCGTGTCCTTGGCCGGGATCCACACCACCTGTACTCCAACGAGATTCAGTGGATCCCGGCCAAAAGCGCGCCGGGATGACGGGGTTGTTGTCCGCCGATGCACCTCAGAGGCGTGTGCTGGTGGCGAAGGAAAAGGCGCTGCCGTCGTTGTCGACGGCAGCGCCTTTTCAGTGTTCAGCGGTCAGCGGGTCAGTTGCCTGCCTTCTGGTAGGCGTTGACCGCTGTTTGCAACTGTTCCAATGCCTTGCCGAGTTGGCCGAGGTCGCCGGACTTCTGGGCGTCCTGGACCGACCGCAACGCATCGTCGAGTTGTTTGACCGCGGCGTCCTTATTGGCCGCCGGTGGGGTCACCGTGCCCTGGTTGGGCGGAGTTGTCCCCTGGTTCGGCGGTGGGGATGCCTGGTTGGGCTGGTCGGTGGCCGCGCTGCCGGTGCCCGGGAGCACCTGTTCGAGCGCTTCCTTGACCGTGGATCCGTAGCCGACCTTGTCGCGATAGCTGGCCAGCACCTTCACCAGCTGCGGGAAGGACGGTGTATTCGGCCCGCCCGCATTGCGTTCCAGATACCAGGGTTCGACGTACAGGATGCCGCCGTCACCGACGGGCAACGTCAGCAGATTGCCGTATTTGATCTTGTTGACATTGCCGCCGGTCAGCAGGTTCCGGTCCCTGGACACTTGATCGTTCGTCGTCATGGACGTCTGTGTCTGGCCCGGCCCCGGCGTCTGTGAATCCGGTGGCAACTTCAAAACGGTTATCTTGCCGTAGTTCTCGGGATCCGAATGCGCCTGGATGTAGGCGGACAGGAAGTTTCGCTTGTACCCGACCATGACGCTGGTCAGATTGAAGGTCGGCTTGTTCGTCTTCGGATCGCCCACCAGCACGTAGTACGGCGGTTGATGCGCACCGCTGGCCGCACCCTCCTGCGTCGGATCGTTCGGCACCGACCAGAAGGCGTTATTGGTGAAGAACTCACGCGGATCATCCACGTGGTACTTGGCGAGCATCTCGCGCTGCACCTTGAACAGATCCTCCGGATACCGGAAGTGCGCCCGCAGATCCGCGCTGATCGCGCTCTCCGGCTTCACCGCGTTCGGGAACACCCCGCTCCACGCCTTGAGCACCGGATCGGTCTTGTCCACCTGGTACAGGGTGACGGTGCCGTCGTACGCGTCGACGGTCGCCTTCACCGAGTTGCGGATGTACGAGACCTCCTTGCGCGGCAGCAGCCGGCCGGTGGTCTGGTCGATGCTGTCCTCGACCACCCCGTCCAGCGAAGTGCGCTGGGCGTACGGGTAATTGTCGAGCGTGGTGTAGGCGTCCACGATCCAGAGCATGCGCCCGTCCACCACGGCCGGGTACACATCGCCGTCGGCGGTCAGCCACGGCGCGACCTGGGTGACGCGATCACGCGGATTGCGATTGAAGATGATCTTCGAATCCGAGCCGATCGCACCGGAGAACAGGATGTTCCGCTCGGCGTACTTGGCCGCGAAGGCGAACCGGTTGAACCAGTTGCCGATCGAGACGCCACCCGCGCCCGAGTAGGTGTACTGCTCATCGGGCTTGTCGTATTCGCGCGGAGCCTGATTGTTGCCACCGACGATGGCGTAGTCGGCATCGCCCTTGGAGATCAGTTCGCCGTAGTAGATGCGCGGCTGATCGAGCTTGATGGCCTGCTTGTCCTTGGGCGTGAACAGGTCGCTGACCGTGGACAGGTCACCGACGTTGAATACCGGGTAGCCGTAACCGCCGCCGGAATCACTGCCCGCCGACTGTCCCGCGGCCTGGGTGTCCTTGGGCGGAGCCTGATTCACCCGGTTCGCGGGCGAGGCCACGAAACCATTGCCGTGCGTGTAGACCGTGTGCTTGTTGATCCAGTCCGTCTGGTTGCCGGACAGGTTCTGCGGCTGCAACTCTCGGGCCGCCACGATGAAATCGGTCATCTCACCGTTGATGGTGTAGCGATCGATGTCCAGCGGATCTGGGAAACCGTAGAAGTTCTGCAGCTGCTGATTGCGCTGAATGAACGTCTGCGTCAGCAGATTCGGGTCCAGCAGCCGGATGTTCTTGATGGTCGACTGATCCGACGGCACCATGATCGGCTGCTTGGTCACCGGATCGGTGGTCGCCTCACCCTTGTAATTGGTGTATTCGACCTTGTCCGGCGTGAGCCCGTACGCATCGCGCGTGGCCTCGATATTGCGCTCGATATACGCGCTCTCCTTGGTGGCCGCGTTCGGGCGCACCGAGAACTGCTCCACCAGCAGCGGCCACACCGCGCCGACCAGCACCGAGGACAGCACCAGCAGCGCCGCCGCCATGGCCGGAATGCGCAAGTCGCGCAGTACGACACCGGCGAAGAACGCGATAGCGCAGATCACCGCGATGGACAGCAGAATCAGCTTGGCGGGCAGCACCGCGTTGATATCGGTGTACGAACCACCGGTGAAGGTCGGTTCCTTACGCGTGCTCGACAGCAGCGCATACCGGTCGAACCAGTAGGCGATCGCTTTGAGCAGCACGAAGAGTCCGGCCAGAATCGCCAGCTGCACGCGCGCGGCGGTGCTGAGCGTGCCCTCGCGACCCGCCAGCCGCAGCCCGCCGAACACGTAGTGCGTCACCAGGTTCGCGAAGAACGCGATCACCACGGCGACGAACAGCCAGTTCAGCACCATCCGATAGAACGGCAGATCGAAGGTGTAGAAACCGATGTCCAGATGGAACTGCGGATCCTGCACGCCGAACTTGCCGCCGTGCAGGAACAACTGCACCGTGGCCCAGCTCGACTGCGCCACCAGACCCGACAGCACACCGATCAGCAGCGGAATCCCGATGCCGAACAGCCGAAGTCGGCTCATGACGGTGGTGCGGTAGCGCGCGATCGGATCGCCCGGCCCGGACACCGGCACGAATACCGGCCGCGACCGGTACGCCAGCAGCAGCGCCAGCCAGATGATCGCGCCGACAACCAGCGCGACGACCAGGAACAGTAGGAAGCGGGTCAGCAGGACCCGGTGGTACACACCGCGGAAACCGACCTCGCCGAACCACAACCAGTTCGTATAGGCGTCGGTGAGCCGCGGCCCGACCAATAACAATGCCGCCAGGGCCAGTGCTGTCACCAGCAATATCCGGCTGCGGCGTGACAGCGAAGGTAAGCCAGTCGGGGGGCGCATGCCCACGATGCCACTCTCCCAGGGTCCGGCAGGCCCGCCCGGAAAAACCAGGCGGTGCACCGCAGTCCGATGATGCGAGTTGGTCCCAGGGGACCGTTCGCGCCCCACTCTACGTAAATCGCCCGGGATCCGGCCCAACACCCGGGCTCGAGACCGCGAGATCTCGATGCGAGGATTGCGGGGTGAACCCTGAGCAGTGGGCCGCGTCCGCCCTGTACCGGTGCATCCGTGAAGTCGCCGAGTATGTCGACGGCGAGGGCTGGGACCGTCCCCCGCAAATGTTCGCCCTGGTACCGACGGTGGACCTGGTCGCCGCCGAACCGTCGCTGCTGGATCAGGTGGACGAGAAAGACGCCCTGACTCCCATTGCGCAGGAGCCGTTTCCGGAGGACATCAACGGCGACCACCCGCGCGCGCTCGACGAATTCCTGGCGACCACCAGCTGGCCGCTCGCGGTCGAGGGCTGCGTGCTGGTGCAGCAGATCGTGGTGCTGCCGCCCGATGCCGAGCAGACCCTCGACGACGCGATCGAACCGCTGCTCGCCGATCCCGATGCCGCCGACTCGGCCGCCCGGCAGGCCGCGGTCTCGCATCCGGAGCGCCGGGACGCCCGCCTGTTCGTAGGCGTCCTGCGCGACGGCACCTCGCTGTCCCTGCTCCAGGTCCGCCCCGCCGAAGACGAGGAGGACCCCTTCGGCGACCTCGACCTCCGCACCGCCCCCAACCTGGCTCCGAACCTGGTCGAGGCGGTCAGACAGACGCTCGACAACGAGCCGGAGGACTGAGCGGGCTTACCGCTGAAAGCAATTCGCGCCCCACTGCCTGATGGCAGTGGGGCGCGGCTGCTTACGGGATGCCCCACCTCGTCATCCCGGCATGCTTTTGGCCGGGATCCACAGCTGGCGGTACTCGCACCGATTGTGTGGATCCCGGCCAAAGACGCGCCGGGATGACGAGGGCCGCGCTAGCTACAGCTGGGGGTTTCCTTGCCCGCGTTGATGTCGTCCAGCGCCTGCACCGCGCCCGCCAGGTTTTCGACCTTGACCAGGCGGAGGCCGTCGGGGGTGCGCTGGGCGGCTTCGTTGCAGTTGGCGGCGGGGACCAGGAAGGTCTGGGCGCCTGCCTCGTGGGCGGCGATCATCTTGTACTGGATGCCGCCGATCGGGCCGACCTTGCCGTCCGGGTCGATGGTGCCGGTGCCCGCGACGAACTTGTTGCCGCTGAGTTCACCCGGGGTGAGCTTGTCGATCAGGGCCAGGGTGAACATGAGACCGGCGGAGGGACCGCCGATTTCGGCCAGGTTGAAGTCCACCTGGATCGGACCGCTGGCGAATTCGCCGGGCGTGATGCCGAGATAGCCCTTGTTGGAATCGTCCGGGCGCGCGCCCAGGGTGATCTCGGCGCGCTGCTCCGCACCGTCGCGGCGGAACACCACCGGAATCGCGCTGCCGGGTTTGGCCGCGGACACCGCCGCCACCACATCCTTGGACGTGGTGATGGGTTTGCCGTCCACGCTCACCAATTCATCGCCCTTGCGCAGTACATCCTTCGCGGGCCCGTCCTCGGTGACCGCGCGCAACCGCACCACGGTCGGCATCTTCAGATAATGCAGGGCCGCCAATTCCGCATTGTCTTCGGAATCCTTGAAATCCTGTTGGTTCGATTTGTCTATCTCGTCACGCGACACTCCGGGCGGATACACCTCGGCGCGCGGCACCAGACCGTGCTGACCATCGAGCCACAGCCCGAATGCCTCGAAGATATTCAGCTGATCGCGAACGGAGACCGTGGTCATATTCAGATTGCCCGCGGTCGGATCGACCGCGGCTCCCCGCACCTCAACGACCTGTTTTCCATTCACTTCGCCCAGCGTGTTGAATGTCGGCCCAGGTCCGAGTGCCACGAACGGGACGGTGACGACACTGCCGATGATTCCCAGCACCAAAATGGGGATCAGGGCGGCGAGCAGGGTGAATATCCGACGGTTCACGCGGCCAAGGGTACTGGTGATGCCCCCGATTGCCGCGTTCCGCTCGGCGGTTCGCCGCATCGGAGGCTCCAGTACCGTAGAAGCCATGAGTGATATGCCGTTCGGATTCTCGAATCGCGACGACGACCCGGAGCGCAAGCCCGGCGACGAGTCCAGCGGTTCCGGTGCGAACAACCCGTTCGGATTCGGTGGTCCGGGCGGCGGCGGATTCGATCCCTCGCAACTCGGCCAGATGCTCAGTCAGCTGGGTCAGATGTTCAGCACCATGGGCCAGCCGGGCGCACAGTCCGGTCCGGTCAATTACGACCTCGCCAAGCGGCTGGCCCGCCAGCAGCTCGGTTCCAGCGTCACCCCGGTGACCGAGGGCGCCCAGCGCGCGGTCGCCGATGCCTCGCATCTCGCCGAACTCTGGCTGGACCCGGTCACCACGCTGCCCGCGGGCGCGACCAAGACCGTGGCCTGGACCGCCAATGACTGGATCGAGGAGACGCTGCCGACCTGGAAGCGGCTGTGTGATCCGGTGGCCGAACAGGTTTCGGGCATGTGGACCGCGACCCTGCCCGCCGAGGCCAAGGAATTCGCCGCGCCCATGATGGGCATGCTCGGCCAGATGGGCGGACTCGCCTTCGGTTCACAGCTGGGTTCCGCGCTCGGCCAGCTCGCCAAGGAGGTGCTGACCTCCACCGATATCGGCCTGCCGCTCGGCCCGGCCGGTACCGCGGCGCTGCTGCCCGCCGCCATCTCCGAATTCAGCGCCGGACTGGAACAGCCCGAGAGCGAGATCCTGGTCTACCTGGCCGCCCGCGAGGTCGCGCATCAGCGACTGTTCGCGCATGTGCCGTGGCTGCGCCAGCAGGTGCTGGGCGCGGTCGAGGATTACGCGCGCGGCATCAAGATGGACTTCTCGGCCATCGAACAGGCCGCCGCCGGACTGGATCCGATGACGCTGGCCCAGGACCCGTCCAAGCTGGAGGAACTGCTCGCGCAGGGCACCTTCGAACCGCAGACCACCCCCGAGCAGCAGGCCGCACTGGATCGCCTGGAAACCCTGCTCGCGCTGATCGAGGGCTGGGTCGAGACCGTGGTCACCGACGCCGTCGGTGATCGGCTGCCCGGTGCGGGCGCGCTCGCGGAAACCCTGCGCCGCCGCCGCGCCACCGGCGGACCGGCGGAGCAGACCTTCGCCACCCTGGTCGGCCTGGAACTGCGCCCGCGCAAGGTGCGCGAGGCGGCCACGCTGTGGCGGCGGCTCACCACCGACGCCGGCATCGAACAGCGCGACGGCATCTGGGCGCATCCGGACCTGCTCCCGGACTCCTCCGATCTGGACGCCCCCGCGGGCTTCATCGATTCGGTACTCGGCGGCGGCACAACGGCTTTCGACGATCCGCTGGCTCAGCTGGCGGAGGTGGAGAAGCGCGAGCAGGCCGCCAAGGAAGCCGCGGCGGGCGGGGACAAGCCGGTGGACACCACCAAGCCGGAGCAGCCGACCGACGACGAAGGCGATAAGCCGAACTCCTGAAACCGAGGCCCCTCATGGGGCTCGATCTCGTTTCGTGAAGTTGTGGATAACCCTTGAAAGCGCTGGTAATCAAGCGTTTTCAAGGGTTATCGCGATTTCGGGGGCGGGCAGGGTTGGGGCATGACCACGCTTGCGCGTACGTATGGGCCGATGCTGGATCCGCGAGTCACGGTGCTGCTGCGCCGGAATGGCTTGGTGCAGTTGGGGTGGACTCCGGGGGCAGCGGTCGTGCTGCGACCGGTGGGGCCGGTCGAGGCGGTGCCCGCGCTATTGCGGTTGCTGGATGGGGTGCGGCCCGAGGACGAGATTCTTTGTAAGGCAAGGGCATTGGGATTTTCGGGGGAATCCACGCTGGAGCTGCTGGATACGCTGGCCGATGCCGGACTGCTGATCGACGCCGAAACGCCTTCGCGATTGCGGCGGGTGCGGGTGCACGGGCGCGGCCCGCTCTCGGACGCGCTGCTGGACGGTTTGCGGCGAATCGGGTTGCGGGGCAGTCATTCCTTTCCCGGGCACGCTCCGGGCGCACGGCCGGAGCGGCCGGATCTCGTGGTGCTCGCCGATGCCCTGGTCCCGGATCCGGCACTGGTGGCCGAATTGATGCGCCGGCGCATTCCGCATCTTCAGGTGCGAATTCGCGATGGGCACGGGGTGATCGGGCCGCTGGTGCTGCCCGGTGAGTCCAGCTGTCTGCGCTGCGCGGATCTACTGCGTTGCGATCTGGAACCGGAGTGGCCGCATTTGAGCGCGCAATTGCTGGGCCGGGCCGGGCATGCCACCCCGGCGAGTATCGCGGCCGCGGCGGCACTCGCGTTGCACGAGATCGACACCATCGCGCACGGCGATGCCGAATTCGCACCGGCCACCCTGAATGCCACCCTCGAATTGCATCTCGATCGACCGCACCTGGATTTCCGGCGCTGGCCCGCCCATCCGCTCTGCGGTTGCCTGGATACCGCGCGGAGCGACCGGGAGACCATCGGCGAACCCGCGAGCAGCGAAATCGATTCGGACATCACGGATCCCACGGCTGCCCGTAATAGCGAATCGGAGTTGCTGTGACCGATACCACTAAAGCCCTGGACCCGCGATTACATCCGATTCCCATGGCGAACCGTCTGGGACATCGGCATGATGGGAACGTGTCAGAGATTGTGAGCAAGCGCTCTTCCCGCAATGCCAAGTTGGCGAAGATCCCACTGGGCATCGCAGGGCGGGCGGCCGTGGGTTTCGGCCGCAAACTGGCCGGGGGCGATAAGACCGAGATCAATGCCGAACTGAACCAGAAGGCCGCCGAACAATTGTTCGCGGTACTGGGTGAGCTCAAGGGCGGGGCGATGAAGTTCGGGCAGGCGCTGTCCGTCTTCGAGGCGGCGGTACCCGAGGAATTCGGTGAGCACTACCGCGAGGCCCTCACCAAATTGCAGGCCGCCGCGCCGCCCATGCCGACCGCCGCCGTACACCGGCAGCTGGATCAGCAGCTGGGCACCGGCTGGCGGCAGCGCTTCAAGGAATTCGACGATGAGCCGACCGCCTCGGCGAGTATCGGCCAGGTGCACAAGGCCGTCTGGTCGGACGGCCGCGTCGTCGCGGTCAAGGTGCAGTACCCGGGTGCGGACGAGGCGCTGCGCGCGGATCTCAAAACACTCAATCGCATGGCGGGCATGATGGGCGCGCTGATTCCGGGTGCGGACGTCAAACCGATCCTGGCCGAGATCAGCGAGCGCACCGAGGAAGAACTCGACTACCGCATCGAGGGCGGCCATCAGCGCCAGTTCGCCAAGGCCTTCGACGGGCACGCGCGCTTCCTGGTGCCCAAGGTGGTGGCCAGTGCGCCCAAGGTCATCGTCACCGAATGGCTGGATAGTGCCACTCCGATCTCCAAGGTGATCACCCAGGGCATGGAGGATCCCGCGGGCACGGTGGATGTGCGCAATCGGGTCGCCGCCATGATGGGCGAATTCCATTTCAGCTCACCGGCTATCGCGGGTCTGCTGCACGCCGATCCGCACCCGGGCAATTTCATGCTCATGCCGGACGGCCGGCTCGCGGTCATCGATTACGGCGCCTGTGCCCCGCTGCCCAATGGCTTCCCGAAGGAGCTGGGCCAGATGGTGGCGCTCGCGGTCGAGGAGCGCTTCGACGAACTGACCGAGTTGATGACCACCAATGGCTGGGTCATTCCCGGGAAAAAGGTTACGCACCAGGAGATTCAGGACTACCTGCGGCCGTTCACCGACCCGATCAAGACCGAGACCTTCCACTTCACCCGTAAGTGGATGCAGCGCGTGGCGGGCAAGGCCACCGATATCTCCAATCAGGAGATGCTGAAAACCGCTCGCGCCCTGCAACTTCCGGCCGAACACGTAATGATCTTCCGCGTGCTCGGCGGTTCCATCGGCATCTGCGCCCAGCTCGATGCCGAACTGCCCTTCATGAAGCTCATGCAGGATTGGGTCCCCGGCTACAAGGAATACCGCACCGCGAGCTGAAAACCCTTCAGACGCAAAACGACCCGCTTACGAAGAAGTAAGCGGGTCGTATGCGTTCTTTTTCACCCCCGGCGCTCAGGCCGATCATGCCACCGCGACCTTGCGCGGACGCCCACGCGGGCGCTTACGGGCAATGACGACACCCTGATCGAAGATCTCCCCGCCCCAGACGCCCCAGGGCTCGGCGCGGTCGATGGCGGCGGACAGGCAGCCCTGCCGGATCGGGCAAGCCGCGCACAGCGTCTTGGCCTCTTCCAGCTGAGCCGGGCTCTCGGCGAACCAGAGATCAGGGTTGCCATCTCGGCAAGGTACGGACATCGTGGCGCCCCGGCGAATGCGGGGAGTCGAGGCCACGGTGTTGCGGCATGTCACGCGGTCACGGGTAACCGTGGTGGACACGTCGGTCTCCTTCTCGTGCAGCGGTCGTTTCGGTAGTTGAAGCGAAACCGCTGCCCGAGGGCTGGAGGCCGATATAACTATGGCCACGGTTTCGCTTCTTGGGCGATCCGTGGCCAGATGGTCTGGGAGTTATCCCTTACCTGAGTCGACTTCGGCGTCGACTCCTGTTCACGGTCGCGAGGTGGATGTTGCGGGGGCGGCTGGCTGCCGGCAGCAGATGCACCGGATCGACTCCGGCTTCCGCTGCGAAGGCATCGGTAGCCACATACGTGGCTGCCTGGTGCCAGCTGCCCTCGGGCTTGTCCTGCTTCATGACGATCTGCTCTGCCGCTTGGGTTTTGGTTGCAAAACCCTGAAGACCAAGATCACCGACGAAACCGGACAGACGAATCCCCTGCGTAGCGAGGATCCCCCGGGAGGCGGACATGACGGAGACGGTCGAAACCGTCGCCAAATCACCGGACATTGTCCGGACAGATGCGGTGTTCACGATGCCGTTCATTGGTCTGCCTCCCTCCTGCTCTCGTAGCCGATAAGTACCCATGCGCGCCGGGATTCCTCCCGTGTGCATGAGACCACCCTAAGTAGATATACAGATGCGCACAACCTATTTTTGACCAGCAGTTTTGCGGTCTTGCGCACCCCGGTTCAGAAGTGAAGTGTGGCAACCCGTTCGGGTCGCGCGCTCACCGCTGCCGGGCCCGGACGATAGCCAGTACGTCCGCGCCGTAGGTCTGGAGCTTCTTCGCGCCGATGCCCGGGATGGCGACCAGCGCCCGGTCATCGGCGGGTCGCTGTTCGGCGATGGCGGTCAGCGTGGTGTCGCTGAAGACCACGAAATGGGGTAGGGACAGGGCCTCGGCCTTGTCTTTTCGCCACTCCTGGAGTGCGGCCAGCAACTCGGTGTCGATATCGGCGGGGCAGCGGTTGCAGCGGCCGAGCATGGTCGCCTGGGTATTGAGCAGTGGGCGGCCGCAGACCCGGCAGGTGGGGTGCACGCGTTTGGGACCGGGACGATCGGTGGTGCTCGGCGCTATGCGCGAGGCCGGGGAGTCGTCGGGGACCAGGCCGATCAGGAAGCGGGAGCGGCGGCGCACCTTGCGGCCGCCCTCCGAACGGGCCAGCGCCCACGACAATTGGAGGTGTTCGCGGGCGCGGGTGACGCCGACGTAGAGCAGTCGGCGCTCTTCCTCCAGTGCGGCCTCATCGGTGACGGCGCCGTCGTGACCCAGGACGTGCTGGATCGGCATGGTGCCGTCGGCCAGGCCGACCAGATAGACAGCGTCCCATTCCAGACCCTTGGCGGCATGCAGTGAGGCCAGCGTGACGCCCTGCACGGTCGGTGGGTGCCGAGCCTCGGCGCGGGCCGCGAGCTCGCGCAGCAGGCCGCCGAAATCGAGTTCGGGTTCGTGCGCACCGAGCTCCTCGGTGAGGTTGACCAGGGCCATGAGCGCGGACCAGCGCTCGCGCGCCTGGACGCCGACGGGTTCCTCGGCGGTCAGGCCGAGGCGGGCCAGCACCGCGCGCACCAGATTCACCAGTTCGGGGCCGCGGGCATCGGGGAGATCGTCGCGGGCTCCGGCTTGGCGCAGTGCCTGTACGGCCTGGCGCACATCGGTGCGGTTGAAGAAGCCCTCACCGCCGCGCACCTGATACGGAATTCCGGCTTCGGTGAGCGCCTGCTCATAGGCCTCGGATTGCGCGTTGATGCGGTAGAGCACGGCGATCTCGGCGGCGGGCACACCCTTGCCGAGCAGTTTCGAGATCGAATTGGCAACGGCCGCGGCCTCGGCGGGCTCATCGTCGTATTCGGCGAAGGACGGTTCCGGACCGTCGGGGCGCTGGCCGATGAGTTGCAGGCGGGTGCCCGCGATGCGGCCGCGGGCCGCGCCGATCACCCGGTTGGCGAGCGAGACCACCTGCGGGGTGGAGCGGTAGTCGCGCTCGAGGCGGATCACCGTGGCATCGGGGAAGCGGCGCGAAAAGTCCAGTAGGAAGGCCGGACTCGCGCCGGTGAACGAGTAGATGGTCTGGTTGGCATCGCCGACGACGGTCAGATCGTCGCGTTCGCCGAGCCAGGCGTCGAGCACGCGCTGCTGTAGCGGTGTGACGTCCTGATATTCGTCGACGACGAAACTGCGGTAGCGGCCGCGGAATTCCTCCGCGACCGAGGTGTAGTCCTCCAGCGCGGCGGCGGTGTGCAGCAGCAGATCGTCGAAATCGAGCAGCAGTCCGTCGGCGGTGGTCTTGAGCGATTCGTATCCGGAGTAGACCGCCGCGACCTTCGACGCCTCGAAAGGCGCGTCGCGCTGCAATCGCGCAACGGCGGTCGCGTAATCCTCCGGCGCGATGAGTGAGCCCTTGGCCCATTCGATTTCGCTGGTCAGATCGCGCAGCGTATCGGTGTCACTGGCCAGCCCGGCGCGCTGCGCCGCCTGCGCCACGATCGGGAACTTGCGATCCAGCAGCTTCCACGGCACATCCCCCACCACCTGCGGCCAGAAATACCGCAGCTGCCGCAGCGCGGCCGCGTGGAACGTGCGCGCCTGCACCTGCCCGGCCTCCCCGCCGAGCCCCAAGGCCCGCAACCGGCTCCGCAGCTCCCCCGCCGCCCGCGCCGTAAAGGTCACCGCGAGCACCTGATCCGCCCGCACATGCCCCGCCGACACCAGATGCCCGATCCGATGCGTAATGGTGCGCGTCTTGCCCGTCCCCGCCCCGGCTAGGACGCACACCGGCCCGCGCGGCGCGCGCACGGCCGCCGCCTGCTCGGCATCGAGATCGTCGAGCCGGAGCTTCTGGGTCGCGGCGGCAGTCACGCGCACCATCATGACAGTGCCCCCCGACAACCCGCCCGCCGCTGGCGCTCCCCGGTCCGAATTGGTGTCACCGGTTCCGAGCATTGGGCGCTTTGCCGGGTTAGCGTGCCGTCGTGGTGAATGAGGCGCCCGGGACGGGTGAGGTGACGCATGATCGGCATGCGTCGTGGATGGAGTTGTTCTTCGATCTGGTGGCGGTGGCCGGGATCGGGCAGTTGACGCATCTGCTGCACGGTGGGCCGTCGCTGGAGCATGTGGTGTTGTATGTGTTGCTCTACCTGGCGTTTTGGCTGGTGTGGGCATGTATCACGTTGTACGGGGATATCGCGGGGGATCGCACGCACCCGGTATTGATGTTGTCGGCGATGCTGGGGCTGGGGGTGATGGCGGCCGCGGTGGCGGGGGTGCCGGATCGGCATTCGACCACGTTCGCGGCCGTGTATGTGGTGGTGCGTTTGGTCATCGGGCAGGTGTGGGGGCGCGGGCGGATCGTGGTGGATTTCCCGACCGTGCAGCTGACGGTCGGCGTGTTCCCGTGGATCGCCTCGCTGTGGGTTGGCGAGCCGGGCAAGTACTGGTTCTGGGCGGCAGGCCTGGCCATCGATCTGTATCTGATGTTCGTGCTCACCGGTGAACGCATGCTGGCGCAGGCGCAGCACGAGTTCGACAAGCGGCTGTCGCGGATTCGGGAGTCACCGCGGTTCGACGGCCGCGAATTGCCGAAACTTCGTGCGATGCATGCCAATCCGGAGCATCTGGGTGAGCGGCTGGGCCTGTACGTGATCATCGTGCTCGGCGAGGGCATCATCATGGCGATCAATGCCGTCGGCTCGGCGGCATGGAATTTCCATGTGCTGGCGCTGGGTCTTGGCGCGTTCCTGATCCTGGCCGGGCTGTGGGCGCTGACGCTCAAATTCGGTGCGATACCCCGGCTGATGGGCGGCACCGATCCGGCGAATCAGGTGCCGTGGCAGCACGTCATGGCCACGCACTGCCTGGTGACCGGTGCGATAGCCACCATCGCCGCCGGATTGGGCATGACCATCGAGCATGCGGACAGTCATGTCTCGACGGGAATCGGCTGGGTGTTGTGCGGCGGCACGATCATGTATTTCGTCGTGCTCGCGGTGAGCGGGCTGCGCAGCCCGACCGGCTGGCGAACCCTGCTCGGATATCCCCTGCCCTGCACGCTGATCGCGGTGGCGCTGGGTATATTCGCCCCGAATATCGGCCCGCTTCCGCTGGTGTACGGCATTCTCGCGCTGATCCTGTGGTCGCTGGCCTGGCAGACGCATTCGGAGGGTAGGTGGCGCACCGGATCCGGTCCCGCACGCCCGCATCGGCGGCCGCGCGGCGCCGGCGGACCGGCCGCGGCCTGATCGAGAAGCGCAGCGCCCCTTACGATTCCGATATCAGTCGCGGTCGCGCAGGCGGCGCAGCGCGGTGGTGAACGCACCGGTGCGCTCACCCAGCGGGCCGAAGAAGTCGCGGTCACAGGATTCGACCGCGACGATGGCCTGATTGGCCAGTGCCACACCGGTTTTCGTCGGCACCAGGGATTTGGCGCGACGATCGCTGGGGTGGTCGCGGCGCTCGATCAGGCCCTTCTGTTCGAGCGCGCGCAATACCTGCGAGGTCATCATCGGGTCGGTCGCGGCGTGCGCCGCCAGATCGCGCTGCATGACCGGCTCGTCACCGGATTTGCCGGTGAGCCAGGTGAGCGAGGCCAGCAGCACGAATTGCACGTGGGTCAGGTCGAAGGGCGCCAGGGCGGCGCGCTGGGCGGCCTGCCAGCGATTGGTCACCTGCCAGAGCAACAGGCCCGGACTTTCGTCGGCATCACCGAAATCGGTATGCAGCTCATTGCGCGCCGTCACTGCCCGACCATAGCGCGGGAGATGGCCTCGAAATCGTGCGCGGTCAGTTCCACCAGACCGCGCCGGAGCACGATGCCCCAGTTGGGGACGCCGGTGAGGTCGAGTTCGCCGCGCAGGTCGTCGATCGGGATCTGCCGGGCGTCGCGGTCGTAGCTGACCGCGCGCCGCCAGGGGCGGAAGCAGCCGCCCGGGTCTTCGGCCTGCCAGGCCGGGCGGTCGTCGATGGTGGCCAGGGCGGTGAAGGCGCGCACCGGTTCGCCTTCGCGCATGCCGGTGCGGGGTGAGTAGTAGACGAGTCCGTCACCGGCCGCCATCCGTTCGATGGCGGCGCGTTTGCCGTGATTGGCCTGGGCGATACCAAGTTCCATGCCGCGGTGCACGTGGTCGCGGGAGACCACGGCGAGCCAGTACCGCCTCATGCCCGCACCGCCTCGGCGGCGGCGACCAGCGCGTTCAGGTCGGGCTGGGCGGATTTGGCGAGATCGGCGCCCATGATCTTGGTCCAGAACCAGCGCAGCGGGCCGTCGATGGAGACCTGCACCGAGACGGTGGTCTTGTCCTCGACGCTGACTGTGTGCGCGAAAACGAGCCGGGCGCCGATGAGCTTGGACACATCGATGAATTCGGTATCGGTGAGCTTTTCCACCACGAACCCGACCTTGGGGCCGCCCTTGGGCTTGAGGGTTCCGGTCGCGCCCTGGACGAAGGGGCCGTCGAGTTTCACCCATTCGGTGTCGTTGTTCCACTCCGGCCAGGTGGCCATATCGGCCCATTTCGCGAAGAAGGCGGCGGGTGCGGCGGTCGAAGTGGCGGTGGCCTGTGCGATGAAGTTCATGGATTTAGTATGCGCGCATACTAAATCTCCGTCAACCCCTGATCTCGGAAAACCCGGGGAACACGATCGAAGCGGGTCACGTTGCACAGACCGTGACTGCAAAAGACCTGACCATGTACTCGACGACCTGGTGCGGCTACTGCCGCCGGTTGAAGACCCAACTCGACGAGGCCGGCATCACCTACTCGGTGATCGACATCGAAGAGAATCCGGATGCCGCCGAATTCGTGGGCAGCGTCAACAACGGGAACCACGTGGTCCCGACCATCAAGTACCGCGATGGCTCGACCGCGACGAACCCCAGCCTGGCGCAGGTCAAGAAGGCCCTCGCCGACATCAGCTGAGTAGGCCGCAGTAAAAGACAAGCCGTACATCCGGGGGATGTACGGCTTGTTCTCGTTCCGGGTGACGCGCGAATCAGCTTGCGGCGGCCCAGGATTCGACAATGGTGCGGGCGATCGAGATGGAACCCGGAAGCAGCAGGCGCGCATCGGTTTTCGCGCCCCAGGCACCGGCGGCCAGCGCCTCGCGCACCTCGGCGCGGGTGAACCAGTGCGCCTCGGCGATCTCGCCGTCGTGGAAGGTCACCGTCTGTTCCGGATCGGCGACGGCGCTGAAACCCAGCATGAGCGAGCGCGGGAACGGCCAGGGCTGGCTGCCCAGGTAGCGGATATCGGTGACATCGACGCCGACCTCCTCGCGCAATTCGCGTTCGACGCAGCGCTCGAGGGATTCACCGGCTTCGACGAATCCGGCGAGCAGCGAGAACAGGCCCTCGGGCCAGGTGTGCTGGCGGGCCAGCAGCACGCGGTCGCCGCCGTCGTGGATCAGGCAGATGATGGCCGGATCGATGCGCGGGAATTCCTCGAAACCGGATTCGCTGGTGCGGGACCAGCCGCCCGCGGTGACGCGGGTGGGGGTGCCGTCGGCGGCGCTGAAACCGGCTTTGCCATGCCAATTCAGCAGGGCGATGGCGGTGGAGAGCAGGCCGGTGCTGAAATCGTCGAGTTCGAGGGTGCTGCCGAAGGCGCGCAGATCGGCGAGTTCGCCGTCGATCGCGTCATCGCGGACCGCCCACAGGTGGGTGTCACCGTCGACGCCGAGGAAGACCGCGTCGGGGGCCGGATCGGCGGCCAGGCTAGTGGCGGCATCCAGCACCACCGCACCACTGTCCACGCGCACCTGCCCGCGCTTGTTCATCCGTAGCAGCTTGGCCTGCGCCCAGCCCTCTTTGAGGGCCTGCTCATCGGCGCGCAGGTGCTCCGCGCGATCAAGGGTGGAGCGTGACAGGACCGGAACCGCGTTCAGCTGGAAAGACACATACCGAGACTAGTCGTATCAGGTTGCGGGACATGTGATTGCGATCATGAAGAGCGGTGGTCAGCCCGCCACGCGGCGGAGGTAGAGGAGTTTGTCTTCCTTTTCCAGGGCGTCGGTTTCGGGATCGCCGACCCGGATGAGGACTCCCGCGCGGACCACGCCGAGGACGATATCGCGCAGGTGGCGGGGCGATCCGCCGACTTCCTCGGGTTCCACGTCTCGTTCGGAGATGGCGAAACCGGCCTCGGGGGTGAGCAGATCCTCGATCATCTCCACGACGGTGGGGGTGGTGGTGGCGATGCCGAGCAGGCGGCCCGCGGTCTCGGAGGACACGACCACCGAATCCGCGCCGGATTGGCGCAGCAGATGGGTGTTCTCGGCCTCGCGGACGGCGGCGGAGATGCGCGCCTTGGGGTTGATCTCGCGGGCGGTCAGGGTGACCAGCACCGCGGTGTCATCGCGATTGGCGGCGACCACGATGGCAGCGGCGTGCGCGACGCCCGCCAGGCGCAGCACATCGGATCGGGTGGCCGAACCGTGCACCGTCACCAGCCCGGCGTTGGCGGCGGCCTCGAGCACCTGTGGATCGGTGTCCACCACCACGATGTCGGCCGGTTGCGCGCCGTCGGCGAGCATGGCGTCGACCGCGGTGCGGCCCTTGGTGCCGTAGCCGACGACCACGGTGTGATTGCGCACGGTGTGCCTCCATCGCTGGATCTTGAAAGCCTGCCGGGATCGTTCGGTGAGCACGGCGAGGGTGGTGCCGACCAAGACGATGAGGAAGAGGATCCGCAGCGGGGTGACCACGAGAATATTGATCAGCCGCGCGGTCGGGGTGACCGGTGTGATGTCGCCGTAGCCGGTGGTGGAGAGCGAGACCGTGGCGTAGTAGGCGGAATCGAGCAGCGACATCTCTTCACGCGCGTTGTCGTGATAGCCGTCGCGGCCGATGTACACCACCGCGGTCGCCAGTGCGAGCAGCAGCACCGCCATGCCGAGCCGGCGCGAGAGCGCCTGCCAGGGGCTGTCCTGTCCGGTCGGGATCCGCAGAATGCCGACCAGGGCGAAGTCGGGCCGGTCCGTGAGCCGGGCCAAACCCCGTGAGGATTCACCGAACACGAGAATCACCAGCCATTTCGGGGACGTCTTGCTGCGGCACGGACCGGAGCGTACCCGGCGGCCGCCCACATTGCGGCATGGGCCGCAGGCGCGTCGCCGCTACCGAATGAGGTCCGGGGGCAGCGATTCCGGATCGGGCGGCGGCTCGAAATCGGGGGGCGGGCCGAAGTCGGGCGGGGCCGAGTCGCCGGACGCGGGATGCGAATCCGGTGTCCACCGAAGCGAATCGACATCGATCTCCGGGGGCGGCTCCGCCGCATCGCCGCGATTTCCGGGAGTCGCGTCGGCGGGATCCGGGGTCGCGGTCAGGCGCAGTGGGGCGGCGGCGGTGATGAGGTGGGCGAGTTCCTCGGGGCCCGCGAGGTGTTCGGGGGCGATGGTGCGGACGGTGCGGACGTAGTGGAAGGCCGCGTAGGTGTTGGCGAGGATGTCGGTCTCGGGGGCGCCGGTGCGGGCGGCTTCCAGGCGGGCCCAGGCGAGGCGGTAGACGGCGAGCTGGATGGCGACCGAATCCTCTTCGGCGGCCGCGGGTTCGCCGCCGGTCTTCCAGTCCACGATGACCCAGGCGCCGTCGGGGCGGCGGAAGACCGCGTCCATGCGGCCGCGAATCACGGTGCCCGCTATGGAGGTTTCGAAGGAAACCTCGACTTCGACGGGATTGCGGTCGGCCCAGTCGGAGGCGAGGAAGGCCTCCTGGAGGCGGACCAGGTCGGCATCGGTATCGGAAGTGTCTGCCGCACCGGGGAGTTCGTCGAAGGCGAGCAGGCGCGCGCCGCCGAACCAGCGTTGCAGCCAGGCATGGAAGGCGGTGCCGCGGCGGGTGAACGGGCTGGGCGGGTACGGGAGCGGGCGGCGCAGGCGGGCGGCGAGTTTCGTCGGATCGGCGCGCAGGTCGACCAGGGAGGTGGCGGCGAGCTGGCCGGGGAGTTCCACCTCGCGCACCGCCTGTTCGGCGGCGAGGTGTTCGGCGATGAGGGCGTCGACGTCGGTGGCCCAGCCTTCCGGATCGTCGTCGAGATCATCCGGATCGGCTGCGGCGCTGCCGGATTCGCCGGCGGCGGAGCCATCCGGGTCACTGCCGGAGTCGTCTCCGAAGCCGAAGTCGAATTCGATCTGCTCCGGCTGCGATTCGACGGCCAGGGTGGTGAGGGCCGATTTGACCAGTGCCGCACCCTCTTCCACGAATTCGCGGCGGGAGCCGAGCGGGTCGCGCGGCCAGGTCGCCGAGAGCGGGTTGTCGGTGAAGGGGTTTACGGTATCGGGCAGGGGCGGATCGTCCCAGCGATCGATGCGGACACCGCGCTCGAGGGGGGAGCCCGGGACTTCACTGGCCTGTTTCAACTCCAGCAGGAAATCGCTGGGGCCCTTGGGTTTCGAGCCGGTCTCCGCCCACCAGTGCGCGGAGACGAACAGCGCGCGCTCGGTGCGGGTGAGGGCGACGTAGAAGAGGCGGCGGTCCTCGTCGAGGCGGCGGCGGGCCAGGGCCTTCTTATGCGATTCGATCGCTCGTTCCAGATCGGCGCGATCGTAGAGGTCGGACAGATCCAGTACGGGCACACCGTCACCCGCGTCCTGCTGTACCCGATCACCGCGCAGTTGGGTGGGGAGTTCGGCGAGCGCGCCCATCCAGGTGGTGGTGCCGGTGCCGGACGGGAAGGTGCCGTCCACCACGTGCGGGACCGCCACCACCTCCCATTCCAGGCCCTTGGCGGCGTGCACGGTGAGCACCTGCACGCGATCGTGCGCGACCTCGACTTCGCCCGGCTCCAAACCATTTTCGACCTCGGCGGCGGCGGCGAAGAAGTCGAGCAGGCCGGACAGCGAGGAGCGATAGTCGGCGGCGTAGCCCGCCACCACATCGGCGAACGCGTCGAGGTGTTCGCGCCCGGCGGCGGCCACCGCGCGGCGCGCCTGCGTCTCCACGCCGACACCGATGGTGCGCTCGACATCGGCGACCAGTTCGGGCAGCGGCTGCCCGGACCGCTCGCGCAGTGCGCCCAGTTCGCGGCCGAGTTCCAGAATGCGCGCGAATCCCTGCACCGAATACTGTTCCGAATCACCGGGATCCGCGATGGCATCACCGAGCCCCGCGCGTTCGGCGGGTTCCGGGGCCACTTCGCGCAGGGCGTCGTCCAGTGCCGCGGTATCGGCGATTTCGGCGGATTGACCGCCCGGTCGCCGAATCGACAGCTCCCGCGCCCGCTTCGACAGTGCCGCGATATCCGCCACCCCGATGCGCCAGCGCGCGCCGGTCAGAATGCGCACCGCCGCGCTACCGGCCGACGGATCGGCGATAAGCCGAAGCGTCGCAACGATATCCGCGACCTCCGGGGTGTGCAGCAGTCCGCCCAGCCCGACGATCTCCACCGGCAGCCCCTGCTCGCGCAGCGCCTCGGCCAGCGGCGCGGCATCGGCATTGCGCCGCACCAGCACCGCCGAGGTGGGCGGCTCACCCCCCTCGTCGGCCGCCGCCTCCCATTCCGCCTTGATCCGCCGCGCCACCCATTCCCGTTCCTGCGCAACATCTTCCGCCAAGGCGAGCGCCACCAGCCCGGGCGTCGCATCCGGCCGCGGCCGCAGCGCGTCGACGGTCACTCCCCCGCCCTCGGCCGCTTTCAGCCGCAAGGGATCAGCCACCAGATTCGCCAAATCCAGCGCCTCCGACGGATTCCGCCAACTGGTCAGCAGCGGCAGCACCGGCGCGGGAACCCCCGGCGCACTGGGAAAGTCGGTCGCGAACCGCGGCAGATTCGCCGCCGACGCCCCTCGCCACCCGTAAATCGACTGCATCGGATCACCCACCGCCGTCACCGCAAGTGGTTGGCTCCCCGCCACCTCCAGCAATTGCTCCCCCGTCATCCCGGCATGCTTTTGGCCGGGATCCACAGCCGCCGTGTGGATCCCGGCCAAAAGCGCGCCGGGATGACGGGAGGAGTCCCCAGAATCGTCGGGCGTCGGGGTGTGCACTCCACCGAATAACGCCGAGAGCAGGATGCGCTGGGAGTGGCCGGTGTCCTGGTATTCGTCGAGGAGGACGAGGCGGAAGCGGGTGCGTTCGGCGGTGCTCACCTCGGGGTGGAGGGCGGCGAGCTTTGCGGCGAGGGACATTTGGGCGCCGAAGTCCAGGGCGCCGCGGCGGCGGAGTTCGTCGGCGAGGCGTTCCACCAAGGGCAGCAGGGAAACTCGTTCGTGCTGGGTTTCCAGGAGGTCGAGGAGGGTCTTCTTGGGGCCGCCCTTTTGGCGGGGTCCGGCGGGGAGGGTGTGGACGAGTTGGTCCAATTCCTTGTGGGCACTGGCCAATTGGCGCGGTTCGACCAGGTGTTCGGCGAGTTGGCCGGACAGCGCCAGCACCGCTTCGGTGACCGAGACGGGGCTGCGGTCGGTGTCGAGGTCGCCGTCCCAGGTGGAGACGACGCGGTAGGCGAGCTGCCAGAGTTGGGTTTGGGTGAGCAGGGTGGCGGTGGGTTCCACGGGGAGCAGCAGACCGTATTCGGTGAGCAGGCGGCCCGCGTAGGAGTGGTAGGTGCTGATCTCCGGTTCGGAACCGGTGAGCAGGGCGCGCAGGCGTCCGGTGGGGTCGATATCGCGCAGCAGCGGCGCGCCCGCCAGGCGGGCCAGGCGGGTGCGGATGCGAGTGGTCAACTGCTGGGCGGCTTTTCGGGTGAAGGTCAGGCCAAGCACCTGTTCCGGTTCCACCAGCCCGTTGGCGACCATCCACACCACGCGGGCGGCCATGGTCTCGGTTTTGCCCGCGCCCGCGCCCGCCACCACCAGCGTCGGCCCCGGTTCGGCGGCGATGACCGCGGCCTGTTCGTCGGTGGGCGGCGGCAGGCCGAGGGCGTCGGCGAGTTGCCGGGGAGTGATGCTCACTCGTCGGTCACTTGGCGGCCGGTGTCCTGTACCGGGCAGCTGCCCGCGACCTTGCAGTGTCGGCAGCCGTCATTGCGCATGGCGAGATAGCTGGGTCCGGTGGAGGCGGCGGCCGCGTCGTGGATGACGCCGCGCCATTCGTCGATGCCGCCGCCGTCGAGGGCGGGCTGCTGGCGTTCGGTGGCCGCGCCGTCGCGGGCGCTGGGCTTGGCCACGTAGACCAGGCGCGCACCACCGGGTTCACCGTCGCCGAGGGCTCCGGCGGCGGCCGCCACCTGGTAGGTGGCGAGCTGGGCGTGTTCCTCGGCGGCCTGTTTGGTGATGGGCGTCTTACCGGTCTTCACATCGACGATCACGAAGCGGCCCTGGGCATCTCGTTCCAGGCGGTCCATGCGGCCGCTGATGCGCACCGGCAGTTCACCCGGCGCGCGCGAGGGCAGGATGCAGTCGATGGGCACTTCGACGCCGATATTGGTGAGTTCATCGCGGGTATTGCGCAGCCAGTTCAGGAAGGTGTCGACCATGGTCTCGGTGCGGCGCAGTTCGGCGCGCGAATACCAGTTCTCGCCGTCGCGGGCGGTGGGGTCGATCTTCTTCCATGCCTTGACCAGCGCCATCTTGACCTGCGCCTCGGTGACCTGACCGGCGAGCGCCTGCACCAGGGTGTGCACGAGATTGCCCTTGAGCGCGTGCGGGTTATCGCCGTCGCTGCCGCCGTGCCGTTCCAGCGCCCAGCGCAGCGGGCAGGTTTTGAGCTGTTCGACGGTGGAGGGCGAGAGGGCGACGGACCCGTCCTCGCTGTCCCACAGCGGGGAGTCGGAGGAGAGTTCGGCGGTGCCGTACCAGTCGTCGGGGTGTGCGCCGCGTACCCCGGCGCGGGCCAGCCGGGCGAGCTGGCGGGCGGCGCGGGTGCGGCGCTCCGGGGTGGTCTCGGGATCGCATGCGGCACCGCGCAATTCGGCGATGAGGGTGTGCATGGCCAGGGCGCGGCCCGGGTCGACGGCGGGTGGGATGCGGCCGGGTTGGCCGTCCGCGCCCTCGGCGTCGAGTTCGGCCAGGAATCGGGACGGCACCAGATCCTGGTCGCCGGTGACGGATTCGACGGCGGTGACCAGCAGTGAGCGGCGCGCCCGGCTGCACGCGACCAGCAGCAGGCGGCGTTCCTCGGCGAGCAGCGGCGCGGCGCGGCTCACCTTCTCGCCCGAATCCCCCACTCCGGCAAGCACATCGACCATTTCCTCGACCCCGAGCAGGGTGCCGCGCGGTCGCAGATTCGGCCAGATCCCCTCCTGCACCGCGGCGACCACGACGGTGTCCCACTCCCGCCCGGCGGCGGAGTGCGCACTGCAAATCGTGACGGCCGCACCCGGATCGGTGTGCGGCGCGTTGTCCTGCGGAATCTCCTGCTGCTCCAGGTATTCCACGAATCCCTCGATGGTGGCGCGCGGCAGCCGGTCCACATAGGCGGCGGCCGCCTCGAACAGCCCGACCACCGCGTCCAGATCCCGATCGGCCTGCATGCCGACCGCTCCCCCGCGCTCGGACTGCCCCACCCACCGCCGCTCCAGCGTCGAAGCGGTCCACAGCCCCCACAGCACATCCTCCAGGCCGCCGCCCTCGCGCCGCACCTTGCGCGCGCGCCCGAGCGCCTTGAGCACCCGCTCCAGCGGCGCGGCCTCGACCTTGGTGAGCTTGCTCAGCAGGACCTGATTCCCGGACCCCACCAACAGGTCTCGCAGAATCTCCGCCGACGACCGATCCAGATCCGCATAGCGATCCGCCGTCTCGGGATCATCACCGGCCGCAGCCGCAGCCGAGCGACCCGCTGCCGCGTTGAAGGCCTCGCCACCCGAATCCACCTCGGCGACAACACCTTCACGCCGAGGAGGTTCGTCGAGCTCGCTTTCGCGGACCTCCCGGTCGCGCTCGGGATAGCCGAGTTCCAGTACGGTGCGCCGAATACCGCGCCGCAGGCGGCGCAGGCTGATCTGATCCGCGCCACCGAGTGGACCCGCGAGCAGATCCAGCGCGTCGTCCGCGGTGAAGGCAATGGGGCGCGGATGGCGCAACCGGGTGGGATCACCCGCGGTGACCGCGCGCAGCGCGAGCATGGCCCAAGCCGCACCCCGGCGGCGAGCCAGTGGCACGTCCGCGGGCGGCTGCCGCACCGGCACTCCGGCCGCCAGCAGCGCACGCCGCAGCGGAGCCAATGACAATGGGACAGAACGGACTATGACCGCCATATTCGACCAGGGCACGCCGTGCGTGAGATGCGCGCGCCGCAGCTGATCGGCGATGAGCGCGGCCTCCTTCGCCGGGGTGGTGAGCACCTGCACCCGCACCTCCCCTTCGAATACCGCACCCGCACCGGCATTCTCACGATCCTCCGAGGCGTCGCCCCGACCGTCCGTGCCGGAATCCCGGGCTTCACCACTGCGGTATGGCGCATCGCCCCGGGCACTCTCGCCGGCTCGGCCCGGGGCGATCGGATCCGGGGTGATCTCACCGATGAAGTCGGTGCCGCCGGGTCGGCGCAGCAGGGAGGCGGGTGGGGTGCGGTGGCGGCCGGTGCCGGGGAGGCGGGCGGTGATGCGGGCGGCCAACTCTTGCAGGGCGGTGCCGGATCGGTGGTTGGGGCGCAGGGTGATTCGACGGTCGGCGGGGGCGTCGGGGTCGGTGGCGAAGCGGGGGTCGGCGCCGCGGAAGGTGAAGACGGCCTGGTCCGGGTCGGCGGCCAGGACGGTGGTGGCGGTACCGCTGCCGAGGAGCCGGATGAGTTGGGCGGCAAGGGGATCGAGGTGCTGGGTGTCGTCGACGAGGATGGTGTGCAGGCGGGTGCGTTCGGCGGCGAGCAGATCGGCGTCGATGAGCAGGGCGTCCAACGCCGCGCCGATGAGCTCGGCCGCGTCCAGGGCGGGCGCGCTGGCTTCGGGGACGTCCATGCCGACGGACCAGCGCAGCAGCATGATCTGTTCATAGCGTTCGTAGAAGCGGCCCGCGGCGACCCATTCGGGGTGCCGGTGGGTGTGGCCGAGGTCGATCAGATCTTCGGGTCCGAGGCCGCGTTCGGTAGCGCGCAGCATGAGGTCCCGCAATTGTTCGGCGAATCCTCCGGTAGGCAGTGCCGGATGCAGCCTTTCGGGCCACCCGGGGGCATCCTCGGCGAGTTCGCCGCGCAGCATTTCCCGAATGACGATGTCCTGTTCGGAGCCGGTGAGCAGGCGCGGCGGCGGATTTCCGGCGGCGGCCGAGACGGTGCGCAGCAGACCGAAGGCATAGGAGTGCAGGGTGCGCACCAGTGGGCCGCGTGTGGCTCCTGGTACGCCGCCCAGCAATGGATCGGCCTCGACAATTCGGGCAGTGATCGCATTGCGCACCGCGGTGGCCGCCCGTTTGGTGTACGTGAGCAGCAGCACCGACTCCGGATCGGCCCCGGCCAGAATGCGTTCCGCGGCGATATCGACCAGCAGCGCGGTCTTGCCCGTGCCCGGCCCGCCCAAAACCTGCCAGGGCGCCCAGCCGGGGTCGATACTGCTGTCCTCGAACAGCGGCCGGAGGGCGGCATCCCACTCCCGGGGGTGGGAGACTGCCTCGGCCCGGCGCACCAATTGCACCGAGCTATCCGATCGCATCACGTCGGCTATTTCAACAGACCGGCCCGACATGTTCCGTTTGCCATGTGTTGGCCGTGCCGCCGGTCACAGCCGGGCGGGCGCGGTGCGGGGCGGACTCGGCTGGAATCGGCCGTGCGGCGGCCAGCAGAATGGGCGGATGTCCGATCTTCATGTGCATTGTTTCGGTCCTTCGACCGGTCCGGTGGTGCTCGCGCTGCACGGTCTGACCGGGCATGGCAGGCGCTGGCAGGCCCTGGCCGAGCAGCAGTTGCCCGATGTGCGGATTATTGCGCCGGATCTGCGCGGACACGGGAGGTCGCCCGGCGTGCCGCCGTGGGATTTCGAAACGATCACCGCGGACCTGGTGACGCTGCTGCGGCGGGAGACGAGCGAACCCGTGGTGGTGCTCGGGCATTCGTTCGGCGCGGCGGTGGCGGTGCATCTGGCGCACGCGCATCCGGAGCTGGTGCGCGCGCTGGTGCTGTTGGATCCGGCGATCGGATTGGATCCGGATTTCATGCTGCGGATCGCGAATTCCATGCTGGAGCATCCGGATTACGCGAGCGTCGACGATGCCCGCTTCGACAAATTGGAAACCGCCTGGGCCGAAGTGGATCCGGCGATCCTGGCGGCGGAATTGGCCGAGCATCTGGTGCCGACCGGAGACGGCCGGGTGGGCTGGCGCGTGTGCGCGCCCGCGATCATCGCGTACTGGGGTCAGCTGGCCCGCGAATTCGCGCTGCCGCCCGCGGGATTGCCGACGACGGTGGTGCGGGCCATGAAGGTCGATCCGCCGTTCGTGACCGAGGCGTTCCGGGCCGCGCTGGCCGAGCGCCTGGGCGCGCGGCTGACCCTGCTCGAATTCGACTGCGATCATATGGTCGCGCAATCCCGTCCGGCCGAGACCGCCGCGCTGGTGCGCGCGGCGCTCTGACCAATCCACCGAGGGAGAGTTCATGGCCACCACCGATGCCGAGATCGAGCGGGTGCGCGCCCTGGTGGCGGCCATTCCGCCCGGCCGGGTGTCCACCTACGGCGATATCGCGGCCGCGGCGGGGCTTTCCACACCGCGCACGGTCGGCTGGATCATGCGGACCGATTCGGCGGATCTGCCGTGGCATCGGGTGCTGCGGGCGAATGGCACGCCCGCACCACATTTGGCGCATAAACAATTGCGCGAGCTGGCCGCCGAGGGCTGTCCGGTGCTCGATGACCGGGTGGACCTGCGGCGCGCCCGGCACCATTTCGACACGCCGCACTGATCTGCCGACCGCCGACAACACACCCACCGGGTTCCGCCAAACCTGATACGCGTTCCCGCACCGCGGTTACCGTTGAAATATGTCCACCCGTCTGGCATGCGTGGTGTTCGATGCGATCGAGCCCAGGAGCGTCGCCCGCTTCTGGGCCGAACTGCTGGGCTGGGAGGTGCTGGTGGACCGCCCCGGCGAGGTCGATGTCGCCGCCTCCGACCCCGATGGGCTGGATGTGGCGCTGACCTTCCTACCGGCCCGCGGCGCGAAGTCGGCGAAGAACCGCATGCACCTGGATCTGTCCAGTCGTTCGCTGGATCATCAACGGGTGCAGGTGGATCGGGCGCTATCGCTCGGCGCGCGGCAGCTCGATATCGGGCAGGGTGCGGTGCCCTGGGTGGTGCTGGCCGATCCCGAGGGCAATGAGTTCTGCGTGCTGGAGCCGCGCGAGCACTACGTGGACACCGGTGCGGTGGCGGCGATCGTGGTCGACACCGAGAATCCGCTCCGGCTGGCGGAATTCTGGTCGAAGGCGTCGGGCTGGCCGGTCACCCATGACAGTGCCCGCTACGCCGGAATACGTTCGGCCACCGGACAGGGTCCGTGGCTGGAGTTCCTACGCACGCCCGAGGCGCTGGGCGAATGCAGTCGGCTGCATCTGGATCTCATCGCTTTCCCCAGCGATGACCCCGTGGAAGAAGCCGCGCGCCTGCGCGCCGCGGGCGCCCTGCCGATCACTCCGGGCACCCCGCCGGCCAATGCACCGGCACTGGTGCTGGCCGATCCGGAAACCAACGAATTCTGTCTGCTGCAAGCGGCTTCGGGCTAAGCCGCCCCGCGTTCATAGCGGCGGCGCTCGCGCGGTGAGAGACCGCCCCAGATACCGAACCGCTGATCATGCGCCAGCGCGTAGTCCAGGCATTGCCGGCGCACCTCACACGAACCGCACACGCGTTTGGCCTCGCGGGTGGACCCGCCCTTGTCCGGAAAGAACGCCTCCGGATCGGTCTGCGTGCACAGCGCCTGCTGATGCCACGATTCCGGCTCGAATTCGTTTTTGCGAGTGATGTTTTCGAACATCGCGTCGAAATTGGTGAAAAGCATTCGCACGTCGTTCACCTCTTCATTGACGGTATCGGCAGAAATTCGCGTTCGGACCCGAGATCGCTACTCACCGGCGACGGCGGCCAGTCGAGCCTGTTCCCCGCAATGAAATACCCGGCGGGCGTGCACCGCCGCGGGTGCGTCCGACCACGGCGCGAGCGCGGTGGTGAACATGAGTTCGCACCAGGACAGCGCGGGCACCTCGCCGAGCGCGAGCGTATTGAGCAGCGACAATTCGGTGTCGGAGTCGTTCCAGGCGGCGAACAGCCATGCGGAATCGAGGCGGCCGAGAAATTCCTCGGCGTCCTCCGGCACGCCCAGCGGTGCGTCGACCGCCAGATGTACGACGGCGGCAATGGCATGGCGCATACGCGCATCCAGGCCGACTCCGTCGTGCAACAGCAATCCCTCGAGTGAATCCCGCAGTGCGCCTCCATGATCGATCCGGAAGTCGCGGCGAGCGGTAGCGGTGACGTCGAACATTATTTCCTCCCTATCGAATTGACGCTTGTCCCAAAAGCGTCACGGGCTGATTTAAAAGGCCGAAAGGTCTTGTTGTCCAGTTTTGCGGGCATCTGGGGCAAACCCCTAGCAGTACTGACACTGACCAGTGTGGGTACCCGTCGGGAACAGCACCGAAGGGGGCCTGGCACTGCACGGGCAAACATTAGGGTGTGGCCCGTTCCGGCCTTTACGGTCTGACCATGCCTTATGCGCGATCAGGTGCTGCCACGGTTCATTTCGTGAGCAGCGATATTCCCGGACCGACTCTCGTTCTCACCCATGGATTTCTGATGGACGAATCCATGTTCGAACCTATGCGCGAACCTCTGGCAGCTGCCGGAATCAATCTCGTGACAATCGACGCGCGTTGTCACGGACGTACACAGACACCCGGCGGCGAACAGTTCACCTACTGGGATATGGCCGCGGACACCCTGTCGGTGCTGGACGAATTGGGGATCGAAAAAGCGGTAATCGGCGGAATGAGCCAGGGCGGGTATATCGCGCTGCGGCTGGCACTGCTGGCGCCCGAGCGGGTGCGCGCGCTGGCGCTCATCGATACCGACGCCGAGGCCTGCGCCGGAGCCGAACTCGATTACCAGCGCACGTTTTTCGAGCGCTGGGCGAGCGCCGAGCCGATGGCACCGCTGGTCGCGGAACTGGCCCCGCAATTGATCGGCGGCACCGATCCGCGGCTGTGGCGGGCCTGGACCAGCCGCTGGTACAGCTGCGATCGGCAGACGGTGCTGCCCGCCGTGCGCTGCCTGCTGGAGCGGAACGCGCTACTGCATCGGCTATCGGAGATCGAGGCGCCCGCGTTGGTGGTCCGGGGCGGCCGGGATCCGATCAGCACCGCGCGCAAATCCGCCACCCTGGCGGCGGGGCTGGCCGGCGCCGATGGTGTGGTGACCATTCCGGGCGCGGGGCACGGTGCGGCGTGGACGCATCCGGAAGTGTTGACGCCCTTGCTGATTCGCCTGGTGCGGCGGGCAGGTGCGCGGCGCGGGAATATGCTCGCGCAGGCCCTCGCGCACCCATGGCTGCCTGGGCGCGCGGCGGCCGGAATTCACATCGCGCGATGAATTCGCCGGGCGCTATTCGTCCGGTGTGAGAGACGGATGACCGGGGTCGAGCGGGACGCCGGTATCCGCGCACCAGGTGGGAATGCCGAGGAAGATCTGGATCTGGGTCGGATAGGCCGCGGAGAAGACACTGAACAGCTGTACGTCGATGGCGCGACAGCGGCCGGTGACATCGTCCGCGAGGTGCATGACCGAATTCGGCCGCCCGTACGCGGCAATGCCGTCATCCCATATTTCCCGGAACAGTCCGAAGCGGCCCAATTCCGCCAAAAAGTCCGCCGACCAGGCGGTATCACCGGAACTGGCAATGAGGCCGCGCAGCCAATGCACGGTGAGCCGGACCTCTTCCTCCCATTCCAGCATGACTTCGCGAGCCTTGTCGTTGCTGAGATACCAGCGCAGGATATTGACATCCTCCGCGAGCCCGGGGAAGGCGCGGGCGTAACTCTGGTTGCAGGCCAGCACATTCCAGCGGGTATCGATATAGGCGGCGAGATTGGGCTCGTGCAGATCGAGTGCGCGACGCATGTCATCGGTGATTTCGGCGCGCAGTTGCTGTATCGAGGGGAATTCGCTGACGCCGAGTCCGGCCAGGTCGAGCAAGTGCCGGCGTTCCACCACCGACAGCGGGTCTATTCGGTCCAGATATCGGACCAGGGCGTCCACCACCTCGCGGGTGGGATGGCCGCGATCGCCCTTCTCCAAATGGCTGATGTAGCTGGCGCTCACGCCGGCGTTGAACGCGAGTCTTTCGCGGGAAACGCCGCGGGTGTCGCGCAGCTTGCGCAGCAGGAGGCCGAATGTCGGCGGTTTCAGCTCTTCAAAGTCTTTATTCGGTTTCACGCCCAGCACCACGCCGTTCCCTCTCCACAAACATTCAGCAAACCAACCTTCATCGATCCGGTACTCGCTGGTTCCGGACAGCGGGACCCGCTGTAACGCCTGCTGTGAACTGTGGCGAATCTCCCTCGACCCCCTCAGCTCTGGCTCCGGATACTGCCATATGCGATTGTTCAGAAGTTCAAAACATGATCATTTCTACTATGTGTCGGGACACAACGTGCAACTCGACGCACAGGAGCAATTGCTTAGCAAGCCTTGGAATCGACTGTCGAGACACCACTTCCGAGGCCCCCGGTGCGGTAGCCACTACGATCTTCAACCATGATCATCAGCCTGTCCGCGTACGCCTCGTGACAACCGTCGACGCGATTGTGCTGGCCGGTGGGCGAGCCAGCCGGATGGGCGGGGTCGATAAGCCCGCCATTGTGGTCGGCGGCCGATCGATGCTGGATGCGGCCCTTTCCGCGGTGTCGAACTGCACCCGGATCGTGGTCGTCGGACCGCATCGGCCGGAGCTGGGGCCGGAAATCCTACAGGCCCAAGAGGTCCCGGCCGGGGCCGGTCCGGTGGCCGCGATCGCGGCCGGAATGGCGATGCTCGACGGTTGCGAATTCCCGGCCGGACACATTGTGGTGCTGGCGGCGGACATGCCATTTCTCACATCCAGTGCGGTAGACGAACTACTCGCGCACGCAAGGGAATCCGGAAGTGACGCGGTATTCGCGGCCGATGAATCGGGGCGGCCGCAGTATCTGGTCGGGGTGTGGCGGCGGGCGGCGCTCGCCGAGGCGCTCAATCGTCTTGATTCCCTGGCGAATCGGCCGATGAAGGCGCTGGTGCCGATCGACACCGCCATGGTCGCGCTGGACGGGGTGCAGGACTGCGATACACCCGACGATGTGCGGGAGGCCCGCACCGGCGCGGGCCGGGCCGCCGCGCCCGTGGCCCTGGACGAAGCGCGGGAAACGCTGCGCCGGAGGATATCCCGGCTGCGGGTGCGGCAGCTGGCGGTGCGACCCGCGCGCGGAGCCGTGCTGGCCGAACCGCTGCGCGCGGTCGAGGCGCTGCCGCGCTTCGATGTCAGTGCCATGGACGGGTACGCGGTGAGCGGGGACGGGCCCTGGCGGTTGCGCCGCGATATCGGCTTCGCGGGCGGGCAGCGACCGGTGGGACTGCTACCCGGGGAGGCGGTGCGCATTGCCACCGGCGCGCATGTGCCCGACGGCACCGGCACCGTGGTGCGTGATGAATTCGTGCGCGTCGACGCCGACGGGCGACTACATCGCCTGCCGGACACGCCGATTCGCGATGATGTGCGCCGCCGCGGCGAGGATTGGCAGCCCGGGACCGAACTCGCGCCCGCCGGTACGCCGGTGCATACGGCGCTGATCTCGGTGGCGGCCAGCGCGGAAGTGCGCACGCTCGCGGTGCGCGGACCGATCCGGGCGCGAATCGTCATGACGGGCGATGAGATTCGCAGTGAGGGCCCGCTGCACACCGGACAGACCCGCGACTCCCTCGGACCCATCCTGCCCGATCTGCTCGCCTGGTACGGCATCGATACGGTGGACCGGGTTCACCTGCGGGACACCGCGAATGCCTTCGACGAGGTGTTCGCCGCCGCCGTCGATTGCGATCTGCTGGTGATCGTCGGGGCCACCGGCGGCGGCGCGGCCGATCAGCTCCGCGCCGCGCTGGATCGGGCGCAATCGCGCGTCCTGCTCAGCCGCCTGCGGCTGCGGCCCGGCGGCTCCACGGTCGCGGCCCAACTGGCTTCCGGCCCGGTCGTTCTCGGACTCCCCGGCAACCCGTATGCCGCCGTGGCAACGCTATTGGCGCTCGTACACGCGGTCGTCGAAGGGCTCACCGGCGCGATCCCGGCCCGGCCCATCATGGGGCCGCTGGCCAACGCGGCCGAAATCTCCGGCCCCGCACCGCGAATCGTTCCGGCCCGCGCCGACGCCAACGGCGGCTGGACCGGCGACCCGGGCATCCGGACCGCCCATCTGGCCGGACTCCTGGACCGCGACGGCCTCGTGATCGTCCCCGCCGACGCCGAAGACAACGCCGCGGTGGAATTCATCCCCCTTCCCCGCTGATCCGGGAGGGTTCAGCTGTTGAGGCCCAGGATGGCCATCAGGTGGCCGGGGTGGGGGCCGGTGTCGATACGGCCGGTTTGGGCGTAGACCTTGCGGCGGAGGCCGGTTACCGGGTTGCGCAGGTGCAGGGTCCAGACGTGCGGGGCGAAGGCCACGCCGCCCTCGCTCCAGGCTTGCCGGAATTTCGGGAATTCGCCGAGTTCCTGCAGGAGATCGGCGAATCCGGCGGTATCGCCGGAGCGGCCGATCAATCCGCGCAGCCAGCGGACCACCTGGCGCACATCGGATTCCCAATTCACCATGACGCGGGTCGCCAGATCATTGCCGAACAGCCAGCGGAGCATATTTCCGTCCTCGGTCACCCCGGGGAAGGTGTCATCCCAGCTGTCGTTCCAGGCGAGCACATTCGCCCGGAGGTCGATATAGGCGGCCAGGTTGGGACGATGCAGGTTCAATACCCGGCGCATATTGGCGGTGATGGCATCGCATAACTGCTCCACGGTCGGCAGATCGCCTGATCCCAGCCCCGCCAGATCGCTCAGTTGGCGATGGTCGGCGGCACTGAGCGGATCCAGCAGATCGAGATGGCGAATAAGCGCCTCCACTACTTCGCGAGTGGGGTTGCCGCGCTCACCCTTCTCCAGATGCGTTATGTAGCTGGCGCTTACGCCCGCGTTGAATGCCAGGCGTTCGCGGGAAAGTCCGCGACCGTCGCGTAAGCGGCGCAGCAGATTTCCGAAGGTGGGCGCTTCCAACTCCCGAGATTCATGTCCGCATGGCGCGTCGGCGACCACCGCAGCTCCCTTCAGCTTGCCCGGCGCATGGCATCCCGTTCGGGATGCCACCGGGTTGCCCCCTCCGGTGGATGCTCGCATGAATCGGCCGGATAACAGGTATGCGCGACTATCCCTGTTTGTATATGTCGGTGATCCTGTTGGGAATTCGGCTCAGGCCCCCAGTGCCAGCGGCGGCCGCGCGGGGGCGGATTCCGTGCCGACATCGACGCCGAGCGTAGATCGCCGCGCCCGCCTCGGATCGGGTGCGGGTACGGCCGCCAGCAGCCGGCGGGTGTACTCCTGTGCGGGGTTGCCGAAAACGTCTGCCACCGGCCCGGTTTCGACCACGCCGCCCGCCTTCAGCACGACCACGCGATCGGCGATCTGATTGATCACCGCGAGATCGTGACTGATGAACAGGCAGGCGAATCCGTATTCTTCGCGCAGATCGGTGAACAAGTCCAGCACCTGCGCCTGCACCGAGACATCCAGGGCGCTGGTGGGTTCGTCCGCCACCAGCAGCCGGGGTGCGAGCGCGAGCGCCCGGGCCAATGCGACACGCTGACGCTGTCCACCGGAGAGTTCGGCGGGACGGCGGGTGGCGTAATCACGCGGCAGCCGAACCGATTCCAGCAGCTCGCCCACCTTGGCGCGCAGTAGCGCACCGGAGGCGGCGCGATGCACCAGCAGCGGTTCGCCGATGGAATCCTCCAGCGTGCGCCGGGGATCCAGCGAGGCGGTGACATCCTGATGCACCAGGGCCACGTTCTTGCGCAACCCGCGCAGATCGCGTCTGCCCAGGCCGTTCAGCCGCACCCCCTGCAACACCACCTCGCCACCGGCGGGCGGCACCAGTCCGAGCGCGGTGCGGCCGAGAGTGCTCTTACCGGAACCGGATTCACCGACCAGCCCGATCACCTCGCGCGGCGCGACGGTCAGCGACACATCCGTCAGCGCGCGGAATTCTTTGCGCTGACGGCGATACACCACCGAGACATGCGAAAGGCGCAGCACCGGTTCCTCTTCGGGTACCGCGGCGACCGCTTCTGTGACCGGAGCGTTGTCGCGCGGCGCGGGAACCGTTCCGGGGAGCACCGGGACAGCGTCCAGCAGCGTGCGCGTGTACTCCTGCTCAGGATCGGTGAAAAGCTCCTGCACGTGCCGGGTTTCGATGACCCGACCCGAGCGCATCACCACCACGCGGTCCGCGATGGCCGCCACCACACCGAGATTGTGCGTGATGAACAGGATGGCGGTGCCGGTGCGGGCCTGCAGATCCCGGAGCAGGTCCAGGATTTCGGCCTGCACGGTGACGTCCAGGGCCGTGGTCGGCTCATCGGCGATGAGCAGATCGGGTTCGCCGGACAGTGCCAGCGCGATGACCACCCGCTGTTTCTGCCCGCCGGAGAGCTGATGCGGATACCAGTCCACGCGCTTGTCCGGCTCGGGGATGTCGACCAGGCCGAGCAGTTCGATGGCGCGAGTTCTGGCCTCCGCCTTGCCGATCGACCGGTGCGCGCGCAGCGCCTGGGCGATCTGGGTGCCGATCTTCTGCACCGGATTGAGCGCGGTCTGCGGTTCCTGGAACACCATGGCGGCGCGGGTGCCGCGCAGGGCGCGCAGGTCCGCGTCGGGGGTGCCGATGATCTCGGTGTCGCCCAGGCGAATCGAGCCCTCGGCGTGCGCACCCTCGGGCAGCAGGCCGAGCACGGCGCGCGCGGTGAGCGATTTCCCGGATCCGGATTCGCCCACCAGTGCCACCGTCTCGCCGCGGCCCACCCGCACCCGCACCACGTCGACCACGGTGCGAGTGCCGAAGCGCACCACCAGGTCCCGGATATCGAGCAGGGTCGGCTGTTCGGTCTCGTGCTCGCTCATCCGATCCTCCGGGCGCGGCCCAGGGCCTGGGCGATCAATAGGAATCCGAGGGTCAGGCCGGACACCACCAGTAGCGGTCCGATGGCGAAGGCCGGGTTGGCGTCCAGATTGGCGATGGATTCGGAAATGAGTGATCCCAGTGAGGGATCCGGCGGTCGCACGCCGATGCCGATGAAGCTCATCGCGCCTTCGACGAAGACCGCGAGCGACATGGACAGTGCCAGCTGCACCGAGAGCGGTTCGATCACATTGGGCAGCACGTGTTTCCGCAGCGTCCACCAGGTGCCCGCACCGATGACCTCGGCCGCTTCCACGAAGGGCTGCTCCCGCACGGCCAGGATGGCGGTGCGGATCTGCCTGCCGAAGATGGGCACCTCGGCGGCGATGATGACCACGATCACCGCCTGCACCCCCGGTCCGGTGATGGCGGACAGCGCGATGGCGAAGATGAGCGCCGGGAAGGCCAGGATCAGATCGAAGATGCGCTGGGTGATCACATCGGCGATAGTGTTGACGCTGGCCAGCAGTCCGGTCAGCGCGCCGAGCAGCGCACCGGCGGGCACCGCCACCAGGGCGATGAACAGGTCGATGCGAATGCCGTAGAGCACGCGCGTGAAGACATCGCGATTGACATTGTCGGTGCCGAGCCAGTGGTCGGCGCTGGGCCCGAGCAGGTTCGCGCCCGGAATCTGCTGCAGCGGATCGTATTTCGTGAGCAGTCCGGCGGCCAGACCCGCGATCGCGATGATCGCGACCAGCAGCACACCGGCCAGCCCCTGCCCCCTGCCCAACGCCTGCCATATCGGACGAGCCGAATTCGGTTCGCGCTCCGCACTTTTCACCAGCGCCTCGGCGCTTTCCACCGGATTTCCGGTGCTGTCCACCGATTCGGCGAGTGCGAGGTCGCTCATGCCCGGCCTCCGATGCGAATCCGCGGATCGAGATAGGCGTGCACCACATCGGTGGTCAGCTGGATGATCACGAATACTCCCACCGAGAACAGCAGCAGCGCCTGCACCACCGGATAGTCGCGGCGGTTGATGCCCTGTTCGATCAATTGCCCGATACCCGGCCAGGCGAAGGCCGCCTCGACCAGCACCGCACCGCCGAGCAGCTGCCCGGTCTGGATGCCGAGCACGGTCAGCAGCGTCGGCAGGGCGTTGCGCAGCGCGCCCCGGGTGACGATCCGCCGATGTGAAATCCCCAGTGCCCGTGCGGTGAGCACATACGGCTTGCGCAATTCGGTACGCAGCGATTCGGTGAGGAATCGGGTCAGCGCCGCGATCACCGGCAGCGACAGGCAGATCGAGGGCAGCAGCAGATACTGCACGGCGATATCGGGTGCGGCGATGAACCCGTCCGGCGGAATACCACCGGCGGGCAGGATCGGAATGGCGATGGCGAAGACCAGCACCAGCAACACGCCGGTCACGAACACCGGCACCGCGACGGCGACCGTATTGATCGCCGCCACAACGGCATTGAGCCAACGCCGGTCGAACAGCACCGCGGACACGCTCACCACCAGGCTGACCGTGATCGCCAGGAACAGCGAGAACGCGGTCAGCACAAGGGTATTGGTGAGCCCGCGCCCGACCAGCTCGGAGATCTGCCCGCCGATGATGTAGGACCGGCCCAGATCGCCGGTGAACACCCCGTGCAGCCAGCTCAGGTACTGCGCCGGAATGGACCGGTCCAGCCCCAGCTGATGCCGGATGCTCGCGATGGTGTCGGGGGTGGCATCGGGCCCGGCGAGGGTTTGGGCGGGATCGCCGGGCACCAGCCGCAGCAGCAGGAAGATCAGCACGGACGCGCCGAACAACACCGCTACGGCCGAAGGCACCCGGCGCAGCAGGTATGCGATCATGACAGGAACGTCTCCCGCAGATCCAGTTCGCGGCGCTTGGTCCAGCCGACATTGTGCAGTTTGCGGGTGGTGGAGCCCTGGGCGAGCCGGACGCCGATCTCGATCAGGAACAGGCCGTCCAGCAGCTGATCGCTCAGCGCCTGGTAGGCGCGCACCGCATCCGGTCCGGTGCCCTGCGGCAGCTTCCAGGCATTGTCGGCCGCGGCGACATAGGCGGGTGATTCGTAGTGCGAGGCGTTCTTGCGGGCATTGAACGGGTAGGCGCTGACCGTCAGCGTGGACGGTACGAACTGCGCCCAGGAATGGTCGGTGATCCACAGACCCGGGAACTGCGCGCCGATCAACTGCTTGACGAAGGTGGCGTATTCGGTTGGCACCAACTCGGTTTCGATGCCGATCTCGGCGAGATTGGCCTGCACGATCTGCGCGGTCGCCTCGTGGGTGGCGTAACCGGCGCTGTACGCCAGCGGCAACTTCGGCGGCTTGGGCACCCCGGAGAGCACCTGCTTGGCCTTGGTCACATCGCGCTTGAACCGGGTATTGCGGGCATCGTCGAAGGCGGGAGAGGACTTGGGCCACGGCAGATTCGTGGCATAGCCGGAGCCGCGGAACACCTCGGCGATGACCCGGTCGCGGTCGATGGCGTACGCGATGGCCTGGCGCAGTTTCGGATCGGCCAGCGCCGGATCCTGCACGTTCGCACCGACGTACATCTGGAGTTCGGCGCCCTCGTAATTGATGACGCGGTAGCCGTCCGTCTTGGCGAGGTTTTCGTTATCGCGGTAGGTGATGCCATCGGCGAAGTGGATCTGACCGGACTTGAGCGCGTTCAGCTGCGCCTGATTATCGGAGATGATGGCGAATTCCACCCGGTCCAGATACGGCCGGTCCGGCACCCGGTAGTCCGCGTTCTTCTCGAATACCAACTGCTGGTTGGGGATTCGCTGTACGAACTTGAACGGTCCGGTGCCGACGATCTTATCGCCGGTGCCGAGCTGATCGATGGATTCGCTGTCCAGGATGGGCGCGGTATCGAGCAGATCGAAGATATTGCCCAGCGGCTGCGAGAAGGTCAGCTTGATGCGGTTCGGATCGACGATGTCATATCCGGTGATGGCGGCGGCGGTGCTCTTGAGCTGCGCGGACCACTTCGGGTCCGCGTAGGTGCGCAGCGAGAACTCGACATCCTTCGCGGTGAAGGCGCGACCGGAGTGGAACTTCACATCCTTGCGCAGGTCCAGGGTGATGGACTGGCCGTCCGGTGCGAGGGTCCACTTCTCGGCCAGCAGCGGTTGCGGTTCCAGCTTGTCGTGCGGGTAGCGCACCAGGGTTTCGAAGACCAGGCCCACCACGTACGGCGTGGTACCGGTATTGGTGAGGATATTCGCGGGCACCAGATCCGCGAGCACACCGTACTTCAGCGTGCCGCCCTTGACCGGCTGGGCATTGTCATCGCCGCCACCCCTACTCTGGTTCACCGCGGAGGTGCAGGCGGCCAGTGCGCCGCCACCGAAGATGGCGAGCGCGGCAACGCCGGAATTGCGCAGGAAACGACGACGATCCAGTCCGCCGGGGGACGAATTCATGGGGAAATCCTCGAGATTTGTGGCCGCGCAGCAGGCGGCGAGGGTGCTGTGGACGCACCCGTGGGGACTTTCAGAAACAACGAATACGCGCGGGCCGGGCGCGTCAGGCACAGGGTCGACAGCACAGCGCCCGCGCGGGCCGGATGATTCCGGTGCTGGGCGTGCAGAAGCGACTGGTGTGCATGCGGCGACGCTAACAGCGGGTCGGCGGCCGATCACCGGTTGTGCGCAGCGTGCGCGAAACCCTGGTCCGCACCACGCGTGCGCATCTTTGCTGAGAGGATGCCTGTTCCCCCTCATGCTCGTGGTTACGAGAACTTCGCCGGTGAAATCGGCCGCACCACCGCCGATTCGACGCCGGAGTGGATCTATCCGCCGACCGCCCCGGCCGGTGCGCCCAACATCATCGTGGTGCTGGTCGACGACATGGGCTTCAGCGATATCGGCCCGTTCGGCTCCGAGATCGACACCCCGACGCTGGATCGTATCGCCGCTGATGGTCTGCGGCTCACCAACTTCCACACCACACCGCTGTGCTCGCCGTCGCGGGCCGCGCTGCTGACTGGCGTGAATTCGCATCGCGCCGGATTCGGTTTCGTCGCCAATGCCGATCCGGGATACCCGGGCCTGCGGCTCGAGCTCGCCGATGATGTGCTGACGCTGCCGGAGATCCTGCGCGGCAATGGATACGCCACCTACGCGGTGGGTAAATGGCATCTGGTGCGCGATGCCACGTTGCATCCGGCGGCGAATCGGGATTCCTGGCCGACACAGCGCGGATTCGACCGGTACTACGGGTCTTTGGAGGGTCTGAACTCCTTCTACCATCCGAATCAGCTGGTGTCGGACAGCTCGCCGGTGGATGTGCAGGAATACCCGGAGGGGTACTACCTCACCGACGATTACACCGATCGCGCGATCGGGTATCTGAAGGAATTGCGCGCGCACGACGCCGACAAGCCGTTCTTCCTGTACTTCGCGCACACCGCGATGCACGGCCCGCTCCAGGCCAAGCCGCAAGACCTCGCCAAATATCGCGGTAAGTACAAGGAGGGCTGGGATCGCCTGCGGCAGAGCCGTTTCGCTTCCCAACTCGCACAGGGCCTGTTCCCCGAAGGCACCCAGCAGAAGCCGCGCAATACCGAGCCCGGTTATGAAGCGCAGGAATGGGATTCGCTGACGCCCGAACAACAGTCTCGCTTCGAGCGGTACATGGAGGTGTACGCGGGCATGGTCGACAGCATCGACCAGAGCCTGGGGCGGATTGTCGAAACCCTGGAGCAGTTCGGCGAACTCGACAATACGATCATCGTCTTCACCTCCGACAACGGCGGCACCGCCGAGGGCGGGCCGGAGGGCACGCGCACCTACTTCGCGCAGTTCGCACAGGTGGACGAGCCGGACTGGGAACGCGATGTGCCGCACGATGACGAACTCATCGGCAGCGCCAAGCTCGGCGTCCATTACCCGCGCGGCTGGGGACAGGCCTCCAACACCCCGTTCCGCTTCTACAAGGGCCAGACCTTCGCGGGCGGCGTGCGCGTCCCGTTCCTGCTGTCCTGGCCCAAGGGCCTGCCGCGCACCGAGGATGACAACGGCATCCGCCAGGAGTACACGTACATCACCGATCTGACCCCGACGCTGCTGGAGCTCGCGGGACTGGAACGCCCGTCGGTGCGTAATGGCCTGCCCGCCAAGGAATTCGACGGCATTTCGGCGATCGAGGTGCTGCGCGATCAGCAGGCCGTCTCCCGGCACATCGAACAGTATTCGGAGATGACCGGTCACCGCGGCTTCTACCGCGACGGCTGGAAACTGCTGGCCCTGGCCGAACCCGCACGCGGCGTGGACAATCCGCGCTGGCAGCTCTTCGACGTGCGCACCGATCCCACCGAATTGCACGACCTCTCCGAGCAATTCCCGGAAAAGGTGGCCGAGCTCTCGGCGGCTTGGGACGACGCCGCCTGGCACAACACGGTTTTCCCGCTCGTCACCCGCCAGGATTTGGCCACGCGCCGCCCGGAAGAGGCCCGTTTCGGTGAACGCGTCCGCATCCTGCCCGGCACCCCCACCCTGGAGCGCTACCGCTCCCAGCGCCTGATCGCCTACCGCGACTTCACGATTGCCGTGCAGGTGGCTGACTACCAGCCCGGTGACGAGGGCGTCCTGGTCGCCCACGGCGACCCGCAGGGCGGCTACCTGCTCTTCGTCGAAAACGGCCACCTGTTCTTCGGCTACAACGCCTACGGCCGCTACACCACCGTCGACGCGGGGGCGATTCCCGAAGGCAGCCAACACTTCACGGTCTCCGCGGTGGTCCGCCCGCACCTGCGCTGGGATTTCACCATCGGCATCGACGGCGTCCGCGCCGCCCACCTCCCCGACCAGGTCCAACTCGTAGGCATGGCCCCCTGGACCGGCATCTCCGTCGGCCTCGACTCCCGCGGCCCCGTCGACTGGGACCTCCGCGACCGCCACGGCATCTTCCGCTACACCGGCAACCTCCGCTCGGTCACCTACCGCCCGGGCGCGATCGGCGTAGACGAAGACACCCAGCGCGCCCTGGACTCCGAAGCCGAACTGATCGCCGAGTAGCGGATCAGCAAGACCCGATTGTCCGGGAGCGCTGTTATCTTCCTCGTGGAGCACCGCACAGGATCGTGCGGATGCGGGGATGAAGGAAGAATTCGGTGGATCTCGGCAAAAACGTTGGCGGCAATGGTGATTCCCGGGCGCAGGAGGGCGTGCCGGGAACGACGGGAGCACCGTGGGGAGAACCCGTACCCGCGCCGGTGGGCGACTATCCGCCCACCGCGGCGTTGCCGGAGAGTGTGCCGACTCCGGCGGCCCCGGCGGCTCCGCTGAATTACCCACCTACCGCGGCGATGCCGCCGATGCCGCCCTACGGGGGACAGCCCTATGGCGGACAGCCTTACGGGGGACAGCCTTACGGCGGACAACCCCAGGGCGGCGGCTATCCCCAGGGGTACCCGCAGGGGCCGAATCCCTACGGGCACAACGCGTACGGGCAGCATCCGTATCCGCAGTATCCGGGGAATGTGCAGTATCCGGGATATGGGCAGTATCCGGCGATGCCGATGGAGATGCCGCAGTCCGTGAAGGCCGCTCGGGTGATCGCCTTCCTCTTCGGCGGGCTGGGACTTGTGCTGACCTTCATGACGGGGGCGATCGTCGGGGCGGAGGCCGCGGGCGCCGCCACCGTCGGGTACTTCTTCGCGATCGTGCTGGCGGGGTTCGCATTCGGGTTCAGGTCCGGCGGCAACGGGATTCGGGTCACCGCGATTGTGCTGGCAAGCATCGAACTGCTCATCGGGGCCGGTGGGATGGCCGCGCAGACTCCGCCGGGGGTGCTCGGCTTCGGGGCCAGTCTCGCGGTGGTGATTCTGCTGTGCCAGAAGAGCGCGGTGGCCTGGTTCAAGCGGCCGAGCGAGATCGCTTAGCCTGCGGGAGTCACGGCCGCTGCGGGAGACCGAGGCGGTCCGTGATGCCGTCCAGTAGGGCCGCGAGGGTCCAGGCGACCGGGCCCTGCGTGTCGACAGTGGCTGCGACAGTGCGGTTTTCGAGCCAGCGGGCGAACGCGGGGTGATTGCCCGCCGCGAGGGTGGGTTGCAGGAACGGGGTCGCGACCGCGTCGAGTTGGGCGTCGGTGTGCAGGCCGGTGCGGGTGCGCATGCGCGTTTCCTCGGCCAATTGCAACGCCGTGCCGATGAGATGGCCATCGATGGCGTTGGTGATGCGGGTCATGTCATCGGCCGAAATGCCGAGTGATTCCAGTAGGGCGAAGCGGAAGTCGAAGTAGCGCAGGGCATTCGGGCCGAAGGGTGGGCGGGTGTGCACCAGGTGGCCGAACCAGAGGTGGCGCTGGATGACGGTCCAGGTGTCCAGGGATAGCCGTTCCAGGGTCACGCGCCAATCGGAAGCCGTTGGGGGCAGCGGGATTTCGGCGTAGACCGCGTCGATCATGAGGTCTACCAGGCCGTCTTTGCTGCCGACGTAGCGGTAGAGGGACATGGGGGTGGACGCGCCGACGGCGGTGGCGACCCGGCGCATGGTCAGGGCGGCCGCGCCTTCGGCGTCGGCGATGGTCAGGGCGGCGCGCAGGATGTCGGCGCGGCTCAATGTGGTCGTCGATCGGCCCGGGGGTTCGGGCAGGGTCCAGATCAGCTGGCCGGGTGGGGATTGGTCGTCGGTCATCGTCACCTCCTTGCCCGGAATTCAACCATTCGTGTACAACGTACACATGATGTACAACGTACACACACCACGCGTATTGATCGTCGGCGGCGGACTCGTCGGGCTGTGCGCCGCACTGTTCCTGCGGCAGCACGATGTCGAGGTGACACTGGTCGAGCGGCGGGCCACCACCTCTCCCCAGCCGAAGGCGCGGCGTATCAATCTCCGGACGATGGAGCTGTTCCGCCAGCTCGGGATCGCCGACCAGGTCTTCGGCGCGGCACGGGACCTGGCGAATCATCAGGCGATGGCGGCGGGGCCGACGCTCGCCGAGGCCGAGCGGCTACCGGTGATGTTTCCCGGCGGGATGCCGGATTGGGACGCGATCACCCCGGCGGGGGCGTGCCTGTGCGCACAGGATCTGCTCGAACCGGTGTTGTGGGAGATCGCCGAGGCGCGCGGGGCCGATATCCGGTTCGGCGTGGAACTCATGGACTTCCGTGAACACCACGGCCCGGGCGACATCGCGCACGCGAGCGATTCACCGAGCGCCCCCCGGGATGACGGTCCCGGCATTCGTGCGATCGTGCGCACCGCCGGGGGCGCGATGGACACCCTCGATGCCGACTATCTGATCGCCGCGGACGGCGCGAACAGCCCGATCCGGGAGCGGCTCGGGATTACCCGCGGTGGGCGCGGCACGCTCGGCAGCGCCGTGAACGTGTACTTCCGGGCCGAGCTGGGCGAGCTGGTGCGCGGGCGCGAGTTCAATCTCTGCCAGATCGAGAATGACCGCGCGCCAGGGGCTTTCGCGTCCGTCGACGGTACTCGGCGGTGGATATTCACCAGCGGCGTCGGTGTCGACCGGCCGGTGCGGGACTGGCCGGAAGCCCTGCGGATCGCCATCGGCGTACCCGATATCGATATCGAGGTGTTGAGCGTATTGCCTTGGGAGCCAGGCATGTTCATCGCCGACGCGTTCCGCTCGGGGCGGGTGTTCCTGGCGGGCGACGCGGCGCATGTCATGCCGCCCTTCGCGGCGGCGGGTGCGAATACCGGCATCGAGGACGCGCACAACCTCGCCTGGAAGCTGGCGCACGTCCTACAGGGCCGGGCCGATCCGGCCCTGCTGGACACCTATCACGCCGAGCGTCACCCCGTGGGCTGGTTCATTGCCGATCAGTCGAGCATTCGCACCCTCAACCTGCGCACCATGACCAGGGAGTCGACCGACGGCACACCATTGGCGGATCCGATCGCAATGATTCTCGGAAACCGCTATCCCACAGGCGCATTCGTAACCGACGGCAGCCCGCACACCATGACGCGACTGGATACGAGCGGTCAGCCGGGCACCCGGATTCCGCACACATTCCTCGCCCCCGGCCGGTCGACGCTCGATTTGATCGGCACGGGATACACCCTCCTCATCGGCCCCGAAGGCGGAGCATGGCAGAGGGCAGCCGATCAGACGGGAACGGCCAGCCACCGAATCGACGAAAGCTACTGCACCACAGCCGGTCTCACCACATCGGGTGCGCTACTGGTCCGCCCCGATCAGATAGTCGCCTGGCGCGCACCGGAATTGCCCGCCGATCCGGCGCAGGCACTGCGCACCGCGCTGGAGCTCGTCAACCACGCTCCCGTGCGGCATCGACAGCCTTCGTAATGCGCTTGGCCCGCGTCTGCGCCCGCTTCGCCTCGGTGACCCCGTTCGCCAGCTCCCGCCGATTGGTATAGGACAGCCCGTCGAACGCCGCGCGCACGCCCGCGTCCGCGAGCGCGACGGCCAGATCATCGGGGACCTCGACGGTCCGTTCGGCGGTATCGCGCTCCACCGTCACGGTCACCGCATCGCCCGGCCCCTTACCCAGCTCGGCCCGAATGCCCTTGCGGATCCCCAGGCACGGCCCGTCCCCCATGGACATGATCGACCCGGTGTACGCGATCCCATCGAAGGCGGCCCGCACCGGGATGCGGCCTCCGCCGCCGAGCGCCGCCAGGATGTCGGCGGGAATGGGGATATACGCGCCGCCACCGTCGGCTTCGTGGATCACGCCCTCGAATCGGTGCATGAGCGCATGCTATTCGAGCCCGCTGCGAGTACGCGGGATATTCACCAGCGATCCGATAGCAATCGGATTTCGCTTCGAACTTCTGTTAACAAATGTAAACCGCGAGAGAACCAGCCGTTTCCGAAGCATCACCGCGAGCGGCCGAAAACCTTTGTATAGCGCGACTATTTACCCACCGGTAGGGCATTTCCGCAGGTAGGGACCGATCACACCGGTCCATGCCGCAACCCGCCAGTGACCATGAGGTTGCGCCGACCTCACAGCTCACAATGGTGCTCAGCGCATTGTGAGACAACCGTTTTGCCACCCGCCCGCACCTCTTTACAGTCGAGCCAGCAGCCCGGTTCTTCACTCTCGATAGGGGCGTCATGGCTAACCCGCATACCGGAACTTCGTCCGGCGATGCACTGCTCCGATTGGGTAAATACTTCCAGCGCGGTGAGGTCTCCGGCGATTTGCGCACCCTGCATCAGGTGGGTGGGCGCGACGCGGACGAGTTCTATCGGGATCGGTGGTCGCACGACAAGGTGGTGCGGTCCACGCACGGCGTGAACTGCACCGGATCGTGCTCGTGGAAGATCTACGTCAAGGACGGCGTGATCACCTGGGAGTCGCAGCAGACGGACTACCCGTCCGTCGGCGCGGACAAGCCGGAGTACGAGCCGCGCGGCTGCCCGCGCGGCGCCTCCTTCTCCTGGTACACGTATTCGCCCGCGCGCATTCGGTATCCGTACGTGCGCGGGGTGCTGCTGGAGCTGTACCGCGACGCCAAGACGCGGCTGAAGGATCCGGTGCTGGCATGGGAATCCATTGTCGAGGATCCGGAGACCGCCAAGACCTACAAGTCCGCGCGCGGTAAGGGCGGCTTCGTGCGCGCCGAATGGTGGGAGGCCGCCGAGATCGCCGCGGCCGCGCATGTGCACACCATCAAGAAGTACGGCCCGGACCGGGTGGCGGGCTTCTCCCCCATTCCGGCCATGTCGATGGTCTCGCATGCCGTTGGGGCGCGGTTCATTTCGCTCATCGGCGGTTCCATGCTGTCGTTCTACGACTGGTACGCGGACCTGCCGGTGGCGTCCCCGCAGGTGTTCGGCGATCAGACCGACGTGCCCGAATCCGCGGACTGGTTCGATGCCGGATACCTGATCATGTGGGGCTCCAATGTCCCGGTCACCCGCACCCCGGACGCGCACTACATGACCGAGGCCCGCTATCGCGGCCAGAAGGTCGTGGTGGTCTCCCCCGACTACGCCGACAACACCAAGTTCGCCGACGAATGGGTGCCCGCGCGCCCCGGCACCGATGCCGCACTGGCCATGGCCATGGGGCATGTGGTGCTGCGAGAGTTCTTCGTGGACAAGCGAACCGAGCGTTTCGACGACTACATCAAGCGCTACACCGATCTGCCGTACCTCATCGCACTGGACGAGAAGGACGGCGTCGCGGTACCCGGAAAGTTCCTGACCGCCGCCGACCTCGGAATCACCGGGGAGAGCGTCGAATTCCAGCCGGTGCTGCTGGACGCGGACGGTAAACCGCAGGTGCCCAACGGTTCCCTGGGCCACCGCTTCACCGAGGCGGGTAAGGGCAAGTGGAACCTCGATCTGGGGGATGTCGATCCCCTGCTGACTCTGCACGGCCGCACCGATGACGCTGCGGCCGTGCAGTTCCCACGATTCGACGGGCCGTCCGCGGAGGTCCTCACCCGCGGCGTGCCGACCACCGTCATCGCGGGTAAGCGGGTGACGACGGTGTTCGACCTCCTGCTGGCGCAGTACGGTGTCGCCCGCCCCGGCCTGCCCGGCAGCTGGCCGACCGGTTACGACGATCCGAGCGAGCCGTACACCCCCGCCTGGCAGGAGACGATCACCGGCGTCCCCGCCAAACAGGCCGAGCGCATCGCACGCGAATTCGCCGATAACGCGGACCGTTCCGGCGGCCGCTCCATGATCCTGATGGGCGCGGGCACCAATCACTGGTTCCACTCCGATCAGATCTACCGCGCCTTCTTCACTTTGACGCTGCTCACCGGTTGTCAGGGCGTGAACGGCGGCGGCTGGGCGCATTACGTGGGCCAGGAGAAGTGCCGGCCCGTAACCGGCTGGTCCACACTGGCTTTCGCCTCGGACTGGCAGCGGCCGCCGCGCCAGATGCAGGGCACCGTGTTCTGGTACCTCACCAATGACCAGTGGCGGTACGACCCGTTCACCTCCGAGGCGTTCGCTTCCCCACTGGGAAAGGGCACCTTCTCCGGACGCACGGCGGCCGACAATATCGCGCTCGCTTCACGTTTGGGCTGGATGCCGTCCTACCCCACTCTCAATCGCAATCCCCTCGATCTCGCCGATGCGGCCGAGGCGGCGGGCAAGTCGGCCGCCGACTACGTGGTCGACGGACTCAAATCCGGTGAGCTGCGCTTCGCGTGCGAGGACCCGGACGCACCGGAGAACTTCCCGCGCGTGCTGACGGTCTGGCGGGCGAACCTGCTCGGTTCCTCCGGTAAGGGCAACGAGTACTTCCACAGGCATCTGCTGGGCGCGGACTCGAACCTGCAGACCGCCGAGGCCACCGGGGTGCGCCCGCAGGAGCTGGAATGGCGCGAGGAAGCGCCCACCGGAAAGCTGGATCTGCTGCTCTCCCTGGACTTCCGGATGACCAGCACGACGCTGTTCTCCGATATCGTGCTGCCCGCCGCCACCTGGTACGAGAAGCACGATCTGTCCTCCACCGATATGCACCCGTTCGTGCACGCCTTCACCCCGGCCATCTCCCCGCCGTGGGAGGCGCGCACCGACTTCGAGGCCTTCCACCGCATCGCACGCGGGTTCTCCTGGCTGGCGGAAAAGCATCTGGGCGTGCGCAAGGACATTGTCGCGGTACCGCTACAGCACGACAGCGCCGACGCACTGGCGCAGGCCGGTGGCCGGGTGCTGGACTGGAAGAAGGGCGAGTGTGAGCCCATTCCGGGCGTCACCATGCCCAAAATCGTTGTGGTCGAGCGTGATTACCCGAACGTCGCGGAGAAGATGGCGGCGCTCGGTCCACTCGTGGAGCGCATGGGCCTCACCACCAAGGGCGTCACCACGGTCCCGGACGCCGAGGTCGAGTACCTCAAGGGCATGAACGGCACCGTGGTTTCCGGTGTGGCACAGGGGCGTCCGTCCCTGGCCAAGGACATCCATGCCGCCGAGGCCATTCTGGCGCTGTCCGGCACCACCAACGGCCGGCTCGCGGTGGAGGGCTTCCACGAGCTGGAGCGGCGCACCGGCACCGAACTGGCCGATCTGGCCGCCGAACACGAGGGTAAGCGAATCACGTTCGCGGACACCCAGGCTCGGCCGGTGCCGGTCATCACCTCACCGGAATGGTCCGGCAGTGAGACCGGCGGCCGCAGGTACTCCCCCTTCACCATCAATACCGAGCGGCTCAAGCCGTGGCACACCCTCACCGGGCGGCAGCACTTCTACCTCGACCACGACTGGATGATCGAGCTCGGCGAACAGCTGCCGATCTACCGGCCACCGCTGGATATGACGGCGCTATTCAGTGAGCCCGGTATCGGCAAGGTGAGCGAGAACGGCGTCACCGTGCGGTATCTGACGCCGCACTCCAAATGGTCCATCCACTCGGCCTATCAGGACAACCTGCACATGCTGACGCTCTCGCGCGGCGGCCAGGCCATCTGGATGTCCGAAGTGGACGCCGCCAAAATCGGTGTGGCCGACAACGATTGGATCGAGGCCGTCAACCGCAACGGTGTGGTCGTCGCCCGCGCCATCGTCTCGCATCGCATGCCCGAGGGCACCGTGTTCATGTATCACGCCCAGGACCGCGCGGTGAACGTGCCGCGCATCGAAGGGCCCGCCGAGAATGCCGAGGGCGCACAGGAATTCAAGGGCCGGGGCAAGCGCGGCGGTATCCATAACGCGCTCACCCGCATCATGATCAAGCCCTCGCACCTGATCGGCGGATACGCCCAGCAGTCCTTCGCGCTGAACTACCACGGCCCCACCGGAAATCAGCGCGATGAGGTCACCACCATCCGTAGGCGCAGCCAAGAAGTGGAGTACTGATATGCGCGTCATGGCACAGCTGGCGATGGTGATGAACCTCGACAAATGCATCGGCTGTCACACCTGCTCGGTCACCTGCAAACAGGCGTGGACCAATCGCGCGGGCACCGAATACGTGTGGTTCAACAATGTGGAAACCCGTCCGGGGCAGGGTTATCCGCGCCGCTACGAGGATCAGGAGAAGTGGAAGGGCGGGTGGACCCTGAACAAGAAGGGCCGCCTCACCCTCAAATCCGGATCCCGGATGAAGCGGCTGCTCAATATCTTCGCCAACCCGGATCTGCCCACCGTGTCGGACTACTACGACCCGTGGAGCTACGACTACGACAATCTGCTGTCCGCACCGCAGATGGACACCACGCCGGTGGCGCGGCCCAAATCCCTTATTACGGGCGAGAATACGGACGTCACCTGGGGCGCGAACTGGGATGATTCGCTCGGCTCCGGACCGGAACAGGTCGGTAAAGATCCGCTGCTGGCCAAGCTGTCCGAACAGGTGAAGCTCGAATTCGAGCAGACCTTCATGTTCTACCTGCCGCGCATCTGCGAGCACTGCCTGAACCCGTCCTGCGCGGCGGCCTGCCCGTCGGGTGCCATCTACAAGCGGTCCGAGGACGGCATCGTCCTGGTCGACCAGGATAAGTGCCGCGGCTGGCGGCAGTGCGTGAGCAGCTGCCCGTACAAGAAGATCTACTTCAACCACAAGACGGGCAAGGCGGAGAAATGCACCTTCTGCTACCCGCGCGTGGAGGTCGGCATTCCGACGGTGTGCTCGGAAACCTGTGTGGGACGGCTGCGCTACATCGGCGTCATGCTCTACGACGCGGACGCCGTGCTCGACGCCTGCTCGGTGACCGAGGACAAGGATCTCTATCCGGCACAGCTCGGGGTGTTCCTCAATCCGCATGATCCGCGCGTGATCGCCGAGGCCGAGGCCGCCGGTATCTCCCCGGATTGGATTCAGGCGGCGCAGGATTCGCCGGTCTACAAGCTCATCGTCGACTACAAGATCGCACTGCCGCTGCATCCGGAATACCGCACCATGCCGATGGTCTGGTACGTGCCGCCGCTGTCACCGGTGGTGGACGTGCTGTCCGAGACCGGGCACGACGGTGAGAACGCCTCGAACCTGTTCGGCGCGATCGACGCATTGCGAATTCCCTTGGAATACCTCGCCGAGTTGTTCACCGCCGGTGAGATCGGCCCGGTCCGCGATGCACTGCAACGCCTCGCCGGAATGCGCGCGTTCATGCGCTCGATCAATCTCGGCCAGGAACCCGATATGGCCATCCCGGATTCGGTGCGGCTCGAACCCGAGGAGATCGAGGCCATGTACCGGCTGCTCGCGATCGCCAAGTACGAGCACCGCTATGTGATCCCGAACGGCGCGACATCGCGGGCGCACGAACTGGATTCGCTCGCCACCGGCTGTTCACTGGACACCGACGGCGGACCGGGGATGACGGCGTTCGACGTGATGGCCGAGAAGTTCCATCTCACCGATACCAATGGCGCTGCGCCGGAGGAGAAGTCGACCCGGGTGAACCTGCTGAACTGGGACGGCAAGAGCGCGAACGGCCTACTGCCGACCCGAAACGGCAATGGCAATGGCAATGGCACGAACGGCGACGCTCACCCGGGCGATGATGTGCCCGAACCGATTACGACGGGTGCGAGCCGATGAGCCTGCTGAAACTGCGCCGTCGTCCCGAACCCGTGGTCACGCTCTCCGAGCGGGACCGCCACCTGGTGTGGCGGCTGGCGGCGCTACTGCTGGACTACCCGCACGAGCGCACCCTCGCCATGCTCGACGATTTGTCCGGTGCCGCGGCCGAATTGCCGCCCACCGTGCGCCCGCACCTGGACGGCTTCCTCGACCACCTGCGCGCCACCGCCCCCATCGCACTGGCCCAGCAGTACGTCGAGACCTTCGATATGCGCCGCCGCGCCAGCCTGCACCTGACCTTCTACGCCTACGGTGACACCCGCAAACGCGGTATGGCGCTGCTGCGTTTCAAGCACGCCTACCGGCAGGCGGGCGTGGAACTCGGCGATCAGGAACTGCCCGATCACCTGCCGGTACTGCTGGAATTCGCCGCCACGGTGGATCCCATCGGTGGTGAGCGCCTGCTCGGCGAACACGTCCCGGTGCTGGAATTGCTGCGACTTTCGCTGTCCGACAGTGGATCTCCGTACGCGGGCATCCTCACCGCCGTCACCTGCACGCTGCCGCCGGTCACCACCGCCGACCGCCGCCGCATCGCCGAACTCGCCGCCCAGGGTCCGCCCGAGGAAGAGGTCGGCCTGGAACCCTTCGCCATGGACCCCCTGGCCTTCGCCGGATCGGAAGCCCGCCGATGACCCCCGCCCTCTGGCTGACGCTGCCCTACGTCGCCTTCACCTCCTTCGCCCTGGGCCATCTGTGGCGCTATCGCAATGACCAGTTCGGCTGGACCACGCGGTCCTCACAGGTCTACGAATCGCGACTGCTGCGCCTGGGCAGTCCGCTGTTCCACTTCGGCATGCTCGGGGTGATCGGCGGGCACGTGCTGGGCGTGCTCATCCCCGAGTCCTGGACCAACGCGGTCGGCATCTCCGAGCACCTGTATCACGTGGTGGCGGTCTCGGCGGGCACGGTCGCGGGCATCGCGGTGATCGCGGGCATCGGCATCCTGCTCTACCGCCGCGTCACCGTCACCGCCGTCCGCAAGGCCACCACCCGCAACGATCAGGTCATGTACGTCCTGCTGGCCGGTGCGCTCATCACCGGCCTGCTGAATACGGTCGGCAGCAACCTGCTCTGGGGCACCTACAACTACCGCGAAACCGTCTCCCCGTGGTTCCGCAGCCTGTTCTCGATTCATCCACAGCCCGAACTCATGGTCGGCACCCCGTGGACCTTCCAGGCGCACGGCCTGATCGTGCTGACCCTGATCGGCATCTGGCCGTACACCCGACTGGTGCACATGTTCAGCGCCCCGATCGGCTATCTGACCCGCCCGTACGTCGTCTACCGCAGCAAGGAGACCAACGCGGCCGACAAACGGCGCTTCGCCCGTGCCTGGGAGACCTCATCGCTGCCGCCGCGCTAGATTCCCGAAAACCCCTGCCGACCTGCCTTGTGACAAGCGACAAATGCGTTTCCGGGCGATCTCATTTCTATAACTCCGGCCACCAAGTAGGGTAAGGAATAGACGGTGTTGACCCGATTCATTCGGATACGGCAACCCGACACGGCCTGGGAAGACTTCTATGACCCTGATCAACCAGACCACCAACCTGCGCGATGAGCAGGGTGAGTTCGGTGCGGCACGCGCCGCCGAGAAGGCCGCCTGCGCCAAGCAGAACGCGCAGGCCAGGCATACGGTCGCCGGGCACGCACTCGACGCGGCCGACTGTGAATACCTGCTGCAGATGCTGGGCCTGGACGCGGCCAGCCTCGGCCCGGACGGTCTCGCCAAGGATTGAAAACGCGACTGCCGGTCACCAGCAATTCTGATGACCGGCAGGGGTAGCCGTATTACCCGGCGAGTTTGGCCAGATTCGGGAAATTGCTGATTTCCCAGCCGCCGTCCACCACCAGTTCGGTACCGGTGATGTACGAGGCATCGTCACTGGCGAGGAACAGACATGGCGCGGCCACCTGTTCCGCCGTAGCCGCCGCACCCAGCGGAATGCGGTCCAGGAACATCTGTTTCGCCGGTTCGTAACCCATGACCGCCGCCACCAGTGGGGTGTCGACGAGTCCGGGCAGCACCGAGTTCACTCGAATTCGATACTGCGCCAACTCCAATGCGGCGTTCTTGCTGAACATCACCACGCCGGCCTTACCGGTGGCATAGGCGCTGCCGCCAGGCATGGGGACGCGCCCGTCCAGGGACGAGATGTTCACGATCGCACCGCCGCCGGACTCACGCATCAGGCGGGCTTCATGTTTGGTGCACAGGAACACACTCTTCTGCACCAGATCGACGGTGAAATCCCAATCGGATTCCTCGAGGTCGGTGACCGCGCCGATGCGGGAGCCGCCCGCCACGTTGAACGCCGCGTCGAGGCGGCCGAAACGCGCTGCGGCGACGGCGATTGCGGCGGCGATCTGATCTTCCACCGTCACATCCGCGACCGCGGGCACGAAGGCGTCGCCGAGTTCGGCGGCCTTCTTCTGCAAACCCGCCTCATCGATATCGAGGCCGACCACCGAGGCGCCCTCGGCCACCAGTGCGGTGGCGATGGCCGAACCGATTCCGGAGGCCGCACCGGTCACCACGGCGGTCTTACCGCCGAATCGTGCTGTGCTCATGCTGAATTCCCTACTTCTCGCGTCGACCGGCGCGCAGGAACCGCCCGGTGCGCTGTTTACCGAGGGCCGGGGATTTCTCGCCCAACCCGAATACGTGTTCGCCGTTCACCAGGACCGCGGTGACGGTGTCGTCATTGCGATTGACCATGCGGGAGAGGTTGTCGTACTCGGGAATCGGGTTCTCCGCGTACGCGTCCAGGCTCTCGTCCAGGTGTGCGGGATCGATGATCACCACATCGGCGCGATCGCCGACGCGCAGGTGCCCGGCGTCCAGGTCGTACCAGTCGGCCAGCTCGCCGGTGACGCGGTGCACGGCGTGCTCGACGGTCATGAACGGGCGTCCGGCCTGCTGCGCCTCGTTGACCCGCCGCAGCAGGCGCAGGCCGAAGTTGTAGAAGGCCATATTGCGCAGGTGCGCGCCCGCATCGGAAAAGCCCAGTTGCACACTGGGATCCGCGGCCAGCTGATCCAATACCTCGGGCCGGTGATTGGAGATGGTGGTGCGCCAGCGCACCTTGGGCCCGTACTCCACCACCAGATCCAGGAAGGCGTCGACCGGATGCACGCCACCGCGATCCACGCCGACCTGACCGAAGGTCTTGCCGATCACGCTCGCGTCCGGGCATTCGGTGATCTCGGCATCGAAGAAGTCCCGGTGCCAGACCCGCGGACCCCACTTCTTGTCGTAGTCCTTGCGGAACCAGCGCCGGTAGTTCTCGTCGGCGAGCAGTGCGCGCCGCTCGTCGATCTGGTTGGACAGGTGCAGAGCCGCCGCGCCGGAACCGAATTCCTCGAAGACGGGCAGATCGATGCCGTCGGAATAGACCTCGAACGGCACCGGCAGGTGCTGCCAGCGGAAGTCACCGCCGAGCCGGTTCAGGATCTTGCCGATGAGCGGGAAGACCTTCACCACACCGGGGATCGCCTTGATATCGGCGGCCGAGAGCAGGCTGACCTTCAGATTCGGCCGGAAGACGCCGAGGCTGCTGACCGCCATGGCGACCAGGCTCTGCGGGCGGGCCACATCGGGACCACCCTGGAGCGCCCGCTTGCGTTCGCGCAGAATGCGATTCAGCCGCCGCCGTTCCTTCGGCTTGGCGTAGGTGGAGGGCAGTGTGCGCGAGCGGCACACCTCACCGTCGAGCTTGTCGAACAGCAGCTGCTGCGAGGACATGCCGACGAAGCCCGCGTCCAGGGCCTCGGACAGTTTGTGCTCCATGGCCCGCAACTCGGATTCGGTGGGCGTGACATCGGGACTGGTGGCCCGCTGCAAACCCATCTGCGCCGACCGGATATCCGAATGACCGATGAAGGCAGCCAGATTCGCGCCCAGCGGCAGCGATTCCAGCGCCGCCACATAGCTGTGCGCGCTGTTCCAGGTCTTGAGCTCATCGACGGCCGCCACCACGTGTTTGCGCGGGATGGCCTCCACCCGGCCGAACAGGTCACCGGCGTCGGAGCCGTTCACATGCACAGTCGAGAGCGAGCACGAGCCCAGCAGGATCGTGGTGACGCCGTGCCGCAGCGATTCCGACAGCGTCGGATCCAGCAGCACCTCCACGTCGTAGTGGGTGTGGATATCGACCATGCCGGGAATGACCCACTGCCCGGCGGCGTCTATCACTCGCGCGCAATCGGTCTCGTCCAGCGGGGTGGCGCTGACCACCGCGATCCGGCCGCCGCTGATGCCGATATCACGGATGGCCGACGGCGCACCGGTGCCGTCGAACCAGCGGCCGCCCTTGATGATGGTGTCGTACACGGTGATTCACTCCCCCAGCGATAGTTCGCGGCGCAGCACCTTGCCGGTCGCGTTGCGCGGCAGCGCGTCGGCGGTGATCAGCCAGCGCGCGGGCACCTTGAAGTACGCCAGCCGCTGCGCCACGTGATCGCGCAACTCGTCCTCGGTGACCGAATCCGGGTCCGCGACAACGATGATCGCCGCCACCTCCTGGCCGAGGTCCTCGTGCGGGACGCCGAGCACCGCGGATTCGCGCACCAGCGGATGCTCGTCCAGGGCGTTCTCGATCTCGGCCGGGTACACGTTCTCACCGCCGCGCAGAATGAGATCCGAACGCCGCCCGGCCATTTGCAGGCGGCCCTCGGAGACGAAGCCGAAGTCGCCGGTGCGCAGCCAGCGATTCTCATCGATGGAGGCGGCGGTGGCGGCGGGATCGTTGTAGTAGCCGAGCATGACGTACGGGCTGCGCACGCAGATCTCGCCCTCGGTGCCGTCCGGCACGACTTTGCCTTCGGCATCGCGGATTTCGATGGCGACGCCGACGATGGGCCGCCCCACGGTCTCCGGATTCGCGATCAGGTCCGGCGGGGTGGCGACGGTGGCGGCGGTGCCGCTCTCGGTGCAGCCGTAGCTGGTGGTCAACGCGACCTGGGCCACCGGCACCCGCTCGCGCAGGCGCTGATGCAGGGCGGGCGAGGACGGCGCGGTGTTCAGCGACAGCGCCGACAGCGAGGACAGATCGTATTGCGCGACATCGACATCGAGCAGTCGGCTGGCCATGGTCGGCACCGCCGCCCAGTTGGTGATGCGCTCGGATTCGATGAGCCCCAGGATCTTCTCCGCATCGAAACCACCGCTGTGGAAGATGACCGCGTCACCGGTGGTGAGCCGGGGAATCACCAGATTGTGCAGGCTCGCGATATGGAACAGCGGCGAGGTGTTGAGGTAGCGCCGATCGGTCGGCGAACCGTCCCACGGCAGACCGCGGAATCCCGCCGCCAGCGCATCGGTGAAACGGTGATAGTCGCTGACCGCCACCATATTCCGTTGCGAGTGCACCACGCCCTTGGGACGGCCGGTGGTGCCGCTGGTGTAGAGGATGCAGGCCGGATCCTCTTCGGCCACTTCGGCGGTCGGGTACTGCCCCGCGAATTCGGCGGTCAGCGCCGGAAGGTCGTTCTCCATGGTGAGCACGGGCACCTGCGCACCCGAATCCGCCAGTAGCGCGGCCCGTTTGGCGTCCGCGATCACCACCTTCGGCTCGGTGTGCCCGATGCCGTAGGCGATCTCCTGCGGGGCCCACCAGGCGTTGTAGCCGACCGGTATCGCGCCCAAACGCTGTGCGGCCCAGAAGGTCAGCACCCATTCGGGGGTATTGGCGGCCAGAATGCCGACCCGATCGCCCTTGCCGACGCCGTAGCGTTCGGCCAGCGCGGCGGCGAGCGCGCCCGCGGCCTCGTAGTGCTGGGCGTAGGTCAGCCGGGAATCGGCGGTGACCAGATAGTCGCGGTCGCCGAGCGCGCGCGAATCCTCCAGCAGTTCCAGCAGCGAGCGCCGCCGATTGCGGAAAACCGGAATGGTCGCGCCGAGCACCGGTTCCACGGTGATCTCGAACGGGCCACCGGGACCGGTCAGGCCACCGGCGATCCGCGCCGCGAGCGCTTGGAGGTCAACAGCTTTGGTCATGAATCAGATCCTCGAGTATGTGGTGGGGCCGCGTACCGATATTGCCGTTTCTCCCCGCGCTCACGCACCGCCCCGCACCGCGGCGAAGGCCGCCTTCAGGTAGGCGTCGGCGCGGTCGGAGCCGATCAGGCCGGGGGCCATGCGATTCATGGTGTACGCGAACGTCACCCGGTGATCGAGATCGTTGACGACCATGGAGCCGCCCAGACCGCCCCACCAGCACACCCGCCCGTCCGGGACGTTCGGCACCGTCTGCGCGTGCGGCAGGCCGTAACCGATGCCGAAGCGCAGCGGCAGCAGGATCGCCAGGTCCACCCCGTCGACCTGCTCGTCGAAGATGAGGTCGATCGTCTTCTCGGACAGGTACTTCCGGCCGCTGAGCTCCCCGCCATTGCTGATCAGCGATTGGATGCGCGCCACCGAGCGCGCGTTGCCCTGACCGTTCACGCCGCCGATCTCGGCATCCCGCCATTCCGGGGTGCCACACATCTCGAAGTCCAGCAGCGGCTGGAACAGCGTCTTGTACATGACGCTGTCCTGCGGCAGCAGCGACTGATCGAACTCCGGGTACTCCGGCGGCACCAGGGTGGCGATGCGATCGGAATACTGTGCGGCCCCGCCGATGTGGAAGTCCGCGCCGAGTGGTCCGGCCAGCTCCTCGGCGAAGAATTTGCCCAGGGTGCGGCCGTCGATGCGGCGGATCAGCTCACCGATCAGATGTCCGTAGTTGAGCGCGTGATAGCCCGAGACGGTGCCCGGCTCCCACCACGGCTCCTGTTCGGCCAGCCGCGCGGTGGAGGACTCCCGCTCGTAGATATCGGGCACCTCGATCGGCGCTTCCCAGCCCGAGACCCCGGAGGTGTGCGAAAGCAGGTGCCGCACTTCGATATCGGCCTTGCCGTTGGCCGCGAACTCCGGCCAGTAGTGCGCCACCTTCTCGTGCACGTCCAGCGCGCCCTGATCGACCAGCAGCAGTGCGCTGAGCGCGGTCATGGTCTTGGTGACCGAGAAGGCGTTCACCAGGGTGTCCGCACCCCAGCGCCGGGTGCGCTCGGGATCGGCGTGCCCGCCCCACAGATCGACGACGGTATCGCCCTCGACCGTGATGCACAGGGACGCGCCCAGTTCCGCGCCGGATTCCACCTGTTCGGTGAAAGCCGTACGGACGGACTCGAATTCGTCGGTGCAGAATCCAGCCACGTTGCTCATTCCGATCCGCCCTTTCTCAGACTCGGACGGCCGCGCGGGCCGGGACCGGAAGCTCATGGCCCTGTGCCGCGGCGCGTTTCGCGCCGCGCGTCAGCTCACGCTGGAGATCGCGCACGTAGGGCTCGAATTCGATCTGGATGGTGTGCCGCGGCGAGTCGTAGTACTGCCCGCTGCGCTTCTCCTCGGCCAGGCGCATGGCCTCGGTCATCTCGGCCTCGGACGGCAGCCGGTAGTTGCCGGTCAGATAGGCCGCGACCAGCTTGGACTGCTGTTCGGCGAAGTTCACCAGCGTCGGCATCGGCTGGGCCAGACCGAGATAGAAGAGATTGTCGATGCCCGGCTTGATCATCTGCCGGTACAGCGGAATCATATTGCGCGCATCGGGCACCAGTTCCGCGTCGGAGAAGAACGGGAAGCTGATGTGATATCCGGTGGCGCACACCACCACATCCACCTCCTCCACACTGCCGTCGGCGAAATGCACGTGCTTGCCGTCCAGACGGGTGATGGCGGGTTTGAAGTCGATATCGCCGCAACCGGCGCGGTGCAGGAATTCCTCACTCGCGGACGGATGTGCCTCGAACGGCAGGTGATCCGGCTTGGGCAGGCCGTAATCCTCCATATAGCCGCGATTCTTGACCACGAAGCGCTGTTTCAGCTTGAGCCCCAGCTTCTTCGGCATCCACGGCGGCAGTGACGCCTTGTCACCGACCTTGCCGTTCACATACTTGGGCAGCACCCACACCCCGCGCCGGGCGGACAGGAAGAACTTCGAGGCGATGAACTTCTGCGACAGTTCGGCGGCGATATCCAGCCCCGAATTGCCCATGCCCACAACGACAACGCGCTTACCGCGCATATCGACCGGATCGAACGGATCGTTGTAGGCGTGCGAATGCATGAGCACGCCGTCGAATTCGCCCGGGTAGTCCGGCATGCGGGGATCCCAGTGGTGCCCGTTGCACACCAGCAGCACGTCATAGGTTTCGGTGCGGCCGGTATCGGTGCTGATCTGCCACAGGCCCTCGGCGTCACGCTTGGCCGAGATCACCTTGGTGTTCAGGATGATTCGGTCGCCGATGCCGAAATGCTCGACGTAATCCTTGAAGTACTGATGCAGCTGGGTGTGGTGCGGGAAGTCCGGCCACTCGTCCGGGGCCGGATAGTCCTCGAAGGCCAACCGGAACTTGGAGGTGTCGATGTGCAGGCTCTGATAGCAGGCCGACATGCCGTTCGGGTTCTTGAAGTACCAATTGCCGCCCACCTGATCCGACGCCTCATAGCAGTCGAAGGGGATGCCGTACTCGGCAAGCCGCTTGGCGGCAGTGATGCCGGACGGGCCGGCGCCGATGACGCACACCCTGGGCAACTCGCGTGTTTCCAATGCACTCTCCTGGCTTCGGCCGCAGGTCACACTCCACGGCCGGACGTGATGTGACACACACGCTAGCAGTCACTAGACATAGTGTCTAGTGAATCTACAAACGTCTATCATCGGGAGGGAAACACCGGCAGACGTAGACTCGAGCATCGGAAAAGGCAGCCGCACGGTCGCCTTTCGCTCACCCGAACCAAGGCGGCCAGCACCCATGCAGACCGAACCGGCCACTGACCCCGCACCCGCTGCGGGGGTGACCACCCGGCGCACCTCACTGCGCGATGAGCAGAAACGGCTCACTCGCAGCAGGCTCATCGACGCGGCCAAACAGCTGTTCACCACCCAGGGCTACGCGCCCGTGCGGGTGGACGACATCGCCGCGGCGGTCGGATGCAGCCGCGCCACCTTCTATCTGCACTTCACCGGCAAACCGGATGTCTTGCGCGCCATCGCCGCCCAGGGCGCACTGCCCAGCGTGCAGATCTTCTACGAGGATCTGGACCATGTGCTCGACACCGGATCGCGCGAGGAGTTCGCGGCCTGGATGCGGCGGTCCATCGACTGGTTCCAGGAGTACAAGGATCTGCTGCCCGCCTGGGATGAGGCGACGGCGCTGGAACCGGAGTTCCGCGAGGTGGCGCGCGAGGGCATTCTCGCGGTGCCGAATGTGATGACGTCATATCTGTCGCGCTGGCCCGAAGGGCAGCAGGACGAGGCGAGACTGCGAATCGAATTGCTGGTGGCGCAGCTGGAGCGGTTCTTCACGCGCTGGGCCATGCAGGGGACCATCGATGTCTCGGCCGAGGAGGCCGCGACGGTGCTGACCGATATCTGGTTCCCGGCGCTGCAAACACCCGGGGCCTGAAGGCTATTGGCGATGCCGGTCAGCGTGGATCGGCAAATGCTCAGCTGTCCCGATTCGCCGCAAATGTGGTGCGCGCTTGTTTCAATTCCCAGAAGGCGCGCAGCGCAATGATTTTCCCGCCGGAATTCACCCGATAGGTGAAGACGCCGTCCACCTCGGTGGCGCGATCGGCGCGCGCGCTGCGAATGGTTCCGATGAAGGCCACCTCGTCACCGCAGGCATAGGAATCGGTGAGCCGGAAGTCGATGGCACTGGGGGCGATGGCCATATCCCAGAAGGCGGCAATGGCGGTATGGCCGAAATGGCCGTCGCCGATCGGATCGTACGGGGAGATACCGATGGGGTCCTCGACCCGCGCGTCCGGTGCGAACAGTGCCAGCCAGTCGGCCTTGCGATGCGCGCGCACCGCGGCCTGTGAAGCGAGACCGGCACGGCGGGCGGGATGTTCGGCATCGGACATGCCGTCATCCTGGGCCCGCCGCGGTCGATAGTCGACCGGGAATTCCGGTCAGCGGGCGGCGGCGGAACCCGTCCAGCCGAAGCCCGCGCCCGGGTTGGTGGCCGGGTCATTGGCATTGACCTGCGCGCTGCACGCCTCATCGCTCAAGCCGGACGCCTTGCACGCCGTCCACGGGTCGTACATCGGCACAGCGGAGGCAGGGGCGAAAGACCCTGCGGCACAACCTGCAATCAGACCGACAGTGACAACCAGCTTCTTCACCGGGAAACCCTTCGAGCGAAATGGAATTTCCTGGCACATTGCCATGGCAATGCGAAAACTGCCAAACAATCGGAGATTTCGGCGATTCGGTCAGGCGACGCGAACGGTACGCAAACTACCCGCCGCGATGCGATAGCGATCAACGAGCAAACGCACAATCGCGGGATGCACACCGATCGGCTCGGCCACCCCATCCGCACCCGCGGCATGCAACCGTTCATGGAAAAGACCGTGCGCCAGCAGATACGACGCGATGAAAACCCGCTGCGCGCCAGCGGCCCGCAATTCGGCCACCACCTCGGGCACCCTCGGCTCACCGGTCGCGATATACGCCACCCGCACCGGCGCGGCGATCTGCTCGGCCAGCAGTCCGGCGGCCCGCCGCACATCCCGGCGCGCCCGCGCGTCCGATGATCCGGCGGCCGCGAACACCACCGCGTCACCGGGCCGCCATCCGGCCGCCCGCAACCGCATCCGCATCACCGCGGCCAGGGCCGGATCCGGCCCCATGGCCGGGGTGACCGCCACCGCGCCGTGCGCACTGGCCGCCACCTCGCGCGGCACATCCTGATACACGTGATAGCCCGAGGCCAGGAACGCCGGAACCACCACGGCGGGAACATCATCCACGTCGCGCAGCACCTCGGACGGCGAAGGCCCCAGCACATCCACGAACGCCGTCCGCACCCGCGGCACCTCCGAAGATGCCGATGCGCCCCCGAACGGCGCACCGGCACCAGCTTCCACCCGCACCGCGGCGAAATCCGCCGTGCGAGTGACACGTCCGTCGGCCTGCGCCTCGAGCTCGCGCGACACCGCCTCGGCCAGCGCCGCGATCATCTCCACACCGCGCGCACTCCTGGTGCCGTGCGCGACCAGAACCAGCGCGGGGGTATTCACCAGGCCTCCGCGACGGGGGCGGGGCGGATCGGGCGGACGGGTGCGCCGGAACCGGTGACGGCCGGGCGCGGCGGGAACGACGCGTGGGCCGAGCCGTTCAGTGCGGAGTCGGTGGGCCGGACGATACCGGGGCCGCGCGCCGGGAGGTCCTGGCGCGGCGGGAAAGTCGTTGCGCGGGAAGGAAACTGCGGACGTGCGGCGGGGGTGGCGGGAATCGCCTGGACCGGGCGCGGGTTGTCGATGCATTCGGCCGGGTCCAGGGCGAGCCGGTAGCCGCGCTTGACGACGGTTTGAATGGCCTTCGGGGTGCCCAGGCCCGCGCGCAGGCGGGCGATGGCGGTTTCCACGGCGTGCGTGTCATCGCCGCCGCCGGGCAGGGCGGCCAGCAGATCCTCGCGGGAGACGACACGACCGGGCTGGCGAGCCAGCGAACGCATCAAAGCCATTGGGGCGGGAGCCAATTGGCGCACCTGACCATCCACCACCACGCACGCGCCGCGCACGCTGAGGATATGGCCGGCGGCCTGGATGCGGCTGGCGCGCCGCGGCAGTTCCTCCGCCACATGGCGAGCCAGCGCACCGAGCCGGGCGCGGCCGGGCATGGTGGTGGCCACGCCGAGTTCTTCCAACGGGGCGGCGGTGATCGGTCCGACGCAGGCGGCCAGCACCCGGCCGCGGAAGGCGTGCAGTATCGCCTCCAGCAGTCCGGTTTCCTTGGCGCGCATGAGAAGTGAGGCCACCGCGGGCGCACTGGTGAAGGTCACGCAGTCCAGCCCGCCGGTGACGATGCCCTCGATGAGGCGATCCATCGGGGTGCGGTCCTCGGGCGGAATCCAGCGGTAGACCGGCACCGGCACCACATCGGCTCCGGCACAGCGCAATACCTCGCAGAAGTCCGGAACCGGCTCCCATTCGGTGGTCGCGCCGTGCAGCTGCACCGCGATCCGCATACCCTCGACGCCCTGCGCGAGCAGATGATCGAGCACCTCGGCGGAGGATTCGGACGCGGGCGACCATTCCTCACGCAGTTCGGCGGCGCGAATCGCGCCCTTGGCCTTGGGGCCGCGCGCCAGCATGCGGGTGGACGCCAGGGTTTCGCGCAGTTCCTCGGCGAGCCCCCAACCTTCGGCGGCCTCCATCCAGCCCCGGAATCCGATACCGGTGGTGGCGACGGTGAGCTGCGGCGGCTCGGCGATCAGCTGGCGGGTGACCCGCTCCAGCTCGGTGTCGTCCGCCAGCGGAATGATTCGAATCGCCGGGGCGGAAACAACATTCGCGCCCCGGCGGGTGAGCAGCGTGCCGAGCTCGTCGGCCCGGCGCGCCGCGGTGATGCCGACCGTGAATCCGGCCAGCGGGGTTCCAGCGTCGACCTCGGTCATGCCGTACCACCGTCGGGTTCATTGGCCAGGGCGACCACACCGTCCACCACACGCACCGCGTGCACCGGAACCGATACCGAGTCATCGTCCAGGCAGCGCCCGTCGATGAGCGAGAAAGCCTGCTTGAGCAGCGGAGAAGCCACCACCGGCACCCCGCCGCGATCACCGACGATGCCGCGCGACATGACCGCCGCCCGGCCGAAGGGATCGATATTGCCGACGGCGTACAGCATGCCGTCCGCGGTCAGGAAGAGCGCCGCCTGGCGGCCGCCCTTCAGCAGTACCGCAACGCCGCGGCCGGGAATCAGATAATCGAGTCGGCAAGCCGAGGTCCAGCCGTTGAGGCTGGTGGCGGTGCCTGGTGTGTCGATCACGGTGGTCATCGGTACTCTCCTCCGAACGCCCTCACCTATTGATACGGACGTCCTGTTTCCGGGCGGTTAAGCGGTCATTTCCCGTTCGTGGCGTTGGCTGAGCCGCTGATCACAGCGAATCGCTCACCTTGATCGGCGGAATGCCCAGCAATACCGGCACCTTGCGCTCACCGCTCTCGTCGAAGGCGATGGTCGGATCCGCCTCGTCCGGCGCGTTCACGAAGGATACGAAGCGGGACAGCTTCTCCTCGTCCTCGAGTACGGCCGCCCATTCGTCGCGGTAACCGTCCACGTGCCGGGCCATGGCGGCTTCCAGATCGGCGGCGATGCCGAGGCTGTCCTCGCAGACGACGGCCTTGAGGTAGTCGATGCCGCCTTCGAGGGCCTCCTGCCACGGCGCGGTGCGCTGCAACCGGTCGGCGGTGCGGATGTAGAACATGAGGTAGCGGTCGATGTAGCTGATCAGCGTCTCGTCATCGAGTTCACCGGCCAGCAGCACCGCGTGCTTCGGGGTGAGACCGCCATTGCCGCCCACGTACAGGTTCCAGCCGTGCTCGGTGGCGATGACGCCGACGTCCTTGCCGCGCGCCTCCGCGCATTCGCGGGCGCACCCGGATACGCCCAGCTTCAGCTTGTGCGGGGAACGCAAACCGCGGTAACGCTTTTCGAGCAGTACGGCCATGCCGACCGAATCCTGCTGACCGTACCGGCACCAGGTGGAGCCGACGCAGGACTTCACCGTGCGCAGTGATTTGCCGTAGGCGTGGCCCGATTCCATGCCCGCGTCGACCAGGCGCTGCCAGATCAGCGGCAGCTGCTCCACCCGTGCGCCGAACAGGTCGATGCGCTGACCGCCGGTGACCTTCACGTACAGATCGAATTCCTTGGCCACCTGACCGATGGTGATGAGCTGCTCGGCGGTGACCTCACCGCCGGGCATGCGCGGCACCACCGAATAGGTGCCGTTCTTCTGAAGATTGGCCAGGAAGTGATCGTTGGTGTCCTGCAGCGCCGCCTGCTCGCCGTCCAGAATGTGATCGCTGGAGGTCGAGGCCAGGATCGAGGCCACGGTCGGCTTGCAGATATCGCAACCCGTGCCGGTGCCGTGCTTGGCGATCAGACCGGAGAAGGTGCGGATACCGGTGGACTGAATGATGTGGAACAGCTCGGCACGGGACTGCGTGAAGTGCTCGCACAGCGACTTCGAGACCGCCACACCCGACTGCTCCAGCAGCTTCTTGAGCATGGGAACGCAACCGCCGCAGGAGGTTCCGGCATTGGTGCAGCTCTTGATGGCCGGCACATCGCACGCGCCGTCGGCGATGGCCCCGCAGATCGAACCCTTGGAAACGTTGTTGCAGGAGCAGATCTGGGCGTCATCGGGCAGTGCGTCCGCACCCAGTTCCGCACCGGCCGGGGAGATCAGCGCGGCCGGTTCGGCGGGCAGCGGGCGACCCACCAGCGGGCGCAGCGAGGAGTACGCGGTGGCGTCACCGACCAGCACACCGCCGAGCAGCGTCTTGGCGTCATCGGAGACAACGAGTTTGGCGTAGGTGCGCTTGGCGGCATCGTGCAGCACCACCGAGAGCGCGCCCTCGGTGCGGGCGTGCGCGTCACCGAAGCTGGCCACGTCCACCCCGAGCAGCTTGAGCTTGGTGGACAGATCCGCACCCGGGAATTCCCCTGCGCCACCGAGCAATCGGTCCGCGACGACCTCGGCGGTGCTGTAGCCGGGGGCGACCAGGCCGTAGCAGACGCCCTCGATCGCGGCGACCTCGCCGATGGCGTAGATGTTCGGATCCGAGGTCCGCAGGCCCAGGTCGGTGATGATGCCGCCGCGCGGTCCGACCTCGATATCGGCCGTGCGGGCGATCTCATCGCGGGGGCGCACACCCGCCGCGAACACCACCAGCGCGGCGCGCAGCTGCGACTCGTCCGAGAAGGTGACGTTCAACTTCTCCGAAAGCGGTGCGTCCGCGATGGTTTCGATGCTGGAGGTGCCGACACCGGTGTGCACGTGCAGGCCCAGTTCGGTGACCAGCTTGGCCAGGATCGCGCCGCCGCCCTCATCGATCTGGGCGGGCATCAGCCACTGGTTGAACTCGACCACGTGCGGGGTCATGCCCAGCAGGCGCAGCGCGTTGGCGGCCTCCAGGCCGAGCAGACCGCCGCCGACGACCACGCCGACCGCGCCCGGACCGGCGGCCTCGGCGGTGGCGCGAATGCCGTCCAGGTCCTCCAGGGTGCGGTAGACGAAGCATTCGGGCTCGTCATGACCCGGCACCGGCGGTACGAAGGCGTACGAACCGGTCGCGAGAACCAGTGCGTCGTAACCGATTACGTCACCGGTGGAGGTGGTGACCTTGCGCGCGGCCTTGTCGATCGCGTCGGCGCGCACGCCCAGGCGCACCTGCACCAGCTCGTCGCCCGGGTAGTCGTTGCCCGGCAGCGCCAGCGCGGAGGTCTCCCATTCGCCCACGTAGGACGAGAGGCCGACGCGGTCGTACGCGGCCAGCTTCTCCTCGCTGAGCACGATGACCTGCCAGTCACCGGCGTCGTCGCGGGAGCGCAGCGCCTCCACGAAACGGTGTCCCACCATGCCGTGGCCCACGACCACCGCGGTCTTGCGTTCGACTGAGTTCGTCATGACAGGTCCTTTCGGGACGACGGTGTGGGTCAGACCCGGGCCGACGTGGTGGACGGGGAATCGGATTCGGCCGCTTCGGCTTTCAGCACCAGCGCCTCGGCCTCGGTGACCACCTCGGAATCGAGGGCCTTGAGACTCGGGCGGCGCATGAAGACCGTCCAGCAGACCAGACCGCAGATCACGTAGAAGGCCATGAAGACCCAGAAGGCGGTGGTGGCGGAGCTGGTGGAAGCGTACGAGGAGCGCAGCACCAGGTTGATGCCGACGCCGCCGAGGGCGCCGATCGCGCCGACGAAACCGATCAGCGCACCGGAGGTGTTCTGCGCCCATGCCGCGCGGGTGGCCGAATCACCTTCGATACCACGGGATTTCGCTTCGAAAACGGACGGGATGATCTTGGTGACCGCGCCGTTGCCGAACCCGGAGATGATGAACAGCGCGGTGAAACCGATGATCAGCGCCACCAGCACGCCGCCCTTGGGGCTGCCGATGCCGTCACCCAGGGTGCTGGACACCGCGACCACCGCGGCGGCCGTGGTCATGGCCCCGAAGGTGTACAGCGTGACCCGGCTGCCGCCGATGCGATCGGCCCACTTACCGCCGTAGGGGCGGGCCAGCGAACCGAGCAGCGGGCCGATGAAGGCGATCTGCGCGGCGTGCAGCGCCGCGGCGGCAGCGGTCGCGCCGCCGGCCTTGAAGCTGATCTGCAACACCTGACCGAACGCGAAGCTGTAGCCGATGAAGGAACCGAAGGTGCCGATGTACAGGAAGGCGATGGCCCAGGACTGCGGTACCCGCAGCGCCTTGAGCATGTAGGACAGATCCGCCTTCTGGTTCTTGACGTTGTCCATATTGATCGCCGCGCCCAGCGCCGCGACCACGATGAGCGCCAGGTACACCAGGCAGACCACCGAGGCATTGCCGTACGCGTTGCCCAGGGTGGCGATGACCGCCAGGCCGATCAGCTGGATCACCGGCACGCCGATATTGCCGCCGCCCGCGTTCATGCCCAGCGCCCAGCCCTTGAGCCGCTGCGGGTAGAAGACGTTGATATTCGACATCGACGACGAGAAGTTGCCGCCGCCCAGGCCAGCGAACGCCGCGATCACCAGGAAGGTGGTGTACGAGGTGCCCGGCTTGTTGATGAAGTACAGCGTCAGCAGCACCGGCACCAGCAGCGCCAGCGCGCTGAAGATGGTCCAGTTGCGCCCGCCGAACTTGGCGGTGGCGACGGTGTACGGAATCCGCATGACGCCGCCGACCAGGGTCGGCACCGCGCCGAGGAAGAACTTTCCGGCGGTGTCGATGTGGAACACATTGGTGGGCATGAACAGCACCATGACCGACCAGATCGACCACACCGAGAATCCGATGTGCTCGGCGAACACCGACCAGATCAGATTGCGCCGGGCGATGGCCTTACCGCCGGATTCCCAGGCTTCGACATCCTCGGCATCCCAGTGTTCGATGTCGCGATTGCGCATCAGCATCTTCCCGGCCTCCCTGAAATCTTGATGACTTCAAGGTAGGAAACGGGTATTGCCGCAATGCTGCGCGGAATGACCTTCAAATCAACGGTTGCTCACGCAAACGATTATTCGGAGGTGAGCTTGTGAGGTTTGTTTCGTCCATATGACACAACGGTTTCCGCGCGTCACGAACCACCCAAAATCGCCATTGCCGACCGTGAGGTGAGAGCGTCGCCACATAGCTTCGCCCGATCCTCACCGGTCGGCAACTCGAACGGTGAAATCAGTTCCAGGTGTCCTCGAGCATGCGCGGCTTGCACGCCAGCCACGCGCCGCCGACCAACACCAGCACCGCGACCGAGAGGAAGCCGAACGGGGCCAGCCACTTTCCGGTCATCGTGTGCAGCGCGCCGAACAGCACCGGGCCGATGCATGCCACGGCGTAGCCGACGCCCTGGGTGAAGCCGGACAGCGCGGCCGAACCGGCGGAGGTGCGGGTGCGCAGATTGATCAGGGTCAGCGCCATCGGGAAGGTGGACGGGCCAAGGCCCAGCAGCAGCACCCACACCAGCGGGGCGCTCATCGGGGCGATGAGCAGACCGGCGAAACCGGCGAAGAAGAATGCGGCACAGGCGATCACGACCGGGAACGGATTGCGCATGCGGCCCACCACGATCGGTGCGCTCAGCGCGGCGGCCAGGCCGATCAGCGCGAAGATGCCGACCATGCTGCCGCCGAAGGACGCGCTGGCACCGGCGTCGGAGAAGATCGTCGGCATCCAGGTGAACATGGAATAGGTGGTCAGCGAGGTCATGCCGAACATCAGCGCCATGCCCCAGGCCAGCGGCGAACGCCACACCTTGCCGGTCGCCTCCAGCGGCTCGGGCGGGAGTTCGGTGGTGTCCAGGCGGGCGTGATCACGCCGGACGCGCAGGACGCCGAGCCACGGCAACATGGCCAGCAGCGGCAGCACCGCCCACAGGCCCAGCGAGACGCGCCAGCCGTGCGAATCCGCCAGCGGGACCGCGATCAGCGCGGGGATGACGGTGCCGAGCTGCACCAGCACGATGTACACCGAGCTCAGCAGTGCCAGGCGATCGGAGAAGTAGCGCTTCACCAGCGGCGGGATCACCACGTTGCCGATGCCCATACCGGTCAGGGCCAGGGCCGAAAAGGCAAGCAGCTCCCAGGTTTCCGGTACGACGGCGCGCACGGCGGAGCCCGCGGCGGTCATCAGCATGGCGATCAGGGCGGTGGTTTCCAGGCCGAAGCGGCGCGAAAGGATAGGGGTGAGCAGGCCCGCGATCGCGAACATGGCGGTCGGGATCATGCCGAAGACGCCGACGACGGCGGTGGAGTAGCCCAGGTCATCGCCGATTCGGGAGGCCAGCGGGGTGAAGGCGGTGACCGCGATGCGCAGGGTGAGCGCGGACATCAGGATGGCGGCCAGCACGAGCAGGCGGCCTTCGAGCAGCGAACGCTTACGGTCCGGTATGGACTGCCTGGTATGCGCCTTTTCCGATTCGACGGCGGTGTTCTGCCGGGTAGCAGAAGTAAGGCCCCGCGCGGGGGCCGTCGTCTCGTTCAAGGTCGCAGTCACCACGAAATCATAGGATGACCCGATGATGTGATGCAACGAATGTGAGGCACGGTACGCTGTGCAACGTGCAACCAGTCCGGCGCACCAGCCTCATCGCCCAGGTGACCGAGCAGCTGCGTGCCGAAATCCGTTCCGGCCGTTGGCCCGTCGGCTCGCGTATCCCCACCGAGCCCGAACTCACCGAGCTCACCGGCACCGGCCGCAATACCGTCCGCGAGGCCGTCCAGGCGCTCGTGCACGCGGGGATGGTCGAGCGCAGACAGGGCTCGGGGACCTATGTGATCTCCACCTCCACGCTCGGCGGCACCCTCACCGAGTTCTTCGCCGACGCCCAGCAGCGCGACATCCTCGAACTGCGGCAGGCGCTGGACACCACCGCGGCCGCGCTCGCCGCGCAACGCCGCGATGACATCGACATCGCGAACCTGGAGCGACTCGAGCAGGAGCGGCAAGCCGCCTGGGATGACGATCACGACACCGCCATCGACGCCGACGTGCAACTGCACCGCGCCATCGTGGTCGCCAGCCACAACGCGGTATACCTGGAGTTCTACGATTCGCTGCTGCCGGTGATCGCGGCCGGAATCCGTTCGCGCTCGCAGAAAGCCGGAGAGGCGTACCACGCCGAGCACACCGAACTGGTGCGCGCGGTCATCGACGGCGATCCCGAACGCGCCGCCCGGGCGGCCAACTGCTTCCTCGGCTCGCTCATCGCCGAATACGACGAACCATCCGATGAATCCGGAGCGTAAACGGAACGTCACCGCGCACGCGATCCCGAGGTGAGCCGGAATTAGTTCCGGCGTCACCGAAAGCCATGTCGGCGTAATCACACCTTCGTACGGTTGTCCCGACCGCGAAAGACCACGATGAGGGCGGTCGACATGCGAGAGGAACGCTGCTCATGGCAACCGTCGAAGAAACGAAACCCGCATTCGCATTTCAGAAACGCGGACGATGGATAGACCACTGGGAACCGGATAACAGTGAATTCTGGGAAAACGGCGGAAAACAAACCGCCCGAAAGAATCTGATCTTCTCGGTATTCGCGGAAAATCTCGGCTTCAGCATCTGGGTGATCTGGGGCAGCGTCGTCACCGCCATGGGCGCGGCCGGTTTCGACTTCCTCGCCGGACTCGGCAAGGGCAACCCGACCGCGGTGAGCAATGCCCTGCTGCTCACCTCCACACCCACGCTCGTCGGTGCGGCACTGCGCATTCCGTACACCTTCGCCATCCCCCGCTTCGGCGGGCGCAACTTCACCATCTTCAGCGCGGGCATGCTGTTGCTGCCCACCCTGGGGCTGGCCTGGTTCGTCAATCAGCCCGGTACGCCCATGTGGGTATTCATGCTGCTCGCGGCGCTCGCCGGGGTCGGCGGCGGCAACTTCTCCTCGTCGATGGCGAATATCAACTTCTTCTACCCCGAAGGCAAAAAGGGTGCGGCACTTGGCATCAACGCCGCGGGCGGCAATCTCGGCGTGGCGCAGACGCAGCTGTTCGTACCGCTGATCATCACGCTCGGCACGCACATCATGGCCAAGGACGCGGGCGGTTACCGGTTCGGCATCACTCTCGCGGTGCTGATGTGGATTCCGTTCATCCTCGTCGCCATGGTCGGGGCGCTGCGGTACATGGACTCGCTGTCCGGTGCGAAATCCGATGGGGCGTCGTACAAATTGGCGCTCACCAATCGGCACACCTGGGTGATGGCGATCCTCTACGTCGGCACGTTCGGATCGTTCATCGGCTTCTCCTTCGCGTTCCCGACCCTGCTCAAGGCGAATTTCCCCAGCCTGGCCAAGATCGGCTGGATGGGGACGCTCGGTAATCTCGCGTTCCTCGGCGCGCTCGTGGGCTCCATGAGCCGGCCCTTCGGCGGCTGGGTGTCCGACAAGGTCGGCGGGGCCAAGATGACGCTGTACGTGTTCGGCGGGATGGCGGCTTCGACGCTGCTGATCATGGCTTCGTTGTCGGCCAAGAACTTTCCGCTGTATCTGTTCTCGTTCCTGCTGCTGTTCGTGTTCAGCGGTATCGGCAACGGGTCCACGTATCGGATGATCCCGTCCATCTTCGGGGCGGAATCACGGCGGCGGGCCTCGGAGACCGGGCAGGACATCTCAGCCGCGCTGATCTCGGCCAAGCGGCAGGCGGGTGCGGCGATCGGTGTCATCGGCGCGGTCGGCGCTGCGGGCGGCTGGGTGCTCCAGCAGGCGCTGCGGTTGTCGAATACGCACTACGGCAGCATGACTCCGGCGTTCTGGGGGTACGCGGTGGCGTATCTCGCGATGGCGGGGATCACCTGGTGGTTCTACCTGCGGACCTCGTTCGCGGCCGGGCGCACGCCGTCGCTGGCGCACGCCAACGTGTAAGTCCGCTCTCGGAGAGAGTGTCCACCCCTGAATATGACTGTCGCGCCGAGCAATTCGCTCGGCGCGACTTTTTCATGATCGAATTACAGGGTCAGCCGGATCATGTCGGCGGTGCGCGCCAGCCCCGGGAACGCCTGCGGCGTCGACCTCGGATGCAGCGCGTGCACGGCGAGCCGGAACATGACCGCCCGCACCAGCATCTGCGGCCATTCGGGCAGTCCGGCCCAGCGTTCCAGTAGGCCGTCATCGGCGCCGCCCCAGGACAGCGCGTCCACCACGATCACGGCCGCCGCCCAGGGCGCGGGCCGCCAATACGGGGTGATGTCGGTAAGGCCGGGGGCGGAACCGGTTTGGAAGAGCACGGTCCCGAAAAGGTCCCCGTGCACCAGCTGCGGCGGTGACGCGACCGGCTTACGCAGCGTCGAAAGCTGCGTGATCAACATCAGGCTGCGATCCCCGTCCGGCGAGGTCGCGGGCAACAACCCACCCAGCTTCAATGTCCGCAGCGGCACCGCCTCCCAGGCAGCCCGATCCGCCGCGGCGAAAACATCCACATCCACCCAGGGCGCGGCCGGAGCCTGCGCCAAAAACCGCGGCCGCTCCAACTTCGCCGTCACCTCGTGTAATCGAAGCGACAGCGAGACCACCTCATCGTGCCGAGGCTCCGGAATCCCCTCCAGAAACGTATCCGCCCGCCACCCCGACACCACATACCGCCCATCGGTGGCCCGCACCGGCCGAGCCAACCGCACCCCGTCAACCCGCAACGTCTCCCGAACCTTCGCCGACCAAGCGGCCCGAGCATGATCGGTAACCGGACTCAACACCACATCCGCACACCGCCACCCCCCATCCCAGTTCCCCAGCGGAACCGGCGCAGCCTCGCGCAACCCAAAGGTCGCCCGCACATGCTCAGGAGGCTCCACAGCAGTCATGGTCACGCGCGTACGGTACCGCCGCAAAGTGACCCGAATCGGACGCCGCGCCGGAAACCGCCCGGTCCGTAAACCATCCTTGCCGCCGCACCGATTCGATAGTCGACGAACAGACAACCGCGGCAACGGCTTCCCCGATTCGGACCGGTCGGGAGGTGACTCCCGACCGGTCTTCCCGTCTTGGCGCCCGTCAGTAGACCGGGAGGGAGGGGTCTACCTGGTTGGCCCAGGCGATGATGCCGCCTTGGAGGTGGGTGGCGTCGGAGAAACCGGCGTTCTTCAATGCCGCCAGGGCTTCCGCTGAGCGGATGCCGGTCTTGCAGTGCAGGACTATCGGGGTGTTTTGGGGGAGTTCGGCTAGGGCTTCGCCGGTGAGGATGCGGTCCTTGGGGATCAGGGTTGCGCCCTCTATGCGGACGATTTCCCATTCCACCGGTTCGCGGACGTCGATGATGGCCACGTCTTTGCCTGCGTCGAGCATTTCCTTCAGCTCGCGGGCGGTGACCGTTGAACCGATGGCGGCGGCTTGGCCTTCCTCGGAGACCACGCCGCAGAAGGCGTCGTAGTCGATGAGTTCGGTGATGGGCTCGCGTTCGGGGTCGCGGCGGAGCTTGATGGTGCGGTAGGTCATGTCGAGTGCGTCGTAGACCATCAAACGGCCCAGCAACGGGTCGCCGATGCCGGTGATGAGTTTGATGGCTTCGGTGACCATGATCGAGCCGATCGAGGCGCACAACACGCCCAGGACACCGCCTTCGGCGCAGGACGGGACCATGCCCGGCGGCGGGGCCTCGGGGTAGAGGTCGCGGTAGTTGATGCCGCGGCCGTCGGGGGCGTCTTCCCAGAAGACCGAGACCTGGCCTTCGAAGCGGTAGATCGAACCCCACACGTATGGCTTTCCGGCCAGTACCGCGGCGTCGTTCACCAGGTAGCGGGTGGCGAAGTTGTCGGTGCCGTCGACGATCAGGTCGTACTGGCGGAACAGCTCGATCGCGTTCTCGGGTTCGAGGCGAATCTTGTGCAGTTCCACGGTGATTCCGGAGTTGATCTCCAGAATCGAGTCGCGGGCGCTGTCGGCCTTGGAACGACCGATATCGGATTCACCGTGAATGATCTGGCGTTGCAGGTTCGACGCGTCGACCTCGTCGAATTCGACGATGCCGAGCGTGCCCACACCGGCCGCGGCCAGATACAGCAGCGCCGGGGAACCCAAACCACCCGCGCCGATCACCAGCACGCGAGCGTTCTTCAGGCGTTTCTGACCCGTCACCCCGAGATCGGGAATGATCAGATGGCGGCTGTAGCGGGCGACCTCGTCCTTGGTCAGCTCCGCGGCCGGCTCCACCAGGGGCGGCAGGGAAGGATGCGATGCTGTCACGCTGGCAGACTCCTCAATCGACTTCGCCGGCAACTCGCGGCCTGTCGTGCAACGCCGCGGCCCTGGCCGTTCTTCCCCAGCCTAGGCGGCGTGCGCGAGGACACTAGTCGCGGGGATACGGCCACGGATTGAAGCGGCATTTCTTGCCGTCCATCGGCACCACACCGGTCGGGTCGAGGGTGGCGATGTCGTTATTGCGGGTGCCGAAGGTCTGCTGCATCATCACCGGCGCCAGCCCGCCGTCCACATCGCACGGCTGATGTTCGTGATAGCCGATCGCGTGCCCGGTCTCATGATTGATCTGGTACTGCCGGTACGAGCCGATATCGCCCTCGTACGACAGCGCCCCGCGCACCCAGCGCACCTCGGACAGCACCACGCGATCCAAATCCGAGTTGTAGCAGGAGGAGTCGATCGGAATCTCGAATCCGCACGACTTGTGCGTGGTCTCCCGCGAGGTCAGCGAGATCCGGAAATCCGGGTTGCCGTTGTCGACGCGCCGGAACGCGAATCGCGAATCATGGGTCCAGCTCTTGGGATTGGCGAGCGTGGCATCCACCATCTGCGCCACCGAGGTGTCACCGCCGAACCCGGAAGTGTCCACCCCGTCCTCGATTTCGACGGTGTAGCTGAACACGTGCTCCGAACCGGCGCCGACCTGCGCGGTCCCGCCGGGAACGATATGCCAAGTGCCGGCGGCGATTTCGGTGAAGGGGCCGCCACCGGGCACCGCGCCGGTGGGCAGATTGGCGGCGAACTTGCCACTGCCCGGCGGCGGTACGCCGATGATTCTGGTGGTCTCGCTGCGATCACTCAACCGCCCGAAACCCGGTACCCCGGCGACACTGTCGCCGCCACCGCGGAACGCGTCCACCGCGACCAGCCCGGTCACCACGAGCAGCACCGGCAGCGCGTAGGCGCGCCAGCCGTAGGTGGAGACGAACCGCCCCAGCGGACTCTGCTTCTTGGCCTCGCGCTCGGGACGATCCCGCGATCCCTCGGGCACGGCGGTGGGATCCCAGCTGGCGCGCAACGGCTGATGCGGGAGCGGAAGCCGATCCTCGGCGAGTACCGGCAGTCCGGACTGTCCTGGAAGATCCGGTTGTCCGGATTGCTCGGGATGTGCCGGAGGGTTCCCGGTGTACAGCCCGAGCGGATCGTAAATCGGCCCGGTCGGTCGGCCTTTCCGCTTGGAGTTTCTGCCCCCGTCGTCGGTCACCAGAACAGACTCTCACAGTGCGCTCGACCGCACTCACGGGCCGTCATCGGGACAGCGACGGATCTCACAAATCTGGACATGTGCTACACAGTTGTGACCCGCCTCGCATAATCGAGTCGGCAAGCGCGCTCGCCGAATACACGAGCCGCATCCACAAAGCCTTGTGCGGATCGACAAACATCCAGCACATCAATATTCGGAACCTGGATCGGCACCGACCCCTCGAGCGAGTATCGTTCGGGTGATACCCGGTGACATCCTTTCCGCCGGGAATCGACTGGGAGATCGGAAAATGACTGACCTCGTGGACCGGATGAGCGCGCACCGCACGTCATCCGAGGCCATGGCGCCGACAAAGCGCGGCACCCGCCTGCCCCGCGAGGCCCGACGCGCACAGCTGCTCGCCGCCGCCGGGGAGGTATTCGTACTCCGCGGCTATCACGCGGCCGGCATGGATGAGATCTCGCAGTGTGCGGGCGTCAGCAAACCCGTGCTGTACCAGCACTTCTCGAGCAAGCTCGAGCTGTACCTGGCGGTGCTGCAGAACTATGTCGAAGCCCTCGTGTCGAGTGTGCGCCAGGCGCTGCGCTCCACCACCGACAACAAGCATCGCGTGCGCGCGGCCGTGCAGGCGTACTTCGACTTCGTAGATCACGAAACCCAGGGCTTCCGACTGGTTTTCGAATCCGATCTCACCAATGAGCCGCAGGTGCAACGCCGGGTCGAGCAGGCCACCGAATCCTGTGTGGACGCGGTCTTCGATCTTGTCGCGCACGATTCCGGATTGGACCCGTACCGCGCTCGCATCCTTGCCGTCGGCCTGGTCGGCGCGAGTCAGATCAGCGCGCGCTATTGGCTCGAGGCGGATCGCCCGATTCCCAAGGACGAGGCCGTCGATACGACCGTCGCGCTCTGCTGGGGTGGCCTGTCGCACGTGCCTTTGCACCCGATCGACGACAAATACTGAAGACCGAGCAAAGAATTGCCCCGTTGAATTCTCAACGGGGCAATTGCTTTTGGCGCATTCGCGGCTTTAGACGGCGGCGAAGCCGACACGACCCGCGGACGGAGCACCGATCTCCACGTAGGCGACCTTCTTGGCCTGGATCAGGTACTTGCGGCCCTTCTCGTCGGACAGCGTCACCACACCGCTCTCACCCGTCAGCGCGCCGGTGACCAGTGCCTCCACCTCGGCGGGAGTCTGCGCGCTGTTGATGATCAGCTCACGCGGGCTATCCGAAATACCGATCTTGACCTCCACGGCCAACCTCCGAACCTAGAGTCCTGTGCTGTCTTGGCCAAGGCTAGTGCAGGACGCCCGGCCACCGGCAGCGACCGCCCTGCGCTGAGAGCGAACGAGGGTCAGCCCAGACCGAGCACGCGCATGCGCTCGGCATGCGAGTCCTGCATATGTTCGAACAGGGTCGCGATACCGTTCAGATCGCCGGTCGCGGTGAGCACCAGTTCGGTCAGCTCGTCACGCTGGGCCATCACGTACTGCGCCTGCGTGATCGCCTCGCCGAGCAGGCGGCGTCCCCACAGCGTCAGCCGGTCGCGCTCGGAGCGATTCTGCTCGACCGCCCGGCGCACCTCTTCGATGACGAATTCCGAATGCGAGGTCTCGGCGAGCACATCGCGGACCACCTCGGCGACCTCGGGAGCCAGGGCGCCGGCGATCTCGGTGTAGAAGTCGGCGGCGATACCGTCACCGACGTAGAACTTGACCATCGACTCCAGCCAGGTGGAGGGGTCGGTGGAGGCGTGATAGGCGTCGAGCGCGCGCACGAACGGGGCCATGGCGTCGAAGACGTCCGCGCCGCGATCCGCGAGGGCCTGCTCGAGGGTTTCGAAATGGCCCATCTCATTGGCGGCCATCTTGGCGACGTGCACCTTGCCGCGCAGTGACGGCGACAGTTTGGCCTCTTCGGCCAGACGGTAGAAGGCGGAGATCTCACCGTAGGCGAGGACCGCGAAAAGGTCGGCGACTCCGGGATGTGTGGCGGCGATCCGCGCGTCGGCCGATTCCGACGCGTCGCCCAGCGCGGTAGACGAGTTTGCTCCCATGGACCCCACCCTAGTCCGCGGGTATGAACGCCATTCATCCATCGGTGACACATCATCGGTCGTACCCTCGAATTGCTCGGAAGGTACTGTGCCACAACATTTTTCATGATCATACCGATAGTTCGGGAGAAGTACCGTGCCCACTGCGATTCAGAACCTCGTCATCCTCGGCGACAGCCTGTCGGATATCGGCATCAAACGGGAGGCGCCGGCGGGCATGTTCGCCCGCGCCGCCGGGATGATGCGCACCAATGAAGTCGGCCGCTACAGCGACGGTAAGAACTGGGCCGACTACCTCGTCGAGTGGATCGGCGGGGAACCGCTCATTCGCGGCGATAAGAAGAACACCGAGTACGCCACCGCACCGCATCGCACGCTGACCACCGATTCGCTGGTGCTGCGCACCAACTTCGGTGACCTCGCCCCGGTCAAATACGCCAACTACGCCGAAGGCGGGGCCATCGCGGCCTCGGATTGGAAGCCCAAGGCCGGGGCGCTGGGATACCTCAAAGAGCAGGTCTCGACCTATATCAACGCCCGCCGCAAGCTGATCGAGCAGAACCAGTTCACCGGGCACACCCTGCACGTCATCTGGATCGGGCTCAACGACCTCATCACCGCGAAGCGGCCGGTCCCCGACAATCCGGGACCGACCGATGCGGCCGGAACCGGCGTCCGGCCGCTGGTGCGGGAGATCAACGACCTGGTCAACGAGATCTGCGATTCGTTCCCGACCAATCCGTCATTCGAGCATTTCGTGCTGATCGACCTGCCCAGCCCGCTGGTCTCGATCCGCTTCCAGGACAAGGCCGCCGACAAGGGTGAGGATTCGGTCGCCAAGGCGGTCGCGAACGTACAGGCGTTCAACACCGCGCTGCGCCAGCTGGCCGCGCACTGGGTGCCGCCCAAGGACGGGCTGGGCGCGTTCGCGCCCAATATCTCGTTCGTGCGCATCGCCGACTGGATGCAGGTGGTGTCGAACAATCCGCAGCAGTTCAATCTGACGCCGCTGGCCCAGGATCACGGGCCGGTGCTCTATATGGGCATGCAGGATCCGGCGCCGCCCGCGATCCGCCGCGCCCTCACCACCAGCGATCTCGCGCACCCCACCCAGGCGGTGTACGAACTCATCGCGCGGCAGATCGCCGACACCCTGGTGCCCAAGTACCGGATCGGGACCCTGACCGTCGAGTCCTGGCCCGAAAGACGGCCGTTCCCAACGATTCCCGGGGTCTAACCCACATCCCCCAGGAACTTGTCCAGGTACGTCCAGGTATCGCGTGAGATGAGAATGCCGAGATGCGAACCGGGTGCGGTCTCGTACCGCACCTCCGGCGAACCGGTCAGCGTCTTGGTGCCGTGCTCCACCGCGGCCGCCGCGGTGATCGCATCGTTCGGCCCGCCCACCAGCAGCACCGGAACAGTGACATCGGCGACTGCGATTTCACGCGCACCGAAATGCACCACGCCCTTGCCGATGTCATTGTTCAGCATGAACCGGCCCCACAACTGGTTGTAGAAACGGCCCGGATAACCCGGCAGCGAATTCTGGAAACGATCGATCGTCGCCATCCGCTCCAGCGTCGGCGTATCGGTGATATTGCTGGCAATGAAGAAGGGGCGCTTGAGTTCTCGATCCCACGCGGTCGCGCGGTACGCGATCCGGGTCAGCTGCGCCGACACCCCGCCGGTGGCGCGAATCGCGGCCGTCGCGGTGCGGCCGCCGTCCAGGCGGGCCAGCGCGCGCAATTCGCGCACGCCCACCATGTGGTTGTAGCTCAGCGGCGCGCCCACCGCGGTGATGGAACGAATCGGCAGCGTGTCATCGGCGGCCGCGGTCAGCAGCGCCAGCACGCCGCCGATGGACCAGCCCACCAGATCCACCGGCTGACCACCGCGATCGGCGGACACCTGGCGAATCGCCTCGGGCAGGATGTCGTCGATCCAATCCTCGAAACCCATGCGGCGGTCCTCGAAGGTGATATCGCCGTAGTCGACCAGGTAGGGAGCGCGACCGGATTCCAGCAGGAAGCGCGCCATGCTCTGCTCGGGGCTCAGATCGAAACAGAAGGCGGGGGCGGCCAGCGGCGGCACCAGCAGCACCGCCGGATCGCCGTCCGCCGCGCCGTCATAGCGGCGCAATTCCCGGTGCGGCGCACTGGAAAGCACCGTTGACGGGGTCGGTTCGGGGGCTCCGATGCCGGTGCCGAAGGTCAGGGCCCACGCATTGCGCGCGGCGATGCTCACGGTGTCTGCCAAGCTCACCCGCACAACTTCGCACATGCTGCTACAGCTTGTAACAGCTATGTGAGCAATCCAACTGCCGACCTGGGTGGGTACACGCGACATCCGGGCCAATTGCACTGCGGCACAATCCTTAACGTGGCTGCGAAGACTCCGGGACAGCGACCGCTATGCCCGGTAATCGCGTCTATCAGCGCAATATCCGAGGCAATTGCGGTGGCGGGGAAAAGAGCGAAGACCGTATCACGCTACAATCTCCGGGGACAACGGAAACTTTCGCTCGAACGTGTTTCGCTCGAGTGGCCGTAGTCACGGAAAATGTGCGCGCACTCCGATCCGCAACATTGTCCGCCGCGCCAGGTCGATGCCCGAAAGAGCATCCCGCAGCGGGGACAGACGAACGGATCAAGTGGCAGCGCGGACCGACCGGTCCGCCCCACACCTCGTGCGCGCGAGACGCGATAAATCGAGGAAGGCACGTACCCTGAGCAAGATCACCGTAGAGCAGGAACCCGGAGTGGCCGACACGCTGCTGACCGCGGAGCTCGACGAAACCCACACCGCCCCCACCTTCGCCGAACTCGGCGTGAATCCCGAGATCGTGCGCGCCCTCGGCGAAATGGGCATCGAACGCACCTTCGCCATCCAGGAACTCACCCTGCCGCTCGCGCTGGCCGGTGAAGACCTCATCGGGCAGGCCCGCACCGGCATGGGCAAGACCTTCGGCTTCGGTGTGCCGCTGCTGCACCGCATCGCCTCGGGCACCTCGGGCACCATTCCGCTGGACGGCACGCCGCGCGCACTGGTCATCGTGCCGACGCGCGAGCTGTGCATGCAGGTCACCTCCGATCTGGAGAACGCCAGCAAGTACGTCAAAACCCATGAGGGACGGCCGCTGCGCGTCACCTCCATCTACGGCGGACGGCCCTACGACACCCAGATCGCCGCGCTGCGCAATGGCGTCGACGTCGTGGTCGGCACCCCCGGACGACTGCTGGACCTGGCCGAACAGCAGCACCTCATCCTGGGCAAGGTCCAGGTGCTGGTGCTCGACGAGGCCGACGAAATGCTGGACCTGGGCTTCCTGCCCGATATCGAACGCATTCTGAGCATGGTCCCGAACCAGCGTCAGACCATGCTGTTCTCGGCCACCATGCCGGGTCCGATCATCACCCTGGCGCGCACATTCCTGAACCGGCCCACGCACATTCGGGCCGAGGAGCCGCACGACTCGACGATCACCGATCGCATCACGCAGTTCGCCTACCGGGCGCACGCGCTGGACAAGAGCGAAGTGGTCGCCCGCATTCTGCAGGCCGAAACTCGTGGCGCCACAATGATTTTCGCGCGCACCAAGCGCACCGCACAGAAGGTGGCCGACGATCTGGCCGAGCGCGGCTTCGCGGTCGGCGCGGTACACGGCGACCTCGGGCAGATCGCCCGCGAGAAGGCGCTCAAGAAGTTCCGCGAGGGCAAGATCGACGTGCTCGTCGCCACCGATGTCGCCGCGCGCGGTATCGATATCGACGATGTCACCCACGTCATCAACTACCAGTGCACCGAGGACGAGAAGACCTACGTGCACCGCATCGGCCGCACCGGCCGCGCGGGACGCACCGGTGTCGCCGTCACGCTCGTCGACTGGGATGAGCTCAAGCGCTGGGCCTCCATCGATCAGGCGCTGAAACTCGGTATGCCGGAACCGGTCGAGACCTATTCGCGCTCCCCGCACCTGTACGCCGATCTGGGTATCCCCCAGGACGTCACCGGCATCGTGCGCAAGCGGCCCGTCGTACGCGATGAGGACGCCGTGGTGGTGGAACGCGAACCCCGCGAGGCGCGCTCGCCGCGCAGCCGCAATCGCAAGCGCACCCGTGGCGCGCGCACCGGTGAGGACGTGCGCGTCAACGGCTCGAATTCGACTGACGCGGTGGCTGATTCGGTCAATAGCAACTCCGTGAACGGCGGATCGGTCAACGGCACCGCCGTCAACGGCAATGGCAATGGCGCGGCCGTGAACGGTCACGCGCTCAACGGTCACGCCGTCAACGGCCATGTGGTCGCGGGCAACGAGGAAGGCTCCGCCGATAGGCCGGGTCGTCGCCGTCGCCGCCGCCGTGGCCGTGGCGGGTCCGACAATGCCGCCGCCGCAACGGTTTCCACCACCGCCGAGGGTCAGAACGACACCGAGTCGCCCGTCGAAGCCCCCCGGGCCGAGACGACCGAGGCACCGGCACGCGAAGGCCGCAGGCGCAATCGCAACCGCCGCAACCGGGGGTCGGACAACAACGGCGCGCGCAACGGTGAGCACACCGAGAACGCGATCACCGCGACCGAGAACACCGGCACCGTGAACGCCGCCGCCCGCACGGAAGCACCCGCCGTCGCCACGGTCACGTTCAGCCATGCGGACGAAACCGTCACCACGGCAACCACTTCCGTCGCAGCTGCGGATTCGGCCACGACCGCGGATTCGGCAGCGCCCGCTTCGGCTGACTCGGCGACATTCGCGTCGGCTCCGGCTGTCTCGGTGACGTCCGCGTCGGCTCCGGCCGGCTCGGTGGCATCGGCTCCGGCTGATTCGGCCGAGGCCGCCGCCCCGGCCAAGCGCACTCGCACCCGCCGTGCGCGGGGAACGAGCGAGAACGGTTCGGCTCCGGTCGAAACGGGCGTCGCGGACTCGGCGCAGGTCACCGCGCCTGCCGCCGAATCGGCTGTCGCCGAGGTGAATTCGACCGAGGCCACATCCGGCACGGCCACCGCCGCCCCGGCCAAGCGCACCCGCACCCGCCGCGCGGACAAGCCCGCCGCCGATGCGGCCACCGGCAACCCCGCCACCGCCGATCAAGCGGTCGACGGTGCCGCCGCCGCGCCCGCCGCGACGGTCACCGCCGCAGCCGAAGCGCCTGCCACCGCGGCAGGGGTACTCGGCCAGCGCCCCGCCCGCCGCCGCGCCAGCCGCCCGGCTCTGGCTCCGGGCGATGCGGCTGCCGAAACCACCGCTGCCGCAGTCGCTTCCGGCGATCCGATCACCGCGGCGGTGGCTCCGGCCGAACCGGTCAAGAGCACCGGCCGCCGCCGGGCCAGCCGCCCCACGGCGAGCCCGGCCCCGACGCTGAACGGTTCCGCCCCCACCGCAACGGTGTCCGGCGATCCGATCACCGCCACCGCCCAGGTCTCGGAGGACGCCGCCCCCAAGCGCGCCCGCCGCAGCACCAAGGCCGCCACCGAAACCGCCACGGCCCCCGCCGAAGTCGCAGTCGCGACCGAAGCAGCCGCACCGGTGCAGAGCCCCCGCAAGCGCACCGCCAAGGCGGCGACCACCGACGCGGTCGCCGAAGTCGCGGCCGCACCGGCCAAGGCCGCTCGCAAGAGCACCAAGGCCGCGGCCAAGCCCGCCGAGGTCGCGGAAGTGGTCGCCGAGCCCGTGAAGGCCCCGGCGCGCAAGAAGGCCACCGCGGCCACCAAGGCTCCGGCAGCGGAACCCGTCGAAACCGCGCCCGCCAAGACGGCTCGTAAGAGTGCGGCCAAGGCAGCGGTCGAGGTCGTCGCCGAGCCCGCGAAGGCGACCGGTAAGCGCGTCGCCAAGAAGGCTGTCGCAGTGGAGGTTCCGGCCGAACCGGTCAAGGCGGCTCGCAAGAGCACCAAGACCGCGGTGGCGGAGAAGACCGTCGCACCGGCCAAGACCGCACGCAAGACCGCGGCCAAGGCAGTTGCGGCAGCCGAGGTTCCGGCCGCACCGGCCAAGGCCGCTCGCAAGAGCACCAAAGCCGCGGTGACGGAGCCTGCCAAGGCCCCGGCCCGCAAGACCGCCACCAAGGCCGCCGCCACCAAGGTCGCGGCAGCGGAGAAGACAGTCGCGCCCGCCAAAACCGCACGCAAGACCGCGGCCAAGGCAGTTGCGGCAGCCGAGGTTCCGGCCGCACCGGCCAAGGCCGCTCGCAAGAGCACCAAAGCAGTGGTGACGGAGCCTGCCAAGGCCCCGGCCCGCAAGGCAGCCACCAAGGCCACGACCGCTGCCGCGTCGAAGAAGGCCGCCCCGGCTGCCAAGGCCGCCAGCAAGAGTGCGGTCAAGACCGTTGCGGCAGTCGAGGTTCCGGCCAAGACAGCTCGCAAGAGCACCAAGGCCGTAGTGGCGGAGCCCGTCAAGGCTCCGGCACGCAAGAAGGCCGCCGAACCCGCCTCCAACGGGGCGAAGGCCGCCCCCGCGAAGAAGGGCAAGGCGAAGGTAGCCGAGGCCGCACCGGCCAAGAAGACCCGAGCCAAGGCAGAGCCCGAAGCACCGAAGTCCGCCGCCAAGAAGCGGACCAAGGCCACCGCTTCCAAATAACCGAAGCAGTCAGCCGGGACCGCCGCTCACCCCTGAGCCGCGACCACCCGCTGGCACGTCATCGCCGCCGCGATCGTCACCCCGACGATCGCGGCGGCGCTGGTTTACGACACTGATCAGGCCGGAGCGGCCGTTGCGGTGGCGCGAGGGTGGGTTGCCGCCTCGGCGTGGAGGGTGGGATCGGATAGTCTCGCTGTCGTGCTCGCACCCGAGCGGCGAACGCGCGCCGATATTCTCACCGCTGTCGCGATCGTCGCTCTGCTGGCGATCGCGATAGGCGTGGTGTGGTGGACCAGTGATGCTCGCGGTACCGAATCGGTGACCGCGGATAAGACGCTTTCCGCGCCACCTACTCCCGAACAGCTGCCCGCGAGCATGCGGGAGCTGTGGAATTCGCCGGATCCGGCCGCTGCGCGGGCCATCACGGTCGGCGGGGTCGCGGTTACCGGGGACGGGGGGACCGTCACCGGACGGGATCCGGTCACCGGTGCGCAGGTGTGGAAGTACCAGCGGGATATGCCGTTGTGCGGGATCGAATCCCAGTTCGGAACGGTGATCGCCACCTATCGGGATCAGCGCGGATGCAGTCAGACCACGCTGCTCAACGCCGAGACCGGCGGGCGGATCACCTCGCGATCCAGCTATATGGACGATTCCATCAAGATGTCGGTGGACGGGACCTACACGCTCGCACAGGGACCGGACCGGCTCGAGGTGTGGCGCTCGGATCTGGTGCGCACCCTGGAATTCGGGAAGGTCGACGCACCGGTCAACTCGAAGACCCAGCCGCGCACCGGCTGCGCGCTGCTGTCGGCGGCCTCCTCCCCCAGCCGCGTCGCGGTGCTGGAGCGCTGCCCCAAGGACACCGCCGTCCGGCTCACCGTGTTGAATCCGGCGCCCAAGGACGGCACCACGCCCGAGGAGTACAGCACCCACGTGCTGAACGAACCCGGTGGCGCGTCCGAGAGCGCCCGCGTGATCGCGGTGTCGGACAGTCGAATCGCGCTCTACCTGCCCGGAATCGGCGGCACCGCACCACAATTCACGATCTACGACATTTCCGGCAATGTCATTGCCACGCACCAGCTTCCGGCTCCGCTGCCGGACAACGCACTGGTGAGTCATCTCAGCTCGGCCTGGTTCGTCTTCACCGGACAGTCGCTGCTGGCGCTGAACGCGAGCACCTTCGACGTCAGCTGGACGATCCAGAACGTGCTCGGCACCCCCACCCTGATGTCCGGTCAACTGCTGGTGCCCGCGCCCGAGGGCCTGCGCGCCGTCGATCCCGCCACCGGTGCGGCCACCGGCCGCGTCACGGTGCAGCGCACCGACTATCACAATGAGCCGATCTCGCTGGCCGCCATCGGCGGCACGGTGCTGGAACTGCGCGGCACCCGGCTGTACGCGCTCGGCGCGTAATAGACCGTTTCGCGCGGCCGTACCGTGTCTCGGATCGGGCGGTGATACCGCCGCCAATTCCGTGCGCCGCCGCCCGGGACGGGTGGTTTGTCGGGCATGATCGAAGGCGTGTCCGAACATGATTATCGGCTGATATTGCTACGACACGGTGAGACGGAGTGGTCGGCCTCGCGCCGCCATACCGGGCGCACCGATATTCCGCTGACACCCGCCGGGGAGGAACAGGCCCTGGCCGCCGGGAAATTGCTGGCCGGTCTCGGGCTACACGATCCGCTGGTATTCAGCAGTCCCCGGCAACGCGCATTGCGCACTGCCGAATTGGCCGGGTTGACCGATGTGCACGTTGACGACGATCTCGTCGAATGGGATTACGGCGAATACGAAGGCCTCACCACGCTGGAGATCCAGCGTATGTCACCCGGCTGGACCATCTGGACCGGCGTCACCCCCGAGGGCGAAACCGCCGATCAGGTTCGCAAGCGCGCCGACCACGTGCTGGCCACCGTCATCCCCGAACTCGCCAACCGCGATGTGGTGCTGGTCGGGCACGGGCACTTCTCCCGGGTCATGATCGCCCGCTGGGCCGAATTCGAGGTGGTCGAGGGGCGGCGATTCTTCCTGTCCACCGCCGCCGTTACCGTGCTCGGGTACGACTACCAGGCGCGAACCCTGCTCGCGCACAACCTGGTTCCGCAGTTGGAAGGGAACTGATCGCATGATCCGCCGCGCCACACCCGCCGATATCCCGGCCCTGGTGGGACTCGTCTACGACCTCGCCGAATACGAGAAGCTGCGCGACGAGTGCACGCTCACCGAAGAGCAGCTGCGCACAGCGCTTTTCGGCCCGAACCCGGCGGTCTTCGCGCATGTGGCCGAGGGCCCGGGCGATATGGGTGTGGCGGGCTGCGCGATCTGGTTCCTGAACTACAGCACCTGGACCGGCGTGCACGGGATCTATCTGGAGGATCTGTACGTCAAGCCGGAGACGCGCGGGCTCGGCCTGGGCCGGGATCTGCTGGCGGCGCTGGCCCGCGAGGCCGTCGAACAGGGGTACTCCCGGGTCGACTGGGCGGTGCTGGACTGGAATGAGCCGTCGATCAATTTCTACCGATCGATCGGCGCGGTCGCGCAGGACGAGTGGACCGGGTACCGGCTCACCGGCGGCGCGCTCGCCCGGCTGGCCGCGCACGCCGACGACTGAGCCGATCCGGAACATCGGGTCGGCGAGCGCTCGAAAACGCGGCTGCGGCGTGATCAGCGGGGCTTACGCGGCACTCCTGGACGATTGACCTACTCGTCGTCCAGGGTGTCGTACCCGGCCGCCATCCACCGACTCGACGCGGGCGCGAACAGCGCACCGAGCGCACCCAGCGCGATCACGCCGAACAGGATGCCCAGCGGCACCTGATGCGAGGTGATCATGTACCAGGCCGGCGGCAGCAACAGCAGATTCGCGATCACCGCGATGGCCCGCCCCCACCGCTTACCCCGGAACAGTCCGAGCCCGGCCGCCAGCACCGCGCCCGCCAGAATCACCAGCCAGGCCGCGGTCCCGTACCCGTTCACCACATGCTGATCACTCCCGGTGGCCGCGCGCAGAATCAGCACGATCGCCACGATCACCCCGGCCGCGCCCTCCAGCGCCACCAGCGCACCGGCCACCCGCACGGTGCCGGGCACCATCGTCGACGCGCCCGCACCTGTCTCGTTCTGCTCAGCCACCCGCCCAGCCTACGACCGTCCGTAGTTCACGCAATCATCGGATGAGGCTCCGGCACACACCAGTTCGTTCGCGGCCCGGCCCGGTTCTGGACTGACGGAGAGAGGGAGCGCAGCGACTGAACGGAGGAGGGAAGAACCGGGCCTTCGGGGGCCGCGAACCCGCACCGCGACGAAGGAGCGGTGCAATTGAACACAGTAGGCTGCTTGGGTGCGGACGCTGCTGATCGTGAATCCCAATGCCACCTCCACCACCCCGGCTACTCGCGATCTGCTCGCCCACGCACTCGAAAGCCGCACGCAGCTGACCGTGGTGCACACCGAACGGCGCGGGCACGCGGCCGAACTCGCGCGCTGGGCCGCGGACACCCGGATGGATCTGATCGTGGTGCACGGCGGCGACGGCACCGTGAACGAGACGGTGAACGGTTTTCTGCCGCTGCCGCATGAGCCGCAGCGCGACTGGCTGCCGCGACTGGGCGTGATCCCGGGCGGGTCGGCGAATGTGTTCGCGCGCTCGCTCGGCATCGAACAGGATCCGGTGTTCGCGGCGAACCAGTTGATCGATCTGCTGGCGGCGGACGCGGATCGGCGCATCGGGCTCGGCCTGGCCGACGATCGCTGGTTCCTGTTCAGCGCGGGCGTCGGCCTGGACGCCGATGTGTGCGAGGCCATCGACGCCAAGCGCGCCAACGGCAAAGCCGCTACTCCCGCACGGTATCTGCGCACCACGGTGCGTGAGTTCTTCAAGGCCGCACGCAGTCTCCCCCAGGTGCGCCTGGAGATTCCGGGTCACGAACCGGTCACGGAAGTGCATTACGCATTCGTGACCAACACCAGCCCATGGACTTTCCTCGACAACACGCCGGTCCGGACCAACCCCGGCACGACCTTCGAATCGGGTCTCGGGGTGTTTGCCATGCGAACCATGGGCATCGTGCCCACCCTGATGATTGCCCGCCAGTTGCTGGCAAGCGATGGAAATCCCAAGGGACACAAATTGTTTCGCGAGGACGACGTCCCCTCCGTCCGCATCGAAGCCACCGAGCCGATCGGACTGCAAATCGATGGTGACTTCATTGGTCGGCGCAACATGGTGAATTTCACAGCCGCACCGGATATCCTCGATGTGGTCGCGCCGAAGCCCTAACCGGTAAGACACACCTGAGAAACCTTGCGGTTGCGCTGCGAAAACCCGCTCGACCGAGTAGAAATGGTTCGGCAGGCCCGCCTTGTAGGGGTCTTACAGCGTGAGCTTCCCCACGGTGCACCAGGTATCTATTGACATCTACGGTGTTCGTGAAAGCATTCACAAGCAACCGTGCGGAAACATTCGAGTCGCACAAGTGAACGGACCACAAACCACAGGGGCAGCGCCATGCGCATGCCCAAGCAAAGGAGCAGAGGAATGGACTGGCGCCACAAGGCCATCTGTCGCGACGAGGACCCCGAGCTGTTCTTCCCGGTGGGTAACAGTGGTCCTGCGCTCGCGCAGATTGCCGATGCCAAGCTGGTCTGCGCTCGCTGCCCTGTCACCGCCGATTGCCTTTCCTGGGCCCTGAAGTCCGGTCAGGATGCAGGCGTGTGGGGTGGAATGAGCGAAGACGAACGTCGTGCGCTGAAGCGTCGCAACGCTCGCACGCGTACCCGCACCGTCGTCTAACAGCAGCTAGACGACTTGGCGCTAGGCCGCACAGCTCGCGGCCCAGCGCAATTCAGCCCGGCACCGCATGGTGCCGGGCTTCAGTGTCTAAGGCGAGACTCTTAAGTCTCAGGGGCTCCGCCCCCGAACCCCCAAATGCACTTTGGGCTGCGACTAAACCTCGACTCTGCGACTCGCCGAAGAACAATTCCGTTGAGTGGGATTCAGCTATTCATGAATGACATGAGCGCTTCGCCACTAATGGCGAAGCGCTCATTTAATGGCGCGGGTGTGCCGGTTTCTAGCGGGCTGAACGGCGGCCCAGGGGGACGCGGAGAACGGCGTCGGTGCCAATGTCCGCGCCCGGGTGCAGGCCGATGGAACCGCCCAATTCGGCGGTAACCAGGGTTCGCACGATTTGCAGGCCGAGGCGGTCGGAGGCCTCCAGGCTGAAGCCGTCGGGCAGGCCGCGGCCGTCATCGCTGATGATCACGTCCAGCCAGCGGGCCGAGCGCTCCGAGCGGATCGTCACGGTGCCGTTCTCACCCGCGTCGAAGGCGTGTTCGATTGCGTTCTGGACCAATTCGGTGAGAACCATGACAAGCGGGGTTGCGCGTTCGGCCGAGAAGACGCCCAAAGAGCCTGCGCGCCGGACCTTTATGCGAGCGGTGTGCACCGTAGCGACATCGGCCATTATCGGCAAGAGGCGATCCACGACTTCGTCGAGATCGACCTCCTCGTCCACCGACATCGAAAGCATCTCGTGCACAGAGGCAATGGAGGTGACGCGGCGAACCGATTCGGTCAGCGCCAGCCGCGCCTCCTCGTTCTCGGTGCGACGGGCCTGCAACCGCAACAATGCGGCAACCGTTTGCAGATTGTTCTTGACACGATGGTGGATCTCGCGAATGGTCGCGTCCTTGGACAGCAGCGCACGGTCGCGGCGCTTCACCTCGGTCACATCGCGCACCAGCACGGCCGCGCCGGCCAGCTCGCCATTGGGACGCAGCACAAGTGTGCGCAGCAGCACCGTCGCACCGCGCGCCTCGACTTCCATTCTGCGCCCGGCCTTTCCGGCCAGCGCGGCCTGGATATCGCCGACCACCTCCTGCGCGTCGAACGGATCGGTGATGAGCGAGCGCGTGGTCAACGCCAGATCCTGGCCGACCAGATCGTTCTGCAAACCCATGCGGTGATAGGCCGAGAGCGCGTTCGGGCTGGTGTAGACCACGATGCCGTCGGTATCGAGACGAATGAAACCGTCACCGGCGCGCGGGCTGGAATGCGCCCCGGTGCGATCCTCCAGCGCCGGGAAGGTGCCATCCGCGACCATCTGGCACAGATCATCCGCGCACGCCATGTACGCGATCTCCAAGCTGGAGCGCATCTTTCGGCGCTGCACATCGGTATCGCGGCCGAGAATGGCGATCACATCGTCGCCGACGCGGACCGGAATGGCCTCGCGGATCGCGTGCACCGGATGCGGGTGATAGACGCCGGACACCTCGGAGTCGGTGTCCACCCGGTTGATATCGCTGGTCAGCAGCGCTTCGAAGATCTGCGGGAAGGCATCCTTGTTGGCCAGCGAGCCGACCAGATCCTCCGGATGCACGGTCGGCGCGGTGGTGGGGCGGCACTGGGCGACACACACCACATCCGCGCCATCGGTGATGGGACCCGTGCCCACCCACAGATGCAGGTCCGCGAACGACAGGTCGGCCAGTAACTGCCAGTCACCCACCACCCGCTGCAGATGATCGACCGCCGCACCCGGTAGATCGGTGTGCTCAGCCAGTAGATCGCTCAGTGTCGACATTCACCCACGCTCCTCAGATCCCAACCTCGGTGTATGTTCCCACGCCGAACTAAGGATTCGCGCTTTCGCCAGGAACGCGCGGTACCGCAGGTGTTGCCGGGGGGTACTAGCTGATGACCGCGATCAGGTCATCCTTCTGAATCACATCGCCGGGCTTGACGTTGATGGATGCCACGGTGCCCTCGGCCTCGGCCACGACCGGGATCTCCATCTTCATCGACTCGAGGATCACCAGGGTGTCGCCCTCCTTCACCTGATCGCCCACGTTCGCGACGATCTGGAAGACGGTGGACACCATCTCCGCGAGTACTTCCTCAGCCATGTTGCCCCTCGGTTTTCGTTGACCTGATCCGATGAAGGTACAGCCAATCACACGTGAAAGAATGGTCTTCAATCAGAAGGGAGACTACCTATGGGTAAGCGTGGACGTAAGAAGCGTGGCCGCAAGAAGAACGCAGCCAACCACGGCAAGCGGCCGAACGCCTGAGCTGGCTATATAGCTCGAAATGCACTGAGCGGCACCACTTCTCATCGAAGTGTGCCGCTCATGCTTTTTCCGGGGGTACTACTCGACCGGTTCGATCCTGGTCTCCACCTGGGTGAAGGTCGTGCGGATCTCCATGGTCAGGCGGGCGCGCAGGGAGTCGGGGGCGCGCTCGCCGCCGCACTTGCGGTTCAGCAGCGACTTGAGCTTCTCCTCCAGGCCGTACGCCTCGATGCAGGGGGAACACCGGTTGATGTGCTCCTGCAGGCGGGCCTTGATCGACTCGTCGCACTCGTTGTCCAGGAGCAGCCAGACGTCGGCGAGTACCGCCGTGCAGTCCATATCCATCTCGTCGCTCACTGGGTGACCTCCTGACGCGCGTCATTGCCCGACCGGTTGAATCCGCGTTCCCGCGCCACATCCGCGAGCAGGCCCTTGAGCTGCTTACGGCCGCGGTGCAGGCGGGACATGACGGTGCCGATGGGGGTTCCCATGATCTCGGCGATTTCCTTGTAGGGGAAGCCCTCCACGTCGGCGTAGTACACCGCCATGCGGAATTCCTCCGGAAGTTCCTGTAGAGCGCGCTTGATCTCATCGTCCGGCAGCGCCTCGAGGGCCTCCATCTCGGCCGAGCGCAGACCCTGCGAGGTGTGCTCCGCCGTGGCGGCGAGCTGCCAATCGGTGATCTCGTCGGTCGGATACTGCGCGGGCTGGCGCTGCTTCTTCCGATACGAGTTGATGTAGGTGTTGGTGAGGATGCGGTACAGCCACGCGCGCAGGTTGGTGCCCTCGCGGAACGAGCGGAAACCCTGGTACGCCTTGGCGAACGTCTCCTGGACCAGATCCTCGGCATCGGCCGGATTACGGGTCATGCGCAGCGCCGCGCCGTACAGCTGATCCAGCAGCGGCAGCGCGTCGCGTTCGAATCGGCGGCCGAGCTCCTCGGTGCTCTCCGTGCTGCGCACACGGTTCTCGTCATCTTGGCCGGAATCGCCGCCGTCGATGGCCTCGTCAGTTTCCGAGTCGTCATCGGGCAGGCGATCGACCTTGTCGTCGTCGCTCGTCACGCTGTTCCCTTCGATCGCCGTAGCAATTGAATCTACCGCGAGCGGGACGGGCGCCGGGAAACCGGCAGGGCGGGCGATGTCTGCTGGGATGTTGATCAGCATCCGCACCGGGCGTTCTTCGACCAGAACGGTCACCGACTCCTCCTTCGTGATGAATAACCTCGCGCAACTGTGACGCGTATGGCGTGCAACAGGGCGGGAGATCTTCGTGTTCCCGCCGGTGCGAAATCCGGTGTCGCGTCACGGCCGCGGCTGTTTAGGGTGACGGCATGGCAGCTGCGTCGACTCCCGCGATCAAGGCCCTGGTGCAGGCGAAGGTGGAGCATCGGGTGCATGCGTATACGCATGATCCGCGCAGTGATTCGTACGGGGCCGAGGCGGTGGACGCGCTCGCCGAGGAGCTCGGACTGGTGGCCGGGCAGATCTTCAAGACCTTGGTGATCGAGCTCGGATCGGGCGGGCTGGCGGTCGCGGTGCTGCCGGTTCCGGCGAAGCTCTCGCTCAAGGCGGCGGCCGGGGCGCTCGGCGGTGGTAAGGCCGCGATGGCCGATAAGGCGAAGGCCGAACGCACGACAGGCTATGTGCTGGGCGGGATTTCGCCGCTGGGTCAGAAGAAACGATTGCCGACGGTGATCGACGAATCGGCGCTGGGATTCGATCGGGTGCTGTGCAGTGCGGGTAAGCGCGGGCTGGAGATCGAGCTCGCGCCCGCCGATCTGGTGCGGCTCACCAGGGCCGTGACCGCGGCCGTCGCCGTGAGCTGAGACACCCTCCCGAAAAAAACTTGCCAAGACACAACTATCTCCACATACTTGCTCAGTACAACTAGTTGATTGCTACAAGCAGTTGTTTAGCGCAAGGAGGTGCCCGATGAGCGATGACCCGGCGATTACGCTCGCCGACGACCTGCTCGACACCATCGGTTACCAGCTCACCCGGCTCACCCGGCTGCGCGAGAAGACCAACGCACAGGTCGCCGCCGCCACCAATGGCGAGGTGGAACCGGCCGCGTTCGGCATCCTGTTCCAACTGCTACACAACGGGCCGATGCGCTCGGGCGCACTGGCCGAGGCCCTGTACTCGGACGCCTCCACCATCAGCAGGCAGGTCGCGGCCCTGGTGAAACGCGGACTGCTCGAACGCCGCGCCGATCCGGCCGACGGACGGGTCAGCGTACTGGCGGTCACCGACCTCGGGCGCGAATGCGCCGCGCAGATTCGGATGCGCCGCAATGAATCGCTGACGCAGATCCTGCGCGCCTGGGAGCCCGCCGAGCGCGACACCTTCGCGCACCTGCTCGAGCGCTTCGTGGACGACTACGAGATCAACCGGCAGACCATGCTGGCCGAACTCGCCACCCGCGCCCCCCTCTTCCCGAAAATCGATTCCGCAGAGAGTAATTCGTGACGACTACCGCAGAGACGGAAGCCGCGGCACCCGCGGGCTTCACGCATAAGCAAATCCTGGTGGTGCTCAGTGGTCTATTGCTCGGCATGCTGCTGGGCGCGCTGGACCAGACCATCGTGTCCACCTCCATCCGCACCATCGCCGATGACCTGCAGGGTTATTCGATGCAGGCGTGGGTGACCACGGCATACCTGATCACCGCCACCCTCTCCACCCCGCTGTACGGCAAGCTCTCGGATATGTACGGCCGCAAGCCGTTCTACCTGGCCGCCATCACGATCTTCGTGGTCGGCTCGCTGCTGTGCACGTTCTCCCAGTCCATGTACGAGCTGGCCGCGTTCCGCGCGTTCCAGGGCCTGGGCGCGGGCGGCCTGATGTCGCTGGCGCTGACCATCCTCGGCGATATGGTCGGGCCGCGTGAGCGCGCCCGCTACCAGGGCTACTTCCTCGCCGTGTTCGGTACCTCCAGCGTGGTCGGGCCGGTGCTCGGCGGCATCATCTCCGGACAGGACACCATCCTGGGCATCACCGGCTGGCGCTGGGTGTTCCTGGTGAACGTGCCGCTGGGCATCATCGCGCTGGCCGTGGTGTCGCGGGTGCTGAAGCTGCCCAAGGTGGAGAAGCCGAAGGTGGCCGTCGACTGGTTCGGCGTGCTGACCATGGCCGTCGGCCTGGTGCCGCTGCTCGTGGTCGCCGAACAGGGACGCGAATGGGGTTGGGGCAGTGTCAATTCCATCACCTGCTATGTGGTGGGCGCGCTCGGCCTGATCGGATTCGTCGCCATCGAGGCCAAACTCGGTGACGCCGCGCTGATTCCACTGCGCATGTTCAAGAACTCGACCTTCGCACTCGGCGTGGTCATCTCGATCGTGGTCGGTTCGGCCATGTTCGGCGGCATCACCCTGCTGCCGCAGTACCTGCAGGTGGTGCGCGGGTCCAGCCCGACCCTGGCCGGTATGCAGATGCTGCCGCTGGTGGTGGGCATGATGACCGCGTCCATCGTTGCGGGACAATTGATCTCGCGCACCGGACGGTACAAGTGGTTCCCGCCGATCGGCGCCGGACTGCTGGTGCTGGGACTGTTCCTGCTGCACTTCGTCACCGCCGACACGCACCTGTACGTGACCATGCTGTTCATGCTGATCACCGGTCTGGGACTGGGCAATCTCATGCAGCCGCTGACGCTGGCGATTCAGAACGCGTTGCCGCCCAAGGATATGGGCGTCTCCACCGCGGCCGCGACCTTCTTCCGGCAGATCGGCGGCACGCTCGGTGTCGCGGTGTTCCTGTCCATCCTGTTCTCACAGGTCGGGCCGAATATCAGCACCGAATTGCAGTCCGCGGCAACGACTCCGGCGTACCAGGCCGCCATCGCCGAGGGCATGCACAGCAGCAATCCGGCCGATGTGGCGCTGTCCACCGGGCTCGCCAAGCAGGATCACGCCGCCGCGGCGCAGGTGCTCAATGACAGCTCGATCATTCAGAAGCTGAATCCGACGCTGGCGCATCCGTTCAAGGTCGGCTTCGCCAATGCCATGGACACGGTGTTCCTGGCGGCGGCCGCGGTGGCGCTCATCGCGATGGTGCTGGTGCTGTTCTGGAAGGAGGTGCCATTGCGCACCGCCGGCGGTATCCAGGCCCGGCAGCAGAAGGTCGAGGAGGCCGCGGTCGAGGCCATCGGCTAGCCGACAAGATCAACCGCTGGGCGCTTGACCAGCACTTTTGACACGCACACATCCGGTCACCTTCCACGGGAAGCGGCCGGATGTGTGCGTTACTTGTAGTGCGTGGGTTCCCATCTCGCCAGGTTCGTTTCGACCCGAGGATGTGATGCGGTTATGTCCAACCAGCGTTTTCGCACCGGCATCGTGGCAGTATCCGGCGCACTGCTCTTGGCGCTGGCAGGCCCGATGACAATGGCGACGGCCACCGCCGCGCCGGTCAACCCCAACTATCCGCTCGGGCCCGATCCGAGCACACCCGGCCAGCAGCAGAAGGACGAGAAGCCGGAGAAGGCGGGCAAACTCGGCGGCACGGTGACGACCAAGGTCATCGACCTCGCCACCGGAGTCCTCAAGTGCGGGTTGAACATCGCACTGCCCGCCGTGAAGTGCGACCTGTAGCAACTACCTCTGCAAGCCGGTCAGATCAGGCTGATCTGACCGGCTTTTTCGTCTACCTGCGCCAATAGTTCGGGGCCGTTATTGCGGACGCTGTTGACCAGGGACGGCACCGGGCGGATGAGAATGTCCGAAACCGATTCCACGCCAGGGGTTTCCAGGAGTTCTTCCGGAGCCGGATGATCCGGGTCCAGCCAGGCGGCCCAGTGCTCGCGGGGCATGGGTAGCGGCATGCGGTCGTGGATCTTCGTCAGATCACCCACCGCGTCCGTGGTCAGGATGGTGCAGGAGAGCAGGGGTTTGGCGTCGTCGCCGAGCGAGCGATCGCGCCAGACCGACCACAGGCCCGCCATGTAGAGGCGGCCGCCATCGGCGCGGGACATGAAAAATGGCTGTTTGACGGCTTTTCCGGGCCCCTCGGATTCGGTGACCCACTCGTACCAGCCGTCCATCGGGACCAGGCAGCGCCGCTTCTTCACCGCATCGCGGAACGAGGCGGTGGTGGCGGCCTTGTCGGCGCGGGCATTGAAGAGGGGTTTGCCCTTGGCGGGGATGCCCGGTTCGGCGGCTTTGCTCCAGGGCGGGATCAGACCCCAGCGCATGGCGCGCACGCGCAGGGTGGCCGGATCCTCGGGATGGTCGCGGTCGTGCCGCTCCACCACGGTGAGCACCTGATTGGTCGGGGCCACGTTGTAGTTGGGGTTGAAACCCTGGTCGGTCGAAGTCCCGGGCGTGGCCTCGTCGAGCGCGTCCAGCTCGACGGCCAGCGTGGCGGGATTCGTCGTTGTCGCGTATCTGCCGCACATGATGACCATGCTGCCACCGCGGACCGACATATTCGAGACTTCGCCACCCCGATAAATACCGCCTGGTTCCTTTCCGGACCTCGCGCGAGTCATGTGAAGGCGGTTGACTTCACTTGTATCGTATGAGACGTTCGTCCCATCACACTCTCGTAAGGGATCGCCGCCACTCATGTCTGCAACCGATACCGCCTCGATCGACCGGGACGCCTCGCTGACCTCCGTCAACCCCGCCACCGGCGAAGTTCTCGCCACCTACCAGATCGATGATGAAGACGCGGTGCACGCCGCCGTCGCCAAGGCTCGCACCGCCGCCGCCACCTGGGGCGCGCTGAGCTTCGGCGAACGCAAGCGGCACCTGCTGCGCTGGAGCAGCAAGCTGGTCGAGAAATCCGACGAGCTCTGCGCGCTCATCCACGCCGAGAACGGCAAACCGCTCGATGACGCCTACCTCGAGCTCATGCTCGCGCTGGAGCACATCAAGTGGGCGGCCTCCAACGCCGAGAAGGTGCTCAAGCCCAAGAAGGTCGCGCCCGGTGCGCTGATGGCCAACTTCGCGGCGCATCTGGAGCAGCGTCCGCTGGGCGTGGTCGGCATCATCGGACCGTGGAACTACCCGGTCTACACGCCCAACGGCTCCATCGCCTACGCGCTCGCCGCGGGCAATGCCATTGTGTTCAAGCCGAGCGAATTCTCCACGGGCATCGGCAATTTCGTGGCCGCCGCGTTCAACGAGGCGAATCCGGAACTGCCGGACGGGGTGTTCACCACCATCAACGGATTCGGTGCGACCGGCGCCGCGCTGGTGCGGGCGGGCGTCGACAAACTGGCGTTCACGGGCTCCACCGCGACCGGTAAGAAGATCATGGCCTCGGCCGCCGATTCGCTCACCCCGGTGCTGCTGGAATGCGGCGGCAAGGACGCGGTGATCGTGGCCGCGGACGCCGACATCAAGGCCGCCGCCGACGCGGTGGCGTGGGGCGCGACCGCCAACTCCGGGCAGACCTGCGCGGGCGTGGAGCGGGTGTACGTCGACAAATCGGTCGCCGAACCGTTCATCGCCGAGGTCAAGCGGATCCTCACCGATATCAAGCCGGGCTCGGACGACAAGGCCTCGTACGGGCCGATGACCATGCCCAGCCAGATCGATATCGTGCGGCGGCATATCGAGGACGCCATCAAGAACGGCGGCACGGCCGTGCTCGGCGGACCCGAATCGATCAAGGGACCGTTCATCGAGCCGGTCATCCTGGTCGACACCGATGAATCCTCGGATGCGGTGTGCGAGGAGACCTTCGGGCCGACCGTCACCATTCGCACGGTGAACGGCATCGACGAGGCGGTCGAACTCACCAATAAGAGCAAGTACGGGCTCGGCTCGGCCGTGTACTCGGCCAAGCACGGACTGGAGATCGCACGCCGCCTGAATGTCGGCTGCACATCGGTGAATTCGGTGCTCAGCTACGCCGCCATCTCCGGACTGCCGTTCGGTGGCGTCGGCGATTCCGGCATCGGCCGCATCCACGGCGCGCCCGGGCTGCTGGAATTCTCCCGCCCGCACTCGATCGCGGTGCAGCGCTTCACGATTCCGGGTATGGCGCTGCTGTCCTACAGCCGCACCGACAGCACCATGAAGCTGCTGCGCAAGATCGTGCCGTTCCTGCACGGGCGCAACAAGTAGGAATTGCCCACTCCTGAATGCCGGTTCCCTTGCGGGGACCGGCATTCGGTGTATCAGGGTGTGGGTGGGAGGACGGGTGGGGTGAAGAATTCCTCGAGCGGGGTGGGGCCGGTGTAGCGGCGGCAGTTGCAGGGGACCCAGGCTTTGATTCCCACGCCGGTGTTGCGGAAGGTCTCACCGTGACATTGGGCGGATTCGCGGTCGTGGACGGCGAGATCGTGGCCGCAGCCGCAGAGCGCGGTGGCCACGGCGGGCTTCTTGGCGGGGCGGGAGCCGAAGCGGCCCAGGGCCCAGCCGCCGCCGACCAGCCCGGCGCCGATGAGGAGGCTGATGGGATCGATCACCCGGTCAGTATACGTACTCATATACGTATATGGCTAGCATGACGGGGCGAACATCGGTTCCCGCTCGCGCAATACCGGAAATATCGGACATTTCTACTGGCCGCACCGGACGAAAGGGGCGGGGAGGGCCCGCGGGAGGTCGATCGTTTGGGAGGATGGGGTTGTGACTTTCTGGCCCGCGCCCCATGTCCGCACTCCCGTCCACGCTTCGGTGACCCTGCCCGGGTCCAAATCCATTACCAACCGGGCGCTGATTCTCGCCGCGCTGGCGGATCGGCCGTCCACCCTCACCGGTGCGCTGCGCAGCCGCGACACCAACCTCATGATCGACGCGCTGCGGGCCATGGGCACGAGCATCGAGGGCGAGGGCGAAACCCTCGTCGTGACGCCGCCCGCCGAATTCAGCAGCGCGGTGGTGGATTGCGGGCTGGCCGGAACGGTCATGCGATTCCTGCCGCCGGTCGCGGCGCTGGCCACCGGCGATGTCGCGTTCGACGGTGACGAGCAGGCACGGGTCCGCCCGCTCGGCACCATCCTGGACGCGCTGCGCGGGCTCGGCGTCGATATCGACGGCAACGCACTGCCTTTCGTGGTGCACGGGACCGGCGCGCTGCGCGGCGGACCGGTCACCATCGACGCCTCCGGATCGTCACAGTTCGTCTCCGGGCTGCTGCTCTCGGCGGCACGCTTCGAACAGGGCATCACGGTGAATCACGATGGCGCGGCGCTGCCCTCGATGCCGCATATCGAGATGACCGTGCAGATGCTGCGCGAGGCCGATGTGCAGGTGGACGCGCCCGCCGATCCGCGCAAGGCGCAGACCTGGACCGTCTCCCCCGGGCCGATTCGCGCCGTGGACTGGGAGATCGAACCCGATCTGTCCAATGCCACCCCGTTCCTGGCCGCGGCCGCGGTCACCGGCGGCGAGGTGAGCATTCCGCACTGGCCGCGCTACACCACCCAGCCCGGCGATGTGATCCGCGAGATTCTGGTGCGCATGGGCGCGGAATGCCGCATCTTCGACGGGGTCCTGACCGTGCACGGCCCGGATCGCCTGGCGGGCATCGATATCGATCTGCACGATGTCGGCGAACTCACCCCGACCGTGGCAGCCCTTGCCGCGCTTGCGGATTCGCCGTCCCGGCTGCGCGGTATCGCGCACCTGCGCGGGCACGAGACCGATCGGCTGGCGGCGCTCACCACCGAGATCAACCGGCTCGGCGGCAAAGTCACCGAAACCGAGGACGGGCTTTCCATCACGCCCGCACCGCTTTCCGGCGGCCAGTGGCATTCCTACGCCGACCACCGGATGGCCACCGCCGGCGCGATCCTGGGCCTGGTCGTGCCGGGCGTCGAGATCGAGGACATCGGCACCACCGCCAAGACGCTGCCGAACTTCGTCGAACTGTGGAGCACCATGCTCGACGGACCGGAGGCGGTCCGCTGAAGCGCCGCGAGTACGACGAGTCCGATGTCCGGATCCGACCGGGCAAGAGCTCACGTCCGCGCACCAAAACCCGCCCCCAGCACCTGGATGCCGAAGCGGCCATGGTCGTCTCGGTCGACCGCGGCCGCTGGGGTTGCGTCCTTGCCGACGATCCGGACCACCGGATCGTCGCCATGCGCGCCCGCGAATTAGGGCGCACGCCGATCGTGGTCGGCGACCAGGTGGATGTGGTCGGCGATCTGTCCGGCAAACCCGATACGCTCGCCCGCATCGTGCGGGTGGCGGATCGGCGAACGGTGTTGCGCCGCACCGCCGATGACACCGATCCGTTCGAACGGATCGTGGTCGCCAATGCCGAACAGCTGTTCATCGTGGTGGCCCTGGCCGATCCGCCGCCGCGCACCGGATTCGTGGAGCGCGCCATGGTGGCCGCGTATGTCGGTGGGCTGCAACCGATTCTGTGCCTGACCAAACACGATCTGGCCGCGGACTCCGAATTCGCGGCCGCCTTCGAGGATTTGGATCTCACCATCGTGTACGGCGGTATCGAGGATCCGCTGGAACCGGTCTTCGAAATGTTGAACGGGCGGCTCACCGCATTGATCGGGCACTCCGGGGTGGGTAAGTCCACGCTGGTGAATCGTCTTGTGCCGGATGCGGATCGGGCCGTCGGCGTCGTCTCCGGAGTCGGTAAGGGGCGGCACACCTCCACCCAGTCCGTGGCGCTGGCGCTGGCAGAGGGTGGCTGGGTGGTGGACACCCCTGGCGTGCGCTCCTTCGGTCTCGCGCACATCACCCCGGACGATGTGATCGGCGCGTTCTCCGATCTGGCCGATGCCATCGAGGATTGCCCGCGCGGCTGCACCCATCTGGGGCCGCCCGCCGATCCGGAATGCGCGCTGGACAATCTGCCCGGTAAAGAGGCGCGGGTGGCGGCGATTCGACTGCTGCTCACCGCGCTCAACACCAATGATCCGTGGTTCAAGGGCGTGCAGCCGACGGTCTGAGCCGTGCAGCTTACCGCCTGAGTCGTGCGCGCCACCGCATCTACGCGGAAACTACTCGGCGGTAATGAAACTTCCTGTATAGCAACAGGTTTCAGTTTCGAATAGGCTCACAGCTGCCCGCCCGCAATCGGAAATATCCGCGTTACAGGTGGTCATCCGAGCGCCATCGGACCGTCACCCATTCGGCAAACTCCGAGGCGCACACTGTCTTGCGCACCCGGCGTCCGGCAGCGGCCCGCCCCCTCCGCAGCGGGCCCCGGCGGTACGGATCCGGCGCGAAGACTTCGTCCTGCGATCGCGCCAGCCCACGGGATTCGTCGACGCCCCGGGCGCCGGGTGCACACCACTCGCCGCCCGGAGGTCCCGATGTTCGAATCCTGCTGCTCCCCACATGAATCGGCCCACCTGCTGCGGGCGCGCTACGGGCTACCGGTGGAGATGTTCGCCAACCGGCCGTTCCTGTCGGTCGGCCCGGCGCTGGAGGCGATCACGCTACCGGCGGGGCTCGGCCGCAGGGTACTCGAGCGACTCCGGGTCGGCCGCGAACTACTGGATCGAGCCGAACAATTACCGCGACCACCCGTAATCGCCGATCCCCGCGGCCGCCGCTGGATCCTGCTGACCGCACCACCCGCGCCGTATCACCCACTCCCCCAACAACTCCTGCGCCGCCTGCACGCCCACGCCGTCGAACTGCCCGAACCCGGCACCCGCATCATGCTGCCCACCACGGATCTGCCCCTGGGCTGGCACTGGGCCAGCGAGCCGGAGCCGGGCACCATGCGGCTACCGCACCGGACGGTGGTGCTCGGCGCGGTGCGACTCTCGATCCTGGCCGGCGCCGACAATGTTCCGGCGTGAGGTGAACGCATTTCGGCACGGGATCGCAATTCGCCGAATACGTTTCGTATCGCGATAATTGAATGGCAATGAATAAAAGGGTTGACGTTAACCGTCGATTCATTTTCCGCACAGGGACTTCACATTGCACTCACAGGAATGTGGTAGGAATTTGCGGTCGGCGGACACACCGCCGATCCGCTCGAAATCTCTAGGAGTAAGAATGCGCAAGATGCGCGCGCTGGGTGTGGCCGCTATCGCCACCGGTCTGCTGTTCGGCGCCACCGGTATCGCCGCCGCCGAAACCACCACCCCGCCCCCGGCCGCCACCACCGGCTCCGCGGACCAGGTCGTCAACTGGGTCAACCTGATCCTCAAGGGTCTCACCGCCGGCAGCGCGAAGAAGTAATCTCCGCCGTAAAAGGCCGTCTCCCAGCCGAATAGGCACGGAGACGGCCTTTTCGCCGTCCGCGCTCCGATCACCCGGACGACCTGACATCCCATGAATCCCCGTCGGCGGACTAGGCTTGATAGGCATGGCGAATGATCAGCAGGAGGGTACAGGTGCGGGACGGCGCGTACGCCGCCCGCGGAATCCGCTTCCGGCGGTGGGGCGGGCACTGGCTCGCAGGCCGATCGTGATGCGCAGTGCACCCGCGGTCGCCCTGCTGGAGCGCACCACCCGGCGACTCAGCCGGGGGCGGATGGGCGTACTCGATCTGGCCGGACTGCCCGCACTCGAATTGACGGTCGCGGGACGGCGCACCGGACAACCGCGCACGGTGTCGCTGCTGTACATTCCGGATCCGATCGATCGAAAAGTCTTCCTGCTCATCGGATCCAATTGGGGAAAGCCCAAACATCCCGCATGGTCGTCGAATCTGGCCGCGGCCGATCACGCCGAATTGCATATCGACGGTGAGCGATTCACGGTGAACGTGCGCACCCTCGACGGTGTCGACCGTGAACGCGCCTGGGCGCGCGCCATCGCCTTCTGGCCCGGTTACGCCATGGAACAGCGGCTGGCCGGAGCACGGGTGTTCCGGATGTTCGAACTCACCCGAGCGTGACCGCCCGCAGATAGCCAGTAGCGGACCAGACGGTCGGCGTAAGTGCTGCGCGCGCCGCCCGAACTCGCTAGATTGCCGGGGTGGAAGACCATGAGCGGGGCGAATACTCGCCGCTCCTAGACGAAGACCTGGGGCCCGGCGCACCGGTAACCCCGGAGGTGCGGATCGGGCGCAATGACGACAGCGCGGGCCTGCCCGAATGCGTACGCTGCGGACGACCGGCGGCGCTCTACGTACGCGCGGTATGGCTGTCCATGCGCGCGGTCCTCAGCGGAGATACCGACGTGGACAAGATGATTCAGGTCAACGCCTGCGGCCCCTGCACGGGCAGCGTCGCGGGCATGATCCTGATCAATTGGGATCCCCGGCACTGGGGCGAATCGGTGAACCTGGACTGACACCGTGTGCGGGACCCGGCCGAACAGCACCGGACCCCGCCGGAATTACATCGCGGGACTGGAGCAGACTCGCGATCCGCTCACCGAGCCGCCGATCACGCAGAAGGCGATAACGAACGGCAGCAGTAGCCACGTCGGATCCTTGATGACATCCTTGAGCGCCAGTTCGGCGGAACCCTCGCTGCTGCCCCCGGTGGTCACATCGATCTGCTGCGCCACGACCGGCGCTGGGGCGGCGGGCTCGGCGCTCGCGGTCGCGGTGGCCCCGATCAGAGCCGCGGTGATCGAAACGGTGGCGACGGTGGCGCGGAGTGAACGATGCATGGGGCCATGCCTTCCAGCGGTCTTGCGTGAATGAGTGCCGGGAGCATATCCAGATTTGAAGCAAACGCACTTCAGATTGACCTCGAGGAAATCTGAATCGCGCCCATACCCGCGAAACGACAGCGCCCCGGGTGTCTCCACCCGGGGCGCTCGTCATTCAACCAACGAAATCAGCGGCGGCGCTTGGACTTCGGGGCCTTGTCGAGCTTGCCCTGGGCGCGGGCGGCCTCGCGGCGCTCGCGGCGGGTGCCCTCGGCATTGCCGTCGCCGTACTCCTCGGAGTCGCTGTGCACGGCGGTGTGGCCGCCCTCGTCCGGACCCGAGTAGCTGAGCGCGCGGGGGGCGGGCTCGTCGATTCCCTTGGCGCGCAATGCCGCCGGAGCGCCATTGCCGGCCGCGGGCTGCTCCTGGGTGGGCAGCGGGCGGTTGCCGACCGGGGACTGCAGGCCCGCGCCGACCGAAACGCCGGTGGGCTGGGGCTGCTGCACCTCGACCTGGAGGTTGAACAGGAAGCCGACCGACTCCTCCTTCAGACCCTCCAGCATGGCGGCGAACATATCGAAGCCCTCGCGCTGGTACTCGACCAGCGGATCACGCTGGGCCATGGCGCGCAGGCCGATGCCCTCCTTGAGGTAATCCATCTCGTAGAGGTGCTCACGCCACTTGCGGTCCAGCACGGACAGCAGGATCTGACGCTCGAGGTTGCGCATGCTGCCCTCGCCCGCGAGCGAATCGATCTCGGACTCGCGGTTCTCGTAGGAGGCGTGCGCATCGTCCAGCACGGCTTCCAGCAGTTCCTCGCGGGACAGCTCGCCGACCTCGCCGTCGGCGGTCTCGCCGGTGAGATCCTTGTAGTCGATCCCGATGGGGTACAGCGTCTTCAGCGCGGTCCACAGCTTGGCGAGATCCCAATCCTCCACATAGCCTTCGGCGGTGGCGCCCTGGACGTAGGCGGTGATCACATCGGTGATCATCTCCTGGACCTGACCCTCCATATCCTCACCATTGAGGATGCGGGCACGCTCGGCGTAGATGACCGTGCGCTGCTGGTTCATCACCTCGTCGTACTTCAGAACGTTCTTGCGGATCTCGAAGTTCTGCTGCTCGACCTGGGTCTGCGCGGACTTGATGGCACGCGAGACCATCTTGGCCTCGATCGGCACATCGTCCGGCAGGTTCAGGCGGGTCATGATCGACTCCAGCGCCGCGCCGTTGAAGCGCCGCATGAGCTCGTCACCCAGCGACAGGTAGAAGCGGGACTCGCCCGGATCGCCCTGACGGCCGGAACGACCGCGCAGCTGATTGTCGATACGACGCGATTCGTGCCGCTCGGTGCCGAGCACGTACAGGCCACCGGCCTCGCGCACCGTCTCGGCATCCTCCTCGGTCTGCTCCTTGACGCGCTCCAGCGCCGGATGCCAGGCCGCCTCGTACTCGGCCGGGGTCTCGACCGGGTCCAGACCCTGCTTGCGCAGCAGAATGTCGGCGATGATGTCAGCGTTGCCGCCGAGCACGATATCGGTACCACGACCGGCCATATTGGTGGCGACGGTGACCGCGCCGGGCCGACCGGCCTCGGCGATGATCTGCGCTTCCTGCTCGTGGAACTTCGCGTTCAGCACCGAGTGCGGGACACCGCGCTTGGTGAGCTGCTTGGACAGGTACTCCGAACGCTCCACCGAGGTGGTGCCGATCAGCACCGGCTGGTTCTTCTCGTGCCGCTCGACGATGTCGTCGGCGACCGCGGAGTACTTGGCCTCCTCGGTCTTGTAGATCAGGTCGGACTGATCCTGGCGGACCATCTCCCGGTTGGTCGGGATCGGCACCACGCCCAGGCCGTAGGTCTGGTGCAGCTCGGCCGCCTCGGTCTCGGCGGTACCGGTCATACCGGACAGCTTGTCGTAGAGGCGGAAGTAGTTCTGCAGCGTGATCGTCGCCAGGGTCTGGTTCTCCGGCTGGATCTCGACCGCTTCCTTGGCCTCGATCGCCTGATGCATGCCCTCGTTGTAGCGGCGGCCCACCAGGATTCGGCCGGTGAACTCGTCGACGATGATGACCTCGCCGTCGCGGACGATGTAATCCTTGTCGCGGGTGTACAGCTCCTTCGCCTTGATGGCGTTGTTCAGGTAGCTGACCAGCGGGGAGTTCGCGGCCTCGTACAGGTTGTCGATGCCGAGCTGATCCTCGACGAATTCGACGCCCGCCTCGTGCACGCCGATGGTGCGCTTCTTGATGTCGACCTCGTAGTGCAGGTCCTTCTTCAGCAGCGGCGAGATGCGCGCGAACTCCGCGTACCACTTCGAGGAGGCATCGGCCGGACCCGAGATGATCAGCGGGGTACGGGCCTCGTCGATGAGGATCGAGTCGACCTCGTCGACCACGGCGAAGTTATGCCCGCGCTGCACCAGATCGTCCAGCGAGTGGGTCATATTGTCGCGCAGGTAATCGAAGCCGAACTCGTTGTTCGTGCCGTAGGTGATATCGGCGTTGTAGGCCACGCGGCGCTCGGCCGGGGTCATACCGCCGAGGATCACGCCCACGTCGAAACCGAGGAACCGGTGCACGCGGCCCATCCACTCGGCATCGCGCTTGGCGAGGTAGTCGTTGACGGTGACCACGTGCACGCCGTCGCCGCTGATGGCGTTCAGGTAGGCGGGCAGCACACAGGTCAGGGTCTTGCCCTCACCGGTCTTCATCTCGGACACATTGCCGATGTGCAGGGCGGCACCGCCCATGATCTGCACCTTGTAATGCTTCTGATTGAGCACCCGCCAGGACGCCTCCCGGGCGGTCGCGAAGGCCTCGAGGAGCAGCTCGTCGAGGGATTCACCCTCGGCATAGCGCTCCTTGAACTCCTCGGTCTTGGCTTGCAACTCGGAGTCGGACAGCGCCGAGAACTCCTCGTCCAGGGCGATTACTTCATCCGCCAGGTTCGCAAGCCGCTTGACCGTGCGACCTTCACCAATCCGTAGCAACCTCGAAAGCGTCAGCGCAGGCACGGGTCTTGTCAGTCCTCTGGTCGGTGTATTCGGTAGCCCCCACCAAGGCAGGGAGCGTGCGCGCGAGCGCGCAATCACTGCCATGGTAATCCGCAGCCCAGCATAGGCGCTGAAGTGCACGAGCGACGGGACGGCCGGTTGCTGCGAGCCCGAAACCGCACGTAGCGACAGTTGAGCGAATGACTTTGTGTCCGAGGCTGTTTCAAGTCCGCTGACGTAGGATGTACCAAGGTTCGGCGCGCGGAGGCGCGAACCGGGGGCGTCGGCTACGACGTGAAATTGCGGGCAGTGGCGCCCGGACCGTTCCCCCAGGTGATCGGATTGCGATAGCTTGCCACCAGAACCGGCGCGCGCCGCCGACGCCTTGCGGGGGGGATGCCAGGCGGGCGCACGGCAGGGATTAGGGAGTAGCGGGCAGCGTGATCACCAGACTGACGCCGCAGGACGCGTCGTTCTACCGGCTCGAATCGAGCAGCAATCCCATGCATATCGGCTCGCTCGCCATCCTGCGCAATAGCGCGCCCGCCGGGAATTCCGGGCACGCGCCGCTGGATTACGACAGCCTCGTCGCGCTGGTGGAATCGCGGTTGCCGCTGGTGCCGCTGTACCGGCGCAAGGTGCGCGAGATCCCGTTCGCACTGGGCCGCCCGATCTGGGTGGACGACGCGCATTTCGACGTCACCTATCACATTCGCAGGTCCGCGCTGCCCGAACCGGGCACCGATGAGCAACTGCTCGACCTGGTCGCGCGGCTGGCATCGCGGCCGCTGGACAGCGCCCGGCCGCTCTGGGAGATGTACCTCGTCGAGGGCCTCTCGGACGGACGGTCGGCGGTGTTCACCAAAACGCACTCGGCGCTGGTGGACGGCGATACCGCACTGGAGATCGGGCATGTGATCCTGGACACCTCGGCCGCACCCCGCGAGGTCGCCGACGACGCCTGGATCGCGCATCGCGAACCCGCCGATCTGGAGTTGCTGGTCGGGGCGGTGCTGCATCTGGCAACTCAGCCGCGCGAGGCCCTCGAGGTCATGCGGCATCACGGCGCGGAGGCGTTCGCGGTGGTCGACGCCACCGGCAAGGCCGTGCAGAAGATGGTGTCCATGCTGCGCGCGGCCGCGCTCGGCGCACCCGACAGTCCGCTCAATACGCGCACCTCGCGCAGTCGCCGATTCGAGGTGGTGCGCACCGATCTCGAGGATTACCGCAAGATCCGCAAGCGATTCGACTGTTCGATCAACGATGTGATTCTGGCCGTGGTCACGGGTGCGCTGCGCAATTGGCTGCTCTCGCGCGGGCAGGTGCTCACCGAGGCCGACGCCCTGCGCGCGGTCGTACCGATGTCCGTCTACGCGGACGGCGCGGAGCTGAAACCGGCGGGCGAGGTCACCTCGCTACTGCTGGATCTGCCGGTGGGCGAACCGAATCCGGTGATTCGGATGTCGCATATCAAGCACGCCACCGAGGCGCACGCCCGGCATCAACAGGGGGTGCAGGCGCGGACCCTGGTACATATGGCCGGATTCGCTCCGGCGAGCCTGCATGCGATGAGTGTGCGGTCTGCGAGTACCTTTGCCGAGCACACGTTCAATCTGGTGATCACCAATGCGCCGGGTCCGCAGCAGCCGATGTATATCGGCGGCGCGCGGATGCTGGAGATGTATCCGGTGTCGCCATTGCTGCGCAATCAGGCATTGAGTATCGGACTCACCTCCTATGACGGGCGGGTCTGCTACGGGCTCACCGCCGACCGCGACGCGATGGCCGATATCGCGGTATTGACCGCTTCGGTGCACGAGTCGATGGAGGAGATGCTCGGTGCCTGCGTCCAGTGAGTCGTCCGGCGTGGCGAAGAAGCTACGCGTGTACGTCCCGGCCACCGTGCCGATGCTGCGGGAACTGGTCGCCGACCGGGAGATCCGGGCAATCAACGACACCGCGTTCGCGGTCACGCCCGCCCTGCGCGAGGCGTACGCGTCCGGGGACGACGATGAGCTCGCCGAGGTCGCCATGTCCGAGGCGGCGCGGGCGTCGCTGCGGCTGCTGGCCGAGGATTCCGCGCTGGAGGACAAGGACTCCGAGTCCGACGACGACGCGTCCCCCGCGCGCGGGCCGATCTTCCGGCGCGCGGTGATCGCGGCCGATGTCGACGGTGCGACGCTGCGACCGGATCTGGATGACGCGGTGGTTCGTCTCGCCGCAGCCATCCCCTACGACCGCATCGCGTCGGTGCATGTCGATCTCGTCGAGGCCGAGCCCGAGGTGGCCAAGGCCGTGGATGTGATCGATGCCGCCGATATGGGTGACACCGATGCCGAATTCGTGCTCGGGGACGCCGAGGATCACCAATTGGCTTGGTACGCGGCACAGGAACTGCCGTTCCTGCTGGAACTGCTCTAGCCCACCCCCGGACCTCTTTCGTCGGCGGCACCGGCACCGTAACCTACGATGCCGTAACCTTGCTGTGACAGCGTGCGTAAGCACCCGGTATGCCCCGCACAGGGCATTCGCCGGGCGGCACCTGAGCACCGCGAGCAGCGACGCAGCTGTGCCGCGGAGCGGGCGGCCCGTCACGGGCCGCGGTTGACGACACTGCGCTACAGCGCACGACGACAGGAACGTCCGGAAAAATGGCATCGAAGAGTGGCGGATTCTCCGTGCGGGGACTCCGGGAATGGCTGGAGGCGCCGGTCGCCGAGGGCGCGACCGCGGGACGCACCAAGCTGAACACGCTGCGCGGTGCGGCGGCACGAGTCACCACTCCCCTGCTGCCCGACGATTATCTGCATCTGGTGAATCCGCTGTGGTCGGCGCGTGAGTTGCGCGGGCGCATCGTGGAGGTGCGCAAGGAGACCGCGGATTCGGTCACCCTCGTGATCAAGCCGGGCTGGGGTTTCGATTTCAAGTTCTCGCCGGGCCAGTACATCGGCATCGGCGTGCTGGTGCAGGGGCGCTGGCATTGGCGTTCGTATTCGCTGACCTGCCCGCCGGATTGGACCGATCCCGAACACAAGGCCAAGCGGCTCATCTCGATCGCCGTGAAGGCGATGCCGGAGGGCTTCCTGTCCAGCCACCTGGTCAACGGTGTGGCGGTCGGCAGTGTGGTGCGGCTGGCCGCGCCGCAGGGCGGGTTCGTGCTGCCCGAGCCGCCGCCGCGCAAGGTGCTGTTCCTCACCGCGGGCTCCGGCATCACCCCGGTGATGGCCATGCTGCGCACCATGGATCGCCGCGGTGTGGTGCCGGATGTGGTGCATGTGCACTCCGCGCGCACCCCCGAGGACGTCATGTTCGGTGACGATCTGCGCGAATTGCACGACAAGCACCCGAGTTTCACCGCGAACCTGCACTACACCGGCGAGAACGGCAAGTTCGCGCTGGCCTCGCTCGATGAGCTCGTGCCCGATTGGCGCGAGCGCGACACCTGGGCGTGCGGACCGATCGGCATGCTCGACGAGATCGAAAAGCATTGGGCCGAAGCCGATATCGCGGATCAGCTGCATGTGGAGCGGTTCGAGATCGAGCGTTCGGCCACCGGCGAGGGCGGCACTGTCACCTTCGCGCGCGCGGGCCGCAGCGTCGAAATCGACGGCGCCACCACGCTCTTGCAGGCCGGTGAGGAGGCGGGCGTGCAGATGCCGTTCGGCTGCCGCATGGGCATCTGCCAGACCTGTGTGGTGACCATCACCGACGGCCATGTGCGAGATCTGCGCAACGGCAATGAGCGTCGTGCCGGGGACAAAGTGCAGACCTGTATCTCCGCCGCCGCGGGCGACTGCACTCTTGACGTATAAAGCACACACCGTGCGGCACCACCATTCCGAATAGCGGCTACCCTCGATAGCAGTCGAGCCTGACCGCGGCCCCGCTCGGGGCCGCGAATCCGCCCCAAGGGCGTGAGGCAGTTCAACCACGGAAGGATCGCCGGTGGCCATCACCGACATCAAGACGTTCGCCCACCTCACCGAGGCGGATATCGAGACTCTGGGTCAAGAGCTCGACACCATTCGCAGAAATGTCGAGCTCTCGCTCGGCGAGAAGGACGCGAAGTACATTCGCCGCGTCATTCGCGCCCAGCGCGTGCTGGAGGCCGCCGGGCGCGCCACCCTGTTCGCGAGCCGGAACAGGTGGGCCTGGCTGGGCGGTACCGCGCTGCTGTCGGTCGCCAAGATCATCGAGAACATGGAGCTCGGGCACAACATCAGCCACGGGCAATGGGATTGGATGAACGACCCGGAGATCCACTCCACCACATGGGAGTGGGATATGACGGGTACCTCGGCGCAGTGGAAGACCGCGCACAACTACTCGCACCACACCTATACGAACATCCTCGATATGGATGAGGATCTGGGCTTCGGCATTCTGCGCATGACGCGCGATGAGGAATGGAAGCCGATCAACCTGGCGCAGCCGGTGGCGAATCTGGTGCTGGCCGCGCTGTTCGAGTGGGGCATTGCGCTGCACGATCTTTCGGCTGTCAAAGAGCAGCAGGGCGTGGATCCCAAGGACTGGTTCTCCGAGCCGAACAAGGAGTTCTGGCGCAAAGCGGGCAAGCAGGTCGTCAAGGATTTCGTGATCTATCCGGCGCTGACCGGTCCGGCGTGGAAGTCGACGCTGAAGGCGAATGCCACCGCGAACCTGGTGCGCAATCTGTGGGCGTACGCGGTCATCTTCTGCGGGCATTTCCCGGACGGCGCGGAGAAGTTCACCGAGGAGCAGTTCGAGAACGAGACGCAGGGCGAATGGTATCTGCGGCAGATGCTGGGCAGCGCCAATTTCGAGGCGGGCCCGGCGATGGCGCTGATGAGCGGCAATCTCAGCTTCCAGATCGAACATCATCTGTTCCCGGACATTCCGAGCAATCGGTATGCCGAGGTATCGGTGAAGGTGAAGGAACTGTGCGACAAGTACGACCTGCCGTACACCACCGGTTCGATCGGTAAGCAATACCTGCTGGCATTCCGGACGATTCACAAACTGGCGCTGCCGGATCAGTGGTTGAAGCGGACTTCCGACGATGCGCCGGAGACTTCCTCGGAGCGCAAATTCGCCGGTATCACGCTGCCCGCATTGCCCAGTATGCCGTCGTTGCAGGACGGTCAGGAGTGGCTGGCCGAGCACAATTGGGCTGGTGTGGACCCCGTGACGGGTGAGCGGCGCGGGCTGCGTTCGGCCATGCAGGAGGCCAAGACCGTACTCAAGGAAAAGGCTCAGCACGAGAAGGAAGTACTGCGCGAGGCGAAGGTCGCGTTGCAGGAAAAGGCAAGGCACGAAAAGGCTTTGCTGACCGAGAAGGCCGGGCGCCGGCGCTCGCTGAAGCAAATGCTGCGCCGTTCGCGCTAGCAGGTTACGATATCGAACGCAATGCGGCGTTCGACACGTTACGGATTCACTCGCTCGCAACCTACGGAGCCGTAACCTACGGTACTGTAGGTTGCATGGCGATCTCGGATGTCAAGGAATACGCACACCTCACCCCGGAGGATGTCGAAGCTATCGGCGCGGAGCTCGACGCCATCCGCCGCGAAATCGAATCCTCCCGGGGCGAAAGCGATGCGCGTTACATCCGCCGCGTTATTCGTCTCCAGCGCGCCCTCGAAATCAGTGGGCGCGGAGCACTTTTCTTCAGTCTCTTCCCGCCCGCCTGGATCGCGGGTACGGCACTGCTCGGCACGGCCAAGATCATCGAGAATATGGAGATCGGCCATAACGTCATGCACGGCCAGTGGGATTGGATGAACGATCCGGAAATCCACTCCACCTCGTGGGAATGGGATAACGCCGGGCCGTCCGAGCACTGGAAGATCACGCATAACTTCCTGCACCACAAGTACACCAATGTGCTCGGCATGGACGACGATATCGGCTACGGCCTGCTGCGCGTAACCCGCGATCAGCGGTGGAGCCCGTTCTACCTGGGCCAGCCCATTTACAACCTGCTGCTGCAGAGTTTCTTCGAATACGGCGTCGCCATCCAGCATTTGGAGCTCGGCAAGGTCGCCAAGAAGAAGTGGGCCAAGGACAGCCCCGAATGGAAGCAGTTCGAGGCCGACCGCGCTCTGGTGCTCAAGAAGATCGGCAAGCAGGCGGGCAAGGATTACCTGCTGTTCCCGCTGCTCACCGGTCCCGCGTTCTTCGGCACGCTGACCGCGAACCTGGCCGCGAACGTCATGCGCAATGTGTGGACCAACGCCATCATCTTCTGCGGGCACTTCCCGGACGGTGCGGAGAAGTTCACCAAGCACGATGTGCTGAACGAGACCCAGGGCGAGTGGTACCTGCGCCAGATGCTGGGCAGCGCGAACATCTCCGGCGGCAAGCTGCTGCACTTCATGTCCGGCAACCTGAGCCACCAGATCGAGCACCACCTGTTCCCGGATCTGCCGTCCAACCGGCTGGCCGATATCGCGGTGCGGGTGCGCGCCATGTGCGACAAGTACGACCTGCCGTACACCACCGGCTCGCTGCCGGTGCAGTACTTCAAGTCCTGGCGCACCATCATGAAGCTGTCGCTGCCGAACAAGTACCTGTTCCGCAGTGCCGATGACGCCCCGGAAACCAAGTCGGAGAAGGCCTTCGGCGGTGTCGCCACCGTCGACCCCAGCACCGGCCGTCGCTCCGGCCTGCGCACCGCCCTGGCCCAGGGCCGCAAGCGCCTCACCCGCCGCGAGCCCGCCCTCGTCGGCTGACCCGAATACCCGCCGAATGCGGCCCGCACCTTCCTGGTGCGGGCCGCATTCGTTTATCGCGAGGCTGCCAGGAAGGGCGCTATGAGTGCCTGGTTCACTGGTCGGCGTGTGTGCCGAAGGTCCGATAGCCCCCGAAGAATGTCTCAGCGTCTACGACGCCATCCGCCTGCGCCGCGATGTCCGCGCGGAGTTCACCGGCGAAGTCGTGGACGACCCCACGCTGTTGCGGATTCTCGAAGCGGCGCATCGCGCCCCCAGTGTCGGCAACTCCATGCCCTGGGATTTCATCGTGATCCGGGATCGGGCGATGCTGTCGAAGTTCGCCGATCACGTCGCCGATAAGCGCCGCGAATTCAACGACGCGCTGCCCGCCGATCGCTCGGAGACGTTCAACCCGATCAAGATCGAGGGCATTACCGAATCCGGCACCGGAATCGTGGTGACCCACAATCAGGCTCGCGGCGGCACGCATATCCTCGGCCGCGCCACGGTCCCCGAAACCGGGATCTACTCGACCATCCTCGCCATCCAGAACCTGTGGCTCGCGGCCACCGCCGAGGGCATCGGCGTCGGCTGGGTCAGCTTCTACGACACCCCGGTCCTGGCCGATCTCCTCGACCTCCCCGACCACATCAAACCGGTCGCCTGGCTCTGCGTCGGCCCGGTCACCGAATTCCAGCAGATCCCCGACCTCGAGCGCTTCGGCTGGCGCACCCGCCGCCCCCTCGAATCCGCCATCCACTGGGAGCGTTTCACCCCGGGCCAGGGTGCCGACTAGCGATCCCCGTCATCCGGGATAACGACACCCGTCATCCCGGCGCGTTTTTGGCCGGGATCCACGCTTATCAACGCATATGCGGCCGACGGTGGATCCCGGCCACAAGCATGCCGGGATGACGGGGGGAGGTGGGTCAGACGCGTTCGAGGATTGCCGATGCGCCGATGCCGCCCGCGGCGCAGATGCCGAGGAGGGCGGTGGACTTGCCGGAGCGAGCGAGTTCGTTGGCCATGGTGGTGACCATGCGGGCTCCGGTGGCGCCGAAGGGGTGGCCGAGGGAGACCGAGCCGCCGTGGATATTCAGGGTGGCCGGATCGATCTCGCCGACGGCGGTGTCGCGGTCGAGGCGCTGTTTGGCCCAGTCGGTGCTGGCCAGGGCCGAGACGACGGACAGGGTCTGGGCCGCGAAGGCTTCGTGGATATCCACGAAATCGATGTCCGCCAGGGACAATCCGGCCTTGTCGAGGGCGCGGGGCATGGAGATGGCGGGGCCGATCAGGACCTGGTCGCGCGGGTCGACCGAGACGTAGCTCCAGGAGCGGAAGGCGGCCAGGGGTTCGAAGCCCAGGGCGCGGGCCTTCTCCTCGCTCATGAGCAGCACCGCGGACGCGCCGTCGGTGAGCGGGCTGGCATTGCCCGCGGTGACGGTGCCGCCCTTGGCGAATACCGGTGCGAGCGTGGACAGTTTCTCCACGCTGGTGCCCGGCCGGACCAGTCCGTCGCGGGTGATGGTCTTGCCCTCGGGTGTGGTGACCGACAGGACTTCGCTGTCGAATCGCCCGGATTCGATGGCGGCGGCGGCACGGTGATGTGAGCGCGCGGCGAACTCGTCCTGCGCGGCGCGCGAAATGCCGTGGATGCGAGCCATTTTCTCGGCGCTCTCACCCATGACCTCGCCGGTGGTGCGCTCTTCGATCTTGGGCCGGCGCGGCACCAGGTCGATGAACGGCGCCAATTGTGCTGCGGCCGTGAGGTAGTCCTTGGCCTTGGGCTTGCCCAGCGCGAGCGGCGCGGCGGCGTGCACGACCTTCTGCGGCAGCTTCACCTCGGCATTGCTGGTCGAGTCACTGCCACCGGCGATCATGATGTCGTACTCGCCGCGTTCGATGGCCGCGGCCGCCGAGGTGACGGCCTGCAACCCCGATGCGCACGCGCGCGTGACGGTGTATCCCTCGCACCCCGGATCCAATTGCAGATCCAGTGCGATCTCCCGCGCGATATTCGGTGCGGCACTGGGCAGGATCACCCCGCCCCACACGATCGCCTGGACGAGTTCCTTCGACAGCCCGGTCCGTTCGAGGAGTCCGCGCACGGCGATATCCGCGAGGTCGATGGAGTCCATCCGGGTGTAGTCGCTGAACGCCCGTACGAACGGGGTCCGCGCACCGGACACGATTACTGCGCGACGAGCGCCCTTGTTGGTCACGAATCAGTTGTATCTGATACGAGTTGTAACAGCAAGGGACCGGGGCTTGGGTGAAGCCCCGGTCGAACCAGAGTTCACCTGCCGCTATGCGAGACGGATAATCCCGTAGTCGAAGGCGTGGCGGCGGTACACAACCGACGGCCGGTCGGTCTCCTTGTCCTGGAACAGGAAGAAATCGTGGCCGACGAGCTCCATCTGGTAGAGGGCATCGTCAACCGTCATGGGGATGGCGGGATGGGTCTTGGTGCGGACGACGTGTCCCGGACCGGCTTCGCCGTCCAGTTCCTCGGCCGCGTGATCATGTGCGCCGGACGACCCGTTCGGTGACATGAACAGCGATTCGTCGATCAATCCGGCCGTCGCCTGTGACACCGAGATCGGTGTCTTGTCCCCATGATGTACGCGACGACGGTCCTTGAGCCGACGGAGTCGGCCCTCCAGCCGCTCGACCGCCAGTTCCAGGGCGGCGTAGAAGCTGTCCGCGCAGGCCTCGGCCCGGACGACGGGCCCCTTGCCGCGGGCGGTGATCTCTATTCGCTGGCAATTCTTGCGCTGACGACGGTTGCGCTCGTGAGTGAGCTCCACATCGAACAGGTAGATGGTGGGATCGAAGCGTTCGAGCCGAGAGAGCTTGTCCGCGACGTGGATTCGGAAATGTTCGGGTACGCCGCCCTCGCCGAGCGTGCGTCCCTTGACGACGATTTCCGCCTGGGTGCCCCCGGTGGACTGGTCGTCTGGAATGAAATCGTCCAGCAGCGCAGTGTCTGCGTTTTTCGCTGAAGGTCGTGAAGATGTCGTCACGCGTACCTCCCGGATCTGGCCGCACAATCCGCTCGTGCGGCGGGATTGAAACGTGTGCCGATCGAAATCGCTCGGCACATCTTGGTCCGAGGCGCCACCTCCAAACTTCGAGTTCGGGTGTCTGATCGCCACGCTAGTTCGCCAGCGACCTGTCCGCCAGTGTTCACGCAAATTTCGAAGAATCAAGCGTGGCAGGTAACCAGCGCGGCACGAACGGTCACTCGCGCCTCGCGTAGCGCACGCACCGATTCCGTCACTGTGGCACCGGTGGTCAAGACGTCATCGATGAGCACTACCTCGGCATTTGCCGGAAATGGGAGGGTTTCGGCACAGCGCGGCGCTACGATGATCCGCCCTCGCAGATTGTGCTGGCGGTCGCTGCGATTCAGACCCACCGAATCGCGCACACCTGGTCTTAAACCCAATACGCGCACCAATCGGCAATCGGGCAGCCAACTCGCCGCGACGTGCGCGGAACGCAGTACCGGGTCGCCGCCGCGCCGCCGGGCGGCGGCCCTGCGGGTGGGTGCGGGGATCAGAATCAGCGGCCGGGAGCCGTCGCGTAAAAGATCCAGCCCCCTGGCCAGGGCCACCCCCGTCGAATGTGCCAAATCGGCGCGGCGCTGTTCCTTGGCGGCCAGCACCGCGCGGCGCGGCGCACCGCGGTAGGGCGCGAGCGCCCAGCACGGCACACCGGGATCGGCCCTGGGGCGCAGGCGAATCGGCGGACCGGACAGCGCGGCCGCGCAGTGCGCGCACCACGCCGTGCCACCTGCCCCGCAACCGCCACAGGCGCGCGGCAGGATCAGATCCAGCAGTTCCCCCATGGGGTCAGTGTGCGCCTAGCCGGGCAGCACCGGGACCGCATTGCCGCCGAGACCCGGAACTTCGCGCCAGTAGTATTCGCCGCCTTCGGGATTGCGGGTCAGTTCCAGCACCGCGCGCGAGTCCGCGACGTATTCGTGGTCGGGTGAGACGCTCACGACGCGCACCGGCGGGGTGAGGTTCTGGGTGGTCTGCGGGGTGAAGCCGGAGCCGTCCACCAGGACGCCCGCTACGGGGTCCACATTGCCTTCTCGCGTGACAATCACACGCTCATCGGTCTGCCAGTCCACCGAGACGGCATTGGTGCTCAAACCGACCGCCAGGGGCAGCGGCGCGGTGAGCGCGAACTTGGTGCTGGACTGCGGCGCGACCACCGCGACATAGACCTTGCCGTTGGCGATCAGGGCCGCGCGAGCGCCCGAGGGCGAGATGCGCAATTCGGTGATCGGCCCGCGCGGGGCGTTGGCATTGGCCGCGGCGGCGGTCAATTCGGTGATGTCCACATCCTGCACCGAGACATTGCCGGTGCTGCGATCGTGCACGGCGCGGATCACCCGATCGCCGTCCACGACGGTCCACGCGGAGGTGCCGTCGGCGGGCCAGGAGGGGCGGGTGAAGGTGCCGCCGGTGGCGACCGGGAAGCCCTGCCCGTCATAGGTGCCGATGATGAGGGTGCGTTCCGGTTCCGGTTCGGGGCGGCCGGATTTGGCGACGGCGGCGACCAGTTGCCCGTCCGGGGACAGCGCCACCGATTGCAGCGTGTGCGTGGTGCCGAAGAAGCCGGGGGCGGCGGTGATGCCGTTCTCGGTGACCGCGACCAGTGAACCGTCGCGGACCGCGTGCAGTCCGGCGCGGTTGTGCGCGATGGCGTCCGGGCTCATGGATTCCACGTCGGCGCGATTCCAGCCGGTGGCGGCGTAGCGATCGTCGAGGGGTTTGCCGTCGGCGAGCAGGATGTACGGCCCGAGCACTTCGGCGCCCGCGAGGGTGAGCACGATCTGGGTTGCCAAGAGCTCCTTGGCCTTCGGGTCCAGTGCGGAGGCTCCGGCGAGGTCGACGGTGACACCGCCCGCGCCGACGCCGACATTGTCGGTCTCGCCGTTGGCCTTGGTGATGGGACCGCGCAGGGTGATCGGGCCGGAGAGCGGATTGCGCACGGCCGGGGCGAGCGCCTCCTGCGATCCCTCGGCGAGCAGGCCCATGAGTCGTTGCGGCAGTTGGTCCTTGCGCGCGGAGATCCAGCGCAGGTCCGGAACCATCGCCATCCCGGCGAGATTCGGGAAGAACAGCGAATATCGCTTGTAGGACTTGGCGAACGCGTTCTGTTCGATGATGACGCCGGGCGGTAGTTCGTCGACGCGCCATTCGCCGTCGACCTTCACCATCTCGACCTTGTTCTCCAGGGTGCCGTCGCTGGCGCGGTAGGCGCCGTCGGCGGCGAGTTCGCCGATCTTGCGGGCGCGGATCACATAGGTGGCGGAGTCGGCGGTGCGGGATTCGCGCAGGGTGTCCGGCCGGTCCACGATGGTGGTGCCGGCGGCGTCGTCCCAGCGCACATTGGCGGCGGGCGAGAGGAATTGCCGCGCCGCCTGATGCCGATTGGTGGGATCGGAGGTGGCCTGGAGGAAATCGCGGAGCAGCTGATCCGGTTCTCTGCCCGAAATGGGCGGTGTCGGACCGGCACTGGTGGGCTGGCGGTCCAGCGTGCCCAGGGCTTGCGGTGCGGAGGAATCCGGTAGGTTCGCGCACGCGGTGAGGCCCACCAGGCATGCGACAACCACCAGCGCCCTCGCGAGGCGCGATTTCCCCATCCTCATGGCTTTCCGTCCCCTTTGTCGGCGAGCACGGTGTCATCGGGACTGTCCGGCGGTGTACTGCCGGATGCGAGCGGTAACACGGTCTGCGCGCCGTCGCCGTTATCGGATACCGATGCGGCAGGGGCGGTTTCGGCTTCGGCGGTGGGTCCCGCCGTTGCCGGTTCGTATGGTTCGGCGACGGCGAGTTCGTAGGGTTCGCCGGTGGCCGGGTCGATGGGTTCGGCGGCCGCGAGTTCGGATTCGGTCGGGGTGGAATCGGTGTGGTCCGGGGTGGCTTCCACGGTGCCGATATCGAGGGCGAGTTGTTCGGGGGTGATGGCGCCGCGAGTCTTGGCCGGTTCCAGCGGGAGTGGGCTGACGCCGAGTTTCTTGCTGCGCACCAGCGGCAGGGTGAGGCGGAAGCTGGCGCCGACGCCGATTTCGCCCCAGGCCTCGAGTTTGCCCTCGTGCAGGTTGGCGTCCTCGACGCTGATGGACAGGCCCAATCCGGTTCCGCCGGAACGCCGCATGCGCGAGGGGTCCGAGCGCCAGAACCGGTTGAAGACCAGTTTCTCCTCGCCCGGCCGCAGGCCGACGCCCTGATCGCGCACCACGATGGCGACGGCGTTGGCATCGCTGTCACCGCGCATGCGCATGAGGACGGGCTTGCCTTCGCTGTGATCGATGGCGTTGGCGAGCAGATTGCGCAGCACTCGTTCCACGCGACGCGGATCGACCTCTGCCACAAGGGGTTCCTCGGGCATGTCGACGACGAGTTCGACGCCGGATTCCTTGGCCAGATGCCGCACCGTGGAGACCGCGGCCCGCGCGCACATGCGCACGTCGAGCGATTCCACCTGCAGCTCGGCCACACCCGCGTCGTGGCGGCTGATCTCGAGCAGGTCGTTGAGCAGTCCTTCGAACCGATCCAGTTCGTTCACAAGCAGTTCGGCCGAGCGCGCGAGGGCGGGATCGAGGTCGTCGCTGGAGCCGTGGATGAGGTCGGCGGCCATGCGGACGGTGGTCAGCGGCGTGCGTAGCTCATGGCTGACGTCGGAGGTGAAGCGGCGCTGGAGGTTTCCGAACTCCTCGAGTTGGGTGATCTGGTTCGAGAGACTCTCGGCCATCTCATTGAACGACATGGCCAGCCTGGCCATGTCGTCCTCCCCTCTGACGAGCATTCGCTCTTTCAGACGTCCGTCGGCGAAGCGGGAGGCGATCCGGGCGGCGGATCGAATGGGCAGCACCACCTGCCGGGTCACCAGGGCGGTGATGGCGGCGAGCAGCACCAGCAGCACGATGCCGCCGATGAGCATGGTGCCGCGCATGAGGTCGAGGGAGCGTTTCTCATTCGTGAGCGGGAAGATCAAATAGATTTCCAGCGTCGGAATGTCGGCCGCGGGGCTGCCGATGACCAGTGCCGAGCCGCGATAGCCGTCCGGATCGGACACCGTCGCGAACTGGTAGCTGACCTGGCGCTCCTGCACGAAATGCCGTAGCTCCGGGGGTATTTCCTGAATCGGCCCGGCACTCAGCTCCGATTGTGAGTCCCCGACCATGGCGAGGGCGGAGTCGTAACTGCCTGCCGCGCCGCCGGATTGGGAGCCGCCGCCCCCGGCCAGGGCGCGGCGGGCATCCTCCAATCGTGCCAGCTGGGTGCTGGAGTCGTGCACGCCGGTGAGCGTGGCCTGCACCGTATTTCGGGCGCGGCCCATCTCCTCGACGGCCGCGTTGATCTTCGCGTCCAAGAGCCGGTCGGTGATCTGCGAGGTGAGCACGACTCCGAGAATCGTGATCACGATCAGCGACAGGGTCAGGGTGGACACGACAACGCGCAGTTGCAGCGAACCACGCCACACGTGGCCCAGTCGCTCACCTACGGTGCGAAACCAGGCCACCACTACCGCCAGCCACCGCTGAACGCGGTTTCTGGAGCCAGCGATCACGGCGGTCCGGCCTTGTAGCCCACACCTCGTACGGTCAGTACGATCTCAGGGTTCTCCGGATCCTTCTCCACCTTGGCGCGCAACCGCTGTACGTGCACATTGACCAGGCGGGTATCGGCGGCGTGCCGGTATCCCCAGACCTGTTCCAGGAGCACTTCACGGGTGAACACCTGGCGCGGCTTGCGGGCAAGTGCGACCAGTAGATCGAATTCCAGAGGTGTGAGCGAGATCTGCTGACCGCCGCGGGTCACCTTGTGCGCGGGCACATCGATGACTATGTCCGCGATGGACAGAAGTTCTTGCGGCTCTTCCTCGGTGCGGCGCAGGCGGGCTCGCACGCGAGCAACGAGTTCTTTCGGCTTGAACGGCTTGACGATGTAATCGTCGGCGCCAGACTCCAACCCCAGGACGACGTCGACCGTATCGGTCTTCGCCGTCAGCATCACGATGGGCACTCCCGAATCGGCTCGCAATACCCGGCATACGTCAATTCCGTTCATGCCGGGCAGCATGAGATCCAGCAACACGAGATCCGGGCGCAGCTCCCGGACCGCTGTCAGCGCCTGCGTGCCGTCACCGACGGTGTGAGGATCGAATCCCTCACCCCGCAAGACGATCGTGAGCATCTCAGCGAGAGCCATATCGTCGTCGACGACCAGAATCTTGGGCTTCATAAGACTATGTTGTCACCTCTCCGGCTCCAATCAGGCCGCCACGCCAACACTCGTGACCTGTCGGCGCACATCCAACCCTATCCACCAACGATTTCCGCGAGCCGCGCGGCAAGTGTTGCCGGATCGTCACCGCTCCGATGCACCCACCACGTTCCGTGCCAGTTGGTTTCGGCAAGCTCACGGTAGACGGTTCCGGTGCGGCGTTGCAGCCCACCATCTTTTTCATAGGCGTCGAGTGCGCGAGTCGCGTCCTGCGTTTCGCGTTGCCGGGCGCGCTCCTCCGCCAGTTCTACCGGAACATCCAGGAGAATTTGGACATCTGGGACAGGTAGGGCGAAGCGTGTGAATTCCAATTCGGCTATCCAGGCCACGATTTCGCCGGAGGCATCCTGGTTCAACCGGGCGGCGGAGTAGGCCGCGTTGGAGGCGACATAGCGGTCCAGTAGCACGATGTCGTTGTCCCACAGCATTTTCGAGAGTTCGTCTCGTGCGTCGGCACGATCGCGGGCGAACATCAGCGCCATGCCGTTGACCGAAGCGGCGAGATCACCGTGCTGTCCGCGCAATGCCTCGGCCGCCAGATCCGCGTAGACGGAGACGCCGTAGCGCGGGAAGGCCAGGGTCGTGACGCGCAGACCGCGGGCGCGTAGGCCGGTGACGACAGCATCGGTCAGCGTGCGTTTACCCGCACCGTCGAGCCCTTCCACCGGAACCAGCGCACCCATGGCCGCGAGCGTACCGAATCCCCCCGACATGGGCTCCCGCGGTTACCGGCGGAATGTCGCTATAGTCCGGCAATGGGGTTTTCGAGGGTGGGATCGAAGCAGCTCGGGCACGCTTTTCTGATCTTGGGCGTGGTGTGCGCCGCGTCCGCGTGCGGGAACGGCGGCACCGAGTCGACGCCGGCGTCCAGTTCCGCGACCTCGCATACCGACCCCGGGCGCGCCTTCGATCTGCAGGCGCATCGCGGCGGGCGCGGGATGACCATCGAGGAATCGCTGCCCGGGTTCGCCAAGGCCATCGAACTGGGGGTGAGCACCCTCGAACTCGATATCGTGCTGAGTAAGGACAAGGTCCCGTTCGTCTGGCACGACCCGAAGATCCTGCCGGAGAAATGCACCGATACCGGGCCCGCCTTCCTCGACGATCTCCAGTTCCCCTATGTCGGCAAACTGGTGCACGACCTCACCTCGACCCAGATCGAAAAACTCGACTGTGGCAAAAAACTCGCGGGTTATCCGGAGGCACAGGAACTTCCGGGCAACAAGATCGCCCGCCTGCCCCAGGTCTTCGATCTGGTGAAGTCCTATCCCAGTGCGTTCGACGCGCTGCGCTACAACATCGAAACCAAGCTCGAAGCCGAGCACCCCGAACAATCCGCCACCCCAGCCGAATTCGTCGATGTCATCCTCGGCGCGATCGAGGGTGCCGGAGCCACTTCGAAAGTCGAGATCCAAAGTTTCGACTGGCGCAGCCTGCCGCTGGTGAAAGCCAAGAGGGCGAGCATCCCCACGGTCGCGCTCTACGACAGCACCACCTTCACAGCGGACAGCCCGTGGCTCAGCCCGATCAGCTACAAGGACCATCCCGACGACCCGCTGGCGGCGATCAAGGCCCTGGGCGCGGACATCTCCTCCCCCAGCTACCTGAACCCCGCCGACAGCACCGCGAAGCCCGGCGACGCGAACTTCACGCTGACCACCACCGAGGCGTACGTGGCACGGGCCCATGCGCTGGGCCTGAAGGTCATTCCCTGGACGGTCAACGACAAGGAGGTGATCGGCTTGGTCCTGGATCAGGGTGTCGACGGCCTGATCACCGATTATCCGAATCGTGCCCGCGAGGTCATGACCGAGAAGGGTTATCCGCTGCCGCCGTCTTTTCACAAGTGAAGCAAAACTGAAACAACAGTGATTCATCTCTTGTAGGGTGCGATCGCACTGGTTCCCCCTGCAAGGAGCACACCTGATGAATTCTCGCTTCGCACACCACATGCCGCGTGCCGCGGTCGGCGCGTTCGCCATCGCCGCCGCCATCGCCACCGCGGGCACCGCCGCCGCGGCCCCGGTCACCCTGGACACCGCCACCCCCGTCGCCACCAACAGCTCCCCCACCGGTTCGGCGGACTCGGCCTCCGGCGGCTCCGGCTCCAGCAACGTAGGCGGCACCGGCTCCAGCGCGAGCGAGCTCATCAACGCGGCCCTGTGCACCCTCAAGGGCGGCAAGTGGGTCCCGATCCTGGACATCTGCCTGTAGGTCGCTGCCCCGACCCTCGAACGGCCACCGCTCGCCCCGCGACGGTGGCCGTTCGCATATCCACGCCCAAGAAACTAGGGGCGTTCATTTCGAAATATAAACACTTCACAAGTGGATACAGTGCGACGCACCACTCCCCCTGCAAGGAGCGCAAGTGTCGAAACCCACTGTCCCCCATCTTCTTCCACGAATAACACTGGCCACCCTCGCCCTCACCGCAGCCCTCTCGGCGGGCACGGCCCAAGCGGCCCCACTCACCCTCGACCCGGCATCCCCCACTCCCACCACGGTCGGCACCACCGGCGACGACACCGGCTCCGCCGCCCTCGCCTCGGTCAGTCCCAACAGCAATGCCGCCCAACCGGGTTCAGCCAACTCCGCCTCCCGCATCTACACCTTCTTCGCCTGCATCCTCGGCCGAGGCACCTGGACTCCCGGCCAAGGCTGCTCCGGCGGCATCTCCAGTGGCCCCCTCTAACCCCAAACCCGTTTCCCGCCGCCACAATTCGAGACGGCGGGAACTAAACCCCGATCGGAAATAGCGAAATCGACTCCGGCTCAATACAAATCGCCATACCTTTGCTGACCCCGAACCCAGGATCAGGCTCGATCAACACGGATCCGGCACCGACCTGCAGCGCGAAAACCCCATCCTGATAGACAAGCGAAACCGTCCCCCGAACGGTCAAGCGCCCATCGACCACTTCGATCCCACTCACGGCGTCGGCCCCATCGATCGCGACGATCGAATCGATCGAGTCGATATCCATCTCGACATGCACTTGCGTTCCGGCACAGATGGATTCACTGCCCATCCAGATGGCGGGCCACGGCCCACCATCCACCCGAAACCGCGCCTCCCCACCAGGTTCCGCATCCGACAACGCGGTCACCCGCATCGAATCGAGCCTTCGAACGCGCGTCGAAACGACCTGGCGACCACCGCATGCGGAACACCGTCGAGGGTCAGCGCCGAGACAAGTACCAGCAGCCGTTCGATCAGAGTGCCGCCGATTGATTCGTGGAACTCCGACACCGCGTCGAAGCACCGTGTGAACATCTCGAAGACGTCTTCCCCCGCGGCAGCCTCATCCGAAACAGCTTCGAGTACCGGAGGATACGGCGGAGTTACCAGGATCAGATAGGGAAGGCTGTCGCCGCTCAGGTTTTCGATCACCTGGGCCCGGCCGCGTGGGGGCCTGCCGCCATATCGATCGTGTACCAGGTAGGCGATCATCAAGATCGTGTCGCATCCGGATCCGACAGCGGGCATGCTCCCCACCCGGAACTCGGTACCGGCCATATCTCCCAGCACATCTCGCCACGGCGCCAGATTCCGTTCGAACCTGGCCGCGAAAACAACCTCCATCGACCCCTCCGAGTTGATCAGTCGGTCAGCTGTGTTCAGTTGTGCGGTAGGCGGGGCCAGGCGGCCGCGGCGAGGGTGCGGACGGTTTGGCAGGCGTCGGTGGCGGTTCCGGTGCCGGTGTGGGGCAGCTGGACGTACAGGCGGGTTACCTCTACGAATTTCGAGACGTCGTCGTTGTAGGCCGCGGTGTAGTTGGAGTAGCTGCCCAGCCAGGGGTCCCAGCTGCGGCCGTAGAAGGTGGCTCGGCAGGTGGGCTTCTTCGACGAGGGTTCTATGACGGTGTTCCGGCCCGCGATGGTTTCATCGGTTCCGGTCGCACGTGAATCGGATGCGGACATCAGTGCGGATGACACGGTGATTCGGTAATCACCGGTGTCCCAACGGCATTCGGAGACGGGACCGGCGGGAGACTTCGTTACCGACGTAGCTTTGGTCGCGGCGGTGATCTCCGCGGTTTCGAGGCGGGTGCAGGGATCGACGCCGCCGATCGAATCCTTGGGATAGGAGATCCGATCACCCCGGTTGTTGTCGAGCGCGTCGACGACCGCATTGGTGGCGGCGTCCCGAATCCTGCACAGCGTCTCGAGGCTGTCCGACTGCTGCATCGAGAAGGTGTCGACGCTGAGCCGCACACCGACGCCGTCGGCACGGAAGACATATTGCAGGCACTTGGGCTGCCCCGCATCGGCGGTGGTCACCACCTGCAACGATCCGCGCTGGAACGTCGTAGTCAATCTCCCCAACTCGCCCTGCACCATCCGCCCGGCTTCCAGATGCACGGTCACCGCATTCCCCGCCCCGGATGCCTTGGACCGCTCCAACTCCACATCACAGGTACTGAACCCGGACGGCTCGATCCGAATCATCGGCGACGACGCCCCAGCATCCGCGAACTCGGCGAACTGCTTCGGCTGCAGATACGAGCACGGGTCGAGGCTCAGCAGATTATCGAACCCCCCACCCTTCCCACCCGCACCGGTTTCAGCGTCCCCACCATCCCGCAGCACAGCGAAGTACACCCCCACCCCCGCCGCAATAGCCACCGCCGCAACAACTCCGAGAATCAGCGCCAACCGCCCCTTCCCCGGAGGCCGACCCCCGGGCGCATTGAAAGGCGGCTGCCCGAACCCTTGCTGCGGCCCAAACCCCTGCTGCCCGCCGAACTGCTGCGGCGAAAACCCCTGCGGCTCTTGCGAATACTGCTGCGGCTGCGGCGAATACGGCTGTTGCGGCGGCGAATACGGCTGCCGCTGCTGTGGATATTGCTGTTGCTGCGGCGGATACGACTGCCGCTGCTCCGGGAAAGGCTGCCCCGGATACCCTTGCGGCGGTGGGTAACTCCCCTGCTGCGGGGCAGAATTCTGACCGAACGGCGGAGTACTCACAACATTCCCCCACCCATCCACACACCAACCAACAACTCACGCATAGCGACTTCCCCCTCCAGGACCGCATCCGAAACCGCCCCGATCCTGTCCGGAATCGCCCATGTTGTCCAATCAGTCCGGAATGCCCGCAACCCTGACCTCGCCGGAGAACAGATTCTCGAGCAGTACGGACCTGTCCGGCGAGTAGATCCAGAACTCGGGAATACGCTCCACAATCTCGCGAAGATGTACTGCCAGTGCAGATCCCGAGACTTCTACGCTCGGAAGCGTCAAGGTTCCCCAAAGGAAGACATAGGAATCCGACCCCGCCATGAATCGATCCACCAACGCTTCGATCTCCAAATACTCACCAACCGCAAGCACGAGCCCGTCAGGTACCCGACTCCAATCAACAGTGCCGTCCATCTTTCTCGGGAATCGCCCCAAGCTGGCCCGCTCACACTCTCGGTCCCGAGCAAAATCGAGAAGCGTGACCCCTTCTCGCCCAACCCATTTCAACAGCCGACCACTACCGGCCTCCGCACGAACAACCCGAACCATCGATTTCGGCAGATGATGCGGGCTCGTCCCGTACCCCCGCTCAACATTCCCCGCCCTGCTCACAACTACTTCCTCGCCCGCTTCTTCGCCGGCTTCACCCGGACAAACTGCTGTGGAAGCTCTCCCGCATCCCAGAGCTTGTCGAGCTTGGGGAGAAGTTTCGCGAGGCTGCGGCGATAGATCTCACGCTCCGACTCCGGGAGGCATTCTATGGGGTCGGAGAAGGTGTACTCGCCGGTGTCGGCGCCCGTCCAGCCCTTGAATCGCCGACAGAGTTTGCACCATGAATATGTAAACAGGACAGTGCGATTACCCCCGTTATGCCGATAGACATACGTGCGCACTCCAACCGATTCGCATACGGGGCATTCCCTTTCGGACTGATCATCGACAAAGCTGATTCCGAAATCCAGCTTCGCAACCTCATGACTGTCGTACTGCCTCATCTGCCGCATCCCACGTCGACGCCGCTACCTGGCACGACATCCATCGGCCTGCCCATGTTCACACGGTCTCTCGCAGGCTCGTTTCAGCGCTTCCAAATGCCGCTGGCAATGAAGTCATCCCAGGCCTCACCTGGAAACCAGAGCTCCGGACCTTGGCCGAGATCTTTGGTGTCGCGTACCCCGACCACTCCGGAGCCGATGCAGACCTCCACGCATTGCTGACCGGTCTCGGAACGACTTGACTTGAACCACTTGCCGATTGGCGGTTTGCTCACGCCGCATACTCCTTCGCAATCTTCAGTAAGACATCTACTGTGTCGCTTTCACACAACGCTACAGTGTTCAGTGCATCGACAGCGTCACGAAAACCCTGCACCACGTCGGCCCGCCCGTGGTAGAGGGCCCCGACCGCACCTTCTAGGTAGACCACGGGCGACTCCGTCACGTTGGTGCTCAGACGAGGGAACTGAAGCAACGTGAACGATTGAATGGTCAGGCCACGATGTCCCTTCACCCCGAACGGGATAATCCTGATACTGATGTTGTCCCGCGCGGAAACCGCTGCCAACCAACGCAACTGAGCGGCCATCACATCCGGCTCACCCGGCTGATGTCGCAGGACTGCCTCCGACATCAGGAAATTCAGGCGGAAGCTGGAGTCGTCGAGTTTCGACTGACGTCGCATAGCGAGTTCGACTCGGCGCTCCACATCGACAGCGGACAGCTGTGGGCCGCCGTCGATGCGAACCACCGCGCGACGGTAGTCGGGTGTCTGGAGCAGCCCGTGGACGAGCACGAGCTGGTGCGTGGTGACCTGGTTGGCGGCGCTTTCCAGCCGCAAGTAGCGTGGGAAATGCGAAAGCACCTGATCGGTATAGGGCTGCCAGAAGCCGCGTGAATCCCCCTGCTGCTGAGCAACCTTCTCCTCGGAGCGCACTTCACGCCACAGACTCAACGCCTCATCGCGATCATGAGACGATGCCTCGTAGAAGTCGAGCAGCCGCTCCAGTTCGACCGTGCTCACCTTCGTCGGCAGCCCGTTTTCCAGCCGCATGATCGTCTGGCGGGAGGTCTCGATGTGTAGCCCCGCGGCGAGCGGCGTCTTCTGGCCCTTCATCCGGATCTCGCGGATATACGACCCGAACGCAATTCGAGAAGCGGCCAACCCAGCCATTTTTCGGCCTCGCTGTCTTGGGAAGTGTCCACAACTGCCATGTCGACGAACGCCGTGTCCACGATGGAGATGTTCGCCGTGGACAGCCCATCATATTTCGTAACCAGTCCACCGTGGACACGTTTTCGGGGCGACTCGAGGTGTCTACTGAGAGCACCACCCACCACCAGCCCTTCTCGGAGTGCTCATCATGACGCTCTTGCCCTCAAAGGATTTGATTCTCGAAGCCTGCTCAGGCCACGTCCATGAACCCCATCCGATCCTGCTGGCCGCCTACGAACTGGCAAGTCTCCACGAGGCGAGACCAACTCTCGACCACACAGCCGCAGACGAAATCGATTGCTGCCGTTTCCAATTGATCCAAGACATCGACGTCTGGGTCGCGCAAACCATCCCCACCACCCTGGCCGCGCCCAGCATGCACACCGAAACCATCGGTTCCGTGGTGGACCGCCTCGCCAAGCTCTCCGTCGTCGCCTTCACTGCCCTGCGCACCAACACCACAAACCAAGAACTGCACCAAGCCTGGCAATGCCTTGCCGAACTCGCCCTCGGCTACAGCGACCTGACACACGACCTCATGACCGGCCGCCGCCGACTCCCAACCCCCAAGCCGGACGAGGAAACCCAATGACCGCCTTGATGATCCTGTTCTTCCTCGGGGTAGTGACCGGAGGATTCACAACATGGGCTCTCGAATTGTTCCATCCCACAACCAAGACCGTTGATGCCAGCCGATGGACTGTCACGAGTATTACCGCTCGCATTCAGCAGGAGCAGCACAGCTACACGGTGACGCAAATTCCAGGAAAGCACCGCAGCTGGGGGCAGCATTGAACTCGCGAAATGAGCTGAGCTACTCGCGTCCAACCCATGCACCCCGGCGCGTGATCACAATCGCGCCAGTTCCTTCAGCACACCTCGAACATTGTCGATGAGTGCCTCGTCGGTGATGTCCCCGGAGTCCCGCAGGGAGGGATCGATCGGATAATCCTCCAGGTCGTAGAACACTCGGGTGAGTAGACGCTCGAATGGCTGTCGTAGCCGCTCACCGTTATCGAGGGAGCGCCGTCGGGCGTCGTACCACGATCTGGCGAAGGCTGGGCACGTAATCTGTCTGCAGGCAAGGGATTTCATCAGATTCAGTTGCTCGGCAACCCCGCTTCCCGGTGGGACGTCGGCGGGTTTGGCCCACGTTCGCATGGATTTCCGGGCGAGCTGAACCTCAGGCCGCGGCTCTTGATCGATGGACACGTTCTCGACGTATTCGTTGCCTCGGAAATCCCACCTTCCGGTCAGCGGCCGGACGCCGATCAACCTGCCGTGGACTATCAGCACCTCGCACTCGCCGAGCTCGAAATCGCAGTTCGGGCATTCGCACGCATAGCCTTCGGCCACAGCGGTTTCGGCTGTCGAGTCGCCGATGGCGTGGGCCGCCCAGATCAGTTCGTCGCCGATTTCGTATTCGTGCTGCCGCACGTGGCCGTACTTGAATTGCACCTCGCGGGCTCCGGCGTGCCCGCATGCGCCGCACGGGGCCATCCAGTTCACGGAGTTGAAGGCTGACATCGGGGTCCTTCCGCGGTGCGCCCACGGTAGTCCGCGAAAAGTCTTGTGGCAGGTGGATATTGGAGACAGGTCGGGCCGGTCGCGATTGCGACCGGCCCGATCAGGTTGTGCTACAGGGTATTCGACTCAGTAGCGGTAGTGCTCGGGCTTGTAGGGGCCTTCGACGTCTACGCCGATGTATTCGGCCTGGTCCTTGGTGAGCTTGGTCAATGTGCCGCCGAGGGCCTCGACGTGGATCTTGGCGACCTTTTCGTCGAGGTGCTTGGGGAGGCGGTAGACCTCGTTGTCGTATTCCTGCGGCTTGGTCCAGAGTTCGATCTGGGCGATCACCTGGTTGGAGAAGGAGTTCGACATGACGAAGGAGGGGTGGCCGGTGGCGTTGCCGAGGTTGAGCAGGCGGCCTTCGGACAGCACGATGATGGCGCGGCCGGTGTCCTGGAACGTCCACAGGTCGACCTGGGGCTTGATGTTGAGGCGGTGTGCGCCCGAACGCTCCAGGGCGGCCATATCGATCTCGTTGTCGAAGTGGCCGATATTGCCCAGGATGGCCTGTCCCTTCATCGCCTTCATGTGATCGAGGGTGATGATGTCCTTGTTGCCGGTCGAGGTGACCACGATGTCGGCGTCGGCGATGGCCTGCTCGACGGTGACGACGTCGAAGCCGTCCATCAGCGCCTGCAGCGCGTTGATCGGGTCGATCTCGGTGACCTGGACGCGCGCGCCCTGGCCCTTCAACGACTCCGCGCAGCCCTTGCCGACGTCGCCGTAACCACAGATCAGCACCTTCTTGCCACCGATGAGCACGTCGGTGCCGCGGTTGATGCCGTCCACCAGCGAGTGCCGGGTGCCGTACTTGTTGTCGAACTTGGACTTGGTGACCGAGTCGTTGACGTTGATCGCCGGGAACGACAGCTCACCCGCGGCGGCGAACTGGTACAGCCGCAGCACGCCGGTGGTGGTCTCCTCGGTGACACCCTTGACGCTGTCGGCGATCTTGCCCCACTTGCCCTTATCGGCTTCCAGGCTCGCGCGCAGCAGGTTCAGGAACACCTTGTATTCATCGGAGTGCGTCTCGTCCTCGGGCGGAACGACTCCGGCCTTCTCGAACTGGGCGCCGCGCAGCACCAGCATGGTGGCGTCGCCGCCGTCGTCCAGGATCATGTTCGTGGGCTCGCCGGGCCAGGTGAGCATCTGCTCGGCGGCCCACCAGTACTCCTCGAGGCTCTCGCCCTTCCACGCGAACACCGGGGTGCCCTTGGGCTCCTCTTCGGTGCCGTTGGGGCCCACCACGACTGCGGCGGCGGCGTGGTCCTGGGTGGAGAAGATATTGCAGGACGCCCAGCGGACCTCCGCGCCGAGCGCGACGAGGGTCTCGATCAGGACGGCGGTCTGCACGGTCATGTGCAGCGAGCCGGAGATGCGCGCGCCACGCAGCGGCTGCACATCGTGGTACTCGCGGCGCAGGGCCATCAGACCCGGCATCTCGTGCTCGGCGAGCCGAATCTCCTTGCGGCCGAACTCGGCCAGCGACAGATCCGCCACCTTGAAGTCGATCCCGTTGCGGACGTCGGCGGTCATCATGCTGCTCACTGCGGTCGTCATCTGCCTCTCCTGGTCGGCCTGCTTCCCTTGGCAAGGCTAGTCGGTGCCCTGGGCGGGCGACACAACGACGGCAGGGTCACCTCCTCGAGGGGAGGTGACCCTGCCGTTGCCGGGGGTTATGCGGGCTTCAGGCCGCGGCCGCCATATCGCCGCCGTGCTGGGCGAGGATGCGTTCGCGTTTGCGCGGCTGAATATTGGCCTGGCCGATATCCCCGCCGTAGTGCGCGAGTAATCGCGCGTCCATGACGTAGCGCCACAGCGGCGGGAACATGGCGAGCAGGATCATGGTGGCGTATCCGGCCGGTAGTTGCGGCGCCTCGTCCGAGGTCCGCAATGTCTGGTACCGCCGACCGGGATTCGCGTGGTGATCACTGTGCCGTTGCAGATGGAACAGGAAGATATTGGTGACCAAGCGGTCGCTGTTCCAACTGTCCCGGGGCGAGCAGCGCGCCCAGTTGCCATTGGGTCGCCGCCGCCGCAGCAAACCGTAGTGCTCGACGTAGTTGACCGTCTCCAGCAGCGCCACGCCGATGACCGCCTGCAACAGCAGATACGGCAGGATGCGCGGCCCGAACACCGCGAGCAGCACCCCGAACAGCACCACCGTCATGGACCACGCCTGCAACACGTGGTTCTGGACGCTCCACCAGCCCTTGCCTTTTCGCCGCAGCCGCGCGCGCTCCAGTGTGATGGCGGACCGGAAGCCGCCGATCACGCTGCGCGGCAGGAACTCCCACAGCGTCTCCCCCATGCGCGCGCTGGCCGGATCATCCGGTGTGGCGACGCGCACATGATGCCCGCGGTTGTGTTCGACGAAGAAATGCCCGTACGCCGACTGTGCCAGCGCCAGTTTCGACAGCCAGCGCTCCAGCTTCTCCACCCGGTGCCCGAGTTCGTGCGCGGCATTGATGCCGATGCCGCTGACGAAGCCGAGGGTGGCGGCGAGCCCGAGTTTGTCGATGACGGACAGGTCGTCGCCCGCCCACATCACGGCCGCGATGACCAGGCCGACCAGTTGCACCGGCAGGAACAGATAGGTGCACCACCGGTAGTACCGGTCATTGCTGAGTAGTTCGTAATCCTCGTCGCGCGGATTGGTGCCGTCTTCCCCTACGACCCAATCCAGCACGGGTATGACAATCAGAACGATGATGGGTCCGATCCACCAGAACACCTCGGCTTTGGTGTGCAACACCAGCTGTGAAGGCAACAAAGCACTCGCAGGGGCGATGAGCCCCAACACCCACAGGTGTCGTTTAGGGTCCGGCGAACCCGACCGTTTGCCGACCATTTGCACGTTTGCCCCGCTAATTAGATACCTCAGAACTTCGCAGGTAGATATGTACAGACTCTATCCCCGTTACAACACTGATTGGCCGTCAAAGGTGGCAACCGTTACACCATGGGCAGACCCCATTCGGGCAACTGACCATGTGAGCGCAGTCACCGCACATCACAGGCAAACCGGTGGTGAACCGGAGCTCAGTGCAACCACACGTAGCGAACCTGTGGCCGCCCGGTGCGACCGTAGTCTGTTCGCCGTTCCACCACGCCGTCTTCGGCCAGACGTTCCAGGTATCGCCACGCGGTAACCCGCGAAACGCCGACGACTCGCCCGGCCTCGCCCGCGGACACCCCTTCGGGCGCCGCGCGCACCGCCTTCGACACCTCCTCCATCGTCTGCGGCGCAATACCTTTCGGCGAGGTAGCCCGCTGATCCGGGGTGCGCAAGACCCCGAACGCGCGGTCGATCTCCTGCTGCGAGATCGCCGCCTCGCCCGCGGGCAGTGCCGCGCGATAGTCGAGATAGCGCTCGAGCTTCTCCCGGAACGCCGAAAAGGTAAAGGGCTTCAGGAGATACAGCACCACGCCGTGCGCGACGGCGGCGCGCACCATGGCGAGATCGCGCGCGGAGGTGACGGCGATGACGTCCGGGCGCGGCCGCAGTCCGGCCAGCGCCGCCGCGACGGCCAGACCGCTCATATCCGGTAAACCGATATCCATCAGAACGAGGTCGACGGAATCGTCACCCCGCTGTGACCTCCCGGCGGCCGCGATGGCGGCGCGCCCGGTGTGCGCCACTGCGGCAACCCGAAAACCGGGCAGTCGCTCCACATATGACTTATGCGCCTGCGCGATGGCCGGATCATCTTCCACGATAAGGACATTGATCATCGACGGCCGCTATTCATCGCCACTCCCGGCGTCGTTCGGGGGTGGTTCGGGCAGCGAAAACCGTACTATGACAGCGGATTCCGGCTCCCGCCCGGCACGCAATTCCCCATCGTGCCGGGCCACCAGTCGCCGCACCAGCGCCAATCCCAAACCGTGGTGGTCGGTTTTCGTGGAATAGCCGCGTTCGGTTGCGCGACTGAACAATTCCTCCGACATGCCCGGTCCGCTATCGGCAACCCGCACATACAGTTCGGTCTCATCCCGGCGTACGGTCACCTCCACCCAGGCGTCCTCATCGCGGCCCACCGCGTCGAGCGCGTTGTCGACGAGATTGCCGAGCAGCGTGACCATTTCGTGCGCGGTGAGCGGTTCGGTGGAGTCCAGCAGGGTGTCACCGGTGACCGTCAGCTCCACCCCGTACTCGGCGGCCTGCTCCACCTTGCCCAGCAGCAGCGCCACCACGGCCGGTTCGGCGACCGCACCGGCCAGTCGGTCGATGAGCGCTTGGGACAGTTCGAGTTCCGCCGTCGCGAACACCACCGCTTCCTTGGCGCGGCCCAACTCGACCATGGTGACGACCGCGTGCAGCCGGTTGGCGGCCTCGTGCGCCTGGGCGCGCAGTGCGTCGGCGAAACCGCGCACGGAATTCAATTCCCCCATCACATCCCGTAATTCGGTGTGGTCGCGGAGAGTGAGCACGGTGCCCGCGTGCCTGCCGTTCTGCTCCACCAGATCCTGATTCACCACCAGCACCCGATCGGCGGTCACATGCATCTCATCGCGCACCACCCCGGATCCCAACCGTTGCAATGAGATCGGCAGATCCGTGCGGGCAACCGGTCCCGGCGCCAGTTCGAGCAGGCGGCGGGCCTCATCGTTCACCACCTCCGCGCGCTCCCCGGATTTGTCGAAGACGAGCAGGCCCTCATGTATCGAATGCAACACGGCGTCGTGATGGTCGTAGAGTGCTCGCAGCTCGCCGGGAGCCAAGCCGACGGTTTGCCGTAACAGCCTGCGCCGCAGCAACACCGCGCTCAGCGTCGCCAGCAGCAGGCCGGCCGCGGCGACGATCAGGATCATCGGCAGCTGCTCGCGCACCTGCGCGCCGATATGGGTGCGGGTGACCCCGGCCGATACCAGCGCCACGATCCGGCCGTCGGCATCGCGCACCGGGGTGACCGCGCGAATGGACGGGCCCAGCGTGCCCGCGAACGTCTCGGTGAAGGTCTCCCCCGCCAACGCGCGATCGATGGTGCCGCTGAACGGTTTTCCGATCCGCTCGGGATCGGTATGGGTGTACCGGGTGCGATCCGGGGCCATCACCACGATGAAATCGACCTCGGTCCGGGTGCGAATGGCCTCGGTCACCGGTTGCAGCAGCACCGTCGGATCCGGGGTGCGCACCGCCGCCAGCGTGGCCGGAGACTGCGCCACCGCCACCGCGATATCGGTGACCCGATCCCGCGTGGCGTCATCCTGCGCCCGCCGGGTCTGCAACACCACCAGTGCGGTCGCGACGCCGATGACCACGGCCAGCACCAGCAGCTGCACCAGGAACACCTGCCCGGCGACCGTGCGCCCGCGCCTGGGCTCCGTTCTTCGACCGATCACTGCGCCTCCGTGAACAAAACTTACGAAACAGTGACCCGCGTCACTGTCCGGGGACATCATTCTTCACGCAGCGGCGTGAGCGGGCTCACACCCGCGGAAGATGGGGACCGAACAGTAATGAGTACGACGACACCGAACGACACCGGCGGAACGCCGGGCAGTGCGACACCCAAGCGCGATCGCACGCACTGGCTGTACCTGGCCGTCATCGTGGCCGTGCTGGCCGGCATCCTGGTCGGCTGGCTCGCGCCGGGGTTCGGTAGGCAGGTCGGCGAACTCGGCACGCTGTTCGTGAACCTGATCAAGATGATGATCTCGCCGGTCATCTTCTGCACCATCGTGCTCGGCATCGGCTCGGTGCGCGCGGCCGCCAAGGTCGGCAAGGTCGGCGGCATGGCCCTCGGGTACTTCCTGATCATGTCGACGGTGGCGCTGGCGATCGGCCTGGTGGTCGGCAATCTGCTGCATCCGGGCAGCGGGCTCGATATCGCCGGGCACGCCAAGGAGACCGCCAAATACGTGAAGGACGCGCAGGGCGCGGGCGGCACCTGGGACTTCCTCAAGGACATCGTGCCGACCACGCTGGTGTCGTCGCTGACCGCGGGCAAGGTGCTGCAAACCCTGTTCGTCGCCCTGCTGGTCGGCTTCGGCATCCAGGCCATGGGCGCCACCGGCGAACCGCTGCTGCGCGGTATCGGACTGGTGCAGAAACTGGTCTTCCGGATTCTGACCATGATCCTGTGGCTGGCTCCCATCGGCGCGTTCGGCGCCATCGCGAATGTGGTGGCGCGCACCGGATTGGACGCGGTCAAGGAGCTCGCGCTGCTCATGGTGGCGTTCTATCTGACCTGCGCCGTGTTCGTCTTCGGGGTGCTCGGCGTGCTGCTGCGGGCGGCGGCCGGGGTGTCCATCTTCAAGCTGGTGCGGTACCTGGCCCGCGAATACCTGTTGATCGTGGCGACCTCGTCCTCGGAGTCCGCGCTGCCGCGGCTGATCGCCAAGATGGAACATCTGGGCGTGGAACGCTCCACCGTGGGAGTCGTTGTGCCGACCGGGTATTCGTTCAATCTGGACGGCACCGCCATCTACCTGACCATGGCCACGCTGTTCGTCGCCGACGCCATGCACAAACCGCTGTCCTGGACCGAACAGCTCGGACTGCTGGTATTCATGATCGTGGCGTCCAAGGGCGCGGCCGGGGTCACCGGCGCGGGATTGGCCACCCTGGCGGGCGGGTTGCAGAGCCATCGCCCGGAACTGCTGGACGGCGTCGGCCTGATCGTCGGCATCGACCGATTCATGTCCGAAGCCCGTGCGGTGACCAACTTCTCGGGTAACGCGGTGGCCACGGTGCTCATCGGCACCTGGACCAACACCATCGAACCCGCACGGGTGCGGGCGGTGCTGGACCGGCAGCTGCCGTTCGACGAGACCACCATGGTGGACGACCATCCCGCCACCGCCGCACCGTCTTTGGAGAAGAGCCCGGTTCCGGTCTAGCTGCCCGCGTACGCGACCGGAACCATATCCGCTGCGGCGCAATGCCGTACCGCCGCAGCGCGGCAGTCCCGCACCCCACCGGGGTGCGGGACTGCGTCGTATCAGCTGAGCACGGCGTCCAGTGCGAGCGTGGACGCGATAGCGTTCGCCAGCTCCGTGCCCTTCACGGTGAAATGCCGTGCGTAGTAGGTCAAATGCTCTTCGTGCTCGTGGAAGTGGTGCGGGGTGAGCACCGCCGAGAACACCGGGACATCGGTGTCCAGCTGCACCCGCATGAGCGCGTCCACCACGGTCGAGGCCACGAAATCGTGCCGGTAGATACCGCCGTCGACGACCAGCGCGCACGCCGCGACCGCGGCGTAGCGGCCGCTCTTGGCCAAACGCTGGGCCTGCAAAGGGATTTCGAAGGCGCCGGGTACCTCGATCACATCGATCTCGGTGTAGCCGCGATCGGCGAGCGCGATGCGCGCGGCCTCGACGGCATTGTCCACGATCTCGGAATGCCAGCGCGCGGCGATGATCGCGACCCGAGCGGAATCGGTGATGGGTGACATGAGTTTTCTCCTGTTCGCGTTGTCACCCAGGGCATGACGACGCGAACTCACCCGGCCGGGCTGCGGCCGGGTAGGAACCGTCGCGTTCTCTTTCCTCCGGACTGTGACCGTCGGCTCCGGGCTCACACCGGAATCTGCTGACCCGCGCGATTCTCGCGAATCGCGCGGCGCTCGCGGGCTGGTGCGCACCGGATAGGCCGGACGCCATGACCGCCGGTGGGGATTTCCACCCCGCCCTGAGAACGTCTTACGAATCCGGACTCTATGCGGTCCCCCGGCCGGAATCAACGCGAGGGGCCGCTGAGTGAGCCACAGCTCAGGGCAGCAGTACGTCGGCGTCGGCGGGCAGTGCGTGCACCGGCCACCAGCGCAGATCGTCGGATTCCGAACTGCGCACGGGCACAGCGCCTTCCGGCGCCTTGATCTTGAAAAGCAGATCCAGGTGCCGCGTCGGCACACCCAGTGAGCACTTGATCGGATGCGCCTGCGCCCCATACAGGCCGGGCTCCAGGGTCAGCCCCGCGATCCCCGATTCCTCGGTGGCCTCCCGGAACGCCGCCGCCGCGACCGTATCGTCCGATTCCTCGCAGTGCCCGCCCAGCTGAATCCACCGTCCGACCCGGGGATGCAGCGTCAGCAGCACCTCCGACTCGTCATGCGAGAGCACGATCGCCGAGGCGGTGATATGCCCCGCCGCGTGCTCGCGCAGGCAGCCGCGCGGCGCGGACCCCAGGAACGCCAGCATCGCCTCCCGTAGCGACTGTTCCGGACCCGTTGCCGGAGACCATGTTTCGAGCAGCTCCACCGCCGACTTGTGCAGCGACTCGGCGCTCACAGTTCCACCAGACCGATGCCCGGCTCGCGGGGGTCACGCGGGGCGAGCTCTTCGAGCGGGTAGCCAACGGCTATGGCCCCCAGCGGATTCCAGTCCGGGGCCAAGCCCAGCACCTCACGGGTGATCTCCGGGGCGAAGATGGTGGAGCCGATCCAGCAGCTGCCGATGCCCTTGGTGGCGAGCGAGACCAGCAGGCCCTGTACGGCCGCGCCGACCGCCACGTTGAACATGGTGGCCTCGTTGGCGCGGCGGCGTTCGTCCGGATAGTCGTGCGCGCCATCGGGCACGCAGAACGGGATGATCACCTCGGGGGCGTCGAACAGGATGCGGCCCCGGGCAACTCGGCGTTCGGCGCGCTCATCGGAGAGGCCGTCACCCTTCAGATCCGCGTGCCACTTCTCGGCCATCGTCTCGAGCAGTCGGTTGCGCAGGTCTCGGTCGCGGACCCATACGAACCGCACCGGGCGGGTGTGATGCGGAGCCGGAGCGGTGAGCGCCTCACCGACGGCGGCGCGGATCAACTCGGGTTCGACCGGGGTGTCGGCGAATTGGCGCACCGAACGGCGCATGAGCAATGCCTGACCGCGACCGAGGTCGATGGCTTCCTCGGTGCCGAGCCAGAACAGATCCTCGACGCCGCGGCGCAGCAGATCAGCGGCCGTCGATCCGTCGTCCGCGTAGTCCAGCCCGCGCACCACGGCGATCGGAACGCCGCCGAGTTTGCCCTTCACCAGGTCCGCGGCAGCGGCCAATTCATCGGCGATGGCGACGAGGGTGACGTGCAGTTCATTGCCCTGCCCGTCGATCGCGCCGTCGTAGTCGTGCATGACGCGCAAGCCGGAAGATCCGATGGCAGCATCGATTTGACCGTTTCGCCAGGCTCGTCCCATGGTGTCGGTGATGACCACCGCGACCTGAACGCCGAGCCGTTCGGCGAGCGCGGTGCGCAATGCCTTCGCGCTCGCGTCCGGATCCACCGGCAGCAGCACCAGTTCGCCGCGGTCGACATTGGAACCGTCGATACCGGAGGCCGCCTGCACGATGCCGAGCTTGTTCTCGGTGATGAGCGTGCGGTTCTTGCGCGCGACCACGCGCACGGCTTCCTGCTGCACCAACTCGCGCCGCGCCGCATCGCGTTCGTCCGGATCGGTGGGCGCGGCCACGATGCGCCCCTCCACCTTGGAGATGATTTTGCTGGTCACCACCAGCACATCGCCGTCCTGCAACCAACCCGCCTGCGCCGCAATATGTTCGGCGATGTCATCGCCCGGCCGGAACTCCGGCAGCCCGGCGATCGGCAGGATGCACAACTCCCCACCCGAGGCATGGTCACTCGGCGCGCCCGCACCGGGCGCATTAGATTCCGTGGTCACGATGACACTCCCGCGATGTCGAACCTCAGTCCTGTTGTCGCGCTCATGGTTTCACCCCGGCGATGTCCAGGGCCTGGCGCACCATCTCGGCGGTGGCGGCCGGATCGGTCATGAGCAGGGGCACCGCGCGCACCTCGACGCCGGGGACGTCGGCGCTGTCGGTGTCATGGATGAGCCAGCCGTCCAGGATGCCGGTGCCGGTGCGCGCGCCGTAGTAGTTGCCGACCGCTTCCGCGGTGGTTTCCACACCGATCACCGAGAGGCATTCATCGGCCATGCCGCGCAACGGCTTTCCATCCACCACGGGTGAGAGGCCGATGATCTTGGCGGCGGTGGTGCGCAGCGCGCCGCGAATTCCGGGGACCGCGAGGATGGATCCGACACTCACCACGGGGTTCGAAGGGGCCAGCAGCACGGCGTCAGCGGAGGCTATGATTTCCGTCACACCGGGGGCCGGTTTTGCTTGATCCGCCCCAATAGTCACGAATCCATGGGTCTCTACGTTTGCCCGATAGCGGACCCACCACTCCTGGAAATGGATCGCGCGACGTTCGCCAGGGTTCTCCGGGTCACCGATAACAACGTGCGTTTCGGACCGATCGTCGGTTGCCGGGAGTAGCCGCACACCGGGTTCCCAGCGTTTGCACAGCGCCTCGGTCACCGCCGATAGCGGATACCCCTGGCGCAGCATTTCGGTGCGAATGAGGTGGGTGGCGATATCGCGATCACCGAGTCCGAACCAATCGGGCTGAGCGTTGTATTTCGCCAGCTCCTCCTTGGCGTTCCAGGTCTCGTTCGCATGCCCCCAGCCGCGTTCCGGATCGATGCCGCCACCCAGCGTGTACATGCAGGTGTCCAGGTCAGGGCAGATGCGCAGGCCGTGCATCCAGACGTCGTCGCCGACATTGACGATGGCTGTCACCTCGGCCCCGGGGACCAGCTCTCGCACGCCCATCAGGAACCGCGCGCCGCCCACTCCGCCGACCAATACCGCGATGCGCAGACCGGTTCCGGGTGCGGTGTCCGCTTGTTCTCGAGTCACATCCGCACAGCCTAAGCGGTTCGGGCCGGAAGAACCTTCACGGGATATTTGCTGTGAATTTGCTGTTTGATCTGCGGGAACCTTGCCGAAGGGGGTCGAGGATGGTAACGGAATAGCTTCGGCGGCTTGACCACCGCCACGCCCGGCGTGTCTAATCACAGGCATGTCATTCCGGGTCCGTGCGAGAGCTCAAGGCGCGGACGGCATTTCGAACACGCGTTCGCATCATCGGAATGGCGAACAGCTCGGGGATGGCCGCGGGACTACGTCGCGGTGTTGGGCCGTCGGTGGGATCGGTTCCGACGGATTAATCATTCTGCGCTAACACACAGTGAGGAGGCGGAGCGATGGCCGATGAGCTGGCCCCGTCAGAAATTCCAGGCGGTGTATCGCAAACCGATTCCACAGCTGGCGCAGCACCTGGCTTCTGCGCCGATGCTTGGAACGGAATCGAGGGGGGTGAACCGATGACGACGCGGCCGGGGGGCGGCCAATGGGCGAGAGCGCAATATCAGCCCGAACCGCCGCGCCTGAGCTTGATCGTCACGGGCAATGATGAAGCGTTCGACAGTTTTTCCCGCGGTGGTCGTCAGATGACCGAAGCGGAGCAGTGGCAAGAACGGGCGCTGTGCGCCCAGACCGATCCGGAGGCGTTCTTCCCCGAGAAGGGCGGTTCCACCCGCGAGGCCAAGCGCATCTGCTTGGGCTGCGAAGTTCGCGATGAATGCCTGGAATACGCCCTCGCCAATGATGAGCGGTTCGGCATCTGGGGCGGACTCTCGGAGCGGGAACGCCGACGCCTCAAGCGCGGCATCATCTAAGTCGACCTTGCTGCGTACCCAGCGCAGCAAGTTTCAAACGCACTGGGCGGCAGCTGATTTCAGTGCCGCCGTGCGTCTCGGAGTTACTCTCCGGGTTCGGGGTCGATCACATCCGGGTCGACCCCGAGGTAGGTCGCGATCTGCTGGACGAGAACTTCGCGCAGCAGGTCCACCAGGTCGTCAGGGTCACCCGCGCGTAGTTCCAATGGTTTGCGGAACAAGACAACTCGGGCGCGGGTCGCCTGGCCGTATCGGTCCACCCCTGCCGGGATGAGGCGCGACAGGGGTACCGGGCCGTCGGCGACGACCTCATCCGGCCAGGTCACCGAATCCGGGTGCAGCGGACGGATTTTCGGCACATCGTCGACCGCGATATCGAGTTTGGTGAGCTGATCGTGCCAGCGACTCTCCAACGGCGCGAACGCCTCCAGCACCAGGCGGTCGAACTGCTGCCCGCGCGTGCGCCGCGCCGGAACGGTCGGCGGCAACATCGGCCCGCGCACACCCCGCCCGCGGCGGATCACCGAGCGCGCGGTCGGCGCCGGTCGTTTACGTGAACGGGTCATAACACTGAATCTAACCGCAATCCACCCTCGAGTTGGATTCGCCTCGGCGTCGCTCCCGCAACACCCGACGAACCGGACATCGACCGGCCGAACCGGACATCTGCTCGAGTGAGGCCGACCTCATTGAGCGTGTCTATCCCCCTCGGCGCGCCCGGAGGGTTACCCTGCATGGCGTGATTCCCATGCGTCGTTGCTGCCGTCCAGGCTGCAAGAATCCGGCCGTTGCGACGCTGACCTATGTGTACTCGGACTCGATGGCCGTGGTCGGACCACTGGTCACCGTCGCCGAACCGCACTCCTGGGACCTCTGCGAAACACATGCCTCCCGCATCACCGCCCCCAAGGGCTGGGAGCTGGTCAAGCATGAAGGCGGGTTCTCCTCCGGCACCCCCGACGACGACGATCTGACCGCGCTGGCCGAGGCCGTGCGCGAAGCCGGATTACGCCGCCGCACACCGGAACCCGATCCGCGCGGATACACCGATTACCCGCCCGCCCAGCCGCGCCCGAATCGCACGGGTAGACGCGGGCATCTACGGGTACTCCCGGACCCGCCCAACTGAGCATCGAAGCTTCGCGGACATGCGCAGCAGCGCCGAATTCGACTCCAGAGCCGCCTCTACTAATGTGGTCGGCATGACAGAGCCCCGCTCCGCCGAGTCCGTACATGCAGTCATCAAGGCATATGACGTACGCGGGGTCGTAGGTGAACAAATCGACGCGGCGTTCGTACGTGACGTGGGCGGCTCCTTCGCCCGGCTGATGCGCGCCGAGGGCGCGCGGCGCGTGGTGATCGGCCACGATATGCGCGACTCCTCCCCCGAACTCTCCGCCGCCTTCGCCGACGGCGTGCTGGCGCAGGGCCTGGATGTGGTGCACATCGGGCTCGCCTCCACCGACGAGCTGTACTTCGCCTCGGGCCATCTCGAGTGCCCGGGCGCGATGTTCACCGCGAGCCACAATCCGGCCAAGTACAACGGCATCAAGCTGTGCCGCGCCAAGGCGCTGCCGGTCGGTCAGGACACCGGCCTGGCGACCATCTCCGATGAGGTCATCTCGGGCGTACCGGAATTCGACGGCCCGCGCGGCGCCGCGACCGAACAGGATCTGCTGTCCGCCTACGCCGAATTCCTGCACAAGCTGGTCGATCTGAGCGGTGCGCGCCCGCTGCGCATCGCGGTCGACGCCGGAAATGGCATGGGCGGCTTCACCGTTCCGGCCGTACTCGGCACGCTGTCGCAGTTCACCGTCGAACCGCTGTTCTTCGAACTCGACGGCAATTTCCCCAATCACGAAGCCAATCCCCTGGATCCGAAGAATCTGGTGGATCTGCAGGACTACGTTCGCAAGACCGGTTCCGATATCGGCCTGGCCTTCGACGGCGACGCCGACCGCTGTTTCGTGGTGGACGAGAAGGGCGATCCGGTCGCCCCGTCCGCGATCACCGCACTGGTGGCCGAGCGCGAGCTCGCCAAGGAGCCGGGCGCGACCATCATCCACAACCTCATCACCTCCCAGGCCGTGCCCGAGCTGGTGAACGAGCTGGGCGGCAATCCGGTGCGCACCCGCGTGGGTCACTCGTTCATCAAGCAGCAGATGGCTTCCACCGGAGCGATCTTCGGCGGCGAGCATTCCGCGCACTACTACTTCCGCGATTTCTGGGGCGCCGACTCCGGCATGCTGGCGGCGCTGCACGTGCTGGCCGTGCTCGGTGAGAAGGACCGGCCGATGTCCGAGATCGCGTCCGCGTATGCAACATATTCGTCCTCCGGAGAGATCAACTCGACAGTGGCCGACGCGAAGGAACGAACCACCGCGGTGCTCGAGGCGTTCGGCAAACGAGCCAAGTCGGTGGACCGTCTGGACGGGGTCACCGTGCAACTCGCGGATAAGGCATGGTTCAACCTGCGGGCCTCGAATACCGAACCGCTGCTGCGGCTCAACGTCGAAGCCCGATCGCAGGAGGAAGTAGACCAACTCGTCACCGAGATCCTGGGCATCGTTCGCGCCTGACTGGAATAGTGGAATCACAGAGCTTGGATTCACCAGCGTCTGGTGACCCGATGAGGGGAGGTGGCAACGCCCGATGATCGCTGGGACACCTGTACTCGACCTCGATGACGTCGCCTCGCTGGAGGCGGCGGACACCGGGGGCACCTTGCGCTCTGCCGCATCCGGCGGCGCACTGGTGCGAGCGACCGCGGCGGCACTCGCCGAGGACGCGCTCACCCGGTTGCGGGACCTGCGCCCGCGCAGTCTCGTGATGGTTTCCGGCAGTGGCCGAGCCGCGCGCGCGGCCGCCCTGCTGCTGGCCGCGCTCGGCGATCGCACCAGCATGCCGCTGGTGGCCGCCACCGCGATTCCACCCTGGGTCGGCCCGCTGGACGTGGTGCTGGTCGCCGGTGACGACGCGGGCGATCCGCGGCTGGCCGCGGCCGTGGATTTCGCGGTGCGGCGCGGCGCCGAAGTGGTGGTCGCCGCACCCGATGAGGGACCGCTGCGGGCCGCCGCCGCCGGGCGCGCGACCATGCTGCCGCCCCGCGTCCGGGTGCTCGACCACAATCGGCTGCTGCGCTATCTGGCGGTCGGGATGGCGGTGCTGGGCGCGGTCGACCCCAATCGCACCGGCCCGAGTCTGCCCGAATTGAACGCGCTCGCCGATCTGCTCGATGCCGAGGCGCTGCGCGACGGACCGCAGCACGAGGCGTTCCACAATCCGGCCAAAACCCTGGCCACCCGCATGCAGCAGCGCAAGCGCATGGTGCTGGCCGGGGATTCGCCCGCCGCGACCGTGCTCGCCACGCACGCCTCCGAGGTGCTGCTGGCCGGCGCCGGGCAGATCACCGCCGCGGTCACGCTCGCCGAAGCCGTTGCGGCACACGGTCGTCTGGTGCAGGCGGCGGGGACGGCCGCACCGGACTTCGATCCGCTTTTCCACGATGCCGAACTGGACGGCCCGGCCCCGGTGGAGCAGGTGCGACTGTTCGTGCTCAGCGCCGATCCGGATCAGTCCGCGGCGCGGCGGCGGCTGGCGATCTTCGGCTCCGATGCCGGACTGGTCGACGCCGAACTGGTGAACCTGGATGCCGAAACCGTCGGCGGGACCGAACCGGCGCCGGCGGGCGCGCCCGCGCAACCGCTGCCCGGGGCGCGCGGGGAACTGGAACAGCTTGCGGTGCTCGCGCTTCGGCTGGAAATGGCCGCCGCGTACCTACGACTACTCGGCGTCAGCCCGGCCTCGAATCCGGGTCGCTATGACGGGGGAAACTACTAGTGCACGAACTCGCTGGTGCGCTGCGATCCTATGCATGGGGTTCGCGCACCGCGCTCGCTCAGCTGTGCGGGCGACCGGTTCCATCCGCACATCCGGAGGCCGAACTCTGGTTCGGCGCGCATCCCGCCGATCCCGCACAGGTGCGGATCAACGGGCACACCCGATCCCTGCTCGACGTGGTCAGCGCCGACCCGCAACACGAACTCGGCGCTGTCGCGGGCGAATTCGGCGGTCGGCTGCCCTTCCTGCTGAAGATCCTGGCCGCCGAGGAACCGCTCTCGCTACAGGCGCATCCGAGCCTGGAACAGGCGCGGCAGGGCTTCGCGCGGGAGAACCACACCGGGGTCCCGATCGACTCGCCCATGCGCAACTACCGGGACGAGAACCACAAACCCGAACTCGTGGTGGCCCTGGAACGCTTCGAGGCGCTCGCCGGATTCCGGGAACCGCGCAAGACCGTGCGACTGCTCAACGCGCTCGATGTGCCCGAGCTGAACTCGTACGCGGAGCTGCTTGCCGCCCAACCCGATTCGGCCGGACTGCGCACGCTGTTCACCACCTGGATCGCGCTGCCGCAGGCCGCGCTGAGCATGCTGCTGCCCAAGGTGCTGGACGGCTGCGTGCGCTATCTGTCCGAACGCGATGCCGGAAGCAACGGCACGCGTAAGGAATTCACCGCCGAGGTGCGCACCGCACTCGAACTCGCCGAGGCGTATCCGGGCGATGCGGGAACCCTCGCCGCGCTGCTGCTCAATCGCGTCACCCTGGAACCCGGTGAGGGATTGTTCCTCGCGGCCGGGAACCTGCACGCGTACCTGCGCGGCGTCGGCGTGGAGATCATGGCCAATTCCGACAATGTGCTGCGCGGCGGGCTCACCCCCAAACACGTGGATGTGCCGGAGCTGCTGCGGGTGCTCGACTTCGAGCCCCTGGACCTGCCGATCATCGAGGCCGAGGACCTGGGCGACGGGGTGTTCCAGTACCACACGCCCGCACCGGAATTCGCGCTCAGCCGGTACGAGCTGGGGGCGGACGGCGCGGCGGTGGTCATCCCGCACACCGCCGGTCCGGGCATCGCACTGTGCACGCACGGCACCATCGCGTTCTCGCAGGGACGTGACGAACTGCGCGTCGAATGCGGGCACGCGGCGTGGATCTCGGCGGCTGACGGCGCTATTCGCGCACGGGCGATAGACGGTTCCGCGCAACTGTTCTGCGCGACCGTCGACGAGGATTGAACACCCGTCCGTCATCCCGGCGCGCTTTTGGCCGGGATCCACACAATCAGCAGGCACACCGCCGGTTGTGGATCCCGGCCAAAAACATGCCGGGATGACGGTTACGGTACGCGGGCCGGGGCGGCATAGGGTTCATGGCGGGCGGTCTGGATCGGTAGGCTTCCCCTTCGAACGATTTTTGCGACAAAACGGACATGGGTTCGGGAAGGAACGGCACATTGTCTGCGGGTGGCGGTAAGAAGGCGATCCTGGCGGCGCTCAGCGCCAATGCCGGAATCGCGGTGGCGAAGTTCATCGGCGCGGCGATCACCGGATCGGCGTCGATGCTGGCCGAGGCCGTGCACTCGGTGGCCGACACCTCCAATCAGGGACTGCTGCTACTCGGGCAGCGGCGCGCCGAACAGCAGGCGGATCAGCTGCATCCGTTCGGATACGGGCGCAACCGCTACTTCTACTCGTTCATCGTCGCGCTGGTGATCTTCGCGCTCGGCTCGGTGTACGCCATCTACGAGGGCATCCACAAGATCCAGCATCCCGAGGAACTGTCCAGCCCGTTCGTGGCCATCGCCATCCTCGGCATCGCCATTCTGCTGGAGAGCTACAGCTTCATCACCGCCATGCGAGAGTCCAAGCCGCTCAAGGGCGATGCCAGCTGGTGGCGGTTCATCCGCAACTCGCGCAATCCGGAACTGCCGGTGGTGTTGCTCGAGGACACCGGCGCACTCATCGGCCTGGTGCTGGCGTTCGCGGCCATCAGTCTGACCGTGATCACCGATGAACCGGTGTGGGACGGCATCGGCACGCTGTCCATCGGCATTCTGCTCGGCATCATCGCGGTCATCCTGATCATCGAGATGCAGAGCCTGCTCATCGGCGAGGGCGCGACGCCCGAAGAGGATCGCGCCATCCGGGAAAACCTGGTGGACGACAGCAGCATCAACAAGGTGATCCACCTGCGCACCCAGTACCTGGGTCCGGAGGAGATGCTGGTCGCGGCCAAGGTGTCCATCGTGCCGGGGCTGGAGATCGCCGATATCGCCGCCGCCATCGATGCCGCCGAGGCCCGGGTGCGCGCTGCCGTTCCGGCCGCGCGGGTGATCTATCTCGAGCCGGATCTGTATCGGACACAACCGGTTCAGAGCTGACCCCGCCCGGTTTCGAAGCGGCCGATCCGCGTGTAGCACCGGTGCGCGGGCTCGCGCGTCGGTAGCGTGGATCGCATGGCTTCCGGCAGCAGGCAAGCGGTTCTCGCGGCATTCGCGGCGGATGTCGGCATCACCATCGCGAAATTCATCGGCGCGGCCCTCACCGGATCCGGATCCATGCTGGCCGAGGCGGCGCACTCACTGGCCGACAGCGCCAATCAGGGCCTGCTGCTGATCGGGCGCAAGCGAGCCGAGCAGGAACCGGATCAATTGCATCCCTTCGGATATGGGCGCAATCGATACTTCTACGCCTTCGTGGTGGCGCTGGTGATCTTCAGTGTCGGATCGCTGTACTCCATCGAGGAGGGCATCAACAAGATCCGGCATCAGGAAGAGCTGAGCGATGTGGGTATCGCGCTCGCCATCCTGGTGGTGGCGATGGGGCTGGAGTCCTACAGCCTGCTCACCGCGACCCGCGCGTCCTCGCCGCTCAAGGGGCGCAACAGCTGGTGGCGGTTCATCCGCACCACGCGCAATCCCGAACTGCCGGTGGTGCTGCTGGAGGATTCGGGCGCGCTCATCGGCCTGGTCCTCGCCTTCGCGGGCGTGGGGCTGACCGCGCTCACCGGAAACCCGCTGTGGGACGGTATCGGCACCATCGCCATCGGCGTACTGCTCGGGTGCATCGCGGTGGTGCTCATCATCGAGATGCAGAGCCTGCTCATCGGCGAGGGCGCGACACCCGATGAGGAACAGCGCATCCGCACCGCGCTCGTGGACGGCGGCGGCGCGGTGACCCGGGTGCTGAACCTCAAAACCCAGTACCTCGCACCCAATGATCTACTGGTCGCGGCCAAGGTCTCGATGACCTCCGGCCTGGATATCAATGCCGCAGCGCTCGCCCTCGACGACGCGGAAGCGCGTGTGCGCGAAGCGGTTCCGGCCGCCGGGAACGTGTACCTGGAACCGGATCTGTACCGCACCGCACAGCGCTGAACCTCAGCGGTCGGCCAGTCGGATGACGAACCGCAGGCCCGACCAGACGGGGTCGATGGCGGCGACCTTGTTGTCGACCAGGCCCTGCGCGAGGCCGTATTCGCGAACCATGGTCTCGGTGAGATCGGTGGGCATACCGCCGGACTTCTTCGGCCACGCGATCCACAGACCGCCGTTGGTGACCAGATGTGTTCGCCACGAACCGAATTGCCGTAGCAGGGTGGCGTGATCCGGGCAGAAGCCGAGAATCACGTCGTAACCGCCGCTACCCGCGCGCCGGTGTAATTCGACCGCCCCGGGCAGCTCACCCAGTTCGAAATCCGCGGGCGCACCCGCCAACAGCACCCGCGCGCCTTCCTTGATCCCGAGCTTGCGGGGCAGCGGCGTACCCGAGTAACCGGCCATACCGTGAGGGTAGGCGCTCAGGGGCGAGTGCTGCGGAGCAGGTCCAAAGGGTCGGTGCGTACGCCGAATTCGCGGCGCAGCGCGTGGCGGGCGGCGTGCAGACCGTTCATGCCGTGTACGCCCGGGCCGGGCGGGGTGGCCGAGGAGCAGAGGTAGACGCCCGGGAGGGGGGTGCGGTACGGGTTCCAGCGTGGGACCGGGCGGAAGACGGTCTGGCGGAATGTCATCGCGCCCGCGGAGATATCGCCGCCGATGTAGTTGGCATTGTGCGCGGGCATGGTGGCGGCGGTGCGGACATTGGTGGCGAGGATGAGATCGCGGAAGCCGGGGGCGAACCGCTCGACCTGGGCGGTGACGGCCTCGGTCATATCGCGGGTGGAGCCGTTCGGGACGTGCGCGTAGGTGTAGAAGGTGTGCTGTCCGGCGGGGGCGCGGGTGTCGTCGACGACGCCGGGCTGGATGGACAAGACGTACGGACTGTCCGCGTGATCGCCTGCGGCGACGGCTTTTTCGGCGGCGACGGCCTCGGCGCGGCTGCCGATCAGATGCAGGGTGCCCGCGCGGTCGCAGCCGCGCGCCTGCCACGGCACCGGGCCCGACAGCGCGAAATCCACCTTGCAGGCCGCGCCGCCGTAGCGGAAGTTGTGCAGCGCCCGGTTGTATCGGCTCGGCAGTCGATTCGCGGCGATGCGCTGTAGTTCGGCGGGGGCCAGATCCAGCAGAACCGCTCGCGCGGAATCGAATTCGTCGATGGAGTCCACCCGATGCCCGGTGATGACGCGACCGCCGTTGCGGCGCAGGTCATCCGCGAGCGCATCACTGATGGCCTGGCTGCCGCCGCGCGGCACCGGCCAGCCGCGCGCGTGCGCGAGCGCGCCGAGCAGCAGGCTGACACCCGCGCCGGGCAGGCTGCGCGGCGGCCGAATCGCGTGCGCGGCAACACCGGTCAGCAGTGCGGGCGCGATATCCTCGCGAAAACGCAAGTCCCACAGCGGTGTCGACTGTTCCAGCATGCGGCGGGCGATGCGCAATTCGATGCCCGGGTCCACGCGCAGCATTCCGGTCGGATCGATCGGTACGTGCCGCAGATCCGACATGATCAGGCCGACCAGGTCTTCCCATTTGCGCACCAGCGGGCCGAATAGTCGCCGCCAGGACGCGCCGTCGCGACCCAGCCCGTCCACGGTCTGCTCCAGATCGCGCCACGCCAAACCGGCCCGGCCGCCGTCCAGCGGATGCGCGTAGGACACCTGCGGGGTGAGCAATTCCACCCCGTGCGCCGCCAGGTCGAAGGCCCGGAAGAACGGGGACGCCACCGCCATCGGATGCGCACCGGCGCACAGGTCGTGCCGGAATCCGGGCAGCGTGACCTCCCCGGTCCGGCAGCCGCCGCCGATCGTGTCGGCCGCCTCGTAGACCTCGACCTCGAGTCCCGCCCGAGCCAGGATCACCGCCGCCGCAAGCCCATTGGGCCCCGACCCGACCACCACCGCGTCAGCCATGATCACAGCCTATGCGCGCGACGGCCGGGTGTGCCGCGACCGTGACGAACTCCGCCCCGCGATGCTCCGATCAGGCCGGCCGGACCCACTGGGCGATAAAGATTTCCAGACGCTGATCGCGAAAGTCCGGCCGCAGGCGGCCACCTCGATCGAGGGTGGCGAGACCGTGCAGCGCGGACCACGCGACCTCGGTGAAGGTTTCGACATCGTGCGATCCGGCGAAAGGGGCGAAGGTGTGCAGCAGTTCCAGGAACGCGTCCTTGAGCGCCTGCGGGGCCTCGGGTCCGAATTTCAGATCGGTGCGCAGCAGGAAGATGGCGTCGTAGAGCGCGGCGCTGTCGCGGGCGAAGGTCAGGTAGTTCTCGGTGACGGCGATGAGACCGGCCTCGGGGGTGGCGGCGCGTTCGCGGGCCTCGCGGGTGGCGACGGCGAGTTCGGCGCAGCCCTGTTCGGCGACCGCGGCGACGATGGCGTCCTTGCCGGCGAAATGGCTGTAGAGCACGGGCTGGCTGTATTCGATGGCGTCGGCGAGGCGGCGAATGGTGACCGCTTCCCAGCCCTTGGTCTCGGCGAGTTCGCGAGCGGTGTCGATGATGCGCTGATGTCGATCGGCGCGTTCGCGTTCCTTGCGGGTCTGTATGGCGCTCATGAACTCAACTCTAGCACCGCTAGACAAACTACCCATGCATGATCTAGCGTTATCCACATCAGTTAGCAGCGCTAGATTTTGGAGCTACAGTGAACATCTCCCGCATCGCCACCGCCCTGTCCCTCATCGGCGCGGCCTTCATCCTCTACATCGGCATCAGCTACCTGATCACCCCGCAAACCATCGCCACCGGCTTCGGCCTCCCCGAATGGCCGCACGGTGACGCCACCGCCTTCATGAACCTCAAGGGCGTCCGCGATACCGCCTCCGGCATCCTGATCATCGCGCTGCTGGCCGCCGGACAGCGCTACGCCCTCGGCATCACCCTGCTGGTCGTCGCTCTCATCCCGCTCGGCGATATGACCACCGTGCTGAGCTACCACGGTTCCACGGCCGCCGCCTTCGGCATCCACGGGTTCACCGCCGCCCTGGTCATCCTCACCGGCGCGCTCCTGCTCCGCGAACCCCGCACCGCCGCGGTCGAATCCCCCGCTGTGACCTCCGCCACCGCCCGATGATTTCCGCGCCGCCGAGTCGTCTTCTCCTACAACACCGCACATAAAGGAGCGAACCAATGGCGACCACCAAGCCGCACGGCCCGGCCTTCTACTTCCCCACCATCGAAGCCAAATACGGCCGCCCCGTGGACGATTGGTTCGCCCTGCTCGCCGAAACCGGCATCACCACCCAGAAGCCCATGGTCGACCACCTCAAAGCCGAATACGGCATGGGTCACGGCCACGCCACCGCCCTCGCCGGCTTCCACCTCAACCCCGGTAAGTGGGAACGCTGAAACCTCCTCCCCCACAACGCGAATCGGCCGCCCCCTGATCGGGGCGGCCGATTGCGTTTCACTCCTTGGCGCGCCTGCGCCGAGTGGCCTGCCGTAAATCCAAATCGATCGGGAACGGCAGCTCCAGCTGCAATCGATCATGGTGAATCCCCGTGAGCGAATACGCCCGCGACCCCGGATCGAACTCGTAGGTATAGAAAACCGCCCGATCATCGGCCTTCTCCACCCGCCACAGATACGGGATTCCGGCTTCGGCATACAGCAGTGGCTTGCGCTTGCGATCCCGCTCCAATGAATCGGGCGAGACCACCTCGATAACCAGGACGATGTCCTCGGGCAGATAGGTGGTCTGTTCGAGCCCCGCGTCCCCAGCCGCCCGCGCGACCAGGATGTCGGGTTCGGGACGCTGCCGCGGCCCGATGGTGATCGTCATCTCCCGACTCACCTCTAGTTCCTCAGGCGCCTGCGCATTCAACTCCTGATTGAGGAAGTCGATGACAAGCATGTGGAACTTGGCCTGCGGGCTCACGAAAACGAGACTCCCGTCGATCAGCTCGGTATGCGAAGGCAGATCGTGCATGCGGTCGAGATCTTCGGCGAAGTACCCGTCCGGCGGCGGGACGGGCCAGCCCGGCACCGGACGATCGCTCGACGGCAACGGATCGGCAGTCATCTGTCCTCACTCCACGCAGGTGATCGGGTGACGCCCCCAGTATTGCACTCGCGGTCGATTGAGCAGCTCGTATGCGCGTTCATCCGAGCAGAGCGAACTCGTCCCGCTCGACAATGGCAACGACCATCGCCCGGCAGAGCGATGGTCGTCCAGAGTTCGGCCGACGGCACGATCCGCCGACACCGATCATTCAATTGGGTTCTCGGGCAGCGTTATACGTCGGTGCTGAAGCGGATGCCGCCGTCGGGGATGTCGACGCCGGGCCAGATGCGGGCGCCGCGGAGGAGTTCGCAGCGGGCTCCGACGACCGCGCCGTCGCCGATTACGCCGTCGCGGACGAGGGCTCGGGGGCCGATGCGGGCGCCGAAGCCGACGATGGAGCGTTCCACGGTGGCGCCGGCCTCGACGCAGGCGCCGTCGAAGAGGATGGCGCCGTCGAGGCGGGCTCCTGCGCCTACCTCGGCACCGCGGCCTACGACGGTGCCGCCGATCAGCAGTGCGCCGGGGGCTACGCCCGCGCTGGGGTGGACGAGGGATTCGCCGCGCTGGCCGGGCAGGGCCGGGGAGGGGGCGATGCCGCGGACGAGATCGGCGGAGCCGCGGACGAAGTCCTCGGGGGTGCCCATGTCTCGCCAGTAGGAGGTGTCGACGTGGCCCTGGATGTGCGCGCCCTCGGCGAGCAGGGAGGGGAAGGTTTCGCGTTCCACCGAGACCGGGCGGCCCGCGGGAATCTTCTCGATGTATTCGCGGCGGAAGACGTAGCAACCGGCGTTGATCTGGTCTGTCGGCGGATCCTGGGTCTTCTCCAGGAAGGCTGTCACGCGGCCGGTTTCGTCGGTGGGGACGCAGCCGAAGGCGCGCGGATCGCCGACGCGGACCAGATGCAGGGTGACATCGGCATTGGAGGCGTGGTGGGTTTCCAGCACGCCGTTGAGGTCGGTGCCGCCCAGCACATCACCGTTGAACACCATGACGGTGTCGGCGCGCAGCTTGGGCAGCACATTGCGAATGCCGCCGCCGGTGCCCAGCGCCTCGGTCTCGGTGACGTACTCGAGGTCCAAACCGAGTTCGGAGCCGTCACCGAAGTGCTCCTCGAACACCTCCGCCTTGTAGGAGGTGCCGAGTACGACGTGGGTGATGCCCGCATCGGCGATGCGGGCCAGCAGATGCTGCAGGAACGGCAGTCCGGCCGTGGGCAGCATCGGTTTCGGGGCGGACAGGGTCAGTGGACGCAATCTGGTGCCCTGGCCCCCGACCAGGATCACCGCGTCCGTGGACCCGGCAGCATTGCCGCTGTTCGCCATCATCTCCCCTGTTGTCGGGTGGGTTATTGAGTCGCGTCCGCTTTGTCGCGTTCGCGCAGTGCGGATCGAACCGCAAGCCTGCAGCGGATCGCAAGTCCAGCCTTGAGCGCGACCCGGAGCGGAGCCTGCCACCAGTGCGGATGCCGGTCGGCCTGGAAACGGTAGGCGCTGGCGTGATGCGCCGGGAGCATCGTCTCGGGATGGCGACCTGCGGCGTGCCCCTTGGCATGGGTGACCTCGGCGGACGGCACGAACACATTGTGCCAGCCCGCCCGTCCCATGCGATCACCGAAGTCGACATCTTCCATGTACATGAAGTACCGGGAGTCGAACCCCTCGATGGCATCGAAGGCGGCGCGGCGCACCAGCAGGCAGGAACCGGACAGCCAGCCCACGGTCCGCTCGGAGATCTGCTCGTTCTCCTGGCGGTAGCGGCGGGTCCAGGGGTTACCGGGCCAGATGGTGCCGAGGATGGCGTGTCCGGCGCCGTCGGCCAGGCCGGGCACCGAACGCGCGGACGGGTACAGCGAACCGTCCGGTTCGAGGACCTTGGGTCCGAGGGCTCCGGCGCGCGGCCAGCGGCGGGCGGCGGTCAGCAGTTCGTCGATGGAATCGGTATGCCAGCGAATGTCCGGGTTGACGATGACGATGAACTCGATGTCCGGATCGATCTCCGCGACCGCGCGATTGATCGCGCCGCCGTATCCGATATTGCCGCCGGTGCGTAGCAGTCGCACATGCGCGTTGGCGTCGGCGATCAATTCCGGCACGCCGTCCGTTGAACCGTTGTCGGCCAGGATGACCTGAGGCTTCTCGCTGGTGGCGGTGGCTAGCGTGCTGATGAAGTGCTGCAGGTGCTCACCGGGCGAGTAGGTCACCGTGACGACGGCCAGCGTCGGCCGTTCAGCAGAATCCGAGGGGCTCACGGACGCCCAGCCTAGTCGGAGATGGCGGACAGCGCGTCGTTCAGCGCCAGCCGCCAATCCCGGAGCGGGGTCAGCCCGGCGGCGGCCCAGGATTTGCCGGAAAGGACCGAATACGCCGGGCGCGGAGCCGGTCTCGGGAAATCGGCGGTGCCACAGGGGAGTACACGCCCTGGATCAGCGCCGATACCCGCGAAGACGGCCTGCGCCAGTTCGAACCAGGTGGCCTGTCCGGCATTGGTGGCGTGCAGGATTCGCGGAATCGCGGGATCGTCCGAGCGAGCCGCCAGCTCGAGCAGTCCGGCTGCCAAATCCGGTGCGTACGTGGGTGATCCGAGTTGGTCGGCGACCACGTTCACGGTCTCGCGCTCGCCTTCGAGGCGGCGCATGGTGGCGACGAAATCGGTGCCCTGCCCGGTGTACACCCAGGCGGTCCGGACAATGCACGCATTCGGGTCGGTCTCCAGAACCGCTTGCTCCCCGGCCAATTTCGAACGGCCGTAAACCGTCGACGGCCCGGTCGGATCACCGGGCTCGTACGGCTTTTCGCCATCGCCGGGAAAGACATAGTCCGTGGAGACGGTCACCAGCCGCGCCCCCACCGCGGCGCAGACCCCCGCCAGCACGGCCGGTCCGGTGGCATTGACGGCGAACGCCGCGTCCACCTCGGATTCAGCCTGATCGACGGCGGTGTATGCCGCACAGTTCAGCACCACATCCCCCGGATTCACCACCGCGCGTACGGCATCCGGATCGGTGATATCGAGTTCGGCACGGCCGTAACCGCGGGCAGCGGGTGCGAGCGCCAGCAGCGCGCGGCCGAGCTGCCCGCGCGCACCGGTCACCACGAGCCGCGCGGTGATTGGTGTCACGGCGGGAGAAGTCACGGCGGTCAGTCTGGCATGACCGGTGCGGCCCGGTCGCGCCCGAGTCTGCCTGCGGCGATGCCCGGCTTCGAGTGCGCAAACCACTCGCGCGGACGCACGACTCACGGAGCCTCGGCTACACGGACATGTCCGGCCGCGCGTCTAGCCTCACCTATTGGGGGAAGTCCATCGATGCCACCCGGAGGCTCGGGTGTGGTCGGCCGAGCACTGAGAGGAAGCCGAGGTTGTCGCACTCCACCAGGGCATCCGCGCCGCTACCGTCGCGCCGCCCCGCACAGAAGAGGTCGTGGGGCGGCTGGCACCGCGCGAATCCGCTGCGTGCATTGTCCGCGGTGGTCGCGATACTGGTCCTGATCGTCACCGGGATCGGCTGGCACAGCGTGGACGAGCTGGTGTCCAGCATCGAGCGGATCGGCAATCTCGGCCTGGGTGGGGAAAAGGACGGCGCGGTCGACATTCTCATGGTGGGGATCGACTCTCGCACCGACGCGCACGGCAATCCGCTGTCCGAGGATGAGCGGGCCATGTTGCACGCGGGCGATGAGGTGGGCCTCAATACCGACACCATCGTGCTGATCCGGGTGCCGAACAATGGTGAATCCGCGACCGCGATCTCGATTCCGCGTGACTCGTACGTGGATATTCCGGGCATCGGCATGGGCAAGATCAATTCGGCCTACGGCGCGACCAAACTGACCGAACAGCAGAAGCTGCTGGACAAGGGCGTATCCGCGACCGACGCGGATAAGCGATCCACCCAGTCCGGACGGCAGGCGCTGATCAAATCGGTCGCGAATCTGACCGGTATCACCGTCGACCATTACGCCGAGGTCGGTCTGCTCGGCTTCGTTCTGCTCACCGATGCGGTCGGCGGGGTGGACGTCTGCCTGAACAATCCGGTGTACGAGCCCATGTCGGGCGCGGACTTCCCGGCCGGTCCCCAAAAGCTCAATGGCCCCGAGGCTTTGAGTTTCGTGCGGCAGCGCCACGAGCTGCCCCGGGGCGATCTGGATCGGATCGTGCGGCAGCAGGTGTACATGGCGCAGCTGGTGCATCAGGTGCTGAGCGCGAAAACGCTGACCAGTCCGGGCCGTCTGAAGGATCTCAGCGATGCGGTGGGCCGCACCGTCGTGCTCGACGACGGCTGGGATGTGTTGTCCTTCATGAACCAATTGCAGGATTTGTCCGGTGGTCAGGTGAAGTTCGAGACCATCCCGGTCAAGGATCTCAACGGCTGGACCGATGAGGGCGAATCGGTCGTACGCGTCGATCCGGTCGCGGTGCAGAAGTACGTCGCCAAGACCATCGGCGAGGACAACGACCCGCACGAGGAGACCGGCGGCATCGACCCGTCCACCGTCACCGTGGACATCTTCAACGCCAGCGGCACCGGCGGTCTGGCCGGACAGGCCGCACAGGCACTGACCGGCAAGGGTTTCCGCACCGGCACGGTGGACAATTGGATCGGCGGCCCGATTCAGAGCAGTCGGGTGCTGGCGGCGAGCGGCGGTGACCCCAAAGCGCGCGCGGTGGGCAAGGCGCTGGGCGGACTACCGGTGTTCTCCCAGACCGGTATGCCGGAGGGCTCGATCCGGGTGGTCCTGGCGAGTGACTACTCTGGTCCCGGTTCGGCGACGAGCAGCACCGCCTTCGACCCCACCACCAGCAGCTCCACCACGATGACCCCGGTGCCGCCCGCCCCACCCATCGATGCCGGTAAGAACGGACCGAAATGCGTGAACTGAACGAGACCCTCACCGAAGCGGTGCTCGACCCCATCCTCGCCCGCGATCCCGCGGGCCCGCGCATCACCTATTACGACGACGCCACCGGTGCGCGCATCGAGCTATCCGCGCTCACGCTGGCCAACTGGGCGGCCAAGACCGCCAATATGATTCGCGACGAATTCGGGCTCTCGGCCGGTTCCCGGGTGGCGGTGCTGCTGCCCGCGCACTGGCAGACCGCGGCGGTCCTGCTGGGCTGCTGGTGGGCCGGGGTGGAAGTGGTGTTGCACGCCGACCCGGACGCCGAACTGGCGCTGGTGACCGCCGACCGCATCGCCGAGGCGGGTGATATTCCGGAGGTGGCGGCGCTGTCGCTGGATCCGATGGGTATGCCGGTGCGGGATCTGCCGATCGGCGTCACCGATTACGCGACCGCGGTGCGCGTGCACGGGGATCAGTTCCGGCCCGGCGGCATCGGCTGCGCGCTGGACGGCACCTCGGTCTCGGAGGTCTTCGAGGAGGCGCGCAAATCCGCTGCGCGCCAGGGCTTCACCGCCGAGGATCGGGTGCTGTCCTCGACCTCGTGGGAAACTCCGGCCGAATTGATCGATGGGCTGGTCGCCGTGCTGGCGTCCGGGGCCTCATTGGTGCAGGTCGCGAACCCGGACCCGGCCGCGCGCGAACGCCGCGTCACCAGTGAGCGGGTCACCGCGCAGCGCTCCTGACTCCTGCCACGGGAGGATTTCCGATTCCCTCTTCGGGATGTTTTTCGTCACACCGGTTTTCCGTACGGTGGAGGCATCCGAGGATGGGAGTTCAGCGATGATGAGCCCGCGATACTGGTTACGGTGGCTGCTGGAGCAGGGCACACCCAGGTACGCGCTGCGTTTTCAGGCCCGGCGGGGTGATCCGTTCGCCCAGCTGGTCGGCAGCACCTCCGGTCTGTACGACCCGTACCCGCATATCGAGGAGTTGCGCGGGCGCGGGCGGTTGTACAAGGGTCCGGTCGGCTGGGCCACGGCCGATTACGAGCTGACCCGGGCCGCGTTGCGGGACAGTCGCTTCGGCATTTTCGGTGCGCACAATGTGCAGCTGCCCGGCCCGCTGACCAAGCTGATCCGGGCCGCGGAACTGCCGCCGAATCCGGTGGAGCCGCCGTCCATGCTGGTGATCGATCCGCCCGAGCACACCCGGTTGCGCAAATCGGTGTCGGCCGCGTTCACCCCGCGCGCCATCGGACGGCTGCGCGAGCGGATCGAATCGGTGACCGCGGAACTGCTGGACGCGCTGCCCGAGGACGGGTCCGCGGATCTCATCGAGGATTACGCGGCGCAGGTGCCGATCGCCATCATCGCCGAAATGCTGGGCTTCCCACAGGAATCCCGGAAGCAATTCCTGGCCTGGGGCGATGCCGCGAGCCCGCTGCTGGACTTCGGCATCGCCTGGCGCACCTGGCGCGAGGCGGCCACCGCAATGATCAATATGGACGGCTATCTCGACAATCACATCGCGCGGTTGCGCCGCGAACCCGGTGACGACATTCTCAGCAGTCTGGTGATCGCGGGCGATCTGGACGATCGCGAGCTCAAGGCCACCGCGAGCCTGCTCATGGGCGCCGGCTTCGAGACCACGGTCAATCTGATCGGCAATGGCGTGGTGCAGTTGCTGGCGCATCCCGAGCAGTTGGCGCGCCTGCGCACCGAACCCGAATTGTGGCCGCAGGCGGTCGAAGAGGTGCTGCGCTTCGACGCACCGGTGCAGAGCACGGCGCGAACGGCGTTGTGCGATACCGAACTCGGCGGGGTGACGCTGCACAAGGGCAGCGTGGTGGTGCTCTCTCTGGCCGGGGCGAATCGGGATCCGAAGATGTTCGAGCATCCGGATCGCTTCGATATCACGCGCTCGAATGCCAAGGACCACTTGACCTTCTCCAGCGGTATCCACACCTGTCTGGGCGCGAGCCTGGCGCGCATGGAGGCCGGATACGCGCTGCGCTCGCTGTTCGACCGCTTCCCGGAGTTGGCATTGTCGGGCAAGCCCGAGCGGCGTCCGCTGTACACGCTGCACGGTTATGCCCGGCTGCCGGTGCATCTGGGCCGCCGGGCCACCGCGACGGTCTAGCGGTCAGTAGAAGCCGACGACCTCATCACCCCAGATGGAATTGCGTTCTCCGTCAGGGTCTTCCACGATGCGGTCGGCGGCGTCGATCACCAGGGTCTTGCGCTCGGCGACGGTGTACGGCGGCCAGTGTTTGGAGCCGTCGATGGCCGCGGGCACCCCGTGCGTGGCGAAGGCGGTCCAGCGGCGCATGATGCGGCCCGAAACATCCTGCGCCGCTTTACGTCCGCCGAGCCAGAAGGTGGGGTCGCGGTCGAAGGAGCCGAAATTGCCGAAGACATAGGGCAATTCGCAGGCGTGCCCCGCGCCGACCCGGGCCGCCTTGAGCATCGGCGTGGCATGGTCGAAGCGGTACATCCAGGTCGGTGAATGCGCCGAATGCGCCTCCGCCACCCAGTGCGCGGGCATACGGAACGCGGCATCGGTGGACATGCTCAGCGCACCGCGCGCGGAGGTGACCGCGTAGGCGGAGGCGATCTCGGCGATGCGCTCCGGTGACAGGCCCGGATGTTCGGCGGCCACGCCCAGCAGCATGGAGTTCACCGCCTCGGGGGTGACCGGCATGATCGGCGAGCGGAACAGCCGGAACATGGACGCCTCGTCCCTGTTGGTGCCGATGATCAGCGGCACCCGGTGCGAGCGGCCCTCGCGGAACCGTTCGGTGGGATAGCCGGGCAGCAGGTCGCCGTCCACCACGGGGACCGCCGCCAGGCGGCCGGGCTCCTTGGTGGGCACCTCGTCGAACAGCACCCCGGCGGCGGTCGCGATGCGTTCGATCGGCAGTTCCAGCAGTTCGCCCGCGCGGGATTCGGGCAGTTCCAGGATCTCCAGATAGCGCCGGGCCACGCCCGCGGTGCGTTCCGGGCCGAAAACCGTGGTGGCGGGCGGTGATTCGGCGATGGCGCGATGGAACAGCCCGGCCGAGCGCGGTGAGGTCAGCAGTGCGGTGACGCAGCCCGCGCCGGAGGATTCACCGAAGATGGTGACATTGCTCGGATCACCGCCGAACGCGGCGATATTGTCGCGCACCCATTCCAGGGCGAAGATCTGATCGTGCAGGCCCAGATTCGGGACGAAATCCGCGCCGAGCGAGGACAGGTCCAGGAAGCCGAGCGCGCCGAGCCGGTAATTGACGGTGACCACGATCAGATCACCGGTTTCCGCGAGTTTGCGGCCGTCGTAGATGGCCTGCGCGGCGGTGCCCAGGCAGTACGCGCCGCCGTGGAACCACACCATGACCGGGCGCGGCTCGTCGGTGGCCGCGGCCGGGGCCCAGACATTGAGCCAGAGGCAGTCCTCGCCCATCCGCAAACCGGAGTCGACCGGGACGAAGCCCGCGCTCTGCGGCGCTATCTCACCGAATTTCACGCAATCGCGCACCCCGTCCCAGCGATGCGGGGGTTGCGGGGGCCGGAATCGGTTCGGCCCGCCCGCGCTCGCGGCGTACGGAATGCCGCGCCAGACGGCGGTCGTACCCTCGCGACGGCCTCGAACCTGGCCGAATTCGGTCCGCGCGACCGGGTCGATGCCCTCGTCCGGCAGTGTCTCGAAGACTCGAGTGCTCACAGCCCACCTCCTCGTACTCCGTAAATCGAGAGTACCGAGTGCATCGGTTCCGGTTGCTGGATCGTCACCCGCGTGCCGCCGAACGGGCGGGAGACGAGTGCGCGGACCCGCTGAGCGGCGGTTGCCTCCGGGTGCGCGGTCGATTCGCCTACGCTGGGCGGGTGCCGAGTTATGCGTACCGATGCCGCAGCTGCGGCGACACGTTCGAGAAGTCCCGTCCGATGGCGGAGTCGTCCGATCCCACCGACTGTCCGCAGGGGCATTCGGACACGGTCAAGCTGCTGACCACGTTCGGAACGGTGAATCGCGGGGGCAGTATGCCCGCGGCCGCGCCGCAGGTGCCGATGGCCGGTGGCGGCGGTTGCTGCGGTGGCGGGGGCTGCTGCTGAGCGTCAGGACGGGTCGGTGACCGGTTCGGCGTCCTTCCTATCGGTGTGACCGAGTGAGCGGCCGGGGGCGACCCGGTCGCGAACGCGCTGCTTGAGTACGGCGATATCGGGAAAACCGCCGTCCGCCTTGCGATCCCAGAGCTGTTCGCCGTCCACGGTGATGCGGAACACGCCGCCCTCGCCGGGTACCAGCGCGACCTCGGACAGGTCGGTCGTGAAGGTGGTCAGCAATTCCTGAGCCATCCAGCTCGCACGCAGAAGCCAGCGGCACTGGGTGCAGTATTCGATCGCTACGCGGGACATATCGGGCACTTTACCGGCGTCGCGAGGGGTTGCAGGGGTGCGGTTCGAATTGCCTTTTCACACAGCGCTTTCAGCAAAATAGCGGCTATTGCCGTCGCCGCGCACTTGTCGGTGCCCTGCGATAGAAATGCGGTGAACGAACGAAGGGGGCTCGATGACCACCGCCTGGACCGCCGAGCAGATCGCGGCGCTGGCTCCGGATGCCACATCGCTCACCGCCGCCCGCAAGCTGCGCGGCAAGTGGAACGGCACCGGGCAGCACGACACCGCGCTGTGGGGCCTGTGCCAGGGCAGTGGCAGCCGTCCGTATCAAACCGTCGTCGACACCGCCGGGCCCGCGTACAAATGCTCCTGCCCGAGCCGTAAATTCCCGTGCAAACACGCGCTTTCGCTAATGCTGGCGTGGTCCGAGGGCGATATTCCAGTTACCGACGCGGTGGCCGATTTCGCGGGTGAATGGCTGGCCGGTCGCGCCGCGCGCGAAGCAGGGCACGCTGCGCGCGAAGCCGAAAAGGCCGCGCCCGAATCGAATTCGCCGACCGAGGCCGGCCCCGCGAGCACCGCCACCGCCGATCAGCGCCACGCCCTGGTCACCGCCGGCCTCGCCGATCTGGACACCTGGCTCACCGACCAGATCCGCACCGGCCTGGCCTCGGCCGACCGTTCGATGGCGACCTTCGAGTCCGTGGCAAAACGCATGGTCGACGCCAAGGCCCCCGGCGTGGCTGCCGTACTGCGCCAGTTGCCCCGCACCGCAACCCATTCCGACTGGCCGCGCCTGCTGCTGCGCGAATACGCCCGCCTGCACCTGCTGGCCACCGCCCACCGCCGCCTGGCCACCCTCTCCCCCGCCCTCGCCGCCAGCGTCCGCACCCATATCGGCTATCAGACCAGCACCGAATCCGTCCGCGCCACACCCCCGGTCCGCGACACCTGGCTGGTCCTGGGCACCCGCATCACCAACGAGGAAGCCATCTACACCCGCCGAATCTGGCTGCTCGGCAGGCAATCCGGCCACTGGGCCCTGCTGATCGACCACAAACACGGCGGCCCCGGCTTCCCCCAGGACACCCCACCCCCGGGCTTCATGATCGATGCCGACCTCCACTTCTACCCCGGCGCGAACCCTCTGCGAGCCCTCTGGGGCACCCGCCACGGCCTGCCGGATCCATTCACAACCATCCCCAACCGGCATTCCCGAAGCCGCAGCGATGCGGCACGATCCGATGTCTCTACACGCGACACGGAGCGAGACTCCGCAGCCGGTCCCGGCACCGGCGCTGCCACGACCGAACGAGCGTGGGGCATCGACGCGGCGCTCACCGCCCACGCGCGCGCCGTGGGAGCCGACCCCTTCCTGCGCTCCTGGCCGGTGCTGCTCACCGACGTGGTGCCGGTCCGCGACGAAAGCGGCTGGTACATAGCCGAATCGGACGGCACCGCGCTCCCGATCGCTACCGACCACGGCGAGCCCTGGCACCTGCTCGGCCTGTCCGGCGGACATCCCCTTGGCGTCCTCGGCGAGTGGACCGCATCCGGCCTGATCCCCGTCGCCGCCCTGCTCGACGGAACGGTGATCAATATCGACGTCACGGACGACACCGCCGCCGCTCCGAGCGCCTCCCCCGAAACCGACACGGGCAGTGCGGAACTGGTCTCCGCCGCACTGATCGGCACCGCCCGCAGACCCGCGAACCGGGACGAGCTGGCACCCCCGGTCGCCGCGCTGGCGCACCGGCTCGGCGGGCAGCCGGGCGCGAGTTCCGCCATTCCACCCCGGCCCGGCGAAAGCACTTCGGCCGCACATCAATTCGGTGAGGCCGATCCGGCAGTGCATCAAGCGGCTGGGGAAACCTCGGCATCCGGCGGCCCAGGCAAAGACAGCACGACGACGCAGCAGCACGCGGACAGCGGCCCGGCCACGCAGCAGCACGAAGACAGCCCGGCCGCGCGGGCGCTCGACGACGGCGGCGCGGTGACATCTCGGGTCGGCGCGTATGGGGAGGGGACGTCGGGCGGTAGCGCGGCGGTGTTGCTCGAATCCGCCGCGCTGCAGGATTGTTTTGTGCGGGGTGGGGTGGGCGCGCTGGCGGTGGAGTTGCCTGCGGCGGCGGATGATGATGGGCGGCTGCGGATTTCGGTGGCCGCAGCGGCGCGGTTGGGTGAGCTGCTTTCGACGAATTCACCGTTTTTGGATGAGTGGCTGGCGGCGGCCGAGGGGCGGGAATTGCGGGCTCCGGACGCGTTGGTGAGTGTGCTGTTGGATCGAGCCAAAGCGCTTGCGTTGCAGCGGGAGTCGCTGTTGCGGCTGGCGGGGGCGCGGGGGCGGTGGCTGGCGGGGCAGCATCCCGGATGGCGGGCGCTGGTGCGGGCGGACGTGAGCGATGATTCGGTGTGGTCGCACGGGCGGGCCGCGGAGCGGCGGGTGTGGCTGGCGCAGTTGCGGCGGCGCGATCCGATTGCCGCGCGGGATGCGCTGGCGGGTACCTGGGGTACCGAATCCGGGCCGGGTAAGGCGGAATTGCTGGCCGTGTTCGCCGACGGGCTCTCGCTCATGGATGAGGCGCTGCTGGAGACCGCGCTGGATGATCGGCGCGCCGAGGTGCGCCGCATGGCGGCCGATCTGCTGGGCCGACTGCCGGATTCGCATTTCGCGGGCCGGATGACCGAGCGCGCGGCCGCCTGGCTCACCTTCGGGCGCAAACTGCGCCGACCGGAGCTGAGCACGACCGGCCCGGGCGTGCTGGACGATGCCGCCCGCCGCGACGGGGTCGGAGATCCCTACGGCTACACCGTCTATCGCGCCGACGGCGCACCGGACCTGGCGGCCGAATGGCTGCACCGCGTGGTCGCCGCGACCCCGCTCTCGCATTGGGAACGGGTGCTCGGCCCGCCCGAACAGGCGGTGCGCGCCGCCATGACCGAGGCCGTGCGCGGCCCCATGTTCGCGGGCTGGGCCGATGCCGCACTGGCGCAGCGTAATCCGGCCTGGGCGCGGGAACTCTTCGCCGCCTACGCCGCACAGGAGGAGGGCGGCTCCGCCGGCGAGACGCTGCGCGAACTCTTCGCCCTGCAACCCCTGGCGGATCAGATCCGGCATCTGTGCCGCCTGGACAGCAGCTGGCTCGCCGAGATCGAATCGCTGTTGCGCGCCATGCCGCATCCGTGGCCCGGCCCCATGGCCGAACATGTGCTGCGCCTGCTGCTGGAGCGCGCCCAGCTCAGCGCGGATCGCCCGGGCACGCCCAATAGCCTGCGGCCCGCCTCCTATCGCACCCTGTTCCGCGCGGCCTCGGCGCATTTCCCGGTGGACACCGCCGACATGGTCACCGGTATCGCCCGCAAGTGCGGAGATCCGTACTGGGAGCAGGCTTTCGATCAACTCACCTACGACCTCACCCAACGCAGAGCAATGCTCGAGGAGCTGAAGTGACCACGATTTCATCGCAGGACGCCCTGCTGCGCCCGCATGCCGAACAGGCCTTCGCCGAGGAACTCGCCGCGCTCGCCGCCACCGATGACCGTCCGCGCCCGCCGTCCTGGCGGCTGTCGCCGTGGGCGGTGGTCACCTATCTGCTGGGCGGCACCCTGTCCGACGGCACCGTGATCAGCCCCAAATACGTGGGCCCGCGCCGCCTCATGGAGGTCGCGGTCGCCACCCTGGCCACCGATCGCGCGCTACTGCTCATCGGTGTCCCCGGTACCGCGAAAACCTGGGTGTCCGAACATCTCGCGGCCGCCGTCTCGGGTCGCTCGACGCTGCTGGTGCAGGGCACCTCGGGCACCGCCGAGGAATCCATTCGCTACGGCTGGAACTACGCCCGCCTGCTCGCCGAGGGTCCGAGCGAGGCCGCACTGGTGCCCTCGCCGATCATGACCGCCATGCGCGCGGGATCCATCGCGCGCCTGGAGGAACTCACCCGCATCCCCTCCGATGTGCAGGACGCACTCATCACCGTGCTCTCGGAGAAGACGCTGCCGGTGCCCGAACTGGGCTCGGAAGTGCAGGCGGCCAAGGGTTTCAACCTGATCGCCACCGCCAATGACCGCGATCGCGGCGTGAACGAACTCTCCTCCGCGCTGCGCCGCCGCTTCAATACCGTGGTGCTGCCGCTGCCCGCCGGGGAGGATGAGGAGGTGGCGATCGTCAGCCGCCGGGTCGAACAGCTCGGCGCCGCACTGGAATTGCCCGCCGTGCCCGCCGCCGCCGAGGAGGTGCGCCGCGTGGTGCGGGTATTCCGCGAACTGCGGTCGGGGATCACCGAGGACGGCCGCACCAAACTCAAGTCGCCGTCCGGCACGCTCTCGACCGCCGAGGCGATCTCGGTGATCACCAACGGTTTGGCGCTGGCCGCGCATTTCGGCGACGGCGTGCTGCGCCCCGCCGATATCGCGGGCGCGGTGCTGGGCGCGGTCATCAAGGATCCGGTCGCGGATTCGGTGGTGTGGACCGAATACCTGGAAGCCGTTGTGCGCCAGCGTGCCGACTGGGCCGACTTCTACCGGGCCTGCCGCGAGGTGAGCTGATGAGCACCGTCACCACCACCGTGACGGCGGAGACCCGGATCTTCGGCATCCGTCATCACGGACCGGGTTCGGCGCGGTCGCTGCGCCTGGCGCTGGAGAAGTTCTGCCCGGACGCCATTCTCATCGAGGGCCCGGCCGATGCCGATCCGCTGCTCGCCTTCATCGCGGCCGAGGGTATGGAACCGCCGGTCGCCCTGCTCGGCTACCACCCGGACGCGCCCGCCAAGGCCGCGCTGTGGCCGTTCGCGGTGTTCTCCCCGGAGTGGCAGGCCATGCGGTACGGGGCCGAGAACACCGTGCCCGTGGGGTTTTTCGATCTGCCCGCCGCCATGACGCTGGCCCTCGAGAGCGAGCCGGGTGACAGCGGCGACCCGCTCGCCGAACTCGCCGCGGCGGGCGGCTACGACGATGCCGAGCGCTGGTGGGACGCGGTCGTCGAATCCTCCTCGGACGCCGACATTTTCGATGCCGTGAACGAGGCCATGACGGCGCTGCGGGAGACCGCCGAGATCGATGAGCACACGCTGCGCCGCGAGGCGCATATGCGGCAGGTCATGCGAAAGTCGTTGAAGGACGGGGTGCAACGCCTGGCCATCGTATGCGGCGCCTGGCACGGCCCGGCGCTGTCCGGCAAGCTCGGCCCGGCCGCCGCCGACGCCCGGGTACTCAAGGGCCTGCCCAAGGGCAAGGCCACGCTGACCTGGGTGCCGTGGACGCATTCGCGGCTGGCCTCGTCCTCGGGCTATGGCGCGGGCATCACCTCGCCGGGCTGGTATCACCACCTGTTCACCGAGACCGAGCAGCCCATCGTGCGCTGGCTCACCAAGGTCGCGGGCATGCTGCGCACGCACGATCTGCCGGTGTCCAGCGCGCACATCATCGAATCGGTAAGGCTCGCAGAGACTCTCGCGATTCTGCGGGAGCGGCCGCTGGCCGGACTGTCCGAGGTGACCGAGGCGACCCGCGCGGTGCTGTGCGACGGTGACGAGACCATGCTGCGCCTGGTCAGCACCGAAATGGTGGTGGGTGAGGCACTGGGCGCGGTCCCGGAGGGCACGCCGACCGTCCCGCTGGAGGCGGATCTGCGCGCGCAGATCAGAACCCTGCGCCTGAAGCAGCAGGCGCTCGAGCGCACCATCGACCTGGATCTGCGCACCGAACGCGATATGGCGAAATCCCATCTGCTGCATCGGCTCCGGCTGCTCGGCATCGGCTGGGGACAGCTCACCGACAGCGCGGTGCGCAATACCGGCACCTTCCGGGAGACCTGGACGCTGCGCTGGCGACCGGAACTGTCCATCGCGATCGTGGAGGCGGCGCGCTGGGGCACCACGCTGCGCACCGCCGCCGAGGCCAAAGTCCTTGATACGGCGGCGAATCCGGAAGTCACCGTCGGACAGGTCTCCGCCGCGCTGGAATCGGCGCTGCTGGCCGATCTGGGCGGCGCGACCGACGGGCTCATCACCCGGCTGGAATCGGTCGCGGCCCTCGACCACGACATCACCCACCTGCTGGCGGCACTCCCGGGCCTGCTGCGCACGCTGCGCTACGGCGATGTGCGCGGCACCGATTCCGCCGCCCTGACCCGGGTCGCGGACGGCCTGCTGATCCGCGTCTGCGCGGGCCTGCCGAGCGCGGTGACCGGACTGGACGCCGACGGTGCGGCCGAGCTCCGCGCCCTGATCGACGCTGTGCACCTGGCGCTTTCGGCGCGCGAGAACGAATGGGCGACCACCACCTGGCTGACCGCCCTGCGTGTACTGGCCGACCGCGCCGATATCAACGGCACCCTGATCGGCCGGGCCGTGCGCCTGCTGGCCGACGCCGACATCATCGATGCCGCCGAATCCGCCCGACGACTATCCGCAGCCCTGTCGGTGGGCCACAGCCCGGTCGACAAGGCCGCCTGGATCGACGGCTTCCTCGGCGGCCGCGGCCTGCTCCTGGTCCACGACCGAAACCTGTTGAGCCTCATCGACACCTGGCTCGCCGGGCTGAACGAAGACCAGTTCGTCGCCACGCTCCCCCTGCTGCGCCGCACCTTCGGCGCGTTCGAATCCGGTGAGCGCCAAGCCATCGGCCAAGCGGTGCGCAATGGCGGACAGACCGCCACCGCGACGGTGAGCGGCGATCACGACCTGCGCCGCGGCGAGCTCGCATTGCGCGCGGCCGCCGAAATCCTCGGAGTAGCACCATGATCACAGCGGGAGGGGCGGTATGAGCGAGGTGGATGGGGCGCAGGCTCGACGGTGGCGGCTGGTGCTGGGCGGGGCGGCCGAGGCGAGTGTGGGCGGGCTCGGCGGGGCCGAGGACGTGGCCATGGATCGGGCGCTCGGGGCGCTGTACGACGCGGATGCGCGCAACGGGACGAGCGGGCGCAGATCCGGTGGGCTGGGCGGGTCCGCGCCGCAGGTGGCGCGGTGGCTCGGCGATATTCGGCGGTATTTTCCGTCGACCGTCGTGGAGGTCATGCAGCGTGATGCGGTGGATCGGCTGAACCTCACCGAATTGCTTTTGGAGCCGGAGCTTTTGGAGGCGGTCGAGCCGGATGTGCATCTGGTGGGCACACTGCTGAGCCTGAATCGGGTGATGCCCGAGACCACCAAGGCCACCGCGCGCACGGTGGTGGAGAAGGTGGTGCGGGAGATCGAGCGCAGGATCGCGGCGCAGACCGTCGCGGCGGTCGGGGGCGCGCTCAATCGCGCGGCACGGGTGTCGCGGCCGAAACTGCGGGATATCGACTGGGACCGCACCATTCGCAAGAATCTGGCGCACTATCTGCCCGAACAGCGCACGGTGGTGCCGGAAAGGCTGGTCGGCTACGGCCGCAAGGCGCAGGCGGTGCGCCGGGATGTGGTGCTGGCCATCGATCAATCCGGTTCCATGGCCTCGAGCGTGGTGTACGCGTCGGTGTTCGGCGCGGTGCTGGCCTCCATGCGCTCGCTGAAGACCTCGCTGGTGGTCTTCGATACCGCCGTGGTGGATCTGACCGACAAACTCGCCGATCCGGTCGATGTGCTCTTCGGCACGCAACTGGGCGGCGGCACGGACATCAATCGCGCCATCGCGTATTCGCAATCGCTCATCACCCGCCCGGCCGATTCCCTGTTCGTGCTCATCTCCGATCTCTACGAGGGCGGGGTGCGCGCGGAGATGCTTCGCAGAATTCGCAGCATGAAGGAATCCGGCGTGCAGGTGGTGGTGTTGCTGGCGCTATCGGACGAGGGCGCGCCGTCCTACGACCGCGACAACGCCGCCGCGCTCACCGCCCTCGGCGTACCCGCATTCGCCTGTACGCCGGACCGTTTCCCGGATCTGCTCGCCGTCGCCCTCGATCGCGGTGACGTGCGGAAGTGGGCGCATGTGAACGCCGGGCAGGCGGGCTGAGATATACAGCCGTGGAATGTAGCGTCTGAGGCGGCCGCGACCCGCACGGTAGGCTGCCAACCTGATCTGACTCGGAAACGGGGGCTCGACTGTGCGCTCTGGTGATGTGTTCGCCGGTTTCGTCATCGAACGCGAACTGGGCCGCGGCGGTATGGGGTCGGTGTACCTGGCCCGGCATCCCCGGCTGCCGCGCAAGACGGCGTTGAAACTGCTGAATCAGGAAATGTTCACCGACGACGAGATTCGCGCCCGGTTCATCCGGGAGGCGGATCTGGTCGCCCAGCTGGATCATCCGAATATCGTCACGGTCTACGACCGCGGCACCGAGGGTGAACAGCTGTGGATCTCCATGCAGTACATCGACGGCGTGAACGCCTCCGCCGTCAAGGCCGCTTCACTACCGCCGCTGCGGGCCGCGCAGATCGTCTCCGAGACGGCCAAGGCCCTGGATTACGCGCACGGGCGCGGCGTCCTGCATCGGGATGTGAAGCCCGCGAATATCCTGCTGGCGCGCTCCTCGGGCGGTGCGGGCGGGGAACGGGTGTACCTCACCGACTTCGGCATCGCCCGGCTGCGCGATGACACCGGTCATCTCACCCAGACCGGTACCGTGACCGCGACCCTGGCGTACGCCTCACCCGAACAGTTGACCGGGGCCACCATCGACGGGCGTTCGGATCAGTACGCGCTGGGCTGCACGCTGTTCCAATTGCTCACCGGCGTGGTGCCGTTCGAGGGCACCAGCCCGGCGGCGGTGATTCGCGGGCATCTGCAGCAGACGCCGCCGCCCGCCAGTCCGCAGCGGCCCGAACTGCCACGCGCCATCGACGGGGTGCTCGCCCGGGCGCTGTCCAAACGCCCGCAGGATCGCTTCCGGTCCTGCGCGGAATTCGCCGCCGCGGTCGAGCACGCGCTGACCGCGCGACCGGTGCCGCCACGGCAGCCGACACCGGCGCGACCGCAGCCGATCGTCGCGCCGCCGCCGGTCGTCCCACGGCAGCCGACGCCGGTGCGGCCGCAGCCGGTGGTGCCCGCGCCGCAGCAGCAGCGGCCCATGTCGGGATCCAATCCCGTTCCGCTGTATCAGAATCCGGTGCAGCCGAATCCGAATGCGAATCCGGCGTACCCGAATTCCGGTGCGGGATTTCAGAATTCGGCACCGGCCTATCAGAACCCGGTGGTTCCGACGCCGAATCGGCAGAATCCGGCATCCGGGCCGGCGTACTCGAATCAGCAGCAGCCGAACTTCGCCCCGCCGTCCACCCAGCAACCGGCTTATCGTGCGCCCGAACGCAATTCGAGTCAGATCGGCTGGATCATCGCCGCCACCACGGTGGCGCTGGTGCTGATCATCGTGGTGGTCACGGTGATCCTGTACAACCGCTGAGCACCCGCGAATAACGAAGATCCGGCCGGTCACCCCTCGGCGACCGGCCGGATCTCCTTGTCCCCCGGCTCTATTGGGCTACACGTCCGCGATGGCCGCCAGCGGCGGCGTCCGGGCCGCGCGCACCGCGGGCCACAGCGCCGCCAGCACGCCGACCACGCCGGAACTCACCACCATGAGCACGATCTGACCCCACGGCACCGAAATGGTGGCCAGGCCCAGATCCTTGAGCGTGCGCAGGAATCCGACGCCGAGCACCAGGCCCAGCGCCACCCCGACGACACCGCCGAAGATCGCGATCAGCATGGATTCCAGGTAGATGGTGCGCCGCACCTGCGGCCGCTGCATACCGACCGCGCGCAGCATGCCGATCTCGCGCCGCCGCTCCACCACCGACAGCGCCAGGGTGTTGACGATGCCGAGGATGGCGATCACCACAGCCAAGGCCAGCAGGCCGTACAGGATCGCCAGCATGGTGTTGATCTGCTTGCCCTGTGCGCCCTTGAAGTCGTCGCGGTCCTGCACCTGCACCACGGCCCACTGATCGACGGCCTTCTCCAAATCGGTCCGCATGGCCTTCAGATCCGCGCCCGGTTCGGCCTTGATGAGCACGATGAAATTGGTGCGGAAGCTGACCGGCATCACCTGGTTGTACAGCGCCATCGGCGCGACCAGCGGGCCGAGCAGCTGGGTGTCCTTGTAGATGCCCACGACCTGGACCTTGTAGTTCTTCTTGTCCAGGCTGGTGATGTCGACCTGCTGGCCGACATGCCAACCGCGGTCGCCCGCTTCGGTTTCGGACAGCATGATGCCGTTCTCACCGAGATTGTCACTGCCCTGCACGATGTCGTAGCTGAGCACCTTGTTCAGCGGCCCCTCGGGCACGGTGCCGAGCATCTGATCGTCACCGGCCTTGAAGGTGACGCCGTGGAACTGCACCACATCCGCGACGCCGGGCACCTTCTGCACGACCGGACCGGCCGCCAGCGGCACGCCGACCAGACTGTTGGTCGGCCCCTGCAAGATGTAGTCCGCCTTGACGCCCTTATCGACCACCTCGCCGATGCTGGCCTTGGCGGAAGCGCCGAGCATGCCGATCGCGGTCACCAGCATCAACCCGAGCGTGAGCGCGAAAGCCGTTGCGGCGGTACGCCTCGGATTGCGCAGCGCGTTATTGCGCGCCATCCGGCCGACCGGCCCGAACGGGCGCACCAGCACGCTGAGCACCTTCACCACCGGCTTGGACAGCGCCGGCGAGGCCAGCAGCACCGCGAAAATCAGTGCCAGCGCACCGATTCCGACGGTGAGCGCGGCATTACCGCCGGTGTGCTGAGCACCCAGCACCACCAGCACGATGCCCGCGACGGCCAGTGCCGCGCCGATCGCGGTGCGAATGCGGTTGGATTCCGCGGCCGAACCGAATTCCGAGCGCATGGCCTCGACCGGCGGGATGGTCGCGGCGCGGCGGGCGGGCGCGTACGCGCTGACCACCGTCACCAGGACGCCGACGCCCAGCGCCACCAGCACGGTGCGCGGTTTCAGCGCCATCGATCCGGTGGGCAGGCCCAGATCGAAGGCATTGAGCAGCGCCGACAATCCGAAGGCCAGGCCGACACCGGCCGCCAAACCCAATGCGCTGCCGATCAATCCGATGATCAGCGCCTCGCCGACCACCGACTGCCCGACCTGCTGGCGGGACGCGCCGACCGCGCGCAGCAGCGCCAACTCCCGAAGTCGCTGTGCGACAAGCATGGAGAAGGTGTTGTAGATGATGAAGGTGCCGACGATCAGCGCGATCGCGCCGAAGGCGAGCAGGAAGTAGTTGATGAACTTGAGGGCGTCGCCGATCTGCTTCTTCATGTCCTCGCGGACCTGATCGCCGTCCTGCACCTTGTAATCCGGGAAGGTTTTGGCGATCTGATCGCGCAGCGCGTCGGCGTTCACGCCGGGCTTGGCGGCGATATCGACGAAGGCCACATGCTGGCCGTCGGTGAACAGCTCCCGGGCTTGCACGTCATCGAAGTACAGCTGGATGAAGCCGCCGGTATTACCGGTCAGGTCGTAGATACCGGAGACGGTGACATCGATATTGCCCTTGGACGGGATGAGCACCTTGGTGGTATCGCCGACGTGCAGACCGGCGCGATCGGCGCCGCTCTTGTTGATGGCGACCTGTCCGGTCTGGCTCGGCGGCACGCCCTCGATGAACTTGTCCGGTTCGGCGACCGACTTGTCCGGCGGCAGATAAGAGATGCCGATCGTCGGCGCGCCACCGGTCTGCACTGCCTTGCCGTCCTTGAGCAGCACCACCGAACCGTTGACCGACGGCGCGACCGCGCGCACCTGATCCATGGCGGTGATCTTGTCCACGGCCTCGTTCGGAATGCCGAGGGACTGGCGCTCTTTCGGGCTCACCCGGACATCGACGCCCTTGGCCTGATTGGCGAAGATGCTGTCGAAACTGCTCTGCAAAGTATCGGTGAAGACGAAAGATCCCGCGATGAAGGCGGTTCCGAGCACCACCGACAGCACCGTCAGGAACAGCCGCACCTTGTGCGCGGCGAGGTTGCGCAAGGCAACCTTGCGCATCGGACTACCGGACATCAGTTGGTCTCCAGCGACTTCATCTTGTCGAGCACGGAATCGGCGGTGGGCGAACGCAATTCGTCGACGATCCGGCCGTCGGCGAGGAACACCACGCGATCGGCGTAGGAGGCGGCGCGCGGATCATGGGTCACGATGACGACGGTCTGGCCGAATTCGTCCACGGCCGCGCGCAGAATCGAGAGCACCTCACCCGAGGAATGCGAATCCAGATTGCCGGTCGGCTCGTCACCGAAGATGATGTCCGGCTTGCCCGCCAGGGCTCTGGCACAGGCGACGCGCTGCTGCTGGCCGCCGGACAGTTCACTGGGCCGGTGCGTGAGGCGGTCGTTCAGGCCGAGCCGCTTGAGCACGGTCGAGAGCCATTCCTCATCGGGTTTGCGACCGGCGATATCCAGTGGGAGGGTGACGTTTTCCAGCGCGGTCAGGGTGGGCACCAGGTTGAACGCCTGGAAGACGAAACCGATGCGATCGCGGCGCAGCTGGGTCATGCCCTTATCGGACAGTTCGGTGAGGTTGGTATCGCCGATGTGCACGCTGCCCCCGGTCGCGGCGTCCAGCCCGGCCAGGCAGTGCATCAGGGTGGACTTACCGGACCCCGAAGGCCCCATGATCGCGGTGAACTCCCCCTTGGCAAAATCTGCCGACACCCCGTCGAGTGCCCGGACCTGCGTATCGCCGGAACCGTAGATCTTCACCAGATCGGTCGCGCGCGCGGCGACCGCGCCCGTGCCCGTGTCGAGCCCGACGGAATCCGAGACATTCGAAGTCATGCCGTCCAGTGTGTCGGTCTTCGCAGGCAGATGCCATCCGGGAACACCCCGAGGCGTCTACCCTCAGTGATTCCTTAGACGGTCAAGCGACCGATCGGGGCCGGTAGAAGGACATTTCCGGCAGTGCGGGCACCGGCGGTGCCCACCGAACTCGGGGCAGCACCACTCGGCACTTCCCAACCGCACCACTCAGTGCTGCCAGAACGGAACCACGGGTTGCGGGGTGTTGTATTCCGGGGTCGCGCTCGCGGTACCGCCGGACGGCTCCGGCACCGACTCGGTGGTGGTGTCCTGATACTCCTCGGTCGTCGTATACGCCGGAGCGGGCGGAGGGGTGACCCCCGGCGAATTTCCGCCGCCGCCCGAGCGCATCTGATCGATCGCCAGCAGGACCACCACCGCGATCAGCAGTGGAATCAGAATGATCGCCAGCAACCACATCAGGCAGCCGCGTGCCCGCGACTTCTTCTTCGGCTTCTTGCGCGGCTCCGGAAAAACCTGCTTCCCGGACCGCGGCATCGCCTTGGTGGCCGGGCGCGCGGCCGACGCCTGCGCCGGTGGACGACCGGCCGACGGCGCGGCATGCGCTGCGGCAGCGGCGGTTTGCCCGCGCGGCGGCGAATAGGGCGCTCCCGGAGCGGGATTGGCGCGCACCGCCGGTGATCCGGATGCGGCAAACGGCTTCCCCTGCGCCACAGCACCATTCGCCGAGGTGGCGACCGGCTTGCCCGCCACCGGCTTGCCCGGCGCGCCCGCCGCCTGATGTTGCGGTGCGCCGGGTCGGCCACCCTGCGTCGGGAACGGCCGCGGGGGCGTATTCGAACCCCCCGCAAATGCCGCACCGCCGGGTGCGAAGCCGGGCTGACCGACCATCGGATGCCGTGGGCCGGAATGCTGCCCCGCCACGTGGGTCGGCACCCCGGCCAGGGCCTGCTGGGCGGCGGTGGCGAATTCTACGCAGGAGCCGAAGCGGGCGGGCGGTTGTTTGGCCATGGCGCGGGCCATTACCGCGTCCAGGGCGGGCGGGAGGCCCGGGCGCAGCGAGCTGACCGGGGGCGGGGGTTGTTGCAGGTGACCCTGCATGATGGCGATCGGGTGCTGGGCGTCGAACGGGACGACGCCGGTCAGCAGCCGGAACAGGGTGCAGGCCAGCGAGTATTGATCGCAGCGGTGATCCAGGGGCTGCCCGGAGAGCTGCTCCGGTGCGGCGTAGGCCAGCGTCGCGGTGAAGGAGCCGGTCTGGGTGAGCTTGGTGCCCTCATCGCGTAGTCGCGCGATACCGAAGTCCGCCAGGAAGATTCGCTCCTCACCGTCGGAGCGCTCGATGAGGATGTTGGCGGGCTTCACATCTCGATGCAGCACGCCCTTGCGATGCGCGAAATCCAGCGCCTTCGCGGTCTCGGCAATGATCCGGACGGCCTGGCGCGGCGGCAGATTCGCCGATTCCAGCGTGGACGCGTCCGGCCCGTCGATGTACCGCATGGCGATCCACAGGCGCTCGTCGTCGAAACCGCGATCGAACAGCGGCACGATATTCGGGTGATCCAGCCGCGCGACCACATCACCCTCGCGCTCGAACCGCGCCCGAACCTCGCTGTCGCCGAACAGTTCCCGATTCAGCAGCTTGATCGCCACCAACCGCGGCAGTCGCGGATGCCGCGCCAAATACACCGATCCCATGCCGCCACGGCCGAGCTCACGTTCGATCAGATATCCGGCGAACGTCTCTCCGCTGCGCAGCACAAGCACCCTTCCGTGTCCATTAGCCTCCGCTGCGCTGCGGCTGTTCGCGGCCACAGGGAGTCGATCACCACCTCGGTGAGGCAGGCGGCAGCGAGCTTAGTTCAGCGGTGCGGAGCGCCACCAGGTCAGCACTTCATCGATGGTGCCGACGACGCCGTCGGTGTACATCAGGTACTGACCGCGGTTGGCGTCGCCGGTGAAGGCGGTGACCATGCGCGGGCGATCGCTGCCGCTGAACTGGTAGTTGGTGTACGCCTTGCCGCCGCTGGTGTCGGAGCTCTTCTTGTCCGGGTGCAGGCCGCTCGCCACCGCCTGTGCCTTGGCCGCGGAGGAGTACGCGTAGATGCGGTAGAACGGGTCGGCGTTGTTGCCGCCGCCGAAGCAGCGCCACTGCACCGCCCAGTCGCCGAAATCGGGTTCGCCGTCGGACTTGTCCGGCGGGCTCTTGGGATCGGCCAGCCAGCAGGTCGCGCCGTTGTAGCCGGTGTCGCCGGTCTTGCTGGCGGGTACCAGGCGGGGGAATTCCTTGCTGATCGCGGACGAGTCGACCGGCTTGTCCGAACCACCCGGATTCGTGGGCGGCGCGGAACCATTGGGCTTGCTCGTCGCGCCCGCACTGGTGGTGCCGCCGGCGGTGGAGGTGTCATTGCTCTTGCTGCCCAGCGCGGCCAACCCGATGACCGCCACGATGACCAGGACGAGCACACCCACGATGATGCCGACGATGAGTCCGGTATTGGACTTCTTCGGCGGCTGCGGCGGACGCTGTCCGCCCATCATCGGCGGCTGTCCCGGCGGCGGGCCACCGTAGTTGTACTGCGGCGGGCTCGTGTACTGATGCTGCGGCGGACTGGTGTACTGGTTCGTCGGCCGGTTCGGGGTCTGACCGTACAGCGGCTGCGGCGCAGCCGTATTCAACTGTGTCGCATACGGATTCGGCCCGACCGTGGGCGCGGGCGCGGCGGTGCGCGGACCCGAGGTGTACATCGGCGCGTTCGCCGTCGGGGCCGGTCCGCCGGTCATGGGCATGCCCTGCTGGCCCATGGTCGGATGCGGTCCCTGGGTGTGCGCGGGCTGCCCCTGCGGGGTGTACACCGGCGCGGGCGGCGCGGTACGCGGATTCACCAGCGGCAGCGCGGGCGAACTCGGCGATGCGAGCGCCTGCTTGGCCGCGGCGGCGAAATCGGCGCAGCTGGCGAATCGCTCCTCCGGGCGCTTGGCCATGGCCTTGTTCAACACCAGGTCCAGCGTCGGCGGCAGGCCGGGACGCGCACCGCTCAGCGGGGGCGGCGGCTGCTGCAAATGTCCCTGGATGACCGCGGCCGGATTGGTCGCGGAGAACGGCCCGGAACCGGTGAGCAACCAGAACAGCGTGCAGGCCAGCGAATACTGATCCGAGGTGCCGTCCAGGGCGGAACCGGTGAGCTGTTCCGGCGAGGCGTAGGCCAGGGTCGCGGTGAAGGTGCCGGTCTGGGTCAGATGGCCGCTGTCATCGCGCAGGCGGGCGATGCCGAAGTCGGTGAGGTAGACGCGTTCGCCCTTACCGCCGGTGGAGCGGGCCAGCAGGATATTGGCGGGTTTGACGTCGCGGTGCAGCACCTCGTTGCGGTGCGCGTAATCCAGCGCGTCGGCGGTCTCGGAGATGATCTGCACGGCCCGCTCGGGCGGCAGCGTCTGCGGATTCACGCTGGAGGCGTCGACACCGTCGATGTACTGCATGGAGATCCACAGCTGCCCGTCCTCGAGCCCGCGGTCGTAGACGGTGACGATATTGTGGTGATCCAGCTGCGCGACCAGATCCGCCTCGCGCTCGAAGCGCGCGCGAACTTCCTTGTCGAACACCATTTCCCGGTTCAACAGCTTCAGGGCGGTCAGCCGGGGCAACCGGGGATGCTTGGCCAGATACACCGAGCCCATGCCCCCGCGCCCCAGCTGCCGCTCGATAACGTATTCCGCAAACACATCACCGCTGGACAGCATGTCTAGCTCCCACTTCCTACGCCTGCGCCGGGACCCACCAGCGCGCGACGTACCGCAAACGATCGGCATGATCGTGCTCGGGCCGATCCGGAAATCACCGAAACCATAGCGCAATCGAGTCCTACGGAACTATCTCTGCGAAGCGCGCAAGCGCAACAACAGTGATCACGATCTCGTGTCGGAGGGCGGGGATAAGGTGTTCGGCATGCGCATAGGAGCACACGTTCGGCAGGACGGGGATCCCATCGGCTTCGCCGAGAAGCTGGGGGCCGACGTCATCCAGATGTTCGTGGTCGATCCGCAGAGCTGGGACAAACCCACACCGCATCCGCTGACCGAGGAGATCAAGGCCAGCCCCATCGATGTGGTGGTGCACTCCTCGTATCAGATCAATGTGGCCAGCCTGAACAATCGGCTGCGCATGCCCTCGCGCGGCGCGGTGGCGGCGCAGGCGAAGGCCGCGGCCGATCTCGGCGCGTTCGGGCTGGTGGTGCACGGCGGGCACGTCCGCAAGGACGAGGAGATGGTCGAGGGAATCCTCAACTGGCGCAAGCTCTTCGAACGCCAGCAGGACAAGGGCGGGTTCGCGGTGCCGATTCTGATCGAGAACACCGCGGGCGGAAACCACGCCATGGCACGGCATTTCGACGATATCGGCCGATTGTGGGACGCCGTCGGCGATTTCGGCGCGGGGTTCTGCCTGGACACCTGCCACGCCTGGGCGGGCGGTGAGGAACTGCTCGGCATCGTGGATCGGGTCAAGGCGATCACGGGGCGCATCGATCTGGTGCACCTGAACTCCTCGCGGGACGCCTTCGATTCGGGCGCGGACCGGCACGCCAATCTGGCCGACGGCACCATCGACACGCAGCTATTGGTCGAGGTCTGCAAGGCCGTGGATGCCCCGATCATTCTGGAGACGCCCGCCGAAGGAGTCGCCGACGACCTCGCCTACCTCCGCGAACAGGTCGGCTGAACAATCCCTCCGTCATCCCGGCGCGCTTTTGGCCGGGATCCACACTGGCATACGCCTGCGCTTAGCCCGGGTAACGGCTTTCGATCCGGCTGCGCCTAAACCTGTTTCGGACGCTGGGCCGATGGTGTGCTCGAACCACGCAATCGTTCGAGCGAAAGGCCCAGTATGTCCGTCGATTACGCCACCTCCACCGCCACCGTGGTGAAGCTCGGCAGCAAGATCGGTGCCCGTATCGACGGCGTCCGGCTGAGCGGCGAGCTGGACTCGGAGACCGTCAAGGTGATCCAGGACGCCCTGCACGCGCACAAGGTGATCTTCTTCCGCGGCCAGGAGCATCTGACCGAGGACGGTCAGTACGAATTCGCGCAGCTGCTCGGTCAGCCCACCACCCCGCATCCGACCGTCACCTCGCGCGGTGTGAAGTCGCTGCCGATCGATTCGGAGTACGGCCGCGCCAATAGCTGGCACACCGATGTCACCTTCGTGGATCGCATTCCGAAGGCGTCCATCCTGCGCGCGGTGCACCTGCCCTCCTACGGCGGCTCCACCACCTGGGCCTCCACCACCGCCGCCTACGAATCGCTGCCCGCGCCGCTCAAGGCCCTGGTGGAGAACCTGCGCGCCCGGCACACCAACGCGTACGACTACGCCGCCGACCGCAGCGACACCCACGCCAACAATGAGCAGGGCAAGGCGTACCGCGCGGAGTTCGAGTCCACCTACTACGAGACCGAGCACCCGGTGGTCCGCGTGCACCCGGTCACCGGTGAGCGCACGCTGCTGCTCGGCCACTTCGTGAAGAATTTCGCCGGGCTGTCCGCCGCCGAATCCGCCGCGCTGTTCCAGCTGCTGCAGAACCGGGTCACCAAGCTGGAGAACACCACTCGCTGGAACTGGCAGCTCGGCGATGTCGCCATCTGGGACAACCGCGCCACTCAGCATTACGCCATCGACGATTACGACGGCCAGCCGCGCCGCCTGACCCGCATCACCCTCGCGGGCGATGTGCCGGTCGATATCCACGGCAACCCGAGCACCATCATCACCGGCAATGCCGAGCACTACTCGGTCATCGAACAGGTGGCCCCGCGCGCTGCCTGACGAAAACCCTTCCCGGCGTGATGTTCTTGCGTGCGCCATGCCCGGGAAGCCCGGCCGATGCGGCCCCCTCATCTCTCGAGGGTCGCATCGGCCTTTCGCGTATCCGGGGTTCGCACGGGTCGTCGCACGACCGGAGCCGACCGCTCGATCGCGGGCTCGAGGCAGAATTGCGCGCATGGAGATTCGGCCGATCGACGGTGTGCGGGTTCTGGAGCTGGGTAATTACGTGGCCGCGCCGACAGCGGGCCGGATCCTGGGGGACTTCGGGGCCGAGGTGATCAAGGTCGAGCGGCCGAAAACCGGTGACGAGCTGCGCAATTGGCGGCTCTACGGCGGCGACACCTCGATGCTCTATCGCACGATCAACCGGAGTAAGAAGTCGATCACGCTGGATCTGCGGACCGAGGCCGGGCGGCAGATCGTGCTGGATCTGGTCAAGCGGTGCGATGTGCTGCTGGAGAACTTCCGGCCCGGCATGCTGGAGAAGTGGGGGCTGGGGCCGGAGGCGCTCAATGCCGCCAATCCGGATCTGGTGATCACCCGGATCTCGGCCTACGGGCAGACCGGGCCGCTGGCACAGCGGCCGGGATTCGCGGCGGTGGCCGAAGCCGTCGGCGGATTGCGGGAACTCGTCGGTGATCCGGATCGACCGCCGGTACGGGTCGGGGTATCGATCGGGGATTCGATCGCCGGGATCTACGCGGCGTTCGGAACCGTCATGGCGCTGTTCCAGCGCGAGCGCAGGAGCGATCGGGTTCCCCTGGAGCAGCGCGTCATCGATGTCGCGCTCAATGAATCCATCCTGTCGGTGATGGAGTCGCTGGTGCCGGATTACCTCGCCTACGGCATCAATCGGGAGCGCGTCGGCGGGCGGATGGAAGGCATCGCGCCGAGCAATGCCTATCCGTGCAGCGATGGCAACAGCATCATCATCGGCGGCAATGGCGACGCGATCTTCCAGCGCTATATGCAGGTGATCGAGCGGCCGGATCTCGCGAGTGATCCTGAGCTGCAAGACAATGCGGGACGCTGGCGCAATCGCGAGCGGCTGGACGCGTCGATCGCGGAGTGGACTCGATTGCGCACGAGCGATGAGGCGCTCGCGCTGCTCGAGGCCGCCGCCATTCCGTGCGGGCCCATCTACACCGCCGCCGATATCGTCGCCGACGAGCAGTACAGGGCGCGCAATATGATTCAGCACTTCGCCGTCGATGTGGGCGAGGCCGAACCCAAGCAGGTCGGGTTCACGGGCATCGTTCCGGTGATCGGGGAACAGTCCCTGGATATTCGTAATGTCGGCCCGGATCTGGGCGAGCACACGCGTGCGGTGCTCTCCGGACTGCTCGGTATGTCCGATGTCGAAATCGACGCTCTGGAGGGCCGATGACCGCGCTGACGAATGCCATCCTGCGCGATGTGACGCTGCGGGACGGGTTGCAGCTCACCGGCAAGGTGCTGCCGACCGAGCGCAAGGTCGAGATCGTGCGCGAGCTGCTGGCGCTGGGCGTGCCGGAGCTGGAAATCGGGTCGATGGCGCGGCCGGATCTGGTGCCGCCCATGGCCAATACGCTCGAGCTGGTCGCGGCGCTGACGCCGGAGGAATTGGCGCGCTGCTGGGTGTGGGTGGCGACGCCACGGCACGTGGAAAAGGCCGCGGCCGCGGGCGTGCGCAATTTCCAGTACTGCTTCTCGGTCTCGGATTCACACAACAGGGCGAATATCGGACGCACCACCGAGGAGAGTCTGGCCGCGATGCCCGCGGCCGTCGACTTCGCCCGGCAGGCGGGCGGGCGGATTCAGCTCTGTCTGGCAACGACTTTCACATGCCCGTTCGAGGGGCCGGTGGATCCGGAGCGGGTGCTGGCCATCGCGCGGGATCCGCGGGCGGAGGGCTCGGCCGATATCGTGCTGGCCGACACCCTCGGGCAGGCGCATCCGGCGCAGGTGTCGGTCTTGGTGAGCGCGGTTGTGGCGCAGGGGCACTGGGGCACCGACGCGCATCGGATCGTCTTCCACGGGCACGACACCTGGGGTATGGGCGTGGCCAATTCGCTGGCGGCGCTCGGCGCGGGTGCAAGCGTCCTTGACGGATCGCTGGGCGGGCTCGGCGGCTGCCCGTTCGCACCGGGGGCGTCGGGCAATACCTCGAGTGAGGATCTGCTTTTCGCGACCCGTCCGGAATGGTTCACACCGGCGGCATTGGCGACGCTGGTGCCGATCTCGGAACGCCTGCTCGCCGAACTCGGGGAGTCGAATAGGTCGCGAACCGCCGAGGGCAGTCGTTCGGAGGCCGCCGCATTCGAATGGGTTATTCGCAGGCAGCCCTGAACGCCAGGGCTATTGCGAGTTAGGTGAATGCGCCCGCGAGTTCCGAGAACGCGTCAGTGTTTCTCGGCCGCGGCCGCGGCGTCCGCGCGCAGTTTGAGCAGAATCAATCCGGCGGTGCAGGCGAGAATCAGCCCGGCGACCGTGATTTCGACGCGTAGACCGGCAATCCCGAGCACCGCGCCCACAAGTCCCCCGACGAAGATCAGCCAGGCGGTTGTGCGAGCCAGAATTGTCCACCAGCGCGACGATTCCGAGGCCGCAGGCTCCCCCGAGCGCGCTATCGCGCGTTGCGGGGATGTCGAGAATGCACCCATCATCCACTCCTCGATGACGCCCGCCGAGCTCGGCGAACCAGGGGCGCGTCTCTCGGCAAATTTCGGGCGTCTCACGTGTAACTTTGGACACACATTACGGCTCGGCAACGAAATGTCCATGCGACACGTGCGCAGAACACGCCGACTTTACTGATTCGATATGTGAATCATTGCTGTTTGAGATATTGTTGTGCCTTGCGCTTTCGCCGCGATTGCCGTTGAAACGGACCGACCACCCGCCTGGCACCGCGGTACCTCCTCCGTTAGGGTGAGCCCACTCGAGACGAATCAGGAGTGCTCCCCATGGCAGGCAGCAACGTCCGCGCGGACCCGCGCGACGCCACCCCGTGGCGGCGGCTACCCGCCCCCGTGGCGGGCGTCGCGGCCGCCGTCGGCGCGGTCTCGCTCGGCCTGGTACTCATCGGCGCGTGCGGCCTCGGCGGCCAGGACACCTACGTCGCGCCCCCGCCGTTGAACGCGGATCTGCAAGCGGCGCCGGTGGTTTCGACCAAGAACGGCACCACCACCCCGGCCGTCGTGATCCCGCCCTCCCCCACCTGGCGGGTGGCGGCCGACCAGCCGCCGCGGCACTCGCCGATCTCCTCGCTCCCCACCACGGACCCCAAGGACGCGAACCCGGACGCGGAGGCCCCGACCACGGCGTCCCGCACCACGCCGCTGCGCCCCAGCACCACGCGGCCGACCACCACGCGCCCGCGGCCCACAACCGATAACCCCGCTCCTACAACGGAATACACGCGCACGACGCCACCCGCCACGACGGAGCCCGCGATCGCGGTCCCCACAACGGAGGACGATTCGCCCGCCAGCGGGTAGACCCGACATAACGAAGCGCGCCCCGCACCGGTCCTGGTGCGGGGCGCGAAATCGTTTGCGGCGGGCTAGAACTCGACGAGGGTGTAGTCGCCGACGCGGTCGGTGAGGACGCGCAGATGTTCCAGATCGCTGCCCAGGGTGCGGGCGATGGCGGTCAGGCGAGCCACATAGTGGCTGACCGGGTATTCGGTGGTGATGCCGATACCGCCGTGCATCTGAATCGCTTCCTGGCCGATGTGGCGGGCGGAGCGGCCGACCTGGAGGCGGGCGCGCGAGGCGACCACCGGATCGGTGACATCGTCGGCCACGGCGGCGGTGGCGTACAGGCTCATACTGCGGGCCAGCTCCAGCGAGACGTACATATTGGCGGCACGCTGGCTCAGGGTCTGGAACTTGGACAGCGTGACACCGAATTGCTTACGGGTCTTGAGGTATTCGGTGGTCAGCCGCAGCGACTCCTCCATCGCGCCGAGGGATTCGGCGCACAGGGCCGCCTGGGCCTGCGCGGTGGCCACCGCGACCGCCGCCTGGGCATCGGCATTGTCGCCGAGCAGTTCGGCCCGGGCCGAGGCGAACTCCAGCTGCGCGCCGCGACGGCCGTCGAAGGTGCGGAACGGCTTGCGGGACACGCCTTCCGCATCCGCCGCCACCAGGAAGAGGCCGAGGCCGCCACCCGGGAGTTCGGCGCTGACCACCAGTTCGTCCGCGCAATCACCGTGCGGGACCGGATTTTTGACACCGGTCAACGCGTAGCCGTCACCTGACGGAACGGCGGTGGTGGTGAGTTCGGTTGCGGGCCAGCGGGTACCGGGTTCGGCATGCGCGAAGGCCAGCAGTGTGGTGCCGCCGACCAGCTCGGGCAGCACCCGCTGCCGCTGCGCCTCGGTACCGGCGGCCGCGATCAGCGTGCCGGGGACCAGCACCGCGTCCAGGATCGGCTCGGGCGCGAGCCGGCGGCCGACCTCCTCCAGCACCACCATGACCTCGACCGGTCCCGCGCCGACGCCGCCGTCCTCTTCGCTGAAAGGCAGGCCCAGTACGCCGAGTTCGGCGAGCTGACGCCAGACATCGCGATTCCAGCCGAGTTCGGTATCGGTGACCTTCAGGCGGGTTTCCGGATCGTAGGCCCGGGCGAGCAGATCGCGGACCGTGTCGCGCAGCATGACCTGTTCATCGGTGAGTTCGAAATCCATGGCGGCAGCTCACAATCCGAGGATGGTGGAGGCGATGATGGTGCGCTGCACCTCGCTGGAACCTCCGTAGATGGTTGTCTTGCGGTAGTTCAGGTAGCTCGGACCGGTGCGCTGCGCCCAATCCGGCGACGCGATGCCCTCGGTATCGACCGGAAGCGCGTCCGGCCCGGCGATATCGAGCAGCAATTCCGTTGCGGCCTGCTGCAATTCGGAACCGCGCAGCTTGAGCACCGAGGACGCCGGATTCGGTTTGCCGTCGGAGGGCTGGGAGACCACGCGGGCCAGGGTGAGTTCCAGGGCCAGCAGCTCGTTCTCCAGCTCGGCGATGCGCGCCGCGAAGACCGGATCCTCCAGCAGCGTGCCGCGACCCGACTTGATCTGCGCCGCATACTCTTTCGCCACGCCGAGCTTGACCTTGGTGCGGCCGACGCCGGTAATGCCGGTGCGCTCGTTGCCGAGCAGGAACTTGGCGTAGGTCCAGCCCATGTTCTCCTCGCCGACCAGCTGATCGGCGGGCACGCGGACATTCTCGAAGAAGACCTCGTTGACCTCGTGATGGCCGTCGATCAGCTTGATCGGGCGGATGGTCACGCCGGGGGTCTTCACATCGAAGAGCAGCATCGAGATGCCCGCCTGCTTCTTCACCGTGGGATCGGTGCGGACCAGGCAGAAGATCCAGTCGGCGTACTGCGCGAGGGTGGTCCAGATCTTCTGGCCGTTGACGATGTAGGAATCACCGTCGCGCACCGCGGTGGTGCGCAGCGAGGCCAGGTCCGATCCGGCGTCCGGCTCGGAAAAGCCCTGGCACCACCAGATGTCGAGGTTCGCGGTCGGCGGCAGGAAGCGCTGCTTCATCTCCTCGGAGCCGAACTGCGCGATCACGGGCCCGATCATCTGGGCGTTGAAGGTGAGCGGTTCCACCACCGACGCCAGCTGCATCTCGTCTTCCCAGATGTGCAGCTGCATGGGCGTCCAGTCGCGGCCGCCCCAGGCGACCGGCCACTTGGGGGTGGCGTAACCGTGCTGGTTGAGAATCCGGTGCGTGGTGACGATGTCATCGCGGGAGAGTTCGCGGCCGTACTTGACGCGGTCGCGGATCTCCGCCGGGATCTCGGTCCGGTAGAACTCGCGCAGTTCGTCCCGGAATTTCACCTCGTCGGGTGACAGGGCAAGTTTCATCGCATCTCCCAGCGTCGCTGTCGTATCGAGTTCGAACTTACCCCCCGGTAATAGCGGGCTTGTCGCCTGGATCACAACTACGGGCCACTCGGCCCGGCGGTTCCCAGCCGGAGCTGGTACGTTGCCGAGAAGATCAGGCACGTTCCCGCCCGCGTCACGCGGCGAAAGACGCTCGCCTGCCACCACATCCGGTATCCGAGAGTTCGCAGGAGCAACACGAGTGAACGGCAGGACCCTCCCCCGGCGCGCCGCAGCGGTCGCCGCCATCGCCGCCACGGCGGTCCTCGGTGCGAACGGCACCGCCTCCGCCGAGCCGAAAGTCCCGGGCGACACCCCGGTCGGCATCGCGGTCGCCCAGCTCACCCAGGCCGCGGGCACCGATCAGGACGCGCTGAACGCCGTCGCGTCCACCGCGAAGACCGCGCAGCTGGTCGCCGCCGCCGGACTGAGGAACATCGGCTTCACACCGTTCGGATATCAGGCGCCGACCCTGGGCTGCGGCTTCAATCTGCCGTTCACCATGACCGCCGCCTCCGCGGTCTCCGGCCAGCCCGGTCCGGACAACGGCCTCTCCGGCCCGCCCGGAACCCTGCGCTTCCAGGCCGCGCCCGCCACCGTCGGCATGCCGCTCGCCTCGGGTCTGAATGTGGCCTGGCTCAATGTCGGCAATGGCCGCAGCGGCATCACGCCCCTGGACGAGCAGACCGAATACAACCTCCCGGCCCTGGCCAAGACCGTCGACACCGGCCCCGGCACCGTCGTCGCCTCGCTCTGGGGCAGCATCGACTATCCCGGCGCACGCTGCCTGGTCCTGCCCACCGTCGGCCTTTTCACCGTCGCCGACCTCCCGGCGACCCCGCCCCCGGCCGCCACCCCCGCCACCACGGATCCGGCCGCCCCCGCGACCACCCCGGCCGCACCCGCGGGCCCCGCCGACACCGGCAGCAGCGGCACCGGTTCGAGCGACGCCAACTAAAGCCCCTCCCGTCATCCCGGCATGGTTTTGGCCGGGATCCACACCCGTGGTGCAGCAACGTATCTCGGTGGATTCCGGCCAAGAGCACGCCGGAATGACAGACAGACACAACAAATGCGCCCCGGCTTGTAGCCTGGGCGCATTTTTGTTGCAGCCATGAAGCGCTCGCGCCCAGACTCTTTCGCCGCGCCGGGCAGGCGGGCGAAAACAGCTGGGCGCGTACCGCTTACGAGCGGGGCTTGCGGCGGGTGTCGGCCCGCTTGAACTCGCGATCACTGGGACCGCGACGGGGGGCGCGGCTCATCGAACGCTGACCCGGGGCACCGGAATCGAGCTGGAGCTGAATGAGCTGGCCGCTGATCCTGGTGCGGCTCAACGCGTTCAGCGTCTCCTGCGACAGATCGGCGGGCAGTTCCACCAGGCTGTGATCCGGGCGGATCGAGATATGCCCGAAATCGCTGCGGCGCAGGCCGCCCTCGTTGGCGATGGCGCCGACGATCGCGCCCGGAGCCACCTTGTGCCGCTTGCCGACCTCGATGCGGTAGGTCACCAGATCCGCGCCGGTCTGCCGGTGCTGGCTCGGGCCACCCTCACGCGGACGACGCTCACGGCGATCACCCTCGAAGGTGGAACGCTCGCCACGATCGCGCTCACGCCGGGGCGCGGGCTCGGGATCGGGCTCCATGAAGAAGTTATTGCCGTCGTACGAGCCGATCGCCAGCGCGGCCGCGATATCCACCAGCGGGATATTGTGCTCGCGCTCGTAATCCTCGATCAGCTTGCGGAACAGCGGCAGATTCGCCGAGGAGAGATTCTCGGTGATGGTGTCGCCGAACTTCGCGACACGCTGCGCGTTCACATCGTCCACGCTGGGCAGCTGCATTTCGGTCAGCGGCTGGCGGGTGGCGCGCTCGATGGCGTCGAGCAGGCGGCGCTCGCGCGGAGCCACGAACAGCAGCGCCTCACCGGAACGGCCCGCGCGACCGGTACGGCCGATGCGGTGCACGTACGACTCGGTGTCGTGCGGGATGTCGTAGTTCACGACGTGCGAGATGCGCTCCACGTCCAGACCGCGCGCGGCCACATCGGTGGCGACCAGAATGTCGAGCTGGCCGTTCTTGAGCTGCCCGATGGTGCGCTCACGCTGCGCCTGCGCGATATCGCCGTTGATGGCGGCGGCGGAATACCCACGCGCGCGCAGCTTTTCGGCCAATTCCTCGGTCGCCTGCTTGGTGCGCACGAAGATGATCATGGCCTCGAAGGATTCGACCTCGAGGATGCGGGTCAGCGCGTCCAGCTTGCGCTGGTACGACACCATCACATAGCGCTGACCGATATTGGTGTTGGTGGAGGTCTTGGTCTTGACCGTGATCTCCACCGGATCGTGCAGGTACTGCTTGGCGATCTTGCGGATCACCGGCGGCATGGTCGCCGAGAACAGCGCCACCTGCTTGGTGTCCGGGGTATCGCGCAGAATGCGCTCCACATCGTCCTGGAAGCCCATCTTCAGCATCTCGTCGGCCTCGTCGAGGACCAGATACTGCAGCTGGGTCAGATCGAGCGTGCCGCGCTCCAGATGGTCGATGACACGACCCGGCGTGCCGACCACGACATGCGCGCCCCGGCGCAGGCCGGACAGCTGCACGGCGTAGTTCTGGCCGCCGTAGATCGGCAGCACGTTCAGACCCGGGATATGCGTGGCGTACCGGCCGAACGCCTCGGCAACCTGGATCGCGAGCTCACGCGTCGGCGCCAGCACCAGCGCCTTGGGCGACTTGCCGGTTACTTCCAACCCCATCAGGATCGGGATGGCGAACGCGGCGGTCTTACCGGTGCCGGTCTGCGCGAGACCCACCACGTCCGAACCGCTCAGCAGCGGGGGAATCGTCGCAGCCTGGATGGGCGACGGCGATTCGTAGCCGACATCGGCGATGGCCCGCAAAACGCGGTCATCGATACCGAGATCAGCGAAGGACGGGCCGTTCGCGTCCCTCTCGTCGTCAGTGGGAACGCTGTCGGCCGGTGAGGTACTCATTGACCAGGAGTTTACTGCCTTACCCTGGTCGGTCCGACCATAGGGTGAATAGGCTGGACCGCGTGCAACCGGACAACCCGCCCTCGGCCGCCGCCGCAACGCCCATCCTGTCGGCCTCCGGACTGGGTCACGCCGAACCCGCTCCGGTGCGCAACTACGTAACCGGCACGGTCACAACGCCGGAACCGGGCAGTTCGGGGGCGACGACCGTCGTCGTTCACGAACCCGAGCCACAACCGCAACCGAGCACCGGCGCGGCGGATGCCAGAGCCATTGACATAGCCGTGGTGCAGTTCGCGCCCGGCACCGACACCGTGGCCAATCTCACCGCGTTGCGTGCGGAGGTACAGGCCGCCGCCGAGCTCGGTGCCCAGCTCGTGATCGCGCCCGAATACTCGATGTACTCGGTGCTGCGGCTCGATGAGCAGGCGGTCGCGGCGGCGGAACCGCTCACCGGACCGTTCGTGAACGGATTGCGCGGTATCGCAGCCGAATTCGGGGTGCATCTGGTGGCGGGCGTGCTCGAGACGCCGGGTGGGGACCAGCCCGCGGGGCTCATCTACAACACGCTCGTGGCCGCGACACCCACCGCGGCATTCGCGGCGGTGTATCGCAAGGTGCATCTGTACGACGCGTTCAAATCGCGCGAATCCGATGTGATCCTGCCCGGGCCGCTGGATCAGGATCCGACCTTCACCATCGGCGGCATCGTATTCGGCATGCAGACCTGCTTCGACCTGCGGTTCCCCGAAGGGATTCGGCGCGTCGCGGCGGCGGGGGCGCACGTGCTGGTGCTGCCCGCGCAGTGGATTCCCGGGCCGGGCAAGGTCGATCAGTGGACGACGCTGCTGCGGGCGCGGGCCATCGAGAACACGATTTACGTGGCGGCCTGTGATCAGGCCGCGCCCAATGGGTCCGGGGCGTCGATGATCATCGCGCCCACCGGGGCGGTGCTGGCCGAGCTCGGCGATCAGCCGGGTATCGCGACCGCGCGGGTGGATCTGGATCATCTCGCCGAGGTTCGCACCACCAATCCGAGTCTGGCGCTGCGCCGCTTCACCATTCGCGGAGAGTAGGGCCGGGCCGGACGCGGGCACGGCCCGGAGTTTTTCCGGAGACGGCCCGGTTACTGACCGGATGTGCCAGAAATCGGGGGCGTACCCGGTCGGCAACTAGACTGAGCAGCAATGATGTATCCGGATCGGGGGACCGCCGGGCGGGCGCTGGGTGGGGTGCTCGAGCACCTCCGCGCGGCGGATCCACTGATTCTGGGACTGCCCCGGGGCGGGGTGCCGGTGGCGGTCGGCATTCGCGAGGTGATCGGCGGGGATCTCGATGTGCTGCTGGTGCGCAAACTCGGCGTGCCGTGGCAGCCCGAACTCGCCATGGGGGCCATCGGCGAGGACGGGGTGCGGGTGCTCAATGCCGATGTCGTGCTGAACACCGGTGTCACACCCGAACAGTTCGCCGATATCGAAGATCTGGAACGCGTCGAATTGGAACGGCGACGCCAGGTACTGCGCGCCGAACCGCCCATTCCACTGAAGGACCGCACGGTGATCATCGCCGACGACGGCATGGCCACCGGAGCGACCGTCGCCGCCGCCTGCGAAATCGCGCACCTGCACGAGCCCCGCCGCGTGGTCGTCGCGGTCCCGGTCTCATCCGCCGAAGCGCTGCACCGCATTCGGGCCCTCGCCGACGAAGTCGTCTGCCCGCTGGTCCCCCGCGAACTCGGCGGCGTCGGCGGCGTCTACCTCGACTTCCACCAACTCGCCGACGAAGAGGTAGTCGATTTGCTCACCGAATCACGTTGACGCCCAGCGGGTATCGCATTGCACGCCGATGCGGGGTGGTGCGAGCGTTCGCCGAATCACGCCGAGGCCGAGGAAGTTCGACAGCTCAGCGGTCTCGGTTGCCGGAGGGAGTGCGGATCGCTCAGTGGATCTCGGTGATGCCCTTGCGATGTCGCTGCGCGAGTTCGGCGTAGTAGGAGGGGTTCACCTTCACCCACAGCTCGGCGGGCGTGCCCTCGATGGACTTCTTCACCTGGGCGGGTGACCCGGCGGCCAGCACCCCGTCCGGAATCTCGGCCCCCGGCGGCACCAGCGAGTGCGCCGCGATCATGGTGCCGCTGCCGATCTTCGCCATATCCAGCACCGTGCTGCCATTGCCCACAATCGATTCCGCGCCCAGCGTCGCCCCGTGGAACACCACCGCGTGCGCGATCGTGGACCCCGGCCCGATCTCCACCGGCACCTCCTCCGGCACGTGAATCACCGCATTGTCCTGCACATTCGCCCGCTCGCGAATAATGATCGGCGCGAGATCGGCCCGCAGCACGGCCCCGTACCAAATCGACGCCCCGGCCTCGACCCGCACATCCCCGATCAACGTCGCGGTCGGCGCGATGAACGCCGTCGGATCAACCGTGGGCCGCTTACCCTCGAATTCATAAAGTGGCACCCCAGCACCGTAATCGCCCACCCCACCGAACAGTTCGACATCACCGGCCACCCCACCCCGCCAACCCGCTCCCCCGGCCGACGCGACCCACCTGACAACCAGCCGTCGGCGCGACCATGTCCACGCCACCGCGGCGGCTTCCCTCAACACGCTGCGATCCGGCCGACCCAGTTCGCGATATCGGCACTGACTTCGGCGTGCACGGGCTCATGCAGGAGGTCATGCCCGGCATCGGCGTATTCCCGGAACTCCGCTGCCACGGTCGTGGCCCACGCTCGCACCGGTTCGATCGGCGTGCGCCGATCATCCACCCCGTGCACGAAGAGCACCGGAAGTCCCTCCGGCACAACCGGTCCCATCGTGGCCCGCGAACGCGAACCTGCGTCTGTGGTCGCCGCGATCTCATCCGGGGCCGGACTCCTGTCGCGGCCGATCCCACCGGATGAGTCCGTGACCGCGAATCGCATCGAATCCGCTGTGCGCGAGGCGGTCACGGCGTTGCCGCGCGCCGACGAAGGGTCCGCGCCACGTGCGGACTTCGGCGGTCTGCCCTCGAGCACGGCACGCGGCGTGCCGCAGAGAATCAGTCCGGCGAGCGCGGGCGTCGCGGACGCGGCCGGACACAGTGCGGCCACGGCGGTGGCCGCGCCCAGCGAGTGGCCCATGAGGAACAGCGGGACGGAATCGGCCGGGGCTTGATCGAGGAATGCTCGTGCGTCAGCGGACAATTCGGGCAATGTGCCAGGGCGGTCGATATCGCCTTCGCTGAGTCCGTGGCCCGAGGTGTCCAGGGTCCACAGTTCGATTCCGGCGGGCTTCAGGGCACCGGCGAAGCGGTGGTAGTGGCCGCTGTGCTGGCCGGTTCCGGGTAGTAGCGCGATCCTGGCCGTGGGATCGGTGATCGGCCAGCGGCGATAGTGCAGCCGTCCGCGGCCACCCTCGAAATACGGCATTCGGCGATTCTCGCAAACCCCGCGCGCGGATCCGGCCCGGCAAGGTGCCATGCACGCGCCCGCCCGCGTGGGTGGTGATCGTCAGCAGGTCCGCGCAAATCGGGCACGCGTCATTCGGAGGTTCGGCGGTGGTTGTGCGGACGGGTTGGAGGTTGGTCCGATTCGACCGGATCGGCGGGTCAGAGGGGTGGCCGGGAGGGTGGCGACACGCCGGAATGGCTGGTGAGGTTTCCAGGGGGCTACCGGGGTGCGCGGCGAGGGGATGGTGCCGGAAGGGCGTGAGTCGTGTTGTCCCGCAACGTGGCCCGGCAATCGGGCGAAAGGGGGCGGGGTCCGGAGGCACGAATGGAGGTGGGCGGGGGCTACCTGGCGACGCGGGATGGGGTGCGGAGTCACTACGCTATGGCGCGACTCGGCACGTAATGGCGTGTGTGGGTCGCGGGTGTCGGGCGGAGAGACACAGGAGGGCCGCGATTGATTCTGTTCGGTGATCGTGTCGTGTGCAGCACCGGTGACCTGGTGTCGGCGGCGCGTTGTGAGTTCGCGCTACTGCGTGGGCTCGACGCCGAACTGGGGCTGGTGACGTCGATCGGATATCCGGCGCCCGGTGTGCTGACCCATGCCTGGGATCGGGCGGTCGAACATCGGCTCGCGGATCTGCGGGACCGGCACGGAAGCGCGGTCGTACGCGTGCGCGTCCCCGGAGTCGATCAGCCGCACTCGGCCCCCCTCGCGCCCGACGCGGACCGCTCGGCCCACTTCGCTGCGGGCGCGGACCGCTCGAGCCGGATCTCACCCCTCGGCGCGGATGGATCCGTCGATGCGGAGGCGGCGGTGGCCGCGTTGCGCGATGCGCATGAGCAGACGCTGGCGGCGTTGCGGGGGCAGGCCGAGGCGGTGGCCGGGGCGGTCGTGTTCGACGGGGAGTTCGCCACGCGCTGCGATTTCCTGGTGCGGGACAGTGACCCGGAGACCTATGACTATCTGCCCGCCGCCGTGGTCGGCCGGAACGGGCGCATTCCGGCGCTGCTCACCCTGGCCGCCATGGCGGACGCGTTGCGGCGGTGCGGGTTCCGGCCCGCCGCGCGGGCCCGGCTATGGGTGGACGGGGTGGCGGGTACACAGTCGCTGGCCGATATCGCGGTCATTCATCAGGCGCGCCGGGATCGCCTGAATCGAATCATCGAGGACAAACTCGGCGAGCTGCTGCCCGTGCAGTGGGGCGATCGCCGCTTTCTGGCCTGCGGGAACTGCCCCACCTGCACCGCCGAACTCGAATCACGGCGGGATCTGCTGCTGGTCGCGGGTATGCGGCCCGCCACCCGCGCGCAATTGCGCGATGCCGGAATCACCACCGTGCAGCGGCTGGCGGCGGCCGATGCCACCGTCACCGGTGTGCCCGTCCCGACCTTCAGCACCCTGCGGCGGCAGGCCGAACTCCAATTGGAGCGGGCGAGCACCGGCCGGCCCGCGCACACCCTCATCGACGCCGCGGCCCTGGCCGCACTGCCGCAGCCCAGCCTCGGTGACCTGTTCGTCAGCCGCACCGCACCCGATCTGATCGAGGTGTGGTCGAACTGGTCCGCGGATCGCGTGCACACCTTCGCCATTCACACCGGCGATGCGGCACCGGTCACCGATACCACTGCGGCGCAGGATCTTTCACCCTGGACCGATGACGCCGACGCCCTGCTGGACTTCCTCACCGAACGCCAGTGGGAGCATCCGGACCTGCGCATCCACCATTACCGCGGCGACCTGCGCCCGCTGCTGAGCGCGATCGGCGAACGCTATCCGGACGGCGAAGACGTGGTGGCCGAACTGCTTCCGGCCCTGGTCGACCTGTATCCGATCGTCCGCGCCGCCATGATCGTCGGCGAGCGCTGCTACGACCTGCGCCAGCTCCCCCCGAATCAGGCCTCGCCGGACTCCGCTCCCCCGGCTGCGGGCGGGCTGGCCGGTAGCGGCCCGGAAGATGTTCGGCGACTGCGCGATTGGCTGCTCGAGCTGGCCCGCGAACATGCGGTGACCCCGGCCCGGCGCATGTCCTACGACTATTGGGAAACCGGCCCGGACGAGGTCGAGGCGGCCCTGCGGGAATTCGCCGAAACCGGCTATCGCGATGAGCGCGAACGCAGTTCGGCGCAGATCGCCGCCGCGTTCACCGCCGCCGCGGCCGGATACTTCCGGCGCGAACGGCAACCGCTGCGCTGGGCGCACGACGATCGCCTGGATCACCCCGTCGAGGAGTGGGCGGAGACGCCGGGGGTCCTGGTCGCCGACTGGGGCACCGTCGACACCAAATGGCACAGCACCGATCACCGCCCCATGCGCCGCTACCTGACCCTGACCGGCAGGCTCGGCACCGGCAACGCCCCGAAGCCGGGCACCCCGGTACTGACCCTGTACGACCGCCCCGCGCCCGGGATGACCACCCTGCCCGCCCAGCGCGCGGCAGCGCACGCGACGGTGCTCGGCTGCGCCCTGGACACCAATTTCGAGGATGTGGTGCGCGTCGTCGAACTGCTGCCGGACGGCTGCGAACCCTACGACGAACTACCCACCGCCATCGCGCCCTGCCCGCCGGGCCGCAGCGAATTCCTGGAGGAATCACTCGAGGACATCGCGCACCACCTGTTGGTGACCCTGCCCGAGGTGCCGGACAACGCCGTCTTCGACCTGCTGTGCGGCCGCCCGCCCCGGCTGCGCGCGGGCAAGGCGCTGCCGGAGGTCTTCGGCGATCACGCCGCCGCCGTCACCGCCGCCATTCTCGACCTGGAGAATTCATATGTCGCGGTGCAGGGCCCGCCCGGCACCGGTAAGACCGCCACCACCGCCCGCGTGGTGGAAAGGCTGGTGACACGGTACAAATGGCGCGTCGGCGTGGTCGGCCGCACGCACGCCGTGGTCGAACACGTGCTGGACGCGGTGGTGCAGGTGGGCGTGCTGCCCGAACTCGTCGCCAAGGCCGAAGCCCAGTCGGTGGCCCCGGAATGGCTGCCCATCGACGCCTCGAAATATGAGCGCTTCCTGGACAACGCCGTCAACGGCGGTGTGGTGGGCGGACTTTCGACCGATTTCGCCGATCCGGCGCGTATCGCCCGTGACGGCCTGGACCTGCTGGTGATCGCCGACGCCGGGAAGTTCCCGCTCGCCGACGCCGTCGCGGTCGCACTGTGCGCGCGGAATCTGCTGCTGGTGGGCGATCCCGCGCCCACCATCCGGCACGGCATTCATCCGGAGCCGGTGCATGATTCGGCACTGGGCCGCCTGGTCGGCACGCATCGCACGCTGCCCGCCGCCTTCGGCTACTTCCTGGACCGCACCTGGCGCATGCATCCGCGCGTCTGCGGCCCGGTATCGCGGCTGCGCTACGACAATCGACTGCGATCGAACGAAACCGTCACCCTGGCAAGGGAACTCGAGGGTATCGAACCGGGCGTGCGGACCGTCACCATCGAACATCACGGCAACAGCACCGAATCCGCCGAGGAGGCCCGCGAGATCGTGCGCCAGGTGCGCAATCTGCTCGGCCTGCCGTGGCAGACCGGCGCGGTCACCCGCCGCCTGCACCCGCACGACATCCTGGTGGTCGCGCCGTATCACGCCCAGGTGGCGCGCATTCGAACCCAGTTGTCCCGCGCCAGGATCGAGGACGTGCTGGTCGGCACGGCGGACCATTTCCAGGGTCGCGAGGCCGCCGTGGTGCTGGTCTCCATGGCCACCTCGGCCCCCAAGGACGCCCCGCACGGTATCGGCGCGCTGGTCTCCAGACACTGGCTGACCAGCGCCATCTCCAGAGCGATGTGGGCGGCGATCATCGTCCGCTCACCGCTGCTCACCGAATACCTGCCGACCACCGCGGCCGAGCTGTCCGATCTGGCGGCGGTCCTGCAACTCGACCGCGTCTGAACGGGTTTCGGCGCTCAGCCGAAGTTCTGGCCTTCGCCGCGATAGCTCGGCACCTGGGTGCGCTCACCGTCGGCGACGAGCTGCACCTGATTGAAGCGTTCGAGGAGTTCGCCGGCCTTGGCGTGCCGGAACCACACGCGATCACCGATGGCGAGGTGGTCCGCACCGGTGAGCGGGGTCTGGACCTCGCCCGCGCCTTCGGTGCCGATCAGACTCAAACCCTTGGGCCACACCGGTTTCGGGACACGCGTCGCCCCGGCGGGACCGGAGGCGATATAGCCGCCGGAGAAGACCGTGGCGATCCCCTCGGCGGGATGGCGCAGCACCGGCATGGCGAAGTACATCGCAGGGCGCGGAGCCAGATTCCGGTAACCGTCGAAAAGCGTTGGCAGATATAGCCCGGAGCCCGCCGTCACCTCGGTGACATCGGGATCGGAGATGCTCACCTCGATGGATCCGGTGCCGCCGCTGTTGACGATCTCCAGCTCACCGATCTCGGCGCGCACCGCTTCGACGACCTGTCGCCGACGCCGGCCGATCTCGAAGGCGGAGGCCTTCTTCACCAGTCGCACAGCGGGATTGGTATCGGGGAGTCCGGCGATCTGCGCCTCGTAGGTCATCACGCCGACGACCCGGAACCCGCGTCGGCGCGCCGCACCGGCGACCCGCGCGGCGTGTTCGGGGGAATGGATGGGCGAGCGCCGCACCCCGAGGTGCAGCGGCCCGATGCGCAGCGAGGCATCCACATCGACGCACACCCGGGGCGCGACCTTATCGCTGCCGACGGCGGCGCGAATGAAGTCCAGCTGGTCGAGATCGTCGACCATGAGCGTAATCGCGTCCAGCAGTACCGGATCCGTGGCGAGTTTGGCCAGCGATCCGCGATCGACGGTGGGATAGCCGAGCAGAATGTCCCGCGCGCCGAGTCCGGCCAGCCAAATGGCCTCGGCGAGCGAATAACCCATGATTCCGGCGAATCCGCCGGATGCGGTGAGGTCGCTGCCCAGCACCTCTTCGAGGACGGCGCGGCAGCGCACGGATTTACTGGCCACCCGGATCGGCACCCCGCGGGCGCGGCGCACCAGATCGGCGGCATTGGCGCGCAGGGCGGCCAGGTCGACGGCGGCCAGGGGCGGGTCGAGCTCGGCGGTGGCCGCGTGCAGCTCCGCGATCGGCGACGGTTCGCTCACAGGTTCATTCGATCACGAAACTGGTCATGCGTCCAGCAATCCGGGATCTTCGTGAGCGACGCCGGAGCGGACGCACAGGGAATGTGCAGCGAAAGACCGACAAACAGGGCGATCGGTGCGATCAGGGCGCGGGATCAGAGATCGAGCGCCTTGGTGGACAGGTACGACACCAGATCATCGAGCACGACCAGCGATATCTCGTCATCGCAGTCGGCCAGCCAGCGCAGCACCATGCCCTGAATCACGGCCACCAGGTACGCGGCGATCGCATCGACCGGTTCCAGCCACTGCGTGCCGGATCGCTGCGCGCAGAGCTCCAGGAACGCGGTGACCTCCTGATCCAGGTCCCGGAACATGGCCGAGGCCACCGGATCCGGTACACAGACCGTTTGCCCGTCCTCCCAGCGGCGGCGCAGTACCGCCAGCGTGCCCTCGTAGGCGCGTAACTGCCGGTCCGGCGAGGACTTCAGAATCGGCCAGAGGGTGCTCACCCCCGCGTGCAGCAGCACTCGCAGGGCACGGCTACCGGTGATGTCGAGCGACGCGGCGGCCTTTTCGATCGCCTCGGACATGGCCGATCGCAATCCGACCTGGACGATTTCTCCACTAGCGCTCAACGACGACTCCCTTTGGCGAAAAAGATTCGCGCATCTTGCTTGCGCGGCTCGCTCAACGGGTTTGCAGATCAGCACTGATCCCCGAGCAGGACCCCGGCGTACCCGTTCAACGGGTCTCAACGATACGTCGTTTTCTGGGTCGATGACCAGCTTTGATAGCCGGTTTCGTACCGGAAGATTGTTTCGTTACCTAATCGCTACTCGCCCGCGATCGAATGGGAATCGTCGAAATTCATCGATCGCCCGGTAAACCAGGCATTAGAACCGCTTGGTATTTTATGAAAGCTAGTACTGCTAAAGATAGCGAGTGTGCGCGAACCCACACGTCCGAACCCGCCACGCCCTCACAACGCGCCGGTAGCGACACGAAATTCACGTCCACTAGCCGGATTCGACATCCTCCGTTCGGACGCCCACGGATAGCCTGGCCGAGTGACTTCAGCGCGCCACGACCCCCTCCTGATCAACGGCACCTTCAACTTCCGCGATGTGGGCGGCGCCCGCACCACCGCGGGCGCATCCGTGCGCGATGGTGTGCTGTTGCGTTCCGCCCAGCTCAGCCGCCTCGACGACCAGGGCCGCGACCGGCTGCTGGAACTCGGCGTCACCGATGTGCACGATCTGCGCGGCTTCGCCGAGATCGACCTCATCGGCCACGATGCCCTGCCCGAAAAGGTCCGGCTGCACGTCACCCCCTTCGATCCGCGCATGGGCGAGACCCCGCCGCACGAGGCGCGCCGCAATGTCACCGCGGCCAATCACATGCTCGAGGTCTACCGGCTCTTCCCCGCCATGCCCGAGGCGCACAGCGCGATCAAGGCGCTGGCCGATTCGGTGCTCACCGGCACCGCCCTGGTGCACTGCGCCGCGGGCAAGGACCGCACCGGCTGGGCCGTGGCCACACTGCTGCGCGCGGTCGAGGTCACCGAGGAGGACGTCTACGCCGACTACCTGCTCAGCAATGACGCCGTCCCGGTGCTGCGCGCCTACATGGCGGGCGATACCGACGAGGAACTCTCCGACGATCTGCTCGGCGTCCGCCCCGAATACCTGGAATCCGGCACCAACACCATGAACGAGATGTACGGCGGCATCGACGGCTACCTCACCGAGGTCGGCATCGACACCGCCCAGCGCGACGCCCTGCGCACCCGTCTCGTCGGATAGCCACCGTGACGAAGAGTTGCGGCCTGGCCTATTCGGCGAGGGAGCGGCGGACCAGGCCGTCCGGGTCGATGCTCACGTGGTTGCCGGTGTGGAACCAGGCGCCGGTGAAGCGGGATTCGGTGGTCTGGGGGTCGTTCCAGTAGCGGGGGGCGACATTGGGGCCGCGGCACAGGAGTTCGCCGTGGCCCGCTTCCGCGCGCGGGCCCCAGAGCGCGAGTTCGGTTCCGCCGAAAGGGAATCCGAGCACATCGCGGGCGGCCGCGCCGTCATCGCGGGCCAGGCCGATACCGCTGGTCTCGGTCGCGCCCCAGACCGACCACTGGCGGGCCTCCGGAAAGATCTGTCGCAGGGTGGCCGCCACCGAATCCGAGGTGGAGTGGTCGGCGGCGGCGAGTTCGGCGCGGTGACCCGCGCTGCAGACCTGGCGCACCCGATCCAGGCGCAGGCCCGCGAGTTCGGGCAGTAGGCCCGCAAAGATTCTGGGGGTCGCGGAGACCATGTCTATTCGTTCCGCGACAAGCGTTTTCGCGACCACCGCCGGATCCGGGGCGAGCACCACGGTGCCGCCGACCGCGAAGGTGGGCAGTAACTGATCCACGCAACCGCTGGCGTGCGCGAGCGGCAGCAGCACCAGATTGCGCAGCCCCTCGCTCGGCAGATCGAGCGTGCCGACCACGGAACGGATTGCGGACAAAAGGTTTTCGTTGGTCAACTCCACACCGCGCGGTCCGATCTCGGCGCCCGGACTGGTGTAGCAGAGCAGCGCCAGCTCGCCCAGTGACGCACCGTCATCGATGAACGCCGCGCCATCCGGCAGCGCCTCGCGGTAATTCGCCGCGCTGCCACCGCCGTCCAGGATGTAATCGGCGGCGGCATCGCGAATCACGCGGTCCGCCAACGCATCCGGCAAACCGTCATGCACCAGCACCGGCACCGCGCCGGACAGCAGCGCGCCCAGGAACGCCTGCACCCAGCGCGCGCCGACCGGCATTCTTACTGCGACCCGGTCCCCGTAACCGATTCCGTGCTCCTGCAATCCTCCTGCGATCCGGGAGGCGGAGTACCAGAGCTCCCGATAGGTGAGGCGGGGGCCGCCGATCTCGACCACCGCCTCCCGCGCGGAGAAGTTGTGCACCTGGACATCCAGCAATTCCGTGAGCGCCGGGGTCAGGTTCCCGTAGCGCAGGATGCCATCGGCACCACGCGCAACCGGGTTGTCGCACCAGGCATTTCGCGAGTGCGGGTATTCGACCAGTAACTGCGACATCCGTCCCTCCGAGCGCCTCGAGCCTGCAGGCACCAGTGACTATATGATGCACATCACATCCGTGGGCGGATTGTCGGCAAACGTAGTGGAGACGTCACGGCGCGGAAACCACTAGCGACCGGTGTACGTGGCCTTCCCCGGGCCGACGTCGAGGAAACTCTTGACCGCGCCGCGCAGATCATCGGTGGCGAAGAGATGTCCGGAGACCTGCGGCGTCACCGAATCCGCATGCGCCACACCACCGGAACGCCACGCGCCGATGATCTCCTTGGTCGCGGCGTGCGCGCGCGTCGGACCCTCGGCGAGCCGCGCCAGCAGCGCGCGGGCGGCGGTGTCGACATCCTCGTGCACCGCGTTGACCACACCCCAGTCGGCCATGGTCGGCGCGTCGTACAGGTCACCGGTCATGACGAATTCGCGCGCGCGACCCGAACCGGCCCGCTCGGCCAGCCGCTGCGGGCCGCCCATCGACGGGGTCAGCCCGACCACCGTCTCCACCAGACCGAACTTGGCCTTGGGCGCGGCCAGAATGATGTCGCAGGCCAGCGCGATCTCGAAGGCGGCGGTCAGGGTCAGGCCGTGCGCGGCGAAGATGACCGGGCAGGCCAGCGCCTCCAGCGGATGAATGATGCGCGCGAACAGCGTCTGCCACAGCTGCGCGCCCTCGGCCGCCGACAGACCGTCGAAGACGTGCACATCGACACCGCCCGACACCAGCTTGCCCTCGGCGCGCAGCAGGACCGCGCGCGGAGTGTCGGCGGCCAGATCCTCGATATCGGCGGCGATGGCATCGAACAGCGCCTGATCGAAGAGGTTCAACGGCGGATGCGCGATCGTGAGAATCGCGGCCTGGGCGCCGCCCTCGGTGACGATGCGTTCCAGACGGGTGGGCTTGGAGTCGGTCATGAACTGAATGTATGCGCAGTCACATCCCCCGGGATAGATCGGATCGGCAGCGCGTCGCGGACCACCGCCGAGCGCCTGCTCGATCTGGAAGACTGATCGGGTGACCACCTCGGAAGCCGAAAACGGCGCGTATGTCGAGCCGGGCGAGTTCAAACGCGATACCAACTACATCACCACGCGGATCACCGCGGACGGGCGCGACGGCTACCCCGTCGAACCCGGGCGGTATCGGCTGATCGCGGCGCGCGCCTGCCCGTGGGCCAATCGCACGCTCATCGTGCGGCGGCTGCTCGGACTGGAATCCGTGCTGTCCCTCGGCCTTTGCGGCCCGACGCACGACAAGCGCAGCTGGACCTTCGATCTGGATCCCGGCGAGGTCGACCCGGTGCTGGGTATCCACTTCCTGCGCGACGCGTATCTGGCGCGGTTCCCGGACTATCCGCGCGGTATCACCGTGCCCGCCATCGCGGAGATCGCGACCGGGCAGATCGTCACCAACGACTACGCGCAGATCACCCTCGACTTCTCCACCGAGTGGACCGAATTCCATCGGCCCGGCGCGCCCGAGCTGTACCCCGCGGACCTGCGCGCGGAGATCGACACCGTCAACAAGCGGGTGTACACCGAGGTCAACAATGGCGTGTACCGCTGCGGATTCGCGGGCGATCAGGCCGCCTACGATGCCGCCTACGACCGGTTGTTCACCGCGCTCGATTGGCTCGAGGAACGACTCTCCGGACAGCGATACCTGGTGGGCGACACCATCACCGAGGCCGATGTGCGGCTGTTCACCACGCTCGCCCGCTTCGATCCGGTGTATCACGGGCATTTCAAATGCAATCGGCAGAAGCTCACCGAGTTCGAGGCGCTGTGGGCGTACGCGCGGGATCTGTATCAGACCCCGGGATTCGGTGACACCACCGATTTCACCCAGATCAAACAGCACTACTACATCGTGCACACCGACATCAATCCCACCCGGATCGTCCCCGACGGCCCGGACCTGGCCAACTGGCTGACCCCGCACGGCCGGGAAACCTTGGGCGGCAACCCCTTCGGTAGGGGCACACCGCCCGAGCCGCCGCTCCCGGCCGAACGGGTGCCCGCCGGGCACCAACCCGCCTGACGCCACACTCCGGTCCCCCCGCACGACGCTGTTCCGGCCACCCCGCGCGGCCGGAACCGGGTCAGCGGGTCTCGCCGCCGTAGGTGCCGAAGCTCCAGTACACGCCCTCGGGGTCGCGGCAGACGAAACCCCTTGACTCATAACCCTCTTCATCACGGAGTTCGCGGGTGATGTTCGCGCCCGCGGCCTTCGCGCTGGCGTAGATCGCATCCGGGTCGGGCACCACGATGTAGACGGAGCCGACGCCGGGCGGCTGGCAATCCAGGGCCATCCCCTCGCGGGACGAACCGAGCATGATCGCGCCGCCCGCGGGCCAGGCCAGTTCGGCGTGCGCGACGATATCGCCGTCATTGTGGCGGGCGATGGTCTCGAAACCGAAGGCCCGCTCCAGGAAGTCGATCGCGGCCGCGGCGTCGCGGTAGACCAGGGTCGGCCACACCAGAACGGTGCCGGTCGAGGCTGCGGTGGAAGCTGCTGATGTTGTCGTTTCGGTCATGACCTCAGCCTGCTATCCCGGCGGGCTGCGGGTCTTGGACGAATGGGAACTCCTCGCGCTCGCGCCACACCGAGGGCGGCAGCCCGGCGAGTTCGCGCCACTCACGCGCCATATGCGCCTGGTCGTAGTAGCCGGACAGGGTCGCGACCTCGGCCAGCGACGGCGGCTCCGGAAGGCGCATCATGGCGTGCGAACGCTCGAATCGTGCGATGCGCGCCAGATCCTTCGGGGTCACGCCGAGTTCGGCACCGCATCGATTGCCGAGATGTCTTCGGCTCCAGCCGATCTCATCGGCCACCGCGGCCACCCGCACCGCCGGATCCGGTCCGGACAGCAGCGCCCAGGCGTGCGCCAGCTCGGCGTCCCAGTGCGCCGGGCGGACAGCGCGCAGCAACACCTCATCGAGAATCTCGAAGCGGCGCGGCCAGTCCGGGGCGGCCGCGAGCCGCTCCCGCAGTTCCCGCGCGGACGGTCCGAACACCTCGGGCAGATCCACGATCCAGGAACCCAGCGCCGATGCGGGCATGCCGAACAGGGCACGGCACCCCAGCGGGGTCAAAGCCAGCTGCACACCGTGCTGATAACCGTTGTGCGCGATCACACATGGGCGCGTGGTCAGCCCGCTGGCGAGCATCTCCCAGGTTCCGCCGGGCTGATCCGGATGCGAGGACACCGCGAGCTCGATCGGCTCGTCGATGGTGATGATCACCGTCAGCACCGACGCGGGCATGCCCACGTGCGTACCCGGGTCGAACCCGCGCAACAGGTAGCCCTCGTACCCGAGGACGTACGGGCGCAATCGCGGATCCGGAACTCCGCTCGCGCCTTCCGACACACCCGCCACAAAGCCCACGATATGCCGCGTGTCCGACTCAAGTAAGGACTGATCTCGCGACCTTCGGGGTAACTCCTGGGGGACCCCCGAAACGTAACCCCCTCCAACCCGCATGCCCGGTGCGAAACTGGCTATGTCCCTAAGGGGCCGGCAAAAGGTTCGGGGAGGCGGAACAGTCTCGCGAATCGTTGAGCGGGTGCAATAGAGTTTCGGTCGGAGGACCGCGCGAATGTTAGGGGTATGGCGATGTTCAAGGCCGGGCTCGAGAAGACAGTCGTCTCGCTGCTCGACAATGGGGCGCAGGTCCAGGCCCCCGCTGTCGCGAAGTATGTCGGGAAGCTGCGTGATGGCCACCCGGGTGAATCCCCCGCGCAGATCATTGCCCGGATCGAGAAGCTGTACCTGACCGCCGTCACCGGCAGCGGTACCGCGGTCGGCGCGACCGCGGCCGTGCCCGGCGTCGGCACCATGGCCTCGATCGCGGCCATGAGCGCCGAGACCGCGTTCTTCCTGGAGGCGTCCGCCGTCTACACCCTCGCCGTCGCGGCCGTGCACGGCGTCGCGCCCGATGACAAGGAACGCCGCCGCGCCCTGGTGCTGGCCGTCGTCATGGGCGAGAGCGGGATGGAGATCGTGCAGAAGAGCGTCGGCAGCTCCGCCAAGAACTGGGGCACGCTCATGGCCGGGAAGATCCCGGGCATCAGCGGTATGAACGACACCCTGCTCAAGCGATTCGTCATGCAGTTCCTCGCCAAGCGCACCGCACTCATGGCGGGCAAGGTGATTCCGGCCGGAATCGGCGCGGCCATCGGCGGTTTCGGCAACCGCGCGCTCGGGCACGGCATTATCGACAACTCGCGCAAGGCCTTCGGCGCACCGCCCGCGGTGTGGCCGCAGCCCCTGGTCATCGACGCCGATCCGTTCCCGGCCGTGGAATCCGCGCCCCGGACCAAGCAGCCGTGAGCCAGGCGCGACCGCTCGCCTTCGCCGCGGCCGGACTGAGCAAGAGCTTCGGCACCGTCACCGCCGTCGACGACGTGAGTTTCGTGGTGCCCGCCGGCAAGGTGGCGGCACTCACCGGTCCGCCCGGTGCGGGCAAGACCACGGTGCTGCGACTCATGCTCGGCGGGCTGACCCCGGACTCCGGTACCGCGACCCTCGGAGGTCCCGCCGCCGCGCCGCGCGGACGGCAGGTGCTGGGCGCGATGCAGTCCCCGCGCGGACTGCATCCGGCCCGCACCGTGCGCGGGCAGTTGAGCGTATTCGCCGCCGCCGCAGGTTCTTCCGGTGAGCGGGTGGACGAGGTGCTGGCGCTGACCCGCCTGGACACCCTGGCGCAGGAGTTCACCCGCGCCCTGTCCCCCGGTGCTCACACCAGGCTCGCACTGGCCGTCGCACTGCTCGGCAATCCGCCGCTGCTGCTGCTCGACGATCCCTTCGACGGGCTCGACGGGGCCGAAACCGCCTGGCTCACCGAATATCTGCACGCGCATGCCCGGCGCGGCGGCACGGTGCTGCTCACCTCGCGCACCCTCAGCGCGGTGCTGCCGGTCGCCGATGAGCTGATCGTGCTGGACCGCGGCAAGATCACCTATCAGGGCAGCCCGGCGCGCCTGCGCCGCAATCACCCCGATCGTCTGCTGGTGCGCGCCTCCAGCCCGATCGCGCTGGCCACCGCCCTGGCCGCGCAGGGCTTCACCGATGCCGTCATGCGCCCCGACGGCCGCCTCGCCGTCGCGGAAGTCTCACTCGCCCAACTGGAATCGGCCGCCTCCCAGGCCCGCGTCCAGCTCACCGAGATCACCCCCGAACATATCCACCCCGACCAGGTGCTGGCCGCCCTGGCCCACACCGCCCCCGCGGCCCAGCCCTACCCGGCCCCCGCCACGTACGGAATGCCGCGTTGACCCCACCGCGCGCGCAGACCCCGCGCGTTTCCGAATCGGACGCCGCGGCCGCTGCGGCCGAACGCGCTCATGACGCCGTGGCGGGATCGGCGATTATCGGCCGGACCCGTCCGGCCGGTGGCCAGCTACGAGAGGATTTTCGATGATTCTGGATGTCGTGCCGGATTCTGTACTGCGGGCGGCGGATTCGGAGTTTCGGAAGATCACCTCCTTGCGGCTGAACCGGCGGGTGGCCGGATTGCTGGTGGGGTACGGGGTGGTGGCGTTCGCGATCATGGGGCTGACGTTCGAGCCCGCCGACGCGGCGGTGCGGGACCGGTTCCTGTTCGCGACGGGGTCGGCCGTCGCGCCCGGATTGGCTTTGCTCGCGGCCGTGGTGCTGGCCGCGGCGCTCGGCGCGGTGGTCTCGGGCGATGAATATCGACTCGGGTCACTGGGGTTGAGCGCGCTGTTCACACCGGACCGCAATCTGCTGTTCGGCGCGAAACTCGGTGTGGCGGCGGCGGTTTCACTGGCCGTCACACTGGGGCTGGAAGTGCTCGGCGGTGCGGCGCTACTGCTGTTCGGGCGGGATCGGGTGCCGCTCACCGCGAATATGCTGGCCATTTTCGGCGGCGTGGCCGTCGCGGTGGTGTGCTGGTCGATTATCGGTGCGGCACTGGGCTTTCTGCTGCGGACGCCGGTGCAGGCGATCGCGGCCATGGTCGCGCTGGCGGTACTCGAACCGCTGGTGTGGATCACCGCCAAGGCCGTCGGATTCGGTGGACTGGCGAACATCCTGCCGATCTCGGCGACCGTCGGGACGATGACCAATGGCGCGTACGTGAAGGGCGCGTACATCGCGCCCACCCCGGCCGCCATCATCGTCCTGCTGATCTGGACCGGCGGCTCGGCCGCGGCGGCGTGGTGGTTCTTCACCCGCCGCGACCTGTGAGACCGGTTCGCCCGGTGAGACCTGTTCGCCCCGAGGCGATTCAGTCGGCGGTGCGGTCGGCGAACAGGCGACGCCAGACCTCGTGATCGGTGCGCGGACCACCCGGGGTGTCCGCACCGTACTTCGCGATGAGACCGGGTAGATCCAGCGGCGAGGTCGGCGCGGCCATGGTGGTGAGTTCTTCCTCGACCGCCGAATCCGGTACCAGCCAGCACACTTCGAATTCGATGCCGTCGGGATCGGCGGCGTAGAGCGCCTTGGTGGAGCCGTGGTCCGAGGCCCCGGTCAGCGCGCCCGCGGCCGTGAGCACGCCCCTGACGCGCTGCAACTCCGCGAGCGTGTCCACCTCCCAGGCCAGGTGATACAGCCCAACCCGCCCGGTGCGATGCGCGGTCGACGGGTCCGGCGACTGGAACAGGCCGAGATCATGATCATTGGCCGACCCCCCCGCCTGTAGGAACGCCCCGCCCGGGAACCCGCCCGGCAGTCGGCGGAACCCGAGCACCTCTTCGTAGAAGGCCACGGACCGCTCCAACTCGGAGACGAACAGGACGGCGTGATTGAGACGCTGAATCGGCATGAATCCAGCGGACCACGCCCGCGCTCCGCACACAAGCGCGAGTCCGACTTCGCGCACCGACACGCCATCGACCCCGGGATTGTCGGTGGGCGGGAACAAACTGGGGGGAGGGCCGTCGTTACGGCACTAGGTGAGCGTGATGAAGGTGGATGAGGCCGGGGTGGAGAAAAACGGGGTGAACCGAGCACGAGCGGGCGCGACGACGGCCCGCGGAGATGCGCCGACGCACGCGAACGCGCCCGCCGCGGTGACGCCGGAAGGTGCGCCGACCGACGCCGCTCCCGGGTGGTTGCGCCGACTCTGGGAGCGATGTCGCGAACACCCGTGGCTGCTCGCGGGCATTGCCGTCGCGGTGCTGATCGGCGCGGCCGTCGAGGTCACCGGGCCGCTGCTGGCCAAGCGGGCGCTGGACGGGGCCACCGCCGGGAACACCGGCATCATCACCGCCATGGCCGGGCTGCTGGCGCTGCTGGCGGTCGGCCGCTTCCTGTCCTCCTTCGGCCGCCGCATGGCCGCCGGGCAACTCGCACTCGATGTGCAGCATGAGTTGCGCGTGGATCTGCTTGCGGCGCTTCAGCGTTTGGATGGTCCCGGACAGGACGCGCTGCGCACCGGACAGGTGGTGTCCCGCTCCATCAGCGATCTGACCCTGGTGCAGGGCCTGCTCGCCATGGGCCCGTGGTCCTCGCTCGCGGTGCTGCAATTCGTGCTCGCCGCGGGCGTCATGCTGTGGCTGTCGCCGCCGCTGGCGCTCACCGCGCTGCTGGTGGTGCCGGTGCTGGCGCTGGTCGTGTATCGGGTGCGGCCGCGGCTCTATGCCGCCACCTGGTCGGCGCAACAGCGCGGTTCGGATCTGGCCCAGCATGTCGAGGAGACCATCACCGGCGTGCGCGTGGTGAAGGGCTTCGGGCAGGAAGCCCGCATGGTCGATCTGCTGGAACGGCACGGCCGCAAGCTCTATGCCGAGCGCATGCGCGCCGCCCGCATCGACGCCAAATTCGGGCCGACGCTGTCCTCGGTGCCGCAGGCCGGACTGGTCGCGGTCATCGCCGCGGGCGGTGTGCTGGCCCTGCACGGCGCGATCGGACTGGGCACCCTGCTGGCGTTCACCGCCTACCTGTCCACCATGACCAATGCCACCCGCACCATCTCCATGGTGGTGGTGATGGCACAGCTCACCCGTGCCGCCGCCGAACGCGTGCACCAGGTGATCGACAGTGCGCCCGAACGCACCGATCCGCCGCATCCGGTGGCACTGCCCGCCGGACCGCTCGGCATCGAAATCTCCGGTCTCACCTTCGGATTCGACCCGAAGCGGCCGATTCTGGACGATTTCGACCTGACGGTGGCGCCCGGCGAGACGGTGGCGATCATCGGCCCGGCGGGGTCGGGCAAATCCACCCTGTCGCTGCTGCTCCCCCGCTTCTACACCCCGAGTTCGGGCCGGATCACCCTGTACGGCAATGACTCCCACGTTGATATCGCCGAACTGCGCGCCGCCGAACTGCGCGATGCGGTGGGTGTGGTCTTCGACGAGGCATTCCTGCTGTCGGACACCATCTCCGCGAATATCGCACTGGGCCGCCCCGAGGCGACCGAGGACGAAATCCACACGGCCGCAAGCCAGGCCGCCGCCGACGAATTCATTCGCACCCTGCCCAAGGGCTACGACACCGTGGTCGGCGAGCGCGGGCTCACGCTGTCCGGCGGTCAGCGCCAGCGCATCGCCCTGGCCCGCGCGCTGCTGGCGAATCCGCGCATCCTCATCCTGGATGACGCCACCTCCGCCGTGGACGCCCTCACCGAGGCCGCCATCTTCGCCGCGCTGCCCACCGATTCCGGCCGCACCACCCTCATCCTGGCGCACCGCGAATCCACCCTCACCCATGCCGACCGCATCATCCGCCTGCCCGCTCCGGGCGGGGAAACCACACCGGGCCCGGCGATCGCGACACCCGCGCGCACCGGACTGGAGGCCGACGCCGGGCTGGATCCCGATACGCCGCAGGAGGTGCGCAAGTCGCTGGCGAAACTGCCCGCCGCGAACGAACTGCCGGAGCTCGATCCGGCCGAGCTGCGCGAGCCGGATACCGAATTCCGGTTGAGCAAAGCCATGCGCCCGGTGCGGTGGCTGGTCATCGCCGCGGTACTGCTGCTGGCGGTGGACGCGATTGTCGGCGTGGGCTTTCCGTCGATCGTGCGGTACGCCATCGACTCCGGCGTGACCAACCATGACGGTGCGGCACTGGCCAAGGCCGCCATCATCGGGGCGGTACTGGCGGGCGTCGGCTGGCTGGCCGCCTCGACCGCACTGGTGTGGGGTTCGCGCGCCGGCGAACGGGTGCTGTACGGATTGCGGGTGCGCAGTTACGCGCACCTGCAACGACTCGGACTGGACTACTACGAGCGCGAACTGTCCGGCAAGATCCTGACCCGCATGACCACCGATATCGACGCGCTCTCCACCTTCCTGCAAACCGGCGTGCCGGACGCGCTGGTGAGCGTGCTCATGGTGCTCGGCATCGCGGTCGCGCTGCTGGTGATCGATGTACAGCTGGCGCTGGTGGTGTTCGTGTCACTACCGCCGTTGCTGTTGGCCACCTGGTGGTTCCGCCGGGTGTCCGATGCCGCGTACACCGAATCGCGGGAGCACGCCGCCACCGTGAACGGCGATTTCGCCGAGAATGTCGCGGGATTGCGTGCGGTACAGGCGAATCGGCACGAGGAGCGTTCGGCCGAACGTTTCACCGGCTATTCGCACCGCTATCGGGTGAGCCGGATGCGGGCGCAGCGCGCCATCGCGCTGTTCTTCGCGTTTGTCGGCGCGTGGGCCGATCTGGCGCTGGCCGCGGTCGTGTTCATGGGTGCGCGCGAGGTCGCGAACGGCGTCACCACCGCGGGCACGCTGGTGGCCTTCGTGCTGTATCTGGAGTTGCTGTTCGGCCCGATCCATCAGCTCTCCCAACTCTTCGACGGTTATCAGCAAGCCCGGGTCGGGTTGCGCCGCATCGGGGAACTGCTGCGCACGCCGTCCTCCATCGCCGCCGATCCGGCCGACGCGGTCACCGTGGACGGCCGCCTGCGCGGTGACGTGGTCTTCGACGATGTGCGCTTCCGCTATCCGGGCACCGACACCCCCGCGCTGGACGGTGTCACGCTGCGCATTCCGCCGGGCACCAGCCTCGCACTGGTCGGTGCGACGGGCGCGGGGAAATCGACCATCGTGAAACTGCTGGCACGGCTGTACGACATGCCCTATGACGGAAATCACGATCGACAGTCAGGTGATATACCCGGCTCGATAGCCGATTCCTATGGGACGCATCGCATTTCCGGCGAAAACGGCACCATCAGCGTGGATGGCGTCGATATCCGCGACTATCGGCTCACCGACTATCGATCGCGGCTGGGAGTTGTTCCTCAGGAAGCTCACCTGTTCACCGGCGACATCGCCAGCAACATTGCATTCGGCAAACCTTTTGCGAATTCAGCGGAGATCGAGGCGGCGGCCGCGGCGGTCGGCGCGCTCGACGCCATCAACGCGCTGCCGCTGAAAATGCGCCAGCCGGTGGGCGAACGCGGGCGCGGACTCTCGGCCGGGCAACGGCAGCTGATCGCGCTGGCCCGCGCCGAGCTGGTGCGGCCGGATCTACTGCTGCTCGATGAGGCCACCGCCGTACTCGATCCGGCCGCCGAGGCATCGGTGCTGGTGGCAAGCGAATCGGTGACCAATGGCCGCACCGCGGTGATTGTCGCGCACCGCCTCGCGACCGCCGCGCAGGCCGATCTGATCGCCGTCGTCGCGCAGGGCAAGATCACCGAAATCGGCACTCATGAAGAACTGCTATCAACACACGGTGCGTACTCCCGCCTCTGGGCTGCGGCACAGGCCACCGAAGGAATATTCTCAGTTGAGGACGAGTCGTCACTAAGGAACGTGTCCGCTCGGTGGTAGTCCATGCCCGTGGGCTTACAGGGGTGGGCATATCCTCAGAGGGGGCGCGTCGGCGCGCATCCGCCGATTACCCGTGCCGGGCACGTCACAAACGTCGCAGCGCGAAGAACGAAATGAGGCGAACACCTGCTGTGAGCAGCTCAACAGACCAGTTCGGACAGAACCAGTGGCTTGTCGACGAGATGTACCAAAAGTACAAGCAAGACCCGTCGTCGGTCGATGAGAGCTGGCACGAGTTCCTCGCCGATTACTCGCCGGAGTCCACTCCCGGCGATACCGGCAACAGCCAGCCGGTTACCCCGGCGACAGCTGCGGTAGCTCCCCCTGTCACCCCGCCCGCGGCCCCCGCCGCACCGAAGGCCACGCCGAACGTCGCACCGTCCACGAACAGCGTGCCGACTTCGGTCGCGAACAATGCGCCCGCCGCCAATCCGGCCCCCGCCGCGCTGGCCACCCCCGCGCCCGCCGCGGCCGCGGTGCGCACCCCGCAGACCACCCCGGCTCCGGCCTCCAACGCCGCCCCCACCACGGGCGCGCCGAAGGCCGCGACCGCCGATGAGACCAAGATCCTGCGTGGACCCGCGGCGGCCGTCGTCAAGAACATGTCGACCTCGCTGGCCATCCCCACCGCCACCAGCGTCCGGGCCTTCCCGGCCAAGCTGATGATCGACAACCGGGTGGTCATCAACAACCACCTCGCGCGTACCCGCGGTGGCAAGATCTCCTTCACCCATCTGCTCGGCTACGCGATCGTGCAGGCGGTCAAGGCGTTCCCGAACATGAACCGGCACTTCGCCGAGATCGACGGCAAGCCGAACGCGGTCACCCCCGCGCACACCAATCTCGGCCTGGCCATCGACCTTCCGGGCAAGGACGGCAACCGTTCGCTGGTGGTCGCGGCCATCAAGAACACCGAGACCATGACCTTCGCGCAGTTCCACAGCGCGTACGAGGACATCGTGCGCCGGGCGCGCGACGGCAAGCTCACCGCCGACGATTTCTCCGGCGTCACCATCTCGCTCACCAACCCGGGCACCATCGGCACCAACCATTCGGTGCCGCGCCTCATGCAGGGTCAGGGCGCGATCGTGGGCGCGGGCGCCATGGAGTACCCGGCCGAATTCCAGGGCATGAGCGATGAGCAGCTCGCCGAAATCGGCATCGGCAAGCTCATGACGCTGACCTCGACCTACGATCACCGCATCATTCAGGGCGCGGAGTCCGGCGATTTCCTGCGGACCATCCACAACCTGCTGATCTCGGACGAGTTCTACGACGATATCCACCACGGCCTGGGCGTGCCCTACGAGCCGATCCGGTGGCGCAAGGACATCAAGGAACGCGGTATCGACAAGTCGACCCGCGTGCAGGAAATGATCGCGGCGTATCGCAACCGCGGTCACCTGATGGCCGACACCGACCCGCTGCGGCTGGTGAAGGACAAGTTCCGTTCGCATCCGGATCTGGATGTCACCCAGCACGGTCTGACCCTGTGGGACCTGGATCGCGAATTCAATGTCGCGGGCTTCCACGGCCAGGAGCGCATGAAGCTGCGCGATGTGCTGTCCATCCTGCGTGACGCATACTGCCGCCACGTCGGTGTGGAGTACACCCACATCCTGGATCCCGAACAGCTGCAGTGGATTCAGGACCGGGTCGAGCAGAAGCACGCCAAGCCGACCGTCGCCGAGCAGAAGTACATCATGTCCCGGCTCAACGCGGCCGAGGCGTTCGAGACCTTCCTGGCGACCAAATACGTTGGCCAGAAGCGCTTCTCGCTCGAAGGCGCGGAGTCCGTCATCCCGATGATGGACGGCGTCATCGATCAGTGCGCCGAGTACGCCCTCGACGAGGTCGTCATCGGTATGCCGCACCGCGGCCGCCTGAACGTACTCGCGAATATCGTCGGCAAGCCCTACTCGAAGATCTTCACCGAGTTCGAGGGCAATATGAACCCGGCGGCCACGCACGGCTCCGGCGATGTGAAGTACCACCTGGGTGCGCGCGGCACCTACATCCAGATGTTCGGCGACAACGACATCGAGGTCTCGCTGACGGCCAACCCGTCGCACCTCGAGGCCGTCGACCCGGTGCTGGAGGGTCTGGTTCGCGCCAAGCAGGATCTGCTCACCAAGGAAGACCTGGTCACCAAGGGCGAAGAGGCGCGCAGCTTCTCCGTCGTGCCGCTCATGCTGCACGGTGACGCGGCCTTCGCCGGTCAGGGTGTCGTCGCCGAGACGCTGAACCTGTCCGGGCTGCGCGGTTACCGCACCGGCGGCACCGTGCACATCGTGGTGAACAACCAGATCGGCTTCACCACCGCGCCCGAGTACTCGCGCTCCACCGAATACTCCACGGACATCGCGAAGTTCATCGGCGCGCCGATCTTCCACGTGAACGGCGATGACCCGGAAGCCTGTGTGTGGGTTGCGAAGCTGGCCGTCGACTACCGCCAGCGGTTCAACCGCGACGTGGTCATCGACATGATCTGCTACCGCCGCCGCGGCCACAACGAGGGCGACGACCCCTCGATGACGCAGCCGAACATGTACGACGCCATCGACACCAAGCGCTCGGTCCGCAAGGCCTACACCGAGAGCCTGATCGGCCGTGGCGATATCTCGATGAAGGAAGCCGAAGACGCCCTGCGCGATTACCAGGGGCAGCTGGAGCGGATCTTCAACGAGGTGCGCGAGCTGGAGAAGTACGTTCCGGAACCGTCCGAATCGGTCGAGGACGAGCAGCAGATGCCGACCACGCTGGTCACCGCGGTCGACAAGACTGTGCTGCAGCGCATCGGCGACGCGTTCGTGAACCCGCCCGAGGGCTTCAATGTGCATCCGCGCGTCAAGCCGGTCATGGAGAAGCGCCGCGAGATGGCGTACGAAGGCAAGATCGATTGGGCCATGGCCGAATTGCTCGCCTTCGGTTCGCTCATCGACGAGGGCAAGGCCGTCCGCCTGACGGGTCAGGATTCGCGTCGCGGCACCTTCTCGCAGCGGCATTCGGTGATCATCGACCGCAAGACCGGTGGCGAGTACACCCCGCTGCACAACATCGGGTCGAAGAATCCGGGCTGGTTCGCGGTGCACGATTCGGCGCTGTCCGAATACGCCGCGGTCGGTTTCGAATACGGCTACTCGCTCGGCAACACCGACGCACTGGTGTTGTGGGAGGCGCAGTTCGGTGACTTCGTCAACGGCGCGCAGACCATCATCGACGAGTTCATCTCCTCCGGTGAGGCCAAGTGGGGCCAGCTGTCGGAGGTCGTGCTGCTGCTGCCGCACGGTCACGAGGGCCAGGGTCCGGACCACACCTCCGGTCGTATCGAGCGCTTCCTGCAGCTGTGCGCCGAGGGTTCGATGACGGTGGCGGTTCCCTCCACCCCGTCGAACTACTTCCACCTGCTGCGCCGGCACGCGCTCGACGGCATCCGCCGTCCGCTGGTGGTCTTCACCCCGAAGTCCATGCTGCGCAACAAGGCCGTGGTCTCCGAGGTCGAGGACTTCACCGACAACAAGTTCCGTTCGGTGCTCGAGGAGCCCACCTACGAGAGCGGCGACGGTGATCGTTCGAAGGTCAAGCGCGTACTGCTGACCTCCGGCAAGATCTACTACGAGCTGGTCGTGGAGAAGAACAAGAACAAGCGCGACGATGTGGCCATCGTGCGCGTCGAACAGCTCTACCCGATCCCGAAGTTCCGCCTGAACGAGGCGCTGGAGGGCTACCCCAACGCCACCGATCTGGTGTGGGTCCAGGAAGAACCGGCCAACCAGGGCGCCTGGCCCTTCTTCGGCCTGAACCTCCCGGAGATCCTGCCCGCCCGCTTCGCCAAGCTGCGTCGCATCTCGCGGCGCGCCATGTCGGCCCCGTCCTCGGGTTCGTCCAAGGTGCACGCGGTGGAGCAGGCCGAGATCATCGGCGAGGCGTTCGCACCGACCGTCTAGCACAACCGTTTTCACGTTCCGGGCCGGATTCCCACGGGAATCCGGCCCGGCGCCGTTTGTCCCCTAGGTGGCGCGTTGCATCCCGTTCGGGGCGAATGTGCTGGTCATAGGCTCGGATTCATGAAATCGATCAGTACCGATATTCAGATCGACGCCACGCCGGAGCAGGTGTGGGCGGTGTTCAGTGATTTCGAGAGCTACAGCGAGTGGAATCCGTTCATTCGGGAGGCCAAGGGGACGCTCGCGGTCGGTGCGCGGCTGGAGATGCGGATGTACCCGGTCACGGGGCGGCCCATGGGTTTCAAGCCCCGCGTGCTGGTGGCCGAGCACGCCAGGGCGGTCACCTGGAAGGGAATCGTGTTGGTGCCCGGGCTTTTCGACGGCACGCACAAGTTCACGATGGAGGCGCGGGACGGCGGAACGCGGTTCGTGCAGGCGGAGGAGTTCGGCGGGGTGCTGGCGCCCTTCATGAGCGGCACCATCGCGAGCACCATCGAGAGTTTCGAGCTGTCGAACGAGGCGCTGAAGAAGCGGGTGGAACGATGATCACGGTCCAGCCATCGGTGCCAGCGGCCGTGCTGAAGAGCCTGCTGCACAACGGAATCGTGCATCGCGCGCTCGCGCTGGCGGTGGCGACGATCGTGTTGATCGCCGTCCGTCATCCGACCTGGGTGCCGTACGCGGTGAGCCTGTACGCCATCTGGAATGCCGCGGCGGTCACCCTGAACGCGGTGCAGGCGACGCGGGCCGCGAAGTCGTGAGATGCGCTCAGGCGGCGCGCCGGAAGGCGTCCGGGGTCTGCCCGGTCCAACGCTGGAAGGCGCGCCGCAGGGTGCGATGGTCGGTGTAGCCGAGCCGTCCGGCAATGGATTGCAGCGAGAGATCGGTCTCGCGCAGCAACCGGGTGGCGCGCTCGAATCGCACCGCCTCCAACTCTTCTCGCCAGGTCGTCTCGTGGTCGGCCAGGCGGCGTTGCAGGGTGCGCGGGCTCATGGACAGCCGGTGCGCGACCTCCTCCAGCGAGGTGCCACGGCCGTGACTGTCCGCCAGCGCTTCGGAGATCGCGCCGCGGAAGGTTTCGCGCCAGTCCGGCGCCGGCCGCGCGCTGTCGATGATCGAGCGCGCGTACATCCGCATGACGCGCTGTAGCTCGGGGTCGAAAGGCCTTGCCGCGGGCTCGGATTCGGCATCGAGGAAGGTGATCCGATTCCCGCCCTGCCCGAAGTGGATGTTCCCGGTCCCGAACACCTCGTCGAGGTGGTCGTGCCGCCGGGGCGCGTCATGCGCGAAATCCACTCGCACGGGCCGCAATTGGTCTCCGCGCGCATCTCGGGCACGCCGCAGAATCAACCCGAGCGCGTACTCGTTGATGGTGTTGTCCACCTCCGTCCCGGTGGCGAGATTGTCGTGCTGCACCGTCAGCCGAGAACCGTCCTCGCGCACCGAGATTCGCGCGACCGGATCGCAGATGACGCTCAGATACTCTCCCGCGTCCGCGAAACCCGCTGCGAGCGTGGGCGCTCCGGTCACCAGGTAGTCCCACACGTGCAGCCGTCCCCGATCCGCGGCCGCGATGGCCCGCGCACCGCCGCCCACCGGGTCGGCCGCCGCGATCAACTCCCACACCCGCAGCAGCGACGAGGTCGGAAACCGGGTCAGATCGTCATCGAGCGCGGGCCCGCGCACCCCCTCGATGAACGCCAGCTCATGCTCGGGTACCCCGGACTCCCGCGCGACTCCCACCAGCAACCGCATCACGTGCGAGGCCACCGAACCCTTAACCACCGGGTCAGCCTACCGAGCGGCCTGTTTCCCGTCGCCCCCCGAAAGTGACTGGCACGGTGCGCTATCCGGGCCACGGTGCGCCATCGGGGCCATTGTGCGCCGGACCACAGGGGGTTGCCCCGCCATGTTCCACGTCGTATATTCCACGTGGAATATTTGGAGCGGAACAGGAGGCCGATATGACCGGCAAGCAGGCGAGTGTGGCGCTGACGCCTTTGGCGATCGCGGTGCTCGCCCTGCTGGAAGAGAAGCCGATGCATCCGTACGAGATGTATCAACTCCTGATGGCCCGGCACGAGGACGAGCTGGTGAAGATCAAACCCGGCTCGCTCTATCACACGGTGGCGCGGCTGGCGGAGCTGGAATTCGTGGTGGCCGAGGGCACCGATCGGGCCGGTAATCGCCCGGAACGGACCACCTATCGGATCAATCCGGCCGGGCGCGACAACCTGCGCACCCGGGTCACGGAAATCCTCCGTACTCCCGTGAAGGAGTACCCGATTTTTCCGCTCGCCATGGCCGAGGCGCACAATTTGCCGGTGCACGATGTGATCGCACTACTGCGCGAACGCGTCACCTGGGTGGACGGCCGCATCGCCGAGTTCGAGGCGCTGCAGGACTGGGTCCGTTCCCGCCTGGTGCCGCGGCGGTACTGGATGGTCATCGAATTCCTGCACCTGTCCAACGTCACCGAGGCGGGCTGGCTGCGCACCGTGATCGCCGATCTGGAGTCCGGCGAGCTGCCGTGGTCCGACTTCGATCCGGAGACCGGTGAGCGCGTTCCGAGCCGCGACGACGAGGACAAGGATCGGCTCGGCGCGGACTGGGGCGCGGGCCTGAGTCAGGCGGATCTGGCCGCCGTCCGAAAGGGCGTGGTCCCCTGACAAACCGCGAATCCCCTTCCGCTACACAGACTTTCATCTCTAGATAGGAATCCCATGTCCACTCAACGCAATCCGTGGCTGGCGCTATACGCGCTGGTGGTCGGGTTCTTCATGATCCTGCTGGACATGACCATCGTCGCGGTGGCCAATCCGGCGATCAAGGAGGATCTGAACGCCGATATCAACAAGGTCATCTGGGTGACCTCGGCCTATCTGCTGGCCTACGCGGTACCGCTGCTGGTGACCGGGCGGCTCGGAGATCGCTTCGGCCCCAAGAACATCTACCTCATCGGCCTGACGGTCTTCACCCTCGCCTCGCTGTGGTGCGCCATGTCGACGAGCATCGAGATGCTCATCGCGGCCCGCGCGGTGCAGGGTCTGGGCGCGGCGCTGATGACCCCGCAGACGATGGCGGTCATCACCCGCACCTTCCCGCCGGACAAGCGCGGCGCGGCCATGGGCCTGTGGGGCGGCGTCGCCGGTCTCGCGACCCTGGTCGGCCCGATCCTGGGTGGCGTGCTGGTGGACTGGCAGGGCTGGCAGTGGATCTTCTACGTGAACGTGCCGATCGGCATCATCGCGTTCGTGCTGGCGGCCTGGCTGGTGCCCGCGTTGGAGACCCACGAGCACAAGTTCGACTTCGTCGGCGTCGCACTGTCCGCGGTCGGCATGTTCCTGCTGGTCTTCGGCATCCAGGAGGGCGGCACCCGCGATTGGGACGCGCTGATCTGGCTGATGATCGGCGGCGGCATCGTGGTGCTGGGTCTGTTCGTGGTCAATCAGGCACGCAATACCGGTGAACCGCTGGTCCCGATGAGCCTGTTCAAGGATCGCAACTTCTCGCTGTCCAGCCTGGCGATCGCGGCTATGGGCGCCTCGATCACCGCGACGTTCGTGCCGTTCTACTTCTTCCTGCAGCAGGTGCACGGCATGTCGCCGACCAAATCGGCGCTGGTGCTGGCCCCGATGGCGATTCTGACCGGTGTGTTCGCGCCGATCATCGGCAAGATCTCGGATCGGATGCCGCCGCGCATTCTGCCGACCATCGGTTTCGCGGTGTTCGCGGCGACCATCTTCGGTTTCTCCGCGCTGATGAAGCCGGACACCTCGATTCCGCTGTTCCTGGTCATCGGCGGTATCGCCGGTATCGCGAATGCCTGCATCTGGGCCCCGCTGGCCACCACGGCCACGCACAACCTGCCGATTCAGCAGGCCGGTGCGGGCGCGGGCGTGTACAACACCACCCGTCAGGTGGGTTCGGTGCTGGGTTCGGCGGCCATCGCGGCGCTGATGTCCTCGCGGCTGGCGGCGCAGCACCTGCCCGGCGGTCCGGTGATGGAGGGCGGCGGCAGCGGCGGCGGCAAGATCCCGCCGGAGGTGCTGGACAAGATCAGCACCGCGCTCAGCCAGTCGATGATTCTGCCGGGCTGCATCCTGCTGATCGGCGTGGTGGCGTCCGCACTGTTCGTCGGGCACGGCAAGAGTGATCACCGTCCGGCGGCCGAGCCCGCCAAGGCCGATATCGCGGGCTGAATCAGCCTGCGCGACAAGGGATCCGCATCAATAGACGAGCCCGTACAACCGGGTCCAGTCGATGCGGATCTCTATCGGCATATCGATCAGCGTCTCACCGCCGATGGGCGTGAGCCGCCGGTGCGGGCGATAGTGCCCGAGCACCAGCACGTGGGTCTGGATCGCGGTCACATGATCGCGATCCAGATACACCAGCCAGAACCACGGAATCCCGGCCAGCGCGTACTCGGCCTGTTTGTCGGCGATGTCGACGCGTTCGGTCAGCGGCGAGACCACCTCGATCGCGAGTTTCACCCGGGGCGCGGGCAGCACCCCGGAAACCGTTGGCGCACAGGTGAACAGCGCGACGTCGGGACGGCGCAGCGTGACCCGCGGCAGTTCCCACAGCAGCACATCCTTATCGGTGCCGACGTAGAGCGGACCGTCGCTGTACTGCCCCATATGCGAGATGGCGGCGACCTCGAGCATGGCGGCGATGCGCCGGGCGGCATTGCGATGCGGATGCGGGGCCGGATCGGCGCGCACCACATCACCGTTCACCACTTCGACGATGCGGCAGAAGTCGCGGGGTAGCTGCTTCCAGACATCGAGGGTGATCGGTTCGGGCTGCAGGTTCTCCGCCCGCGCCCACTCCAGCACTCCGGTCATATGGCGCTCCTTGATCGGGCGTCGAACGGCCTGGGCGATCGTAAACCGTTGGCGCGGGCAAAACGGCCGTTCGGCATTTTCGCCACTCCGGAAACTCCGAATAACCGGGCGTTTGCGGTATTTCAGCCGATGCGCACGAATCGCGACGCGTAACCGGTCGCGCCGTCGGGGACCTCGCCCGCTTGATCGGAGGTCTGCACCGTGCCCGTGCCGTCGGTGCTGCGCGCCCAGATGGTGTGCGGACCGGAGGTGGCGTCCCAGTCGAAGGCCCACTGCCGCCAGGTGTCGATCGACGGTTCGGCGGCCAGCCGCGCGGGCTGCCATTCACCCTGGTCTATCCGCACTTCCACGGCATTGATACCGCGATGCTGCGCCCAGGCCACCCCCGCCACCGTCACCCTGCCCGCCGCGAGCTTGCCGCTGCCGGGCGTGTCGATCCGGGTTCCGGTCTTGATCGGGCCGCGCTCGGACCAGCCGCGCCGGGTCCAATACGCCTGTGCGCGATCGAATCTGGTGATCTCGATATCGGTCACCCACTTGGTCGCCGAGACATAGCCGTACAGGCCCGGCACCACCATGCGCACCGGATAGCCGTGCGCGGTGGGCAGCGGTTCACCGTTCATGCCGACCGCGAGCATGGCATCGCGGCCGTCGGTGAGCGCGGCCAGCGGACTGCCCGCGGTGAAGCCGTCGATACTGCGGGACAACACCATATCGGCATCCGGATGCGGACCAGCTTCGGCGAGAATCTCATCCAGGCGATAGCCGAGCCAGCTGGCATTGCCGATGAGATCGCCGCCGACCGGATTGGAGACGCAGGTGAGCGTCACCAGTTTCTCGATGGCCTGCCGGGCGCCGAGATCGGCGTAACTGAGCCGGATTTCGCGATCCACCATGCCGTGGATGCGCAGCGACCAATCGTCCTTGCTGACCTGGGGGACGGTCAGCGCGGTGTCGATGCGGTAGAAATCGCTGTTCGGCGTGAGATACGAGGACAGGCCCGGGATTCGGAGATCGGCGGCCGGATCGACAGCGACCTTCGGACCGGACGGGGGCGGCAGCTGTACCTCCGCCCGCTCCCCCGAGACATCCCGCTTCCGCAGTCCGAGAACACGTCCCACCGCACCGGCCGCCGCACCGGAGGCCAATGCGATGCCGATGCCCCGCATGACGAGCCGCCGCTCCAGGGTCACGTCCGAATCCGCTTCCCCGGCGGCGGTTTCCGAGCCATCGGCGGGTTCCACCGCTGCCGCACGCGCCGCGTCGAAATCCTCGATGCGGCGAATCAGGCTGCGCAGCACCGCGATTCCCGACCACGCGCCCAAGAGCGCGGGCAGCGCCCAGGTCCAGGACGCATCGGCGCGGGTAACCGCCGCCACGATCGCCAGCAGCCCGAAGGCCGCGAACAGGATCGAGCCGATCGGGCGCTTCACCCGCTCGGCGAGTCCGGCCAGCCCGGCCACCAGCACCGCGACCGCGCCCATCGAAACGAACAGCACCAGTTTGTCTTTGGTGCCGAACGTCCCGATCACCCACTCGCGCACCCCATCCGGGGTGTGGTCGACGATCAGCGATCCGATCGCCTGCAACGGTGTGCTGTCGGGGCTGATCAGCACCGCGACGATCTCGGCGACGCCCAGCGTCACCGCGGCGGCGGCGATGCCACCCGCTATTCGAAGTTCACGACCGGCCACGAATTCGACCCTACTGCGGGATCGGGCCTGCATACCGGCCACAGAAATGACATTCCGATGACGCCGGATCTCCCCCGGTCAACGGCATTACCTTCGTCATCCCGGCATGCATTTGGCCGGGATCCACACCGGCAGTGCCGCACCGATCGTGTGGATCCCGGCCAAGAAGCGCGCCGGGATGACGGAGGTTCCTAGGAGTAGATCGCCTCTACGTCCTTGGCGTACTGCTTCATCACCACGTTGCGCTTGAGCGACAGCTTCGGGGTGAGCTCGCCACCCTCCTGGGTCCAGTCGACCGGCAGAATGCGGATCTTCTTGATCGCCTCGGCGTGCGACACCAGCTTGTTGGTGGCGGCCACGGCCTCGTTGATCTCGGCGACCAGCGCCGGGTTCTCGATCAGGTGCTCGATGGTGGTCTCGGGCGGAATGTTGTTGCGCTCGCGCCACTTCGGCAGCGTTTCCTGATCCAGGGTGATGAGCGCGCCGATGAACGGCTCACCGTCGCCGACGACCATGACCTGGCTGATCAGCGGGTGCTGGCGCAGCGAATCCTCGAGCATGGCCGGGGAGACGTTCTTACCGCCCGCGGTGACCAGGATTTCCTTCTTGCGCCCGACGATGGAGATGAATCCCTTGTCGTCGATCGCGCCCAGGTCACCGGTCTTGAACCAGCCGTCGGCGTCGAACGCGTCGGCGGAGGCGTCCGGGTTGTTCCAGTAGCCGGAGAACACCACCGGTCCGCGGATGAGCAGTTCGCCGTCCTCGGCGACCTTCGCGCCGTGGCCGGGCAGCGGCTGGCCGACGGTGCCGACCTTGATGTTCTTGGGGGTGTTGACGCTGACGGCCGCGGTGGACTCGGTCAGGCCGTAGCCCTCGTAGATGGTGACGCCCGCGCCGCGGAAGTAGTGGCCCAGGCGCGCGCCCAGGGGTCCGCCGCCGGAGACCGCGGAACCGCACTGCCCGCCCATGGCCTCGCGCAGCTTGGCGAAGACCAGCTTGTCGAGCACGGTGTGCTTGAGCTTGAGCACCAGGCCGGGACCGCCGGTCTCGAGCGATTTGCTGTAGTCGATGGCCACCTCGGTGGCGTAGTCGAAGATCTTGCCCTTGCCGCCGTCGTGCGCCTTCTGCTTGGCGCCGTTGAACACCTTCTCGAACACGCGCGGTACCGAGAGGATGAAGTTCGGCTTGTACGCACCGAATTGGTCGACCAGCGTGGACCAGTCCGAGCTGTGCGCGACGGTGACGCCCGCGTCGAACGCGGCCAGTGCCACCGCGCGCGCGAAGACGTGCGCCAACGGCAGGAACAGCAGCGACTTCTGGCCGGGGCGCAGGAATTCGCTCATGGCGGAGCGATCGGCGGCCGATTCGGCGTACAGGTTGGCATGCGAGAGCATGACGCCCTTGGGCCGTCCGGTGGTGCCGGAGGTGTAGATGAGGGTCGCGGGCGAGGCGGCCTTGACCTGGGCGCGCCGCTCGTGCACGACGCTGTCGTCGAGTTCCGCACCGCGCGTGGTCAGTTCGGCGATGGCGCCGCCCTCGATCTGCAGCACCTCGCGCAGATCACCCAGTCCGCCTTCGATTTCGGCGATGGTGGCGCGCTGCTTCTCGTTCTGCACGACGATCGCCTTGGTGGCGGAGTCGGACAGGATCCAGCGGATCTGCTCGGCCGAGGAGCTGTCGAAGATCGCGACGGTGCAGCCGCCGGCCGCCCAGATGGCGAAGTCCAGCACGACCCACTCGTAGGAGGTGGCGGCCATGATGGCCACCCGGTCTCCGAGTTCGATTCCGGAGGCGACCAAGCCCTTGGCCACACCCGTGACGGCCTTGGCGAACTCGACCGCCGTGACGTCGTTCCAGCCGCCCTTACCATCGGGAGTGTTGAAGACGACCAGGTCCGGGGTCTTCTCCGCATGCCGGAACGCACCGTCCGACATATTGGCGCTCTCGGGGATGGTGTAGGTAGCCGGGACTTCGAACTCTCGCATCGCTGCCCTTCCACAGTGGGTTTACTCGCGGGTAATTTACGCCACGCTTACTTGTCACACCCGGCAGCCCGCCCGAACCTGTTCTATCGAACTGTTCGAACGGGCTTCACGAACCGTGCCACCACTATCCTATGGAACGGGTTTGCGCAGGTCGAAGGGCCTGGCGCAGGAACTCGCCGAGTTCCCGGGTAATCGCCTCGGCGGGCGCCACCAGGGACGCCTGCAATTGGGACACGTGCCAGAGACCCTCGGTCTCGGTGAACCGGGTCTCCACGCCCGCCGCGCGCAGCTTCGCGGTGAGCCGGGTGCACTGGTCGTGCAGCAGCTCGGATTTATCGGCCTGCACATAGGTGGGCGGCAGCCCGTGCAGATCGGCCAGCAACGGCGCGTAACCGGTGTCGAGGCCGTCACCGCCGCCCAGATAGGCGGCGGCGCAGGCCCGCGACCACGGCTTGTTGATGACCAGATCCCGGGTGCGCTCGGGGATCTCGTTGGGATCGCCCCACGGCGCGATGAGCCCGAGCGCGGCCGGGGCCAGCCCGTGCTTATCGCGCAATCGGATCGCGAGCGCCAGCGCGAGCCCGCCACCGGCCGAATCCCCGCCCACCGCAATGCGTTCGGGCTTGTAGCCGAAGGCGATCAGCTCCAGGAACGCCGCCTCGGCATCGTCCAGGGCCGCCGGGAACGGATGCTCCGGGGCCAGGCGATAGTCGAGAACCTGTACGGGACAACCAGTTTCACGCGCCAGATACCCGGCGAGCGCCCGATGCGTTGCGGGCGAGCCGACGGTGTAGCCGCCGCCGTGCAGATACAGCACGGTGGCGCTGTCGGTGGCCGGACCGAGCGTGACCCGCTCGGCCGGACGCCCGCCCAGGCGCACCTTCTCCGAATGCGTACCGCGCGGAGCCCGTTGCAGCGGCGCGCCCAGATCCATCAGGGCGCGCTGCACCGAGAAGGGCAGCGTCTTGTTGAGCATTACCCGGAACATCGGATGCAGGACCGCACGCGCGACGGGCAACGGCAGATTCAGCTGTGGCATAACCAATTCCCTACGGCAGGAAGCGCTTCTGTACGACGGCGGAGATGCGCTGGTAGTACGAGCCGGTGCTGCGCACGAACAGATCCAGCAGCTTGGCCTCCCAGCCGATCAGCACGCGGCCGTGTCCGCGGGCCACGCCCTCGGTGATGGTCTGCGCGGCCATCGCGGGGGTGTGCATGGCGAGCTTCTTGTCGAACAGGCTCGCCAGGTTCTGCTGGTTCAGGCCCTCGGAGACCGTGGCATTGCGGGCGACGGCGGTCTGGATGCCGCCGGGGTGCACGCAGGTGACCTTGACCGGCTTACCGCTCATGAGCATTTCCTGGCGCAGCGCCTCGGTGAAACCGCGCACCGCGAACTTGGCGGCGTTGTACGCGCTCTGGCCGGGGACCGCGATGAGGCCGAACAGGCTGGAGATGTTCACCACGTGACCGGAACCGGATTCGATCAGGTACGGCAGGAATGCCTTGGTGCCGTTGACGACTCCGTAGAAGTCGACGTCCATGATGCGGTCGATGTCCTTGAACGCGGTGTCCAGTACATCGCCGTGGTGCGCGATTCCGGCATTGTTGTAGATCTGGTTGACCTTGCCGAAATGCTTCTTGACCTCATCGGCGTAGACCAGCACGGCCTCGCGCTCGGCCACATTGAGCCGATCGGATTTGATCTCCACACCGAACTTCTCGCACAGCCGCACGGTTTCGGCCAGGCCCTCGGTGTCGATATCCGACAGCGCGAGCTTGGCGCCGCGGCGGGCCAGGTTCTCCGCCAGGGCGCGGCCGATGCCGGAGCCGGCGCCGGTGATCACACAGACCTTGTCCTTGAAGTAAGCATCGTTGCTCACGGTTACCACTTTCGGTTGTTCGGGCGCTGCCGGAATCAGGCGGCGGTCCGGGCGGAAGTTGAAGTCTCATAGGCGGATACGTCGAACTTCTGGAGCAGGCTCCGGAAGCGGAAGGTGAAGTCCGGCCAGAGCGTGGTGTTGTTGCCGTGCTTGTCCATGTACCAGGAGGCGCAGCCGCCGGTGCTCCAGACCGCGCCGGTCAGCTTCTTCTGCAACTCGGCGTTGTATTCGTCCTGCACATCCTTGCGCACCTCGATGGTGCGCACGTCCAGGCGGTCGATGGTGGCCACGGCGTCGGCGATGTAGTTGATCTGCGATTCGATCATGAACACCATCGAGGTGTGGCCCAGGCCGACGTTCGGGCCCAGCATGAAGAACATATTCGGGTAGTTGTGGATCGCCGAACCCTTGTAGCCCTGCTGGCCGATGCTCTCGAAGACCTCGGCCAGGGTGCGGCCGTCGCGACCCGAAATGGTGTCGTAGGCGGGGGAATCGGTGACGTGGAAGCCGGTGGCCACGACGATCGCGTCGACCTCGCGCTCGACGCCGTCCTTGGTGACGACCGAACCGGAGCGGATTTCCTGGATGCCGTCGGTGACGACGTCGACATTGTCGCGGCCCAGCGCCGGGTAGTACTCGTTCGAGATGAGCATGCGCTTGCAGCCGATCCGGAAGTTCGGCGTGACCTTCTTACGCAGCTCCGGATCCTTGACCTCGATGCGCAGCTTGGCGCGCGCGACGGTCTCCAGGATCTTCATGGCGGGCGGGAACTTGGCCAGGCCGACGACCTGGGTCTCGCGCGCGGCGTAGATGGCGGCGCGGGACAGCGCCTGCGCGCCCGGAATGTATTTGAAGGCAAGCTTTTCCGGCAGCAGGTAGGGCCGGTCCGCGCGCGGCAGCAGCCACGGGGCGGTGCGCTGGTACAGGTCCAGGTGCGCGACCTGCTTGGCGATGGTCGGCACGATCTGGATCGCGGAGGCGCCGGTGCCGATGACCGCGACGCGCTTACCGGTCAGGTCGGCGTTGTGGTCCCAGCGCGCGGAGTGGAAGATCTCGCCCTGGAAGTCATTGATGCCCTTGATATCCGGCAGGTTCGGCTCGCACAGCGCGCCGACGGCGGAGACCAGGATATCGGCGGTGAAATCGCCCTGCGAGGTCTGGATCTCCCACCGCGCGGTGTCGTTGTTCCACTGCGCGCCGGTCATATCGCAGTTGAACAGGTGCTTGTCGCGCACGTCGTACTTATCGGCGACGGACTTGATGTAGCCCTGGATCTCCGGCTGCTTGGAGAACGAGCGCGACCAGTCCGGGTTCAGCGCGAAGGAGTACGAGTACAGGTGCGAGGGCACGTCGCAGGCCGCGCCCGGGTAGGTGTTGTCGCGCCAGGTGCCGCCGACATCATTGCCGCGCTCGAGCACGAGATAGTCGTTGCGACCCTGCTGGCTCAGCCGAATGGCCAGGCCCAGGCCGGAAAACCCGCTGCCCACGATGATGATGTGGGAATGCCGGGCAGCCCGGTTGTCGACAGCTTTGTCTGTAACCTTGCGACTCATGTATATCAGCGTAGGGTCTTATTGAGTAGGAGTCAATAGTATTGACTCACGTTCAGTAAGATTTGACCATGACCTCAGGAGCCAAGGTGAGCAAGCCGGACGCCGGAGCCAAACGCACCCGGCTCAGCCCCGACGATCGACGCCTGCAACTCATCACCCTGGGCGCGAACATGCTGCGCGACCGGTCGCTGGAAGAGGTGTCGGTCAGCGAGATCGCCGAACAGGCCGGCATCTCGCGCGGCCTGCTCTTCCACTACTTCCCCACCCTCGGCGATTTCCACCTCGCGATCATCGCGCACGCCAACGCCGAACTGCTGGAACGCACCACCCCCAATCCCGCCCTGCCGCTTCCGGAAATGCTGCGCGACTCCGTCGAGCGCTATGTCGCCTACGTCGAGGAGAACCGCACCCCCTATCAGGCGCTGCTGCGCGGCCCCATCAGCGCCAGCCCCGAACTCGTCGCCCTGGTCAACACCCACCGCCTCGCTCAGGTCGAGCGCATCCTCGCCGAATCCCCCATCCCCGTGGAGGATTCGGATATGCCCCGGCTCACCCTGGCGGTCCGCGGCTGGATCGCCTTCGTCGAGGAAACCACCCTCACCTGGCTGCGCGAGGCGCCTATACCCCGCGAAGCGCTCATCGACCTGCTGGTCGACTCGCTGCCGGCGCTGGCGCTCAACTCCACTCTCGCCGCCGCCCTGAACGAATGGCCGTGAGGTCCGCCGGCGCCATCCGGTTATCGATTGCGTGGTAAGCGATTCGAGGCCAGTAGCCGGTGACCGCCGCCGCCATGAGCGCGGCCGCGAGCGGGCTGTGCGCGCGGCTCAAGCTCAGGCAGAGCTGTTCGGCGGGGTGCCATTCATATTCCGGTTCGGAAATCGACATCGGTGCCCTCCCATGGTTCCGTGTATCACCAGGCCACGAGATTGCCACCGGCGGAATCGGCCCGCGCCTGAAAAATCCGGCCACGGAGCAGATTTCAGGGATTCTTCATTCCAGCTCCGCGTAGTTCCGCAAACCTTCGAGATCGCGCACCACCACATGGCGGCTGCGCAGGCAGACCAGATCCTTCGTCTGCATGCGCTTCATGGCCAGTCCGACCGCGTCCTCCCCCGCGCCGATCAGATTGCCGAGCTCCTCGTAGGACAGCCGCACGGTGATCTCCACCCCGGATTCGCTGGGGCGACCGTAGGATTCGGCGAACTCCACCAGCAACCGGGCCAGACAGCGCCGCACCGGCCAGCCGCCGAAATCCAGGCGCCGCTGATCCGACCACGCGAGGCGATCGGCCAGGGTGCGGCACAGCGTCTGCCAGCCGTCCGGATGCTCGTTGAGAAACGACAGGAACATATTTCCGGGAATGCAGTGCGCGATCGTCGCCGTGCAGACCGTCGCCGTGGCCGAACGCACCGAATTCGGTGTCAGCGCACCCAATTCCCCGATCACATCCCCGCTCACCCGAATGGCGAACAGCGTCCCGGCGTCCGCGGTGATCTTCACGCACGCGGATACGCTCGTATCGTGCGAGCGCAGCACGTACACCGTATTTCCCGGATCCCCCTGCCGCATCAGCAATGTGCCCGGTTTGCAGTACCGCTCATGCCCGAGCCCGAGCAACTCCCGCCGCGACCGCGGACTCAACCGCGCCAGCAACGTGTTCTCCGGCCACGGCCAAGAATCCAAATTGACCATCGAATCCAAATCCGCCTAGTTGGAATCGTCCCCGAAACTCAACGGTAAGCGAGCTTTCCGCGTACGGACCGGCAACTCGCATCACGATCGGCGATACCTCGAGGCGGATTCGGCGGTATCGGATCCGGATTCAGAGCGCGTGCGCGTCCAGCCAGGTGCGGGCCAGATCCGCGGGGACGGCCCCGTTATCGCGGATCTGGCGGAGCATATCGGCCAGGTCGACGGTGGTGAGTTCGCCTGCGACGTAATTGAGTTTGCGGAGCTGGGTGGACGTCAAGGCGGCCTTACGAAGTACCGGGACGACCATGGCCGAGCGGAAGGCGTAGGACGGGTCGGCCAGGGCGGTCAGGTCCGCGCCGCCGTCGGGGAGGTACGACGGGGGGCCGGACAGCACCGCCAGCTGGATTTCACCGGTGGACAGGGCTTTTCGAGCGTCCTCGGCGGTCGCGAAGGTGACCGGGTGGGCGATGGCGCAGCCGTAGACCGCTTCGAAGGGGGCGATCACATCGCGTTGCGGATCGAGCGGCGCGCGCATCGGATCCAGGGCGGGGCCCGTCGCGATGCCGACGGTCAGCTCCGGACAGCGCGGGGCGAGCTCCTTCAGCGAGGCCGGGTACACCTCGGTGCGGGTGGCATCGGCGACGACCACCGGGCGCAGATCGGTGCCGTCGGCCGGATCGCCGACCGTGAGCCCTTCGGGCAGAGCGGCATTGAGCGCCTTGACGACATCGTCGGGCTTGTTCGCGGTGGACGTGGAGTCCAGGGTGGTGAGCAGATCACCGGTGACGTCGGCGACCGCGACGACGGTGCCCGCGTCAAGGGCGGCGAGCTGACCCAGGCGCGCGCCCAGGCCGCGATGCACGGCGGTGCGCGCCCCGGTGCGCCCGAGCGCGTTCGCGTAGATCTCGGCGAGCAGACCCGACTGCGCCGAATCACCCGCGCCGATGGTCAGCGCGGGCGCGTCGTCGGTACCGCACGCGAGGGTCGCCGCCGCGAGCGCGACCGCCAGCGCGGTGCACAGCAGGGCTCGCCGGGGGGCGCGGGAATCCGTTCTGCCGAACATGCGCAACAGTCTGCCGCGCGCCGGGCGCGAACCCCGGATCGGGTGGCCCCGAGCGTGTCTCACCAGCCGATATCGGGAATCGTCCGGCGGCACACGGAGAAACCAACCCGAGGTAGGCAACGTTCGCGGGGCAAACCGGGCAGTATGAACAGTCAGGTTGGTTCCCCCGGCACGATCCGCACGGGGAATCCGAATGGCCTCGCTCGGAAGGACGACAGTGCATTCGCTACTCTCCACGCGCGCCGGCGGCAGGCGCACAGCCCGCACCGTGCTACGTATCCTCGCCGCGGCAGTCGCACTGGCAGCGGCCATGGCCGCCTCCGCCTGCGGCGGCGACTCCAATCCACTCGGCGGCAAGAGCGACTGCGGGGGCGGCACGGACAGCCTCACCGTCGGCTCGGCCAACTTCCCGGAATCCGAAACCGTCGCGGACGTGTATGCGGAGGCATTGCGCGCCAACGGTTTCCAGATCACCACCAAGCTGAATATCGGCAGCCGCGAGGCCTACGTACCCGCACTGCGCGAATGCGCGATCAGCCTGATCCCCGACTACACCGGCAACCTGCTGCAGTACCTCGACAAATCGTCCACGGCCACCGCGCCCGCCGATGTGAATACCGCGCTCACCAAGGCGCTCGGCGATGAGCTCGGTATCGCAACCCCCGCTCCCGGTGAGGATTCCGACGCCGTCGTGGTCACCGGAGCCACCGCCGAACGCTGGAATCTCAAATCCATCGGCGATCTCGCCGCGCACTCGGCCGAGGTCAGCTTCGCCGCGCCCGCCGAATTCGCCGAGCGCCCAGGCGGTCTCCCGGGCCTGAAGAAGGTCTACAACCTCGATATCGCACCCGCGAAGTTCGTGCCCATCGCCGACGGCGGCGGCCCGGCCACGGTGCGCGCGCTCACCGACGGTCAGGTGACCGCCGCCGACATCTTCACCACCTCACCCTCCATCGCCGCCAATAACCTGGTGGTACTTGCCGATCCGCTGCACAACTTCGCCGCGCAGAACGTGGTGCCGCTGTTCAACACCGCCAAGAAGAGCGACAAGCTGATCGCCGTCCTCAATGCCGTCTCGGCGAAACTCACCACCGCCGAGTTGATCGGGCTCAACACCGCGGTCTCGGGCAGCGCCAAGACCGAACCCGCCGCCGCCGCGAAGGCGTGGGTGCAGGCACAGGGGCTGAGCAAGCCGATCGGCTGATAGGGGAAATACGGTGTCCGACATCGAATTCAGCGGGGTCAGCAAGACCTACCCGGGCGGGACGGTAGCCGTCCACGATTTCGACCTGCGCATCGAATCGGGGTCGTTCACCGTATTCGTCGGTCCCTCCGGCGGCGGCAAGACCACCGCCATGCGGATGATCAATCGCATGGTCACGCCGACAACCGGCACCATAACCGTTGCCGGACAGGATATTTCGACGATCAACCCGGTACAGCTGCGACTCGGCATCGGCTACGTCATCCAGAACGCCGGACTGCTGCCGCACCGCACCGTACTGGACAACGTGGCCACCGTCCCGGTGCTGCGCGGCAGCTCCCGCCGTGCGGCCCGGCTGGCCGCCTACCAGGTGCTGGACCGGGTCGGACTGGATCGTGAACTGGCGCAACGCTATCCCGCACAACTCTCGGGCGGGCAGCAGCAGCGCGTGGGCGTGGCCCGGGCACTGGCCGCCGACCCGCCCATCCTGCTGATGGACGAACCGTTCAGCGCCGTCGACCCGGTGGTGCGTACCGAACTGCAGGCCGAGATGCGGCGGTTACAGGCCGAACTGCACAAGACCATCGTGTTCGTCACGCACGATATCGACGAGGCCATCAAACTCGGTGACCGCGTCGCCGTCTTCGGCTCCGGCGGGCGACTGCAACAGTACGACGAACCGCAGCGCGTACTCTCGCAGCCCGCAACCGATTTCGTCGCCGGATTCGTCGGGCGCGATCGCGGCTACCGGGAACTGTCGTTCCGCAGCGCCGCAGCGGTACCGCTGCGCGAGCTCGCCACCATCACCCCGGAGGAAGTCACCGGGGTCCGCCTGCGCAAGGGCGAATGGCGGCTCGTCGTCGATCCGGAACGACGACCGCTCGGCTGGATCGACACCACCGGGGTGGAGGGCGTGCGCGCCGGGCAGGCGCTGGAGCACAATATGGCCGCGGGCGGCTCGCTCTACCCGCCGGACGGCGATCTGCGCCAGGCATTGGACGCCGCCATCTCCTCGCCCTCGGAAATCGGTGTGGCGGTGGCAGATTCCGGTGCGGTGCGCGGGGCCATCCTGGCCGCGGATGTGCTGGAACAACTCTCGAATCAGCGTGCCGCCGAGGACGCCGAACGCAATCGCGCCTTCTTCGAGGAGGAGGCGGCCGAGTGAGGTATCTCCTCGACAATTTCGCGGAGATCGCCGGATTCGCCCGCACCCACCTGTATCTGGCACTGCTGCCGCTGCTCATCGGCCTGATCATCGCGATACCCGCCGGGGCGCTCGCACACCGGGCGCGCTGGCTGCGCCGCGTCACCACCACCGCGGCGGGCATCGCCTACACGATTCCCTCACTGGCGCTGTTCGTGATCCTGCCGCCGCTGCTCGGCATCTCGGTCATCGATCCGCTGAATGTGGTTATCGCACTGACCATCTACTCGGTCGCACTGCTGGTGACCGCGGTGCCCGCCGCCCTGGACTCGGTGCCCGCCGAAATCCTGGACGCCGCCGACGCCATCGGCTACACCCGGCTGCGCCGCACCCTCACCGTCGACTTCCCGCTCGCGCTACCGGTTTTCGTGGCCAACCTGCGCGTGGTGGCCGTCACCAATATCTCCATGGTGACCGTCGGCGCGCTGATCGGCGTCGGTGGACTCGGCAAACTCTTCACCCAGGGCTATCAGCGCGACTATCCGGACGAGATCGTCGCGGGCATCATCGTGGTGCTCGTCCTCGCGCTGATCACGGACCGGCTGCTGTATCTGTTCGGCCGGCTCGCCACCCCGTGGGTCTCGAAAGGCGCTGCGGCATGAACCTTTTCCTCGACGCCTGGCACTACCTGAGCACCGGCTCGAACTGGTCCGGGCCCACCGGCATCGGCAAGCGCATCACCGAACACCTCTGGTACAGCCTGCTCGCGGTCGGCCTGTCGGTCGCCGTCGCGCTGCCGATCGGGCTGGTGGTCGGGCACACCCGGCGCGGTTCGGCACTGATCGTCGGCTTCGCCAATGCCATGCGGGCACTGCCGACCCTGGGCCTGCTCACCTTCGTGGTGCTGCTGCTCGGGCTGGGCCTGTTCCCGCCGATTCTCGCGCTGCTCACCGTCGGCATCCCGCCGCTGCTCGCGGGCGCCTACGCCGGTATCGCGAATGTCGATCCGGCGGTGGTCGACGCCTCGCGCGCCATGGGCATGACCGAACGCCAGGTGCTGTTCCGAGTGGAACTGCCCAACGCGTTGCCGGTGCTGCTCACCGGATTGCGCGCGGCCACCCTGCAGGTCGTCGCGACCGCCACCATCGCCGCCTATGTGAACCTGGGCGGGCTGGGCCGCTATATCTTCGACGGGATCGGGCTCTACAAATACGACCGCGTCCTCGTCGGAGCCATTCTGGTCGCCGCGCTGGCACTCGCACTGGACGCCGTCCTCGCCTTCGCGGTGTGGCTGTCCGCGCCCGGCGCGGGCCGACTGCGCCGCACCCGCCCGCCCGTCGCGGCGGCCGCACAACCGATCAGCCGACCAGTCGCGCATTGACCTCCGATGTGACTTGGGACACGATGGCAGATGGCCCGAAGCACCATCCACTCATCAGGAGGTCTGCGTGAAAGCCATGAAAGCCCGCGACATCATGCACCGCACGGCGGAATGCATTCCAGCGGACGAAACCCTCGACCGCGCCGCGCAAATGATGCGCAATATGGATGTCGGCGCACTTCCCATCTGTAATAACGACCGCTTGATCGGCATGCTCACGGACCGTGACATCGTCGTCCGCTGCATTGCCGAGGGCCACGACCCGTCCCGCGTCCGCGCCGGCGACCTCGCCCAGGGCACACCCCGCTGGGTCGACGCCGACACCGACGTCTCCGCGGTGCTGGACATGATGGAGCAGAACCAGATCAAGCGGCTCCCCGTCATCGACGTGGCGAACGGCAAACGCCTCATCGGCATGATCTGCGAATCCGACCTCGCCAAGAACGTCACCGACAAGCAGCTCGCCGAATTCGTCGCCGCCGTCTCCATCCCGCACTAGCCGCCGACGGGACACTCACGGCGGTGGAATCCCGATCGCTCCCGCCGTGAGTACCGCCGCGATCCATTCGCCAGCTGATTCACAGGGAGCGGCCGGAGAATGTGCCGGTGCAACCGGGACGAATTCTTGTGGTCGAGGACGCCGAGGCGATTCGCACGGCCGTGACGGCGGGCGTCAGCGCCGCGGGGCATGACGTGCTCGGACGCGCTGACGGGACGCTGCTGGAACAGGATCTGGCGCAGTTCCGGCCCGATGTGGTCGTGCTCGATGTGATGCTGCCGGGGCGGGACGGGTTCGCGCTGCTGGACGTCGTGCGGGCGCGCTCGGCGGCGGGGGTGCTCATGCTGACCGCGCGCGACGGGGTCGAGGATCGGGTGCGCGGACTGCGCGCCGGATCGGACGACTACGTGGTCAAACCCTTCGATCTGGGCGAAGTGGTGGCGCGGGTAGACGCGCTGCTGCGGCGAATGGGCCGGGCGCGCACGCGAATCACCGTGGGGGATCTGGTGGTCGACGTCGATTCCGGCAGCGTGCGGCGCGGGGAGGCCGCGGTCGCGCTCACCGCGACCGAATTCAAACTGCTCGCCTATCTGGCCGGGAATCGGGATCGGGTGGTCACCAAGACCCAAATCCTCACTGCCGTCTGGGGTTACGACAATTACGACCCCAATCTGGTCGAGGTGAATGTGAGCGCGGTGCGCCGCAAACTCGAGGAGCACGGGGACCGGCTGCTGCACACCGTGCGCGGACTCGGCTACACGCTGCGGGTCGGCGAGTAGATGCGCACGGTATCGCTGCGCAGGCGGGTAACCCTCACCACCGCGATCGTTTCCGGGCTGGTGCTGGTGACGGTGGCGTTCACGGTGCACGCGCTGTTCGGGGTGGTGGTGAACCGCAGCGAGAACGCGGTGCTCACCGATCGCGTGCAATTGGCGAAACAGTTGGCGCAGGAAGGGGTTTCGCCCGATGAGCTGATCGCCCGGGTGGACACCCGGTCGGTGCGGGCGCGGCTGGTGCTGCCGGACGGGCGCGCGTTCGGGAGTCTGAATCGCAGGAACGCCGACGACACGGCGGTGAAATCGCGCAATACCAAGCTCACCGGCGGGCAGGTGAACGATGCCCGGCTCACGTTGCAGATCGACACCCCGCTGCTCACCCGCGTACAGGACCGCCTCGGCATCCTGCTGAGCCTGGCCACCGCGGGGGCCATCGCCGTCATCGCCGCCGGACTCTGGTTCGGCGTGCCGCGCGCGCTCGCACCGCTGGACGCCATGACCCGGCTGGCCCGCGATATCGCCCGCGGCCAGCTCGGCCGCCGCCTGAACCCATCCCGCACCGATACCGAATTGGGCCGCACCGCAGCGGCATTCGACGAAATGCTGGACACCCTCGAAGGCGCGCTGCACGCCACCACCGCCGCCGAGGCCCGCGCCCGCGCCTCCGAACAGCGCATCCGCACCTTCGTCGGCGATGCCGCACACGAACTCCGCACCCCCGTCTCCGGCATCCGTGCCCTCGCCGAAGCGGTCATCCAGCACCCCGCCGGCGCCGATCCCGAAGCCCTGCAACACATGCACCTGCTGCTGGTGCGCGAAGCCGTCCGCGCCGGCCGCCTCATCGACGACCTCCTCGACCTGGCCCACATCGACGCCGGACTGCAACTGCACCGCGTGCCCACCGATCTGCGCGCCCTGGCCGCCACCCAACTGGACCGGATGCGAATCCTGCACCCGGACATCGACTTCCAGCTCGAAGGCGATGCGGTCATCGCGCCGGTGGACCCGGAACGCATCACCCAGATTCTGGCGAACCTGCTGAACAACGCCTGCCAGGCCATGAACGACGCGGCCGGACCGACGACCTCCGCCGGAGGCACCCCAGCGGACGGACTCGGCACGACTCCCCCGACGGACGCCGCCGTGCTGATCCGCCTCCGCACCACAGTCGAATTCGCCGAATTGACGGTGACCGACACGGGCCCCGGCATACCCCCGGACGACCGCGAGCGCATATTCGACCGCCTCGTCCGCCTCGATGCCGCCCGCGACCGCCGCGCCGACGGCTCCGGCCTGGGCCTGCCCATCGCCCGCGGTCTGGCCCGCGCCCACAACGGCGACCTGACCTGCGAACCACCTCCTCCCGACCACTCGGGCGCGGTCTTCCTCCTTCGCCTCCCCCGCGACTGATCCCCGGCGACCGAGGCGGGCGGCGGTAGTCCCGCCCGCAGCATTCGGCGTGCGGGCAGAGCTGAAGATCGGCTGAAGATGGGGTGGGGATTCAGGGGATCTTCAGGTGGCGGGGGCAGATTCGGTGGGGACACATCCCCTCAGGTAGGAGTGAGTATGAAGCGCAGCATTGCCGCCGTCGTCGCCGGTGCGGCCGGATTCGCCGCCATCGCGCTGGCGGTGCCGGGCGTGGCATCGGCCGACGGCCCCGATTGCAGTCCGGCGGCATTGAGCGCGGCCCGCGCCGACGCGAAAGGCAAAGTGCAGGCGTATCTTTCGACCCATCCGGACGCGGCCGCCGAATTCGCCAAGATCAAGACCATGCCCAAGGATCAGCGCCGGGCCGAGATGAAGGCGTACGCCGCGTCGCACCCGCAGGACGCCCAGGCCATCAAGGATGCCCGCCAGGCCGTGCGCGACTACCGCGCCAACTGCCACAAGTAGTCCGGCCCCGGACAAGCCCCCTGCCAATCCACGCCACCCCGCGCCAACGCGGGACCGACCCGTTCGCGTCGCCCGCCGGACCCTCCCTCGCCGGTCCGGCGCATATGCCGCGACTGCCCTCGCGGCACGACGCCGACGGAATCGACCGGCGGGCACCAACTCCCACGGTGCCCGCCGGTTTCGCGTGCGACCTCAGCCGCGAACCAGGCCGTTCCGGTAGGCGTAGACCACCGCGTGAATGCGGTCGCGGACACCGAGTTTGGCGAGGATGCGGGAGACGTGGGTTTTCACCGTCTCTTCGCCGACACCCAGTTCGGCGGCGATCTCGTAGTTGCTGCGGGCATCGGCCACCAGCAGCAGGACTTCGCGTTCGCGGGCGGTCAGTTGTGCGAGTTCCGGGGGTTCGGCGGGTGGGGCCAGTTCGGTGGCGAAACGTGGTGCGAGCCTGCGGGTCATGGACGGGTCGATGACCGCGTCACCGCGCACTGCCACCCGGATGGCCGCGACCAGGTCTTCGGGCGGCAGGCTTTTCAGCAGGAAGCCGCTGGCTCCGGCGGCCAGCGCACGGGACAGGCCGGCCTCGCTGTCGTAGGTGGTGAGCACCAGCACGCGCGTACCGCCCGCCGCCACAATGGCTTCCGTGGCGGCCAGCCCATCCAGCTTGGGCATCCGCACATCCAGTATCGCCACCTCCGGACGCAGGCGAGCCGCCGCCTCGATCGCGGCGCGGCCGTCGCCCACCTCGGCCACGCATTCCAGATCGTCCTGCGCGTCCACCACGGCCCGCAGTCCGGACCGGAACATGGTGTGATCGTCCGCGATCAGCACCCTTACGCTCATGCCGCTCCAATCGGTACCGAAACCACTATGTCCCAACGACTTCCGGTGCGATCCGGCCCCGATTGCACGGTGCCGCCGAACAATTCGACGCGCCGCCGGATGCCGTCCAGACCCCGGCGCACTCCCTCGGAGACCTGCGGCACGCTAGCGATGGGATTCGTCTCGCGAATCTCGACACGGGTCGGGCGATAACCGATCTCCAGCCGCGCCGGTGCACGGCCGTGCCGCAGGGCGTTGGTGAGCATCTCCTGCACCACCCGGTACAGCATCACGTCCAGCGATCCCGGCAGCACCGGCGGCTCCCCCGAAATCTCCACGCGCACTTCGAGTCCCGCCGAGCGCACGCGCTCGAGCAGATCCTCGATATCGGCGAGCCCCGGCTGCCGCTGCCCGTCATCGTCCTGCCCGTGCAGCAGATCCAGCTGCCGCCGCAGATCCACCATGGCCGACCGGCTGCTCGATTCCACCGCCGTCAGCGATTTCGTCGCACCCGCGGAGTCCGTGCGGGACAGCGCTATTCGCGCCACCCCGGCATGAATTCCGATGGCGCTCACATGATGGGAGATCACATCGTGCAGATCCCGGGCGATGGCGGCCCGCTCCTCGGACAGCGCGCGATCCAGCGCCGCCCGCTGCTCCTGCTCCCGCAACCGCTCGCGCTGCTCCAACTCGGCGATATAGGCCCCGCGCGCCACCGTATTGCGCCCCACCAGCCACGGCACATACCCCGCGACAATGGTCACGATGAGCAGCTTCCAATCCCGAGAATCGTTGCCGCCCACCAGAATATGCGCCAGCGCCGCACCACCGGCCAGCATGGCCACCGTCAGATAGGAGGTCGCACCGGTCAGCCACGCCCCCGCCCGATACCCCGCCACCAGGAACCCCACATCGGGAATCCGGGCGTGCAACGCGTAATGCTGCACGAACGCCCCGATCCCCAATTTCACCAGCACCTGCGCGAGGGCCGCGTACGCCGCCGTGGACGGTGGGGCCGCCAGCGCCAGATCCGCGATCACGATCCCCACCGCCAGCAGCGCCGCCATACCGGGCGCGGCCCCGAACGCACCGCACACCACCAGCTGCATGCTGTCCACGACGGCCGCCACCACCGCCACCAGCAACGATTGGCGCGCCAGCGATCTGCTCACATCCACCGCGCACCACCTCCGTCGTCATGTTCGGCACTGTGCGCGACGGTACCCCCGAGACCCCCGATCCCCCGTGTGGGGGACGCGGAATCCCCCGTCGGCGCGACGATTCGGCGCGCCGGGCTGATTAGCGTCGAGGTATGCCACCCGAGCAGGAACTTCCCACGCAGGAGTCCACATGAGTCCAGATCTGTTCATCTATGCCGTACCGGCATTCCTGCTGCTCATGCTGGTGGAATGGATTGCCGATCGGCGCGATCCGGATCGGCCGGCGAACGGTATGTCCGGCCGGGACCGCGCCTCCAACATCGCCACCTACACCATCGGACGCATCGCGAAACCGTTTGTCGCCCAGCTGATTCCGTTCTCCACGGTGGTACTGGTGGCACACTTCACCCCGCTGCACCTGTCCCCGAAGGACTGGTGGGTGTGGATGCTGGGCCTGATCGTCACGGATTTCTGCTACTACTGGGCGCATCGCGCCGATCACCGCGTGCGCCTGCTGTGGACCTCGCACAGCGTGCATCACTCCAGCCGGTTCTTCAATCTCTCCACCGCCATCCGGCTGCCGTGGGCGCATCCGATCGCGGCGCAGCTGCGCGGTATGTGCTGGATTCCGGCCGCGGCCCTGGGCTTCCCGGTGTGGATGATCTTCCTGTTGCAGACCATCGGCCTGCTGTACCAGTTCCCGATCCACACCCAGCGCATCACCACCCTGTGGCGGCCGATCGAATTCCTGTTCAACACCCCGGCGCATCACCGCGTGCACCACGGCTCCAACCAGCCGTACCTGGACACGAATTACGGTGGCGTCCTGATCATCTGGGATCGCATGTTCGGCAGTTTCGCCGCCGAGTCCGAGCCCATCGCCTACGGCCTCACCAAGAACATCGGCACCGACAACCCGATCAAGGTGAACTACGCCGAACTCATGAACCTGGTCCGCGACGTGCGCACCGCCCGCACCTGGAAGGGCCGCGTCGCCTATATCTTCGGCCCGCCCGGCTGGACCGAACAGTCGTCCGAAAAGCCTGAGCCGCCGCGGGATTCGACCCGGCAGCCCGATCCCGCGCGAGCTACCGCCGCGGCCTGAGCGCCCCACCCCGAAAACGATTCGGCCCCCGCACCATCGGTGCGGGGGCCGAACCATTGCTTCGATCAGCGGGTTACGCGACACCCTCGGCACGCGCGGCCGCACCCACGGCCGCGGCGACGGCCGGAGCCACGCGCGGATCCAGCGGGCTGGGGATGATGCGATCGGGGGCCAGCTCATCCGCGACCACCGCGAAGATGGCATCGGCGGCAGCCACCTTCATGCCCTCGGTGATGCGGCGCGCGCCCACATCCAGCGCGCCCTTGAACACGCCCGGGAACGCGAGCACATTGTTGATCTGGTTCGGGAAGTCCGAACGACCGGTCGCCACGATCGCGGCGTACTTGGCGGCCACGTCCGGGTGGATCTCCGGATCCGGGTTCGACATGGCGAACACGATGGACTCGGGCGCCATGGAGGCGATGAGCTCCTCGGCGACGGTGCCCGCGGACAGCCCCAGGAACACATCGGACCCGGCGAGCGCCTCGGCCGGACCACCGGTGATGTTGCGCGGGTTGGTGCGCTCGGCCAGTTCGGCCTTCACATCGTTGAGGTCACCGCGGTCGCGGCTCACGATGCCCTTGGAGTCGAGCACCACGATGTCCGAGACACCCGCGGCCAGCAGGATGTTGGTGCACGCCACACCGGCAGCGCCCGCACCGGACACGACCACCTTCAGCGCCGACATATCGCGACCCTGCACCGCGGCCGCGCCCTTGAGGGCGGCCAGCACCACAATGGCGGTGCCGTGCTGATCGTCATGCATGACGGGGCAATCCAGCGCCTCGATAACGCGCTTCTCGATTTCGAAGCAGCGCGGGGCCGAGATGTCCTCGAGATTGACCGCACCGAAGCTCGGGCGCAGCAGAATCAGCGTTTCGACGATCTTGTCGACATCCTTGGTGTCGAGCACGATCGGAATGGAATCCAGGCCGGCGAACTTCTTGAACAGGGCCGCCTTGCCCTCCATCACCGGCAGCGAGGCGCGCGGGCCGATATCGCCGAGGCCCAGCACCGCGGTGCCGTCCGAGACGACCACGACCAGGCGCTCGGCCCAGGTGTAGGTCTTGGCCAGGGACTCGTCGGCGTGAATGCCACGGCAGACCTGCGCCACACCGGGGGTGTAGGCGATCGAGAGGTCGCGCTGGGTCTCCAGCGGCGCGGTGAGTTCGACCGAGAGCTTGCCGCCCAGGTGGCCCGCGAAAATCTCTTCCGTGGTGATGTCGGAAAGGTTCGCAGAATTGGTCGCGGGGTTTGCCGTGGGGGCATTCACTGCTTCAGTCACGGATGACACGATTTCACTCCATCTCGGTGCGGACTCAACCGTTTGACGGTTACCGTTCGGTAATAGGTAATGGGGGTTTCGATACTCGTTTTTCGGGCGCGTCGGCCATCACCGCGGGCCACTTCGAAAACCTTGCCACCACATCGTGGCAATGGGCACAAAGTATTACCGATCGCGGGAAGCGTGTCTGCGGACAGACAACACGGCGCTGCACAGATCGTCGAGCTGGAACCGGACGGGTGGTCCGGGCGATATCGCCGGGGTGATCAGAGTCAACCCGCGCGTCGCGGACCGTAATCACCGAGTGGCCCCGGACCGGGCGGTGGCTGCGGCCGGGGGTCGTCACATTCTGCCAGTAGCGTCGACGACGCGCCAAATCGCCCCCGGCCCATCGCGCGCGTTCACCATCAACGAAGCCTAGGTGAGCCGAATCACCCGCAGGTTAAGGGAAACTCGCACGTCCGGCCGCGACTGCGGCGAACTGTCACAACGCGATACCACCCGCCGCCGTGAGCTGTCGCGCCCGATTGGCAGCGGCGCGGTGAGATCGAGCCCGAACCGAGCCCTGCCACCTCTTGCGAGTCACCGTGGGCCGCCGCGAGATTCGCAACGGCTATCGCATGACGTCAGGACGCCTCGGGTGCGGCGCTCTCCACGGGTCCGCGCATGGTGCGCGGCGCGGCCGTGCGCTCGGGCCGCACCCAGACGCTGTTCAGGCCGCCGGTGAGCAGGCGGACGCGCCAATCATCGGTCACGCCGGGATGATCCGTGCGGCGGTGCATACCGCGGGTTTCGGTGCGGGCCAGGGCGCTGTATTTGGTCCAGCGGGCCACCGCCAGCAGCGCCGCGGCCTGCCGGGCGTGCAGCCGGGTCGCGCCCTTGCCACCGAGGTCGTATTCGACGCCGGGCCACATGCCGTCGAGTTCGCCGATGCTGTCCCGCAGGCTGCCGTCGCTGCGCCAGTAGCTGCGGCGCAGCGGCAGCGTGTGCTCCTGCACCAGTCCGACCACCGCGCGCGGATCGATGCGCGCCCGATCGGCGAGCCCGACCCCCGGAACCGGGCGTGTCTTACCCAGCTTCCGGCGGGTGCCCGCGAATCGCGCCGCGGCCTGCCCGGCCCACACCCCGGACGACACCGCCCAGGCCCCGTGCTGACCGCCGAAACCGGAAACCGCGCCGGTCACCGGCTCGCGCGTGGTGACATCACCGGCCCCGTAGAGCCCGGGAACCGTGGTGGCGCAATCGGGTCCGGCCAACCGCAGCCCACCGGTTCCGCGCACCGTCCCCTCCAGCACCGCGCGCAGCGGCACCCGACCCGAGTTAGCGCGCGCCGACAGCGTGTCGCCGTCACCGCCGAGCAGCGCCGCGGCGTTCGCGTCGGTGAGTTCGTCGAGGGCGGCGTACACCCGGCGGCCACCGGCGATGGCCGCGAAGGCCTGCGCCCGCGAACCCGCGCCCTCATCGCAGAGCACCGAGCGCGATTCGTCGTACAGCGTCGCGAAATGCCTGATCTCATCGGCGCGGAAGGAACCGGGCGGACGCTGCCCCGACACCGAGGCGGGCCCCGAAACACCGGCCGGGACAAGCGAATACGCGTTGGAGAACTCCATACCGGAGAGTTCGGCCCCGGCCTCCGCACCCATCAGCAGGCCGTCACCGGTATCCACATCGGTGCCCGCGCCGCCGGACAGGAAGGCGCAGCCGCCGGTGGCGATGATCACCGATTTGGCCCGCAGCGACCAGCTGCGGCAGTCACCGTCCAGCGTCACCCCCGCCGCGCCCGAGACGATGCCGTCCCCGTCGGTGATCAGCTGCAATGCCGGATGGTGATCCAGGATCCGGACCCCGGCGACGATCATGCTGCGGCGCAGCCGACCGAGGTATTTCGGCCCGTCCAGGTGAATCCGGGTGGGCGGGCCGATGCGCTCACCGTGCGATCGCAGTCCCCCGTGCACGAGTTGTCCGACACGCCGATGCGTCTCCTCGAGCACCCGGTACATCCATTCCGGATCGCCGAGTCCGCCGCCGTGCGCGAAGTTCTCCGATACGGCCTCGTCGCGCAACCGGCCGGGCGGAATGTTCCAGAGCGTCGCGCCGACGCGCGCGGTGGGTCCGCTGGAACCGCAGCGGGCCTTGTCGACCAGCACAACGCGGGCGCCCGCCGCCGCCGCGGCGAGCGCGGCCCAGGCCCCGGCGGGACCGCCGCCCAGCACGAGTACATCCGCGTCGAATTCGGTCATATCGACAAATGTTCGTCGACCGTTCAACTGCTCGCAACTGTTATGCGTATTTCAATTCCACCACTGTGTCCACAACAACATTCCAGCTACCGCAAAAACTATCGCACATCCGGAAAAAGCAGCAACTCCCTGACGTCTATCAGCAAATACCTGGGCGATCACAATCAGTACCGCCGCACCGATATGCCACGCCAGATCGGAAGCCCCGGGGCCCGGAAAACCGCGCCGCGTACCCATGATCGCCGCGCCGACCACCGTCAGCACCAAGATCACCGTGCCACCCGCGACAAGGCCGCTCAGACCCCGGAGCACCTTCATCCGGTGATCACCGGAACCCCGCTCGCCTTACCCACCAGCTCCTCGAATTGCGCCGGGTCCGTGGTGAATTCGCCGAGCCGAATGGTCTTGTTGCGGCCGTGGTAATCCGAGGAGCCGGTGGTGAGCAGTCCGAGCTCGGCGGCCAGCCCGGCCAGCACCTCGCGGTCCGCGGCGCTGTGATCGGGATGATCGAGCTCCAGCCCGCCCAGGCCCAGCGCGGTCAACTCCCGAATGTGGTCCAGCGCCAGCAGCCTGCCGCGCTTGCGGGCCCGCGCGTGCGCCACCACGCTCACCCCGCCCGCCGCCTGCACCATCTCCACCGCGCGCTGTAGCGGCGTATCGGCCTTCTCCACGTAGTACCGGCCGTCCGAGGCCAGCAGATCCTGGAACGCCGCGTCGACCGACGGCACCACACCCGCCTCCACCAGCGCCCGCGCCAGATGCGGACGGCCCGCCGACGGACCCGCCGACGCCATCACCGCGTCCGGATCCACCGGCAGCCCATCGGCCGCCATCTGCTCGGCCATGGCCCGCAATCGGATGATGCGCTCACCGCGCAACCGCTCGCGCTCCTGCGCGAAAACGTCATCGGCAGGATCGAAAAGATATGCCAGCAGATGCACCGCGACCGGCCAGCCGTCCTCGCCCCGGCCCACACACGACATCTCCATGCCGCGCACCAGCGTGAGCCCCGGCGGCAGCGCCTCGACGGCCTCCGCCCAGCCCGCGGTGGTGTCGTGATCGGTGAGGGCAACCACGTCCAGTCCGGCGGCCGCGGCATTGCGGATCAACTCGGCCGGAGTGTCGGTGCCGTCGGAGGCATTGGAATGGGTGTGGAGATCGATGCGCACAGGGTCCATCTTGCACGCGGCCGCCGCCCGATCCCGGGCAGCCGGTCCCAGCAAGCACATCGCGAGCGCCGCGGCCGTCGCGAACTAGACTCCGGCGGGTGTCCTCGATACCGCAGTTACCCTCGTTCCGCTGGCCGAACAGGGCACCGGCGCATCCGCATCAGGCGACGCCGAAACAGGGCGCGAACGTGGTCATCGACTGCGCGGTGTACGTCGAGGGCAAACGACTGTCCGCGCACTGCTCCTATGACGAGGCGCTGGCCGAGGTGCGCGAGCGCGGCGAGGGATATGTCTGGCTCGGACTGCTCGAACCCAGCACCGGGCTGATGACCGATGTGGCGAAATCCTTCGGCCTGCACGAGCTCGCCGTCGAGGACGCGGTGAGCGCGCATCAGCGGCCCAAACTCGAACGCTACGACGACATTCTGTTCCTGGTGCTGCGCACGGTCAGCTATCACGTGCACGAACTCAATACCGTCAGCGAGATCGTGGACACCGGCGAGATCATGATCTTCCTCGGCCCCGATTTCGTGATCACCGTGCGGCACGGCGATCACAGCGGATTGGCCGGGGTGCGCAGGGAATTGGAGTCCACGCCCAAACAGCTGGCGCTCGGCCCGAGCGCGGTGCTGCACGCGGTCACCGACAATGTCGTCGACACCTACACCGAGGTCACCGCGGCCATCGAGGACGATGTGGACGCCATGGAGGAGGCGGTGTTCACGCCCGGCGCCGACATCATCATCGAGGCCATCTACCAGCTCAAACGCGAGGTGGTGGAATTGCGGCGCGCGGTGAAACCCCTTGCGCTGCCGCTGCAATTGCTCACCCACGACCCGAAACTGCCGCTGCCCGCGGAGATTCGGCGCTATATGCGCGATGTCACCGACCATCACACGGCCGTCACCGAGCAGATCCTCGACTTCAACGAATCGCTCAGCGCGCTCATCAATGCCGCGCTGGCCAAGGTGAGCGTGCAGCAGAACACCGATATGCGAAAGATTTCCGCGTACGCGGCCATGGCGGCGGTGCCGACCATGATCGCGGGCATCTACGGCATGAACTTCGACCACATGCCGGAACTGCGCTGGACCTTCGGCTATCCGCTGGTCTTCGCCATCATGGTGCTGCTGTGCGCCGGTCTCTACGTGAACTTCCACCGCAACAAGTGGCTGTGACCGCGGCGCGCTGATTACAGCGAGGCCGCACCGCGATCCGCGTCCCGCACATCGATTTTCGCCTCGGTCCAGGCATCGCGCAGGGCGGCCGCCCCGCGAATGCGCACCCAGGCCGCCTCGGTCGCGGTGATCGGCGTCGCGGCCAGAAACCGCACGGGCTCAGCGGGTTCCGGCAATTCCACCGCCGGGATATCGCTCTCGCCGAGCAGTACGGCGGTGAACGGCGCACCGCCCCAGATCGGTTCGCCCATGTCCAGCAGCGCATCCGCCTGCAGCACAATGCCTTCCACCGACGGCGACGCGACCAGCACGGCCAGCGTCTTGGTCAGCCCGCTGCCCGCGCCCACCCCGCCGCGCAGCGTCAGCGCCAATTCCGCGCGCGGTCCGCGCACCGGATCGGCAAGCGCCGCAGTCGGATCCGTCATGGGATGACGGGAACCGCCGAGCGTCACGTAGTGCACCAGATCGCCATCGGGAATGCGCAGGATATCGATGGGCTCCAGCCCGAGAAAGGTCACCGACGCGGCATCGGCGGAAGCCACACCGAAATGCCCGAGCACCCCGGCCCGGACCGTATTGATCACATCCATGAGCTAGATGGCCAGCCTGGCGAGCATGTCCCGGGCCTGTTCGGCGGCCTTCGGATCACACAGCACGTCATAGCGCCCGGCCACCAACTGCATGGTGGAGGCGAAATCGCGCTGCCCGCGGGTCGCGGCGTACGGGATGGTGGTGGAGATGACGCCGAACACGATGCCGCCGATCAGACCCACCAGAATCGCGCCGCTGGAGGAGAACAGGCTCAGCAGCAGACCGATGAACAGGCCGAGCCAGGCGCCCGACACCACACCGCCGCCGATGACCTTGCCCCAGGTCAGGCGGTAGAGCACGCGTTCGACCTGCATGAGGTCGACGCCGACGATGGTCACGTTCTCGACGGGGAAGGAATTGTCGGCCAGGTAGTCGACGGCGCGCTGGGCCTCGGCGTAGGTCGGGTAGGAGCCGACCGGCCAGCCGGACGGTGGCGTCGGCAGGCCCGGACGGTTCCGGCTCGCGTTCCCCAAGGGATTCGTCATATCTCCATCATGCTATTTCGGCGTGTCGGACGGGGCCGCGCAGCGCCGATTACGGCGAAACCGTGGTGCGAGTCATTTTCGCGGCCCGCCCTTTATCAGCGATCACCTGCGCCATCTTGGCGCTGGCCTCGTCGATCATCTCATCGCCGAGCATGACCGCGCCCCGGGCGCCACCCGCGGCCGAGGTGTGAAAGGCGTACGCGTCCAGAATTTCCTCGGCGCGGTCGTAATCCGCCTGCCGCGGGCTGAAGATCTCGTTGCCGGCCGCGATCTGATCCGGATGCAGCACCCATTTGCCGTCGAAACCCAGTGCGGCCGTGCGCGCGGCATTGCGCCGGAAGCCCTCCACATCGCGCACCGCCAGGTACGGACCGTCGATGGCCTGCAACCCGTGCGCGCGAGCCGCGAGCAGGATCGTCATATAGATGTGGTGATAAGCGTCACCGGGCTCATACCCTTCGGGCTGCTCGCCGACGACCAGGGTGCGCATATTGATCGAGGCCATGAAATCGGCCGGGCCGAACACCAGGGTCTGCACGCGCGGGCTCGCGGTGGCGATGGCGTCGATATTGCGCAACCCGAGCGCGTTCTCGATCTGCGGTTCGATGCCGATCCGCCCGACCGGCAGCCCATTGGTCTTCTCCAGTTGGGTCAGCAGCAGGTCCAGCGCCCGCACCTGTCCGGCGTCGGTGACCTTGGGCAGCAGCAGCGCGTCGATGCGGTCACCCGCGCCGTCCACCACGGCGATGACATCGGCGTAGGTGTGCTCGGTGGTCCAATCATTGACCCGCACAACGCGAATCTGCTCGCCCCAGCCGTCCGAGTTCAACGCGGCCACGATATTGGCGCGCGCCTGCGCCTTGGCCGCCGGCGCGACCGCGTCCTCGAGATCGAGGAACACCTCGTCGGCCGCCAACCCCTTGGCCTTCTCGATCATCCGGGGGTTGCTGCCGGGGACGGCGAGCACCGTACGGCGCGATGTCATGAGTCACTCCTTCTACGTCCGCGCTCGTGGCGCGACATTTCGGGTAGCCCGAACCCATTAGCCTTGTTACCTATGGCAGCGACGAGAGTTTTCGCCGCCCGGCTCGCGGGCTTGGTGGTATTGGGACCGGACGGGGAGTCTATCGGCCGCGTCCGCGACCTGGTGATCTCCATCCGCTATGACCAGCGGCAGCCGCGCGTACTCGGCGTCCTCGTCGAACTGCCCTCGCGCAAACGGATTTTCGTGCCGATGCTGCGGGTGCAGGCGATCGATCCGGGCGCGGTGACACTGACCACCGGCACCATCAGCGTGCGGCGTTTCGAACAGCGCGCGAGCGAAATGCTCGCCATCGCACAGATTCTCGATTCGACGGTGCGGGTCGACGATCCGGAACTGCCGCAGCTGGCCGAGGCCGAGGTGGTGGTGGTCGATCTGGGCATCGAGCAGTCCCGCACCCGCGATTACGTGGTGTCCCGGGTCGCGGTGCGCGAACGGCGGCGGCTCGGCGTCGGATTCGGGCGGCGCGGGGCGGTGCACGTGGTGGATTGGGCGCAGGTGCGCGGGCTCACTCAGACAGAGCTGAATCTGCCCGGACAGGACGTCACCCAGCTGCTGGCCCAGTTCGAGGGCATGCGGCCCGCCGATGTGGCGCATCTGCTGCGCGAACTGCCGCGCAAGCGCCGGATCGAGGTGGCGGCCGCCTTCGACGACGAGCGACTCGCCGATGTGGTGCAGGAATTGCCGGAAGCCGATCAGGTGGAGCTGCTGGAGCAGCTCGGCGTGGAGCGCGCGGCCGATCTGCTCGAGGCGATGGATCCCGACGACGCGGCCGACCTGCTCGGCGAACTGCCCGAGGGAGAAGCGGAATCGCTTCTGGCGCTTATGGATCCGGAGGATTCCGAACCGGTCCGGCGACTGCTCGAATTCGCGCCGTACACCGCCGGTGGTCTGATGACCTCCAAGCCGGTGGTGCTCACCCCGGCCACCACCGTCGCCGAGGCGCTCGCCCGCATCCGCGATCCCGAGCTGACGCCCGCGCTGGCCACCATGGCCTTCGTGGTGCGGCCGCCGACCGCCACACCGACCGGTCGCTATCTGGGTTGCGTGCACTTTCAGCAACTGCTGCGCGAACCGCCGGCGAACCTGGTCGGCGGCATTGTCGACGCCGATCTGGTGCGCCTGCGGCCCGAGGCCCCGCTCACCGCCGTGACCCGCTATTTCGCTACCTACAATCTGGTGTGCGGACCGGTCGTGGACGCGGAGAATCATCTATTGGGGGCGGTCACCGTGGACGACGTGCTCGACCATCTGCTGCCCGAGGACTGGCGCGAACAGGATCAGGACAATCACGATATGCACGGCGTTCCGCTGATCGACGGCACCGGAGGCCGCGCATGACCGATCGCACCGAGAAGTCCAGCGCCCGCCAGCGCCTGGAATCGCCCATGGAGACCCGCTTCCGCGGATTCGATTGGGACGCAGAGGCTCTCGCGCGCAGTAGCGAACGGGTCGCACGCTTCCTCGGCACCGGCCGCTACCTGGTGATCCAGACGGTGATCGTGATCGTCTGGATTCTGCTCAATGTGTTCGCGCTGCGACTGCAGTGGGACCCGTACCCGTTCATCCTGTTGAATCTGGCCTTCTCCACCCAGGCCGCCTACGCCGCGCCGCTCATCCTGCTGGCACAGAACCGGCAGGACAACCGCGACCGCGTAGCACTCGAGGAGGATCGGTCCCGGGCAGCCCAGACAAAAGCCGATACCGAATTCCTGGCGCGCGAGCTCGCTTCATTGCGACTCGCCGTCGGCGAGGTGGCGACCCGTGACTATCTGCGCCGCGAGTTGGATGATGTCAAGGATGCGCTGGTCAGGTTGGAGAAACTGGCCACCGACGGTGAGATCGTGAAGGAGCGGAAACCGAAGAAGAGTAGCGATCGAAAGAGGGCGGAGGTCGCAATTTCGCCGCAAAAAGATGGCGACTAACCGCACAAGCTGTACCCAACAAGCTTACGGATGGGTAACCTGGATCACGTTGTTCCGAGCGACCGACCCAGACACCCGTGAAATGCGGCCGTCGTCACCGGGATCCGGCCGCACGACTGAGGGGATTGTGTGGTGGGCAAGAGAATATCTGCACCGGTGACCGCATCGGCGCTGCTGATCGCGGGCCTGGTCACCGCCGGTTCGGCCACCAACACCACAGTGCACACCGAGGCGCCGCAAGCCGCGCCCGAAGCGCTCCTGGCCGCCGCCGCGTCCGATACCGGATCCGGAAAAGCCGTACAGAACGCCTCGGATCAGACCGTCGGGCTGGTGCCCGCCGCGCCCGAAGCGCCCCGCAAACTCAGCGCGATGACCCCGCCCGCCGACGGCAGACTCGGCGGCAATGTGCAGCTGCAGAACATCGCGCTGCCCGGCGGCACCGGCGCGCTCGGCATCCCCGAACTGGTGCTGGCCGCCTATCGCAATGCCGAACTGGCACTGGAATCCTCGACACCCGGATGCGGGCTGCCGTGGAATCTGCTCGCCGGCATCGGGCGCATCGAATCGCTGCACGCCAGCGGCGGCCGCACCGATGCCGCGGGCACCACCATCTCGCCGATCTACGGTCCGGCGCTGGATGGCACGCTGCCCGGCAACGAGGTCATCAAGGCCACCAACGGCGGCTACGTGCGCGCCGTCGGGCCCATGCAGTTCCTGCCCAGCACCTGGGCGAACTACGCCTCGGACGGTAACGGCGACGGCGTCTCCGATCCGAACAATGTCTTCGACGCGGCGCTCGCGGCGGGTAAATACCTGTGCTCGGGCGGACTGGATCTGCGCGATCCGGCCCAGCAGCTGCGCGCGGTGCTGCGCTACAACAACTCGATGTCGTACGCGGCCAATGTGCTCAGCTGGTCGAACGCGTACAAGACCGGCGGCACCCCCTCGGCGGTGAGCATTTCCGCCGACATGATCCCGCCCGGCGCGCTCACCGCCGGACCGGATATGACGGCCGCCTCGGTGAATATCCCGGCCACCACCACGACCACCACCACGGACGCGCCGCCGAGTGTCACCCGGCAGACGCCGACCCAGGTGATGATCAATATCCCGGGCCTGCCCCCGATCCCGTGCGGCATCTTCTGCCCCGCGCCGGTGGTGCCCGCGAATCCCTGTGAGTCCGTGAACCTTCCGCCCACCGAGAACAAGCCGGACGCCAAGCCCGAGGACGGCGTCCAGGTCGGCGCGCAGGACAAGACCGATCAGGACAAGGCCAACGAGCAGCAGTTCGGGCCGGACGGCAAGCCGATCGAGAAGACCACCACCTGCGCGCAGCCGCAGCAGCAGGATCCGGCGGCGCAGGCGCAGCAGCCCAACAACCAGCCCAACAACCAGCCCGCGCAGCCCGCCAAGACCGATGAGCCCGCACCGGCCGCACCGGAGCCCGCGCCCGCACCGGAGTCGGTCGATCCGACCACCCCGGCGCCGGGCATCACGCTCCCGTTCGGCATCACCATTCCGCTGCCCGCTCCGGCCGCCCCGGCGGTGCCGTAATCCATTGCGGCCGTTGGCCTCATCCGCCGACGTCCGGAGAGTTACAGTTGAAGACCGATATTCGGCCGCAGCCTCGGGGCTGCGGCCGAGTCGTCTCCGCCGCAGGCCCGCAACGGTCTCGGCGCAGGCTCGCAAGGTCCCGGCGCAGGCGCGAAAGTCCGTCCGGCACAGGCGCGACAGGCTGTCTCATTGACGCCTTTAACCACTCGAGCGTAATCGAATCATCAGGAAAGATTACGAAGTAGTAACGGAACGGTCTCGAATGATGTAGCTTGGTCCTCACTGCGTCAACCGGTTCGCGAGAACCGACGGCAATGGAGGGTCAGCACCAAGTGGGACGTCATCGCAAGCCCCCGGTTCCGACGATTCGGCGCGGATCGGTCATCGCACTCACCAGTCTCGTCCCAGCGGTCGGCGCCACCATCTCCGGTGCGGCGGACAGCGGCAATATCGTCAGCGGCCTGACTTCCGCACTGCAGCACGAGTTCTCGTCCGACGCGGACGCGGCGCTACCCAGACCCGAGGCGGCCGCCGCGCCGGTCGCCGCCCCGGAAGTCATGCTCCGCGAGGCCAAACAGGTTGTGCCCGTTGGCCCTCCGGTCGTCAAGACAGTCGCTCTGCCGCAGGGCCGCGTGCCCGCCGCCCTGCCCGCCGGCCCGATCGGAATGCCCGGCATCGCGGAAAACGCCTATCAGAACGCGGAACGCATTCTGGCCGTGGAGAATCCGGCCTGCGCCATGCCGTGGTCCCTGCTCGCCGGTATCGGCCGGGTCGAATCCACGCACGCCTTCGGCGGTAAAGCCGACGCGGACGGCAACCCCATCGATCCGGTCTACGGCCCGGTCCTGGACGGCAGCCTGTGGGGCAACAATGTCGTGCACGACACCGACGGCGGTGAACTCGACGGCCTCGCCGGTTACGACCGCGCCATCGGCCCCATGCAGTTCCTGCCGCAGACCTGGAAGCACTACGCCGCGGACGGTAACGGCGACGGCATCGCCGATCCGCAGAACCTCTTCGACGCCGCCCTCACGGCGGGCAAATACCTCTGCTCCGGCAACCTCGACATGCGCGATCCGGCCCAGCAGACCCGGGCCATCCTGCGCTACAACAACTCCATGGCCTACGTCGCCAACGTCATGGCCTGGGAAACCGCCTACGGCACCGGCATCGCCCCCGGCGCCTCCGCCCTCCCCCGCATCTGACAACTCGCTCGCGTGGCCCACACGTGGCGCAGAAGCACCGCCCGCCCGCGATACCGAACGTCTCGGCCGTTGTCATGCGCTCGGCGCGTGGCGTAATGGCCGACCCGCTCCCCCGCGATGAGCCCGAGGCGGTCCCCGTCGCAGCGCGGTGCGCCCGAACTCCTAAGCTTTCGGTATGCCAGTGGTAACGGAATCGGATGTGCGGGGCGCGCTCGCGAAGGTGAACGACCCGGAGATCCGGAAACCGATCACCGAGTTGGGCATGGTGAAGAGCGTCGAGGTCGGCGCGGACGGCAGTGTTCAGGTCGTCGTTTATCTGACCACCTCGGCGTGCCCGATGAAGGGGCAGATCACCGAGCGAGTCACCAAGGCCGTCAATGACGTGCCGGGCGTCGGCTCGATCAATGTGTCCCTCGATGTGATGAACGATGAGCAGCGGACCGAGCTGCGCAAGAAATTGCGCGGTGACAATGCCGAACCGGTCATCCCGTTCGCCCAGCCGGGCTCGCTGACCCGCGTGTACGCGGTCGCGTCCGGTAAGGGCGGTGTCGGAAAGTCCAGTGTCACCGTGAATCTCGCGGCCGCCATGGCCGCCAAGGGACTGTCGGTCGGCGTGCTGGACGCGGATATCTACGGACATTCCGTGCCGCGCATGCTCGGCACCGATCAGCGACCCACCCAGGTGGAGCGAATGATCATGCCGCCCATCGCGCACGACGTGAAGCTCATCTCCATCTCCATGTTCACCCAGGGCAATACGCCCGTGGTGTGGCGCGGCCCGATGCTGCACCGCGCGCTGCAGCAGTTCCTCGCCGATGTGTTCTGGGGCGATCTGGACATCCTGCTGCTGGATCTGCCGCCGGGCACCGGCGATGTCGCCATCTCGCTGGCCCAGCTGATCCCGAACGCGGAGATCCTGGTCGTCACCACCCCGCAGCTGGCCGCCGCCGAGGTCGCCGAGCGCGCGGGATCCATTGCGCTGCAAACCCGTCAGCGCATCGCGGGCGTGGTGGAGAACATGTCCTGGCTGGATCTGCCCGACGGTTCGCGCATGGAGCTGTACGGCTCCGGCGGCGGACAGACCGTGGCGGACAACCTGACTCGCGCGGTCGGCGCGAATGTGCCGCTGCTGGGCCAGATTCCGATCGAGCAGGAACTGCGCGAGGCGGGCGACGAGGGCACCCCCATCGTGCTGTCCGCCCCGGAAAGCCCCTCCGGCAAAGCCCTGCTGGAAATCGCCGACAAACTCGCGGTCCGCCGCCGCGGCCTCGCGGGTATGTCCCTCAACATCGACACCACCCGCCACCTGTAACGAGAAGTCGCCTCCCATTCGAATACCGCCGTGGCCCGTGGCCAATCAACCGGCCCCGCGGTTTACAGGGCCGGGGGGGGGTATTGGGGACCCGCGAAAAAAAAGGCGGCGGGCGGAATAAAAAGCGGAA
>NZ_JBHVSA010000004.1:462594-677094 GCF_042885355.1 Nocardia sp. NPDC058058 | reverse complement strand
CGGGTGTTTCTCCAAAAACACCCACCCCCCCCCCCACCTTTACCCCTATCCCCCACCCAATTCGACACCCGCCGCCCCTTTCCCCCCCCCACGCGCCACGGCTGTTTCCAGGGACGGGGGTCGGATTGCGGCACGCGAGAAATGCTCGGCTGCGGGCGAATTCAACGGCTGAATTCCGCCGGGGTGAGATGCGGTCGCGGCCGCGTCGGCACCTAAGCTCGGGAGCATGCTCACGCTGCTTCTGTACGTGCTGATCGTCGGCCTGGTAGCCGCCCTGCTGTTCCTGGTCGTCAGCGCGCTGTTCGGACGGTCGGAAGAGCTCGGCCCCCTACCGGAGAACACCACCGCGACGGTCCTGCCCGCCGAGGGCATCAGCGGTGCGGATGTGCGCGCGCTGCGCTTCCAGCAGGTGATCCGCGGCTACAAGGCGGGCGAGGTGGACTGGGCGCTCACCCGCCTCGCCGCGCGCATCGACGAACTCGAGACGCAACTGGCCCATGCCCGCTCCGGCAACCACCTCGCGGGTATCGCCGTATCGCCCAATGGCGCTCCGATTCCGGCCGAACCACCAGCACCCCGCCGACTGGCCCCGGACGCGCTCTCCGGCGCGGCCGCGCCCGTCCCCGAGGTGCTCTCCGCTCCCGACCCGACCCCCTCCCCGGCCGATCACGGCGCCCCCGGCTCGTCCCCTCTCCCGGGCGATCACGGTGTCGGCGGCCAACCCGCCGTACCGAGCCCGGCGGCGGAGCCGGGCACCCCCGGCATCGCAGAGCCCGGTGCGCGATGAGCGCGGCGGCGAAGCCGGGCGGCACGGCAGCGGCGAAGCCGCGCGCGGCGGCGAAGCCCAAACCCGCGAAGCCCGAGCCCGAGCCGAGTGACGGCCGCACCCGCTGCGGGTGGGCGGACGGTTCGCAGCTGTATCGGGACTACCACGATCAGGAGTGGGGTCGGCCGCTGCACGGGGATGACGCCTTGTTCGAGCGGGTGTGTCTGGAGGCTTTCCAGTCGGGGCTGGCGTGGATCACGATTCTGCGCAAGCGCCCGGCCTTCCGGGCGGCGTTCGACGGGTTCGTGATCGAGCGGGTGGCGGAGTTCGGCGACGCGGATGTGGAACGCCTCATGGCCGATCCGGGCATAGTTCGCAATAGCGCCAAAATCCACGCCAGCATCCACAATGCGCGGGTTGCCCGCGACCTGGGCCGATCCCTGGACGAGCTGCTCTGGTCCTTCGCCCCGGCCCCGGGAAAGCGGCCACGCACCCTGTCCGATGTGCCCGCCGTCACGATCGAATCCATCGCTCTCGCAAAAGAACTGAAGCGGCTCGGATTCAAGTTCGTGGGACCCACTACTGCGTACGCACTCATGCAGGCGACGGGGATGGTAGACGATCACATCGCCGATTGCTGGGTGAATGTGAGGACTCCCTGAACGCCACAACGGTCGGTTTTTGGAACTCAGGTACCCGCCCCGATCCGCGATAGGGAAGAATGGTCATGGTGTAGCCCGCCACATGTCGGCGGGCTGCCTGGTTGGTGACAACTGGAGTTCCATGAAAGTGCGCGGATATTCGCGCAGATCTGGAGGGAGCAGAGGATGGCGGCCATGAAGCCCCGCACCGGGGACGGTCCCCTCGAGGCAACCAAGGAAGGGCGTGGAATCGTCATGCGGGTTCCACTCGAGGGTGGCGGGCGTTTGGTCGTCGAGCTCACGCCGGAGGAAGCTGCGGCACTGGGTGACGAACTCAAGAGTGTCACCAGCTAGTTGCCAGACTTGCCAGTGCCGGTGAGCACACCGCCCTCCGGGGCATTCGGCGGCTCGGCCCCCGAACCCCGAGGCACCGGAGCGCATCCGCTCACCGGCACATCGGTTCAGACCGCATACCCCCTCGGCCCGGCCGATCGTCTGATCGCCTGCGCCGACCTACTGTCCTGCCCGGAATGCGGTCGGGATCTCACATCCCGCGATCACGCGCTGCGCTGTCCGCGCGGGCACAGTTTCGATATCGCCAAACAGGGCTATGTCAGCCTGCTCACCGGCGCCGCCACCAAGATGACCGGTGACACCCCGGCCATGCTCGACGCCCGCGCGGCCTTCCAGCGGGCCGGCCACTTCACCCCCATCGCCGCCGCCCTGGCCGCGGCGGTCGCGGCCGCACCCGAACCTCCGGCATTGCCCGATTCCCGGATCCGAGTCGGCACCGCGCCCGAAAACACGGCGCTGCCCGACGCGGTGGTGCCTCCGCGTGGCGGTGCCGTGACACGCCCGGGCGTATCCATGACATCGGCCTCGGCGGCACGACTGGCCGCCACGCTGCTGCGGGCCTCCCCCGATGAGCGGCGGGCCGGAACGGCCGGAACGGTGTCCCCGTCCGCACCCGTGTCCACCGCGCCCGCGCTGCTGGAAATCGGCTCGGGCACTGGCTACTACTTGGCTATGGCACTCGATGCGCGGCCGGGGGCACGCGGGCTGGCCTTGGATGTGTCCAAACCCGCGGTGCGGCGGAGTGCGCGGGCGCATGAGCGGGCGGGCGCGGTGCTCGCGGACGCCTGGCGCGGGCTGCCGGTGCGCACCGGTGCGGTGGCGGCGGTGCTGTCGGTTTTCGCGCCGCGCAATGCGGAAGAGGTTGCCCGGGTGCTGAATCCGGGTGGGCGGTTTTTTGTCGTCACGCCGACGTCGCGGCATTTGGCCGAGTTGATCGAGCCGCTCGACATGGTGCGGGTGGACGCGGGCAAAACCGAGCGACTTGCCGATTCGCTGGACGATCGCTTCGAACTGCTGGATCGCACGCCGGTCGAGTATCGAATGTCATTGACGCACACCGATATCGCGAATGTGTCCGCGATGGGACCGTCGGCATTCCATGCCGCGGAGCAGCGCGCCGAACGCATTGCGTCGCTGCCGGACCCGTTCGAGGTGACCGCAGCGGTGACGGTGTCGGTCTATCGCCCGCGCGGCTGATTCGGCAGCAGATCCAGCAGATTGCGGACCAGCGGCCGCGTGTCGTCGGCGCGGTGCGCGGTGTAGATCGTGGTGACGGCGGCGGTTCCGGCGAGCGGGATGATGCGCACCGATTCGGGTGCGGTGAAGGTGGCGCTGCGCGGTGCGACGGTGACCCCGAGTCCGGCCGCGACCAGATACAGCAGGATCGTCCAGTTGGTGGCCTCCTGCACGATGCGCGGCCGGTGGCCGGATTCCAGCAGCGGCGCGAGGTTCTTGTCGTAGGCGCGCCCGCCCGCGGCGCGCGGATAGAACACCATCGGATTGGTGACGAGTTCGGCCCCGGTGATGCTGTCCCGGTGCGCGTCCGGATGGTCGGCGGGCAGGATCGCCACGAACGGTTCGGTGATCAGCGGTGTGGTGACGGTGCCGGGCTGCTCGTCCGGATCCCGCACGATGGCCAGATCCAGCGTCCCGTGCGCGAGCCGTGCCATCAGATGACTGGTGAACCCTTCCACCAGGTCCACCTCGACCAGTGGGAAACGGTCCCGGAAGGCCCGTACGCCGCGCAGCGGTTCCAGCGGCAGCACCGAGGGCACGAAGCCGAGGTACAGCGTGCCCTGACTGCCCTGGCCGATCCGGTGGATCTCGGCGAGGTCGCGTTCGGCGTGCCCGAGCAGTGCCCGGGATCGCTCCAGCAGTACCGTCCCGGCGGCGGTGAGCGCGACGGTGCGCGAGGTGCGATCGAAAAGCCTTGCCCCGAGCAGGGTTTCCAGCCGCTGGATCTGCTGGGTGAGCGCGGGCTGGGCGATGTGCAGACGCGCGGCGGCGCGCCCGAAGTGCAATTCCTCGGCGACGGCGCGGAAATACCGGAGGTGCCGAAGTTCCACGCCGTCGATGGCGAGGCCGGTGCTGCCTTTGCTCATAATTTCAACATATCAATCCGAGTTATCAAGTATTGGACGTTATAGGTGCAGGCGGGACATGCTGATGAGGTGACCCAGCAGACCGATTCCCTCGCCCCGCACTCGATCACGGTCGAGCCGATGACCACGGCCGCCGACGCGCGCGCCTTCAAGGACCTCAATCTGGAGTGGATCACCGAACTCTTCACGGTCGAGGCCGCGGACCTGGTCACCCTGGACCATCCGCGACGCATCGTCGATGACGGAGGCCGCGTGCTCATCGCCCGCGCCGGTGCCGAGGCCGCGGGCTGCGTCGCCCTGGTCGCCGAGGGGCACGGCGTCTTCGAACTCTCCAAAATGGCTGTCTCGCCACGCTTTCAAGGTCGCGGTATCGGCCGCGTCCTGTTGCGCGCCGCCATCGAGCAGGCGCGCGAGCTGGGCGCGACCTCGCTGATCCTGGCCAGTAATTCGAAACTCGCTCCGGCCGTGCACCTTTACGAATCGATCGGCTTCGCGCACGTGCCGCCGTCCGAACTTCCGCCGACGCCCTACGACCGCGCCGACGTGTTCATGCGCTACGACCTCTAGTTCTTGCGCACCAGGTCGTAGACCTTGGCGGTCTGCGCGGCGATGCGGTCCCAATCGAATTCGGCGATGGCGCGCGCCCGCCCGGCCGCGCCCATGGCGGCGGCGGTCGCGGGATCCGCGGCCACCTGGTTGACGGCCCGCGCCAGCCCGCGCTCGAAGGCGTCGGGCGCGTGTTCGTCGTAGTGCACCAGCCGCCCGGTGGCGTCCTGCGCCACCACCTCGGGAATGCCGCCGACATCGGAGGCGACCACGGCGGTACCGCAGGCCATGGCCTCCAGATTCACGATGCCGAGCGGTTCGTACACCGAGGGGCAGACGAAAACCGTTGCGGCGGCGAGCACCTGGCGCACCAGTTCGGTGGGCAGCATTTCCCGCACCCAGTACACCGCGTCCCGGGTCTTGCCGAGTTCGCGTACGGCCCCGGCCACTTCGGCGTCCATGGCGGGGGTGTCGGCGGCCCCGGCGAGCAGCACCAATTGGATATCCGGATCGAGATATCGGGCGGCGGCCAGCAGATGTGAGACGCCCTTCTGCCGGGTGATGCGCCCGACGAACGCGACCACCGGCCGGTCCCGCCGCACCCCGAGTTCGCCGAGGATGTCGCGGGTATCGCGGGCCGGTCCGCCGGGATGCCAGACCTGGGCGTCGATTCCGTTGTGCACCACATGCACTTTCGCGGGATCGATATCGGGGTAGGCGGCGAGCACATCGCCGCGCATGCCCTGGCTCACCGCGATGACAGCGTCGGCGTAGGTCATGGCATTGTGCTCGGACCAGGAGGACAGCCGATAGCCGCCGCCGAGTTGTTCGGCCTTCCAGGGCCGCCGGGGTTCGAGCGAATGCGCGGTCAGCACATGCGGAATCCCGTACAGCTCGGCGGCCAGGTGCCCGGCCAGCCCGGTGTACCAGGTGTGCGAATGCGCGACATCGGAGCCACCGGCGGCATCGGCCATGCGCAGCTGCGCGGACATCATCTGCAAGGCGGAGTTGGCGGCGTACAGCATCGGATCCGCCTGGTGCACCACGGCATCGGTGCGCTGCACGCCCATGCAGTGCACGGTCACATCGCACAGCGCCCGCAGGCGCGGGATCAGTTCGGTGACATGCACTCCCGCCCCGCCGTACACCTCGGGCGGGTATTCGCGGGTCATCATCGCGACTCGAAGTTCGCGCCCGCCGTCCGCGCCGTAACTCACCGATCCAAACTACAGCGTGCCGTCGGCGGGTTCGGGCCTACATCGATGAAAGAAAACATAGAGTTCACGGCCCGGCCCGGTAGCCGAGTGCGAAGCGCCGGAACGCGGCGGCCGAGTGGAGGGCCGAAGAACCGGGGTTTGCGGGGCCGTGAACACGCGACGCCGCGGGCGACGCGGACGGGCACGTTCATTCAGGGTTTCGCTATACCCGGTAGTTTGGCGAGTGTGAGGAGCCAGCCGCACGTACTCGGGATCGTGCTCGCCGGTGGCGAGGGCAAGCGACTCTTTCCGCTCACCAAGGATCGCGCCAAGCCCGCGGTGCCGTTCGGCGGTGCGTACCGGCTCATCGATTTCGTGCTGTCGAATCTGGTCAATGCCGGTTATCTGCGGATCTGTGTTCTCACCCAGTACAAATCGCATTCGCTGGACCGGCATATCTCGCAGACCTGGCGGCTGTCCGGATTCGGCGGCGAGTACATCACCCCGGTGCCCGCGCAGCAGCGACTCGGCCCGCGCTGGTACACCGGCAGCGCGGACGCCATCATGCAGTCGCTGAACCTCATCTATGACGAGGACCCCGAGTACATCGTGGTGTTCGGCGCGGATCACGTGTACCGGATGGATCCGGAGCAGATGGTGCAGGCGCATATCGAATCCGGTGCGGGCGTCACGGTGGCGGGCATCCGGGTGCCGCGCAGTACCGCGAGCGCGTTCGGTTGCATCGACACCGACGAATCCGGCCGCATCACCGGCTTTCTGGAGAAGCCCGCGCATCCGCCGGGCACCCCGGACGATCCGAATGTCACCTTCGCCTCGATGGGCAATTACGTCTTCACCACAAAGGTGCTGGTGGACGCGATCCGTGCGGACGCCGATGACAACGACTCCGATCACGATATGGGCGGGGACATCATTCCGACCCTGGTGCGCGCGGGCGCGGCCTCGGTGTACGACTTCGGCGGCAATGAGGTGCCCGGCGCGACCGATCGCAGCCGCGGCTACTGGCGTGATGTGGGCACCATCGACGCCTTCTACGAGGCGCATATGGATCTGGTGTCGGTGGATCCGGTCTTCGATCTCTACAACCGGCACTGGCCGATTCGCGGTGCCATGGAGAATCTGCCGCCCGCCAAGTTCGGCCGCGGTGGGCTGGCGCAGGAGTCGATCGTGGGCGCGGGCAGCATTCTGTCCGCGGCCACGGTCCGCAATTCGGTGCTGTTCTCCAATGTGATGGTGGAGGACGGCGCGACGGTGGAGGGCAGTGTGCTCATGCCCGGGGTGCGGATCGGTCGCGGCGCGGTGGTGCGGCACGCGATTCTGGACAAGAACGTGGTGGTGTCCGAGGGCGAGATCATCGGCGTGGATCTGGATCGCGACCGGGACAGATTCGCGCTCAGCAATGGCGGGGTGGTCACGGTCGGTAAGGGCATTTGGGTATGAGAGCGGCCGCGACGCGCGGATAACGGTGGACAGCCGCCCATCCGGGTCCGAAAATCGGTGGGTGGAGCGCTGCCCCGCCGGGCCGCGCGGGAGGGAAGAGCATGAACCGCGCAACGAGGGTCCTGACCGCACTCACCTGTCTCGCACTCACGGCCACCCTGTCCGGCTGCGCGCAGAAGGGTAAGGCGGTCGCCGGGGAAATGGACGTCCGCACTCTGGACGCGGGCACCTACGCGGTGAATCGATTCACCTACGACCGCAATTCGAACGGCAACGGCCCGATGCTGGAGGGCATGCGGATGGCCTCGGCGGTGGTGCCGACGGTGCAGATCGATCCCAGCCTGAAGATCGGTCGCGGCGGCATCGTGCTGACCAGCGTCAATGATGTGGTGACCGTGAGCCACCTGTCCTCCTCGGCCAAACCGGTGCTGCAGAACCGCGGTTTCGTGGCCGGTTTCGCCATGAGCGGTTCGGATCTGCCCGATCCGGCCGGTTCGAACGCGCCGGATCCGGCGAGCACCACCGCCACCATTCGCCTGCTGCGCTTCCCGTCCGCCGACAATGCCAAGCTGGCGGCGAAGGAACTGGAGGACGCCGACTTCGGCGTCGCGCTGGATCAGAACAAGAAGCTGTCGCTGGCGGACTATCCGGATGCCTTCTCGCACTGGCGGCCCGGCGTCGGCAGTATCGGTGTGGTCATGGCGCGCAAGGAATTCGTGATCTCGATCTTCATCTCGCGGCCCAAGGCGGATCAGGGGGATCTGCTGTCCTGGGCGAAGAAGACGCTCGACGCCGAGGTGCCGGTGGCGGACGCGTTCACCCCGACGCCCGCCGATCAGATCGATGCGCTGCCGGTGGATCCGGATCGGCTGCTGGCTCGAATCCTGGTGTCCGACAGGGATTCCCACACCCCGGATCCGGACAATTTCGCGGTGTACGGCGCGAATATGCTCATCCACCCGGCCGGTGACGAGAGTCTGCGGCAGCGGCTGGTGAACGATACGGGCATGGACGCCATGGCGCTCACCAAGGACGGCTATCTGTTCCGCACCCGGGACGCGCGCGGCGGGATCGATCTCACGGCCGGATTGATCAGCAGCCTGGGCGAGACCGCGATCGGCGCGCCGGACCGGGTGCCGGACACCAAATGCGTGCAGCACCGTTCCGATGGCACGTCCTACCGCTGCTACGTGGTCTACAAGCGTTTCGTGGGCGTGGTGACCGGCAGCAGTCAGGACGAGGTGCAGAAGAAGGCGACGGCGCAGTACGTACTGCTGGCCAACAGCCTGTGATCAGAAGCGGATGACATCCTCGTCCAGGGCTCGCCACGCGGCGGGCCGGGACGGGCGATGGGTGCCGTGCGCGCATTCGGAATCCGGTGCGGCGCCGTCGGTGTCATGCGGCAGCGCGATATGACCGGTGCGCGGCAACATATTCGCGGCGCGACCAGGGCGACTGTCATCGCGGAATCGGTAGTCGCGGAATCCGAAGGGCTGCAACAGGGCTCGCAGGAATTCCGCGCCGTCGGCGGGCAGCACCGTGCGGTCCTGGCCGATGATGTCCACGCCCTGGTGGTACCAGACGCGTGCGACCAGCCCCTCGACCGGATCGATCGCCCGGAAGCTGGCCTGCCCGTCCGAGTTCAACCGGAATTCGGCGACGCGTCGCCATCGTCCCGATTCGCGCAGATACAGACCGACAACGGCGGGGGTCCGCTGACTCATGAAAAACCTCACTCGTCGAACTTTCCCCTGGAGTATCCCGAACGGCGCGGGGTAATCCTGCTGTCCCTCAGTATCGTTCAGTTCTGATAGACGGGCGATGCGGTGCGACCCCCGCAGAAGGGTTCGCAGGGCCCCGGCGTCGAGGGCACCACGTGTGATTGATCGTCGAATCTGGCTCCGCTCACCAGGAGCAGCACCAGCAGCGCGGCGAAGACGACCAGCCCGAAAATGATCAGCGCGGGCCATAGCCAGCCTGCCGGCAGATGAATGCCGAGCATCAAACCTTCCATGCCCCACCTCCTTATTTCGTTCCTTACTCTCGTTTACCACCTGCGGCCCACTCGAATCCACCCCTGCGACTGCCCCAGCACTGCCCCTGCCGAAAACGCGAAAGGGGCCGCGAACCGCCGGCAACGGTTCGCGGCCCCTCCGGACGGGTCAGCGCAGGTCGCGTTTCCGGAATCCGATGAGCCCCAAGGCAATCAGCGCGGCCGCGATGACCAGCAGAATCAGCACCGGCACCGGGTCGAAGGAGGCACCGGGCACCTTGGGCAGATGCTCGAACGGTTCCAGGTCGCGGAGCCATTGCGGGGCACCGGAGATCGCGCCGAGCAGGAAGACCGCGATGGCGGCGGTCAGCACACCCCACGCCACCGGGGTCCAGCGCGGCGCGAGACCGAACAGCGCCACCGTGATTCCGGTGAATATCCACACCGCGGGCAGTTGGATGAGTGCCGCGCCGAGCACATCGGGCAGCTTGCCGCCGACATCACCGGCCGCGCGCCCGTACACGAAACCGCCGAGCAGACCCGAAACGAACAGTGCCACCGCCGGTCCCAGCAGTGCGAACAGCAGATGCGATGCGGCCCAGCGGGTTCGCGACACCGCACCGGTGAGCAGCGTCTCGGCGTGATCGCCGCTCTCCTCCGAATGCAGCCGCAGCGCCGCCGACACCGTGTAGGCCGCCGCCGCCACGCCGATCATGGTGAAGGCGTAGCTGATCATCGAATTCTCCAGCGACGCCGATCCGCCCATGCGGGTGATCAGATCGCGAATGGACTGGCTGCTGCCGAGTTCGTCGCCGATGCCGTGGATGACGCTGCCGATGATCAGGCCGTACAGGCCGAGTCCGACCGTCCAGGCGATCAGGGTGCCGCGCTGCAATCGCCAGGCCAGTCCGAGCGGTCCCGACAGCGCCGGTCCCGCGGTGGCGGCGCCCGGGCGTTCGGCGATCAGGCCCGCACCGATATCCCGGTGCCGCAGTAGCGAATACGCGATGACGGTCAGCACGACCACCGCCGCCACATGCAGTAGCAGCACCGCGAAATGATTGCCCGCGAACGGCCGCACCTGGAGAGACCAGCCTTGCGGCGACAGCCACACCAGCGGGCTGGTTGGCCCGTCTCCGGCGCGGGCATCACCGATGGCGCGCAGCGTATAGGTCACCGCGAGCACCGTGAAGGCGATACCGCGCGCCAGCCGCGCGCTGGTGGTCAATTGCGCGCAGACTGCCGCCACCGAGGCGAAGACCACGCCCGATCCGGCCAGGGCGAGCCCGAAGGCCAGCGATCCGGCCCTGGCGTCGTCGCCGGTGAGCTTGCTGCCCGACAGGCTCAGGAACCCGATCAGGCCGGTGGCAAGCGCACCCCCGTAGCCGAGGATGAGCGCCGCGGTCAGCCCTGCGTAGCGCCCGACCCGGGTGGCGGCCACCAATTCCCCACGGCCCGTTTCCTCTTCGGCGCGGGTGTGCCGGATGACGGTGAGAATGGCGGCGATGGCGATGAGACTGTAGAACATCCCCGCCTTCCAGATGCCGACCGCACCGAGGCTGGTGTTGTACACCGGTCCGTACATGGCCAGCTGCGCCGGACTGGCGAGAATCGAGTTCGCGAACCCCGCGCGGTCCGCCTCGTCCGGGTACACGCTGACAATGCTGTTGATGTACACGCTGCCCAGCGGCAGCGACAGCAGCAACACCCACAGCGGCAATACAATGCGATCGCGGCGCAGGTACAGCCGGAGCAGTTGTCCGGTGCCGGTGAAATCCGTTGACCGTAACGGGCTTTCGAATGCGCGGGGCGCGGTGATGGCGGTCATTTCGCGGCCCGCTGCAAATCGGCGGAGTCCCGGCCGGATTCGGCGGGGTCCTCGCCGTTGAGCGAATAGTGCCGCAGGAACAGCTCTTCCAGCGTCGGCGGCTGGCTGACCAGACTGCGCACACCGGTATCACCGAGCACCTTGATGAGCTCGCCGAGATGTTCGCTGTCCACCTGGCAGCGCAGGGTGTGGCCCTCCACGGTGATGTCCGCGACGCCCGGAATCCGGCTGAGATCGCCCGGATCACCGATCATTTCGGCGGTGATGGCGGTGCGGCTCAAATGCCGCATCGAGGCCAGCGTGCCCGATTCCACGGTGCGCCCGGCGCGGATGATGGTGACCCGCTGGCACAGCGCCTCCACCTCGGACAGGATGTGGCTGGACAGCAGCACCGTGCAGCCGCGCGCCGCGGCCTCGGTGACGCATTCGCGAAATGTCTGCTCCATCAGGGGATCCAGACCCGAGGTCGGTTCGTCGAGCAGCAGCAGACGGGCCTCGGACGAGAAGGCCGACACCAGCGCCACCTTCTGCCGATTGCCCTTGGAGTAGGTGCGCGCCTTCTTGCGCGGATCGAGCTCGAACCGCTCGATGAGATCGGCGCGCCGCCCCTGATCCAGGCCGCCGCGCATGCGCGCCAGCAGATCGATGGTCTCGCCGCCGCTCAGGGAGGGCCACAGCGTGACATCTCCGGGCACATAGGCGATATCGCGGTGCAGCGCGACCGCGTCGGTCCACGGATCCCGTCCGAGCACCTCGGCCTTACCCGAGGTACGGGCCAGAATGCCCAGCAGTACGCGAATGGTGGTGGACTTCCCCGCGCCGTTGGGCCCGAGGAATCCGTGCACCTCCCCCGCGGCGACCTCCAGGTCGAGTCCGTCGAGTGCGTGCACCTGCCCGAAATTCTTGTGCAGATCCCGGACCGAGATGGCCGGAGTGGCCGGAGTGTTCATCGAATCTCCTTGTAGGAAAACGACAGTGGGGTACTACTGCTGTTCGGTGAGGGTGTCCAGCGCCATCGAGTCGGTGAGCAGACCGTTGGTGTAGATCTCGAGCGCGGGCAGCGTCATTTGATTCGCGTACTCGCGCAAGGCTTTTCGATAGTCGATGCGGCCCTCGTGCTGGGCGGCGTACAACTGCAGGAACATCACCATGCCGCCGCCGTTGGTGGTGGCGATGTAGCGCGCGGTGGCCTTCAAATCCCTTGGCGGATGGTAGGTTCCGGCCGCGACACCGGCGATCAGATACTGTTCGACGTCCTCGACCATATGCTCGAAGAAACTCGTCAGCAGATCACCGCCGGATTGGAAGCTGCGCAGCATATAGGCCATATGCGGTGCGAATTCCTCGATCTCGGCCATCTGTTCCAGCAGCCCGTTGGGTGAGGGGCGCTGCGCGAATTCGACTTTCGCGGCCCGGATCACATCCCGGACGTGCTCATCGCAGGCCACCCGCAGCCCGTCCTTGGACCCGAAGTGATGGTTGACCAGACCGGGCGAGACGCCCGCCGCGGCCGCGATGGCCCGCACCCCGACCCCGAAGCCCTGTTCGCCGAAGGTGGCGATCGCGGCATCGCGAATCCGTGCGCGGGTGGTCAGATCCTCGGCGGTTGAACGCATGTTCAATAGATTAAACACTCGTTCAATCAGATGGCAAGGGGTGTGCGCCGGAAAGAAATCGTGAAGGTCGCACAACAAGCGCGAACGCGGATGTTCCACGCGCGGAACACTTCCCCCGCAGCACCTGCTGCTACGCGGAAAGTCCCCGCGTGGAAAACATTATCCGCAGGTCGGAAGAACAATCAGCCGCGCGAAGCGCAGCACACATCAGCCGCGCGAGGCGCAGAGCAGCCCGTCGCCGACCGGAATCAGCACGCTCGTCAGCGCCGGATCCTCCGCGATGGCCCGCGTGGCCGCGCGCACCGCCTGGGTCTGTGGATCGCGCTGCGCCGGATCGGGCACCCGCCCGCCGAGCAGCGCGTTGTGCAGCAGGATCGCCCCGCCCTCGCGGAGTAATCGCACCGCCTGTGCCACGTATTGCGGATGCTCCAGCGGCGCGGCGTCGATGAACACCAGGTCGTAGGCCCCATCGGCCAAGCGCGGCAACACATCCAGCGCCCGGCCGTTGATCAGCCGGGTGCGCGCGGGCGCGATCTCGGCGGACCGGAACGCCTCGCGCGCGGCGCGCTGATGTTCGGGTTCGGAGTCGATGGTGGTGAGCGTGCCGTCCTCGCGCATGCCGTCGAGCAGCCAGAGTCCGCTCACCCCGGCCCCGGTGCCGACCTCCACGACCGCTCGCGCGCCGAGCAATTGCGCGTACATACTGAGAAGTGCGCCCACCGACGGGGGTACCGGTGCGGCACCGAGTTCGAGGGCGCGTTCGCGCGCGCTGATCAGAATCTCGTCCTCGGCGACGGATTCCTCCACGTAGGCGAGGTTGCGCTGCAGGTTCGATGCCGCGGGAGTGAGGCTCACGGCTATGAGGCTAATGGCGCGGAACCGGGAAAGCCCGGCGGCGACCGGCCGGTGTGGCGATTTTTCTCAGGTGTCCCTCAGCCTGCGCATACGACCACCACATCGGGACCGGCAAGAGTATTGCCAAGTCAGGCCAGCGACAGTCGGTCCGGCGGGCGGGGAACACACGACCAACCAGGTCGGTTGTACCCGGCAGTCGGAACTTCGGTCCCGAGTAGGAGGTAATCCCATCCACATGGTCGACGCGGCGCGTGAACCCGCCATCCTGCCCACGCAGGACTTGAACTCCGTGCTGGACGGCACCACCGTGCCGGATAGCGAACTCGACGAGGCTGCCCTGAGCGGCACCGCGGCTTTCGATGCCACCGGTGACCGCACCATGATGCCGACCTGGGACGAACTGGTCCGGGAGCACGCCGACCGCGTGTACCGCCTGGCCTACCGCCTCACCGGTGATCAGCAGGACGCAGAGGATTTGACCCAGGAAACCTTCATCCGGGTGTTCCGCTCGCTGCAGAACTATCAGCCGGGCACCTTCGAGGGCTGGCTGCATCGCATCACCACGAACCTGTTCCTGGATATGGTGCGGCGCCGCAATCGGATTCGCATGGAGGCGCTGCCCGAGGATTACGACCGGGTGCCGTCCGAGGGTCCGGGCCCCGAGCAGGTCTATCACGACGCCAACCTGGATCCGGAGCTGCAGGCCGCGCTGGATTCGCTGGCGCCGGAGTTCCGTGCCGCGGTGGTGCTCTGCGATATCGAAGGTCTGTCGTACGAGGAGATCGGCGCGACGCTCGGGGTCAAGCTGGGCACCGTGCGCAGCCGTATCCACCGAGGACGTCAGGCACTCAAAGAACACCTTGCGCATAATGGAGTGGAGCGGCGCTTCGCCGCCCCCGAGAACGCCAGGTGACAGGCCGGGCCCAGCGCCCGAACACCGGCATTCCCGATGCAGCCGAGGTGGTCCGGAAGGGTGTGCAGCTTATGAGTGGGCAGGACAGAACGCCGCGTCCACCTCGATTCGCCCCGACCGAGCATCTGGCCAGTGAGGCCATTGCCGCGTACGTGGACGGCGAATTGCGGATGAACGCGTACCTGCGTGCCGCTCACCATCTTTCCGTATGCGTCGAATGCGCGGCCGAGGTGGACGCGCAGCAGCAGGCGCGCATTGCGCTGCGACAGTCCTCGGATCAGATTTCCGCGCCGATGCGCCTGCACGATTCGCTGAGCCGCATCCCGCTGTCCGAACTTCCGACGGCGGAAACGCTGAATGCGGATCGCGGAACTTTCGCGCGCGGCGCGAACTTCGTCGGGCTGCGCCAAGATTCGTTCGACAGCAAACGGTGGACATCCTGGTGGCGCAAGTAGAGTTCATCGCGTGACCACCGAATCGAAGAACACGGGCCCGGTTCCGGGTGACGGGCCCGCGGCGAACAACCTGCAGAATTCCGCGCAGGCTTCGGATTCGGCGGCCGATCGGGGGAACCTGAGGCCGTCGGACGCACCGGTCCTGGGACCGCGGCCGGTAATGCGGCCGCATGTCGATACGCATACCGCACGCGCCTTCCGCCGCCCGAGTGGGCAGAACGGCTCGTTCTCACCGCGCACGGCCGCCGCGGCGGCCGCGGCCGCCGCTACGGACGGCCCGCAGGTGCAGAACCGACCGCCGGACGCGGTGCTGGCCGAGGCGTTCGGCCGTCCCGCCGGTTCACAGGAGCTGTTGCAGCGTGATCCCGAGGCCAAGGCCGAGACGGCCGCCGCGGCCGGCCCGGCCGATCCGTGGCGGGATCCGAATTCCGCTGCCCGCCTTGGCACTCCGGCCGTGGGCACCCCGCTGCCGCCGCCGTTGACGCAGGGCCGTCAGATCAGCGCCCGGGAGGTGCTGTTCGGCGGTAAGGTCGCGCCCGCGGCGCTGGCCATCCTGGCCGCGATCGCACTGATCGTCGGGCTGATGAGTGGTTTGCTGGGCGGTCTGGTCGGGCGGCTCACCGCCGAATCGGCGCTCACCTCCCGCAAAGTCTCATTGCAGTCCGCGGATTCGACGAATGTGGCGCACGGCCAGATTTCCAAGGTCGTGGATACCGTCATGCCCGCGATGGTGACCGTGCGCGCCTGGGTCGGCGATTCCGGTTCCACGGGTTCGGGTGTGGTGATCGACGGCGCGGGTTACATCGTCACCAATAATCACGTGATCTCACTCGCCGCCAATGACAAGAGCGGCAAAGCCCAACTGCAAGTGGTGTTCTCCGATGGCACCCGGGTGCCGACCAGCATTGTCGGCCGCGATATCAAATCCGATCTGGCGGTGCTGAAAGTCGATGTGAAGAACCTGTCGGTGATTCAGCTCGGCAATTCCAATGATGTGAAGGTCGGCGACGATGTGCTGGCCATCGGTTCGCCGCTGGGCCTGGAGAAGACCGTCACCTCCGGTATCGTCTCGGCGCTGCACCGCCCGGTGAAGGTGGGCGGCGAGGGCACCGACACCAATGCCACGCTCGACGCCGTGCAGACCGACGCCGCGATCAACCACGGTAATTCCGGTGGCGCGCTGGTGGATATGACGGGACGGCTGATCGGCATCAACTCGGCTATCAAGTCCGAGAGCGGTGGTTCGGTGGGTCTGGGCTTCGCGATTCCGGTGGATCAGGTGAAGCGGATTTCGCAGGCACTGATCCGGGACGGGTCGGTGCATCATCCGCGTCTGGGTGTGAGCGCCAAGACCAAAATCGTCGCCAATGACGTGATGAGCGGTGCGGCCGTCGCCGATGTGCAGGCCGGTAGCCCGGCCGCCAAGGCGGGCATCGTGGAGGGCGATGTGATCGTGAAGGTCGGCGATCGCGATGTGACCGGGCCGGAGGAATTGACGGTCGCGGTGCAGTCCAATGAGATCGGTCAGACGGTGAATGTGCGGCTCATTCGCGACGGCCGGGAAGTCGATGTGCCGGTAACCCTGGAATCGGATTAAGGCAGAATAGGTACCGTGTTCAGCAATATCAGCTGGGGCGAGCTACTTATTCTGCTCGTCGCCGCCCTCGTGATCCTCGGCCCGGAGCGGTTGCCCGGCGCCGTGCGCTGGACAACCAATGCGCTGCGCCAGGCCCGGGACTACGCGAGCGGGGCGACGCAGCAACTCAAGGACGAGTTGGGGCCGGAGTTCGAGGAGATCCGCAAGCCGCTGGAGCAGTTGAACGAACTCCGCGGTATGAATCCCAAGACTCTGGTCACCAAACATCTTCTCAATGGCGACGATTCGTTTCTGACCGGAAACTTCGACAAGCCGGTCACCGCCGCGAGCAGCGGTTTCGAGGATTACTCCATGCCGAAACCGCAGAAACCGCTGGAGCGCAACGAACGTCCGCCGGTCGATCCGGACGCCACCTAGAGCAACTTCGTCAAGTGGTCTAGACGCATGGGGCTGTTCAGGTATCTAGACTGCCTCCATGTCAGCCGACGAGGTGGCACGGGTGTTCGCGATCGAGGACAAGGTCGAGCGCCTCAAAGCCGCCACCGACGGCGTGGCGGCGGCGCAGCAGCAGATCAATGAGCTGACGCGTATACGCCGCGCCGTAATCCGCGAACTACATGCCGAGGGCTGGACGTTCGCCAGAATCGGTGCGGCCGCCGGACTTTCCCGGGCCCGCATCCATCAGGTGAGCACCCAGGGTCCGGTGCCGGAGGGCCTGTTCTTCGGGCACGGCCCGCTCACGATTCTCACCCCGGACGTGCGCAGCACCACCCGCGCCATCGCCCTGGTGGGCGCGCCGGACGCGGCCGCGCCGCATCGCCTGGTGGAGCTGCTGCGCGAGCTCGGGTTCACCGCGGCCGTGCAGCGCTTCCTACCCGGGCGGCCGCTCGATCTGGATCGGGACGGCCTGATCGTGCTCGGCGGACCCGAATTGTCGCCCAGTCTGCGCTATCTCGTGGCCGCGGATCCCCGGCTGCGCCGCACGGTGGCGCGCGCGGGCCGGGTGCGCCGGGGTATCGAGGATCGGGCCGCGCGGCGCGTATACCGCCCTGGCGGCACCGAGCCGTACGACATCGCGTACCTGGCCCGGCTGCCCCGCCCGGACGGTAAGGGAACGGTCCTTGTCATCGACGGATTGCATCCCCCGGCCTCGCTGGGCGCGATCCGTTTGCTGGCAACGAGATTGGCGACGCTGCACGAGCGCGCGGCCACCCACCCGTTCTCGGCGGTGGTGGGCGTGCGCTACGACCGCAATACCGGCGAGCCGATCGAGGCCGACCTGCTCACCCCGATCTACCGCCACGATCGCTGAGTCCCGGTCGCGTACGCGACCGGGACGGCGGGATCGTTACGCGGCAGCCCATTCCGGGCGCAGCGTGTTCATCGGCGGGCGATCCTCCAGCGACACGTCCGTGGAGCGTGCCGTGAATTCGCCACTGATCAGCGGGAATTGGGTCAGTGCGGCACCCGAGTCGGAGACGCCCGCACGGCCGAGGACCGTGCCCAGGATCTGGCGGCTCATCACCCCGAGTTCGGACAGCGGGCGGTTGCGGTGCTGGCGCACACCGAGATTCACCTGTCCGATGGCGGACAGTCCGAGCATGTCGTGGGTATCGAGCAGCAACCCGATCTCCACGCCGTACCCGGGTGCGAACGGCACTGCGGTGAGCAATTCACGGGTGCCCGCGTACTCACCGCCCAAGGGCTGCAAGACATTCGACAGCGCCGGGCGCAGCGCCGAGAGCAGCGGGCGGGCCACCAGTTCGGTGACGCGGCCGCCGCCGTTGTCGTCGATGGTCGCGCCCTGCCGCAGCGGACGCCGGTAATACGCCTTCACCAGGTGCATTCCGTCGACGGTCAGCAGCGGCCCGAGCAGTTTCGGCACGAACATCGGGTCCGGATCGATGAGATCGGAGTCCACGAACGCCACCAGGTCACCGGAGGTGACGGCCAGGGAGCGCCACAGCACCTCGCCCTTGCCCGGGACCGGATCGAGTTCGGGCACGGCCTGTTCGCGGGTGACCACGCGCGCTCCCGCCGCCTGTGCGAGCTCGGCGGTGGCATCGGTGGATCCGGAGTCCAGGACGACGAGTTCGTCCACCAGCGTGCCCAGCAGGGGCCGGATGCTGGCCACCACGGTCGCGACCGTGGCTTCTTCGTTGAGTGCGGGCAGGACCACCGAGACGGTGCGGTCGCCCTTGGCGGCCACGAGTTCCTCGACGGTCCATTCGGGGCGGTCCCAGGTATTGCTGGTCACCCAGTCGGTCACCTTGTTCATGCCAGACCTCGCAGGGTTCGGGCGGGTGGGCGCAGGCCCTGGATCGCGGCGATCATGTCCACCACGCGTCGGGTGGCCGCTACTTCGTGTACCCGGAAAACTCGAGCACCCGCCGCGGCCGACCATGCAGTCGCTGCCAATGTGCCCTCCAATCGCTCGGATAGCTCGACACCAAGAGTCTCTCCGATGAAATCCTTATTACTCAGCGCCATCAAGACAGGCCATCCGGTATTCACAAGAACGTCCACAGAACGCAACAAATCGAGCCCGTGATACGTGTTTTTCCCGAAATCATGCGTGGGATCTATCAATATCGAGTCTTTGGAAACTCCCGCCGCGACCGCATTCTCGGCCGCCGCGACAACGGTTTCGGTGACCTCGGTCACCACATCGGTATAGCGCACCCGATGCGGGCGGGTGCGCGGAATGGCTCCCCCGGTATGACTGCACACAATTCCGACATTCAGTTCCGCGGCCACCTCGACCAGTTCCGGGTCCGCCCCGGACCAGGTGTCGTTGATCAGATCCGCGCCCGCGTGCACGGCGGCCCGCGCCACATCGGCCCGCCAGGTGTCGATACTGATCAGCAGCTCGGGAAATCGCTGCCGGATAGCGGCGACGAACGGCACCACCCGGCGCGCCTCCTCGGCGGCATCCACATCGCTACCGGGTCCGGCCTTCACACCGCCGATATCGACCAGATCGGCGCCCTCGTCCACGGCCCGGGTGACCGCGGCCATGGCGGCCTCGTCGGAGAAGGTCGCACCCCGGTCATAGAACGAGTCCGGCGTCCGGTTCACGATCGCCATCACCAGCGCCCGATCCGTCGCCACCGGCTTTCCGCACAATGTCGGCAACGGCGCACACATGCCCTCGACTGTACCGACACGTGTCCAGCTGATGCTGGGCAGCCGACCGGATTCCGGCCGCCGCCCGGGGTCGTCAGCCGCGCGGAAGTTTGCCCGCGGCCACCTCGGCCGCGTATTCGGGGTAGATCGGGACGTAGCCGTCACCGCGCCCGGTCAGCACGTACAGCGTGCTGATGTCGTCCGCGCCGAGTCCCTGGGTGCGCAGTTCCACCTTGCGGGACTTGAAGGTCGAGGTCTGCTCCAGTTCCGGGACCACTCGAATAACAAGGGGCACAGCGTAAGTGGGCAGCCGGTCGTAGAGGGTCTTCGCGGCGACCTTACCGTCGAAGGTCGCGCCCTCGGCGAGGGTGATCGCGGCCATGCCCGCCTTACCGTCCGCGCCCGGGATATCCACGCCGTAGACCACAGCCTGGAGTACGGCGTCGATACCGTCGAACGCGCCCTCCACCTCGGTGGTCGCCACGTTCTCACCCTTCCAGCGGAAGGTGTCGCCGAGCCGGTCCACGAAGGCGATATGACCCCAGCCCTGATTGCGCACCAGATCGCCGGTGTCGAACCAGCAGTCACCGGCGGTGAAGCCGTCCCGCACCAGCTTGGATTCGGTTGCGGCACTGTCGGTATAGCCGTCGAAGGGGGAACTGGTGGTGACCTTGGCCAGCAGCAGGCCCACCCCGCCCGCGCCCAGCCGGCGCAGCTTGCCGTCCGGGCCGCGCTTGGCTTTGCCGGTGGCATCGTCGTATTCGACCACCGCGAACGGCAGCGGGGTGAAACCCGCTGTGCGCGACAGGCTGAACGCGTTGATGAAGGCGACATTGCCCTCACTCGCGCCGTAGAACTCGACAATCCGCTTGATACCGAAGCGATCCCGGAATTCGTCCCAGATCTCCGGGCGCAGGCCGTTGCCGACCGCCAGCCGGACCCGATGCTGCCGATCGGTACGGCGCGCGGGCTGATTGAGCAGATAGCGGCAGAGCTCGCCGATGTAGATGAAGGCGGTCGCCTGACTCGCGATGGCCTCCTCCCAGAAGCGCGAGGCCGAGAACTTGCGTCCCAGTGCGAGTGTCGCGCCGCCCGCGACCACCGAGGACAGCGCGACGGTGAGCGCGTTGTTGTGATAGAGCGGCAGACAGCAGTACAGGGTGTCACCGCCGTCCAGGCGCACGCCCAGACCGCCGACCCCGGCCATGGACTTGGTCCAGCGCATATGGGTCATGACGCTGGCCTTGGGCAGCCCGGTGGTGCCGGAGGTGAAGATCAGGTAGGCGCGTTCCTTGGCCAGGACCTGTTCGCAGACAGCGGGATTCGTGGCGTCGGCGGTGCGGGACGCGGCCTCCAGATCTTTGGACCAGAGCACCGCGGGGCGCAGTTCGGTGAGCGTGTCCAGGGCCTCGGCGCATTCCTCGCCGATCACGTCCAGCACCGAGTTCAGCAGGCCGAAACTGTGCTGTAGCACCGCATCCCGCTGATTGTGGTTCAGCAGTCCGGCCGTGGCGCCGAGTTTCACGATGGCGAGCACCGTGAACAGCGATTCGGGCCGATTGGTCATCAGCACGCCGACCACATCACCGCGCTTGACGCCGTGCGCGGCCAGTACGCTCGCGTACCGGTTCACCTCGGAATTGGCTTCGCCCCAACGGTATTCGCGGCCCTCGAAGCGCAGGAAGGCGCGTTCGGGATGTTTGGCGGCCGCGCGCTGGAAGAACAGTCCGATCGATGCCTTGGAATCGGATTTCACCAGCATGTGCACGGCATTGCGGGTCATGCCCGGCAGCTGTACCGCCATACCGGGCAGGCTGCGTGCCAGATCCACCAGGCTGACCGTCGAACGGGCGTCGTTGTTCACTGCGCGGGGCTCCTCACCGGGTCGTGCTCGTCGTCACACCCTGACGGATACACCCCGCGTTGTCGAGTGAAACCCGGTAGTCCCGGACAAAATTGTCAGATGCACCGCTTGTGACGGCGCAATCTGTCAACTTCGACAGGGATCGCAGCCCCGGACCGAAATCAGAGCCCGGGACCCAGCGCCGCGAAGGCCTCGGCCGGATCGCCGGTCACGATCACCCGGTCCATCGCCTCGCGTCCGGCGTAACCGCGTTCGCGCAGTTCCTCCAGCCAGGCGAACAGGCCGCGATAGTGCCCGTCCGGATCGAGCACCACCACGGGCTTGTCGTGCATGCCCAGGTAGGCCCCGGTCCAGGTTTCGAAGAACTCCTCCAGGGTGCCGATGCCGCCGGGCAGGGTCAGGAAGGCGTCGGCGCGCTCGTCCATCACCTGCTTCCGCTCGCGCATGGAGTCGGTGACGATGAGCTCATCGGAGTCCACGTCCGCCATTTCGCGGTGCACCAGCTTCTTGGGGATGACCCCGACGGTCTTCGCACCCGCCGCGCGAGCCGCGGTGGCGACCGCGCCCATCATCGAGACATTGCCGCCGCCGGACACCAATTGCCAACCGCGGCGGCCGATTTCGGCTCCCACCAAACGGGCGAGCTCCAGCGCGGCGGGATCGCCGATGCTCGCCGAGCAGTACACGCAGACCGAATACGATTCGCTCACCACTGATCTCCCTGTGCCGCGGCGTCCATTTCGGCGCGCTGTTCGGCGGCCGCGAGCACGATGCTCAGTACCTCGTCCACACTGTCGGTGACGTGCAGCAGGTTCATATCGCCGGGCGCGATCTTGGCCGACCCGAGCAGTGACTCGCGCAGCCAATCCACCAGTCCCGACCAGTATTTGGTGCCGAACAGGATGATCGGGAACTGATTGATCTTATGCGTCTGCACCAGTGTGAGGGCCTCGAACAGCTCGTCCAGGGTGCCGAATCCGCCCGGCAGGCAGACGAATGCCTGCGCGTACTTCACGAACATGGTCTTGCGCGCGAAGAAGTACCGGAAGTTGATGCCGAGATCGACCCACTCGTTGAGATGCTGTTCGAACGGCAGCTCGATCCCGAGCCCGATCGAATACCCGCCCGCCTCGGAGGCACCGCGATTCGCGGCCTCCATGGCTCCCGGTCCACCACCGGTGATCACCGCGAACCCGGCCCGCGCCAGCGCCCCGCCGATGGCGATGCCCGCCTGATACTCCGGCGAATCCGGCGCGGTCCGCGCGGACCCGAACACGGCGACCGCACGCGGCACCTCCGCCAAAGCCCCGAAGCCCTCGACGAATTCGGCCTGAATGCGCAACACCCGCCACGGATCGGTATGCACCCAATCCGCCGGTCCCCGCTCATCGAGCAGATGCTGATCGGTGGTCCCGATCCCGACCTTGCGATCCCGGCGCAGCATTATCGGCCCACGAAACCGTGGACTCTTCGAACCCGGGATTTCAGCCTCAGCAGACATGCAGCCAACCGTACCCACCCCGTCATCCCGGCGCGTTTTTGGCCGGGATCCCCAGCACGCAGTTACAGCACCGCAGGTGTGGATCCCGGCCAAAAACATGCCGGGATGACGAGAGCCCACTCGCCGGGATGACGAGGGGCCGCTCGCCGGGATGACGAGGGGCCGCTCGCCGGGATGACGAGGGGCCGCTCGCCGGGACGACGTTGCAGCGCGAGCCGTCAGGCCTTGTCGCCCAGGAGGTAGCTGCGGAGCATGGAGGTGACCTGGGTGATCTGGTCGACGGGGAGGTGTTCGTCGCGTTTGTGGGCGAGGTTGGGGTCGCCGGGGCCGAAGTTGACGGCGGGGATGCCGCGGGCGGCGAAGCGGGAGACGTCGGTCCAGCCGTATTTGGCGCGGACGCCGCCGCTGCCGTGCAGGTGCACGATCTCGATGAGGTCCTTGGCGGCGGGGGCGGTCAGGCCCGGGAGCGCGCCGGGTGCGCCGTCGGTGCGTTCGAAGCCCAGGTCCAGGCCCGCGAAGACCTCGCGCACATGTTCGGTGGCCTCGTCCAGGGTGCGGTCGGGGGCGAACCGGAAGTTCACGTCGACCTCGGCCACATCGGGGACCACATTGCCAGCGACGCCGCCGGAGACGCGCACCGCCGAGAGACCCTCGCGGTACACGCAGCCGTCGATATCCACTTCGCGCGCTTGATAATTCGCGAGGCGCTCCAGAATCGGGGCGAGCCGGTGGATGGCGTTGTCGCCCAGCCACGCGCGCGCGGTGTGCGCGCGCACGCCGGAGGTGGTGAGCCGAATCCGCAGCGTCCCTTGGCATCCCGCTTCGATCCAGCCGCCGGACGGTTCGCCGAGCACGGCGAGATCGCCTTCGAGCCATTCGGGCAGTTCGCGTTCGATGCGGCCGAGCCCGTTGAACTCGGCGGCGATCTCCTCGCAGTCGTAGAAGATGAGCGTCAGATCGTGCACGGGTTCGGCGACGGTGGCGGCCAGGTGCAGGAAGACCGCGTCCCCGGATTTCATATCCACGGTGCCGCATCCCCACAGCTGCCGTTCACCGGTCTCGGTGACCTCGAACCGGCTGGGCACATTGTCGGCGATGGGCACGGTGTCCAGGTGTCCGGCGAGAATGACCCGGGTGGCCAGACCGCGGTTGGTGCGGGCCAGCACGGTATTGCCGTGCCGCAGGATTTCGAAGCCGGTGGTCTGCTCGCGCAGGGCCTTTTCGACGATGTCGGCGATCAGCGTCTCGTCCTTGGAAACGCTGGGAATGTCCACCAGAGCGGCAGCGAGGTTGATCGGGTCGGCGCTCAGATCGATGGTCACCCCTTCCACCTTAAAGGAGGTGTAATCTCCGCTCCCGGTATGGCGGCGGCCGTGGCACAAAAAGCCACCATTCGGGGCAAAATTCGCGGCCGGTAATCTTTACCGACGTGAGCACTCAGGGAGCAGTAGCAGTCGGCCTCGCCACCATCACCGCCAACGGCACGGTACTGGACACCTGGTACCCGTATCCGGAGCTGGGCACGGTCGCCGATACCGGCACCAAGCGCCTGGACGCCTCCGATATCGAATACGCCAAGTTCGCCGACGCCGCCGGGGTCGACGAGGCCCGCCGCGTCGAGACGGTCGTGGTGCGCACCAGCATCGCCGATCTCGATGCCGCGCCGGTCGATACGCATGAGGTGTACCTGCGCCTGCAATTGCTCTCGCATCGTCTGGTCAAGCCGCACGGCCTCAACCTGGACGGCGTGTTCGGTCTGCTCGCCAATGTGGTGTGGACCAATTACGGCCCGTGCTCGGTGGAGGAGTTCGAGCTCACCCGACTGAAGCTGCGCGCCCGCGGCCCGGTCACCGTGTACGGCATCGACAAGTTCCCGCGCATGGTGGATTACGTGGCCCCGTCGGGTGTGCGCATCGCGGACGCCGATCGGGTGCGCCTGGGCGCGCATCTGGCCTCGGGCACCACGGTCATGCACGAGGGTTTCGTGAACTTCAATGCCGGCACGCTCGGCAATTCCATGGTGGAGGGCCGCATTTCGGGTGGCGTCGTGGTCGGTGACGGCTCCGATGTCGGCGGCGGCGCGTCCATCATGGGCACCCTGTCCGGTGGCGGTAAGCAGGTCATCTCGCTCGGTGAGCGCTGCCTGCTGGGCGCGAATTCGGGGCTGGGCATCTCGCTCGGCAACGACTGCGTGGTCGAGGCGGGACTGTATGTCACCGCGGGCACCAAGGTGACGCTGCCGGACGGCGCGGTCATCAAGGCATCGGAGTTGAGCGGTAAGGACAATCTGCTGTTCCGCCGCAATTCGGTGACCGGCACGGTGGAAGCGGTGGCGCGCAAGGGCACCGGCATCGAGCTGAATGCCGCACTGCACGCCAACGACTGAGTGCACCTCCGTCATCCCGGCGCGTATTTGGCGGGGATCCACTGAGCTGGTGTGGATCCCGGCCAAAAGCATGCCGGGATGACGGGGGATCCGCTATTCGATACCGAAGGCGATGATCCGCTCCGGGGTGATGCGGATCAGCTCCGGCGTGCCGCCGGGGATATAGCTTTCGACGCCGCGCAAAGCCTGTGCGGTGCCGCGGATTTCGAGGCACCGCACGGTCCACGGGTTGACCGAGGGCACATCGTCGACAACGAAGGCGATCCGTTCCTCCTTGGCGAGGTTCCGGAACTTCTGCGACGCCCCCATATTGTGGCCGGCGATATCGATGGTGCCCAGGTCCGCGTTGTAGCGGAACCCGACGGGATTGTTCTGCGGTGACCCGTCGGGCCGGATGGTGGCGAGCCGGCCCAGGCGCTGGCTGCCCAGATACTCGATCTGCGCGGGCGTCAGTGTTGCGATCATGTCCGCGACGTTATGACCTGAAGTGCGGTTCAGGTCAAGCGACACGGTCCGGGCGGGGCGATGTTCAGCCGAGCAGTTTCTTCTGCACCTTGCCCATGGCATTGCGCGGCAGCGTGTCCACCACGCGCACTTCGCGGGGCCGCTTGTGCGCCGAAAGTTCGCCCGCCACATGGTCGATGAGTTGCTGGGATACCGCATCGCCCGCGCCGTCGCGCAGTACGACATAGGCGACGATGCGCTGGCCGAGGTCGTCGTCGGGGACGCCGATCACCGCGGTCTCCGCCACGGCGGGATGTCCGAGCAGCGAGGTCTCGATCTCCCCCGCCCCGATCCGATAACCGCCGGATTTGATCAGGTCCACCGATTCGCGGCCGACGATCCGGTGCATGCCCTCGGCGTCGATGACCGCGACGTCGCCGGTCTTGAACCAGCCGTCCGCGGTCCAGTTCGCGGCGGTCACCTCGGGCTTGCCCAGGTACCCGTCGAACAGCATGGGCCCCTGAACCTGAAGTCCGCCAACGCTTTCCCCATCGTGCGGCAGCACGTTCCCGGCCTCGTCGACCAATCGGGTCGTTACCCCGGCGACCGGCGTGCCCACCCAGCCCGGCCGCCGCTCGCCGTCCGGCCGGGTGGACAGCGTGATCATGGTTTCGCTCATGCCGTAGCGCTCCAGCGGTGCGTGCCCGGTCAATTCGCGCAAGCGCTCGAATACCGGCACCGGCAGCGGCGCGCTACCCGAGATGAGGATCCGCGCCTTCGCCAATTCCTTTGCGGCGGCGGTGTCCTCGGCGATGCGGGACCACACCGTCGGCACACCGAAATACATGGTGCCCGGCGCGGCGGCATACGCCTCGGGCGTCGGCTTACCGGTGTGGATCACGGGGCTGCCGACCCGCAACGGCCCGAGCAGCCCGAGAATCAGCCCGTGCACATGGAAGAGCGGAAGCCCGTGCACCAGTACGTCATCGAACTTCCATCCCCATGCCTGCGCGAGGGCGTCCAGCCCGGCCGCGATGGCACGGCGACTCAACATGACGCCCTTGGGCGCGCCCGTGGTGCCCGAGGTGTAGAGGATGAAAGCGATTGACCCGGGCGCGGGTTCGGGATAGGTGTGCCAGGAGCGCGCGTGCGTGCGCACCGGAATCACCGGCAGCGCACTGCCTTCGGGCGCTTCGCCGAGCCAGGCCTGGGCTCCCGAATCATCGAGGATATGCGCCAATTCCGCACTACCCGCGTCCGGCGGCACCGGAACCACCGTCACACCCGCGATAAGGCATCCCACCACGGCCAGCACGGTGCGCACGGTCGGCCGCGCGAGTATTGCCACCCGCTGCGCCTGCGCGACCCGTTCGGCGACCGAGGTGGCCGCCCCGAGTAAATCGCTCCGCGACAAACTCACCCCGTCGATGGTGACGGCATCGGGGATATCGTCCCCGGCCGCGACGGCGGCGGGATGCAAGGACCTCAGCAGGAGTGGCGACCCATAAGACACCCGCTCACGCTACCGAAGCGGCCGTCGCGGGCGAATCGGGCCGGGCGAGATACGAATCGGTCGCGATGGCGGCCGGTCGGTTGACAGGCGGTGCGAGTGGGTAAGACAGTTTGTGTACAACCTTCTCACTCCGAGGATGTGGTCGACGATGACCAGACCCATGGCCGCGCAGCCGTACTACGAGCCGGCGGGCGAGCCCGAAATCGATATCCGGCAGTTCATCGACGGGGCGGCGGGGCTGCTCGGCGGGGCCGCGAATGTGATCATGCAGCTCGCGCATCCACCCGTGGGATACGGGGTGGTGGAATCGCCGGTGGAGAGCGGCAATGTGATGGTGCATCCCATCAAGCGGCTGCGGACCACCATCACCTATCTGGCCGTGGCGCTGCTGGGGACCGACGCGGATCGGGCGGCCTATCGCGCGGCGGTCGACACCTCGCACCGGCAGGTGCGGTCCCGGCCCGGTAATCCGGTGAAGTACAACGCATTCGATCCGAAATTACAGCTGTGGGTGGCGGCCTGCCTCTATTGGGGCGCCCGGGATCTCTACGAGCGCATGCACGGGCCGATGAGCGCGGCCGATGCCGACGCGTTCTACCGGTATTCGGCGCGCCTGGGCAGCACGCTGCAAATGCGCGAGGAGATGTGGCCCGCGAATCGCGGTGCATTCGAACAGTATTGGAATGAGAACCTCGCGGCGACAACCATCGATCCGCGAGTTCGCGCCTATTTCGAGGATCTCATCGATTTGAAGATGATGCCGCTGCCGGTGCGATCGGCATTCGGCGGAATTCACCGATTCTTCGTGACCGGCCTACTGCCGCAACATCTTCGGGACGAAATGGGAATGACCTGGTCGCCGCGGCAGGATCGATTGCTGGCCCGGATCATGCGCACGGTCGGCACGGCGGAGGAATTGCTGCCCACGCCGGTGCGGATCTTCCCGATCAACGTCTATCTGCTGGATATGCGACTGCGCCGCAGGCTGGGCCTGCCGCTGGTGTGAAAACCGCTGCGGCTCACTGAATCCGGAAGCCGGGCAGGACATGGTCGATGGCGAACTGCCGCAGTGCGGCCTCATCGTCGAGCGGGATCACCGTCTGCGGGGTCAGCGCCAGTGACAGCGCGTTGCGGGCGACCATCTCCGCCAGCGGTAGCGGATCGTATTCCGGCAGTTTGCCTTCGGATTGCAGCCGGGTGATGAACTCGGCCAGATAATCCCGGCCCAATTCGATGACGGGCGCGCCCTGCACCGTGAGGAACGGCAGCACCACCTCGGGTTCGGTCTTGAGCAGGCGGCCCAGCAGCTGATTGCCGCGCAGTCCCTCGATGAACGCGATGAACAGCGCCACGATCTGATCCTGCGCGCTGGCGTCGCGTTCGATCTCCGCGTGTACGGCGGCATCGGCGTCGGCGATGAACTGGCGGGCCAGGCGCAGCCCGACCGCCTCGATCAGATCGGATTTGCCGGCGAAACGCCGATAGAGTGTGGCCAGCGAGAGCCCGCCGCGCCGGGCGACCTCGACCATGCTGGTGCGTTTGATCCCGAAGTCGAGGAAGGCGACCAATGCGGCATCGAGCACCTTGGCCTGATTCTGATCCTCCGGAGCGGATCCGCGCACGAGCGGCAGGAGTTTGGCCAGCTTGGCCATGGTCCGGCCCCTTTCGAGTCGCGAAGATACGATGAGGCACCAATCATCGCACATTGACAGTGACCCACCTCGATGAGAAGGTGAGGACAAGAGTTTCTCACACTCTCCTCAGCGACGAGGAACGACGACGAGGAGTCGAGTCAACGATGACCGCCCCGCTGCGCCAGCCCTTCCCCGACCCGGCAGATGGCTACGAGTTCGCGCTCGGCACCGAATCGCTCACCCCCGAATCCGTCCGCGCGCATATCGACGGACTGGCCGCCTTCCTCGGCGGGGCCGCCAATGTGATCATGCAACTCTCGCTCAAACCCGTCGGTTACGGCGTGATGGAGAGCGATGTGCGCAGCGGCAGCGTCATGGTGCGGCCCATCAAACGACTGCGCACCACCCTCACCTATATCGCCGTCGCGCTGCTCGGTGACGACGAGGATCGCGCCGCCTATCGCGAGGCGGTGAACAGGTCGCATCGCACCGTGCACACCAAGCCCGCCAGCCCGGTGAAGTACAACGCCTTCGACCCCAAACTCCAACTGTGGGTGGCGGCCTGCCTGTACTGGGGCGTGGACGATCTCTACCACCGTATGCGCGGACCGATGAGTCCCGAAGTGGCCGAAGCGTTCTACCGCTACAGCGCCCGCCTGGGCACCACCCTGCAAATGCGCGAGGAGATGTGGCCGCCGACCCGCGACGCCTTCTACGCGTACTGGGAGGAGAACCTGGCCACCAAGCACATCGACGAGCCGACCCGCGCGTACTTCAACGCGCTCACCGATCTGAAGATGCTGCCCTACCCGCTGCAATTCCTGCTCGGCGGCCTGCACCGCTTCATCGTCACCGCCCTACTCCCGCAACACCTCCGGGATGAGATGGGCATGACCTGGTCGGCCCGGGACGAACGCTTCTTCGGCGGTTTCCTGCGCCTGATCTCCGCGGTCTGGACCCGCATGCCCACGGTGATCCGCCTCTTCCCCTACAACTTCTACCTCACCGATATGCGCCTGCGCCGCCGCTTCGGCCGCCCCCTGGTCTGAGCACCCTTCGTCATCCCGGCATGCTTTTGGCCGGGATGACGGGGAGATCAGCCGCGTTCGGTGAGGGCGCGGAGGAAGAAGCCGAGGTTGGCGGGGCGTTCGGCGAGGCGGCGCATGAGATAGCCGTACCACTGGGTGCCGTAGGGGATGTACACGCGCAGGGCGTGGCCCTCGTCGACCAGGCGGCGCTGCTCGGCGTCGCGAATGCCGTAGAGCATCTGGAATTCGAAATCCCCTGGGCTGCGCCGATGTTCAGCCGAGAGCCGCAGTGCCGCCTCCACCATCGCCGGATCGTGCGTGGCGATCATGGGATGCCAGGCATCGCGCATGAGCACGTCCAGACACCGCAGGTAGGAGCCGTCGACCTCACCGCGCTTCTGATACGCCACCGTCTCGGGTTCCTGATATGCGCCCTTGCACAGGCGAACTCGGGTACCGGAGGCGGCCGCGTCGCGGCAGTTGTCTTCGGCGGTGCGCAGATAGGTCTGCATGGCCACTGCCAGCCACGGGAATTCGGCGCGCGCCTGTTCGACGGCGGCGAGGGTGTCGTCGGTGGTGGTGTGGTCCTCGGCGTCCACGGTCACCCACACCCGCGATTCGACCGCCTTGGCACACAGTTTGTGCAGGTTCTCCGCGGCGATGGCCGGACCGTCCGCGCCCAGGGACTGCCCGAGCGCGGAGAGTTTCACCGACACCTCCACCGGCGGTACCTCGGTATCGGGTGCGCGATCCAGTTCGGCGAGATCGTCGATGAGCGAGAAGTATTCGGCCACAGCCGCATTGGCCATGGCCGGATCGGTGGTGTACTCGCCCAGGAAATCGACGCTGACCATGCGCCCGCTGTCCAGCAGCGTGCGCACCACGGGCGCGAGTTCGGCGCGGGTCTCCCCCGCCACGAACCGCCGCACCACCGCCGCGGTGAGCGGGGTCTTGGTCACCGCCTTCTTCAGTCGCGGCGAATCGGCCGCGGCCAGGATTGCCGGTCGGAGCGGGTTCATTACGCCTCCTCCATATGCGGGTAGCGGTAATCCGTTGGGGCGACGAAGGTTTCCTTCAGGGTGCGCGGCGCGACCCAGCGCAGCAGATTGAGATGGGACCCGGCCTTGTCGTCGGTGCCCGAGGCGCGCGCCCCGCCGAAGGGCTGCTGCCCGACCACCGCGCCCGTCGGCTTGTCATTGATGTAGAAGTTCCCGGCCGCGAATCGCAGTGCGGTGGTTGCCTGTTCGACGGCTTGGCGGTCGCGGGCGAAGATCGCACCGGTGAGCCCGTACGGCGATGTGGCGTCGACGGTGGTGAGCATGTCCGCGAAGGCGTCCGGGCGGCTGTCGTCGTAGACGTGCACGGACAGGATCGGCCCGAAGTACTCGGTGGCGAAGGATTCGTCCCCGGGATCATCGCTGAGCAGCACGGTCGGGCGAATGAAGAACCCCTCGGAGTCGTCACAACCGCCGCCGGTGATGCCCAGACCCTTGTCGCGGGCACGGGCGATGGCGGCCGCGTTCTTGTCGTAGGAGCGCCGATCGATCACGGCCCCACCGAAATTCGACAGATCCGCGACATCGCCGTAAGTGAGCTCGTCGACCTGAGCCAGGAATTCGTCGCCCATCTCACGCCACACCGATTTCGCGACGTACGCGCGGGATGCGGCCGAACACTTCTGCCCCTGATACTCGTAGGCACCGCGAATCATGGCGATGCGCAGCGCATCCGGATCGGCGGAGGAGTGCGCGACGATGAAATCCTTACCGCCGGTCTCGCCCACGATGCGCGGATACCCGTGATACCGGCCGATATTCGCGCCGACCTGCTGCCACAGGTACTGGAAGGTCCCGGTCGAGCCGGTGAAGTGGATTCCGGCCAGCCGCGGATCGGCCAGCGCCACCTCGGACAACCGCACGCCATTGCCGGTGACCATATTGATCACCCCGGGCGGCAGGCCCGCCGCCTCCAGCAGTTTCATCGTGTAGTACGCCGAAAGCGTCTGCGTCGGTGAGGGTTTCCACACCACGGTATTGCCCATCAGCGCGGGTGCGGTGGGCAGGTTCCCGGCGATGGCGGTGAAGTTGAAGGGTGTGACCGCGTAGACGAACCCTTCCAGGGGCCGGTAGTCCAGCCGATTCCACACCCCCGCCGAGGATTGCGGTTGTTCGGCCAGTATCTGCCGGGCGAACGCCACATTGAAGCGCCAGAAGTCGACGAGTTCGCAGGGTGCATCGATTTCGGCCTGCTGCACCGTTTTCGACTGGCCGAGCATGGTGGCGGCGGCGATGGTTTCGCGCCAGGGTCCGGCGAGCAGATCGGCCGCCCGGAGCAGTACGGCCGCGCGTTCCTCGAACGGTAGCGCCCGCCAGGCGGGTGCGGCGGCGTGCGCGGCGTCGATCGCCGCGCTCGCCTCCGCGTGGGTGGTATCGGTGAATGTGCCGAGCACGTGGCGATGCCGGTGTGGCATCACGATGTCGGCGCGTTCACCGCTACCGGGTTGGTGTTTGCCGCCGATCACCAGCGGCACATCGATAGATCCTGCGGAGATTTCGGCGAGCCTGCCCGTCAGCAGTGCGCGTTCACTAGAGCCGGGTGCGTAGGTGTGCACCGGTTCGTTCGCGGGAGCAGGGACAACCGTGACAGCGTCCATATCCCAGGCTAACGCGAACAAGACCACCGCCGTGGGCGAGACGCTCCGAAAATTCTCCGGTTAGGTCAGGTCGTTGGCGATGATGTTCTCGATATTGCGTTCCGCGAGAGCAGTAATCGTCACGAACGGGTTCACCGTCGTCATACCCGGGATCAAGGAGCCGTCGATGACGTAGAGCCCCTTGTACGAGGTCAGCCGCCCGTAGTTGTCGGTGCTCTGGTTGAGCACGCAACCGCCCAGCGGATGGTAGGTGAGGTCGTCACCCCAGGTCTTGGTCGCCCCGAACAGGTCGGTGCGGTAGATCGTCACTTCCTTCTTGTTGATCTTGTCGAAAATGCGTTTGGCGGCATCGATACTCGGCTGGTTCCAGGCGGTCTGCCAGTTCAGGTCCACCCCGCCGGTTCCGGAGTTGTAGGTGAACTTGCCGCGATTGGGATTCTTGGTGATGGCCAGATACAGGCTCGCGAAGGTCTCCAGCCCCGCCGGGAAAGGCGACACCTCGGCGAACGCCGGGCCACCGCTGTCGGCCCAGTTGTCGATGCCGAGGGTCGGAATACAGGATTGCAGGCTGCCGGTGGCGTCCCAGGCCTGATTCTGCCGCGCCACCATGACATTGCCGTTGGTGCCCCAGCCGGTGCCGACCGAATCGGGCAGGTTGGGCAGTTTACCGGTGGCCTTCATGCTGACCAGCAGTTTGCTGGTGCCCACGCTGCCGGCCGCGAAGAAGACCTTCTGCGCCACAACGGCTTTGGTTGCCACCGTATTGCCGCTGGTATCGATCTGCTTCATCTCGACCTTGTAGCCGCCGTCGGTGGGCGATACCGCGGTGACGATGTGCATGGGCGTGATGCCGACCTTGCCGGTGCCTACGGCCGCGGCGAGATAGGTCTTGTCGAGCGACTTCTTGCCGTAGTTGTTGCCGTAGATGACCTCACCATCGAGCGCGGAGCGAGTGACGGTCTTGGCCTGCTCCTGCTTCATGTAGTTGAAGTCGTAGACATTCGGCACGAAGGTCCACGAAAACCCGGACCGCTCAGCCTGTTTGCGGCCGACGCGAGCGAACTGATAGCAGTCCGCGCTGTCGAACCAGGACTGATCGATATTGTTCACCCCGAGGCCGGTATTGGCGCGCGGGTAGTAGGTGCTGTACATCTCGCCCGCGTCCACCGAGGGCAGGATGCTGGCGAAGTTCTCCTGTTTGGGCGTGACAGCCATACCGCCGTTGACCAGCGAGCCACCGCCGACGCCGCGGCCCTGGTACACGCGAATCCCGCTGAAGTGCTCGGAATCCAGTACGCCGGTGTACCTGTTGATGGACTTGTTGTAGGGCGCGCCCATGAAGTGGTTGACCGGTTGATCGGTCTCGGTCCGCAGCCAGAACGACCGCCCGTCCGGCTTGAGCATGTTGCAGAAGATCTTGCCGTCGGAGCCCGGCTGCGACCAGGACATGCCCATCTCGACGATGGCCACGTCGACTCCGGCCTGCGCCAGCCGCAGCGCCGCGACCGCGCCGCCGTACCCGGAGCCGATGACGAGCACCGGCACCTTGTCGCCGTCGGCGAGCTGTTTGGTCGGCAACGCCTGGGCGGGGACCTTTCGGGCCAGCACCGCCGCCCCGAAAATGACACCTGTTGCAGCTAGGAAACCGCGGCGGGTGACGTTACTCCCGTACATACTCTTACCGGGGGTTTCATAAATGGATCCACGCACTGAAAGACTCCTCATCGAGACTCGATGAGAACCTGTTATAGAGATTGTGAAGTAGCTGTGTGTCAGTTTTCGGCAAATCAGGAAAAAGTCCGGCAACCAGAAGGCAAGGGACCCAACGCAAAAAGGAAGGGCGTGAGCTGCTGCTCACGCCCTTCCTTCGAAGTGCGACCCTGACGGGACTCGAACCCGCGACCTCCGCCGTGACAGGGCGGCGCGCTAACCAACTGCGCCACAGGGCCTTAACTGTTGCCGGGCCACCGGGCCTTGCAACGCGGTAGACGTTAGCACGACCCGGGGTCCGGAAGTAAATCAGCTGGTCAGACGATCAGCCGCGGCCGCGATGCGCTCGTCCGTCGCGGTCAGCGCGATGCGCACATGCTGTGCGCCGCGCGGGCCGTAGAACTCGCCCGGAGCCGCCAGAATGCCGCGCTCAGCCAGCCAGTCCAGCGTGGTGCGGCACGGCTCGCCCCGGGTCGACCACAGGTACAGTCCGGCCTCGGAATCGTCGATCCGGAACCCGGCCGCCGCCAACGCCTTTCGCAGCACCTCGCGGCGGGCACGGTAGCGCTCGCGTTGCTCGGCCTCATGCGCGTCATCGCCGAGGGCGGCGGTCATGGCCGCCTGGATCGGGAACGGCAGCATCATGCCGGAGTGCTTGCGCACCTCCAGCAACTCCGCGACCAGGGCCGGATCACCGGTCACGAAACCGGCGCGGTAACTCGCCAGATTCGAGGTCTTGGACAGCGAGTGAATGGCCAGCAGACCGGTGTGATCGCCATCGCACACCTCGGGATCGAGCACCGACACGGCCCGGCCCTCCCAGGGCAGGCCCAGGTAGCACTCGTCCGAGGCGATGATCGCGCCACGCTCGCGGGCGAACTCCACCACCTTGCGCAGATGTTCGACGCCGAGCACCTTGCCGGTCGGATTCGACGGCGAATTGAGGAAGATGAGCGCGGGCTTCTCCGGACCCAGCTGGGTCAGGCTGTCCGCGCGCAGGATTCGGGTACCCGCCAGCAACCCACCGACCTCATAGGTCGGATAGGCCACCTCGGGAATCACCACGAGATTGTCCACGCCCAGCCCGAGCGTGCGCGGCAATCCGGCGATCAGCTCCTTGGTACCGATCACCGGCAGGACCGCGTCCGGCTCGATGCCGGTGATCCCGAATCGCCGCTTCAGCGCTGCCACAACGCTTTCGCGCAATTCGGGGGTGCCGTGCGTGGTCGGATAGCCCGGTACCGCCGCCACCGACGCGAGCGCCGCCTGGATCAGCGGATCCACCGGATCGACCGGGGTGCCCACGGAAAGATCCACGAGCCCGCCCGGATGCGAAGCGGCCTTCGCCTTCACGGAAGTGATGGTGTCCCAAGGAAAATCGGGTAGTAGCGCACTCACCCGGCCACGCGCGGTCAAGACCTACTCCGCGGCCATCGGCGGTAGCGCGGCGATGAACGGCGGGTCGTAATCGACCTTGCCGACCTTGGTGGCGCCGCCGGGTGAACCGAGATCGTCGAAGAATTCGACGTTCGCGTTCACGTAGCCGCTCCACTGGTCCGGGGTGTCGTCCTCGTAGAAGATGGCCTCCACCGGACATACCGGTTCACATGCACCACAGTCCACGCACTCGTCCGGTTGGATGTACAGCATGCGGCCACCCTCGTAGATGCAATCCACGGGGCATTCCTCGATGCACGCCTTGTCCTTCACGTCAACGCACGGTTCAGCGATGATGTACGGCACTGCCGCTCTCCTAGTCTGTCCTCACACCCTGCGGGATAGTCCGCCCCGCGAAACAGTATCCCGGCGCGTTCACAATACTCCTGGTCAGGCAAGCCTAATTTCCGCTCTGCCTGATTTCGCCCTCCGCTCCGCCCCGTCCAGAACCGGGGCGGGGCGCGGCAGTGCCGGGCGAATCGCTCGATTCAGCCCAGCGCCAAGGGTGCCACCAGCGAACTGTGCTGTGGCACACCGTAGGTGGTGGTGCGCTGGCGGACCGGGCGGCCGATGCCGGTGGCGATTTCGGTGAGTTCCGCCACTGTTTTCGCCGAGCCGTGTTCCGAGCCCGCCATGCGGGAGATGGTCTCCTCCATGAGGGTGCCGCCGAGGTCGTTGGCGCCGCCGTTCAGCATCAGCTGGGTACCCTTGGTGCCGAGTTTCACCCAGCTGGTCTGAATATTCTTTATGCGGCCGTGCAGCATGATGCGGGCCAGGGCGTGGGCGGCGCGGTTGTCGCGCACCGTCGGGCCCGGGCGCGAGGCTCCCGCCAGGTAGAGCGGGGCGCTCTGGTGCACGAACGGCAGCAGCACGAATTCGGTGAAACCGCCTGTCTCGTCCTGGATTCCGCTCAGTACGCGCAGGTGGCCGACCCAGTGCTTGGGGTTGTCGACGTGGCCGTACATCATGGTCGAACTGGAGCGCAGGCCGAGTTTGTGCGCGGTGGTGATGACATCGATCCAGGCCGAGGTGGGCAGCTTGCCCTTGGTCAGGACCCAGCGCACCTCATCGTCCAGGATTTCGGCGGCGGTGCCCGGAATCGAGTCCAGCCCAGCCTCTTTCAGCGCCGCGAGCCAGTCGTGAATGCTCTGGCCGCCCCGCGAAGCCCCATTGACGATCTCCATCGGGCTGAAGGCGTGCACATGCATGCCCGGCACGCGTTCCTTGATGGCGCGCACCAGATCGGCGTAGCCGGTGACCGGCAGTTCGGGATCGATGCCGCCCTGCATGCAGATCTCGGTCGCGCCCTCGACGTGCGCCTCCCAGGCACGGTCGGCGACCTCGGACGCACTCAGGGTGAAGGCGTCGGCATCGCCCTTGCGCTGCGCGAACGCGCAGAAGCGGCAGCCGGTGTAGCAGATATTGGTGAAGTTGATATTCCGGTTGACGATGTAGGTGACGTCATCGCCGACGGTATCGCGGCGCAGCTGATCCGCCAGCGCCGTAATCGCTTCCAGCGCAGGGCCGTCCGCGGTGGCCAGGGCCAGGTACTGATCGTCGGTGAGCCCGGCTGGATCGCGTTCGGCGGCGTGCAGGGCGGCCAGCACATCGGAATCGAAGCGCTCGGGCGCCGCGACCGCGAGTTCCTTGACCTGTTCGCGAATGGTCTCCCAGTCGCCGAACGCGCCCAGGCCGTCACTGGCGAGCGCGGAATCGCTGCGGGACTCGGTATTGCGGCCCTCGGAGTCGATGGCGGTATTGAGGTCGACGCGGCCGACCGATTCCCAGTCGTGGTCCGGTTCCTGCCAGGGCAGGCCGGTGGGATTCACGCTGCGGGCCAGACCGGTCAGCGGATCGGCGAGCGCCTCGATATGCCGGGAGACGCGCGGATCGATCCAGGGATGGCCCGCCAGCACATATTTCGGATGCGCGGTGAGCCGCTCGGTGAGCACATATCCGGCGTCGGCGGTGACCTGCGCGAGGGTGTCCAGATTCGGCCAGGGCCGTTCCGGATTCACGTGATCGGGGGTGAGCGGGGAGACGCCGCCCCAGTCGTCGATGCCCGCGTCGATGAGCGCACGGCATTCCTCGAGCGATACCAGATTCGGCGGGGCCTGAATCCGCATCTTCGGGCCGAGCAGCAGGCGCGCCACGGCGATGGTGGCGCGGAACTCCTCCAGACCGGCGTCGGGGGTATTGCGCATGGCGGTGTCGTGCTTGGCCAGGAAGTTCTGGACGATCACCTCCTGAACGTGCCCGAAAGCCTTGTGCGACTTGCGGATCGCCAGGATGGATTCGGCGCGCTCGGTGAGGTTCTCGCCGATGCCGACCAGAATGCCGGTGGTGAACGGTACGGACAGCCGGCCCGCGTCGGTCAGCGTGCGCAGCCGCACCGCCGGATCCTTGTCCGGGCTGCCGTAATGCGCCTGACCCGGTTCGGTGAACAGCCGGGTGGAAGTGGTCTCCAGCATCATGCCCATGGACGGGGCCACCGGCTTGAGGCGGGACAGTTCGGCCCAGCTCATCACACCCGGATTCAGGTGCGGCAGCAGGCCGGTCTCCTCGAGTACGCGAATCGACATGGCGCGCACGTAGTCCAGGGTGGAGTCGTAGCCGCGCTCGTCCAGCCACTGGCGGGCCTCGGGCCAGCGCTCCTCGGGGCGGTCGCCGAGCGTGAAAAGCGCTTCCTTACAACCGAGTTCGGCGCCCTGCCGGGCGATCTCGAGAATCTCGTCGGGTTCGAGGTACATGCCCCGGCCCTCGGCGCGCAATTTGCCGGGCACGGTGACGAAGGTGCAGTAGTGGCATTTGTCGCGGCACAGGTGCGTGATCGGGATGAACACCTTGCGCGAATAGGTGATGGGCAATGTGTCCCCGGCATAACCGGTTTCGCGCAGGCCCGCGTCTCGCACGCGCGCGGCGGATTTGGCGAGATCCTCCAGGTCACTGCCCCGCGCCTGGAGCAGCACCACCGCCTCGTCGAGGTTGAGCGTCGCGCCGTCGCGCGCCCGCCGCAACGCCCGGCGCATGCCCGAGGGACTGGGCGGAACCGGGGGAAGACTCGGGTTCGGTAGATCCGTCACGTCTTCGATCATGCGCCATCCATCCGACTGGTCCGACTCGGGTGCCATAAGAACGGGCAACCGGGCGCAGCGGCAGGCTATTCCATCGCCGACGCGCGAATATTCTCGCGCATGGGAGCGGCGATCGCGCGGTGTGACGTGCCCGATGGGACAAAACCTTGCGGGGCGCGGAAGGCGTGCCTAAGGTGATCCGCCACGATTACTCGTATCGCCTGATTCGAATATTCGCATTCACCTTGCTGAGATGGGGAACCCGTGTTCGAGAGATTCAGCCGCGCCACCCTCGTCGGAGCGGCGGGCGCGACGCTCATGCTGACCGTCGCGACCAGTCCGGCCACCGCCGCCTACAACCTGCCGCCCGCGAATCCGTACCTCGGACCGGTGGGCACCGCGACCATGCACGGCGATGCCGAATCCTCCGACGCCACCCCGCTCCCCGGACCCGGCACGGGGAACGTGCGCGCCGACTTCCACGAGGAAGCCGCCGCCTGCCCGACGATTCTGCAGGGAGCCGACGGCTTCCCGCAGGCCCTGTGCACCAAGATCGTCGACCGCGCGCCCGAAGTACTGCTGCTCGATCCCACCAACGGAAACACCCTCGCCACACTGAATCTCACCAAGGGCAGCCTGCTCGGCGGCGTGTACGCCTACCTCGACGAACAGGACCGCATGGTCACCGTCGACGGCAGCGGTGAACTGCTGCGCATCGGCCACGAACGCGACGGCAACGGCTGGAAGCTGACCATCACGTCCAGAACACCCATCGCACAGGCGGTTACCGCGCACTGCGGCGGCGGGGACTGCGATCACGTGGCCGCGGTCATGCCGGACTTCGACGGCCGAGTCTGGTTCGCCACCGACAACGGAGCCGCCGGATTCGCCGATCCCGCCACCGGCGCGGCCAAGGCCGTGGAACTCGCGCCCGGTGAAATGGTCGCCAACAGCATCTCCAGCGCACCGCAGGGCGTCACCATCGCCACCGATCACGCGCTGTACCTGCTGCGCGCGGACTCCTCCGGCAACCCGTACGTGGTGTGGCGGCGCGCCTACGACCGCGGACCCGCCCGCAAACCCGGCCAGTTGAGCTGGGGCACCGGCGCGACGCCCACCTTCTTCGGCGCGGGCAGCGGGACCGAATACATCGCCATCACCGATAACGCGGCGACCAAGGAGAACCTGCTCGTCTTCGATACGGCCACCGGCAATACCGTCTGCTCGGTGCCCGCCATCGACGGCACCGAGAACTCCCCCATCGGCGCGGGCAACAGCCTGTTCGTGGCCAGCACCTACGGCTACCCGTACCCGCAGCTGCCCGCCAACGCCGGACCCAGCCAGCCCGCGAGCGCACCGTTCACCGGCGGGATGACCCGCATCGACGTCACCGGCTCCGGCTGCTCGGTGGTGTGGACCAATACCGTTCCGTCGGCGGCGGTTCCGCGCCTCTCGGTCGCCGACGGCAAGATCTACACCATCGCCCGGCATTCGCTGCTCGGCTCCGGCAGCGGCGGTTCGGGCAGTTCGTCCGGCAGCCTCGGCTCCGGCAGCGCGGGCCTGCCCAGCGGCAGCGGCGGCGTCACCGACAATTACAAGTACACCGTCATCGACGCCGCCACCGGCAAGGTCGATACCGAACAGACCATCGGCGCCACCACCATTCACGACACCCTGCAAATGGTCGGCACCATCGCCCCGGGCCGCGTGCAGTACCAGGGGACTCTGAGCGGACTGTTCCGCATCACCCCGAACTAACCCCGTCATCCCGGCGCGTTTTTGGCCGGGATCCACACCGCGCAGTGGATCCCGGCCAAAAGCTTGCCGGGATGACGGAGGGTCCCGCCGAGATGGCCGGAGATCGGGCGGGAATCGTGCAAGCATGGTCGACATGTCCGAGCGTCCCGCCTCCGGCGACCTCCAGCCCGCTCCCGGCGGGATCATGGTGGACCCCGCCTGGCATCCGAGTCCGCGCGCGAAATTGCTGTGGGCGATCGGCGCCGCGCTGTCGTGGGCGTTCCCCTTCCTGGCCCTGATCGTCTGGATGATCGTGGATCCGCACCGGCGCACCTGGCAGCTGTGGATACTCGTAATCGCGGTGCTGGCAGCGGTATTCAGCATCGCGGTGGTGCCGCTGTGGCGGTACGCGGTGCACCGGTGGGAGATCACCGCCGAGGCCGTCTACACCCGCACGGGGTGGTTCACCCAGGAGAGCCGGGTCGCGCCGATCTCGCGCATCCAGACCGTCGACACCTATCGCGGACCACTGGAGCGGGTACTCGGCCTGGCCACCGTCACGGTCACCACCGCGTCCTCGGCCGGGGCCGTGCACATCAGCGCGCTCGCCCTCGACGATGCCCGGCGCACCGTCACCCAGCTCACCGAGATCGCCGCACGCCATCGCGGGGACGCCACGTGACCGACCCGCTCCAGCCCGATTCCGCAGTGCCGCAATCCGATTACCCGTCATCAGCTCCCTCGCCGGTGGCGTCCTGGCAACGCCTGGATCGGCGCATGCTGCTGGTGCATCCGATCACCGAGCTGATCCGCTTCATCCCGGTACTGCTGGCCACCCTCGTCGCCGGAGCGCGCGCCGACAACCCCATGTGGAGCCTCGGCGTGGTGGGGATCATCGTGGTGCTGGCCATCACGCGGTGGTTCACCACCACCTATCGGATCACGCCGGACAATGTCGAACTGCGCACCGGGCTGATCCAGCGCAAGCGACTGTCGGTGCCGCGCAATCGAGTTCGCTCGGTCGATGTGGAAGCCGATCTGCTGCACCGGGCGCTCGGACTGGCGGTGCTGTCCATCGGCACCGGACAGCAGGCCGAGCGCGGGGACCGGTTCAAACTCGATTCACTCGACGCCGGACTGGTGCCCGCGCTGCGCACGACACTGCTCGAGCACACCCGCGAGCCGGGGCACAATGGCGCGGAATCCGATGCGCTACCGCCGGATACGGCGGCGGACGGCGGCGTGACGCTGAACAAGCCGGTCGTCGATCTGCCCCCTCCGCCCAGGCACGCGCCGGTGGAAATCACGCACTGGCAGGCGAATTGGGTGCGTTATGCCCCGCTGTCACTGACCGGATTCGCGATCATCGCGCCGATCGTCGGCCTGCTCTTCCAATACGGTTTCGCCCGCGTCATCTTCGACTCCAGCGCCGTACAGGGCGTGGAAGACGGTGGCGCACAGGCCATCGCGCTCGCGGTGACCGCGCTGTTCGTATTCCTGGTGGCATTCGTCAGCCTGGCGGCCTGCGCCCGCTACCTGACCACCTACTACGGCCTGAAAGTCATCGACGACGGCACCACCCTGCATATCCGGCACGGGTTGTTCACCACCCGCCAGACCACCCTGGATCTGGCCCGGCTGCGCGGCGCGACCGTGAACGAGCCGCTGCTGCTGCGCCTGGCGGGGGCCGCCGAACTCGAAACCATCATGACGGGTACCAAATCCCGGCAGAAGATCGTGCCGCAGGCGCCGCGCGTGGCCGTTGATCACACCCTGGCGCATCTGCTCGACAGCACCGCCGTCCTCGATGCGGTCACCCCCGGTGCGGGTCCGGTCGCCGGGGCGAACGGTCCGATTGCGGGCGAAGCCGAACTCCCGGTGCCGCCCATCGTCTCCGCGGAGCTGCGCTCACACGGCCCGGCCGCCACCCGCCGCCGCTACACCCGAGCCCTGAGCCTGCCCGGCGTCGCGGCGCTCGTCCTCATCGCGATATCCCTTGCGGGCGGGTCGATTCCGGCGTGGATCTGGGTGCTCCTGATACTGACCGCCGCCGTGGCCACCGCCCTGGCCTGGGATCGCGCACGGGGCCTGGGCCACACCGTGATTCCCGCGACCGGCGACAATCCCACCTGGCTCATCACGCGCAGCGGCTCGCTCGATCGCGACCGCGACTGTCTGGAAGGCCCCGGCATCATCGGCTGGACGGTGCGGCAATCCTGGTTCCAGCGCCGAGTCGCCCTGGCCACCATCACCGCCGCGACCGCGGCGGGCAAGAAGCGCTATCACGTCATAGACATTCCGCTGGAACAGGTGTGGCCGCTGATCGAAGCCGTCACCCCTGGTCAGCTCGGAACCCGCTGAGCCGCACCGCGACTCAGCGGACCGAGCGGGTCACCACTGGCCGGGCTGGTACTCGCCGCCGGCCATTCCGGCGATGACGTTCAGGCGGTTCCAGGCATTGATGGTGGCGATCAGCGAGATGAGCGCGCCGATCTGATCATCGTCGTAGTTCTTGCGCACCTGCGCCCAGGTGTCCTCGCTGATGCCCTGGTGGGCGTCGGCCAGCCGGGTGCCCTCCTCGGTCAGCGCCAGCGCCGCGCGCTCGGCCTCGTCGAAGACGGTGGATTCGCGCCAGGCCGCGACCATGGCCAGGCGAACCGGGGTCTCACCCGCGTGCGCCGCGTCCTTGGTGTGCATATCCAGGCACATGCCGCAGCTGTTGATCTGCGAGGCGCGGATCTTGACCAGCTCCTGGGTGGCCTTGGGCAGGGTGGACTCGTCGACGACGCGGGCCGCGGTCACCAGGCGCTTGTTGAACTTGGCGGCGACTTCATTCTGGTACAGGGCGAAGCGGGTCATTGTGCTGCTCTTTCCACTGGGTTCTTGTTGACTACACAGAGATGACGACGTGGCCCGCACGGGTGTGACATCGAATCTCGATGTAATTTTTCATTCACCGGGGATTCGATGGATTTCCGCAGATCGTAGCGGTGAAAAGTGAGCCTGAATTCGCCCAATATGGTAGAAAACACCCAGGTTTACGAAGGGGAGTTTGCCATGGAACCGACGGCCGCACAGCGAGCCGCGCTCGGCCTGATCTGCGATACGTTCCTGCCCGGCGACGGGCTCGGTCTGCCCGCCGCGACGGAACTGGGAACGGTCGACACCATCTTCCGGATTCTCGAGCGCAATCCGCGCGAGGCCGAACGGAAACAGCTCGCCACCTTGCTCGGGCTGTGGGATTCCCGGCTCACCGGACTGCTCACCGGCAGCGGACCGCGCAAGTTCTCGACACTGACGCAGGCGCAGCGCGAGAAAGCACTACTGCGGCTGGGTAATTCGGGACTTGCGCCGGTGCGCGCCATCTTCCAGGCGCTCAAACAGGCATCGCTGCTGGCCTACAACGTGACCCCGGGACCGACCGGGACGAATCCGCTGTGGAAGGAAATCGGGTATCCGGCACCGACCGGCCCGCTGCGGCAGGCTCCGCAACCGGCGCTGAGCCCGCAGCGCTTCACCGAATCCACCACCCTCACCTGTGATGTCGTGATCGTCGGCTCCGGCGCGGGCGGCGGAACAGCGGCCGCGATACTGGCGGCGGCCGGGCTCGACGTGATCGTGCTGGAGCGCGGAAACTATTACGACGACCGGGATTTCGGCAACGGCGAACTGGAGGCGCTGACCAGCATGTTCTCCCCCGGCCCCGCCGGATCGGCCGAGGGGCAGATCTCCCTGGTCGCGGGGAGCTGCCTGGGCGGCGGCACCGTCGTCAACTGGACCACCTCGCTGCCCACCCCGGATATCGTGCGGCAGGAATGGGCCGAGCTGGGCGCACCGCAGTTCGCCGCGGCCGAATACGGTGACGCGCTCGACGCGGTATCCCGCCGAATCGGCATCACGACGGCCAAATCGCAACTGTCACCCCGCGACAGCGTCCTCGAACGCGGCGCGCAGGCCCTGGGCTGGGATATCGACACCCTGCCGCGCAATGTCTCCGACGCCTGCGATGCCGGAACCGAATGCGGCCGTTGCGGTTACGGCTGCCGCGTGGGCGCGAAGCAATCGGTCACCAAGACCTGGCTCGCCGATGCCGCCGGGCACGGCGCACGCCTCGTGATCGATGCCGACGTACGCCGCATCGAGGTGAAAAATGGCCAGGCCGAGGCGGTTTCGGCGATCAGCTCCGCCGGTGCGGAGATCACGGTGACAGCTCGAGCCGTGGTGGTGGCCGCCGGGGCCATCCAGACGCCCGCGCTGCTGCAACGCTCCGGACTGAAGAACAAGAACATCGGCCGCCATCTGCGCCTGCATCCGGCCGGGGCGGTCTTCGGCGTCTTCGAGGACGAGATCAGAGGCTGGGAAGGCGGTTTGCAGACCCGGATCAGCCGCCACCACGCCGATCTGGACGGTAAGGGCTACGGCGTCATCTACGAGACCGGACCCCTGCATCCGGGCTCGGCCACCGGATTCATGAACTGGCTCGGCGCCGCCGAGCATCGCGCCACCATGCTGGACTTCGCCCGCACCGATGCCGTCGGCGTCATCACCCGGGACCGGGATTCGGGCACCGTGGAGATCGACAAGACCGGCGAGGCGATCGTCAAGTACCAGCTGTCGGATTATGACGCCGGACATCTGCACACCGGAATCTCCGGTGCCGCAAGGATTCTGGAGGCGGCAGGCGCACGACGCATCTTCTCCGGACATCAGGCCGGGGTCTCCTACGAACCCGGTGTGCGCGGTTCGCATGCCGAATTCGAGGCGGCCTGCGCACGCGCGGGCTACGGCCCGGGGCGGTGTGCCCTGGGCGCACTGCACATCATGGGTTCGGCCCGCATGGGCGGCTCCCCCGAGTTGTCCGCCACCAATCCGGACGGGGCCACCTGGGACGTGCCCAATATCGTCGTCGCGGACGGTTCCAGCTTCCCCACCGCACCGGGCGTCAACCCCATGGTCTCCATCGAGGCGATCGCCTATATGAACGCCAAACGCCTTGCCGCACAGCTGAGTTAGCTCACAGCGACCGGATGCCCTCCAGTACCGCGGTCAGCAGCCCCATATCGGAGGTGCTGCCCGTGGGGGGCGGCGGCGTGCGATACACCACCCGGCCCTCGTCGATCAGATCCCCGATCAGCACCTTGGTCACCGCGAGCGGCAGATGCAGATGCGCCGCCACCTCGGCCACCGAAATCGGTGTGCGGCACATCCGCACGATGGCCGCGTACTCCGGTTCGGTGCGCCGCACGGACGCACCCCGCTGCACATCGACCAGCTGGGTGGTCAGGGTCAGCTCGGGCCGCTGGACGCCGCCGCGGCCGCCGGTCACCGCGAAAAGGCGAACCAGCGGACCGGAATCCTCCTCGTACCAGTGCTCGCGCGGCTCGTTCATGGCCGTTGCGCGCCGCCCGCGGGATCGGCGTGTGGTGGACGGCGCACCGGATCGACCGACAGATGCGTGCCGACGCGCTGCACGGTCTGGTTCATCTCATAGGCCACCAGGCCCATATCGGCGGTCTCGGAGGCCAGCAGGGCCAGGCAGGCGTTCTCCCCGGCGGCGGTGATGAACAGCACCGCCTCATCCAGTTCCACCACCGTCTGGCAGACCCCGCCCGCCCGGAAGTGGTGTCCGGCCGACCGCGCCAGACTGTGCAGCGCCGAGGCCATCGCGCCGAAACGCTCCGCCTCCGCATGCTGCTGCCCCTTCGAATAGCCGAGCAGCAGCCCGTCGGTGGACAGCAGCACCGCCACCCGCGCATCGGTCAGCCCATTGACCATTTCATCGAGCAGCCAGCCCAGATCGATTCGCTGGAAGGTGGTCATTGTGGTCCTCTCTCGGATTCCGGAGGGTGCTTGCGGCCCTGGCGGGTGCCTTTGGAGATCGCGCTCATGAGATTGCGGGCCTCGTCGGCCGTGCGCTGGCGCGGTGGTGCGGGAACCACCGGCTGGGCGGCGGTATCCGACCCGGGCTGGCGGCTGCGGCGCGGCAGATCCGGGCGGGCGCCATCGGTGCGCGGGAGGTCGGTGTACGTCCCGGGCCGATCCGCATGGGCGTCCGGGCGCTCGGTGTAGGCGGCGGTGAGCGCGTTGGGCCCCGGCTCCCGGGCGGGCAAACTCGGCCGCGGTAGGTCCGGAATCCGTTCGGCGCGAACCGCGTTCGACCAGACCGGGGCCAGCGATTCGAAGGAATCGGGGCCACCGGAGGGCGCCGCCGTGTGCACCGCGAACTGGGAGGTCGGCGCGGCGGGCAGGCCGCGATGCGGAAACGGCTGCTCATGCCGCGGCGGTCCGCTGGTCTCCAGCACCGCCGACGGAATCAGCACCACGGCGCGTACACCGCCGTACTCCGATTCGAGCAGCTTCACCGAAACAGCGTGCCGCGCGGCCAGTTTCGCCACCACGAACAGACCGAGCCGGGTATTTCCGGACAGCGTCGCCACACTGAAGTCCGGCGGATTCGCCAGCAGCGCATTGCGTTCGGCCAACTGGGCCTCGGACATGCCGAGGCCGTGATCGATGACCTCGACCGCGACACCCCGGCCCACCACCACCGCCGACACCGTGACATCGGACTCCGGCGGCGAACAGGCCGTGGCATTGTCGGTCAGCTCGGCCAGCAGGTGGATGATGTCGGCCACCGCGCGGCTGGCCACCCACACCTCGGGCAGGCGGCCGGTCCGAATCCTGGTGTAGTCCAGGCTTTCCGCCACCGCACCGCGCACCAGATCGATGAGCGCCACCGGATTACGCCAGCGCCGCCCCGGCTGCTCACCGCCGAGAATGATCAGATTCTCGGCATTGCGGCGGGCGCGGGTGGCGAGATGATCCAGCTGGAACAGCAATTCGAGCTGATCGGAGTTCTTCTCCTCGCGCTCGGCGCGATCGAGCAGACCCAATTGCCGGTGCACCACGACCTGACTGCGATGCGCGATATTCAGGAAGACCGCGTTGATACCGGCACGGGTGCGCGCCTCGGCGATCGCGGCCGAGACCGCCGCCACGTGAGCGCGGTTGAACGCCGCGGCCACCTGACCGAGCTCATCGGTGCCGAAGTCCAGGCGCGATACCTCGGCGGTGACATCGACCTGCTCACCCGCGCCCAGCCGCCCGATCAGGGCGGGCATCCGTTGATCGGCCAATTCCAGTGTGTCACTGCGCAAACGCTTCATGCGGCCGATGAATCGATTGGCCAGCACGAACGCGGCTAGGAAGGCCAGCAGCGCGATCATCCCCACCATCGCACCGCCGATGAGCGAATTGCGGGTGGTCGCGGCCCCCTGTTTGCTCGCGATCACATGCTGATCGCGGCTCTGGTTCTCCCAGAGCTTCTGCAGCGCCATGGTGATCTGCGCCGACGCACTCTGCCAGTCGTCCAGCGTCACCGGCAGCGCGGCGGTCGCCTTGGCGGTATCGCGCGCCTTCCCGGACGCCGTCGTATTACCCGCCGTCACGGCTCCGCTCGCCGCGGTATCGGCGTCACCGACCGGACCGCGCAGCAGCAGCGCGTCCTGCATCGCGGTGACCTGCTGCCAGGCCGAGCTGTCGGTGATGGCGTTCAGTTCGGCGAGCCGCTTGCCCTTGAGTACCGTGCCCGCGTACGCCACCTCGGCGCGGAATTCGCCCGCGCGGCGGCTGAATTCGAGCAGCTGCGCGCCCGGGAAGGTACCGGCGGTCAGGGCCACCGCGCCGATGGTGTCGGCCTGCGAGAGCGCCTCGGCGGCGCGCAACGGTTCCACGCCGTGCCCGAGTTCGATACCCAGCTTGGCGTTCGGCGCGACCCGGGCGGCCAGCAGCGACGCCGAGATGATGGTGCGAATCACCTCGGTGAAGAATCCGAAGACCTGCTCGGGGGTGGCCTGCAGTGCGTCCACCCCGTTGCGCAGCGTGGGCACCATGCCGAAAAGCTTGTTGTAGCCGTCGATATCGGCTGCCGCGCCATCGGGATTGAGTTTGCGCGCGGCGTCGCCCTTGGTCTTGACCACGGCCAGCGCCTGATCCGAACGCGCACGCGCGGGGATCAATTCGCCGATCGTGTCGGTATCCCCGGCCAGCCGCAGCATCGACAATCGCCGCTCCTCCTGGAAGGAGGAGACCATCAGGATCGCGGGGGTCGTGGTGTCACCGCTGAGTTGCGCCCAATCCTCGTCATCCTGAGCGGATTTGACCAGGTAGCTGGCGGCGCCGGCGCCGATGGCCAGCAGCGTGACGCTGGAGATGAGCACGATGGCGAGCAACCGGACCCGGATGCTCACCCAGCCCCGCACCCCGCGCTCTATCGAATCGGTCTGCCTGCCAATCGATTTGCGCAGGTTCTGCCAGCTGCCCACCGAAAATCTTCCCACTCCCGAACGCTGCCGCGCCCCCGGTCATGCCGAGCTGCCCAAAATGAGCTGTTCGTCACGGTTTCTCTCGATCGAGAGAGTAACGGAAAGATCCCGAATCGACTACAGATGCAATTCATTTCAAATGCTAAAGACTTTGCGATTATGCGTTCGCATCAACCCAGCACGCCGAAATTGGCTCGAATCACATTGTCCGCGTCCCGATCCCGCTTGAGCGCCCGCAACCGCTCCAGCGTCCGCGCGTCGAATGCCGCCGCCGCCGATTCGCCGGGAGCCAGGAAGGTGTACGGCTTCGCGCCGCTGATATGCCCGGCCAACGCCTCGACCAGCGCGGACTGCTTGGCGGACACCGCATCTCGCAACTGCGGCAACCCCAGGCCCAGCAGGTACACCACGTACTGCTCGGTCAGCGGACCGCGCGCACCCGCGCCGGGCAACCTCAGCGCACCACCCAGGTGCCGGATCTGAATATTCAGCAGCGGTGCGACCGATTCGCCCAGCAGCACTTTCACCGTCTCGTCATCGAGATCGGTGAGCAATTCCGCCCGCGATACCGACGGGCTCGGCGCGGTCGGCTCGGCGGTGATATCGCCGAGATTCGCCGCCGACAGGACCGCGCGGGTATCGGCGATCGCACCGCCCAGCGCGTCGATGGCCGACACCAGCGCGCGGCCCCGCTCCGGATCACCCAGGTAGGCGATATCGATGGCCACCAGCTCCGGAGACTGCGGGAATTGGAACCGCTCGAACCATACGGACAACTCGTCGGGAGCCTGGGAAGTCAACTGCCGGAAGGTATCCCACACCTCCCGCACCCGCTCGCCCGGCCACGTCACCCGGCCGCCGTACACCACGGGCACCGGGAACAGCTCGAACTCCAGCGCCGTCACCACACCGAAATCGCCACCGCCACCGCACAGCGCCCAGAGCAATTCCGGATCGCTGTCGGCGGTCACCCGCACCTGCTCACCCTCGGCGTTCACAATCTCGAAGGCGCGCACCGCATTCGACGCCCAGCCGTACTTGCGGCCGAACCAGCCGACGCCGCCGCCGAGGGTATAGCCGGTGACACCGACGACCGGATTGCTGCCCGAGAGCCCGGCCAGCCCGTGCTCCGCGGCCGCCGCCTGCACCTGCCCCCACTTGACCCCCGCGCCGACCCGCGCCATCCGGGCCCCGGCATCGATCGACACCGAATTCAACAGTCCGGTGCGCAACAGGATCGCGTCCTCGATCGCATCGGTCGCGCCGTGCCCGGTCGGCTGGGTCACCACGAAGCGCGCACCCGCCCGGGCGAACCGCACCACCGCCGCCACATCATCGGCATCGACGGCTTCGACCACCGCCGCGGGATGCTGCGTCACCGCGATATTCCACGGCGCCGCCGCCTGTTCGAAATCGGCGTCACCGGGGGTCAGCACCCGGCCGCGCACCTGAGCGCGCAGTTCCTCGAAAGACCGCTGTTCCTCGAAAGACATTGTCATCCCTCATTTCTCGAATTCTCGATCGTCATGAAGAAGACGGAACAGCGCGCCGAAGTGTGACGACGACGCGAAAACTAGCGCACGGCCTTGATCTCGTGGGCGTAGCGGGAGGTCGCTTTCCAATACAGGTACAGCCCCGGCGGCACCAGTCCGCACAGCAGCAGCGCCATGGTCGGCCAATCACTGATCAACAGCGCGTCACCGCCGGGTCCGCTGCTCGCGCACACCAGGAAACCGAGCGTCCAGACCGTGATCGGGATGATCATCACCGGAATCCGCTGACTCACCACCGACATGCCCATCACCAGCAGCACATTCACCACCCCGGCCAGCAGCGCGGTGATCGGCAGCGCAATAGCGCCGGCCGTGGTGCTGGTCGAGGCCAGCGGCGCGGCGGCGGCCAGCACCGGCTCACTCAGCGGCGCGTTCGCGTGACCCACGTAGATCGGCAGGTACAGCACCTCGAGCACCAGGGTGATCAGGGCGTCGACGGTGAGGAACAGCGCGATGGCAGCGCCCACCCAGGTCCGCCCCGGCACGCTGCGCAGCTCGACCGGATCGCCATGCTCGGCGACGGCGGCCGTCACGGCACCGGCGGGAAGCCGAGCAGGGTCAGCAGGTGACTCTGCATATCCACGAATCCGTACAGCACCGACAGATACAGCTCGTGCTGTGCCTGGAAATTGGGGCGCTGACTTTCGACGAACGCCGCGATCGCATTCTGCAGATCCCAGTTGTACATGGCTCAGTGTCTCATCTCGATCGACGGTGAAACCTGTGCGCCGGGCAATCCGGCGAACAGATCGTGCTCACGCCCGTCCGCTCCGACCGGACCGCGCTGCCCGCGCACCAGAATGTAATGCTCCTCCGGCAGCACCGGCTGGGCGATATTGTTCGACAGCGCGAATTCGCGGCCGGACGGCGCGACCGTCACCTGGGTGGCGTGCGCGCGCAGGGCCGCCCGCTTGGCGGCCAGCGCATCCGCCACATCCACCGTGGTGGTGACGGATTCGTGTGGCACACAGGCCAATTCGCCGGTGTGCGGCAGTCGCCAGCCGGGCGGAATCGCACCCGGCAGCTGATCGACCGTGCGCCGCTTGAGCGCCTCGGTATGCATGGCCAGCGTCGCGCTGTCGGTGACGGTCCAGTACGCCTTCGGCGTCTCCCAGCCCCATTCGGCGGCGGCGTCGATCGCGGCCATGGTGATCTCGTGCGCGCGAATATGGTCCGGATGGCCGTAGCCGCCGCGCGGGTCATAGCCGACGACCACGCTCGGCCGCAGTTCGAGAATGATCCGCACCAGCGCGTCGACCGCCTCCTGACCGGACTTCACGAAGGCGCGCGGATGGCGCGCCGCCGGGGTCCCGGCCATACCGGAATCCCGCCAGCGGCCCGCGCCGCCCAGGAAACACGGCGGACCCGCATCCAATTCGGCCAGGGCCCTGGACAATTCGAGAATCCGGTAGCCGCCCAGCTGATCGGCCTGATCGGCCACCAGCCGCGCCCATTGCTCCCCGATGACCTCGCCCTCCTCACCGAGGGTGCAGGTCACCACGGTCACCGGAATACCGCGCCGCCGGTAGTGCGCGATGGTGCCGCCGGTGGTGATGGACTCGTCATCGGGATGCGCGTGCACCAGCAGCAGACCGCCCTGTCCGGGCCCGATATCGGTCATGGCAGCCGCCGCCAGTTCGCGGCATCGGCGAAGATGCCGATCTGGATCGCACCGCTCAGCGAAACGCCGTCCACCCGTGGTCCGGCCGCCGCCACCTGCGTGTCCTGCACGATCGGCAGCACCGTCGCCAGCGCCCACAGCGCGGGCTCGGAATCACCGATCACCTTGCCGACATCGATACCGCGCAGCGCGACATCGATCCCCGGCTGCAAGGCCGGATCACAGATGCCGGACAGATTCGACGGGGCCTTCTTGGCCGCATCGGACACGGTGCTGTCGGTGCCGGTGCCCGAGACATCCGGGATCGGCACCGGCGGGCAACCGAACCGCGAGGCCAGCGCGGTCGCCGGATCCGCGCCCGCGTGCTCCCAGCCCACGATCGCGTCCACCCCGGAATCGGTGGTGTCTTTGCCGTACAGCTGCGCGGCGGCGATGCTGCGCACCATCACATCGATTCCGGCACTGCGCAATTGGTCGGCGGCGGTATTGGCCACGGCCAGCGTGGCGTCATCGCCCTCTACCGCGCCGATCCGAATGGTCAGCGTCTTACCGTTCTTGGCGATCGGACGAGGTTGCGGCGCGGGCGAAGTCGGCGACTGCGTCACCGCGGGCTCGGCGGCGCGACCGTATCCGGCCTCGTTGAGCAGTCCGAACACCTCTTCGGAGCTGAGCCGCGGCGGTTGCGTCGCAACGTAACCCGGGTCCGAGGGCGCGAGCACCTGTGCGCGCACCGGCTCCACCCAGCTGCCGGTCTGCGCGCCGACCGTGGCCAACAAGACCGGATCCAGCAGTCCGAGAACGGCTTTGCGCACTCGCACGTCGGCCAGATCACCGGTACGGCCATTGAGCACCAGCTGCATCTCCCGGGACTGCGCCTGAATCGCGGTGCGCACCGACGGAATCGCCGCCAACTGTGCCTGCAACGCGACACCGCCGTGCACGAGCGCCATCTGCGCGTCCCCGACCCGCAGCGATTCGGCCACCTGCGCGGGAGTTCCGCCGCGCCGCAAGAGAATCTGATCCGGCACCGCGGGCTTACCCCAGTACCGGTCATTGCGCTCGAGCAGAATCTCCTCGCGACCGCGATCGGCCTGCTTGATCCGGAACTGCCCGCCGGAAATCCGAATGGTGTCCACCAGACCCTGTTCGAATCCGGAATCCTTCACCAGATGCTGCGGCAGCAGATCGGTGAACAATTGCCGCCAGGCCGGATACTCCTCGCGCAGCGTGACGGTCACCGTCTTACCGCCCGCGGACGAACTCACATCCGAAATGAGCCGGTAGCCCGCGGGATCCACCACACCGGGCTGCGTAATCATCTGCTGCCACAGGTATTTGAAATCCTCGGCCGCGATCGGAGCGCCATCGGACCAGGACGCCTCGTTCTTGATCTGATAGGTGATGGTGAACGGCTCCTGCGCCGTCACATCGGCCGACACCATCAGCGCAGGATCCAGCACCCAATCCGAACCGCCGGGCACCACGGTATTGGGCACCGACCGGAACGGACTCGGCAGCACCATCGACGACACCGCCGACGTGGCCGGCGAAAGTTGCGACCGCAGATGCGGATTGAATCCGATGCCGATGTCGTCCACCGCCACCACCACGGAATTCTTCCCGGGCTTGGCGGGCTGAGTCTTCGGACTGTCGGTGGACTCGATCGGCGGCGGCGGATTCGCGGTGCAACCGGTCGCGACCGTCAAGACCGTCGCCACCGCGATCAGCACCGCACGCCACTTCGCGCGCATCCGAGCCCTTCTCACGTTCGGCACTCTACTTCAACGCCCCTTCCGCACCCGGTCACCGGCGTCGCGCTCAATTCGCGACCGCATTCGACAACTCCGGCGGTCCATGGTCGCGAACAACCATGAACCGCCGGAGTTACGGCAGAGCTGTGAAAATCAGTTGGCCGCGCGGTCGCGGGCCTTCTTGCGGGAGAGTTCGCGGCCGCGCTCGGTGGCACCGAGGATCAGCTTGCGCACGCGCACGACCTCGGGGGTGACCTCGACGCACTCGTCGTCGGTGCAGAACTCCATGGCCGCTTCCAGATCCAGGTGCAGCGGCTTGGCCAGGGTCTCGAAGACGTCGGCCGTGGCGGACCGCATATTGGTCAGCTTCTTCTCACGGGTGACGTTGATGTCGAGATCCTCCGCGCGCGGGTTGATGCCCACGACATGGCCCTCGTAGGTGTCCGCGCCCGGCTCCACGAAGAACTGACCGCGATCGGACAGCTGGATCATGGCGAACGGGGTGACCGAACCGGCACGGTCCGACACCAGCGAACCGGTGTGGCGGGCGCGGATCTCGCCGGCCCACGGCGCGTAACCGTCGAAGATGGCGTTGGCGATACCGGTGCCGCGGGTCTCGGTGAGGAAGTCGGTGCGGAAACCGATCAGACCGCGCGAGGGGACGATGAACTCCATGCGCACCCACCCGGCGGAGTGGTTGCTCATCTGGACCATCTTGCCCTTGCGGGCGGCCAGCAGCTGGGTGACCGCACCCAGGTACTCGTCCGGGCAGTCCACGGTCAGCTCTTCGAAGGGCTCGTGCACCTTGCCGTCGACGGTCTGGGTGACCACCTGCGGCTTGCCGACGGTCAGCTCGAAGCCTTCGCGGCGCATCTGCTCGACCAGGATGGCGAGCGCGAGCTCACCACGGCCCTGGACCTCCCAGGCGTCCGGACGGCCGATGTCCAGGACCTTCAGCGACACATTGCCGATGAGTTCCTTGTCCAGACGGTCCTTGACCATGCGGGCGGTCAGCTTGTGCCCGGACACCCGACCGACCAGCGGCGAGGTGTTGGTGCCGATGGTGACCGAGATGGCGGGCTGATCGACGGTGATACGCGGCAGCGCGACCGGGTTGTCCACATCGGCGAGGGTGTCGCCGATCATGATCTCCGGGATGCCCGCGACGGCGACGATGTCACCGGCGATGGCCTCTTCGCCCGGCTTGCGCTCGACGCCGACGGTCTGCAGCAGTTCGGTGATTCTGACGGTCTTATTGCCCTCGGGGGTCATCCACGCCACGTTCTGGCCCTTGCGCAGGGTGCCGTTGTGGATGCGGACCAGGCCGATACGGCCGAGGAACGGGGAGGCGTCGAGGTTGGTGACATGCGCCTGCAGCGCCGCGTCCTTATCGCCCTTGGGCGCGGGGACGTACTTCATCAGGACCTCGAACAGCTCGTCGAGGTTCTCCGCGTCCGGCGCGCTGCCGTTCTCGGGACGGTTGGTGGACGCCTTGCCCTCACGGCCGGAGGCGTACAGCACGGGCAGGTCCAGGGCCAGTTCGGCGGCCTCGGAGGCTTCGTCGTCCAGGTCGGAGGCGAGGTCCAGCAGCAGATCGTGGCTCTCCTCGACGACCTCTTCGATGCGGGCGTCCGGACGGTCGGTCTTGTTGACCACCAGGATGACCGGCAGCGAGGCGGCGAGCGCCTTGCGCAGCACGAAGCGGGTCTGCGGCAGCGGGCCCTCGGACGCGTCGACCAGCAGCACGACGCCGTCGACCATGGACAGGCCGCGCTCGACCTCACCACCGAAGTCGGCGTGGCCGGGGGTGTCGATCACGTTGATCACGGTCAGCGAGCCGTCGGCATTGTGCCGATGCACCGCGGTGTTCTTCGCGAGAATGGTGATGCCCTTCTCGCGCTCCAGGTCCCCGGAGTCCATCACCCGGTCGACCAGCTCGGCACGCTCGGCGAATGCGCCGGACTGCCGCAGCATGGCGTCGACCAGTGTTGTCTTGCCGTGGTCGACGTGCGCCACGATGGCGACGTTACGGAACTCGACAGACGACACAGTAAATTCCTCCTGGTGCAAAGGGTTGGCCCGACCCGGCGGGTCATGCATGGGGAAAGTAGAGATTCCACCGGGCATGCGGCGAGCTACACACTACCGTTGGTTGGAACTCACACGTTTAGCGCTCCCGAGTTAGGTTAAGCTAACCAACATGGGCAAGGTCAAGGCGAAGGACGTTTCGAGTCTGAAGCCGAAGAAAAAATGCTGCCGCAAGAAGACGCGGTGTCTGAAATGCCCTGTCGTCATCATGCGCATGAAGAAGCTGGAAGCCTCGGGCTGCTGCGGCAAGAAAGAGCTCAAGAAGGGGCTCAAGGCCGCACGCGCGGCGTGAATGCGGGGTACACCGTAAGCATGACCCCAGCCCGGCTCTCCCCCGAAGACATCGCCAAGGCACTCACCGAACTCCCCGGCTGGACCCGCACCGGGGACAGCATCTCGCGCACCGTCGAGGCCGCCTCATTCCTCGCGGGCATCGAACTGGTACGCCGCGTCGCGGTCGCCGCCGAGGCCGCCAACCATCATCCGGATATCGATATCCGTTGGCGCAGAGTAACTTTCACACTCTCCACGCATGACGCCGACGGGCTCACGGCACTGGATGTGGCGCTGGCTCATGAGATCGATCGACTGGACGGGCAGAGCTAGCCCGGCCCGCCCGCGCCACCCAGGCGTAGAACACCAGCACGCCGATCACATCCACCGCGCCCAGCCAGGACAGAATGCCGGGCCGCGATACCGTCCAGATCGACGACTGGAAGAACCCGAGCACCCACGGCACCCCGATCACCGTGGTGACCAGCCAGTATCCCGCGATCCATCGCGCACCCGCGGCCGCGCGCAACGGTCCGTACACCAGCCACAGGATGACCGGGATCAGCCAGATCCAGTGGTGCGACCAGGAAATCGGCGACACCATCAGGCCGAACAGCTGCACGATGATGAGCGTGCCCAGCCGGTCATCCTTGGCCAGCGCCCGCCAGGCCAGCACCGCGAGCACCGCCGTGACCAGCACCGCGACCATCCAGACCGGCCCGGACACCACGTCGTGGCCGAGAAAACGGCTGAGCGCGCCGCGCAGTGACTGATTCGTGGAGGAGGCGACCGGCCCGATCCGGGACGCGTCGCCCAGCAGTTCGGTGAAGTACTTGCGCGTCTCATCGGGCGTGATCGCGAAGGTCAGCCCGATGGTGCCGAAGAACACAATCGCCGACCACACCGCGTCCAGCCAGCGCCGCCGCGCCACGAAATAAAGCCCGGTCACGGCGGGTGTGAGCTTCACTCCGGCGGCCGCGCCGACCAGCGTCCCCGAGATCCACCAGGTCGTGCTGCGCACGGCGAGCATGGCGATCAGCACCAGGAACACATTGACCTGGCCGTAGTCGAAGGTGGTGCGCACGGGTTCGAGCCACATGCCAACGGCCGTCCACGCGACCGCGGTGGTGCGCCAATGCTGTTGCCGCAGTGCGTCTTTGCCGAGTATCAATTCCAGCGCGATCCACACCACGCCGAAAAGCGCCGCGACCGTGGCGAGCAGCCAGCCGATGGCCACCACCGAGAACGGCAGGAAATGCAGCGGATAGAACACCAGCGCCGCGAACGGTGGATAGGTGAACGGCAGCGGAAAATCCGGGGTTTTGCTGGAATCCGTGTATTCATAAAGATTTCCACTGCCCAGATTCGCCGAACCGTCCGCATAGACGTGTAGGTCGACGAAATTCATGCCGTTCGGCAGCAGCAGCACCCAGGCCAGGCGCGCCAGTACGGAGAGGCCGAGGGCCACGGCAGCCAGGCGGAAATGTCGATTCACGGCTCGGGACTTTCAGCTCGGGCAGCGGATGACGCCGGGATACACCTCGAACAGGCCGAATACCGGCGGGCTTGCGGGCCTCGACAAGACTAGTCGCATCGCGTGTGGCGTCCCGCGTCGCGCTCCCCCTGCTGTAACATTTGCATCACCGACCCCACCAGTAACAGCGTTTCGGGTCGGTCGTTCGATAGCGTTGCCTGATATAGGACGCCAAGATCACTCCGTGGCTGTACAACCGGGCAGCCCGGTCCCTAGAGTGGCGCGGAGCGATGCCTCCATCGCTGCTAGTTGCACCCGAAGGTAAGGACGGCTACACCAGTGCTTCGCACCCGAGGATCGCGGTTCGCAACCACCGCAGTCGCCCTGGCGGCCTGCGCCACCGTGGCCGTGCCCACCACCGCGTTCGCCAAGCCGGCACCGGCCCCGCAGCAGATCACCGCGTCCATTCCGATGGTCCCCGAGGGGGTTTCGGTCGATGCGCTCGCTTCGCTGATCCCGGCCATCATCGGCGCGGCCGCCGGTCCCGCGGATATCGCGGCGCCCGGCCCGCAGACGGCCATCCTCGATCAGGCCAAGCAGATCCTGGCGACGCTGAATCTGCCGCAGTCCATCAAGGACACCCTGAACAAGATCATCACCTTCCTGGACGGCAGCGGCGGCGGCGGTCCGGACATCCCCAAGGATGGACCGGTCATCGCCCAGTTCCTGTGGCCGACCATCGGTAAGGGCTGCATCGGCTCCGGCGCCGACTCGGTGGGCACCGCGCTCGCCGTCGCCGGCCCGGCACAGCTGCCCCCGCCCGGACCGGCCGCGAGCCAGACCGGTTTCGTGTTCACCGCGCTGGGCACCAAGCGCCCCACCGACATTCAGAACCCGCCGATGACGGTGCAGTGGCTGAACCTGGACACCCGCCAGTCCGGCGTCGCCAATCTGACCGATGAGGCCAAGATCAACCCGGACGGCCCGGCCACCCTGTCGGCCATCGTCAACACCGGTGGCGGTCGCGTTGTCGCCGTGGTGTCGGGTTCGCTGACCACCCAGGCGGACGCGGAATCGCAGCCGATCACCTGCTCGTTCCTGCCGACCATCGGATTCTTCACGGTCTGACCGGAATCCATCGTCAGCCGAGAATTTCGCCCCTGCTCCACCCGCGCGACAAGCCGGGAGGACAGGGGCGAAAATCTTTCTGCGGCACCGGCGACTGTGGTAGACCGGCAGTATGGCCGCTGAGAATTCCGCCCTTCGGGGGCTTAAGTCGCGCCGCTCGATCCTGTCGATTCGCTCGGAGGGATCGATCCTGTCGATCGGCTCGGCCTATTCGATCCTGTCCATCGGCAGCGTCGGATCGGTCCTGTCCATCGGCTCCGCCGGATCCTTCGGCTCGCTGATCTCGTCCGCGTCGTTCGGCAGCATCGGATCGGCCTTCTCCGGCCTGTCCCGCTGGTCGATCTTCTCGTGGAACGGTGACCGCCAAGCCTTTTCACAGGGCTCGGACCCCGATCACGTCGACCATCACCACACCCTGCGCGTGGTCCCCGACGAACCCGATCTGCTGGACGACCCGACCTGCCACTGCCAGACCTGAAGCCGCGCACCCACTCCCCCAAGATATTTCGTGCCCCGCTGCCGATCAGGCAGCGGGGCACGAGGGTCCGGGAGTCGGATCTACCACCACTGCCCGTAGGCGGGGGCGAGGACCGAGTTCACGTCGACGCTGATGCCGCCCACCGAGCGCTTGTCGATCTCGAACTGGTGCAGGTGGGCGTCCGGGTGCACGTAGCCCTTCGGGGTGCCCCAATTGTGTTGCCAGAAGTAGGAACCCAGGCCCGCGTCGCGAATGTTGTCGATGGTCGGCGAGTTGGCGTAGACGCCGACGCGCGGGCGGCCCAGCACGGTTTCCCAGCCGCGCAGGTACGGGTCGATCATGGACTCGAAGTCGGCGTCGCTGGGGTTGTCGTCGATCGAGGCGTAGATGGGCGCGTTATCCGGACCACCCGCGGCCTTGTGCAGCACCAGGCCCCGGGTGGCGTGCTGAACTCCGGCTTCGAACCCGCCGCGCCAGTCCGCCGTCGCGCCCTTGCCGAACTGGTAGCACGACACGACCGATAGTCCGGCGCTGCGGAGCGCGTCGACTTCCCTTGCCAGCAACGGTTTTCCGGCCATCCATTCCGCGCCGGGGCGGCGATCGGAGACGTAGCGGATCACGCCCATATGGCCGTCATCGCTGATGGCGTCGACATCGGGGACGCCGCCCGCGTAATCGAGCAGGGTGCCGAGTTGTTGCCGTGCCGCCGCGGTCGGGGCGGGCAGGGTGAACGCGGTGGTGACACCGGCGGCAACGGCCGCACTGCCGAGCAGGAATCCGCGACGGCCCACCGCGCGGTCGGAGAGCAGATTGCGGGCACGGGACAGACGCATCGCGGGACTCCTTCGCACACTCGCTGACCGAACATGCCGATCGCGTGCGCACCGAGAGAGCTTGCCCGTGACCGGTAGAACTCTTGCGGCGTGCCCGGCGCACCTTCCCCGATGACCCGTGGGTCATCCGTGCGCCGGGAGCCTTTGACGTGCCCTCATTTCACCATATTCACATTGGAATCGCCAGGCACACACGGCTCATGAGCATCATTAGTCCCATAAGTGCGCAATCGGGCACATCGGCTATCCGCTGGTAGCAAGGGGAAAATGCCGTCGGAAAAAGACGGAAAAGCCGGTCAGACCCGCGTGCCGTCGAGCCGCGCGCCCACATCGATGGTGCGGCGGGAGGCATCGGCAACCTCGGCGCGGACCACCGACGCCACCTGTGCGGCCACCTGCTTGCGAATGCCCGCCAGTTTGCCGAGTGTGGCGGCGCGCAGGCCCTGCGCCTTCAATTCCAGCTCGATGTCCTCGGGCCCGGGCGGCGCGGCGTCGATGATGATCAGCAGCGGATCGGCGGCGCGGGCGGTCAGCGCCACCGGCACCTGCACCTCGGCGCTGTACCGATTCGATTGCAGCACATCGACGGTGATGTCCAGGCTCACCGGAATCGTCAGATCGAAGGTCACCAGATCCGACTTGTCGGGGGTGTCCGCCTCGGGCATCGGATGGTGTTCGACCTTCGGCAATTCCGCGATCACCGGCTCCGGCGCGGGCGGCGCGGGCTGATGGGTGGACTCCACGATCCGCGGTAGTCGCACCGTGCCCTGCACCGCGACCTGGGCCTTATTACCCGGCCCGGTGCGAATCGGGCCGACCTCGATGGGCTTGCCCGCCATGGATTCCACCACCTCGCGCACCCGGTCGACGGTCACGATGCGCTCGAAGAAGCGGTGCCCGAATTCGCCGTAGCCGATCCAGGCGTGCGCGGGCGATCCGCGATAGGGCGAGCGGCTGCCGTTGAGAATGGCCTCCACATCGAAGGTGCGACCGCGCTGCGCGTCCGGATCGGCGAGGATGCCGTTGATGCGATTGGCGACCTCGTTCTGCACCAGTTTGGCGATCGGGTCGACCAGCAGGTCGAAGGCCGCGCCGATGGCCTGCGCGCGCATCACGAAACTGACGTCGCGGCCGGTGACGGGCGGGATATCGATGACGATGAGCAGCGGATCCGCGGTGCGGGCGTGCAGTTTCAGATCGATGTCGACGACCGCCTCCAGGCGTAATCGCTGACCGCCGAGGGTGACCTCGACCCGGAAGTTCACCGGCAGCGCCACATCGAAGTGCACATGCGGGCCGCGCCGGATGATGGTGGGTTTGCCGACACTGCCCTTGGCAACGAATCGGGCCAGGCCCGCCGGGCCGATACCGAACGGACCGATGGTCATACCGCGCCCGGCCATTCCGGAGACCGCCGCCTCGATGCGGGATTCCGTAACCGCCGCCGCCACGAAACGTTCGCCGAATTCGGCGTAATCGATCCAGGTCGGCTCGTCGGACGGAGTCATCCAGCTACTTTCGTCGGGCGGGGATCCCTGTCCTGCCGATGAGGGGGCAGCAGGACAGGGACCAATCGGCGACGCTGCCGGGCGCCGCCGAGACCATCGTAGGCGGAAGAGCCAAAGAGTCCCACCCTCGCGCGCAGGCTTTTCCAAAATGTGGAACTGGACTGTTCACAATCGGCCGTAACCGACCACCCCGGAAACCTCGGCGGGACGGATGCGATGAATGCTGATCCTGCCGAATTCATTGCCGCCGACGGTGGTGATGGAGTCGGCATCGGCGTCGATGACGATATTGGTGTGCTGGTTGAACACGCTGCCCGCGGCGTACATCACCACATCGCCGATATGGGCGCGATAGCCCGGCTCTTCGAAGCGCTGCTGCTGCCGGTAGTAGGCCTCCAGGGTGGAGACGCCCGGAATACGCCAGGATCCGGAATTCGGATTGTCCAGCGGGCGACCGGATTCGCGCATCACCCAGCTGACGAAGTCGGCGCACCACGCTTCCCGCACGCCCTCGGCATAGGTCTCACCGCCCGGCTGCCGCGCGAATTCCCGCTTCGTGACATCCAGAATGCGCAGCTGCGTCTCATCGAGCCCGGTGCGATCCACGGCCGGGAAACTCCGCAGCCGGTCCCCCGCGATGGCGTAATCCGATGAATGGTCCTGCCACCAGCGCACTCCCGCCGCCCCGCCCACGGCCAGCAGCACCAGCACCGCCGCCACCACCGCGGGCCAGCGCCGCGTGCGCCTGTGCACCGGCCGTTCCACTTGCACGGTCATTCGATCCCTCCCCAAGAATCCGGCCGAAGATCAGCCGCTACCCAGTCTGACGCCCCGTGACGGCCCCGGGTTCCCATGCACACAACACCTCCACAATTCCCGCCCAACCTCGCGACATCAGTCCGAGGGGCCCGGGACGCGGCACATCTGCCCCCGGGTGCCCCCGCGCACCGGGTCGGTGCGCGGCGGAACCCGGTGCTGGCCACCGCGTTCGGCGAGCAGGGCCAGGTCGACCTCCAGTCGCGCCCGCAGACGCTCGGCCGAATCCCGGTGCGCGGCGGCTATTTCCGGCGCTTCCAGAAAGTCGGCGAGGTCGGCGAGATTGTCGTCCATCGGGCCGAGCACGGTCGCACCGGTTTCCAGGCCGGCGATGGTTCCGGCGTAGGGCAACAGCTGGTCGTACAGTTCGCGTGCCCAGTCCGCATCGCGCAACGCCACCGCGAGGCGGGCGCGCACCGAGCTGAAGGTGGTCCAGAACTGCGGCGCCAGTGGACCGGCGTCCCGCAATACCCGGCGGGCGAGCTCCCCCTGTCCCGAGTCGACCAGCGCCAGCGCGTAGCCGTACACGAACAGTTCGGGCTTGGCCGCGGCGCGTTCGCGCATCTCGTCGACGAAGCCGGACATGTCATTGCGCTGCCAGGCCAGTGAGATCGCGATGCCGATGTGCAGGGCGTTGGGTTCGCGGGCGGGTTCGGCGACGCCCGCCTCGGTCAGGATGTCGTCGGCGGAGCGGGGTTCCATGGCGAGCATCAATTCCACCGCGTCGGTATTGCCACGCAATAGTTCCAGCACCATATCGAAGGGCGCGATGGCGTCGAGCAGATGTCGCAGCTGGCCGTCGGTCGCGTATTCGCCCGCGCTACGCGCGTGTTCGGCGGCGGCCACCAGATCGGCGTCGGCCAGTGCGACGCGGAACAGCAGATAGTGTGCGAGCGCGCTGAATTCGGTGAGCCGGGCGTCGGTGGCGATCCGAAGCATCCGTCCCGCATGACGTTTCAGCTCGTCGGCGCGCAGGAAGCCGCCGTTGGCGAAGGCGGCGAAGGCCTGTGCGTTCAGTACCGCGCAGAGCAGATCCGGATCGGGCAGCGGTGCGGCCAGCGCGCTGGCCGCACGGGCAGCGGCGGCCGCGGCGTCCCGATCATCGAGCGCGCGATCGAAAACCGTGGTGATGTGCACTCGAATACGCGTGGTGACCGGAAGTTCCGCATCCTCCAGCGCCAATCGCAGCGGTTCGCGGATGCGCGGATCCGGGGTGTGCCAATCGTCGACGGACCAGATCAGCGGGGTCGGCCAACAGGTGGCGGCCCGCGCCAACAGCTCTGCGCCGCCGAGGGTTTCGGCGAGTTCGAGCGCCTGCTCGCGCGCGGCGCGGGCCTCGACGTGCTGACCGTCGTAGGCCAGCGCGGTGACAAGTTCGCAGCGGGCCTCCAGCACGGCGACGCGGTCCTCCCGGGTCGCCTCCTGCAGGGCGTGCCCGGCCAATTCATGCAGTGCCAGCACCGATCGCCAGCGACTCACCGCATCGGCGCGCATGCGCCGCTCGACGCAGCGCCGCGCCGCCGCGCGCACGAATTCGAGTGCCCGAACGGCGGTTTCGGCATTCGCGCCGAGGGCGGCGTGATGGGCGAGGGCGTCGATATCGGTGCCGGGCAGCGCGGTGTCCCCCGCCGTCGCCGGGGTGCGGGCGGTGAACTCGGGCAGCGGCGCTATCGCACCCAGCGATACCGCGGCGGAGTGCGCGAGCGCGTCCATGGGTGCGGGAGTCCCCGTTCCGGCGCCGCCCGGCAGTCTGGTGCACAGCAATTCGAATGCGGCCCAGTGCATTCGGGAGCGACGCAGCACCGGGATGTCGTAGTAGACGGTTTCCCGGACCAGCGCGTGATCGAAGGCGATGCGGCCGCTGCGCTCGGTGCGCAGCAGGCGCGCGGCCTCGGCGGTGGCGATCAGATCGATGAGGGTGTCCGGGGTGTGCGCCGCGGAGGCGGCGAGGGTGGTGACGTCATTGTGCTCACCCCAGACCGACATATGCCGGAGCAGTTCGGAGACCTGATCGGGCAGCTGGGCGATGCGGCGGCCGAGCAGATCCCGCACGCTGTCCGGCAACGCGTCGGTGCTGCCCTGTCCCGCAACCAGTTTCGCGAGTTCACGGACGAACAGCGGATTGCCGCCGGTGCGGCGGCGCAGCAGTTCCACGGTGCGATCGTCGAGGGTGGTGAGCCCGGCGGCGGCCGCGGCACTGCGCGTGCCCGCCAGATCCAGGCCGTCGAGTTCGATGCGCTCGGCGGTGAAAAGCGCCAGGGCTGCGGCGGTATCGCGCACCCCGGGTCCGGCTTCGGTGCCGCGCAGGGTGGCCACGATCAGGATGGGGCGATCGCGCAGCCAGTTCACCACCTGCCGCAGCACCTGCAGGGTGGCGGCGTCCGCACCGTGCACATCCTCCAGCACGATGGCGATGGGCCCGCCCGCCGAACGTTCCCGGCAGGACCGCACGACTCGCCGGGCGAGCGTGAAAGCGTCTGCGGCGCTGTAGGTTTCCGGATCGGCGGCATCGAGTCCGGTGAGCACTTCGGCCCAGGCCCAGGCGGGCGGCGCGCCCTCCACCTCCGGGCAGCGCCCGAATACGGTGGTCCAGGACTGTTCGGCCAAGCGGGCGACGAGCGCGGCGGCCAGGGTGGTCTTACCCGCGCCCGCCTCGCCGGAGAGCCAGACCAGGCGCACCTGTCCGGTGGCGGCGGTGGCTGCGGCGTCCAGCAGGCCGGTGCGCTGTTCGCTGTAACCGCTGTCCAGCAAGGGATCCGGTGGATGCGCCGGTTCCGGTTCGAGCGGGCGGATGATCACCGGCGGTGCGACCGGTTCGCTGTCCACCGAGTGCGTGAGGATGGCGGTCTCCAGATCGCGCAACCCGGGTCCGGGATCGACACCGAATTCCAGGGTGAGGAATTCGCGGCAGTGCCGCACGGTGGCGAGCGCGTCCAGGGACTGTCCCAGTCGGTACTGGGCCAGCGCCAGCAGCCGCGCGCATTCCTCGCGCCCGGGATGTTCGGCGAAGACGGGCCGCAGGGCGAGCACCACCTCGGCGGGCCGATTCATCTCCAGTGCGGCTTGGGCGCGCAGTTCGGCCGCGGTGAGCCGCAGCGCGCCGAGCCGCGCGGTTTCCTGTACCGCCCAGGACATTCCGGCGAACGATTCGAAGGCATTTCCGTGCCAGCAGCCCAGTGCGGCGTCCAGCACCCGCACCTGTTCCAGCGGATCCGGGCGCAGCGCCGGATCCCGCATGGCCGATTCGTGCCCGTGCAGCAGCTGCTCGAAGTGCCAGGAATCGACCTGCTCGGGTTCGAGATTCAGTGCGTAGCCGTGTGATTCGGAGACGATGACGCGGGACTGCGCCCGGCGCGGCCGGTCGGGTTCGAAGACCCGGCGCAGATTGTGGATGTAGACCTGCAGCGCGGCAACGGCTTTGGCGGGCGGGTCACCGCTCCACAGGTCGTCGATGAGCCGGTCGGTCGGGACCACCCGGCCGCCCGCGGCCACCAGCCGCCCCAGCACCGCGCACTGCATCGGCGCTCCGGGCGGTACCCGCTGACCCTCGATACTGATGTGCAGCGGACCCAGCACACCGATCCGCGTGACCGCCATCGCGCCGAACCACCCCCGATACCCACTTCACTACCGAACCAAACAGGATCATCAATATGGCAGAAATTCTGCGAGAGTACCCAGTCTTGTTATTCCTCTTAACCCAATACGAAGTGAACCGCAAGAGGTGTACCGCACACTGCTCAGAGTGTTAGACCCCTCTCGGCCCCCGCCCGCCGATCTCGCAGTGCTGCACGCACTTACGCATCCGGCGTGCCTGCACGACGGCGCCTTCGACGTAGTGGCCGCGAACAGCGCCTTCCGCCAACTGTTTCCGGGTACCGGCCCCGGCGCCAATCTCCTGACCGCCATCATGCTCGAGCCTATGGCACGGTATCGACTCGGCGACTGGGAAGCCGAGGCGCAGATCATGATCTCGGCGTTCCGCGGCAACGGACCCGAACTGGTCGCGCCCGAACGCCGGGACGAGATCCTGAACCTGTGCCGCCGCGCACCCGAATGGGATCGGCTGTGGCACAACGATGCCGATCCGGATCCGGAAATCGAGCGGACCATGCTCATGCGCGAACCCGCCACCCGCGAGGAGCGGCGCATGTACGTGCAGACCTTTCAATTCCACTCGCCGCGACGGCCCTGGTGGCTGCTGACGGTGATGCCCGCCGAATAGCTCTCAGGCCTGCGCCGCGGGCTCCTCGAACCAGCCGTCCTCGGGCTCGGCGAAACCGTGATACATGAGCGGTATGCGGCGATCCACGCCGAAATGCCGGTACACCGCGAGCATGGCGGTGCGCACCGCCTGGTCGTGGAAATCGTCGATGCGGCGCGCGCCCAGGGCGTGTTCGGGCAGCAGCGCGAGGCGGGTGAGTTCGGCCGGATCATCGAGGTCCAGGCCGATCGGGGCCGGATCGGCGATGAAGTGATCGTGCAGTACCGCGCGCACCCGGGCCGGATCGTGAATTCCGGGCCGGAACGCCAGGAATCGGGTGCGGACGGCCGGGGTGCAGTGCACCTGCAACCAGTCCACCAGCGTGGCGTTGGGGCGGGGTATGCGGCCGGTCAGCGGCGTCTGCTCCAGCAGGTGCAGCATGGCGGCGCCGGGGACGCGGGGTTCGGGAACCAGGAAGAGCGTGAGCGCGGGAGCGCCGGACACCTTGTCGGCGAGATACACCTTGGTGGCCATGGGGTCGGGCATGCGCTTCTCCTTCGAGAAAGAGGGGCCGCATAACGCGACCCCGCGCCCGGTTGCTGACTATTCATCCGAGATGCTGCCGGCCGCCGAGTCACCCGACTCGGACTGATCTCCTCGGCGACCGACCAGTGCGACACTCGGAATTATAGTCGCGGAACTAAGCGTCGATCAGCCTGTTTCGGGCAGGCTGGGCGCTGAGCTGTCTTTCTATGGTGGCCCGGACGGTCGGCCACTCCTCGTCCAGAATCGAGTAGAAGGCGGTGCTGCGCACCTCCCCGTCCAGCCCGCGCGAATGTGCGCGCCGGACCCCGTCGCTGGTGGCGCCGAGTCGTTCGATCGCCAAGCGGGAGTGGGTGTTCCGCACGTCGGCCCGCATGCTGATGCGGCGCACCCGCCAGGTCTCGAAGGCGTGCTGCAACAGCAGCAGCTTGGATTCCATGTTGATACCGGCCCCGCGCGCGTGCGGGGACAGCCAGGTATTGCCGATCTCGGCGGCATCGGGCACCGCCATCAAGGGGTCGCCGGGCGGTAGCCCGTGCACCAGCGGCCACACCATCGGCCCCTGCCAGTAGTCGAATCTGGTGAACCGGGTCGACCCCAGCACCCGGCCGCTGGCGACCGCGATGATCGCGAACGCCAGCGAGGTCCCGGCGGCATGCCCGGCCAGCGCCTGCGCCACATATTCCAGCGCCTCGTCCACACCGTGTGGGACAGGTGTGAACCCATACGCGTCACGATTCCCCTGAGCTGCCTCCGCTATACCCGAAGCATGCTGCGGCGCAAGGGGTTCCAGCCGTACCAGACGGCCAGTAAGAGTAAGGGGTACAGGCACGTTCCCTCGATCTTTCGGATACGGTCGGGGCTCGCTTCGGACAGTGCCCAACCGGCCGAGTGCTCCGGAATCGACGAATCAGCCTTGGCGCGCCAGTAGCAGCATCGAACAGTGCGATGAACGATAGCGGAACAAGGCCTCACAACAAGGAAGGCAGCGCGCAAATTTACTTCCCCGCTGAGCGTGTCGCCCCCGACGTGTTCCCGAACCCCCCGAATCCCCCAGATCGCCCGGTCACGGGCGCGCTTTCGGGTAGGGTCCGCGGTCGGATATTCGCGGCGTCGGCGCGTCCCAATGCTGGGAACGGCGGGCCTCCCGAGCCGAGGGCTCGGGAGGCGGTGGGAGACCGGAGCCTCAGTTCGCGGTGGCGTCGCGCAGGTGGAAATCGTGGTCGTCGGGGGTGGCGAGCATCTGTTCCAAGGTGGCGCGGGTGAAGGGGAGCAGGTCGATGGTGCCGCCTTCGGTGAAGTACCAGGAGTTGCAGCCGGTGTTCCAGACTGTCGGGGTCAGGGCTTCGGATACTTCGGCTTCGAAGCGGGTGGTGGCGGCTTCGGTTACCTCTACGGTGTCGAATTCGCCTGTGCGCCAGCGGTTTATCCAGGCGGTGATGTAGCGGGCGGTTACCTCGGCGGCGTGGTGCAGGGGGATGGAGCCGGTGGGTGAGTTGGGGCCCAGGACCGTGAAGAGGTTGGGGAAGCCGGGGATGGCGGTCATGCGGTAGGCGCGGGGGCCTTTTGCCCAGGCTTCGTCTATTGAAATGCCTTCGCGGCCGGTCAGATTCATGGGGCGCATGTAGTTGTGGGCTTTGAAGCCGGTGGCGAAGACGATCATGTCGACTTCGTGGTGGCGGCCGTCGGCGGTGCGGATGCCGGTGGGGGTTACGGCTTCGATGGCGCCGGTGACGAGTTCGGCGTTGCGGGCGCGCAGGGCGCGATAGTAGCTGCCGGACAACACCTGTCGCTTGCACAGCGGCTGGTAGTCGGGGGTGAGCTGTTCGCGGAGTTCGGGGTCGCGGACCTGGGCGCGCAGGCTCAGGCGGGCGTATTCCTGGACGGTGCGGCGGCGCCAGCTCGGCCGGGTGACGACATCGGTGAACATTTTCGCGCCGGTCATGCCCACCCGGTAGAGGGCCTTGTTGACCTGGGGCAGTCGATCGAGCACCGCGCCCAGCAGCGGCGGCTGCGGCAGCCGCATCGGAGCCCAGATCACCCATTGCGGGCTGCGCACGAAGTGGGTGATGCGCTCGGCCTTCGGCTGCAACGCCGAAACCACCTGCACGCCGGTCGATCCCGTGCCGATCACGGCGATCCGGCGGCCATCGGTGGGCACGGTGTCATCCCAGCGCGCGGTGTGCAGCACGTCGCCGGTGAAATCCTCGAGCCCGGGCAGTTCGGGCATAGCCGGATGGTGCAGCACCCCGGTGGCGGCGATGACGAAGTCGGCCTCGTAGACGTTCCCGTCACCGGTCTCGACCCGCCAGCCCGTCCCGGTGAAGTTCGCCGCGGTGACCTCGGCGTTCACCCGCAGATGCGGGCGCAGCCCGTATTCCTCGAAGACATCGGCCAGATACCGCTGAATCTCCGGCCCGGGCGCGAAGATTCGCGACCAGTCGGCCTTGGGCGCGAACCCGAATTGATACAGCTGCGACGGCACATCGCAGGTGAGCCCCGGGTAGTGGTTCCAATGCCACACCCCACCCACGTCGGAACCCTTCTCCAGGATCACGAAGTCATGAACTCCATTGCGCTGCAAGGTGATCGCACTGGCAATTCCGGAAACCCCGGCCCCGATGATCACAATGCGCGGTTCCCGGGCCATGCGCTCTCCCACTCTGCCCAACCTCCTCGTTGGATACCTCCGGTATTCGAATACTGACGGTATGTTGAGAGAGGCGGGCGTGTCAATCCACTACGTTGGAATCCGTTTGCACGGGCGGCGGGCTCTCGGCCGCCCGGCGAGGAAATGGAGACGGGTATGGCGGGCAATGATGCCGGACGATTCGGCGGCCGGGTCGCCCTGGTGACCGGGGCATCCTCCGGACTCGGTCAAGCCGTGGCGCGAGCGCTCGCCGACGGCGGCGCACAGGTGTTCGGCGTCGGCCGGGATGCAGCGCGACTCAGCGCCACCCTGGGCGAAAAAGCCTGGCTGGCAGCAGATCTCACCGATCCTGCGGCCTGCGCCGAAGCGGTGCGAGCCTGCGCGGACCACTTCGGCGGCATCGACATCCTGGTCAACGCCGCGGGCGCGCACACCATGCGCCACACCGCCGAAGTCACCGACGAGGAATGGAACCGCGACCTGGCCGTCAACCTCAGCGCCCCCTTCTTCCTCTCCCGCGCCGCCCTCCCCCACCTCCTGGACCGCCACGGCTGCATCGTCAACGTCGCATCCATCGCAGGCCTGGAAGGCCAGGCCTATTCGGCCGGCTACTGCGCCGCCAAACACGGCCTCATCGGCCTCACCCGAGCCATGGCCCTGGAATTCGACGGCCGCGCCATCCGCGTGAACGCCGTCTGCCCCGGCGGCATGACCACCCCCCTCCTGGAGAACTTCACCTTCCCCGAAGACCCCGACTACACCCTCATCATGAAAACCGCGACCCCCCGCGGCCTGATGGACCCCACCCAGGTAGCGAACGTCATCACATTCCTCTGCTCAGACGACGCATCAGCCGTCCACGGCGCGATCTACACCGTCGACAACGGCAAGATGTCCCTCTGAAAACACTCGCGCCCCATCCGGTGATCCGAATGGGGCGCGACCGCGAAAACCTATACGTTGAAGCGGAACTCGACGACGTCGCCGTCGGCCATGACGTATTCCTTGCCTTCCATGCGGACCTTGCCCGCGGCCTTGGCGGCGGCCATGGAGCCCGCGGCGACCAGGTCGTTGTAGGCGACGATTTCGGCCTTGATGAAGCCGCGTTCGAAGTCGGTGTGGATGACGCCTGCGGCCTTGGGGGCGGTGTCGCCCTGGTGGATGGTCCAGGCGCGGGATTCCTTGGGGCCTGCGGTGAGGTAGGTCTGCAGGCCGAGGGTGTGGAAGCCGGCGCGGGCCAGGGCGTGCAGGCCGGGCTCGGACTGGCCGATGGATTCCAGGAGTTCCAGGGCCGATTCGTCGTCGAGTTCGATGAGTTCGGATTCGATCTTGGCGTCCAGGAAGACGGCGTCGGCGGGGGCGACAGCGGCCTTGAGTTCGGCCTTCTTGGCCTCGTCGGTGAGGACGGCCTCGTCGGCGTTGAAGACGTAGAGGAACGGCTTGATGGTGAGCAGCGAAAGTTCCTTCAGCAGCTCGACGTCGAGTTCCTTCTGGGCGGCGAACAGGGTGCGGCCCGCGTTCAGGATGTCCTGCGCCTGCTTGGCGGCATCGGCGACCGGCTTGCGGTCCTTCTTGATGCGCGCTTCCTTGTCGAGGCGTACGACCGCCTTCTCCAGGGTCTGCATATCGGCGAGGATGAGCTCGGTCTCGATGACCTCGATATCGGCGAGCGGATCGACCTTGCCGTCGACGTGCACCACGTCGCTGTCGGCGAAGACGCGCACGACCTGGCAGATGGCGTCGGCCTCACGGATATTGGCGAGGAACTTATTGCCCAGGCCCTCGCCCTCGGAGGCGCCCTTCACGATGCCCGCGATATCGACGAAGGTCACCACGGCGGGGAGTTGGCGCTCGGAGCCGAAGATTTCGGCGAGCTTGGCCAGCCTCGGGTCCGGCAGCGGCACGACGCCGGTGTTCGGCTCGATGGTGGCGAACGGGTAGTTCGCTGCCAGCACGTCGTTGCGGGTCAGCGCGTTGAAGAGCGTCGACTTTCCGACGTTGGGCAGGCCGACGATTCCGAGGGTGAGACTCACGAGAACGAGAGTTTACCTGCGCAGTTCCGGCGGAACGGACCCGGGCACACGCGGGGCCGCACGATCAGCGCAGCGCCACCGCGACGACCGCCGCCAGCGCGGTGTATCCGGCGTCGTTCGGATGCAGGTGATCGCCGCTGTCGAAGGCGGGCGCGAGCCGGTCGTGATCGGCCGGATCGGCCAGTGCGAGGGCCGGATCCGCGACGGCGTCGTATTCGCCCGAGGTGAGAATCCACTGGTTGACCGCTTTGCGCACGCTGTCGTGTGCGGCGTAGCGGGCCCGATCACCGCCACCGAACGCGGAACCGCCCGCGGGCAGGATGGTCGCGCCGATCACGCGCAGACCCGCGTCGCGCGCCTGCCGGATGAGGGCGCGGTGCGCGTCGATCAATTGTTCGGCGGTCACCCCCTGTACCGGAGCGCCCAGGGCCATGGTCCCGCCGTCGAGCCAGATGTCGTTGATGCCCTCGAGAATCACCACGGTCCCGATGCCGGGCTGGTCGAGCACATCGCGCCGGAAGCGGGACAGTCCGCTGTCCCCCAGCCAGCGCGAATCGACGGTCAGGCAGTTGCCGCCGATGCCGAGGTTCAGCACCGGCCGTGATTCGCCCTGTGCGGCAAAGTCTTCGGCCAATCGATCCGGATAGGAGCGGTGCGCGTCGTAGGTGGAGCCGACGCCTTCGGTGAACGAGTCACCGAATAGCGCGATGCCCGATCGATTCGGCCGCGCCTGCTCGACCTCCAGCGCGGCCAGGTAATACCAGGACGAGGAATTCACGGTGAAGGCATTGCCGGAGGCATCCGCCCGGTGATCGTCCCAGGCGAGGTACGAATTGTTCTGCGCCTGAGCGTGAAACGTGGCCGGACCGGTGGCATCGGCGAAGTACAGGGTCACCGTCAGCGTTTCCAGAGCTTGCACGGGCATATCGACCGAATCGGTGACCGCGTCCGCGCCCGCCTCGATACGGAACTCCGGCCGACCGTCGATCATCAAGGGCCGCAGGCTATCCGGATGTATCGCGGCCCCACCCGCACTGCGCGCGATGGTCGCCCCGGTCACCGCGAGCCCCCGCGCACCGAAGCTGTTCGACAATCGCAGCCGGATCACGGACCCCGAGGTGCTCACCCGAATCATCTGCCGCACAGTCTGATTCCCGAATCCGACGCCGGACCAGTTGGGCGCGAAACTGTCACCCGGCCGCTGTAGCGCGGTCACCCAGACCGGCTGCCACCCCGGCGCGACGGCCGGTGCGGCGGCGGTGACGGCGGCGAGGACGAGCAGCGCCGTGCACAGCGCCGCGACAACCCGCGGGACGGTGATTCGGTTCATCGGCCCCCGGCCGGTAGGTCGTGCATACCTACCAGCCTCGCATCGAATCACCGAATTCTCGTGGCGACTCAGGCGCGCGGGTCGCGGCCGAGGTAGCCGAGCAGTTCGTCGGTGACGGGAGTGGCGCTCGCCGAATCGGATTCGATGACCGCGGCGTACGCGCCCCACTGCCGCAGCGGCTCCACCAGTCCACGCGAGGCGGTGAGCAGATGCCCGGACAGTTCCTCGGTCAGCGGCGACGGCTGGCCGGTGGCGATGGCGATATCCCAGGCGTGCACGGCGGCGTCGAGGGCGCACATGACGGCCGCGACCGGGGTGGGGAGTTCGCCGTGCGGCAGCGGGGTGGGGACGGTTTCGGCGTCGTCGGCGACGGTGGCCCAGGCGGCGGCGGTCTCCTCGACCGCGGCGGCGATCAGCGCGGCCGGGGTGCCGTCGACGGTGCCGGACGGGTCGAAGGGGTCGTACGCCGGGCCGTCGCCGATGCCGAGGAATTTGGCGTAGGCCAGCTGATCGCCGGCGGCGTGCTGGACGACCTGGGTGACGGTCCACTCCTTGCAGGGGGTGGCGAGCTGCCACTGATCGTCGCCGACACCGGCGACGGCGCTGGTGAGCGCGGCGTAGGAGGTGGCGAGCGCATCGCGCCAGACGGGGGCGAGGATGGCGGCGGGGGTGTTGGCGGTCTGCGAGTCGTTGCTCATTGTCTTGCCTCTCAGGTTGTTTCGATCCGTTGAGATAAAGGTATGAGCTGATTAGGCTAGATTCCTTCCTAATAATGGGAAGTGATCGAAAGGCGCCAGTGTGACCTCCACCACAACCCGATTGCTGCGCCTGCTCTCACTCCTGCAGGACCGCACGCATACCGGTCGTGAGCTGGCCGAACGCCTCGCCGTCACCGATCGCACCCTGCGCCAGGACATCACCCGGCTGCGCGAACTCGGCTATCCGGTGCACGCCGAACGAGGCCCGATCGGCGGTTACCGCCTGGGCCAGGGCGCGAATATGCCGCCGCTGCTGCTCGACGACGACGAAGCCGTGGCGATGGCGGTGGCCATGGGGCTCGCCGACAATGGCAGCACCGGGGTCGCCGATATCGACGCGACCGTCGCGCGCGCCCTCGCCAAATTGCAGCGGATCATGCCGAAACGCCTGCAGCACAAGGTGACCGCACTGCGCAGCAGCACCGAGATGGGTCCGGCGGTCACCGGCAGCCGCGAACCCGACGCACCCGTGCCCGCGGAGACCCTGACCACCATCGCCACCGCCATTCGCGGTCACGTCACGCTGCGCGCCGAGGGCACGGAGCTGGAGCCCTACCGGCTGATCAGCTGGCAGCGCCGCTGGTTCCTGGTCGCGTACAGCCTCGACTCGCAAAGCTGGCGGGCGCTGCCGGTCGCCAACCTCGGGGCGGTCGAGCGCGGCGTTCGGGTATTCGCCGCCCGCGCCCTGCCCGAGCAGGATCTGGTGGCGTTCGTACTGCGCGAAATCGCCATCGCCGGTTGGGAGGTGCACGCCCGCGTGACCGTGCTCGAATCCGCGGAAACGGTGATCGCCCGGATCAATCCGGCCGTCGGGGTGGTGGAGCCGATCGACGAACACTCCTGCGTATTGCTCACCGGCGCGGACCGGCTGGAGACGATCGCGATCTACCTGAGCATGCTGATGATGGACTTCCGGGTGGACGACCCACCCGAATTGGTCGCGCACCTGCGCACGCTGGCCCGTCGATACTCGGCCGCGACACCGCCGGAAGGCTGATCAGCGCCCGCCGAGCCCGGACATGGCGATACCGCGGATGAAGGCGCGCTGCGCCACGGCATAGATGAGCAGCAGCGGCAGCAGGATGATGGTCGCGGCGGCCATCAACAGCGGCCAGTTGGTGGTGTATTGGCCCTGGAGACGGATCAGTCCGAGGGTGGCGGTGGCGTATTCGTTGCGCTGGATCATGATCAGGGGCCAGAGGAAGTCATTCCAGACGGTGATCCAGGTCAGGACCGCCAGGACCATGACGGCCGGGCGGGCATGCGGGAGTAGAACGCGCCAATAGATCTGCCACGGGGTGCAGCCGTCGAGGGTGGCGGCCTCTTCCAATTCCGTTGGGAGGGTGGCGAAGAACTGACGCATGAGATACGTGCCGAAGGCGCTGCCGAACAGGCCGGGCACGATCATGGCCCAGGGGGTGTCCATCCAGCCGAAGGCCCGCATGAGCAGGAACTGCGGAATGACGGTGACGGTGAGGGGAACCATGAGGGTGGCCAGATAGGCGAGGAACAGGGTTTCGCGGCCGGGAAAGCGCAAGCGAGCGAAGGCATATCCGGCCAGCGAGCAGAAAAAGACCTGACCGGCGGTGACGCTGGCGGCGTAGACGGTGGTGTTCAGGAGCATGCGGCCGAGCGGGATGGCATCGAAAACGTCCGTGTAGTTGGACCATTGGGGATGCGCCGGGAGAGCGGCGGGTTCGATGAGTTCGCCCTCTGATTTCAGCGATGCCGAGACCGCCCACAGGATGGGACCGAGGGCGCACCAGGCGACGGCGATCAAGGCGGTATAGATGAGCAGCACGCGCATGATTCGGCGAGCGGGCGTTCCCCTCACAGGTCCGCCTCCGCACGCCGGGAGAGCCGCAGCTGAATCAGCGTGAGCGCCAGCAGGATCGCGAAGATGACCCAGGCGAGCGCGGAGGCGTAGCCGACCTCGTAGAAGCGGAAGGCGTTCTGGAACAGCATGATCCCCAATACATAGGTGCCGGTTTCGGGTCCGCCGTTACCGCCGGTGAGCGCGTACGCCTGGTCGAATGCCTGCACCGAGTTGATGACGGTGATGACGAAGACGAAGGACAGCGCACCGCGAATCAGCGGGATGGTGATCGAGTAGAAGCGGCGCAACGGTCCCGCACCGTCGATTTCCGCTGCCTCGTAGAGGTTTTCGGGGACACCCTGCATGGCGGCCAACAGGATGACGGTCGCGAACGGCACGCTCTTCCACACCGTCACCAGGCTGAGCGAGATCAGCGCCCAATCCGGATCGGTCAGCCATGGCACCGGGGAGATGCCGAACCAGCCGAGGAAAAGATTGGCGAGGCCGTCATCGCTGGCGAAGACGAAGCGGAAAACCACCGCCATCGCCACGGTCGAGGCCACCAGCGGCAGGAACGCGATGGTGCGAAAGATGCCTATCCCCCGCAGTTTTCGATTCAGCAGTCCCGCGACGACCAGACTCACCAGCACGGTCGGAATCAGGGTCAGCAGCGTGAACACGGCCGTATTGCGCAGCGCGATGAAGAACAGCGGATCATCGGCGACCAGCCTGCGATAGTTCTCGACCCCCACGAATCGCGGCGGACTGAACAGATCCCACGAGTGGAAACTCAGGTACAGCGAAAACCCCAGCGGGAAAAGCAGAAACACCGCGATGGCGGCCAGATTGGGCGCGATGAACCAGACTCCGGCGCGCGCCCGTCGCCGCGCGAGCGCTGATCGAGTATCGGTCCGGCTCATGTCGCCGCCCGCAATACCGCGTCGATATCGGACGCCGTCTGCCCACCCAGCGAATCGGCGGTGGCCGCGCCGCGCAGCACCCGATTGCAGCCGCGTTCGAGCAGCGATTCGACCTTGCCCCACAGCGGGGTAACCGCCAGCTGCCGGGAGTTGGCCGGGCCCTCGGTGAAGACCTCGAGATTGCGGATGCCGCGATGCGCCGCCGCGAAACCCGGTGCGTGCATGGCGGATTTGAGCACCGGCACGAAGAGCCCAGAGGCGGCGATGAGCGCCTGCCCCTCCGGCCCGGTCGCGAATTTCACGAATTCCCACGCTTGTTCGCGACGCGGGCTGGCGGCGGCGATGGCGAGCCCGGTGCTGCCCACATCGGTGATCGCGCCCGGTCCGCCGTGCGGTCCGACCGGCAGCACGGTGACATCGAAGTCGAGATCGTCGCGCCCGGTGAATTCGGAGTACAGCCAGTGCCCGCCCATGAGCATGGCCGCGCGCCCGCTACAGAACAGGTCCTGGGCCGAAACCGATTGCCGGTCACCGACACTCGGCGCGACCCGGTGTTCGACGGCCAGATCGGCATAGAACCCGAACCCCTCGGCGAAGTGCGGATCGCCGATATTGGTGCGCCCCGGCCGCACCGGCGGGGAGAACCACTCCGCACCGTTGTTCATACCGAAGCAGGCCGCCGAGAAGTACGGCACCCAGGCATCGACGAAACCCCACTGCCGGACGCGTCCGTCCGAGCCACGATGGGTGAGAGTTTTTGCGGCAGCGAGGAATTCGTCGAAAGACCAGGCGTCGGCCCAGCGGCCCGGCGGCTGAATCCCCGCCTGTTCGAACAGCTTCCGGTTGTAGTAGAGGAATACCCCCGACCACTGCTCCGGCAGCGCGTATTGCCCGTCCTTCCAGACGAACGTATTCCGCAGTGGCGCATACCCATCGGCCGCCAACTCGGCGGCGTACACCGGATCCCGGTCGAGGAACTCCCGCAGATCGACCAGCACCCCGCGATCGGCCAGCCCGGCGTACAACAGTTCCCACGCCATCAACACGTCCGGGCATTTCCCGCCCGCGCAGTAGGTGAGCATCTGCTGTAGTGGATCCGGCCCGGACATGATGGTGCGAATCTTGATATCCGGCCGCCGCCGCTGGAATTCCTCGATGATCAACAGGCGGGACCGCGCCTCCTCCGGCCGCGCCTGGAAGAAGAACGTCACCGCATCGTCATCGCCCCCACCGCACCCGGCGGTCATGGCCGTCAACCCGGCCGCCGCCGCACCGCCGAGCAGTGCCCGGCGGGATATCCCGCCGACGCGAGCCGAACCGCCCGGCATCAGCGCGTCACCGAACTCGGCACTGTCGCCCACGCCACATTCGACCCGCCGTTCGCCGCGAATTTCCTACCGTTCGGCGCAGTGGATCCACCGTTCGTCGCAAATCCGTCGTCGGTCGCGATCCAGGGCCGAAAGTACGGGCATGAGTGGAACGACCTCCGGGTCAAGAGGGTCTCCTCCGGTTGCGGACCCTGTGGCCCAGGTCTCAGATCAGCATGGCAGCATACGGAGAGCAACCGGCGACACGCGGAGAACACGCGGACTCGCCGGAGCGCAATGCCGGATCGCGTCACCCCGTCCCCCGGCACCGAGCGGCCGCCGGGACATCCATACCCATCGGTACGGCACCTGTTGAACAGCGAGCGAAAGCCGCAATCCAGGCGCGTCGGTTCCGCTACGTTGTGCTCGAAATCAGTTGAATCCGCTGTACCGCACGGGAGAGTTGTCGCATGGCGACCATCGAATACCTCCGGACGGACCCCGACCTGCCTCCGGTCGGTGTCGTGGACCGGACGCCCCTCACGCCCGCCAAGAAGGGCATCTTCCTGGCCATCGCCGTTCTCGGCGCCATCGCCTGGACCATCCTCGCGTTCATGCGCGGGGAGGACGTCAACGCGGTCTGGATCGTGGTGGCGGCCGTCTGCACGTATGTGCTGGCGTACCAGTTCTATTCGCGGCTGATCGAATGGAAGATCACCAAGCCGCGCGATGACGTCGCCACTCCGGCCGAAGAGCTGGAGAACGGCCGCGACTACATGCCGATGGACCGCCGCGTGCTGTTCGGGCATCACTTCGCCGCCATCGCCGGCGCCGGACCGCTGGTCGGCCCCGTGCTGGCCGCGCAGATGGGTTACCTACCCGGCACCATCTGGATCATCGTCGGCGTCGTATTCGCCGGTGCGGTACAGGATTACCTGGTGCTGTGGGCCTCGGTGAAGCGGCGCGGCCGCAGCCTCGGGCAGATGGCGCGCGATGAGCTCGGCGTGGTCGGCGGCGTCGCCGCCATCGTGGCCGTGCTGGTCATCATGATGATCCTGCTCGCGGTGCTCGGCATCGTGGTGGTCAATGCCCTTGCGGCGACGCCGAATCCGAAGACCGGCGTGCTCGAGGGCGGCAGCCCGTGGGGCGTGTTCTCCATCGCCATGACCATTCCGATCGCACTGTTCATGGGCGTGTACCTGCGCTTCGTGCGACCGGGCAAGGTCGGCGAGATCTCCCTGGTCGGTTTCGCACTGCTGATGCTGGCCATCATCTCGGGTAACTGGGTCGCCGGATCCGATTGGGGCCGTGACCTCTTCACGCTGTCCGGTACCAGCATCGCCTGGATGCTGATCATCTACGGTTTCATCGCCTCGGTGCTGCCGGTGTGGCTGCTGCTCGCCCCGCGCGATTACCTGTCCACCTTCATGAAGATCGGCACCATCGGCCTGCTGGCCGTCGGCGTGCTGGTCACCATGCCGGTATTGCAGGCTCCCGCCATCTCGCAGTTCGCGGGCAACAGCAATGGTCCGTCGTTCGCGGGCAATCTGTTCCCGTTCCTGTTCATCACCATCGCCTGTGGTGCGCTGTCCGGATTCCACGCCCTAGTGTCCTCGGGCACCACGCCGAAGCTGCTGGCCAAGCAGTCGCAGGCGCGCATGATCGGCTACGGCGGCATGCTGATGGAATCGTTCGTGGCGGTCATGGCGATCATCACCGCGAGCATCATCGATCAGCACCTGTACTTCGCCATCAATGCCAGCCCGGCGGTGACCGGCGGCAGTGCGGACAAGGCCGCCGCCTATGTGAACAGCCTTGGGCTGCACGGTGATCCGATCACTCCGGCGCAGCTGAATCAGGCCGCCGCCGATATCGGGGAGAGCAAGATCGTCTCGCGCACCGGTGGCGCGCCGACGCTGGCCATCGGCATGTCCGAGGTGCTGCACAAGCTGTTCGGCGGTTCCGGGCTCAAGGCGTTCTGGTACCACTTCGCGATCATGTTCGAGGCGCTGTTCATCCTCACCACCATCGACGCGGGCACCCGCGTGGCGCGGTTCATGCTCTCGGATTCGCTCGGCAATCTGGGTGGCGCGGCCAAGAAGTTCAAGGATCCGTCCTGGCTGCCCGGTGCGTGGCTGTGCTCGGCGCTGGTCGTCGCGGCGTGGGGTTCGGTGCTGCTCATGGGCGTCACCGATCCGCTGGGCGGCATCAATACGCTCTACCCGCTGTTCGGCATCTCGAATCAGCTGCTGGCCGCGGTCGCGCTGACCGTGGTGCTGGCCATCGTGGTGAAGAAGGGCCTGGTCAAATGGGCCTGGATTCCGGCGGTGCCGCTGATCTGGGATCTGATCGTCACCATGACGGCCTCCTTCCAGAAGATCTTCTCGGGCGATCCGAAGATCGGTTACTGGACGCTGCACAACAACACGGTGACCAAGCGCGACGCCTATCTCGCCGCGCAGGATTCCGGGCAGCTGCCCAAGGGTGTGGCGGACGCGGCGGCCTTGCAGACCCAGATCGACAACCTGGACAAGACGATTCGCAATACCTTCATCCAGGGCACGCTGTCGATCGTGTTCGCGGTGCTGGTGCTCATCGTCGCCGCCGTGGGTGTGTGGGTGTGCCTGCGCGCCATTCGCAAGGGCGAGGTGGAGACCACCGAATCGGAGGAGACGCCGTCGAAGATCTTCGGCCCCAGGTCCTTCCTGGCCACCAAGGCGGAGAAGGAAGTCCAGCGCGAATGGGACGCCCTGGCCGCCGAAGGCAAGGTCAAACCCACCGCGCACGCGCACTGAGCGACAATTGATTCCGATGAACGACTCCGCCGCCCCGTCGCCCGCAGCACCGCTGCGGTCGGCGGGGCGCACGGTTTTACGTGCCATTCGCGGTGTGATCTGGTGGTTCAACTCGATCCTCGGCGGCAACGACTATCAGCGCTATGTGCAACACCTGCGCCTGCGCCATCCGGACGATCCCGTTCCCAGCGAACGCGACTACTGGCGCGACCGCCACGACGCCGCCGCCCGGAATCCCGCCAACCGCTGCTGTTGAGGCGTGTCTCATTCCCGCTGACGCCCGCGTCTGATTTCCGCTAGCGCTCGGTGCCGACGGCTGCGATTGTGGTTGTTGTGAGTGCGAATGATTTGGACTTCGAACGGTGCTACCGCGCCGTGGCCACCCGGGACGCCCGGTTCGACGGGCAGTTCGTGACCGCGGTGCGCACCACCGGAATCTACTGCCGCCCTTCATGTCCCGCGATCACGCCGAAACCCGCCAATGTCAGCTTCCTGCCGACGGCGGCGGCCGCGCAGCAGTCCGGCTTCCGGGCCTGCCGCCGCTGCCTACCGGACGCGGCCCCCGGGTCACCGCTGTGGAATACCCGGGCCGACCTGGCCGCCCGCGCCATGCGATTGATCGCCGACGGGGTGATCGAACGCGGTGGCGTGCCCGCGCTGGCCGATACCCTCGGCTATTCGCAGCGGCAGCTGACCCGGGTACTCACCAGTGAGCTCGGGGCCGGACCGCTGGCACTGGCACGAGCGCACCGCGCCCACACCGCCCGGCTGCTCATCCAGACCACCCGGCTGTCCATGTCGGATATCGCGTTCGCGGCGGGATTCGCGAGCATCCGGCAGTTCAACGACACCGTGCGCGAGGTGTTCGCGGTCAGCCCGACCACCCTGCGCGAGGAGTCCCGCCGCCGCAACGGCGATACCCTGCCCGCCACCAATGGCCTACTGACACTGCGACTTCCGTACCGGGAACCGCTCGACAAGCAGTGGCTGGAGTGGTTCCTGTCCGCGCACGCGGTACCCGGCCTGGAACTCTGGGAGGACGGGCATTACACCCGCAGCCTGCGAACTCCGCACGGGCACACCACCGTTCGCATGTCCGTCCAGCCGGGGCACGTCCGCGCTTCACTGGCACTGCAGGATATGCGTGATCTGGCGCCCACCGTCGCCCGGCTCCGCCACTTCCTCGACCTGGATGCCGACCCGGTCGGCATCGACGAGGCGCTGGCCGCGGGAATGACCGGCGAGCTGCCGCTTTCGGTCGCGCCGGGTGACCGGCCCGCAAGCATGCTCTCACCCGGCATTCGCGTCCCCGGCTGCCTGGACGGCCCGGAACTGTTGCTGCGCACCATGATCGGCCAGCAGATCTCGGTGGCGGCGGCGAATACGCATACGGCGCGACTGGTGCACACGCTCGGCGAATCGATTCCGGGCCCGATTCCGTACCTGTTCCCCACTCCCGCGGCCATAGCCGAGCACGGGGCCGAGGTGCTCACCGGACCGACCCGGCGGATCGAGGCGATCGTATCTGCGGCGCGCGCGATCGCGGACGGCGAATTGGTACTGCACGCCGGGCGCACGGCCGCCGACCTGCGCCGCGATCTACTGGCCCTGGACGGCGTCGGCCCCTGGACCGCCGATTACGTCACCATGCGACTGCTCGCCGACCCGGACGTGCTGCTCGGCTCCGATTTGATCGTGCGGCGCGGCGCGGCACTGCTCGATATCGATCTCGCCGACACCGCGCGCCTGTCCCCCTGGCGCTCCTACCTGACCATGCATCTCTGGAAGCACGCGCTGACCACCCCCGCATCCACCACCGACGGCGCATCCGGCGCCCGGAAAGCGAGTACCGCCCCGTGAACACCCGAATCAACTCCGGCACAGCCGATTTCGCCACCGTCACCACCGCGGCGGGACCGTTCACCGCACTCGTCGACGCGGACGGCGCGGTATTGGCCGCCGGCTGGACGACCGATGCGGAGAACCTGCGCGGGCTCATCCACGCCACCCTGCGTCCCGGGACCCTGCGCGAGCGCACCGAGCTCGGCCAGGTCAGCACCGCCATCGAGCGGTATCACGCGGGCGATCTGACCGTCATCGACTCGATCGCGGTCCGCCAGGTGTCCGGCCCCTTCCTCGTGCACGCCTGGGAAGTGCTGCGCAAAGTCCCCGCGGGTGAACCGATCACCTACACCGACTTCGCCGCCGCCTCCGGCCGTCCCGCCGCCACCCGCGCCGCGGCCAACGCCTGCGCCCGCAACGCCGCCGCCCTGTTCGTTCCCTGCCACCGCGTATTCCGCACCGACGGCACCCTCGGCGGCTTCCGCTGGGGGCTGGAGATCAAGCGGTGGCTCCTCGACCACGAATCCCACTGACACGCGCTACCCGCAGTTCGGTTGATCGGCAGGAGGTTTCACGCTCCACTCGTCGCCGACCCCCGGACTTCGATCGGCGGGCAGCTATGCGGTGAGGGAGGTTTCGAGGTGGGAGCCGGTGCGGCCGCGGATTACGTGCAGGCGGCTGGGGATGCGCTGGCGCATTTCGTCCACGTGGCTGACTACGCCTACCACACGGCCGCCGGAGCGGAGTTCGTCCAGGACGCCCATGACGGCGTCGAGGGTGTCGGCGTCCAGGCTGCCGAAGCCCTCGTCGATGAAGAGGGTGTCCAGGACCAGGCCGCCGGATTCGGCCGCGACCACATCGGCCAGACCCAGGGCGAGAGCCAGTGAGGCCATGAAGGTTTCGCCGCCGGAGAGGGTTTTGGCGGGGCGGATCGCGCCGGTGTAGTCGTCGCGGATATCCAGGCCGAGGCCGCCGCGGCGGCCGCGCGGGCCGGCCACATCGGTGTGGACGAATTCGTAACGGCCGCCGGACATGCGGCGCAGGCGCACCGAGCCCGCCACCGCCACTTCTTCCAGGCGGGCGGCGAGTACATAGGAGCGCAACGACATTCGGCGGTTGTTCTCGCCACGGCCCGACACGACTTCGGCCAGACGGGCGAGTTCTTCGTGAGCGCGCTGAAGCGGGGCGATGCGGTCGACCGCGGCCCAGAGCTGGGAACACAGCTCTTCCAGCTGCTCCACCCGGCGAGCCGCCACCGTATGCGCGGAGATGGCACGCTCCAGGGCCGATTGTGCTTCGGCGACAGCGGATTCCAGGGCCTCGAGATCGCCGGGGACGATATCGGCGGCGGCGCGGATCTCCGGCTCGGCGAGCACCGCTTCGGCATGTGCCCGGGCGCGGTCGGCATTGGTCAGCTCGGCTTCGATATCGGTCTGCCGTTGCGCGGTCCGCGACGCCGCCTCGACCGCGCGGGCGTATTCGCCCAGCACGGCGTAGTCCGGACCGGTCTCGCCCATGACCGGCGGCGCGGTCTCGACCAAACCCGCTTCGTAGGAGAGCTTTTCGACGCGCAGTGCGAGCGCGGCGACCTGTTCACGGGCCAGGGCCGCCGCGGCGCGCGCCTCGCGCAGCGCGGTGGCACCGGCTACCAGCGCGTCGAGGCGGGCGCGGCGGCGCTCCACGGTGCCGTCCGCTCCGGCGGCGGTGGTCAGGCGCTCGGTGAGTTCGGCGAGCCTGCGATCGGTGGCGATAATGCGTTCCGTCGTGGCGCTGCCGCGACTTTCGCAGTCCCGCAACTCTTCCTGTAGTCCGGATTCCTCGGTACGCAGCCGCTGTAGCTCGGCGGTGAGGCCGTCTACCAGCTCGGCGCGGCCCCGGGCTTCGTCCCACTGTGTCTCGGCCGTCGCCAATCCGCTTGCCAGTTCCGCCTTATCGGCGTCACCACCGCGTTCGACCAGCACTTCGATCGCGCGCTCCAATTCGGCGACCTGCTGACCCGCCCGATCACGGGTGGCTTCCGCTGTCCGCTCCGCCTGGAGCGCCGCTTCCTCGGCCTCCTTGGAAACCGCCCGCTCGGCAGGTCGCGCCGGGGCCGGGTGCTCCGCCGACCCGCATACCGCGCAGGGCTCCGAATCGACCAGTGCCCCGGCCAATTCCGCCGCCATACCGGCCAGCCGATGCTCGCGCAGTGCGAGCGTGTGCTCGCGTGCGTCCAGATGCTTCGCGCGAGCGGACTCGAAAACCGCTGCCGCACGGGCCAGTTCCGCGCGCCGCTGCTCCAGTTCCAGCGCCGCCTTCGCGGCGGCGCGCAACCGTTCCCGCTCCGCCTCCAGCACCGGCAAACCAGCCGCCGCGGCGGTGGCATCGCGCAGCCGAACCTCGACCCCCGCGAGGGCTTGCGGCAACTTCGCGCGCCGCTCGGTCACCTTCGACAATTGTCCCGAAAGCTCCTGCTGCTCCCGGCGCAGTCCCGACAGCTCCCCCATCAAACGCTTGGCCGAATCCGCGTCCGACCGCACCTCATCCAACGCGCCCATCTGCGCGCTCCACCGCTGCGCGGCGGCCTCCAGCCCCCGCGCCCGGCCCGCGACCAACTCGGCGCCGCCCGATTCCGTTGGCTGCCGGTCATTCTCGTCGCGGTCGGGCGCGACCGCGGCGAGCGGTTCGATCGTGCCGAGGTCCAGTACGAAGTCGCTGCCGGAGAGTTCGGCTGCCGCGAGATCGGTTGCGGCCCAGAATGTTCCGTCGAGCTCAGCGGAGGGGGTCTCCAGCAGCCGGGTGGCCAGATGCTCGGCGGCACGCACGGCTTCCTTGTCACGACGGCCCAGGGTCACCGCGGCGGCGCGGGCCTCCGCTACGGCCGCGTGCGCCGGTTCGGCTCGGCGGGCGCGGTCGAGTTCGGATTGCAGGGTGTCGCGGTGGGGTGCGGACGCGGCGTGGGTGGCGAGTTGGGCGGTGGCCTCGGCGTGCCGGGCGCGCAGGGCGTGCAGGCGGCGCTGATCTTCGGCGGCCACCCGGGCCTGATTCGAAATATGCTGGCGCTGTTCGCGTTCGGCGGTGCTGGCGGTGAGGTCGGTGCGCGCGGATTCGAGCAGCGTGCGGGACCATTCGCCGGATTCGAGCAGGCCCGCGGTCTCGGTGGCGGGCAGACCGGCGGCGGTGACGACCTGGCCGATGAGGCGGTCGATGGTGGCCTTGCGGGTTTCCAGATCACTGCCACCCGCGCGGCGCTTATCGTTCAGCCACTGCTCGGCGGTGCCGAAACGTTCGGTGTCGAAGAGCTTTTCGAGCAGTTTCTCGCGATCCTCGTTATCGGCGCGCAGGAAGCGCGCGAAATCGCCCTGCGGCAGCAGCACCACCTGGAAGAACTGGTCGGCGCTCATCCCGAGCAGGCGCAGGATCTCCTCACCGATATCCGGGATGCGAGACAGATGCTGGCCGCGACCGTCGAGCCATTCCAGCGTGGCCGACGCGTTCTCCTTGACCCAGCCGCTCTTGGCGCGTGAGCTGGGACGCTGGAATTCCGGCGAACGAGTCAGGCGCAGGCGGCGGCCGCCGAGGGTGGCCTCCAATTGCACACGCGGCGGGGTCTGTTCATCGGCGTGATCGGAGTGCAGGCGCTTCTCACCGCGCGCACCGGGCACGCTGCCGTACAGCGCGAAGGCGACCGCGTCCAGCACGGTGGTCTTGCCCGCGCCGGTCTGGCCGTGCAGCAGGAACAGCCCGTCCGCGCCGAGCTCATCGAAATCCACCACGGCGGTCTCCGCGAACGGACCGAATGCCGTCAGCTCCAAACGATGCAGCCGCACGCGCCGTCCCCTTCCGCCTCCACGCACCATCCAACAACCCGACGCCCGCGCCCGCACTCGGGACACGCCGTCGCGGCGCGGCAATTACCGCTCATGCACTCAACTCGGCTGCGCCACCGTCGGATTCGGGCGGGGTCAGCCCGAAAAGTCCGGGATCGCCATCCAGTTCGCCGTCCCCGGATAGCCGGGTGCCACCATCATCGGCAATCGGCTTATCCGCGGCAACCGAGTGCCGTCCGGACGCCGAATCGCCCTGCGCACGGACCTCGACCGTCGGCGCGCCCTGCTCGCGTGCGGCGGGCGCGCGCACCGGCCCGTCCTGCTCCCGTACGGCGGCGGCGAGGGCGCGTTCGAGCCAGGTCAGCTCACCCGAGGTGGGGGCGCCGCGCACATCGGTGAGGAAGCTCTGCGCGATCTCGGTATCGCGGCGGCCGTGCACCCGTTCGCGGTAGTGCAGTTCCGGATTGCCTTCCGGGCGTACCCATTCCACGTGCACGGCGTGCGGGAAACGCTCGCGCAGACGGCGCAGCGCATCGACCGGGCGGGCCTGGTCGGTGAGGGTCGCGGAGACGTAATCCGATTCGGCGGCCCCGTGTTCCGGCGCTTCCAGTAACTCCTCCAGCGTGCCGCTGATCTGGCTGAGCCCGCGCACCACCGGAAGTTCGTGCCGCGTCACCTCCGACAGCCCGTCGGCATCGAGATCGAGTACCCACACCGCCTTGCGATGCGAGCGCTCGCCGAACGAGTACGGCAGCGGGGAACCGGAATACCGCACCGACTCCGACAGGATCTGCGGCGAGTGCAGGTGGCCGAGCGCCACGTAGTCGATGCCCGCGAACGCGCCGAGCGGCACCGTCTCCACCCCGCCCACCGAAATGGAACGCTCGGACCCGGTGGCCTCACCGCCCACCACGAAGGCATGCGCGAGCACCACCGAACGCACCCCTGGGCGCTCGGCGAGATCGCCCCGGATCAATCCCATGGCGGCATCCAGAATCTCGGCGTGCGAACGCGCCTGCGGCACGCCCAGTTCCGCGCGCGTGATTTCCGGCTCCAGGTATGGGATTCCGTAGAAAGCCACCTCTCCGTGCAAATCGGACACCATTACCGGCCGTGCCACTTCGGCTATGCCGCAACGCAGATGCAATCCGCCCGCGGCGGCGAAAGTCCCGAGCGCCCCGAGTCGCGTCGGCGAATCGTGATTGCCCGAAGTCGCCACAATGATCGCGCCGGCCGCGCGAATAGCCTCGAATCCCCGATTGCACACCGCGATCGCGTCCGCGCTCGGAATGGACCGGTCGTACACATCCCCCGGCAACACCACCACGTCCACCCGCTCCGCGGCCACCAACTCGGCAATGGCGCGCAGCGCGCACTCCTGATCGCCCAGCAGATCGACACCGTGAAAGGTACGGCCGATATGCCAGTCGGAGGTGTGCAGGATTCGCATGCCGCCGACGGTAGGCGATCGCCCCGACAGAATCACCGATACCCTCGCGAGCCGCTCACAACTCGCCGGTGTTATCACGCGCCGGACGATCCACCGGATACGAACATCCTCGACTGCCGCGATGAATCGGTCACCCGCGGCCGCGGCGAATACAGCGCACTCGGGTCGCGGCCGGGAGCAGCCACACTTCGGACATATCCGGCGAGTTCTTCGGACTCGCGAAAACCGTTGTCGCGGCGTGTAGCCGCGGAATTCGGGTGCGGTGCCGCTCGGAGATTGCCCGCCTTCGCGAGTTTGTCGGTGCGATGCGGCAAACTCGCGTGCCATGACCGCATCGATGCTGTTCGCGTTGTTGTTGGTGTTCATCGCGGGGCTTGCCGTGGGCTGGCTCGGGCATGCCGCGCGGGCGGGGCAGCGGGCGGCCGTGGCCGAGGCGCGGCTGGGGGCCATGCGCGATAACGAGCGTCTGTTGCATCAGTCACTGGGGGCCGCGAGTGAGGATGCGGCGCGGCGGCATTCGCATGCGGTCGGCGCGATGATGGAACCGCTGCGCGAAGCGGTGGGGACGTTGAATCGGCATATTCAGGAAGTCGAGCACAATCGCATCAACGCGTATTCGGGCCTGCGCGAACAGGTTGCGGGTATGCAGCGCACCTCGCATCAACTGTCCACGCAGACCTCGCAATTGGTGGCGGCACTACGCGCGCCGCAGGTGCGCGGGCGCTGGGGTGAGATCCAATTGGAGCGGGTGGTCGAACTCGCGGGCATGACCCGGCATTGCGATTTCGACACCCAGGTCACCCGCCGCGCGGGCAGTACCGGGACCACCGAGGGCGTGGTGCGCCCGGACATGGTGGTGCGGCTCGCGGGCGGACGGCACATCGTCGTCGATGCCAAGGTGCCGTGCACCGCCTATCTCGAGGCGGCCTCGACCGAGGAGCCGCGCGAGCGCGAGAACCACCTCGCCCGGCACGCCAAACATCTGCGCAATCACGTCGACCAGTTGGCCGCCAAGGAGTACTGGGCGGCCTTCGATCCCTCCCCGGAATTCGTGGTGCTGTTCGTACCCGGTGATCCGTTCCTCGATGCCGCGTTCGGGGCCGATCCCGGCCTGCTCGAATACGCCTTCGGCCGCAATGTCGTACTGGCCACGCCCACCACGCTGATGGCGCTGCTGCGCACGGTGGCGCTGGGCTGGCGGCAGGAGGCCATGTCCCAGGACATGGCGGTCATCCAGCAGTTGGGCCGGGAACTGTATGCCCGGCTCGGCACCACCGGCCGGCATCTGGATCGGCTCGGCGCGCAATTGGGCAAAGCGGTGGATTCGTTCAATTTCACCGTCGCGTCCATGGAGACACGCGTGTTGGTGACGGCTCGCAAACTTCATGATCTGGAGATTTCAGACACTCCGATGGAGGAAATTCAGCGGGTGGAAACCTGGCCCAGGGCGGTGGGTTTCGCCGAAAAGGACTAATGCGCTTGACGCGCTCGAGTATCTCCGCATGATGTCGCCTACCTCGCGGAACCGTCACATGCTTTAGTGTGCTTGACGTGGCAGTTACCCAGCGCGAGCGAGCAGAGGTGCCCCCGTCGCACCGTTCGATCCTGCCGACGGTCCCCGGCGTCCCGGCCGGCGCCGCGGTGCTCACTGCCGTGACCTGCACCTTCATCGGATTCCTGATCGACACCATGGGTGGCGATGAGCTGACCGGCACCTTCGCCTCGCTGTATGTGATCGGGTGCATCGCGGCCGCGCTCATCGTGCGATACCGCGGCCTCTTCACCACGATGGTGCTGCCGCCGCTATTGCTCTTCCTAGCCGTCCCGCTGGCGTATCAGCAGATGCTCGGCAACTCGGCGGGTGGTTTCAAGGTCAAGGAAATCCTGCTGAATCTGGCCATCCCGCTGGTGAATCGGTTCCCCACCATGGCGCTGGCCACCGTGCTGGTGCTGATCATCGGCGCGATCCGGGTGGCCATGCACCGTCGCGAGCAGCAGGGTGAGTCCGGCGGCGGGCTGAGCAAGCCGCGCGCCCGCACCGCCCGCCCGACCGGAGCCGCCCGCGCCCAGCGCGCCGGAGCGACCGACACCAAGGAACCCGCCAGACGACGCTTCCGGTCCGGCGCCGACGATCAGGACGGCGACGCGGCCGATTCGACCACCGCCACCCGACGCCCGTCCGGTCGCGTGGCCTCGCGCCCACCGCGGGTGGGGGCGGACCGCCAGCCCGCCTCGGGCCAGGCCGCCAACCGGCAGCCGTCCGCACGCCAGTCCGGCACCGATCGCAAGCGCACCCCGCCCGCCGATCGCAAGCCCAACCCGGATCGCAAGCCCACCGGCGACCGCAAGCCCCCGGGCGAGCGTCGCGCCAACCCGGCCGATCGCGCCGAGCGTACCGAGCGCGCGAACCCCGCCGACCGCGCCAACCCGGCCGGTACCGAGGCTCGCCGCCGCCGCGCCCAGACCCCCGAGATGCCACCGCACCCGCGCCCCAATGTGCGCTACCGCGAACGCGATTCGGGCCGCGTAGAACGCTGAGCTGTATCTTCTGCCCTCCGCTTCGCTGCGGGCGGTGTTCGGGGCTCGCATCCCAGCTTTCAACGCAGAAATCCCCGTATCCCGCGACTTGTTCGCTGGGTACGGGGATTTCTTTTCGTGGCGAATCAGCTGCGGGCGGTGCGCAATTCGCGCGGCAGCGAGAAGACCAGGGTCTCGTTGGCGGTGGTGACCGGCTGCACCTCGCCGTAGCCGTAGGTGGCGAGCATTTCCAGCACACCCTCGACCAGGATCTCCGGCACCGACGCGCCCGAGGTGAGGCCGACCGTGCGGACGCCCTCGAACCAGGCCGGATCGATCTCGCGGGCGTAGTCGACCAGGTACGAGGCGCGCGCGCCCGCGGTCAGCGCGACCTCGACCAGCCGCACCGAATTGGAGGAGTTGCGCGAGCCGACCACGATCACCAGATCGCAGGCCGGGGCCATCGCCTTCACCGCGGTCTGGCGGTTCGAGGTGGCGTAGCAAATGTCATCGCTCGGCGGATCCTGCAGATTCGGGAACTTGGCCCGCAGCCGGTGCACGGTCTCCATGGTCTCGTCCACCGAGAGCGTGGTCTGCGAGAGCCAGATCACCTTGTTCTCATCGCGCACGGTGATGGTGTCGACCGCGTCCGGGCCGTCCACCAGCTGCACGTGATCGGGCGCTTCACCCGCGGTGCCCTCGACCTCCTCATGCCCTTCGTGCCCGATGAGCAGAATGTCGAAGTCGTCGCGCGCGAACCGCTTGGCCTCCTGGTGCACCTTGGTGACCAGCGGGCAGGTGGCGTCGATGGTGTGCAGGTTCCGCTCGGCGGCGGATTCGTGCACCGCCGGGGAGACACCGTGCGCGGAGAACACCACGAGCGCGCCCTCGGGCACCTCATCGGTCTCGTCGACGAAGATCACGCCCCGGTCCCGCAGTGTCTCCACCACGTGCCGGTTGTGCACGATCTCCTTGCGCACATAGATAGGCGCACCGTGCTTTTCGAGCGCCTTCTCCACGGTGACCACCGCGCGGTCGACACCGGCGCAGTAACCCCGAGGTTCGGCGAGCAGTACTCGTTTCGGCGCGTCGGCATCCACACCGGCGGACCGCACGATTCCGACATTCAAAGGGATAGCCGAGGACATGCGTCCCAGCCTACTGGGCGCCTATGGCCGCCGCTCCCCGGCTATTACCGGCAACACATTCGCCTCCCCGTCGCCGCACCCCCGGCGTGATGAAGCGAAGCATAATTGGCTCACAATCACATTCCGTGTCATCTCACCTTTGCATCACACGGCGTTTCGGGCAGGCTAGGACCATGTTCCGACCTCCGTTCCTAGCCCGGGTCGCCGCCGGGGCTGCTGTCTATGCCTTAGAGGAAACTCGCCGGCTACCGACCAGTGCAATCAATTTCCCGATCACCGCGATCAGTCAGATGTTGCAGACGACCATGCATCTGCAGCAGTTCGTGACCAGCCTCGCTCTCAAGGGTGACGCCGTATTCGACCGTTTGGTCAACCAGCCGGAAGAACAGCCGGCGTGGGCCACGTTCGATGAGGACGAGGACTTCGAGCAAACTCCCAGCGCCGCGCCGGAATCGGCACGCAAGAGCAGTTTCGATCTGTTCGAGCCGGTGCCGTCGGTCGAGGAGGAGCCGGTCGCGGCCGCCTCCGAACCGATTCTCAGCATCGTCGAACCGGTGGAGATCGCGCCGGAACCGGTTGCGGCCCAGCCCGAACCGGAAATCGCCGAAGCCGCGGCAGTGGTCGCCGACCCGGTCACCGCCGAGCCGGAGGCCGTCGAAACCGCCGCTCCCGCAACGACTTCCAAGGCTGCCAGCAATGGCCACAACGGCAGCGCCGCGGTGACCGAGCCCGAGGTGGCCAGCCGCTACGACTACACCAATATGACCCTGGCTCAGCTGCGTGCCCGGCTGCGCATGCTCACCGTCGAGGATCTGGCCGCGCTGCTCGATTACGAACAGCACACCCGCGACCGCGCCCCGTTCGTCACCATGCTGACGAATCGGATCGCGACCGTTCAGGCCAAGTGACACGTTTCCCTTAGCGCCGACTGCCCGGGCCGGGTACGCCCGGACGGTCGGCGCTCTGTCATTTCCGGCGCATGAGTCGCATCGCCGCACGGATTCCATCGCACGAGCGGACTTTCGGCGGGTGTGAGCACCGAACGTCGGTGCCTACTGCCAGAATCGGTGCGGTGACCCCCGACCAACCAGCCCAAGCGGCGCAACCGGCAGCACCGGCCCCACCGCCGAAGCCGTCCAGTACCGCCGACAATCCGATGCCGGTGCGCACGATCGCCGTCAAGGTGGCGCAGTGGATCGACCGGCTGGGCGCGGTCTGGGTCGAGGGCCAGATCACCCAGATCAATCTGCGGCCCGGCACCCGCACCGCGTTTCTGGTGTTGCGCGATACCGCCGCCGATATGTCGCTCTCGGTCACCTGCGATCCGGATCTGCTGCGCAAATCCCCGGTGCCGCTGCAGGAGGGCAGCCGGGTCGTCGTCTACGGCAAGCTGTCGTTCTTCACCGCGCGCGGCACGGTGTCCTTGCGCGTCACCGAGATTCGCCCCGTCGGTATCGGTGAACTGCTCGCCCGCATCGAACGACTCAAGGCGCTGCTGGCGGCGGAGGGGCTCTTCGATCCCCGGCTCAAGCGGCCGATTCCGTTCCTGCCCAATAAGATCGGGCTGATCACCGGCCGCGCCAGCGCCGCCGAGCACGATGTGGTGACCGTCGCGACGCAGCGCTGGCCCGCGGTGCGCTTCGATATTCGCAATACCGCCGTCCAGGGCGCGACCGCGGTCCCGCAGATGCTGGAGGCGCTCGCCGCGCTGGACGCCGATCCGGAGATCGATGTGATCGTGCTGGCGCGCGGCGGCGGCAGCGTCGAGGATCTACTGCCGTTCTCAGATGAGACACTTTGCCGCGCAATAGTTTCCGCTACCACCCCGATCGTCAGCGCGATCGGGCACGAACCCGACAACCCGCTCAGCGACTATGTCGCGGATCTGCGCGCGGCCACACCCACCGATGCCGCCAAGCGCATCGTGCCCGATGCCGCCGCCGAGGCCGCGCTGCTGCGCGAACTCCAGGCCCGCGCCGCCGCCGCGCTGCGCGGCTGGGTGGATCGCGAATCCCGTGCGCTGCAACAGCTTCGCTCGCGTCCGGTGCTGGCCGAACCGCTGCGACTACTCGATCAGCGGCACGATGAGGTGGAGCGCTATCGCACCGCCACCCGCCGCGCCATCAACCAGAGCCTGAGCACCGAGTCCACCGCCACCCGGCATCTGCGCGAGAAGCTCTCCGCGCTCGGACCCGCCGCGACGCTCGCGCGCGGTTACGCGGTGGTGCAGAAGGTGATCGGCAAGGAGCGCGAAGTGGTGCGCTCCATCGATGACGCGCCCGCGGGCAGTCAGCTCCGCATTCGAGTGGCGGACGGCGCGCTGACCGCCGCCGCCCTCGGCTCCCAATCCCTCGGCCCGCGAAAGGAATCCACCGAAAAATGACGGACACCGACCTCACCGAGATCGCCGGTTTCGGCTATGAACGCGCCCGCGACGAACTCGTCAACGTGGTGAAGATGCTCGAACAGGGCGGCCTGGATCTGGACGATTCCCTCACGCTCTGGGAGCGCGGCGAGGCCCTCGCCAATCGCTGCGAGGAACACCTCGCGGGTGCCCGCAAGCGCGTGGAAGACGCACTGGCGCACCGTTCGCAGGAGAGCTGAGCAGCCTTACTTCGGCAGCGGCTGGGCGTTGGTGACCGCGGTGGCCAGGGTGGTGAAAGCCCCGTTGTTGCCCGCGCCCTTGATCAGCACGCGGGTGTCGCCGTAGTCGGCGATCCAGGAGGGTTCGGTGCCGGGTTCGGCGTAGACGACCCATTTGCGATCGCCGATCTGCTGTACGCCGGTGGCGTAGCGGGTGCCCGCGACCTTGCGCGCCAAGGCTTCCTCGGTGGCATTGGACTGCGTCACCTGCATATAGCTGCCCTGCGGGGTGATGTAGCCGACCGTGCTGGAGACGCCGGGTTCGCGGTTGCCGGAGTTGGCTTTCCAGTCCGCGGGCAGCACGGGTTCGCGAATGCCGAACGGGAGCTGTTTCGCGTCATCGGTGAATGCGCTGTGCGCGTCGAAGTTCGGGATGTTCCCGGCCTTCGGGCCGCCCGCGGTGAAGCTGCACTGACTGGCGATGCCGGCGATGGCCAGGCAGATCAGGACCAGGGGAAAGAGGGACCAGAACAGGTCTTTCCAGTCGTTCAGGATCCGCGGCTTCGTGTTCGGCACGCCCCCAGTATCCACGGGCGGTCGATGCGACCCACCTCACAGGGCCGTCGCACGACCCTTGCGCCCGCGCGCCGTCAAGCGGCGCATCCGTAAAGGTCCAGGACCGGTGCGGAAGTGAAACGTCAGTACTTGGTTGGGGCGCGAAAGCGCAATGCGACAATTTACCCAGCAGTTGACAACCAAGGAGGCACCGTAATGACGGCACCCACGCCCGCAACCAGCCGCCGCGAGGCCCCGGATCGCAATCTCGCATTGGAGTTGGTCCGGGTCACCGAGGCCGGCGCCATGGCCGCGGGACGCTGGGTCGGACGCGGTGACAAGGAGGGCGGCGACGGCGCGGCCGTCGATGCCATGCGCCAGCTGGTGTCGACCGTTTCGATGCGCGGCATCGTGGTCATCGGTGAGGGCGAGAAGGACGAAGCGCCCATGCTCTACAACGGCGAACTCGTCGGCAACGGTGAGGGCGCCGAACTCGACTTCGCGGTCGATCCGATCGACGGCACCACGCTGATGTCCAAGGGCTCGCCCGGCGCGATCTCGGTACTCGCGGTCGCCGAGCGCGGCGCGATGTTCGATCCGTCGGCCGTGTTCTACATGGAGAAGATCGCCGTCGGCCCCGACGCCGCCGATGTCATCGACCTATCGGCCCCCATCGCGGAGAACCTGCGCCGGGTCGCCAAGGCCAAGAACTCCTCGGTCTCGGACCTCACGGTCTGCATCCTGGACCGCCCCCGGCACGCCAAGCACATGAGCGAGGTCCGCGACGCGGGCGCGCGCATCCGTCTCATCTCCGACGGTGACGTCGCGGGCGCGATCGCCTGTGCCCGTCCCGAATCCGGCGTCGACCTGCTGATCGGCATCGGTGGCACCCCGGAGGGCATTATCGCCGCGGCCGCCATGCGCTGCATGGGCGGTGCGCTGCAGGCCAAGCTGGCTCCGACCGATGACGCCGAGCGGCAGAAGGCCATCGACGCCGGGCACGATCTCGATCGCGTGCTGTCCACCGAGGACCTGGTCTCCGGTGAGGACATCTTCTTCAGCGCCACCGGCGTCACCGACGGTGATCTGCTGCGCGGCGTGCGCTACTACGGCGGCGGCGCGTACACCCAGTCCATCGTCATGCGCGCCAAGTCCGGCACCGTGCGCATGGTGGACGCCTACCACCGCCTGACCAAGCTGCGCGAATACGCCTCGGTCGATTTCGTCGGCGACGAGGATGCCACTCCCCCGATGTTCTGAGCATCGAATCCCGCACCGGGGCAACGACACGCACCGCCTATTCCGGCGGTGCGTGTGCTGATTGCCTCAGGCGTGGCACCCCCACGGACCCTGCTCCGGGCCTAGGGTCGAATTCATGACCGACGAGACGCAGTTTCGAATCGAACACGACACGATGGGCGAGGTACGCGTCCCGGTTCAGGCATTGTGGCGCGCGCAGACCCAGCGCGCGGTGGAGAACTTCCCCATCAGCGGCCGAGGCCTGGAGCGTGCGCAGATTCGCGCGCTCGGCCTGCTGAAAGCCGCCTGCGCCACCGTGAACCGGGATCTGGGCCTGCTCGATCCGATCAAGGCCGATGCGATCGTGGCCGCCGCCACCGAGATCGCCGACGGTAAGCATGACGACCAATTCCCCATCGACGTCTTCCAGACCGGTTCGGGCACCAGCTCGAATATGAACGCCAACGAGGTGATCGCGAGCATCGCCGCGCGCGAGGGCGTCACCGTGCATCCCAACGACGATGTGAACATGTCGCAGTCGTCGAACGACACCTTCCCCACCGCAACGCATGTCGCGGCCACCGAGGGCGTGGTGAAGGATCTCGTTCCGGCGCTGGATCATCTGCGGCTGGCGCTGCTGGACAAGTCGGTGGAGTGGCGCGATGTGGTGAAGTCCGGTCGCACCCATCTCATGGACGCGGTGCCGATCACGCTGGGCCAGGAGTTCAGCGGATACACCCGGCAGGTGAGCGCGGGCATCGAGCGCCTGCTGACCACGCTGCCCCGGGTGGGCGAGCTCGCCATCGGCGGCACCGCCGTCGGCACCGGACTGAACGCGCCCGCTGGTTTCGGCGCGAAAGTCGTTGTGGAACTGAAGAAGTCCACCGATCTGGACGCGCTGTCCGAGGCCCGCAATCACTTCGAGGCGCAGGCCGCACGCGACGGCCTGGTGGAGCTGTCCGGTGCGCTGCGCACCGTCGCGATCAGCCTCACCAAGATCGCCAATGATGTGCGCTGGATGGGCTCCGGCCCGCTCACCGGTCTCGCCGAGATTCAGCTGCCGGATTTACAGCCCGGTTCGTCGATCATGCCCGGCAAGGTGAATCCGGTGCTGCCGGAGGCGGTTACGCAGGTCGCCGCGCAGCTCATCGGCAATGACGCGGCCATCGCCTGGGGCGGCGGCAATGGCGCGTTCGAGTTGAACGTGTACATCCCGGTGATGGCGCGCAATGTGCTGGAGTCGATTCACCTGCTGGCCAACGTATCTCGGCTGTTCGCCGACAAGTGCATCGTCGGCCTGGTCGCGAACGAGGAGCGGTTGCGTCGCCTCGCGGAATCCTCCCCGTCCATCGTGACGCCGCTGAATTCGGCGATCGGTTACGAGGAAGCCGCCGCCGTGGCCAAGGAAGCGGTCAAGGCGCACAAGACGATTCGCCAGACGGTGATCGATCGCGGCCTGATCGGGGACAATCTCTCCGAAGCCGAGCTCGATCGCCGCCTGGACGTTCTGTCCATGGCCAAGGTCGAGGACACGAAGGACTGACCGTACCGGGCAGCAGCGAAAGCGGACCCGATGGCATTTGCCATCGGGTCCGCTGCTTTCGATCAGTACCCGCACTTCACTGTGCCGCAAGGATTTCCGGGTAGTTCTTCAGCTCGATATCGTTCTTCGACTTCTCGGTGGACTTCATCATCCGATCGAAGGCCCACGAGGTCAGGAACCAATTGCGCACGCGCAGGCCGAACGCGGTCTTGGGCGCGAGGAACGGTCCGGCGTTCGCGCCGCCCGCCAGCTTGCTGTAGCGCTTCAGCATTTCCTGGTAGCGCGGGAACGCGACGGTGTAATCGCCGTTCGCGGCGGCCAATTCACCGGCCAGCACGTATGCGCCGACCACCGCGAGACCGGTGCCGAATCCGGCCATGGTGTTGCCGTAACCGGCATCGCCGAGCAGCGCGACGCGACCCTTGACGAAATTCTTCATGGTCACCTTGGCGATGGAGTCCAGGAAGAAGCCCTTCAGACCCGGCAGTTCGGCGAGCATCTTGGGCACCTGCCAGCCGAGCCCGGCGAACTTCTCGGCGATGATGCGGCGCTGGGCGTCGAGATCTTCGCGGTCGAAATCCAGCTTGGGCGAAGCGAACAGGTACATCTGTCCCGCCTTGGAACTACCCAGCGATGCGAGTCGGCCGGGGGTATTCAGGGCGTAGGAGACGGCCCGCTCACGGGGCGCGTCCGGATGCGCTTCCCAGTTCGAGGCCCCCGCGATGGAGTAGTAGTGGCCCTGATGCTTGACGAACTTCTCCTCCGGACCGAACGCCAGTTTGCGCACCCGGGAGTGGATGCCGTCCGCGCCGATGACCAGGTCGAAGGTGCGGGCGGGTGCGTTGGCGAATTCGATGTGCACGCCGTCGGCGGTGTCCGCGAGCGCGGTGATGGTGTCACCGAAGAGGTATTCGCACCGGTCCGCGGTGCGCTCGTACATGACCTCGGACAGGTCGCCGCGCAGGATTTCGATATCGCCGCCGGTGAAATCGCCTGAGATGAGCGCCTTTTGGTTGCCCGCCTCGTCGACGATGACCATATCGGTCTTACCGGTCTGGCGCGCCTTGACGTCGTCCAGGATGCCCATCCGCTCGAGCACGGTCATATGGGTGCGACCGGTGAAGTCGACGGCCTGACCGCCCTGTCGCAGCGCCGGGGCCTTCTCCACGACCGTGACCGCGAAACCGTAGCGATCGAGCCAGTACGCCAGGGCCGGGCCCGCGATGGAAGCGCCGGAGATGAGAACGGTGGTCTTGCGCATGATGTCTATCCTTCGTTAATTGCGTCCGTCGGCCGCTGTTGTTTATTAGCGTATGATGGACGCAGAAGAACGTCAAGCGGCAATTCTCGGAAGGATGGCGACGATGCCGACACCGACCTCGTTCGAACTGCTCTGGGGCGCGCCCGCGAAACCCAAACGCGGCCCGAAACCCTCGCTCACGCTGGAGCGGATCGTCACCGAGGCCATCGCACTCGCCGATACCGAGGGACTCGCGAACCTGTCCATGCAGCGCCTGGCCGAACGCATCGGGTGCGCGAAGATGGCGCTCTACCGGTACGTGCCGGGCAAGACCGAACTGATAGCGCTCATGATCGACGCGGCCCTCGGCGCACCGCCGGAACCGGCTGCGGCCCCGCCGAATTCAGCCGAACCGTGGCGCGACTACCTGCGGTTGTGGACCGAATCCATCGCCGAGCGCTACGACTCGCACCCGTGGGCGCTGGAACTGACACCCGGCATCCGGCCCATGGGACCGAATGAAATGGGCTGGCTGGAAAGCAGTCTCACCGCACTCGAGGGCAGCGGACTGAACGCGGCCGAACGCTTCGACGCCACCGTGCTGTTGATCGGCCACGCCCGCGCCCTGATCCAGCAGGTCGGCGGCGGCAACGCCGACGCGGATATGGAGGCGCAATTGGTCAAGGAGATGGGCGCGGTGCTGGCCGAGCACGGCGAGCGCTTCCCGCAGGTCGCCGCGGCACTGGCCGAACAGGCAACCCGGCCGGACGAGGACACCGGCCGGAACAACGCCCTGAGCTTCGGCATCGACCGGATTCTCGACGGGCTGGGCGTGCTGATCGACAGCAGGAAGTAGGCACGGCCAACGGTGTAGATCCCGGCCAAAAGCATGCCGGGATGACGGGGCGGGGTGATGACGAGCGGGTAGGGTGCGAAGTCGGTGGAGGGGTGCGAAGTTGGGGGCAGGGTGCGAAGTCCGTGGCGGTGGGCCGAAGGTCTATGGCCGCGCGAGGCTTCGGCTTAGGCTCAAACCATGTCGGAGATACCTGAGTTGCAGCAGGATGCGGTCACCACGGTGCGGGAGTTCTTTGCCGCGATGGAGATGAAGGCTGTCACGGAGGCTCTCGAGCTCGCCGATCCCGGCATCGTCTGGAAGAACACCTCGCTACCGGATGTGCGCGGGATCGATCGGGTGCGCTGGGTGCTGGACAAGCTTGCCAACCCGCGCTACGGATTCCGCGCGGATATGCACCACATCGCCGCGGATGAGGATGGCGTGGTGCTCACCGAGCGCACCGACTATCTGCGCTTCGGGCCGGTGGAGATCGCGTTCTGGGTGTGCGGCACCTTCGAACTGAGCGATGGCCGAATCACGCTGTGGCACGACCACTTCAGCTGGGAGAACTTCCTGCGCGGAACAGTCGTCGGACTATTCCGGGCCGCGCTCCCCCATTAAGGCCGCACGCCTCCGTCATCCCGGCGCGCTTTTGGCCGGGATCCACACGCCGAGTGGATCATCCACCGGTGTGGATCCCGGCCAAAAGCATGCCGGGATGACGAGGGAATCAGGGTCGCAGGTGCGCCAGTTCGGCGCGGGCCTTCTCGCCGACCTCGCTGAAGTCGGTGCGGGTGAAGATCTTCCACTGTTCGAGCAGCGGGCCGAAGACCAGCGCGGGCTCGTCGGCGCTGTTGTAGATGCCGGCCGCGGCGAGCACCTCATCGCTGGTGGTGCCGTCGGCGAGCTTGACCACGGGCACGTGGAAGTCGGCGACCCGGTCCGCGATGGCGCGCACGGCCTGATCGGGGACCACGTCGAGAGCCGCGGCGACGATGTTCGCGAAGAACACCGCCTGCAGTTCGTCATCGGCGGCCAGCCGCTCGGCAATGCTCGCCACGATCGGATTGTCCGCGGTGGCGGCGGTATTGCGATGCCGCACGGCCGCTGCCAGCTCTTCGAACGCGCAGGTGGCCAGCACATCGATGAGGTGCATGGCGGGGCGGCGGAAGCTCTCGGTCATATGCGCCATGCGCATGCGCTCGAGGCCGATCGGGTCCACCGCGCGGGTCACCATGAGGTAGTTGCGGATCAGGATTTCGTGCCGGTTCTCCTCGGCGGTCCAGCGGCCGACCCAGCGCCACCAGGCGCCGGTCCGCAGGTACATGCCGATCTCCCGGTGATAGGAGGGCAGATTATCGGCAACCAGCACGCTCACGGTGAGCGCCAGCTTGGAGACCTCGCTGAGCTCGGATTGCCCGGGCTCCCAATCGGTTCCGCCGAGGAACTCGAAATTGCGGCCGTCATCCCACGGCACGTAGTCATGGGGCTGCCATTCGGCCGCCGCCGCGATATGGCGAGTGAGGTTCGCCTCCACCTCTGCCGCGAGCCAGTCCAACAGTTCCCGGTCGGCCAATTCCTTCTGCACGGAGACAACCTAGCGGCTGCGGAGCAAACGTGGGTATCTTCGCCGCGCATTCACAATCGCTATGGCCGCGGCCTTGGTATTCGCACAGCGAAACGACCGGTTCGAACGTACGGCGGGGCAGCGCGGTCCGGGGCGAGGAAGGCTCCGGACCGCGCCGTTCCTTATCCGTTGGGAGTGCTCACTTCTCGGTGACGGTGGTCTTGTTGTCCACCCAGGTGATGGTGCCGCCGGTGAACTCGCTCTGCTTACCGCCGGTGATATCGGTCTCATCGGAGGTGGGGTAGCCGAGTTTGCCGCTCGGGCCGCCGTTCTCCTCCCACGCCTTGCGAATCTCGCCCCACACCACGTGGATTCCGGTGGCCGGGCTGGAGACGATCGCGCCGCCCGCGAATTCCTGCATCTTGCCGCCGCCGGGGCCCTCCTGCTGTGCGCCGGTGGGCAGGCCGAGCGGGCCTGTCACGCCGCCCATTTCGGTGTACTTGGCCAGGAAGTCACCGGCGACGGTGACCTCGGCGCCATCGCGGGTGGCGATCTTGGTTTCGGTGGCGTGCTCGGTGGTGGTCTCGGCCATCACCGTGGTGCTGGTGGTCGCCGTATCGGATTTCGAATCCTTGTTGTCCTTATCGCAGCCCGCGGTGAAGACGGTGACGACTGCGAGGGCCGCGATGAAACCGGCCGAACGTCGAGCGAAGGTGTGCATTTCATCCTCTCGATAACCCGGGCCAGGCACTCGGCAATCTTTCGGCGAATACACACTTCTCACCGAATCGACCGACGAGCAGGTATTTGACCGGAATATACCCTGTGGATTATGAGATGAAACACACGCCATGAATTTGCCCGACCGAGTCGACGAATCGACTCGGCCGGGCAAGGGTTTTCAAGGGTTGTCGAGCGTCAACGCCTAGGCGTTGGGGCCGAACTCCTCCAGCATCTCGGTGACCAGCGCCGCGATCGGCGAACGCTCACTGCGGGTCAGCGTGATGTGCGCGAAGAGCGGATGCCCCTTGAGCTTCTCGATCACCGCGGCGACACCGTCGTGCCGCCCGACCCGCAGATTGTCACGCTGGGCGACATCGTGCGTGAGCACCACCCGCGATCCGCTGCCCAAACGGCTCAGCACCGTGAGCAGCACATTGCGTTCGAGGGACTGCGCCTCGTCCACGATCACGAACGAGTCGTGTAGCGACCGCCCGCGAATGTGGGTGAGCGGCAACACCTCCAGCATGCCGCGCGCCTGCACCTCCTCCATCACCTCCGGGCTGGCGAGCCCGTCCAGGGTGTCGAAGACGGCCTGCGCCCACGGCCCCATCTTCTCGCTCTCCGAGCCGGGCAGGTAGCCCAGATCCTGGCCGCCGACCGCGTACAGCGGGCGGAAGACCACCACCTTGCGGTGGGTTCGGCGTTCCAGCACCGCTTCCAGGCCCGCGGTCAACGCGAGCGCGGACTTACCGGTACCGGCGCGACCACCCATCGACACGATGCCGATGCTCTCGTCGAGCAGCAGATCCAGGGCGATGCGCTGTTCGGCGGAACGGCCGTGCAGGCCGAACGCCTCCCGATCACCGCGCACCAGCTGCACCCGCTTATCCGGCGAGACCCGGGCCAGTGCGCTGCCGCGCGCGCTCAGCAGTCGAATACCGGTGTGGCACGGCATATCCCGGGCCTCATCCAGATCGATCACCGAATCGCTGTAGAGCTTGTCGACGAGTTCGGAGCCCACCTCCATCTCCACCATGCCGGTCCAGCCGGAGGTGACAACATCCTGCGCGTGATATTCCTCGGCCCGCAGTCCGACCGCGCTCGCCTTGACGCGCATCGGAATGTCCTTGGACACCAGCACGACCCGCTGACCCTCGGCCGCGAAGTTGAGCGCGCAGGCGAGAATCCTGGAATCGTTGCTGTCGGTGCGGAATCCGACGGGCAGCACATTCGGATCGGTGTGGTTCAACTCCACCTGAAGCGTGCCGCCGGCGGTGCCGACCGGTATCCGCTGATCAAGCCGACCGTGCGCCAGACGAAGATCATCCAGCATCCGAAGTGCCTCGCGGGCAAACCAGCCCAGTTCGTGGTGGTGACGTTTTGCCTCGAGTTCACTGATCACCACGAGCGGCAGCACCACGTGATGCTCGCCGAAGCGTGTCAGTGCCCAAGGGTCGGAGAGCAGTACCGACGTATCCACGACGAAGGTTTTCAGTCCTGATTCGGACGACTGCGAGGCGCGAACTCCCGGACCTGTGGTGCGCGTGCCCCGGTTGGAGGCGGCGTTCCCGGTGGGAGCGTTGACGGAGCGTGCATCAGTCACGGTGGGCTCCTTTGCCACTCGCGCGGCACCGCGCAAGCGTTCTCGCTGGGCCGGTTGGGCTCTAGGGTCGTACGACCCGAGGGCCGGATGCCGGCCCCCTCGCACTGAGTTGCTCAGACACGATCAGGACCTCCCGTACGAACCACACCTACGCGGCCCGCACAACCGACGCTACATTCGAAATCGCGATCCGGCTTCCCGACTGGCAGGCACATTGGTGAAGAACTCGTTAACGCGCTCCCCCTCTGGGCGTTTCGTCCAATTCATCGAGCAGGATCGGCACGTGACTGTGCTCAGGCACTTTCACCGCCGTCACCAGCGTCAACGGTTCTTCGGCGGCCTCGCGGCGCAAACGCGCCAACTCGGCCTGCGCCGCGTCCGCGGCGAGTTCAACTCGATACCGTGTCTCGAATTCGGCGCGTCGCGTGTCCGGATCGTCGTGATACCACTTCCGGAGTTCGTTCGAGGGCGTCACCTCCTTCGCCCATTCGTCGATCGCCGCCGCCTGTTTGCTGACCCCGCGCGGCCACAGTCGATCCACCAGCACCCGGCGGCCGTCATCGGCCGCGGGCTCGTCGTACACACGCTTGACCCGGTACCTCGGTTGCTGTGCCATCGGTCCATTACAGTCGAGGTCATGGCCGATACACAGGAACTCGAGGCGCTCTCCACCAAGGATTTGCACGACCGGGCCGTGAAACTGGCGGTTCGCCACGGCGATGTGAAATTCCTCTGGGAGCTGCTCAAGTCCATCCCCGCCGCCGAGGCCGCCGCGGGCGATCTGGGTGAGAGCGAGGCCGATATCAAGTACGTGCTGCCCATGCTGGACGACTACGTGCACGCGGGCGAGGGTGAGATCGGCGAGGTGCTGCGCCCGATGTACATCGACTACCTGAGCAAGCGCTCCTAGCCGATAGCTGCGCGGTATCGCGCCGGACGGTCCCGCGATGCTGTTCGCGGGCAATCCGTTTCACCTCTAAACTCCGGACATGACCGCTGAGACCACCCCGGAACTGGTCGTCTATCGACGCCCGGGCTGCCCCTTCTGCGCCCGCCTGCGCCGGGTGCTCAATCGCAACGGGATCATCTACAGCGAGATCGATATCTGGGACGACGCGGACGCCGCGGCCTTCGTCCGCAAGGTCGCCGACGGCAATGAGACGGTGCCGACGGTGAAGCTGACAATCGATGCGCAGGAACGCTATTGGGTCAATCCCCGGCCGCAGTGGCTGCTCACGGTGATCAACACCGACGCCCCGGCCTTGACCGGCGGCCCGAAGAGCTACTGGCCCATCCGCCGCGACGACCTCCCCCGCCCGCGCCCGCCGCAGGCCAACTGACCCCTCCGCAAAGCAGAAGGCCCGCAGCGACTTCGATCGCTGCGGGCCTCTTTGCCTATGGCTGGACTCAGCCGAGCAGGCGCCAGTCCTCCAGGCCCTCGTAGAGGGGGAACTGCTGGGCCAGCGTGGAGACGCGCTGGCGCAGCGAATCCAGATCGGCGGAGCCGGTGAGGGCGGCCGCGATGATCTCGGCGACCTCGGTGAACTCGGCGTCGCCGAAGCCGCGGGTCGCCAGCGCCGGGGTGCCGATGCGCAGGCCGGAGGTGACCATCGGCGGGCGCGGGTCGAACGGAACGGCGTTGCGGTTCACGGTGATTCCGATTTCGTGCAGCAGATCCTCGCCCTGCTGGCCATCGAGCTGCGAGTTGCGCAGGTCGACCAGGACCAGGTGCACATCGGTGCCGCCGGTGAGCACATTGATGCCCTTGGCGGTGCAGTCGGCGGCGGTCAGGCGCTCGGCCAGGATCTTCGCACCGGAGATGGTGCGCTCCTGGCGCTCCTTGAACTCCGGGGTTCCGGCGATCTTGAACGACACGGCCTTGGCGGCGATGGCGTGCATGAGCGGTCCGCCCTGCTGACCCGGGAAGACCGCCGAGTTCAGCTTCTTGGCGAATTCCTGCTTGGCCAGGATCAGACCGGAGCGGGGACCGCCCAGGGTCTTGTGCACGGTGGAGGACACCACGTCGGCGTGCGGCACCGGCGACGGGTGCAGCCCGGCCGCGACCAGTCCGGCGAAGTGCGCCATATCGACCCACAGGTACGCGCCGACCTCATCGGCGATCTCGCGGAAGGCCGCGAAATCCAGGTGCCGCGGGTACGCGGACCAGCCGGCGACGATCACCTTGGGGCGGGTGTCGCGGGCGATCTTGCGCACCTCGTCCATATCGACGCGGTGGTCTTCCTTGCTGACGCCGTAGGCGTGCACCTCGTACAGCTTGCCCGAGAAGTTCAGGCGCATACCGTGCGTGAGGTGACCGCCGTGCGCGAGATCCAGGCCGAGCAGCTTCTCGCCCGGGCTCATCAGCGCCATCAGCACCGCGGCATTGGCCTGCGCACCCGAATGCGGTTGCACGTTGGCGTAATCCGCGCCGAACAGCTCGGTGACGCGAGCGCGGGCGAGATCCTCGACGATGTCGACGTTCTCGCAGCCGCCGTAGTAGCGGCGGCCCGGGTAGCCCTCGGCGTACTTGTTGGTGAGCACGCTGCCCTGCGCCTGCAGCACCGCGCGCGGCACGAAGTTCTCCGAGGCGATCATCTCGAGGGTGTCGCGCTGACGGGCGAGCTCGCCGCCCATCGCGGCAGCGACCTCGGGATCGAGCTCGGCGAGGGACTGGGAATTGACAGAGGAGGTCGTCTGCGTCACGGGGCCGAGTGTATTGGCCACGCCCGGAGTGTCGGCCAGGGGGTTCTGTGTGTCGAGATGCTGATTCATCGCAACCTCCGTGCTCGGAGGATTTCGGGGTGCCCGAAATCCTCGGGCCCAGCACCCAGGCGCGCGGTGCGGGACTTCGGTGCTTCCCGGTGGTTGCTTCCACCTCGAGTGCGCCAGTCGCGTGAGGTCAGCTTATCTTGCAGCCGACCGTGCTTCGGACTCGCACTTGTGTGATGTTCACATTCGGCGGATCGCGCCCGGGGTGAGGGGTTCGTCGAGGAGGCGGCGGAAGCGGTCGGAGCGGTCGGCCGGATCGGGGGCCTGATCGAGCCAGCCGCCGAGCAGGCGGTAGCCCTCGACGTAGGTGGAGATGTAGGCGCGCCACAGGGGTGAGGACAGGAAGCGCAGGGATTGGCGGGCGCGTTCGGGGGTGACCAGGCTCCAGCGCTGTAGGAACTCCGCGACATCGTCTTCGCCGCGATGCCGGTCGTGCAGCAGTAGTGCGGCATCCTGGCGCACGCCGAGCAGTTTCGCCGAGGCGGTCGAAATCTGTTCCGCGCGTTCACCATCGAAGCGCAGGCCGAGATCGGCGTAGATCTCCTGCGCCCAGCGGCCCCAGCCCGGGCCGACGATGGATTTCAGCGCCAGATCGGCCAGGCCCTCGGCCATCAGGCACTGCGGGGTGTTGACCACGAACAGGGTCTGCTCATCCTGTCCGGCGCCGACCAGTCCGGCTTCCTTGCGGCAGTGCTCGGTGTGATGGCCCGGATACGACTCGTGCGCGATCAGATGCGGCAGCTGCGACAGATGCTGTTTCAGGTCGGAGTTGATGGCGACGCGGGACTGATAGTTGCCCAGGTAGTAATTGAAGCCGGACCACGGCTTATCGCCCACCACTTCGTATTCCACGCGTTCGTGGTCGGGCAGCGGATAGCGTTCGCGCACCAGTTCGCGCAGCGCGCTGGAGAAGGCGTCCACGCATTCGCGCAGCCGCTCGGGCGGGATCTCGTCGCCGCGCCGGTGCGCGGTGATGCGGTCGAACAGCGATCCCTCGCCGGGCAGCACCGCGTCGAGTTGCCGGTGCGCTTCGCGATAATCGTCCTCGTCGCCGGGCGCGATATCGACGTCGAAATAGGCGCGCACCTCATCGATGAAGGAGATGTCATCGCCCGCGAATTTGCGGGCGGAGCATTCCAGCGCGCGCAGGTGCGCGTCCAGGAATTCGGTGCGCTCGGGCGCGAGGCCCGCGTCCGGCAGATCCTTCAGCAGCGCCGCGGCCTTGTTCGCGAGCGCGCGCGGTTCGGGCTTCGGCGCGTTCTCACTGGCCCGGCGCAGCGCCGGATCACCGGTGTAGGCGTCGACGAAACCCTCTTCCAACCGGTCGAAAGCCAGACCGAGACGCAGGTATTCGGTGACCAGTGGATGCGCTGCCATAACAGGCGACTGTATTGGATCGCACGGCTTCCGGTGACGCGGACGGCGGCGCGGCTATGGCATATGTCACGCCGGTTACTGGTGAGTAGCAACACCTGGTGTTCACCGGCCTGTTGGACCCGAGCACAATTCGGCTATGCGTGGAGTGGTTACCGGTTCGCCGGACTCGGCGGCGGGACGAACTCCCCGAGACTGTTGTCGCCCGACCCTGGGACGTGGATAAATGGCACGGATGAGCGAGCCGAGTCCCTACGTGGAATTCGACCGGAAGCAGTGGCGCACCCTGCGCAAGTCGACTCCCCTGGTACTCACCGAGGAAGAACTGACCGGCCTGCGCGGCCTGGGTGAGCAGATCGACCTCGAGGAAGTGGCCGAGGTCTACCTGCCGCTGGCGCGGCTCATCCACCTACAGGTCGCCGCGAAACAGCGTCTGTTCGCCGCCACCGCGACGTTCCTCGGCGAAAGCCATCCGGATCGCCAGGTGCCGTACGTGATCGGCGTGGCCGGATCGGTCGCGGTCGGCAAGTCGACCACCGCCCGTGTGCTCCAGGCGCTGCTGGCGCGCTGGGATCACCATCCCCGGGTGGATCTGGTCACCACCGACGGATTCCTGTATCCGACAGCCGAACTCACCCGGCGCGGCATCATGCACCGCAAGGGTTTCCCGGAGTCCTATGACCGGCGCAAACTACTGCGCTTCGTCACCGAGGTGAAATCCGGTGCGCCCGAGGTCTGCGCGCCGGTGTACTCGCATATCGCCTACGACATCGTGCCCGGCGAGTACCACTGCGTGCGCCAGCCCGACATCCTCATCGTCGAGGGCCTCAACGTGCTGCAAACCGGTCCGCGTCTGATGGTGTCGGACCTGTTCGACTTCTCCGTCTACGTCGACGCCCGCATCGAGGACATCGAGAAGTGGTACGTGCAGCGCTTCCTGTCGCTGCGCAAGACCGCCTTCACCGATCCGAACTCCGCGTTCCACCACTACGCGAATTTCAATGATCAGGAAGCCACCAACCAGGCGAAAGAGATCTGGCACAACACCAATCGGCCGAACCTGGTGGAGAACATCCTGCCGACCCGGCCGCGCGCGACCCTGGTGCTGCGCAAGGATTCCGATCACACCATCAACCGGTTGCGGCTTCGTAAGCTCTGAAGCTCATAGTCGCCAGGCCGCGTCCAGGCGCGCCGCCACGTCGATATCGGTGGCGGCCTGGATATTCGGCTTGCGGATCTCCTCGGCGATATAGCGCGCCACGAACCGGCGGATCTCATGATCGACGCTGGCCAGGATGCGCAGCAGTTCGCCGCGGCGGGAGGCGCTGGCCACATTGATGCGCACATTGCTGGGCTGGGGTTCATCGATTTCGATGAGGACGCGCAGCGGTTCGGCGGTGCGAACGGTGAGATGCAGGTGAATGGTGCCGTCCACGTGGAACGGATAGCGATCCACCGACAGGTCGATGAGCAGATCGACATCCAGCGGGATCACCAAATCGAACGAGATGTATTCCTGCGGTTCACGATTCAATCGCGGCTGACCCAGCCGCACGGCCGCGGAGAGTTTGGCGATCCGGCCCGGCCCCAGCCCGATCGGACCGAATTCGAAGGCCTCGCCGGTGAGTTTCTCGAATGCCCCCGAGATGCGTTCCGGTGAGGCCGCGTACTCCAGGAACCGGCGGCCGAACTCCTCATAACTGAGGTAGGACTGCACATCCGCCACCGGGCCACTCTGCCCTTGGTTCAGCTCACTCATGCAGTCCGACGGTACGCAGCGACGCGCTCGCGAACCACGGAAGCCATTGCACTGCAACACAACCGTTGACTGGTCGTGTCGCAAGTACACCCGTTGTCACACCTGAGACGGAGCGGCCCGCACGCCGAAGCGGCGGTGTCTAAACGCCGAAGCGGCGGTGTCTAAACGCCGAAACGGCGGTGCCGAGCCGCGAAATCGCGCAGTGCGCGCAGGAAGTCGACCCGGCGGAATTCGGGCCAGTACGCCTCGGTGAACCAGATCTCCGAATAGGCGCTCTGCCACAGCAGGAATCCGGAGAGCCGCTGCTCACCGGAGGTGCGAATGACAAGATCCGGATCGGGCTGGCCGGAGGTGTACAGGTGCTGGCCGATGGCGTCCACGGTGATGGACTGCACCAGATCCTCGCCGTGCTCGCCCGCGTCGATCTCCTGGCGGACCAGGGAGCGCACCGCGTCGGTGATCTCCTGCCGCCCGCCGTAGCCGATGGCCACGTTCACGTGCACGCCGTCGCGGCCCTCGGTGCGTTTGGCGGCCTCCCGCAATCGCCCGGCCACATCCTCGGGCAACTGATCGAGCGCGCCCACGATGCGGACGCTCGAATTCTGTTCCGGCGCGGACAATTCGTCGACCACATCGGTGATCACCTCGAAGAGCGTCTCCAGCTCTTCGCGATCGCGGCGCAGGTTCTCGGTCGAGAGCAGGTAGACGGTGACCATCTCGATCCCCGACTCACCGCACCAGCCGACCAATTCGGCGATCTTGAGCGCCCCCACCCGATGGCCGTGACTCACATCGGTGAAGCCGTTCTCGCGTGCCCAGCGTCTATTGCCGTCGCACATCACCGCCACATGCCTGGGATGCTGCCGACCGGCCAGTTGCTTGGACAACCTGGCTTCGTAAATGCGATAAGGGAGTCCACGCACCTGACTCGCAAGCTTCACGCCGAGGAACACTACGCCTTCTCGGCGACGGCCGAAGCGACCGGGACAGTGGTGTGAAACGCGCACATAGCCGGATCGGACATTGCGGAGTCGTGCGCCACTTCCGTGATCCGGGGCGGCTAACCTACGGTACCGTAGGTTACTCAGGAGGTAACTTCGTGTCCGACACTGTGCAACCATCCGCCCCGGTGGCGGAGGCTTCCGGCGGCACCGACCATGAGGCCGGGCTGGTGGACAAGACGCTCGAGACCGTGCGGGAAGAGCTCGCGCTGATCAAGCCGCGCATGCGCGGGTGGATTCACGCCTGGGCCGTGGGCATTGCCGCCATCGCGGTCATCGTGCTGGTGAGCGTGGCAACGACGGTGTCCGCGACCGCGGTGTGGTCGACGGCCGTCTACGGGCTGACCGTCTGCGGCGTCTTCGGCATCAGCGCCACCTATCACCGGGTGAACTGGCGCACCGCGCGCGCCCGCATGTGGATGAAGCGGGCCGATCATTCGATGATCTTCCTGTTCATCGCGGGCTCGTACACCCCGTTCGCGTTGCTCGGGGTGCGCGGCAGGTCCGGAACCATCCTGTTGACCGTGGTGTGGGTCGGCGCGCTGGCGGGTGTGGCCCTGAAGATGTTGTGGCCCACCGCTCCTCGCTGGGTCGGGGTGCCGCTGTATCTGCTGCTGGGCTGGGCCATCGTGCCGGTCGCGGGGACGCTCATCTCGAATGTGGGCTGGGCTCCGGTACTGCTGCTCTTGGCGGGCGGTATCGCGTACAGCGTCGGCGGCATTCTCTACGCGGCGCGCTGGCCGGACCCGTGGCCGGAGGTATTCGGTCATCACGAGTTCTTCCATGCCGCAACGGTGGTCGCGGCGCTCTGCCACTACATCGCGGTCTGGCTGGTACTGCTCCGCTGACCGGGACACGGCGGGTTACTCGCGGAGCAATTACTCACAAAGGTGCCATCCGGGGTGAAAGGTCTCTAAAGTCCTGAGCAATAGCCGGACGACACCCTAGGCATGCCACCGCGATGACACCCACCCGCACACCCGACACGGCCGTCGCCTCCGCGACGCCTCTGGCGACGTGATCAGCAGGGTCATCCTGTGGGCGCTGCGCGCGCGATGGGGATTGTCGGCCGTGGTCATGGCGTGCAATCTCAGCGGCCTCGCGGTGATCACCATCGAACTCTGGCTCAGTGGATTCTTCGGACGGCTCGGCTCGGATTGGCTGAGCACCTTCGTGCAGGTGTCCATCTATCCGAGCATCGGCGCGGCCATCGGCATCGTGCTCGCGGTGCGCGACCGGACGCACTATTTCGGCTGGCTGGATCAGCGGCGCGCGCCCACCGAATCCGAGGCGCGGCGGCTGCTGCAACTGCCCATGGGCATTACGGTGCGGGCGCTGGCGATCTGGATTCCGGGCGTGATCATCGCGGCGGCGCTGTTCGCGCACGCGACCGCGCCGCGGAATTTCGCGGTGGTGCTGTCCATGTTCACGCTCGGCGCGCTGGAGTCGGCGGCCATCACCTATCTGATCGTGGATCGGTTGATCCGGCCCACCATTCCGGTGGTCGCGGAGGTGTTGGACGATACCGCGCACTGGAGTTCCACCGTGCTGATGCGGGTGCTGGTCACCTTCGCGGTGGTGGGCGCGGTACCGCTGCTCATGATGATCACCGTGCTGGCCGATCCGACGCCGGAGTACACCGACCGCATTCGCACCGCCATATACCTTGCGGTGGTGGGGCTTTCGGCCGGTTCGGTGGCGACGGCGGCACTGTCGCGCGCGGTCGCCACGCCCATGCACACGCTGCGGGACGCCCTGGATCGGATCGCGCGCGGTGAACTCGATGTGCGGGTGCCGATCGGCAGCACCAGCGAGATCGGGCGGCTCGAACACTCGGTGAACGAGCTCGCCGCGAATCTCGCTGAGCGCGAACGCATGTTGACGGTTTTCGGGCGGCACGTCGGCACGGAGGTCGCCGAACGGGCACTGTCCGGTACCGGCGACACCATCGGTGTCACCGATCTGAACGGCGACACCCGGGTGGTGACAGCGCTTTTCGTCGATGTCACCGGATCCGTCGCCCTCGCGACCGAACTCGCGCCGCACGATTTCGTCACCAAACTGAATCGGCTGCTGTCCATCGTGGTCGCCGCCACCGAGGAGAACCACGGGCTGGTCAACAAGTTCGAAGGCGATGCGGCACTGTGCATTTTCGGTGCGCCGATCGCCCTGGACGACAACGCCACCCCCGCCCTGCGCGCCGCCCGCCGCATTCGCGATGAGGTGACCGCCGCCGGGGAACTCGATATCGGCATCGGCGTCGCCCGCGGCATGGTCTTCGCCGGGGATGTCGGCGCGGACACCCGCCTGGAATTCACCGTGATCGGCGACGCCGTCAACGAGGCGGCTCGCCTCACCACCGAGGCCAAGCAGACACCGCGCCGCATCCTGGCCAGTCAGGCCGTCATCGACGCCGCCGCCGAGTTCGAGCGCAGCAAGTGGGCGCTGCACGACACCCTCCACCTCCGCGGCCGCAAGGAGCCCACTCCAGGGTGGACCGACGTTCCGGTCCGCACGTCAGGCCTCCGCAACGGCACCGCCCCGCAGGTCGAGCCGGAGCAGGTCGCACCCCCGGTCGCGACCGCCGACCTGGCAAACGATCACTAGTCATGCACGGCATTCGCGGCATAGTCGGAGCGCTGCGAGAATCTCGAGATAAACACGCCCGGAACTGTAGGTCCGCGCGTATGGCGGGGCAATGGAATATGGGCCCCGGCCGACCAGTTCGACCCGTGGACGGGATGGGTCGGCAGACCACCATGCTCGAGGGGGATGCCGGATGAGCTGACCAGGGTTTCGTACTACTCGGGGACTACTCGGGTCGGTACCTGTGGGGGATTCGCGGGTGGGGTGCGGAGGATCACGCTGGGAGCATGACCGAAGTCAGTGCTTCGCATCGCTTCCCCACCGCTCCGGAACCCGTTCGCGCGCCCCTGCTCGCCCTGGCGTTCCGCGCCGTCGTCATCGCCCTGCTCGCCGGGGCCGGGGAGACGGTGCTGCGCGCCGGTATCGCCCTGGCCGATCCGGATACCAACGCGGGCGGACTGGTCTACGGGCTGCTGATTCGCAGCGCCATCTACCTGACCGTGCTGACCGTCGCCGTCCGCATGGTCGCCGGAGTCCCCTGGGCGCGAATGGCTCTCATCATCGGGCTGGGCACGGTCGGGCTGGCGTCGCTGGTCGCCGAACCCATCGGCGCGGCGCTCACCGGGCACGTGGCGATCGAGTGGACCGCCGGAAACATCGCGATCGGAGTGCTCCGCGCCGTGCACATCGTCGCGGTGCTGGTCGCGGTTCCCGCCATGGTGCGCGCGGGCACCCAACTCCGCCGCCACGCGTAATCGCCTGCCGCACAGGCGGTGTGACGGCAAGCGATACGTGTCGGGTCAGGCCGGGGGTGTGAGGGCGGCGCGCACCTCCGCGACGGTGGTGACGGGGAGGTCGCAGACCGAGCCGCGGCAGACGTAGGCGGCGGACAGGTCGTTGACCGGCGGTCGATCGGTGAGCAGCGGTTGCGAATCCTGTTCTCCGGAAATGATTACCGAGCCGCCGGGGGCCGCTACCCGGGCGGCGGTGAGCAGGCAGGCGGCCCAGCCGTCCAGGTCCGCGTCACCCGCCGAGACCGCGACCTGGATGGGACCGCGCAGCGCGGCTTCGGCGACCGCGAGCCAATGTCCCGCCGAGCGTGGGGCTTTGGCGAGCAGCACCGCACCGCGCGCCAGGGTCTGGTCGGCCAACTCGCGGTAGCGGATAGCCTGCTCCGGTGCGCTGAGCGCTGCGGCGGTGAGCAGTGCGTCCGCGAGAACCGAAGTGCCGGAAGGGGTTGCGCCGTCGATCGGATCGCGGGGCCGGGTCACCAGGGTTTCGGCGTCATCGGCGGTGTCGAACCAGCTGCCGGGCGTTTCCGGATCGGCGAAATGCGTAATGGCCGCATCGAGTACGCGATGCGCCTGTTCCAGCCAATCACCGCTGCTGGTCTGGTGCAGTGTGAGCAATCCCAGTGCGAGCCAGGCGTAATCCTCCAGCACGCCGGGCGCGGCCCCCGCGACACCGCCGAGTGAGGCCCGGCAGGGTCGCCCGTCCCGCACATGCGTATCGAGCAGGAAGCGCGCGCACCGTTCGGCGGCGGCGATCCACACCGGATTCAAGTGTGCCGCACCGGCTTCCGCGAGCGCGGTGATCGCCATGCCGTTCCAGGCGGTGACCACCTTGTCATCGCGTTCGGGCTGCGGGCGGCGACCGCGGGCATCGCTCAATATGCCCCGAATGCGTTCGAAGCGTTCGTAATCCGAGGTGTCGGGATCGGTGTACCGCGTGAGCACCGAAGTCCCGTGCTCGAATGTCCCGGCCGTGGTGACACCGAAAAGCTCTGCGACCCAGGCCCCGTCGATCGCGCCGAGCACCCCGTTCAGCTCCGCCGGAGTCCACACGTAGGTGGCCCCCTCGACCCCCGGCTGCCCTTCCTCCAGATGCGTATCCGCGTCCAGCGCGGAAGCGAACCCGCCCTGTTCGGTGCCGAGATCCTCCAGCAGGAAGTTCACCGTCTCGCGAGTGACCCTGAGCGCCAAGGGTTCCGACGCGTCCGGCGCCGCCAGCGGATCCCGCCAGGGCGCGTCCTGCCCGTCCTGCGCCCGCCGCGCGAGATGCGAGTAGACCCGCAACAGCTGCGCGTTGTCGTACAGCATCTTCTCGAAATGCGGCACCACCCAGGCGGCATCCACCGAATACCGCGCGAATCCCCCGCGCAGCTGGTCATAGATCCCACCCCGCGCCATCGCCTCGGCGGTGAACGAAACCACCTGCCGCACAGCGTCGTTGCCGGTTCGCTCATAGTCCCGCAGCAGCCCCTCCAACAGCGCCGACGGCGGGAACTTCGGTGCGCCGCCGAACCCCCCGTGCTGGTTATCCACATCCTTCAACACGGTCGTGACCGCGTGATCGAGCAGTTCCGGGCCGATCTGCACCGTGCTGTCCGGCAATCCGGCGGCCTGCTGCCGCAACGCCTCCCCCACCTGCGCCGCCGCCTGATCCACCTCATCCCGCCGATTCACCCAGGTCTCGGTGAGCGCGGTCAGCACCTGCGTGAACGAGGGCATCCCGTGCCGGGGAGTCTTCGGGTAATACGTCCCGCAGTAGAACGGCTCCCCCTCGGGCGTCAGGAAGCACGTCATCGGCCATCCGCCCTGCCCGGTCATGGCGACGGTGGCATTCATGTACACCGCGTCCAGATCGGGCCGCTCCTCCCGATCCACCTTGATACACACGAAGTTCGCGTTCATCAGCGCCGCGGTCTCCGCGTCCTCGAACGACTCGTGCGCCATGACATGACACCAATGGCAGCTGGCGTAGCCGATGGAGAGCAGGATCGGCACATCGCGGGCGGCGGCCTCGGCGAGCGCGTCGGCGTCCCATTCTCGCCAGTCCACCGGATTGTGGGCGTGTTGGCGCAGGTAAGGCGATGTCGCTCCAGCCAATCGATTCACACCCGTCAACCTTTCCCGGTCGAACTCGCAGACAACACGCTCGGTCGACATGAAGAGTAGTGCGCCCGCAGCGGCCGGGACATCGGCTGCGGCTCCCGAGATGAATGTCCCTCGGGTTGTTGGCGTTTCGGCAAAAGGTGGTGGTCGGTTGCTGATCCCGGCTAACGTAGGGCGTAGATGGACGACCCGCCGCAGTGATCGAGCTCGGTTGTTGTCACCTACTCCCGCAGGAGTCCCTGTGCAGACGGCGAAGAACGCGCTATTCGGCACGAGCCGACCCCGCCGGAACCTACGGCGTGCGGCGGATCTTCGTGATGTCCCACGCGGGCCCGGCCGGGTGCCGGTGCTCGGGCACGGCTGGCGATTGTTTCGTGATCCGGTCCAGTTCATGGTGGATCTGGCGGCCGCCGGGAAAATCGCGCGGGTCGATATCGGCAATCGGGTTGTCTACGTCATCACCGATTTCGAACTGCTGCACGGGGTGTTGGTGGACAACTCCGGGGCTTATGAGCGCGGGCTTCTCTTCGAACGCATCCGCCTCATCTTCGAGGAATCGCTGATTGTCGCGGATGGTCAGCGGCACAAGGAACTTCGCCGTCTGGTGCAACCGGCGTTTCATCGACCGGAGCTGGAGGGTCACACGCCGACCGTGCAGCGCAACGCGGACGCACTGGCGAGTTCGTGGCAGCCGGGACAGATTGTCGAGATCCGTTCCGCGCTACTGGATTTGGTGATCACAGATCTGCTCGGTTCCATGTTCTCGCATGAACCGGAGACCGAGGAACTGCGATTCATCTCGAGTCTGATCGGGAACATCGGCGCGGGCGCCATTGTGGGCAGTGTGCTGCCGAAGCGGCTGGCGAGCCTGCCCTTGCCGGTGAACCGCAAATTCCTGTCGTCCGGAACGCGGCTGCGGGACTATTGCCGGGAGCTGCTGGTCGCGCGCCGAGCCAGCGGTGAGCGCCGCAGTGACCTGCTCGACATCCTGCTGTACGCACCGGACGGTGCACACCATAGTGACAAACTGCTGGCGGAGCAGGCCGTGACGGTTCTCTTCGGCGGCATCGACGCCTTGACCGCCACGCTGACCTGGTCGCTGTACGAGTTGTCCCGGCGTCCCGAGGTGGCGTCGCGAGTGCGGGACGAGATCATCGACGCGGGCGAACTCGACCCTCGAAAACTCGATCGGCTCGAATACCTGAACTGTTTCCTGAACGAAGTCACCAGGATTCATTCGCCGCTGCTGCAGACCAGGCGCAGTGTCACCGAGGTCGAACTCGATGGATTCACATTTCCCGCCGGCACCGATATCGGCTACAGCCTTGCCGCCATTCATCGCAATCCGCGTATCTTCCCCGAGCCAGACACCTTCGACCCGGACCGGTGGTCGCCGTCGAGCTCCGGATCGAAATCCCGGAGCTTCGCACCGTTCAGCATGGGCAATCAAATGTGTGTCGGCAGGAATTTCGCATGGGTGGTGCTGCAGACGACGCTGCACAGTCTGCTGTCGCGGTGGGAGTTCGGGCCGGTCGAGACCGGGAAGCTGCCGCGGGCCATGGGTCCGATCCCCGGGATGAGACGACTTCCGCTCCAGGTTCGCCCGGTCTCCTCAGCTACCGCCTGATTCGGTGACCGCCGTCCGGCGCAGGCCGGATATCCGGCGAATCAGGATGGGCAGCACGACCGCCGCGAGGAACAGGGTGACGGCAACGAGGATGAAGTAGAGCAGCGATCCATTGCGCCCGAAGCGGGGCTGAAAGGCGACCTGCTGACCGGTTGCGGCGACGGCGTTGAGGAACGGGGCGTAGGCCTGCACGGTGAAGCCGTGGGGAAGCAGATTCATCGCGCTCTCGGCCACATACACCCAGAACAGCAGAACGGCGACGGCGGCGGACGGGGCGCGAACCAGTGATCCCGCGGCGATGCCGACCCCGCACGCGGCGAACGCGTAGACCGGGACGGTCCACAGGAACCGGATACCTGCCGAATCGGTAATGTCAACGGCCCCATAGAGTTCCGGGAACTGGTGCGGCAGCGTGACCATGACGATCACGAGCAGCGCCAGGGTCGAGATCGCCGCGATGACGCCGTAGTAGATCCATCGGGCCAACGCGACCGTCCACGCCCGGGGGAACAGGAAGGTGCTGAGATCGCTTGTGCGCCCGCGCCTTTGGGTGCCGTGTGCGTAGGCGGCGGTGACCATCATGACCGATACGGAGAAGGTCATCACCCAGTACACCGAGTTGACGGTGGAGACCGGGGCCACGAACCGCTGCCCGGGCAGGGTCGCGAGTCGCTCTGCGACAGCGGCGATTCCGAACGTGACGACCAGCGGCAGTGCGAAGGTGAGCGGGACGGCGACGGTCCACAGGAAACCGCGTCCGGCGGTGCGGGTCCATTCGGCGGCGACGCCGCGGCAGACGAGGGTGACCGGTCCGGGGCCGCTCATGAGGCCGCGCCCGACGCGAGGCGACCGGGTAGACCGGCGATGCGCACGTAGGCGTCTTCGAGACCGGCCTCGCCGGGCTCCAGTGTGCTCATGAGGTTTTCGAAAGTCCGGTCGGCCAGCACACCGTGGTTTCCGAGGATGACGATGTGATCGGCATTGCGTTCGACCTCATCGAGCAGATGTGAGGCGACCAGGACACAGGTCCCGGCATCGGCGAGTTCGCGCAGCAATTCACGTATCCATCGAATGCCTGCGATATCGAGGCCGTTCAATGGTTCGTCGAGCAGCAGGGTCCGAGGCTCACCGAGCAATGCGGCGGCGATGCCGACCCGTTGCAGCATGCCGAGCGAATAGTGCCCGAGCCGACGGTCGGCGACCCCCACCAGATCGACGATCTCCAGCACCTCACCGACCCGGCCGACGGGTATGCCGCGGGCCCGAGCGATCCAGCGCAGATGCCGGCGTGCGGTGTGGCGCGGGTCGAAAGCCCGATAGTCGAGGTGCATTCCGAGCGTCGCGGGCGTGGTGCGATGGGCTCGGACCACGGTGTCGTCGACCCGAACGGTCCCGGCGGCGGGCGCGATGAGGCCGCAGATGCACCGCAGCAGCGTGGTCTTGCCGGTGCCGTTGAGACCGATCAGGTAGGTGATCGCCCCGTCCGCCACCGTCAGTTCGGGGACTTCGAGGACGGTCACGCCCGGGTAGCCCAGGGTGAGGTCACGAATATCGATCACGGTGCTCCGCGCCGGTCGGAAGTCACAGGACGCCGGTCAGAAGTCGCAGGACATCGACAGACCCACGGCCTTGACGCCCTCGCACACCGAACTGTTGGAGAGCTTCCAGACCCCGTCGATCCGCTTCCAGACCACCCGCGCGGTGATATCCGGCCGCCCCACCGACCTGGTGCGCAGCATCGCGGTGTGCACATTGCCGTCGTGGGTTTCCGGACCGCTGATCTCGTTCGATCCGTACGGAGCCCGGAACATGCCGGTGTTGAAGAGCGCGTCCGCGACCGCGACCGCCCCCATACCGCCTTCCATATTGGCCGCCTTGGCCTCGTCGGAGACGCCGGGCGTTTCGATCAGGAAGACGACCTGATCGTGCAGATCATCAAGGGAGGGAACATCTTTGGTGAGCAGGAACGCGCCGGGAGCGGCGGACGCGACGGGGGCACTGACAATCGAGACGCCGGTCGTGACCGCGGCGACCGTCAGGATCGACGACACGGTACCGGCGACAATCTTCAAGGACTTCATCTCTTCATCCTTTTATCGACTTGGCGACTTCCTCAGGGTTTGCGGCCGATGGCGCCGAGCATGACCATCCGCGTCTCCGGTAGGTCGGGGCGGAGCCACTGCTGCACCGGCACCACACCGGGTTCGAACAATTCGAAGCCGGCCAGGTACGACTCCGTCTCGGCCGTGGACCGGAAGGTGACCTGGGCCGAGGTGTTGGCGGTGCCGGTGAGCACCTGGAGTATCTCCGGGGAGGAATCGCTGGAACCGTGACTGATCGCCAGATAACTACCCGATACCACCCGATCACGAAAGGCGGCGACGACCTCGGCGGGGCGCTCGTCGTCCATCACGTAATGCAGCACGCCGGAGAACAGCAGGGCTATCGGCTCATCGAAATCGAGCAGACCGCGCTTGGTGATCTCATCGAGAATGTCACCGGGACAACGGATATCGCCGAGCAACGCGGTGGTTCCGGGAGGTCCGGCGAGCAGCGCCTCACAGTGGGTGACCACGACCTGGTCGTAGTCGACATACACCACCTGTGCGGTCGGCTGGATCTCCCGAGCGGCCTCGTGCACGCTGGGCGCGATCGGAATCCCCGAGCCGAGATCGAGGAACTGACGGATGCCCGCTTCGGCGGCCATCTGGACCGCTTTGATCAGGAATCCTCGGGTGAACAACACCAGAGCCCCGAGTTCGGGGACTTCAGCGAGCATCCGACCGGCCATTTTGCGGTCGGTCTCGTAGTTGTCCTTTCCGCCAAGCAAGTAGTCATACACCCGGGCGGAGCTCAGCTCATTGGGGTCGAGCGAATCCGGTTTCCGCCTGAGCTCCGACGCAGGCCTCTCGGTACCTTCGGCCACAGATGTAACCGTAGCCGACCACCGGCCCGGGTGTATGCCACTCCACAGATCTGCCGATGCCCGGATGCGGTGGAACCGCATCCGATCGCCATCGGCGTACCGTGCTCCGGCACAACACGATCCGGCCCTTCGCGACGGGTCGACCAGTACGTACTCTCAACCGCCGGCGCGGACCGGGCTCGAATCCGTTTGCGCCAACGCGACCGCGTGCGCCACCGCGGTCCGCGCCCGATCGACGGTCGCGTACCGGCCCAGACCGCAAGGGGCCGCTACATCCAACCGGCCGCCGTAGGCCGACTCGGCCACCGCCAGCGCCTGTCGCGCCTGCGCGAGCGGTTGCCCCGCATGCGCGAGACCGGCGACAACCGTTGTGGTGGAAGGCAATTCGAGACGAGCCAGCGGAGCGTAGTACCGCGGCCGGACCGGCGCCTGTTTGCCGTCGCCGATGGGCAGGTGGACGAAATCGAGATGCCGTCCGGCGGGCCAGTGGCGGGCTATGGCGTTGGCAAGCGCGACGACCGGAGCCGTCGACCGCGGTCGCACCGCCGGTTTGTCGTCGAGGCTTCCGTAGCAGAGGTGCACTCCGAAATGGGCATCGTGCGGAGCCCGTGCGACCAGGCGCGCGATGGCGCGGCCCGCGGCGGTGGCCGGGCCCTGCCGCAGCACACCGGGTGTCCCCGCGCACAGAAGCGTCTCGGCCGCCAGTTCGAGTTGGAATACGACATTGCCGCGCATCGCCTCGTGGATACGGACGATCTCCCTGACCGTGGCGTCGAGGATCGGCCGGTAGTAGGGAAAGCCTCTGCGCCACAGCAGCATTCGCGCCTCGAAGGCGATGAAACCGATGACGAACGGGGTCGGGATACCCACCTGTAGGCGGAGTCCGGGATCGGTGCGGCGCAGCTCGGCCAACGCGGCCGCGGCCCGCTCGGCTTCCCGCGCGTAGCCGAGCGCGGAGTCGACATCGGCTTCCACCAGCGATCGACCCGGCCGCAGCCGGAAGGTGTCGCGGGCGCGCAGCGTCGACCAATCACCGGTACGCACCGGAGCCAGCGCGGAGATCTCGCCGAACCGGTCGATGATGGGTCTGACGTACCACTGGGCGCGAAAGGGATCCGCCTCGCAGCCCGGAACCATACCGTCGAGAAAGTCACCGGCGGTGTCGACGGCGAATGCCATCGCCTGCTCCGGACTATCCAACTGTGCGGGCAGGCTGCCCACGAAGTGAACCCGACGCTCGCGCTGCACAGCGCCAGTCTCGCATATCGGCTGTCTCCGAACATGGGTGTCGGCAAAGAAGATTCGAACCTCCGCCGCCGTCACCCCGCCGTGCCGGGAGGTTGCAGCAGACGGCCGATGAGATCGCGGCGGCTGCGGACGCCGACCTTGTCGAAGACGGCTTTGAGATGGTCCTGGACGGTATGCGGGGAGATGTGCAGGGTGTCGGAGATGAGCTGGGTGGAGGTGCCGCGCAGCACCAGGCGGGCGACTTCGGCTTCGCGCGGGCTGAGACCGTGAGCCGCGAGCATGAGCGGGATGGTGGCGGTGGGTTCGGCGGTTCTGACCACGACGCTGATGCGTTGTTCGCTGGGCGGGCCCTGCAGGCGGGAGGCGTGCAGGGTGAGCCAGTGTCCGTCGACGGTGCGGACTCGGCTGGTGGGCAGGGTTCGCGATGGCGCGGTGCCCTGTTCGATCGCGCGCACGGCCATGGCCACGGTGTACACGGCCAGCGGGAGTGGAAGGTGGATCGAGCGGGTCTCGTCCACGAGGGATAGCAGGTGTGCGGCTTCGGGCGTGACGGCCACGACGCCGAGGTCTTCGGCGAGCAGTACGACGCCGGGTTCGCCGACGCCACCGTTCGACGGGGCACCGTGCAGCAGCACGGCCTGGCGCAGGGCGTGCGCGAGGTGCGGTGCGATGGTCGCGATCAGCGCGGCCTCGGCGTCGGTGAAGCCGAGCGGATGGTCTTCGCGATGCAGGCACAGGTAGCCCCAGCATTGTGAGCCGGTCACCAGTGCCGCGCGCAGTTCGTCGCCGAGGCCCAGCGGTCGCATGATCTCGCGATAGCGTCCGCTGGCGAACCGGTCGGCGTGTGTCGCGGTATCCAGGGATGCCACGTGCCTATTCGAAATGGCAAGTGCCGCAAACCTGTTCACATCGGAGCCGCCGAACTCATTGTCCATGAACAGCGGTGTCACCGCGCCGAGCGGTTCGTCGGCGAACGCTCCGGTGAACAACAGGGTCTCGGGATCGGCGGTGGCGAAGAACGCCGCGTCCACCGGCATGAGCTTGCGCACCGAGCGCAGGAATTCGCCGTGTACCCCGGGGACGTCCAACCCGTCATGGCAATGACGGATCAGATCCTGCACGGCCCGTGCCGTGTCGGTTGTTCTCGACACCTTCCCAGTATCCTCGGCCGATTCGACTTCGGAACCCCCAACTACCTGGGATGGTGGCCCGCCCCGATCGGTTCGACGATCGATCCATGACAAACAACGACAGCACCCGGAACAACAAGCAACTCGTCGACACGTTCATCCAGGAACTGTTCACCAAGGGCAACCTCGATGCCGTCGACCGCTACCTCGCCCCCGATTTCGTCAACCACGACGATCCCTTCCCCGGCGCTCCCGCCGGAGCCGAGGGCCTGCGCATCGCCGCCGCGATGTTCCGCGCGGCCCTACCCGACTGGCACAGCGATATCGACCAGCTCATCGCCGAAGGCGACCTGGTGGTCGAACGCTTCACCGCCCGAGGCACCCACCGGGGCGAACTCATGGGAGTCGCCCCCACCGGAAACACCCTGGTACTCACCGGCATCCAAATCTTCCGGGTCACCGGCGACAAAATCGCCGAACGCTGGGGCCGCCTCGACGACATCTCCCTGCTGCGCCAACTCGGCCTCATCCCCGCCTGATCCATCCGGACCCGCGGACACCCGTCAGCCCAGGGTGGAGACCCAGCTCAGGCTGGTGTCCGTGCGGCCGAGTACCCCGATGACCCGGCCGGCGGGTGGGCCGGACTCCTTTCGCGTCACCACGAAGTGCGCGCCATCGGCCAATTCGGCCGGGGTGCAGACGTATTCGGCGGTGACGAGGAGTTCCATGCGTTCGGCGTCGTCGGCACAGACCCGGGTGCCGGTGCGGGCTCCGGCGAGTACCAGGAAGACGACATCGCCCCAGGCCTCGTGGGGTTTGCGCTCCAGCACGATCGAGCGGGTTCCGGCGACCTGTTTCATCGCGTCCAAGGTGGTGGTGAGGCCGACGGTGCCGGGGCGGCGATTGGCCAGCGAGTGGGTCAGGCCGCTGACCACGAGCCCGATGACCAGCAGGGCGACTCCGGCGTACCGCAGTACGGCCGCGCCGTTGAATTCGAGTTCCGCGATCCACCGGGTGAGACCGATCAGCAGCAGCGCGAACATGAAAAGCGGTACAGCATAGGAGAAGTAGCCGATGTACGGCTCATTGATCTGGTCGATGCCGATCGTCGCGTAAATCGACATCAGTGGCACGGTCGCCGCACAGACCGCGAGTCCGCTGCGCAGGAATTTCTCACCGCGCGTGAGCAACGCCACAAGCGCGAAGAGCACGATGAAGATGATGACGCCGAGGATGCGGTTCGGCCCCCAGAACTGCACCGTGTACCAGGCCGCCGTCCACGGTGCGTGTATTCCGTGCCCACCGCCGTAGATGGCATATTTCGCGAGTTCGCCCGGGAAATGCACGATTCCGTCGAGCACGATCGTCGAGGCGAATGCCGCGGCGATTCCGCCGAACAACCACCAATCCCGCTTGGCGACCGCGAGTTTGCGCCGCCAGATGAGAAAGAGCGCCGCGCCGCCGAGCAGTGGCACGAAGAACAGGAACTCCGCGTGCCCGTGGATGAGCAATCCGCCCGCGAGCGCCAGCACCCACAGATGTTCGGTGCGCCCGGCCACCACCGAGGCGACCGCCACCAGCAGCAGCAGGAACGGGGCGAAATACACGTAGGGCATCCAGAGCCCGCTGAGCAGATCGCGGTACACGGTGACGAACAGCAGACTCGCGCCGCCGATCCCGGCGATGAGCGTCCAGGACGGATACCAGCTGTAGATCACGCTCAATGCCAGGGCCACCAGTGCCGCGTTGAGCAGCAGAATGGCGATCGCCTGCCCATTCCAGGGCGTCGGCACCCAATGCAGCACATCGTAGAAAAGCCATTCGCCGAACGCCTGCACGTATACGAATGAGGGACCGGGATGATGAAATCCGACCCTGGAGTAGTTGCCCACCAGCAGATCGAAATGTTTTGCCGAGAGCACCAGGATCGAGACGGTCCCCGCGTCCCCCTCCTCGTACACGGACTGGGTAAAAAGGTCACGACTGCTGGTCAGCAGTGCCGTGGCATACGCGAGCCAAGCCACGAAGAAAACTCTCACGAGCCCGGAGCCTATCCGCCGAATCGTCAGGCGTCCTAACGGTCGGCCGGTCGAGAAGGAAGGGGCGTTTCATGCAGCGCGATATCGGTTCGGCGCTGCCGCATGAAGTTCCAGGTGTTCCGGTGCCGTCGCGCAGCGAGTTCAGTACATGGAACAGGCCGGTGAAAATGAGCATCTGGCCGATTGGCGTCAGGATCATCAACCGACGAAGGGATGCCCTCGGTGTGCGGCACGCAGGATGTGGCCGCCGACGCGGTCGTCGGTCGGGCGCCCCGGTGTGAATCTGGCGAACAGCCCCGGGCGGTCGAAGTCTTCGATCTCATCGAAACCGAGCGCTCGCAGCTGTGCGGTGATCTCCCCGACAGTGAACAGCGACAGCCACGATTCGCCCAGCTCGTCCATCAACCGCGTGAGCCCCTGGACCATCGGCCGATGTTCCGGCGCGAGTGCGGAAATCGGTTCGCTGTAATCGAATACCACCTGCGCCGGGGCGGAGTGCTCGGCGATGAAGCGCAGGGTCGCGGTCACCGATCCTGGGGTGAGATAGACGACAACACCCAACCAGATGAAGAAGGCCGGGACGGTTCGGTCGAAGCCCGCCGAGGCCAAACCCGCTGCGAGAGTCTCTGTTTCGAAGTCGACCGGCACGAAACGCACCGAGTCGGGGACCGTGATTCCCGCGTCGGTGAGGCGCTGCCGCTTCCACTGCTGAGTCCAGGGGTGGTCGACCTCGAAGACGGTGAGGTCCGGATGCGGATTGCGATAGGCGAACGTATCCAACCCCGCCCCGAGGATGACCACCTGTTTCACCTCGGTGGCGACCTCTGCCAGCGCGTCCTCGGCGAATCGATGCCGCATGGCCAGAAACAACCGGGCGTCTTCCGGGACCGGGCGATCCTGCGGCCCGTCGCCGATGGCGATATCCGCCGCACCCGCGATCGCCGCGGCGAAGGGGTCGACGAAGATCGATGCCGCCTCCTCGGTCTGGTGCAGCGCCCGCGCGCGAGCCGCGCCCAATGCGGTCCGGCTGGGTTGTCCCACCTGCATGAAGTCGCCTCTCTCAGTGCACCTCTCGGCTGCGGCCCGAGCGCCGATCGGCAAACTCTCTCAGAAACTTAACTATTAAGCAATAGAGAGACTTCGGGACGATAGGCTGCGGCGGTGACCGACAGCGACCCCACAACAGCCGCACCCACCCGTGCGACGCCGCAGCGCGGCGCGTTGGAAACCGGGATCACCGCCGATATCCGCGCACTCGGCGCCATCTCCGATCAACTCGGCCACCTCTTCGCCCGCTCGAATAACTTGCGCCCCAATGACTTCCGCGCCCTGATGCACATATCCAGCGCAGAGGACACCGGCCGCCCACTGACACCGGGACAGCTGGGCAGACTGATGGGAATGTCCTCCGCCGCCGTCACCTACCTGGTGGAACGCCTGATCGAAGCCCGGCACGTACGCCGGGGACCCGACCCCACCGACCGCCGGCGAATCATCCTGCACCGCGACACCACCGGCCACGAAGCCGCCGAAGCCTTCTTCACCCCGGTCGGCCGCTACGCCCGCACGGCCATGACCGATTTCCCCGACCAGGACCTGGCAGCCACCCATCGCGTCCTCACCGCGATCACCCAGGCCCTGCACGATCAGTACGGCGCCATGACCGACCCCGCGTAATCGCTCGACCCGGACTCAGGATGCGCGAATGAGCTATAGGCGAAAGCTATTACAGCTGCTCGAGCGTACGCTGGACATTGTCGATCATGACAATTCGTGCGGTATCGGATCGAGTTCGGGATGTCCCAAAACTGGTGGCGTGGAGCGCTGTTATCTCAGCTGGCCCGATCGTCGGGAAGTGCGGCCGTGCTGTTCATGGTGCTCGAGGACGGTACCGAGGCCATTACCTTTCCTCGACTCAATTGGGCCGTGGTTGTCATTGCCTCGGCCCTGGCGGTCGGGCTGGCGGTTGTCATCGCGATCGTGGTGGGCAGTGCGCATTTCGAACAGACGCCCGCGCCGGAGCCGCCCGCCAGCTGTGAGCCGTTCTGTCCTATGCCGACGTGATCGCGACCGGACTCACCTTGCAGATCGCGGGCGTCATCGACCTCACTAGCGATAACGGGGGTTGGTGTTGTGCCATTCGAAGGAACCGCCCATCCAGTTGCGGACGCCGTGCAGGAAGGATTGCAGTTCGGGGGATGGGATGGGTTGCAGGGCACGGTGTCCGGCTTCGAAGTCGCGAACCATGGTGTTGTGCAGGTCCACGACTGTTTCGGTAGCGGCGGCGATGGAGCAGCCGCGGTCGGCGGCGATTTGCAAGACCATATTGGAGACGGGATTCTCGTCGGCGGCGTCCTTCTTCACCGAGAAGAGGTCGTTGACCAGGACGCAGGCGGTGCCCGCCTGGAAGGCGGCGCGCCGGACCCGATCGTCGTAGAAGAGGTTGGACGGGACTTCGTAGCCGACCACCGGATCGATCAGGGTCATGGAGGTGTAGAAGGTGTCGTGCTGGCGGGCGGCGAGGTATTCCCACGCGGCGGGCGGCTCGCCGGTGTGCCGCCAGGCGGCGTACGCGGTCCAGGAGACGAACATGGAAAAGGTTGCGTAGCAGGCGCGTTGCACCTGGTCGGGGGTGGCGTGGCGGCGCAGGTGCGCGATCGCCGAGCGGAACGCGCGCAGCACCCGATCGGTGCGCAGCTCCTCGTTCAGGGGTTCGCTGAATTCGCCCGCGTCGGGCAGCGGGTCCAGGGCCGCCATGGCCAGGGTGAGGCGCTGGGGCAGCAGGATGGGATCCGCGCCGAGGGCCGAATCGTCGGCGTAGTAGTCGTCGGCCATCCACCACGCGGTGTTCATCTGCGCGGCGACCAGCAACCGATCGGGATCGTCGGAATCGCTGTGCGCCAGCATGACCAGCCGCCCGTAGCCGGTCTTGCGCAGCTTCTCGATCTCCTCGGGGGTGAACCCGATCGATTCCGCCCATTCGGCCAGCCGATTGTCCACCTCGTCGGCGAGGCGATCGTCGATGCGCGCGGCGGGCGGGCAGTACAGCGGCGGCGCGGACCCGTCACCCCAGTCGAGCAGCTGATAGGGCTCGATATCGGCGGTCAATCGCCGCAGCGGGATCCGGAACGCGCTTTCGCCGAGCCGGGGCACGCTCGGTACACAGTGATCGGCCGTATCAGCTTCCGGGACAATGGGTTCCGACTCCGGAACCGAGTCGGCTACCGCCGCGAAACGCCTGGCGAGCTGGGTACCGAGCCCACTCGGGCCGCTGTCGAGACTTGTCATCATGCTCTCCTGCCACGCGGAATCATCAGGTCCAGGCAACGCACAGAGGTGACCGCATCGACTATCGGACCTGACCTGCCGCCCGCGCAGCCGTTTGACCGATTCCCGGCCCGGCGACACGCGGGGAGCCGGATCAGTACTCGTTCTTGATGACGAAGTAGGAGCCGCGAATCGTGCCCGCCAGCTTGGATTTCTGCCTCGCGAATTTGAACGAGTCGAGCTCGGCGGGGATGGCCATACCGTCGGACAGCTTGAATCCGACCGCGCGCTTACCGGCATCGGCGATCGTGTACATGACGTTGATCGACAGACCATCCTCGTAGAACACGTAGGCCATGCGAATGCCCTCGACCTCGAAGGCGGTTGCCTCGAGCGGCCGCGCCGCGATGACGATGCCGCGTTCCTGCTTCAGGATCCGGCTGACCCAGTCGACGGCCGACCGGGCATCGCTCGCGGGTTCCACGGTGAAGACGTGGTTGTACTTGTTCTTGAAGTACCGGGCCTCGTTCGCGCGCAGCCCGGCGAGTGCGTCCGCGACCGGCGAGGACTCCAGTCCGACGGTGGACACGGAGTCGAAATTCACGACATACGGCATGAAGAGCTCCTCAGCGTGTGTATATCCGTGCATATCCGGAATCGTCAGCATAGGAGAGATATGAGCTGGAATGAGACACCCGAGGTGAGTGATCGGCAGATCCTGGCCGCGCTGCGACCGCTGTACGAACCCACGCGGGAACGAGCCCGGATGGCCGAGATCGTGGAGCGGCTGCGCGATGCCACCGACGCGGACGAGATCGCCGAACGCGATCGCTGCGGGAATCGGATGGCCGAGTTGGACCGGGACATCTGTGTGCAATCGGTGGAGGCCCTGGATCGAATCGGCCTGTGGCATGCGGCCGGGATGATCGAGGCGGCGCTGAGTATGCCGCCGGAGCTGTTGGAACAGTACGGTTCTCCGAGCTGAGGCGGTGCGGGCGTCCCGCTCAGCGCTCCTCGCGTACCCCCGGACGGGAACGGTGTGCGAGCATTTCGCCATGGCTGGTGGAACACATTTATGGCCGGTCGTCGACCTGACCGATCTGCTCGACGTGCTCGATCTCGATGAGCTCGAGCCCGGGCGCTTCCGTGCCCGGAATGTGAGTTCCACCCTGCCGACCACGCTCGGCAGTCAGACGCTGGCGCAGGCCGTGATCGCCGCCGAGCGGACGGTGCCGCATATGGCGGTGCAATCGCTGCACGGGGTGTTCCCGCGCGGCGGGTATGCCGACCGGGATGTCGAGGTGGACGTCGAGGTGGTGCAGTCGGGACGGGCGCTGGCGACCGTGCAGGTGACGTTCCGGCAGCAGGAGCGCGAGCACGCGCGAATACTGGCGATGCTCAGCGTCGACGAGCCCGACTTCCTCTCGCACGGTGCGGAATTGCCCGCCGGGGTGCCCGGACCGCAGGACTGCGACGAGCTGCCGTGCGCATTGCTGCCGTGGGAGGTTCGCACGGTCGGCGGGGCCGACGCGGTGGCGCTCGACCTCGCGGGACCGCCATCGCTGGATGTGTGGATGCGCTGCGATAAGGCCCCCGATCTGCCCGGTGTGAACCGCGCACTGCTGGCGCACGGCAGTGAGGGCTTCCTCGGGCCGGTCGCCATGCGCCCGTATCCGCAGGCCGAGATCGCCAGGCGCGGTGGCCGTTCCGCCGCGGCCATGCTCGCCCAGACCATCACCTTCCATCGGCCGTTCACGCTGCACGATTGGCTGCTGCTGCGCTGCGAGAGCCCATTCGCGGGCAGCGGGCGGATGTTCACCCGCATCCAGATATTCACGCGCGCGGGCGAATTGGTGGCGTCGGTGGACGCGCACGGCCTGATGCGCGGCGGCGAACGGCCGTGAGCTAGCGACTGCGCGTGCGGGTGTGAATACGCGCGCCGTGCCTGCCGAACAGGCTCAGCACCTCGACGCCGTCTCTGCCGGTCGCGCCGAACCAATGCGGTATGCGGCAATCGAATTCGGCGGCCTCGCCCGCGGTCATGGTGAAGTCGTGTTCGCCCAGCCGGACGCGGAGCTGACCCCGCAGGACGTACAGCCATTCGTGGCCCGGGTGACTGCGCGGGTACGGGGTGGTGTCGTGCGCGGGGATGGTGAGCTTGTAGGCGCGGGGTTCGGCCGGATGCCGGGACAGCGGAATGAGGACTCGTCCCGGTTTGGCATCGGGCTGTTGCGGGACAACGGGATCGAGCGCCTCGGAATCGGCTCCGGCACCGGCGGGTAGGTGCTTATCGGCTGAACCGCCGATGACACCCGCGCGGCCGCCGGTGTCGGTATCGGTCGCTTCCGCACCCTTGGGCGCGCGCGGCGCGGTGATGCGCGGTGCGGTGACGATGGCGTCGAGGGGAACATCCAGGGCCGCCACCACCGGCAGCAGCAACTCCAGACTCGGCTTGCGCAAACCGGATTCGAGCCGGGACAGCGTGCTGGTGGAGATGCCGGTGGCGCGGGACAGCGCGGCGAGGCTGATCCCGGTGCGGTCGCGTGCGGCACGCAGCCGGGGCGCGATCTGGGCGATGGCGGCGGCCACGGTCGGATCGGTTTCCATCGGTTCCCCTCGGTCGGCATGTCCCGGATTCGGCAATGGTGTGCGCCGAAAACGGCCGGTGGCTCGGATGCTTCGGATCGGAGGTGATCCGAATGGATACAACGACAACGCATGTCGACAACGCTCCGGTGTCGCGGAGCATGCCCGCCGGGGTCTACCTGCTGGGCTTCAGCCTGTTCGCCATGGGCAGCGCCGAGTTCCTGCTGGCGGGCGTATTGCCCGCCGTGGCAGCCGATCTGGAGGTCACGCTGTCCTCGGCCGGAATGCTCATCACCGCGTTCGCGCTGGGCGTGGTGGTGGGCGGCCCGCCGTTCGCGGTGCTGAGCCTGGGCTGGCCGCGCCGCACCGCGCTGGTCGCCACCCAGGCGGTTTTCGCGGCGGCGGTGGCGGCCGGACTGCTGGGGAACTATCCGGTGTTGCTGATCAGCCGGTTCGTATCCGGACTGGCCTACGCCGGATTCTTCGCGGTGGCGGCGGTGACCGCGATCGGGCTGGTGACACCGGACCGGAACGCGCGGGCGTCGGGCGTGGTGGTCAGCGGGCTCAGCGTCGCCATGGTGGCGGGCGGTCCGATGGGGACGCTGATCAGCCATTTCACCGGCTGGCGGGGCGGGTTCTGGGTGGTGGTGGCGTTGACGCTGGCGGGTATCGCGGGCGTGCTGTTCGGCTTGCCCGCCACCGGCGGCCGGGGACCGGCCCCGAGCGTCGCGGGTGAGCTGGCGGTCTTGCGAAAGCCGTTGCTGTGGAACATTTTCGGCATCACGGTGCTGACCACCGCGGCGTACATGATCAGCTTCAACTATCTGGCGGCGATGCTGTCCGATATCGCGGGCGTGCCCGAGGTGTGGATTCCGGCCGTACTGGCGCTGTTCGGCATCGGCGCTTTCGCGGGTCTGTCCATCGGCGGCCGGATCGCCGATCGCCGCCCGCACCGGGCCCTGCTGACCGGTGCGATCGGTATCGCGATCCTGTCGATACTGTTGGCGCTCACCATGTCTCACGCGTGGATCGTGGTTCCGGCCGTATTCCTGCTCGGCACAGCGGCTTTCGTGCTCAATCCCGCCCTGTACGGCCGGGTGTTCGCCATCGCCGCCGCGGCCCCCACCCTGGCCGGGGCCACCACGGTCTCGGCGTTCCAGCTGGGCATCAGCGCGACCCCCGTGCTGGCGGCCGTGGCGCTGAACCGCGGCACGACCCTGACCTCGGTATGCGTGATCGGGGCCGTGCTCGCGGTGGCCGCTGTCGCGCTGATCCTGCTGGACCGGGCGCGACAGCGTCCGGCTAGCTGACGGTTTCGGCGACCGGGGCCCGCCACAGGATGCTGCGCAGGTCCCGGCCCCGGATCACCTGGATGCGCCAGGGGTCCAGTTTCAGGATGTGCAGTTTCGGATCCTGGATGCCGGACCAGAACTGCCCCAGCGGATATCCCGCGCCCTGGGGGCTGGTGCGCTGATACATATCCCAGACGTACTGCCGGGTTTCCAAGTCCGCCAGCGGAATCCAGTCCGCGGTAGCATCGATGTGCACCGAGTTCTGCTTGCGATTCCAGTAGGAGAACGTGGTGTTCGGATTGCCCGCGAGGTGCGCCTCCTTGACCGGTGTCCGGTAGGTGGCCAGCCATCCGATCGGCTTGCCGTCCACCACTTCCCACACCGGAATCAGCACCCGGGCGCGCGGCCGGTGTTTACCGTCGACGGTGACCATGGTGGCGTAGACGATATCGCCGATATAGGCATCGAATTCGGGGCGAATGAGATCGAATTCCGTTGTCGCCATGACAGTTTCCTTTCCGAATCAGGCGAGGGCGGGTTCGGCGGCCGGAGCGGTGCGGCGCAGGCCGAACAGCCCGATGGTCCCGGCCAGGACGGCGGCGATCACCAGCACCAGCAGGGCGGTGCGCACCGCGTCGATACCGCTCGCACCGGATCCGAGCACCGCGACGTGCACGGCGGTGACGCCGGAAATGCCGAGCGCGAAACCGAATTGGAAGGCGGTGTACAGCAATCCACCGGCCAGGCCGTGCTCCTGCTCATCGATGTCATCGGTGGCGGCGATCGTCAGCGGACCGTAGACCAGCGAGAACGCGACACCGAGCAGCAGCAGCGCGGGCAGCATGGTGATGTAGGCCCGATCCAGGCCGGTGGGCAGCATCAGCAGGTAGGCCAGCGCGGCCAGGGCGACGCCGCCGAAGATCACGCGGCCATTGCCGAATCGATCCACCAGGCGCGGGGTCAGTACCGGGGCGAGGATGGCGTCGATGCCGATGACCGCCATGGCCAGACCGGTTTGCACGGTGCTCCAGCCGCGCAGTTCCTGGAAGTACAGGGTGGCCAGGAATTGGAATCCGGCGAACGAGCCGACGAACAGCAGCGCGATCAGGTTGGTGCGCACCAGGTTCGCCGAGCGCAGGATGCCGAGCCGGACCAGCGGTTCGGGGGTGCGCCGTTCCTGGATGACGAACAGCGCGAGCAGCACCGCGCCCGCCAGGAACACCAGCGCGGTCACCCCGGGACCGTCGCCCGCGTGTTCCAGCCGGACCACACCGTAGACCAGCAGCATCATCGCACCGGTCACCGAGAGCGCGCCGAGCACATCGATACGTCCCCGAACCGCCTGCGGCCCTTCACCATCGCGCAGCAGCGGAATCGCGGCGACCAGCAGGACCGCGGACAGCACCACCGGAGCGAAGAACACCCAGCGCCAGCCGAGCGCGGTCAGCAGCCCGCCGACCACCATGCCGAGCGAGAAGCCGCCCGCGGCCACACCGGCGTAAACCAGCAGTGCCTTGTTGCGCACCGGCCCCTCGGCGAAATTGGTGGTGATGAGCGAGAGTCCGGCCGGGGCCATGAACGCCGCCGCCACACCGGTGACGAAGCGCGCGGTCAACAGCATCCAGCCGCTGGTCGCCAGGCCGCCGAGGCCGGAGAACAGCACGAATACCGCCAGCCAGAACAGGAATACCCGGCGGCGGCCGAAGAGGTCGGCCGCGCGCCCGCCGAGCAGCATGAAGCCGCCGTAGCCGAGCACGTAGGCGGAGACGACACCGCTCAGGGTGCCGGTGGACAGGCCGAGATCGGCGCGAATGGAGGGCAACGCCACATTGAGCATCGCGACATCGATGCCCTCCAGGAAGATCGCGCCGCACAGCACCGCGAGCACGGCCCAGGCGCGACCGGACAACTCGGTGAACACCGTTGTGGGTGTGGATTTCAACATTGCAGACTCTCTTGAAAGTGATGGTTCCCGACGGTGTGGTCGGTTACTTCTTGTTACCTAGTCGATCTTCGGGCAGACTTCGAACCTGTGGAAGACGGCACATTCGAATCACTCGGTTACTGCGCGGATACCGACCCCGGCGAGTACGCCGTGCATTGGGACTCCCGCAATGACTGCGAGGTACGCCAGATCCTGGATCGGGTAGCCGACAAATGGTCGCTATTGGTGATCGCGTATCTCGAGGAGCGCACGCTGCGCTTCAGCGAACTCAAGTACAAGATCGACGGCGTCAGTCAGCGCATGCTCAGTCGCACGCTGCGCCAACTGGAACGGGACGGCTTGGTCGACCGCACGGTCTACCCGACGGTCCCGCCGCGCGTGGATTACGCCTTGACCCCGCTGGGCGCGAGCCTGCACACGACCATCAAATCGCTGGTCATCTGGACGGAGGCGCATCAGAACGAAATCGCCGCCGCCCGAACGGCTTACGACGATCGCGAGGCCGACGCCGAGGCCGGAATCCTGCCGGTCGCCGTCTCGCGCTGAGCCCGCCACGCGGCCGCGCACTCCAGTGTGGCCAGCGGGTGCAGCATTTCGTAGTCGAAGTCGTCGAGCTCGACACTGCCTGAAATGCGCTGTGGCAGATCGGGATTGGCCAGCGCGCCGCGCCCGAGCGAGAGCACGTCGGCATGGCCGCCGGTCAGCACGTCGGCCGCCTGGGTCAGATCGTGCATGCCGCCGTTGGCGATGACGGGCAGCCCCGACACCTCACGGGCCAGTTCGGTGATGGTGACCCCGTTCGGGAAGCGGGCCGTTTCGATGAAATTCCTTCCCTCACTGGCGATATGCAGGTAGCTCGCCGCACGCAACGCCGCGAAGATCACCCACGCGTCGGTCTCGCCCCCGGGCCACCGGTAGCCGAAATCGTTCACCTTGGTCTGCGACAGCCGCACGCCGACCGGGAAATCCCCCACCGCCTCGCGCACCGCCTCCAATACCTGCGCGGTCAGCCGAATCCGATTCCGCACCGGACCGCCGTACTCATCGGTGCGCAGATTGGTGTAGTCGGTGAGGAATTGATCCAGCAGATAGCCATTGGCCCCGTGAATCTCGACCCCGTCGAATCCGGCCTCCCGGGCATTGACGGCGGCGGCCGCGAATCCGTCCAGCACCTCGTCGATATCGTGCGCGGTCATCTCCCGCGGCGCGTCCCACTCGCCGCCGACCCCGCCGTAGTCGACCATCATCTGCCCGCGCGGCCGCACCGCCGACGGCCCGATCGTCTCGGCCCCGAACGAATTCCCCTGCGAGATCGCCCCCGCGTGCATCAACTGCGCCACGATCGCGCCCCCGGCCGCGTGCACGGCCCCGGTCACCGCCCGCCACCCGTCGATCTGCCCGACGGTGACCAATCCCGGCTGCCCGAGATAACTCTGGCTGTGCACCGCGTCCACGTACACGCCCTCGGTCACGATCAATCCGAATCCGCCGAGGGCGTATTCGCGGTAGTACTCGGCCATCTGCGCCGTCGGCACCCCCTGACCCGTCGCCGATATCCGAGTCATGGGCGCGACGGCGAGCCGATTGCGCAGTGGTAGGGATCCGAGCCCGAATGGTTCCAGCGCGGGGTGCTGGGCACCTCCGCTGGTTATGGATGTTTTCACCACAACAGCCTCACCGGCCGGGGAACCAGCAACCAGCACCCGTTTTACCGCTGTTGCCCGAACCAGGGTTTCGCGGACCTACCCTCCCGATGGAATATCGCCCGTGCTGGACGTTTGACCAGTATGGTCTGGGGCACACCATGCGCGGCCATGTCGGGGACGCGCTGGGTTGCGCTGGAGGATGTACTGGAATGAGTCGATCTCGACTGGTGTGTGCCGTTTTCGCCGCCGTGGCAATCACATTGGCGGCGTCCGGTGGTGCCGGAGCCGTGCCCACCGGGAGTGGGGGGTCGGGATCCGGGAGCGGGTCCGGGTCGGGGAGTTCCAGCGGGTCGGGGACGGGCAGTTCCGGAGCTCCGACCAGCGTGCCCGCACTCGGGTCCGGGTTCATGTGGGGTGTGTCCATGGCCGGTTTCCAATCCGAAGGGCATGCGCCCGATAGCAATTGGAGCCGATACGCGAAGTCCGGCAAAGCCCGGGACACGTACGGGGACTCCGTGGACTTCTTCGATCGGTATGCCGAGGACATCGATCTGGCGGCCGGGCTGGGGGTGCAGGTCTATCGGCTCAGCATCGAATGGGCGCGGGTGCAGCCGCGCCCGGATGTGTGGGACGAGAACGACTTCCGGTTCTACGACGCGGTGCTGGCCAAGATTCGGGCAGCCGGTATGCGACCCATGCTGACCCTGGATCACTGGGTGATTCCCGGATGGGAAGCCGATCGGGGCGGCTGGAAGAGCAAGAACATGGTGTCGGACTGGCTGGCGAATATGCGGCGGGTGGTGGACCGCTACGCGGGGTTCAACCCGCTGTGGGTGACCATCAATGAACCGATGGGCTATGTGGCGCAATCGATCAAGATCGGCGATATCGGGCTGCTCGACGCGCTGCCGATGTTCGATCGACTGGTCCAGGCGCACAGCACGATCTACGACTACATCCATCAGCGCCAGCCCGGAGCACAGGTGACCAGCAATATCGCGCAGTACCCGATCGTGCAGAACCTGACCGATCTGCTGTTCGCCGATCGGGTGCACGGCAAACTCGACTACGTCGGCATCGACTTCTATTACGGTGCGTCCCTGTCGAATCCGCCCGGTACCGCCCTGCTCGGCGACGAACTGTGGCAGAACGCCATCGAACCCGAGGGCATCTACTACGACCTGCGCACCTACGCGGAGAAGTTCCCCGGACTCCCCCTCTACGTGGTGGAGAACGGCATGCCCACCGACAGCGGCCGCCCCCGCTGGGACGGCTACGACCGCGCGGATCACCTGCGCGACACCGTCTACTGGATCCAGCGCGCCAAGGCCGACGGCATCAACGTGATCGGCTACAACTACTGGAGCATCACCGACAATTACGAATGGGGCAGCTACGCACCACGTTTCGGCCTCTACACCGTCGACGTGAAGACCGACCCGGCCCTCACCCGCCGCCCCACCACCGCGGTAGCGGCATACCGCGCCATCACCGCCCAGGCCGGTGTCCCCGCCGACTACCGCCCCACCCGCACCCCGGCGCTCTGCTCGATCGTCACTCCGCTGGAAAGCTGCCTGCGCCCGGTCTCGGTCCCGTAGCGGACCGGGCGATCCGCGGTCAGCTCGGGTCCAGGTCCGCGACCAGGATCTTGAGCAGGCGGGTGAACAGGGTGGCGGGGGCCGGGAGGGTGGCGGCTCCGGCGGCGTCCAGGACGCGGGGGGAGGTGAATTCGCGGGTGCGGCGGCGGTGGGTGACTTCGCCGCCGTTCGCGGCCAGGACGTTGCGGACCCAGTCGGAGCGGTCGCCGTAGAGGAGGGGGACGATGAGGAGGTTGCCGCGGTGGGCGGCCAGCACCGGGGTGCGGAAGGGGCGACCGGATTTGCGTCCGGAGTGGTGAATCACGCTGTAGGGCGGGATCTTTCCGGCCGAGGGGCCGACCAGGCGGTTGGTGACGGCCTTGTTGAAGCGTGGGAGGCCGCCGGGGGTGAGGCCGTCGCCGCTGGCGCTGTCACGGACCCAGCGCAGGGGGCCACGCCGCCACATCTCCGGTTCGGGTTCGATGCCGTGGGTTTTCAGCAGCATGGCGAGCATGTCGTAGTGGCCGACCAGCATGCACAGGTCGACCCGCTGCGCGGGGGTGAGGTGGGCCGACAGTCCGGTCCAGGTGTCATCGAGAATCATTCGGCCGGAATGCAATTCGTCGACGGCGCGCAGGAGTAGGCGCTGCGGTTCGGACCAGCCCGGATCCTCCGGACCGGCCGCCACGCGCTCGACCGTTTCCAGGGACAGGCCGCTGAAGCGAGCCGCGTACACGTGGTGGTGCCATTCGTAGCGGGCGCCGACCAGCCAGGCGGTGCGCAGGGTGGCCAGTTCGCAGTCGACGCGGGTGAGTTTGCTGCCGGGGACCAGGCGCACGGCCAGGGGTGCGTAGCGCCAGAACAGGCCACCGGAGCGGCCCATGATCTCGAGCAGTTTGATGCGGCCGCCACCGCCGAGCAGGCCGCCCAACCGGGCCAGCAGCCAGGTCGCGGGTTCGGTATGCCGCAAGCTGCCCAGCTCGGGGACGCGATCGGGCGCGGCCGCGCGCCAGTGCGGGGCCGCGTCCGTGCGCGCGGCGACATCGGGTTTTAGTTCCATGCTGTCCTCCGGTCTAGGACGCGCGTTCGCCGGACGGCGCGGCGAGCGTCGAGTAGGCGTAGTCGTCCAGCGGGAAATGCTTGTTGGCCCACCACATTCCGGCATGCGTACCGGGCCGGATGGCCGCCACATCGTGCTGGGCGTTGATGTAATAGGTATTGGAGGATTCGCAATCGTTGTTGAGCCACAGTGCGTTCCGGTGCCGTCGCAGCGATTTGCGCCAGTAGCGGTCATGCGGTTCCCGGCGGATCTCGACGGCGGTCGCGGCCCGATCGCGGGCCGCCACGATGGCCCGGCGGGCGTGCGCGGCGGTGCATTCGATCATGGCGATATAGGACGCGGCGGCGAAGCCGTACGGCCCGGTGATCATGAACAGGTTCGGGAAATCCGGGATGGACACGCCCTGGTATGCCTGAAAACGGTTGTGCTGCCAGAACTCTCCGAGTTCCTGAGCGCGACCGTGGATGGGGAACGGTGGTGTCGCACCGGCCTCCATGACCTTGAATCCGGTGGCGCAGACCAGCACGTCGATCTCGTGCTCGACGCCTTCGGCGGTGACGACGGCACCGGCGGTGATCTTCTCGATCGGATCGGTGACCAGCTCGACGTGATCGCGGGCGAAGGCGCTCAGGTACCGGTTCGATACCGAGGGCCGTTTACAGCCGAGAGCGTAATCGGGGGTCAGCCGCTCCCGCAGTGCGGCATCGCCGACCTGAGTTCCGTACCAGCGCTTGATACTTCGACCGGTGAAGCCGATGATCGGGCTGGTCGCGCGATAGAAGACGCCGGCCGTGGAGACCCCCGCGTCGAAGGTCGACATCACCCCCAGCCGCACCAGCCTGCGCAACCCCGGCACGGTATCGAGGGCCCATTTCACCCCGGCACCGATCCGGAAATCCGGCTTGGGCATCACCCAGATGGGCGTGCGCTGGAACACGGTGAGCCGCCCGGCCGCGTCGGCAAGCTCCGGAATCAATTGCAGCGCGGTGGCTCCCGTGCCGATCACGGCGATCCGCTTACCGCGGTAGTCGAAGTCGTGATCCCACCGCGCGGTGTGCACCACCTTGCCCGCGAATTCGTCCACGCCCGGAATATCCGGCATGCGCGGCACTTCCAGACCACCCACGGCCGCGATGAGGAACCGGGCCGTGAATGATTCCCGCTCGGTATCGATCCGCCACCGATGAGCGCCTTCGTCCCAGGTCGCGGCCCGCACCCGGGTACCGAGCCGCAGCTTGTCCCGCAACCGGTAGTCATCGGCGATCTGATCGGCGTACGCCTTGACCTCCGCGCCCGGCGCGAACAACCGCGACCAGACCTTCGGCGCGGCATAGGAGAAGCTGTAGTACACCGACGGAATATCAACGGCCACACCGGGATAGGTATTGGCATACCAGGTGCCGCCGATATCCGGATTCTTGTCGAAGATCAGGAATCGATCGATTCCGGCGCGCCGCAGTTCCACCGCCGCCCCCAGACCGCCGAATCCCGCGCCGATGACCGCGACCTCCAGATCGGGTTCGGACGGGGACTGATTCGGATGCGGCGGCGTCATTCCCCGAACCTATGGTCCCGCACCTCCGGTTCGTCTTTCCGCGCGCGCCAACAGATTGACCCTCCCGGCCACCCCGCGGCGCGCCCGTCCGGCGCTCGGTGAGAATCGGCGCATGACCGTGGAACGAGAACGGGACGGCCGGACCCTCATCATCCGGATGCACCGCCCGCATAAGCGCAATGCCATCGACGCGGAGATGACCGCGGGCCTGGACGCGGCGCTGAACGATTTCGAGGACGATCCCGGCCTGTGGGTGGCGGTGCTGACCGGCACCGAGACCATGTTCTCGGCGGGCACCGATCTGAGCGCGGGATCGGGTGGACGCACCGAGCGCGGCGGCGAATACGGGGTCATCCGCCGCCGGATGGGCAAACCGCTCATCGCCGCCGTCGAAGGCAATGCCCTCGGCGGCGGTATGGAATTGGTGCTGGCCTGCGATCTGGTGGTGGCCGGTCGCACCGCGGCGTTCGGGCTGCCGGAGTCGAGCCGGGGCGTCATCGCCACCTGCGGCGGACTGTTCCGCACCCGCCGCGCCCTGCCGCTGAATGTGGCGAAAGAGCTGCTGCTGACCGGTGATTCGCTGAGTGCGGAACGCGCGTATCAACTCGGCTTCGTCAATATCGTGGCCGAGGCCGGTCAGGCCGAACGGTCCGCCCGCGAGCTCGCCGCGCGCGTCTGCCGCAATGCCCCGGTCTCGGTCCGCGAAAGCCTCACGGCACTGGAGCGATTGAATTCCGCGGATGACGAACAGGCGTGGCAGGTGACCGAGGCCGCCATGGCCGCGACGCTGTCCTCCCGGGATACCGCCGAGGGCGTCGCGGCCTTCCTCGAACGCCGCGAACCACGCTGGAGCGGAGCGTGATTCGCGGCCTCCGGGTCACTTCAGCGGGAGCGCCCCGTCCATTCCGCCGACATCGCTGATCTTCCAGTCGGCATTGCGATCCACCGTCACGTTGTAGGTGACGGTGGTCTGCGCGCCGTCCGGATTCTGCGCGTTGGTGGAGGAGACATTGACGAAGACGTTCACCTTGTAGACCCCCGCCGCCGCGCTCACCACCTTCGCCGAGATCGGGGCGGCGGTGGAGGTCCACTTCAGCGGGGTGAGCAGATCCTGCAATTTCGGCGCGGTGGCATCGAATTTGGTGGCGAGCGCGGGCGCGGTGTTCTTCTTCAAACGCGCTACCCAGGAGTCGAAGTCGGCGAAATTGACCGTGGCCGCGCCGACCGCGTAATCGCTGGCCACCTGTTCGGCGCGGGCGTCGTCGGCGGCCCGGCCGTCCCGGTCCGCGAGGTCGCCGCGCGCGGAGACCAGCAGCACCGCCAGCACCACGGCGATGATCACGGGCACCGCCACCAGCGCCGACCAGAGCAGGGTGCGCACCGAAATCGCCACCGCCCGTGGTGAATCGACAGCGCGCAGCACGGATACCTTTGCCTGCTCTGCTTTTTCGTCGACGTCGGTGTCGAGGTCTGTCGTCATGGCGAACTCCGATACGAGGGTGTGATCACTTGACGCGCAGCTGCAACCGCAGCGTGCCGTCGGGGCTGGTGGCATGTAGGGCCTGGCCGATCAGGCTGCCGAGATCCAATTGCTGGAGCAGCGGGGTTGCGCTCGCGTACAACGGGGCGACGAGCGGCGCGAGCGGCGCGAGGTCCGGTCCGAGCTGCCGCAATCGATCGGTCAATTCGCGCAGGAACGGCACCAGGCCCGGGGCGTTCCGGTCCTCGCTCAGAAACGAATCCGGCAGATCGCCCGCGCGAATGACGGCCGCGATGGCGGCCGCGACCTCCGACACCCGCGGCCCGAAATCGGCCCACGGCCCGGACGCGCTCACCAGGGCCGGCTCCGCCCAGTCCATATCGGTGGCCCGCGATTGCAGGGCCACCAGCATGCGCCGGATCAGATCGGTCCGGCTCACCAGGGTCGCGGCCAGCAGATCGGTGGCGCGGGCCAGATCCGGGATCACCGCATCGGTACCGGCCATGGCTTGACCGAACGTGTCCACGATGGACGCGAGCGCGGCCGGATCCAGCTGCCGCATGAGCCGGGTGGCGGTCGCGGCGACCTCGGGAATGGTTACGGGCGTGGCGATTCCACTGCCACGCAGGGTCTGACCGTCGCGCAGGAAGGGGCCCGCGCTCGCGCCCGGCTCGATCTCGATATAGGACTCGCCGAGACCGGACAGACCTTCGATGCGCACCGTGCTGGCGACCGGTATCGGATAGCGGTCCGAGACGCGCACCCGGACCAGCACCCCGTCGGCGGTATGCGTCACCGCGCCGACCTGACCGATCTGCACCCCGGACAGCAGCACCTTCGAGCGCGGCAGCAGCCCGCCCGAACGCGGAATGAGCAGTGCCGCATCGATATCGCGGCCGGACCAGTCCACCCGGGCGACCCCGAAGGCGAGATAGCAGCTGCCGGACAACAGAATCACCATGATGCTCAGCAGGGACAGCACCGAACTCGGCCTCATCGCACCACTCCGATCATGCGCAGCGCGCGCACCATGGCTTCGATCTGATCGCCCGCGTCGGGGGCATCGCCCAGAGTCACCGAGGTGATATTCACCTTCGCGCCGCTCTGCGCGAAGGGCAGCACCCGGTCCCGTAGCAGCGCCACCAGGCGATTCAGATTGGATGGCGCGTCCAGGTCGAGGGGGTTGCGCGCCAGCAGCATCGGCACGAACGCCGCCGCGGCGGCGTCCCCGGCGCGCAGCAGCGGCGCGAACGGCACCAGGGACTGCCCGATATCGCCGAGCGAGCCGACAATGCCGAGGGTGTTCACCAGCGCCTGCACGTCCGCCGGAATGTCATGTGCGCCCTGCGCACTCAGCAGCGCGTTCAGTTCGCGTGGATTTCCCAGCACCGCGTCCAAGTCCTGCTGGAAGCCATCCAGGAATCGGTCCAGCACATCGAGATTGCCCGCCACGTCCGCGACGTCGACGCCTATCCGATCGAAAATCCTTGCGGTGTCCCGCTTATCCGCGGGCAGCACGGCATTGGCCTGCTCGATGATCTCCTGCACCTGATGCGGCGCACCGCCGCCGACGAAGGTGGAGAGTCCCGACAGCAAATCCTCCACCTGGAGCGCGGGTTTGGTCTGCGCCAACGGGATCGTCCCGCCCGCCGGAATACTCCGCGCCAGGTCATCGGGCGGCGTGGTGAGCCCGATGAAGACATCACCCAGGAGGGTGTTCTGCCGCAGCTGCGCGGTGGTGGCCACCGGAAGCCGCACCGCCGCTTCGAGTTCCACTTCCGCGTCGACGCGGCCGGGACCGGCGGCGGAGGGATCGATCACCCGGACCGAACGGAGACTGCCGATCCGGGTGCCATTGGCCACCACCTTCGCTTGCGCGGGCAGGTTCAGCGCACTGGCGAATTCGATGTGCACCCGATAGGTCGGTCCCGGCACCGCCGCACCCGGCACCGGGAGCTGCGCCGGATCGAAGGAACAGCCCGCGGACAGTGCGGCAGCGACGGTGAATGCCATGCAGCCGAGCATGATTCGCCTCATCGTGCACCCGCCGATCCCAGTATCAGCGGTATCAGATCCATCGTCACGAGCCCATCGTCCGCGCCGCGGCACTCCCCCGGCCGCAGTATGGCCAGTGCCGCGCACACCTGCTCCGCGCTGTCCTTGGGCAGCGCGACGCGCGGCGCCGCGTAACCGACCTTCACCTGCCCGGTCCGACCGTCGATGAACTGCCCGAACGCCGAAACCACCGCCGGGAGCATGCCGAGCAGCCGTTGCAGCGACCCGATGCCCGCCGACAGCAGCCGCAGTTTCGGCACCGCGGCGTCCAGGCCGTTGAGGATGGAGCGCCCGTACTTGTGCGCGATGGTGTTGAACCACGGCAGGATCACCAGCAGTGAATCCACGATGCGCACCGTCTCGCCCCACACCGAGTTGATGAAGCCGATGCCCTCATTGGCCTGGGTGAGCGCCACTTTGATATCGCCCCAGTTCAGCGAGATGCTGTCGGCGAGCGAGGCGAACGCGTCCAGCACCGCCCCCAGATGCGCGACGGCGGCATCGGGATGGTTCAGGGCCGAGCCGAGATCCTTGATGAGCTGATTCAGTTTCGGGCCGCCCCCGGAGGTGGCGCGATCGAAGCTCCGGACCGCGTCGCGCAGCCGATCGGCCTGGGCGGGATCGCCGTCGCCATTGAGCTGCCCGGCCAGATCGGCGAAGGCTCCGAGCGTCCGGGTGATGCTCTTGGGCGTAAAAGTCTGTGTGATGCAGGTCTTCTCGGGCCAGTTGTCCGGTGCGGTGTTATCCCCGAGCACCTCCAGCTGCCGATCGGCGACCAGGGTGTCCGATACGGTCGTCGCCGTCACCTTGCCACGCAGCGGATAGGCGGCGTCAACGGTGAAAGTGACTCTTACCGAACCGTTCTCGGGTTCGACGCGATCCACGGTGCCGACCGGGAGGCCGCGCGTGGTGACCTGATTCCCCGGATACAGCCCGATGGAGTCCGGCAGCACGGCGCAGTATCCGATGGTCCCCCGCAGCGGATCGAAGGCGAGCAGATAGCCGACAACGGTCACCAGTATCACCAGCGCCACACCGGTCGCCGTCACGAAACCCGGTGTGCCCAATACCCGTTTCATCAGCACCCCCGGCCCGGCAGTGGAATGCAGACCTGCGGGGCGGACAGGGTGATTCCGGATTGATCCACCACCACCCCGTCCTGCGGCGTCGATGCCGCACGTAGCCGATCCTGCAACCGGCCGAGGCTGTCGATCGCCTGATCGAAGCGGCGGCCCAGCTCCTCGAGTTGCGGGACCGCGGCTTCCAGCTGATCCGCGAGCGGTTCCAGCTCGGTCCGCCAGGCGGGTTCGATACCTGCGATGCGCGATAGCAATTCCGCTGTCACGGACAGTGATTCGGCAATTTCCGCCTTCTTGGCCAGACCGTCGGTCTCCAGTGAGCCGATCTTGCGCAGGAAGGTCCCCAGCAGTGCTCGATTGCCGTTGACGGCGGTCAGATATTCATCCATCACGGTGAGCGCACGGGACACATCGGCGTTCTGCCGGTCCAGCAGTCCGACCAGCCCCTGCACTGCGGTACCCATGCGCCGCAACGCGTCCGGACTGTCGTCGAGCGATCCGGCCAGCGCGTCGAAGTTCCGGCGCAGGGTATCGCCATCCACCTGCTGAATCGGCACGGTGGCGTCCTGGAGACTGCGAATCAGACTGTAGGGCAGCCGAACTCGATCGGAGGGTATCGCCGCATGACCCAGTGGCCGGTCCCCCGCCGGGAAGGCGGCGATGTAGTGGCCGCCGACCACGGTCAGCATGCGCACCTCCAGGCCGGTCCGATCGCCGAGGAAGACGTTGTCGTTCACCGTGAAGGTCATGCGCACCCGATCCGGCAGCAGTTCGAGGGATTTCACCGCTCCGACCGGAATCCCGGCGATGCGGATCTCATCCCCGGCCCGCACCGACCGGGCCTCGGTGAGATCGGCCGTGTAGGTGGACTTTCCGAGCGGGAGCAGATAGCAGACCGCCGTCGCGACGAGCAGTACGGTCAGCGCCGCCGCACCGTACAGGCCCAATCGCAGTTCACGAGCGGCGCTGCCGGGCTTCAACTTCGGCATATCGACACCCGCTGCCCGCTGATCAGCACCGCGAACGGCGCGGGCACCTCGGCGGGCCCTTTGGAACAGGTCAGCGTGATCTCCCCCGCGATCGGACCGGCCGGCGGTAGCAGATTGGCCAGCGACTGCAATAGACCCGGCAGCCGCCCGAGCGTGTCCAGCGCCTGATCGGGATCGGGGAACAGTCGTTGTAGGTCCTGCTCCAGGTTCGGATTCGAATTTTCGGTCATACCCAGGGTTTTCAACAGGCTGTTGAGCGGCCCCAGCGCCGACGGCGCGACCGCCGCGAAATGCAGCAGCCCGTCGAGTTCGACCCGGAATGAGGTGAACACATCCGCGATGCCCTTCAGCAGAGTTACCAATTGCGGTGACTTACCACCGATCTGCTCGGAGATGGCCTGCAGATTGGACAGCACCAGCGACAGCACGGCCTGTTTATCGGTGATATAGCGGCTCAGCTGTTCGAACGCGTCCAGCGCGGGGCCGATGCCATTGCCATCGCCCTGGATCACCGCCAGCACGCTCTCGGTGAACTGATTCAGCGCACCGGGCGAGAATTCCCGCAGCACCGGCTGCAAACCATTGAACAGCTGGGTGATGTCGAACGAGGGCACCGTCCGGTCCGCGGGCACCGTGGACCCGGGGGCCAAGCGCTCGCCGGGTGAATCCGGCTGCCGCACATCGACATACCGCTGCCCGGTGAGCGTCTGATATCGGATCGCGAACCCGCTGGTGACGAAGCAGGGCCGGTCCGCACGCACGGTGAACGCCACCACCGCTCGTGTGCCGCGCAGTTCGATACCGGTCACCTTGCCGACCTGCACCCCGAACATGCGCACGTCGTCACCGGTCTTCAGCCCGCTGACATCGGTGAATTCCGCTCGGTACGAATCGGTTTCACCGCTCACCGGCCGCACGATGGCGGTGATCACGGCGAGCAGCAGCACGATCATCACCGTCGCGAAGCCGCCCAGCCGCAGCAGGACTCCGACCATTCCCCGCTGTGTCATCGGCCCGCCCCCAGGAGCGTGACCGCGACATTCAGCATCGGACCATCCGGGCTGTCCGCGAACATGCGATGCAGCCGGTCGATGGTCTCGGTGAGCTGAGCGTGCGAAGTCGCGGGATCGGGCACGGTATCGGCCAGCGCCCGCACCACCGGCGCGAGCGGATCGGTGAAACCGCCGAGGCTGTCGTGCACCGTACCGAAAGTCGTTGCCAGACCCTTCAATACGCCCTCGCGCAGCATGGTGATGGACGCGTCGTAGCGGTCGCGATCCTGTTGGAAGATCTGGATGTCCAGGATCGCCTTGGCCAATTTGAAGGTGGCCGAGGTGAACGAGCCGAAGCCGGTGAGGAATCCGGCGTACTGATCCAGCAGGAACGAGGACGGGTACCGCTGGGTATCCGCCACCGCTCGGCTGAGTTCGACCACCGCGCGCAGCACCGGGCTGAACGCGCGCAGATCCGAATTCGCCTGCGTCAGCAGCCGTGTCAGCTGCGGGGTGAGCACCTCGGTCGAGGTCTGGGTGAGCGAGCGCAGCAGCGCGCCCATCGTCACGTCATTCACCCGGTCGGCCAGATCGATCACCTGCCCGTCCCGCAGCGCGGACCCGCCCGGCGCACCGCGCAGCGCGACCGCGCTGATGCCGAACAGGTTCTCGGGGGCGTAATCCACCCCGAGGGCATCGGTGAGCGAGGCGATCTGCGCCGGATCCAGCTCGAGGGTGAGCAGCTGCCTGCCCCGCTCGGCGGTCTTCACCTCGGTGACCCGCCCGACGGCCACACCGTCGAAGCGCACCGGCGTGCCGGTATCGATGCCCTCGCCGATCTGCCCGGTCCGCAGTTGGATGCGCATCAGCGCACCGGTTGTCCTGTGCTCCAGCGCATTCCATCCCGGCACGGCGATCACGACCAGCAGTACGGCCAGTGCCCCGAGCAGCCGGGAGGGGCCGCGCCCGATGCGCACACCCGGAATCGCGTAATTCGGCATCGCCCTACCCCGGGAATTCGATCGCGGAATTGATACCCCACAGCAGCAGCGTCAGCACCATGTCCAGGGCGATGATGGCCACGAAGCTGGCGCGCACCGCGCGCCCGGAGGCGATACCGACACCCTCGGGTCCACCGGAGGCGAAGAAACCGTAGTAGCAGTGGATCAGGATCACCGCGACGCCGAACACCAGGATCTTCACCACCGCCGCGAAAATGTCATAGCCACTGGTGAATTGGAAGAAGTAGTGGTCGTACACCCCGTTCGCCTGACCGTGCAGCAGCACGATCACCGCCGAGCAGGACGCGTACGACAGGATGAGCGCGATCAGGAAGGTCGGCACGATGGCCACCGCACCCGCGATGATCCGGGTGCTCACCACGAAGGGAATCGACCGCAGGCCGAGCGATTCCAACGCGTCGATCTCCTCGGAGATGCGCATGGCCCCGATCTCGGCGGTCATCCGGCAGCCCGCCTGCGCCGCGAAACCCACCGCGGCCGCGATGGGAGCCAGCTCGCGGGTATTGGCGAACGCGGACACCACACCCGATACCGAGCCCAGTCCGAGCAGGTTCAAGGCCGCGAAGGATTGGATGCCCACCCCCGCGCCGATCGCCGCGCCGAGCACGGTCAGCATGGGCACCGTGCCCCCGCCGACGATCAAAGAGCCACGGCCCCAGGTCATATCCGTGATGGCGCGCAGCGTCTGCGCCCGATAGCGGCGCAGCGTCACCGGGATTCCGGCCAGCGCCAGCGCGATGAACCCGAGCATGAACCCGGTGTTCTCCAGCGGCGTCAGGGTGCGCCCCGACGTGCGAGCCAGGCGACGCGCGGTGCGAAAACCCTTGGGCAGGTATGGAGTAGCGGTCATCACGCCACCCGCATGGGCAGAAACATGGCCACGATCTGGGTGAGCGCCAAATTGATCACGATGATCCCCGCCACCGACAGCACCACCGCCGCGTTCACCCCGTCGGCGACGCCACGCGGCCCCCCGCGCGCCTCCAATCCGCGCTGACAGGCCACGATCACCACCACGAAACCGAACAGCACCGCCTTGGCGAGCGAGATCCAGACATCGGTCAGCACGGTGAACGCGCCGAAGGTGGCCCAGTAGCTGCCCGGCGTCACCTGCTGCGCGCTGATGGCGACGACGTACCCGGCGACCACCCCGACGAAGATGACCAGGATATTCAGCAGCGGCGCGACCAGCACCATGGCCGTGACGCGGGGAATCACCAGCCGGTGCACCGGATCGATGCCCATCACCCGCAGTGCGTCGATCTCCTCGCGCACCGTGCGCGCACCCAGATCCGAGGCGATGGCCGAGGCCCCCGCCCCGCCGAGCAGCAGGCCGGTGGCGATGGGCGCGCCCTGCTGGATGACGCCCAATCCGCCGGCCGCGCCGAGCAGTGAATCCGCACCGAGCTGATGGATGAGATTGCCCACCTGCACCGACACCACCACACCGAACGGAACCGCCATCAGGATGGCCGGAATCGCGGTGACGGTGATCAGATACCAGGCCTGGGAGAACATCTCGCGCCATTGGAAGCGTCCGGCGAACACGTCGGCGACTGTCCCGCGCACCACTTGCGCCCCCAGATCGACCGTGCGCCCGAAGGTGCGCAGGCCGCCGATCGCTATGCCGGAGAAGCTGTTCCGGGCGATCCTGAGCGCCGTGAGTGGTTCATCCCCGCCGCGAGGCTCCGTCTCGATCCGCATCCGCCCCTCCTTCCCGCGTGAACTCCCTGCGCTGCACGCTATGCAGCGACCGCGGCGCTGCCCATGGCACGGACGGTCAGCGGTTTGACAGTTTCCGACCGTCCCGCGTCGCGCCTGCGGATCACTCAGGACGCGAGCGGAACCGAGGGCAACACACTGCCCACGAAATCGGCCAGGGCCGCGGCGATCGGCTCGGGCGTGCCGTCGGCGCGCGGGTGCGCGCCCGCCGCCAGATCGCAGTGCAGATAGCCCGGGAACCAGTGCACATCGCGTTCCGGGTAGACGCCCCAGCGCGACAGCGTCCGGGTGAAGCTGGACGCTCCCATCAGATTCACGAAAGGTAGGCGGGCAGCGCCCTTTTCATGCCGCAGCGGGGCGAGTGAGCCGGTGCGGCAGCCGGTGAGCATCGCGATGGCGTCGAAGGGCTGCCGGAGTGGGAAGTAGTCCTCGAAGACATTGAGCCGCCCGCCCGCCAATATGCGTGCCAGTTCCACAATGCTCACCACCTCACTGCTCGCGGTGGCGGCCGGAATGCCGGTGCGGCTGAATTGCGCTGGGGCGTCGGTGGTTCCGCAGCGGTCGTAATCCCGCCAGCGGTACAGGGTGTCGAAGGAGGTCGGACTGTAGCGCGGGGCGGTACCGCAGGCGGCCTGATACAGGCTCCGCAATCCCGGCAGCTGCCCGGCCTCGAAGGAGAGCGGGAAGCCGCGCGGGGCGACCGCGGCGCTGTCCAGCGTGCCGCAGCTCATCGAGAGCACGGCCATGTTCACCGAGGTGTGCGCGCCGCCGAGCAGTCCGAGCAGCGCCTGATTGGTGATCCGCAGTTTGCGGTAATCGGTGGTGCGCGAGAGGAATTCGCGCCACGTGCGCGCGGTGGAGCCGCGCACCAGCAGATCCGCGGTGCCGTGCTCGGGCAGCAGCCGCAGGATATCGGTCTCCTCGTCCGGCGCGAGCACCGCCGCCGCGGCCACCGCGGCGACGATCGCGAACGCCTCGGCATTGCCCCAGCCGCCGCGTAATACCGCGGTGCTGCGCGGCACGCGACCGCGGCGCATGGCGGCGGGCGCGCGTTCGGCCGCCCGGGCCAGCGCGCCGAGCGGTGCGGCCAGCGCGCGCCGCCGCTCCAGCCGCAGCGGGTCCAGGTGGGTGATGGTGTCCAGTGCGATCAGACCGGCGATCTGCTCGTGGCCGGGCCGCCCGTCGAAATCCCAGGCCGCGTACGCGCCCGCCTGAATGCCGCCCAGCGAATGTCCGCCCAGGAACAGCTTTTCCGCGCGGACCTGCGGGTCCGGGAGTTCGCGTCGCAGTACCTCGTGCGCGTCCCGCACCGTGCGGGCCATTCCGAATTCGGCGAGGAAGCCGAGCTCGCGGTCGCGGTGAAAACCACCGAAGGTACGACCGCCGACCGGTCTGCCGCCGAAGTAGTAGTCGAAGGCGAGGTGATAGTCGCCCTCGGCCATGGCGACCTCGATGGCCGAATGGTCTTCCACGCCATTGGCGCGGCGATCGAACACCCACACCTCGGCGGTGCGCCCCGCCGCGGCGAGTTCGCGGACCACATTGCGGGCCAGCGGTTGCAGGGAGCGGGCACCCGCGATGGCACCGGGCAGCAGTGCGATCACCACATCGGCGCGAGCTGGATCGTCTGAGGCAATCTCACCGCGAACGCGCAAATGTCGTAATTCGTCGCATTCGAGAGGGTGTTCAGGGGAGCCGTGGGGCAGTGGAACATGGTGCCCGACCATGCTCACACGGATGCCGTCGGCGGTTTCCAGGACCTGTTCCGTACGCGTCACGGCGCGATCTCCCGTTCATTCTGCTGTCCGGTCACAACCGGGCCAGCCTAGGCAGAACACCGGAAATACCGCTCTGACCGGGGAACAACGCGTCCGAAAGGGTGAATGGTCCGGCCGCCCGGATCAACCGGATGCGAGGCTTCGTCACCATGCACAACATTTCCGGCTGTCGGTTGTGCCACACTGACTACCGGGAAGGCGAGCCGCGCCACCAACCCTCTGGGACGGTGGTGGGCCCGAGGAGTCGATGAGGACTACAGCTACATGTTCGATTGGGATTTATTGCGCAATACCTCCAGCGTCCACGTGATGACACGGCTCGCGGAGGAACGAGGCATGCGGGCTGCCGCCTGCCTGGCGGGCACCGGGCTACCGCCTGAGACGGTCAACGATCCGAATATCGAGGTCACCGCCCGGCAGGAACTCGCCCTGATCCGCAATGTGCTCGCCCGCTTCGGCGACGAACCGGGGCTCGGGGTGGACGCGGGCAGCCGCTATCACATATCCCTGTACGGACCGCTCGGGCTGGCACTGCTCAGTAGCCGCACCCTGCGCGATGCCATCGGCGTGGCACTGCGCTTCGTCGAACTGGCATTCGTCTTCGGGCAGTTGACCTTCGAGGAATCCGACGGCGAGGCGCGCCTGGTCTACGAGGACCGCGAGGTGCCCGAGGATGTGCGGGACTTCCTGGCCGATCGGGTGCTGACCGGAATCCAGATGATCAGCACCGAGTTGTTCTCGGTCGGAATCCCGCTGCACCGCGTCAGTCTCCGGCACGATCGGCCCGCCGACACCGGCCGCTATCGCCGGGTGTTCGAACTGGAGCCGACTTTCGGGGCCGCCCGCAACGAGGTCGCGTTCCAGGCCGCCTTCCTGGATCTGCCGCTGCCGCAGGCGAACGAATGGGCCCGCAGCACCTGCGAGCAGATGTGCCGCGATCTGCTCACCCGCCGCCATGCCCGCACCGGTGTCGCGGGCGCGGTGCGCGATCTGCTGGTGCGCACGCCCGGTGAGATCCCGGATCAGGTGTCGGTGGCGGCCGAACTCTTCGTCAGCCCGCGCACCCTGTCGCGGCGGCTCGCCGATGAGGGCACCTCCTTCCGGGTGCTGCTCGACGAGGTGCGCCAGGCGCTGTCCGAGGAGCTGCTCGAGCACACCGAGATGACCACCGAACAGGTCTCGGCGCGACTGGGGTACGCGGAAGCGGCCTCGTTCATCCGGGCCTTCCGGCGCTGGAAGGGTTGTCCGCCACAGGAATACCGCGCGCGGCGGGGACGCGCGGGTACCCGGCTGCCGGAGCCGGAGCTGGTCTAGCCTCCGGCTCCGCGCCGTCCGGCGGTGCGCCGGACCGGTGCCGCTGACGTGAAATGTGTATGGCGCGTCCGCCGTTGACCTTCTCGCTGCCGCCCGATGCCCGATAGCGTGCCCGGGACATTCGGCAGCGCGGAGGGCACGACGTGGACAATTCCAAACCCGGGAGCCAGGGGTTCGACTACGACTGGATCGTGGTCGGCAGCGGATTCGGGGCGAGCGTCAGCGCACTGCGCCTGGCCCAGAAGGGGTACCGGGTCGGCATCATCGAACAGGGCCGCCGTTTCGCCGATACCGATTTCGCGGACCGGGCAACACAATTGGGGAAATTCCTGTGGCTGCCCGGGCTCGGCCTGCGCGGCATACTGCGGGTCGCGCCGTATCGGCACGCGACGGTGCTGGCCGGGGTCGGCGTGGGCGGCGGCAGTCTCGTCTACGCCAACACCATGTATCAACCCGACAGCGACGAGTTCTACCGGCATCCGCAATGGGGTGAATTGGCGGATTGGCGTACGGAATTGGCACCGCATTTCGATACCGCCCGGCACATGCTGGGCGTGCTGCCCTATACCGGCGAACGACCGGTGGACGATCTCATGCGCGACCTGGCCGCCGATCTCGCTGTGCCACAGGGCTATCGGAATACCCCGATCGCCGTCTACTTCGGCGCGCCGGGGCAGACGGCGCCCGACCCGTACTTCGACGGCGCGGGTCCGGCGCGCACCGGCTGCGTGCGATGCGGGCAGTGCATGCTCGGCTGCCGCTACGGAGCGAAGAACAGCCTGCCCAAGAACTACCTATGGCTGGCCGAAAAGGCCGGGGCCGCGGTGCTTTCCGAACTCAAGGTGGTGGATCTCGCCCCATTGGGCGGCGCAAACGGCGAACACGGGTACCGGGTGCGTGCCCGCCGACCGGGGCTGAGACACGGCAGGACACGAGAATTCACCGCGCGGTCGGTGGTGCTGGCGGCGGGCACCCTGGGCACCAATGAACTGCTGGCCGCCTGCAAACGCCGCGGTTCGCTGCCCGGGCTGTCCGACCGGCTCGGTGACATCGTGCGCACCAATGACGAATCCATCCCCGCCGCAACGACTTCCGTACCGGGCGCGGACTATCGCAGCGATGCCGCCATCACCTCGAGCGTATTCCTGGGCGAGCATACGCATATCACCAACAACACCTACGGTGACGGCGGCGGACTGCTGGCGCTGACCTACGGCCCCGCCACCACCGCGCACAGCACGCTCGGCAAGTGGGGCCAATTCCTGCGGGCCTACCCCGGATATCTGCTGGACCTGCTGGGCCACCGGCAATGGTCGCGGCGCACGGTCATCTTCACGGTGATGCGCGGCACCGACGTATCCCTGCGCCTGCGAAAGGGTTTCGGTCCCGGCCGCCTGCGCACCGAGGCGGCGGGCACGGTGCCCGGCGGGGAATCCGCCGTGGATATCGCCCGCCGGGTGGCGGCGCTGGCGGCGCGGCGCATGGACGGGCGCGCCCTGGCCTCGCTCGGTGAGACACTCGGTTCCGCGCCGATGACCGCGCACTTCCTGGGCGGCGCGGTGATCGGCGCGGATCGCGAACACGGCGTAATCGACTCACAGCACCAGGTTTTCGGTTACACCGGACTGCTCGTCTGCGACGGCTCGGCGGTGCCCGCCAATGTGGGCGTGAATCCGAGCCTGACCATATGCGCCATGGCCGAGGCCGCCATGACGCATATCCCGGCGGTCAGCGCGTGAGGTTGATCAGCACGGCCAGGGAGCCGCCACCCGTGACGGACAGGAACGACCCGGTGACCACATCGGGTCGGCCGTCGCCATTGAAATCCGCGGTATCCAAGGAATTCGGCGTCCAGCCCGCATCACCGATGAGCACCGGCGGATCGAAGGTGAGCGCCTGCGCACCATCCCCGGTCGTATTGCGCAGCAGCGACAGCTGATTGCGGATATTCAGGTACGGGCTGGCCAGGATCGCGTCGGGCTTACCGTCACCGTCGAAATCCGCGATGGCGGTGTTCTCGGTGGCCCAGCCGCCCGCCTGATGCGCCTGCGCGCCGTCCAGCACGGTCGGGAACACCGGAACCGGCGCACCGGCGGGCGTGCGGTTCACCGCGGAGAACATGCCCACCAGCGGATTACCCAGAATGCCGACATCGGACATCAGATCCGGTTTGCCGTCATTGTTCATGTCCGCCAGCCCGACCCAGGTGGCGAACGGGAAGAAATAGGTGGTCGGGCGCAGATCCGGGACCGGCGCGCCGTCGGGAGTGAAGTTCATCAACACCGTGACGGTGCTGGAGCTGGTTTCCCCGATCGCCAGATCGGTCCTGCCGTCGCCGTTGATATCGGCGGCGGCGATGCCCTCGGTGGTGATACCGCCGTTGAAGAAGTACGGGCCACTGAAAGTCGCTGTGTCCGAACCGGGTTCGGTGGTGTTCATCAGCACCTGGGTGGTGCCGAGCACGACATTGGCGGTATCGCCGATGATCAGATCCGGGCGGCCGTCATTGTTGATGTCGGCCGATGCGACCACGGCGGGCATCAGTCCACCCGCGAAGTACTGCGGCGGGCCGAAAACCGGTGTATCGGAACCGTTCTCGGTGTGGTTCAGCATGACCACCACACCGCCGACCCCGAGTTTGGTGGCGTCGGTGGCGATCAGATCCGGGCGACCGTCGCCGTTGACATCCGCGACATTGCAGCCGAACGACAGCGGAACCCCGGGCACATTGAATGGTCTACTGAAATTGGTTGTGGTCGAACCGTTCTCGGTGTGATTCAGAAGCACCGACAACCCGCCCCAGCCGCCCTGGAGCGAATCGCAGGTGACGATATCGGGTTTGCCGTCCCCGTTCATATCGACCGCCCGAATGAAGAACGGCCCGCCCGCGAAGGTGTCGTAGAACTGCGCGGGCGCGAACGTCGCACCGCCCGCCGCCTGCGCCACTCCGCCGCCGAGCGTCGCGGCGATCACCGCCGCGGCGACCACACCCGTCCGCCGCACGCTGTCCCCGATACCGGCCACACTGCCCTCCTGATTTCCGACCCGAAAGCCCACCGAAACTATCGACGGCCGACCGGTATCGACCACGCCGCCGCGACCGCTGTCCGCGGATGTCAACCACCTGGCGTTTCATGGCGCATCGCCGGGACCTGCGGCGCTCTACCGTCTGGGACGAATGAGCTGTGCGTCACATCAGGAGTCGAGGACCGCGTACATGACCGATACACAACGGATTCGAGCCGTCACCGCCGTAGTCGCGCTGGCGCTGGCCGCCCTCACCACCGGGACCGCCGGCGCGCTGCCCGCCGGATCGAGTTCGGGTTCCTCCGAGGGCGCGAATCCGATCTTCAGCGAATCGGCGCAGTACAACGTCGGCGGGCTCGGACCCGCGTTCGGATCCCAGACCATGGCGTACGCGGATTTCGACGGCAACGGCACCGTGGACGTGGCGGCCACCGGCATCGTGGACGGCGTCGGCATCATGTTCGGTGACGGCACCGGGCGGCTGCGGCGAAATCAGTTCGTGCACACCGAAGTCGGCGCGAACGCGGTGCAGGTGGCGGATCTGAACGGGGACGGCGCACCGGATCTGGTGGTCACCAATTTCCTCAGCATCTCGGTACTGCTCAATGACGGGCACGGCGTCTTCCACGTCGACCGCAGCTATGCCACCGACTTCAATCCCGATGTCAGCTACCGCACCGGCGGCATACCGTTCGGGGTGGCACTGGCCGATTTCGACCACGACGGCACCGTCGACATCGCCTTCAACAGTCTGCTGCCGGTACCCGGCGGCGTCGGCATCATGCACGGTGACGGGCAGGGGCATTTCGCCGAACCACAGTGGTACGGCGTGGGTGTGAGCAAGGCCAGCGTGCTCGCGGGGGATCTCGACAATGACGGTTACCCGGATCTGGCCTTCCACGATCTGGCCACCTCCGGCGTCTGGGTGATGCTCAATGACCGGCACGGCGGCTTCGCACCGCCGCGCTGGAATCTGGCCGCGCTGCCGAGTGAGGATCTCAAACTCGCCGATGTGGACGGTGACGGCAATCTGGACCTGATCACCGCCAATGTCGCGGGCTTCAGCGCCGGGGTGCACTGGGGGGACGGGCACGGCAATTTCAGCGCACCGCAGCTGATCGGCCCCGCGCTCGCGCCGTGCACCATCGCCATCGCCGATTTCGACGGGGACGGCATCCCGGATATCGCTGCCGGACAGTACGTTCCGTCCACCGCCATGATCTTCAAGGGCGACGGGCACCGCAATTTCACCTACGTGGAACAGCACACCATCGGACTCGGACCGCAGGCGATGGAGGCGGTCGATCTCAATGGCGACGGCCGTCCCGAACTCATCAGCATGAGCAGCGTGTCCGAGGACGTGGCCGTACTCCTGAACCGCAGCGCCGAGAAAGGCTGAACCATGCGAGTATCTCTGTCCCGCAACGGTATCCGCGCGTCCGCCGTGCTCGGCGGCGCACTAGCGGCCCTCGCGGCCGCGACCCCGGCGCAGGCGGTCGAGCCGACGCTGTCCTTCGGAACGAGCTTCGGCGGCACCAGCGTCAATCATTTCACCACCGTCCCCGACGGTGCGCTCTTCGACGCCGACATCATCACCCTGCAACCCGGCATCAACGCCGGAATAGTGGGTCTGCTGGCCGACGCCACCCCGCTCGATACCGCCTGCGCCACCGGAAAATTCGTACTGCACCCGAAAACCGGTGCACCGGAAGAAATCCCGGTCGGCACCAGCTGCGGCGTCCCGTTCCCGTTCCTGGTGGCCGCGGCCCGCCCCGCCGGTGACTACGCGGAGATCTGCGCCATCGTCGAGGTGGCCCAGCGCATCGGCGCGACAACCGCGCAGCGCACCGAAACCTGCTTCCGCTTCCCCAACGATTGAGGCCCCCGATGCTGAACCCGCGCACCCGCCGCCTGCTCACCGCCGTCGCGGGAGCCGCCACCCTCACCCTCGCGGGCACCGCCACCGCCTTCGCGGATCCCACCCCGGACCCGATTCCCGGAACATCCGCCGCCGACTATCCCGCCCGCCCGGCCAACCAGGCCCCGGTCCTGTTGCCGCCCTTCAACTTCAACGCCAATATCCTCGGCTTCGACTTCAAACACACCAATCAGTTCCCCGCCGGAGTCACCTTCGACGGCGCGGTCTGGGCGGTCAACCCGGACTGGACCATCATCACCATCGGCTGGCTCGCCGATATGGCCCCCTTCATCGACGCGAACTGCGCCTCCGGCTCGATCGTCTTCGAAACCAAAACCGGTGAGCTCGAAACCCACCCCCTGGCCTCGGCCTGCTCCAACGGCTACATCTACGGCCTGGTCTCCAACCTCCCCGCCAAGAACTACCGCACCGTCTGCATGTCCTCGGCCACCATCGGCGACCGCGGCGAACGCGCCTGCTTCCGCTTCATCAACTGACCACGCGCGGCGGCGCGGCGGCGGGAATGACGGAGCCGATCACCCGGCTCAGCGCGATTCGAACATCGTCCAGCGGCTCGACGGAACGCGCGCCGCGACTCTGGGCGATAGCGCCCTCGACCGCGCTGACCGACATGCTCGCAATGGATTTGGCGGCAACCGGTTCGGCGCCCGCGCCAACGAGAGCAGCCGCGATCTTATCGGCCCAGCCCGCGAAGGTCGCGGCGGAAGCGGCTTGCATACCGGGCTCCTGCGGGCCGGATTGCGCGGCAGCCATGACGGGACACCCCATGGCGTAATCGATGGCAGCGGGATGGGCGGTATGACCGCGGCCGCCTATCTGGCCGCCAATGGCCGCCGCACGCTCGTGCTGGAACAGGGCGATGTACTCGGCGGCAATACACATGTGTTCCGCCGCAAGGGATATGAGTTCGAAGTGGGGGTGCACTATCTCGGCGACTGCGGCCGCCCGGAGGGCAATATCCCGACCGTGCTGCGCGGCGTCGGCGTGGACAAGCACATCGAATTCCGTGAGATCGATCCGGACGGGTTCGATGTGCTGGACTTCCCGTCGGTGACCTTCAAGGTGCCGCGCGGCTGGAAAGCCTACGGGGACAGGCTGATCGAGACCTTTCCGGACGAGGCACCGGCGCTGCGCCGGTACCTGCGCATCATTCGCAAGCTGGCCGACGCGGTTGATCGCGCCACCACGCCCGCGTCCACGCGCGGCACCGCGGCCATGCTGCTGCGCGCGGGATGGGCAGCGCCGTTCGCGATCGTGCCGCTGGCGCGACTGCTCGACCTGTGCGGGGTCGGATCCGCGCTGCGACCGGTGCTGTGCGGGCAGACGCCCGCGTACGCGTCCCCGGCCGATCGAGCACCCGCGATCGTGCAGGCCGGTTATCTGAAGAACTACGTCGAAGGCGGGGCGTACTTCCCCATCGGCGGCGGGCAGGTGCTTTCGGCCACGCTCTCGGAAGTGTTGCGCGCCAATGACGGTGACTTCCGGCTCAATGCCCGGGTGCGCCGGATCATCGTCGAGGGCGGTCGCGTGCGCGGCGTCGAACTCGACGGCGGCGAGATCATCACCGCACCGGTCGTGGTGTCCAATGCCGATCTCAAACGCACCTATCTGGAACTGCTCGACCCGTCGGCGGTGTCCCCGCTGAAGCGAAAGCTGGTGTCCGGCTACACCATGGCGTGGCCGCTGTTCAACACCTACCTCGGCCTCGATATCGATCTGTCGAAAACCATGACCAGCAGCCAGATCTGGAAATTCCGCACCGATGCCGACTTCGGGCCGATGCGGAAGACAGTGAGCTGGGCGGGCGCGGGCCGCGATCGGGAACGCTGGCTCGGCATCCTGCGCGACAATGCCGCGGCGATGATCCACATCGCCACCAACAAGGATCAGACCACCGCACTGGCCCCGGCGGGCCATTCCATCATCGAGATCATGACCTACCTGCCGCCCGACCACGATCTGTGGGGACTCGGCGCGGACGGGCCGGTCGACGGCGCGAAATATCGCGACAATCCCGAATACCTCGCGGTCAAGGACGCGGTCACCGAAATCCTGATAGACCTTGCCGCCGAGGTCATTCCGAACCTGCGCGACCATATCGTCTGGCAGGAGGCAGGGACCCCGATCACCCAGGAGCGGTACACCCACTCCACCGCGGGCGGCTCCTACGGCATCGAGATGAACCTCCGCCAGATCGGCCCGCTGCGCCCCACCCCCCAAGACCGAGATCAAGGGTCTCTACCTGGCCGGAGCGAGCCTGGGCTGGGGACCGGGCGTGGAGGGCGTCATGCTCTCCGGCGTCGGCGCGGCCGGTGCCGTACTCGGCCGCGATCTGTTCACCGCGATCCGCAAGGGCGAGGTCTTCGGCAACGCGGACCAGATCCCACCGCACGGCCGGGCCTGGGATCCCCTGGCCGTCGCCACCGATACCAAGCTGCGCGGCCGCAAAGCCCGACCCGCCAACTCACGCGGCTGACGGCCCCGCTCCTTCGCCGATAGACCACGATGGATCCATCCGACCGCGGCACCACACCTCCGAACAGGCAGGCGCGCATGCGATTTCTCCGCACCGAACGAACCGATTCCGTTCAGACGATCTGGCTGGACAATCCGCCCTACAACTTCCTCACCGAGGAGGTGATGGGCGAACTGCTCGAACTGCTGCACACCCTGGACGCCGATCCCGGGGTGCGGGCGGTGGTGCTCACCAGTGCGGTGGAGGGCGTATTCGTCAGCCACTATTCGGTCGCCGAGATTCTGGCGGGCGTGCAAGCCGCGCCGATCACGCTCGGTCCGCGCACCGCGTCGGCGGCCCTGCTGGCCAGCAAGATCGCGGACCGGGTGCCGGGCGGAGCGGCTGGGCTGGCACAGGCCGGGGCCGGGGGTGTCGCGAATCTGCGCCGCTACCACGAGGTTTGCGCCGTCATGCGCGGGTCGAGCACCGTCTTCATCGCCGCGCTCAATGGGCGGGCACTCGGCGGCGGCTGTGAGTTGGCGCTGGCCTGCGATATCCGATTGATGGCGGATGGACCCTTCGAGATCGGACAGCCCGAGATCCTGGTCGGGATCATTCCGGGCGGCGGCGGCACCCAGATGCTGACCCGGGTCGTCGGGGCCGCCCGCGCCCTGGAACTCTGCCTCGAGGGCGCGCCGATCACACCGCGAGAGGCCCTCGATATCGGCCTCGTCCATCGGCTCGTCGAGCCCGCCGATCTGCTGGACGAGGCCCGGACGACCGCCGCCCGCCTCGCCAAACGCTCACCCACGGCCGTCGCGGGCATCAAACACGCTGTCTACGAAGGCGGCTCGACCTCTCTGGAAAAGGGCCTGCGCATCGAACAGACCCAATTCCTCACCGCCGCCTCGACCCCCTCGGCCAAACACGCCATGGCCACCTACCTCGCCGACATCGAGGAGACCATCGCCAAGGGCGGCGATATCTCCGAATTCGTGGCCGCCAAACTCCCCGACTGGATCGCGGGCACCAAGGTCGAGTTCACCGAATAGCCGCGCGGCCTCGGATCAGGCCGAGGCGGAGGTGGGTGTTCGTCCCGATCATCGAACACGGGCTGCCCGGCCCGGCAACCGGCTAGCGGTTCGGCGCGGCGATACCGCAGGCCTCGAATGCCGCCTTGGCCTTGGCGATCTGATCGTCGGTTGGCTTGCCTTCGGGGCGGGAGTCGCGGGTCAGGCCCTGGTCGGTGAGGCACTGTTTCTGCTGGTCGGTGAGCTTGGGGCGTTCGGGCATCTGAATGCCGCAGGCCGAGAAGGCATCCTTGATCTTGGCGATCTGATCATCGGTGGGCTTACCCTGCGGATGCGAATCGCGGGTGATGCCGTGATCGGTCAGACACTGCTGCTGCTGATCGGTGAGCTGGGGATGATTGCCGTGGCCGTCGCCGGGGGCTGCCGAGGCGACGCCGAGCCCGGCGGACAGCGTGATTCCGGCGGCGGCGACGGCCAGGAACGAATAGCGGATGATGCGCATTCGGATGCTCCCTTATCGAGTACCGGCGCACTCTGCGCCGACGACCGAAAGTCTCGACAGCGGGGCTGGCGGCTCCTTGAAGGAATCCTGGCGATTTCCTGGAGATGCGCGCCGATTCACAGCTATTCACCAGGAAGTCTTCAGGTAGCCGAGAAGGTGCCGCTACAGGGTGTGCAGTATGCGCGAACCGACGACAGATCCCGGTGACCACGGCACCACCGCACCGCGGGTGCTCGTCGTCGACGATGAGGAGAACATCGCGTACCTGGTCGGCACCGGACTGCGCATGGCCGGATACACCGTGCGCACCGCCGCCACCGGCCGCGAGGCGCTGGAATGCGCCGACGCCCTGCGCCCGGACGCGATCGTGCTGGACGTCATGCTGCCCGATGACGACGGCTACACCGTGCTGCGGCGATTGCGCGGCAGAGGTTGTGACGCACCGGTACTGTTCCTCACCGCGCGATCGGACGGGGCCGAGCGCGTGCACGGGCTCACCTGCGGCGGCGATGACTACATCGTCAAACCCTTCATCCTGGAGGAGGTGGTCGCGCGCGTGCAGATCGCGCTGCGCCGCAGCGGAGCCATCGCCGAACTGCCCGTCCAGCGCCGGGTCGCGGATCTGGTACTCGATGATCAGGCGCATCGCGTCTGGCGCGGTGACAATGAAATACACCTGACCGCAACGGAATTCACGCTGCTGCGCTGCCTGATGAGCAATACCGGCCGGGTGGTGACCCGCGCGCGGATCCTCGATCACGTCTGGCAGTACAGCTTCGAGGGCGAATCGGCGATCATCGAAACCTTCATCAGCAGCCTGCGCCGCAAGCTCGATGACGGCGGCCCCAAACTCATCCACACCGTGCGTGGCGTCGGCTACAGCATTCGGGAACCCTGATGTCACTGGCGCGGCGACTGACCCTGGCGCTCATCGCACTGGTGCTGACACTGCTGGCCGCGGGCACGGCGGTGGTGCTCATCCAGCGCCACTATCTGGTCGAACAACTCGACTCGCAGATCACCAAATTGGCGGACAGTCCCATGGTCGGGGTGATCGCCGGCCAGCATCCGGCCCGGCCCACCCGATCACCACTCGCCTTCGGCGATATCTATCTCGGAATCCGAAGCGCCGACGGCACTCTCAGCACCGTGCAGGGACCGAGCAACGATCCCGAACTCGTCCCGGATCTGAAGGGCGTCGGCGAACTGCGCAAGCCCACGGGCAGGCCGACGATCTCCGGCAATGCCTCGGAGGTCCGCGCGGTGACCGCCCGGTACGGCAATACCGATGTCGTCATCGCCATCTCGGCGCAGAGCGCGCACGACGCCACCGAACGACTCATCATCACCCTGGTCATCGCGGGTCTCGCACTCGCCGTGGTGGTGGGTTCGGTGGTCGGCTGGGTGCATCGGCTCGGGCTCGTACCCATAGCGCGCATGACCGAGGCCGCCGACGCCATCACGGCCGGGTCCACCCAACGCCGCATCGACGCGGGTCCGCCCGGCACCGAGGCCGACCGGCTCGCCAGGGCCCTCAATACGATGATCGACACCACCCGCGCGACCGAGGATCGCATGCGCCGCTTCGTCGCCGACGCCTCGCACGAATTGCGCACCCCGCTCACCACCCTGCGCGGCTACTCCGCCCTGCACTCATCGGGCGGCGACGAGGTGCACGACGCCATGCGCCGCATCAATGACGAAGCACAGCGGATGAGCCGCATCGTCGAGGCCCTGCTCGATCTCAACAATCTCGATAATCTCGACGAACACGGCCTCACCGACCGCGGACCCGTCGACATCGTGCCGCTGATCACCGCCATCGTCGACGACCTGCACGTCATCGCCCCCGGACGCCGCATCGAAATAGACGCTCCCGCATCCGCTTTCGCCGACGCGGTACCGGATCGGGTAACCCAGGCGGTGCTGTCGCTGGCGACGAACGCGCTGCGCCACACCCCGCCGGACGCCCCGATCACCCTCCGCGTCACCACCTCGAACGCGGTGCGCATCGCGGTCGTCGACCACGGCCCCGGCATCGCACCCGAACATCTCCCGCACCTGTTCGACCGCTTCTACCGAGTGGATACCGGCCGGGCGCGCAGCGCGGGCGGCAACGGCCTGGGCCTGGCCATCGTCGCCGCGATCATGCACGCGCACAACGGAAATCACGGGGTCGAGTCACAACCTGGTTCCGGCAGCACCTTCTGGATCGAATTCCGTTCCACCGCAGCCGGTTAGTCGCGTCGGTTCATTTGGTCGGTGCCGGGTTATCGCACACCGGCGGTGCGCTGCGCTCCAATTGCAGCAGGCTGCAAAAGGTTTGGGCGGTAACCTTCCAGGAGCCGTCCGTGCGAATAGCCTCACCGTGCCGATTGGGCAGCAGCGGGAAGCCGTGCTTCTTGATGGTGTAGGTCACCGCGGCACGATCCGGGCCGGTGCTGTCGACCTGCGAAACCGATGCGGACGCGCCCCCGGCGATCGACGAATTCGCCTGGGCCCTCAGGGTTTCGGCAAAAGCTGGACCGTTCTCGACCAGCGCCATCTTCTGATCGACCGGTAGCGAGCTGTCGAAGAAATGCTCGAAGGTGGTGGTCACCGCGTCCACCTCCGACGCCGGGGCCGAGGATTCGGAGTGACCGCCGCACGCTCCGGTCAGGAGCAACGGGGCGCAGAGCGCGAGCACCCGCGCGGCGGCTTCGGTTCGTCCGGCCGAACTCCACATCGATGCCTCCGGCTGCTCGTCGGTCAACTGTTCGCCCTGGTCAGGCTATCCGCCGGGGGCTGATTCGGCGGGATCGACGCGCGCGACGGCAACCGTGCGCCGGGTCACGCGGCGCTGTGGTGAACGATGATGTTGCCGTACGAGTTTCGGGCGTGCACCTGCACGGTGCCGGCGTCCGCGGCGACCGGGGCCAGCTGATTGCGGACCGAACCGTGCTGGGTATTGGTTTCCAGCTGCACCGCGCTGCCGGGGTGCACGCCGACCTCCAGCTCACCCATGGAGGTCTCCAGGCGCAGCACCCCGTCGGCGGCGTCACCGACCCGGATATCACCCTTGGCGGTCCGCGCGGTCACCGCGCCCCGCGGGCTGTCCACGATGATGTCACCGCAGGAGACCTCCAGATCGGAACCGTCGAACGCGCCGCTGGCCAGCAATCGGCCCATCGCCAGGGTGGCCTCCAGCCGCGAACCGGTGGGCGCCTCGATGACGACCTCGATCGCGGCGTTGCCGCCGAACGGGCTGTAGGTACGCCAGCTCTTCGGTGTCTTCACGGTCAGCGTGCCCGCGCTGAAATCGACCTTGATCTGCTTGGCGGCACGCACATCGTCCTTATCGGCCGGGTTCGCGGGGCGCACCTGCACGACGGTGTCCGAGCGATCCGAGGCGATGATCTGCACGCTGCCCGAGGGCACGTCCACGCTCAGGGCGATCGGGGCCGGGGTCTGGAAAGTGGTCATGGCGGTACTCCTGTTCGAGCCTGGGTGCCGCCTCGGTCGAGTGCGACGAGAACGACGATCGCCGGTCGTGCTGACACGGTCCGGTCATCGCGCTGACACCGCCGCCACCGCCGGATTCACCGTGTCAGGAGCGTGACAGCCGGGTGTCAGGACGAACCCCGAAAGTTTGTGCCATGACGAACTCAGCAATCGCGGTCCAGGGGCTGCGAAAGGCATACGGGGACAAGGTCGTGCTCGACGGCATCGACCTGACCGTCCCGGCGGGCACGGTGTTCTCCCTGCTCGGCCCGAACGGTGCGGGCAAGACCACCACGGTGAACGTACTGACCACACTGATCAAGGCCGACAGCGGATCGATTCGGGTTGCCGGACATGACCTTTCCACCGAGGCCAAAGCGGTCCGCGGGGCCATCGGGGTCACCGGTCAGTTCGCGGCGGTCGACGAACTGCTCACCGGCCAGGAGAACCTGGAACTGATGGTGGACCTGCACGGCATCGGCGGTAAGGACGGCAAGCGGATCGTCGCGGACCTGCTGGACCGCTTCGAGCTGACCGAGGCCGCCCGCAAACACGCCTCCACCTACTCCGGCGGTATGCGCCGCAAACTCGATCTGGCCATGACCCTGGTCGGCACCCCCAGCGTCATCTTCCTGGACGAGCCCACCACCGGATTGGATCCGCGCAGCCGCCGCACCATGTGGTCCATCATCGGCGATCTGGTCGCCGAGGGCGTGACCATCTTCCTCACCACCCAGTACCTGGAGGAAGCCGATCAGCTCGCCGACCAGGTGGCGGTGCTCGATCAGGGCCGCATCGTCGCGCACGGCACCCCGGACGAACTCAAGCGCCAACTGCCCGGCACCCATGTGCGCCTGCGGTTCGGCGATCCCACCCAACTCGCTTCCGCCGCAACGGTTTTCCCCGAATCCACGGTCGACGAGGAGAACCTGACCCTGCGGGTGCCCAGCGACACCGGCACCAATTCGCTACGGGCACTGCTGGACCGGCTCGATCAGCACCATCTCGCCGCGGCGGAATTCTCCGTGCACACACCCGATCTCGATGACGTTTTCCTCGCCCTGACGGGCCGTACCACGGAGGTGGCAGCGTAATGAGCGCCAAGTCCCCAGCAATTGTCATGTTGCGCCGCAACTTCAAGCACATCGCCCGGAACCCGACCTCGGTGTTCAACGCGGTGCTGATGCCCATCATCATCATGCTGATGTTCGTGTACATGTTCGGCGACGCCTTCAATGTCGGCGTCGACTACATCGACTACGCGACGCCCGGCCTCATCCTGCTCGCCGTCTGCTACGGCCTCGGCGGCACCGCCACCGCGGTGAACTCGGATATGACCAAGGGCATCATCAACCGGTTCAAGGTCATGGACGTCTCCCGCGGCGCGGTGCTGACCGGTCATGTGGTGGCCAGCGTGCTCACCAATATCATTGCCATCGCGGCCCTGATCGGCGTCGCGTTCCTGCTCGGCTTCAACCCGTCCGCGAGTGCCGTGGACTGGCTCGGCGTCGCCGGAATGGTGGTGCTGCTCGGTGTCGCCACCGGCTGGTTCACCGTCGCTCTGGGCCTGTTCGCCAAATCCCCGGAGACGGCGGGCATGGCTTCGGTGCCGCTGGTCATGCTGCCCTTCTTCAGCAGCGCGATCGTCCCCGCCGACAAGATGGGCCCGGGCCTCAAGCAGTTCGCCGAGTACCAGCCCTTCACCCCGATCATCGAAACCATGCGCGGACTGCTCAACGGTTCCCCGGACGGCGGCAAGGCCCTGATCGCCATCGCCTGGTGCGCCGGGATCGCGATCATCGGATACTTCTGGGCCTCGGCCACTTTCACGAAGCGAGCGTGACCGTCACCAATTCCCGCCAGTCGGCCCGCGCGCCCCGCTCCATCGCCTCGGTGAACTTCTTCTCACCGAGGCGATTTCGCGTTTCCGCCGTGATTCGGGCCGCATCGGGCTGGGACAGGTCCGGGAGCCCGCGCACCACCGCACTCGCCGCGAGCAGGCACGTCGCCTGCTCGTATTGCTGTTCGCGCAGTGCGAGATCGGCGATGCCGAGTAGCGCCTGGGCGACCTGGGGCGCGTGCCCGACCTCCAGCGCCGCCGCATAGGCCGCGGCCCGGTGGGTGCGGGCCACCCCGATATCCTCGGCCAGATACCCGAGCAGATCCTGCGTGATCGCGCGCACGATGCCCCGATCGGCGCTCTCGCCCAAAATGGCGGTGGCGATATCCACTTGGCGGTACACCTGCTCCGCGTCACCGCTCCAGCGCGCCAGCTCGGCCTTCGACAATGCCAGATCGGCGAGCACATTCGGCCACGCGACCCGTTGGATGGATCGGTCCGCCTGCGCCATGGCCGCCGCGCTCGCCTCGAAATCACCCAGTAGCCAATACAATTGGGCCTGGCGCGACAGAATCGGCACCGCGTCCTCGCTCGCGCCGATCTCCTGCACCACCGCGACGGCCTGCTCGTAATACGCGCAGGCGGCGGCGAATTCACCGCGCCGGGCAATGTGATTCGCCAGCGTGGTCAGGGCGAACGAAATCCCCCACCGGTCACCGATTTCCCGGAATTCGGCGAGCGCCCGCTCGAGATAGCCGTCGACCTCCCGGCCGTCCTGACCGAACTGGATGCGCAGATTCCCCAGCTGCAATCGCGCCAGGGCCCGCACCCACGGATCCGAATCATCCAGCAGCGCCTCCCATGCGGGCAGGAACGCGTCCGGGGCTTGCAGCATGCGCTCCAGCGGTGCGGCGAATCTCGCTGCCGGATGGCGGATCTCGACCCTGCGGGTGATCTCGTACGCCTTGTGAATCCACTCCTGGGCCTGGTACTGATCGCCCTGCACCCCGGAGCTCAGGAACTGCACGACGAACGAATACACCACGGCCCGAGTCTCATCGGACACCTCGCCGGACAGCTCGATGGCGGCCATGATCAGTTCATTGCCCTCGGCCTTGTATCCGGCCAGCCACCAGTACCAGCCCGCGGCGGCGGCGAGCCGCATGGCCCCGTTCGCCTCCTCGGCCGCGATCGCACCGCGCATGGCGGCGGCGATATTGTCGTGCTCGGCCTCGAGCAGGCGCAGCCAATCCAACTGCTGGGCCCGGCGCAACTGCGGTTCCGCGATCTCGGCGAACGCGGTGAAATACGCGAGATGGTTGCGGCGCAACGAGTCCGACTCACCCGCCTCGGCCAGCCGCTGCTCCGCGTACTCCTTGATGGTGCCGAGCATGCGATAGCGCGGCGCGCTGTCACCGACGGTGACCAACAGCGACTTCTCCGCCAGCGCGGTGAGCAGCTCGTCCACCTCGTACTGTTCGACCAGCGCGTCCGGCGCACCGCCGATATCCGCGCACACCCGTTCGGCGGCCTCCAGGCTGGCCCCGCCCGCGAACACCGAAAGTCGGCGCAGCACAACGCGTTCGGGCTCGCTCAGCAGCTCCCAGCTCCAGTCCACCACCGCGCGCAGCGTCTTGTGCCGGGGCAGCGCGGTGCGACTGCCGCCGGTCAGCAGACGGAAGCGGTCATCGAGCCGATGCGCGAGCTGATCCAGGGTCATGGTGCGCAATCTGGCCGCGGCCAACTCGATGGCCAGCGGCATACCGTCCAGCGCCCGGCACACCCGCGCCAGCGTCGCCAGGGTGTGCGCGTCATCGGCGAGGTCGGTGCGCACCGCGGCCGCGCGATCACGCAAAAGCTGTATGGCCGGGGCGGATTCGATCTCCCCGGGATCGGCGTCCGACTCCGGCAGCGCCAGCGGGGCCACCGGCCACAGCGCCTCACCGGTGATGCCGAGCGGTTCCCGGCTGGTCGCCAGAATCCGCAACCGGCGACATTCGCCCAGCGCCCGATGCGCGAAGATCGCCGCCGACTCGATCACATGCTCGCAATTGTCCAGGATCAGCAGCATCGACCGATCGCGCAGCGCGGCCACGGCCCGATCCATCGCCTCCGCGTCCGGGGCCTCACCGTGCAGCGCGTCGCGCAGCCGCAGTGCGGCCAAAGTCGCCTGTGCCACCTGGTTTCCGCTCACCTGGTCACCGTCCGCGCCGATGGGCGCGAGCTCGACCACCCAGACGCCGTCCTGGAAATCGCCGAGCAGTGTGCGCGCGGTCTCGGTGGACAACCGGGTCTTGCCGGATCCGCCCGGTCCGATCAGCGTGGTGAGCCGATGTTCGCCGATGAGCGTGCGCGCCATCGCGATATCGCCGTCCTTGCCGATATAGGTGGTCAGCTCCTCGCGCAGATTGTGCTTGCGGTTCTCCTCGCGCCGCACGGTCAGCTCACCGCGCAGCAGCGCCATATGCAGGGCCGCCACCTCCGGCGACGGATCGACACCCAGCTCATCGCCCAGGGTTTCGCGCAGCCGTTCGTAGACGCGCAGGGCCTCGGTATCGCGACCGCTCGCCACCAATGCCCGCATCAGCGCCGCGACCAGCCGTTCGCGCATGGGATGCGCGGCAACCGAATCGGTCAGTTCGGTGACCAGGTCAGCGCCGCGGCCGAGCCCGATCTCCGCGTCGAAGCGATCCTCCATGGCGGCCAGGCGCAAACCCTCCAGCCGGGTGACCGCCGCGTCGAACGCCCCGCTCTCCTGTAAACCGATGTCCTGCATGGGCGCACCGCGCCACAGCGCCAGCGCCTCGCGCAGCAGGCGCGGATCGTCATCGCGACGCGCTTGCGCGACAAGGCTTTCGAAGCGCACGGCATCGACGGCGTCTGGGGCCACCGCCAGCCGGTAACCATCCGCCTGACCCTCCACCACACCCTCCGGCAGCACCTTGCGCAACCGGGATACCAAGCGCTGCAATGCGTTCGCGGCATCGGCGGGCGGATTCTCGCCCCAGATCCAGTCGATGAGCGAGGCCTTCGGGACCGCGTGACCCGGTTGCAACGCGAGCGCGATCAACAGCCCGCGCAACCGCGCGCCCGGCACGTCGGCGAGCACGCCGTCGGCCGAACGCACCTCGAATGGTCCAAGTATCCCGATCTGCACCCGGCTGATCCTGCCATGGTCGAGTGACCAGGCCCTCGCGTGTCAGAGCCGTGACAGGGTCATGACAGGCCCCGTGGCGACCGTTGTCCTATGACGCACACGGCTTCCATCCCCTCCGGTCTCCCCATGGACCGCAATGCCGGACCCTTCGCCCCGCCCCGCGAGATCACCGAATTGCGCACTGCCCGCCCGGTCAGTCCGCTGCTCTTCCCGGACGGCCATCACGGCTGGCTGATCACCGGGTACGACGCGGTGCGCCAGGTCATGTCCGATACCCGATTCAGTTCCCGGCAGGACCTCGGCATCGTGCACGTGCCCTACGAGACGCCCGGTATGCCCGCCGCCACCGAACCGTCCCCGCAGACCCCGGGGCTGTTCATCGCCATGGACCCGCCCGACCACACCCGGCTGCGGCGCCTGCTGACCGGGGCGTTCACCGTCAAGCGCATGAAGGAGTTGCAGCAGCACATCATCGACATCACCGAGCGGCAGCTCGACGAGATGGCACGGCTGACCCCGCCGGTGGATCTGGTCAAGGAATTCGCGCTGCCGGTGCCCTCGCTGGTGATCTGCGAACTGCTCGGGGTGCCGTACGCGGATCGCGCCAACTTCCAGGTCAATACGGCACAGTTCCTGATCAAGGATCAGGCGCTCGAGGACAAGATGGCCGCGTACGGCGCGATGACCAGCTACCTGGTCGGACTCGTGGTGGGCAAGCGGGCCGAACCGGGCGAGGACATCCTGTCCGATCTGGCCCGCAACGAGGACCTCGGCATCGACGAGCTGGTCGGCATCGCCTTCCTGCTGCTGCTCGCGGGGCACGAGACCACCGCGAACATGTTGTCGCTGGGCACTTTCGCGCTGCTCGAGCATCCCGACCAGCTCACCGAACTGCGCGAGCACCCGGAGCTGATGCCCGGTGCGGTGGAAGAGCTGTCGCGCTATCTGACCGTGGCCGACATCTTCTACCGCTACGCCACCGAGGACCTCGAGGTCGGCGGCGAGATCATCGAAAAAGGCTCGACCGTCGTCGTCTCGCTGCTCGCCGCCAATCGCGACCCGCGCCGCTTCGAGGACCCCGACACCTTCGACATCCACCGCGAGACCGGCGGCCGCCTGGCCTTCGGCCACGGCATCCACGCCTGCCTCGGCATGCAACTGGCCCGCATCGAAATGCGCGCCGGCTTCGAGGGACTGCTGCGCCGCTTCCCCACCCTCGAACTCGCCATCCCCGCCGACCGGGTGAAACTCCGCACCGATATGAACATCTATGGCGTACACGCGCTTCCGGTCACCTGGACCGAAGCGGCCACGCACACCATCCACATAAGGTCGTGACCAGGCCGGACATCACGTCAGAGCGCTGTCAGCGCGACGACAGAGCCGTGTCAGCCGGGTTGGCGACAGTAGTCATGTGAACAGCACCGCACTCGCCGCCCCCGGCTTCCGGAACGCCTACGGGGACACCGCATTCCTCGACAGCATCGACCGGACCATCGGCGCCTACCCGGTGCTGCGCAACCACCTGCTCGACCGCTTCGGCGGCATCGCCCGCTTCCTGCGCGGCGATCACGCCTTCGCACAACTCATTCGCTTCGCCGTGGTCGGCGGGGCCAGCAATATCGCCTACGTACTGCTGTTCACCGCCACGACCGGGGTGGGACCGCTGGCCGCCAATATCGCCGGCTCGATCGTCAGCACCGTGATCGCCAATGAGCTGCACCGCAGGCTCACCTTCCGCGCCGCGGCCCGGGTCACCTGGTCCACCGCACAGTGGGAGGGCGGCGGGCTGGCCCTGGCCGGGCTGGCGATCAGCACCGCCGCGCTGGCCGCGCTCGGCTACCTCGCCCCCGGCCTCGGCGCACTCGCGCAGGCCGCCGCCATGATCGCGGTCATGGCCGCCATCGGCGGCGCGCGCTTCCTGGCCCTGCGCGGCTTCGTCTTCTGAAATCGGGCACTACCCTGATCGGGTGGCTGTAAGCGGGACATCCTCACGGACCTACGACGGACTGCCGGTGGAGGACCGCCGGGCGGATCGGCGCACCCGATTCCTGACCGCCGGCCTGGCGGTATTCGGCGAGAGCGGTTACCAGAACAGCTCGATCACCATGCTCTGCCGGGCCGCCGGCCTGGCCCGCAGCCAGTTCTACGAGCACTTCACCAACCGCGAGGATCTGCTGCTCGCGGTCTACGACGAGATCCAGGAGGTGGCCCGGCGCGAAGTCGCCGCGGCCATCGCCGCCACCGGCGGCCAGCCGGGGCTCGCACCCACCCGGGCCGCGGTCACCGCCTTCGCCGAATCCGTCGGGCGCGACCCGCATCGCGCCCAGGTGACCTTCGTCGAGGTGGTCGGCGTCAGCGCCGCGGTGGAGGCGCACCGCATCGAACAGCGCGAGAAATGGGTCGACTTCTTCGCCGAGGAAATGCGAAAAACCTTCGGCCCCAGCTTCATTCCGCCCGGCGGCTATCGCGCAGCGGCCACCGGATTCATCGGCGCGCTGATGGCGCTGGTACACCAGTGGAGCACCTCGGTCCCGCGCCCCGAACTCACCGACGCCGTCGCGGTGCTCACCTGCTTCCTGAACAGCCTGGCCGGACCCCGCTAGTTATCCTCCCGATCGCGCCGATCCGCGTGCCGCCCGAAACCTGCCGCGGCACACCGGGAGAATGCACGGCATGACCGAAACCCAGGACTGGAACAGCCAGATCATCGCCGAATTCCGCGCCAACGAGGGCCGAGTCGGCGGACCGTTCGAGGGCGCGCCGATGACGCTGGTGCACAATCGCGGCCGCAAGAGCGGACGCGATCTGGTGAGCCCGATGATGTACCTGGCCGATGAGCAGGACCCCGAACTCATCTACGTGTTCGCCTCCAAGGCCGGAGCCCCCACCAACCCGGACTGGTACTACAACCTCACCACCGCCGGAAAGGGCGAGGTGGAGATCGGAACGCAGACCTACCCGGTGACCGTGACCGAGGTGACCGGCGCGGACCGGGACCGGATCTACGCCGAACAGGCCCGCCGCTACCCCGGATTCGCCGGGTACGAGGAGAAGACCGCGGGCATTCGCGTCATCCCCGTGCTGGCACTGCGCCGCGCCTGATGCCGACGGGGCCGTGCCCGATACCAGCGGGCTTGCGCCCTTTCGTGTCCCGAACCGGCCGCCGCCTCACCCCGCGCGGGTGAGGCGCGCCAGCGGACCCGCACCTACCGTGAAATCGGACCCGGGTGGCGCGCGCGTCGCGGCACCCGCCATTCTCGAAGGGAATGCCGAACAGCTCCTCAGCAGCACACCCAGCTTCACCACACCCGAAAGGCACGGTCATGGCTGAAAAACCGGCAATCGTTCTGGTTCACGGATTCTGGGGCGGGGCCGCCCACTGGGCCAAGGTCATCGTCGAATTACGCCAGCGCGGGTTCGGTGACCTGCACGCGGTGGAGAACCCACTCACCTCGCTCGCCGACGATGCCGAGCGCACCCGCAAGATGGTCGCGCAGATCGACGGTCCGGTACTGCTGGTCGGACATTCCTACGGCGGCGCGGTCATCACCGAAGCCGGAAATTTGCCGAACGTCGCCGGGCTGGTCTACATCGCGGCCTTCGCACCCGATGCGGGCGAGAGCCCCGGGCAGATCAGCGAAGAACTGCCGCCCGCCGCATTCGCCAATCTGGCTCCCGATTCGGACGGCTACCTCTGGGTCAAGCAGGACAAATTCCAGGAGAGCTTCTGCCAGGACCTGTCCGATGACGAAGCCCTCGTCATGGCGGTCACCCAGAAGGCGCCGCTGGCATCGACCTTCGGGGATACCGTCACCGCACCCGCCTGGTCGGTGAAACCCACCTGGTACCAGGTGTCGACCGAGGATCGCATGATCAATCCCGACAATGAGCGCAAGATGGCGGCGCGGATGAAGCCGCGCGCGGTGATCGAGTTGGCGGCGAGCCACGCCTCACTGGCCTCGCAGCCCAAGGCGGTCACCGATCTGATCGCCGAGGCCGCCGCCGATCTCGGCTAGCCGTCGGCCGATTCCGGGCCGAGTGTGAACAAACTCATCGACCAGTTCGCACCGCGAGGTTTGCGGTAACGTTGCGGTTGGCGGTTGTGATGGGTCGGCACTCGGTCCGGAGGCTCGATGACCACCTCACAACAAGAAGAAATCACAATACCCGCAGCACAGTGCGAGCCGGTGACCCGGAGTGAACTCGACACGCGTTTCATCCCGGCGCACCCCAGCAAGGGTGCGCATATCGTGATAGTTCGCGGCCCCGCGGGCAGCGGAAAGACCGTCCTGCTTCAGGATTGGCTCGCGCGGTGCGCACAGCCCGATACCGCGGTCGCGTGGCTGACCATCACCCCCGAACTGGATCGCGATCCCGTACGCCGGGCCGAGGTGGCCGCCGCGCTGTCCGATGCGCTCGGAATGCCTGCGCCCCATGCTGATTCGGGAGAGATCCGCGAGCGGGCCGATACCACCGTGCGATACGCGACCCGACTCACCACCGCTCTGACGGCGCGGACGAACCCGGCAGTGCTGGTGATCGACGATGCGCATCTGCTGTCCGACCCCGATCTGCTCGCCGCCCTGGAACATCTGATCCGGCACGCGCCGCCGACCACGACGGTGGTGATCTCCGGCCGCTGCGATCCGCCACTGCGCTGGCATACGCTCAACACCCACGATCGGCTGAGCAGAATCGACGCCGACGAGCTGAACCTCACCGAAACCCAAGTGGCGCAACTGTTCCGGCAGCATCACTGTGAGCTCGAACCAGCCGTGCTGAATCGCGTCATGGAACTGACCCGGGGCTGGGCCGCGCTGACCCGAATCGCGGCCATCGCGCTCACGAGCGCCGGTCACGATCAACCCGCCGCCCTCGCCGAACTGGCGCGACCCGCCCAACCGGTGGCGGACTTCCTGATTCGGGAGACGCTGTCCGGCCTCGAACCGGCCGATCTCGAATTCCTCATGCGCACAAGCACTCCCGCACGCTTCACCGAGGAACTCGCCGACGCGCTCTACGGTGCGCGCACCCACGAACTACTCGACGCGCTCCCCCGGGCCGGGGTGCCGATCACCCGCGCGTCGGCCGCGGGCGAACTGTGGTTCGAATACCCGCCGCTGCTGCGCGCCCACCTGGAGTCGGAAGTGCACCGGCGCAACGCATCCGAGGTATCGGAACTGCACGCTGTCGAACAGGACTACCGGCGGCGCTTCCTGCGTGAACGCGGCGTCGCCCTGGTGCTGGACGGGCGCGGCGCGGAACTGTTCGGGGAGTTCGCCGAACCCGGTTCCGCGCTCGCCGGTGACCCGTTCATCTGGCGCCTGCGGGCGGTGGACGCACTGACCTGCGGCGCGGACAGCGCGGATCTGACCTATCTCGATTTCCTGAGCGCCCAACGACATTCGGAATCCGACTGCGTCCCGGCAACCTGGCTGGCGGCCCTCGATTTCGCCATCGCCGCCGATACCGCCGTCACCACCGGCTCCGGCGTCACCGAACTCGACCCGCTCGACGCCTTCGCCGCCACCGGCAACAGCGATATCGACTGCTACGTCTACGTGCAGTACGGGACCGCCATGCTGCTGCGCGGACGCTTCGAACAGGCAGCGGCGCTGTTGAAGTCGGCCATCACCATCTCCGAGCATTTCGCGCGCCCGCGCCTGACGCTGCGGGCGATGGCCCGGCTCGCGGTCACCGTCGGCTACCAGGGGTCGATCACGGCCATGTGGACCGTCGCCGAGCAGGCCGTCGAATTCGCCAGGCGCAACGACATTCTCGATTCACCGGACGCGCGCCGCGCACTGACCGCCGCCGGGATGGCGCACGTCGTCCAGGGCGATGTCTGGGATCAGCGCATCGTCGGCGATCTCGCCGGGGCGGCCGGGGTACCGGCCCCGCCGGGGCTGCCGGTCGACGCCTTGCCCACCGAGATCGACTGGCGGCTGCTGGTATGCGTCGCGGCGACCGGAGAGCACGCGGCGGTGCGGGCGCTGCGTTCCGGCCTGTCCGATCTGCTGCGGCGCGGTCCGCAACCCGCCATCGGCGCGGCACTGCTGCTGGTGGCAACGGTCGGACAGTTGATGCGCCTGCGCGAAATACGCGCCGCCGAGGAACTGCTGGCGACCGCGCGACCGGCGCTGGGCCGGACGGCGGAGTTCATCGTGGCGCAGGCCTTGATCGCGACCGCCGCGCACAAGTCCCGTTCCGCCCGGGCCATGCTGGAACCGGTACTGCGGCAATCCGATTCGATGCATCCGCTGACCGCGGTCACCGGCTGGCTGCTCTACGCCGAGGCCCAGCATCGGCTGCGGGTGCCCGCCAAGACCGTCGCGGCGCTGGAGGCCGCACTGCGGATCTCCGCGCCCGAACGGCTCATCCGCCCCTGGCTCAATCGCCCGCTGGCGGTCGAACTGCTCGATATCCACCTGGGGCAGTTCGGACGCGGCGATGCCTTCGCAGAAGTGGTGCGACAGCATCCCGCGACCGTGCGGCAGTATCCGGCGCCGAACCTCACCGAAGCGGAATGGCTTGTGCTCAAACATCTTCCGTCGGGGCGCACCGGAAATCAGATCGCGGCGGACCTCGGGGTGTCGATCAATACCGTGAAAACGCATCTGCGCGGGGTGTACCTCAAACTCGGCGCGAACAGCCGAGGTCAGGCCGTCACGCGCGCCCGCACCATCGGATTGCTGTGAGACGGGCAGCGGACGGCCCGCCCGGGTGGCGGTCGTGATCGGTCATCGACTTGTCGGGCGGCCGTCCGCTGTAGCCCCATCCTGCATGGCCCCGGCTCCGGCGGCGAGAGGGTGACCTATGCGATGACCGATACGCCGACCTGCGCTTCGCCCCGTCGATTCACACCATTGGGGTGAGGCGCGCGGACCCGATCCGGCGGCATAGTCGGCATCGTCAATTCAGGTCATTCACACAGTGAGGTGCGCAATGAGGTGCTCGATATCGATGATCGGCGACCTGTTCCGGCACGGAGGCTCGCTATGAGCCGCGCCGTGTGGGGCGACGGGATGGGCCGCCGATCGCTGCTCATCGGCGCGGGCGCGCTGGCGGTGACCACGCTCGGGCTCGCGGCCTGTGGCAAATCCGAATCATCCTCGGGGACAACGGCGTCCAAGGCGAACGAGGACGATGCCGCCGGCGCGGCCGATGCCTACGTATTCGGCTATCCGCTGGTAATCATGGATGTCACCCGGGAGACCAGTGCCCCCGCCAACCGCTTCGAGAACTCGCGCACGCTGCCGGACGCCGCGAACCGGTCACTGGTGCGCCCGAATCAGGACACCCTCTACTCCAAGGCCTGGCTGGATCTGCGCGCCGAACCGGTCGTGGTGCAGGTGCCGGCGATGGAAGCCGGTCGCTACTGGCTCATGCAGGTCATGGACATGTGGACCAATGTGGCCCAGAACCCGAGCAGTGTGCGCCCGCAGGTGACATCCGGTGCGGCCACCGGGCCGTTCACCTATGTCTTCACCCCGCCCGGCTGGACCGGGACGCTGCCACCCGAACTCACTCGGATGGCCCTGCCCACCCCGCAGGCCTGGATGCTCGGCCGCATCGAGGTCAACGGCGCGGCCGATCTACCCGCCGTGCACGCGGTCCAGGATCAGCTGAAAATCGCACCGCTGAGCGCATGGCTGCGCGATCCGGGCAGCAGCAATCCGACTGCCGAAGCACCGGCCCCCGCCGATCCCGTCGACATCGTCGCCAAAATGGACGGCCGCACCTACTTCGACCGCATGAACGCGCTGATGGCCATCGACGCCCCCGCTGCGGCGGACGCTCCGGCACTACAGCGGTTCGCCACCATCGGCATAGCCCCCGGCGGCACCGCGGACAAGCTCTCGGCCGCCCAACTGAACGCCGCCGTCACCACCGGGCAGCAGCGCGTCACCGACTACCACGACGCGTCCACCACCACCATCAAGGACTGGAACTTCCCCGGTGTCGCGGGCCGCTACGGCACCAACTACGACCAGCGCGCCTACGTGGCCCGCATGGGCCTGGGCGGCAACGTCCCCGAAGACGCCATCTACCCCACCTACTACGGCACCGCCGACGGCGCGCACTCCACCTTCCACATCCACTTCGCCCCCGGCCAACTCCCCCCGGTGGACGCCTTCTGGTCCATCACCGCCTACGCCGCCGACGGCTTCCTCATCCCCAACCCGGCCGGCGTCTACTCGGTAGGCCACCAAACCCCCGTAACCCAGAACCCCGACGGCAGCGTCGACATCATCGTCCAAAATGCCCAACCCACACCCGAATTGGCCCCCGCCAACTGGCTCCCCATCCCCCAAACCGGCAAATTCACCCTCACCCTGCGCCTCTACGCCCCCAAACCCACCGCCATAGACCACACCTGGCAACCCCCCACCGTCACCTCGGGATAGCCGTCAAGGGTTGGGCAGCTTGTAATTCAACAACACCAATTCCGTTGCGTCCCTGCGACATTCCATCGGTTGATCCGACCGTGCCGTCGTTTGCCCAACCCCGGACTCGACAACCACACAGTTCCATCCGGCGGCGGTCGTGAACTCCACGTCGAACACCCGTACCTGCGTGTACGCCTCCGAGAACGCCGCGACCGCCGCCCCACAGGTGAGAGACCCACGAACCACCGCCGCCTTGTAATCGACCTTGTAGACCATCAGCGAAGGAAAAGCGGCCAGCCCATCCGGATGGAAGAACCCGCAATCCTGCCCCGCGCCGACCACCACATCCGGATCCTTGGCAGGCGGTATCTTCGCCAACTCCAGATCGCAACCCGTTGTGGGACAAGACTCATGGAAGAATCCGAATGAATACGCACCGAGCACCACGCCACCGGCCAGCACCACCCCGATAGCCGAGATCACGAGTGCGACAGCCCGTTTCATCATTTCCCCCACCCGTCACCGAATCGAATCATCGCCCGGCGACTCAGAAGGATCCGGCCGTCGCGAAGGAGGCAATGCCACCGTGGTCGATCGCCTGCGTGAGATTGACCCATTTCGAACCGGGCACATCGGATACCGCCGGAACGTCCCAATCACCCTTGTTGCCATGCGATCTGTTGTGTCCCCACGGGTTGTTCACCAGCCCCCAGACCGTGCCGTCCGGATCCTTATGCATGCTCATTACCTCATAGACATGAGCACTGACCAGGCCATCCCGGTGCGGATCCAATCCGAGCGGTGTCATGGATTTCCATGTTGCCATCACCACGGGCGTACCGCTGTTGACCAAGCCCATCGTCTTCGTCAGATCCGAGCCCGCGTTGGGAAAGAGCAGCGTGTCCGAATGACCGGTCAACGCCTGCAACCCGGTCCCCGGGAGCCCGGTCTCATCCAGGCTGTCGATACCGAATTGAATGGGGTTGCCGGGAGCGCCGCCCTCGATGCGGGCCTGCGCCGCCTCGAGCACCACCGGCCACAGCACTTCCTGGTCCGGGTGATGGTTCAGCAGGGCCTGCACATCAGCGGAAGAGACCTTCACGTCCCGTTTACTGCCCGATTTGTCGTACAGATTGACCACGTAGCCACCGTCCTTGCCGGGGTGAATCATATTGCTGATCAGGCCCCCCGACATATCTGCGACCGCGGCCTCGGCACCGACGAAATAGCAGTCGTTGATGTCGTCCTGCACGACATCGCGACCGTGCGGCTTACCATCCAGGCCGTACATCGCCAGCTCCGATGCGTTCTTCGGCGTTTTGGTCTGCACGGGTCCGGGATTCGGGGCACCGACCCATGGCAATGCGAGCGACCCGAGGGCGTGCGCCGCGCCCGCCCGACTCGCGCCGACGACGTCGAATCCCTGATCCCGGGCGGGGTGCGGGGCAAAGGCTCCGAGCAGGCCATTCATCATGGCCGGGAAATCGAGGTGCGGAACCGTGGGCACGGGTGCGGCAAGTGGCGCGGCTCCCCAGGATCGGAACATATCCGGCATGCGCACAACCTTTCGAGACTCACGTAAATCACTGCGGCACATGCTATGTCGCACAGAAATACCTATCCCGAAAAATGACCAACGCTCGCCCCGGAATTCGAGGCGAGCGTTGTCATTCGCTGCGATCTGAACGAAAGTCGTTCGGCGCGTTGGGTGCTCAGGGGGTGGTGGACTCCGGCTTGGGGGCGTCCTGGTCCTGCTTGGTGATGCCCCGCTCGGTGCCTTCGTCCGCTTCCTGGTCCGGTTCCGGGTGTTCCGGGGAGAAGGTGGCGGGGAGGTTCTTCAGGTGGCGGTTCATGCTCACCACGAGCAGGACCGTGCCGACCAGCAGCACCAGCACGATCACCAGGCCCAGGGGGGACGCCTTACCGAATTCGGGTCCGGTGGGGGCGTTCTGGGCCTGGGCGAGCAGGGTGAGCATCATCGGGTGGCGTCCTCGGTGTGGGCAGTCTCGGTGTCGGCAGCGTCTTCGGTGTCGGCATCGTCGATACCCGCGAACAGGTCGGTCTCCGGGATGGCGGTGCGCACCCGGGTCTTCGCGAGCTCGAATTCCTCTGTGGGCCAGAGCTTCTGCTGTAGATCGACCGGGATGGCGAAGAACGCGCCATTGGGGTCGATCTGGGTGGCGTGCGCGCGCAGCGCGTCATCGCGCTGCGGGAAGTACTTGGCGCATTCGATCTGGGTGGTGACCCGGCCCATGATGTCGCCGCGATCGCGGGCGTAGCCGCGCATGCGATCCATCCACTCCTGCATGGGGAACGGCTCACCGCGGCGCTCGTACTCGTCCGCGAAGATCTCCAGGCGAGCCAGGCTGAAACCGTGGTTGTAGTACAGCTTCAACGGCGTCCAGGGCTCGCCCGCGTCGGGGAAGCGCTCCGGATCGCCCGCCGCCTCGAACGCGGCGACCGAAACCTGGTGGCACATAATGTGATCCGGGTGCGGATAGCCACCCATCTCATCGTAGGTCGTCATGACGTGCGGCTTGAATTTCCGCACCACGCGCACCAGCGCCTCGGTGGCCTCCTCCAGGGGCACCAGCGCGAAGCTGCCCTCGGGCAGCGGCGGTAGCGGATCCCCTTCCGGCAGACCGGAATCCACGAATCCCAGCCACAGCTGCTCGACGCCGAGCACGGCCGCGGCGGCGGCCATCTCCTGGCGGCGGACCTCGGAGATGTTCTCCTTGATACCGGGCGTATCCATGGCCGGGTTGAGGATGTCACCGCGTTCGCCACCGGTCAGGGTGACGACCAGGACGTCATTGCCTTCGGCGGCATAGCGCGCGGTCGTCGCCGCACCCTTGCTGGATTCGTCGTCGGGGTGCGCGTGTACCGCCATGAGGCGAAGACCACTCACTTCTCGTTCACCTCACCGATCACTGTTTCACCTCATTGCTCTCCGCCAGATCCAGGCAGGGGGTGGCCGATCTCCATTCCCTATAGTTCCATCCGACCATCAATTGTTCCGACCTACCCCCCGGGAGCGTCCAGTCATGAGCGAAAGACCGGTCGGCCGGTACGGGGCAGCGCGGCGTCAGACCCCCCGCTGGGTCATGATCGCGATCAGCGCGGTGGTCCTCATCGCGGGTCTGGGCGTCGCCTACGTGGGCTACAAGCAGTACGGACCCAAGGACATCGAACCGGATCGCCTCGGCTACACCGTCGTCGACGACACCACCGTGAGCGTGGATTTCAAGGTGACCCGCAAGGATCCGGGCAAACCGGTCGTTTGCATTGTCCGCGCCATGACCGCCGACAGCGAAGAGGTCGGCCGCCGCGAAGTCCTCGTCCCTGCCTCCGACAGCGGCACGGTCCGGCTGCAGACCACCCTGAAAACGACCGCTCGGGCCGGCGCGGGTAATGTCTACGCCTGCACCGATGACGTACCGGCGTATCTGCGCGCCGGGTGAAAAGTCCGGTACTCAACGCGCTTTGACGCCTCTACCTGCATCTTTGCGATTCGTGCTAAAATAACGCAACACACGGTTCCGGGGTTCGGAGCCGTGTTTGCTGCATTGACGGCCGGCGCTGTCGGGAACCTCCCCCAGGATGGCTCTGGCTGTCCGCTGTTGTCATGCCTGCCCCCGGGCCGGTTTCGACAACGGATATCAGGGAAATCCCGGCATGCGCCGGGGACAACTACTAGGGAGTGATCGAGATGACTGAGACGAACGTGACCTGGCTGACCCCGGAGTCGCACGAGAGGCTCACGAGCGAACTCGGCTTGCTCATTGCCAACCGTCCGGTCATCGCGGCCGAAATCAATGAGCGCCGTGAAGAGGGCGACCTCAAGGAAAACGGCGGCTACCACGCGGCACGAGAAGAGCAGGGCCAGCAGGAAGCCCGCATTCGCCAGCTACAGGAGCTGCTGAACAACGCGAAGGTCGGCGTCGCCCCGACCAAATCCGGTGTCGCCCTCCCCGGATCCGTCGTCAAGGTCTATTACGACGGCGATGAGAGCGATACCGAAACCTTCCTCATCGCCACCCGCGAAGAGGGACTCGGCAATGCCGACCTGGAGACCTACTCCCCCGCCTCCCCGCTCGGCGGCGCCCTCATCAACGCGAAGGTCGGCGAGACCCGCGAATACACCCTGCCCAACGGCAACACCATGAAGGTGACCTTGGTCAGCGCGGAGCCGTACCACAGCTGAGAGCTGTAGCACTTTCGCGGCCCCCGGTCCTGAACGGACCGGGGGCCACAGTGTTCGAAGCAGGAAAGTCGAAGCAGTAAAAGACGAAGCGCCGCACCGGATTCCGGTGCGGCGCTTCGTTTTTGGTTGTGCAGCTGTCAGGCGAGAGCCTGTTCGATGTCTGCCAGCAGGTCGCTGATGTCTTCGATGCCGACCGAGAGGCGGACCAGGTCGGCGGGGACCTCGAGGAGGGAACCGGCAGTGGAGGCGTGGGTCATCGCGCCCGGGTGCTCGATGAGGGATTCCACACCGCCGAGGGATTCGGCGAGGGTGAACAGCTTGGTGCGGGCGCAGAAGTCCAGGGCCGCGTCCTTACCGCCGTGCACGCGCACCGAGATCATGCCGCCGAAGCGCCGCATCTGCTTCTGCGCGACGGTGTGACCCGGGTGCTCGGGCAGGCCGGGGTAGATGACCTGCGCGATCTTCGGGTGATTGGCCAGGAATTCGGCGATGGTCTCGGCATTGTCGCAATGCCGGTCCATGCGCAGCGCCAGGGTCTTGATACCGCGCAGGGTCAGGAACGCGTCCATCGGACCGGGCACCGCGCCCGCGCCGTTCTGCAGGAACGCGAACTTGGCGTCCATTTCCTGATCGTTGGTGATGAGCGCGCCGCCCACCACATCGGAGTGCCCGCCCAGATACTTGGTGGTCGAATGCAGCACGATATCCGCGCCAAGCAGCAGCGGCTGCTGCAGGTACGGCGAGGCGAAGGTGTTGTCCACCACCAGTTTCGCGCCACCGGCGTGCGCCACCGCGGCCAGCGCCGAGATATCGCCGATGTTCAGCAGCGGATTGGTGGGCGTCTCGATCCACACCAGCTTGGTGTTCGGCCGCATGGCCGCCGCCACCGCGTCGGCGTCGTTCACGTGCGCCACCGAGTATTCGATGCCCCACTGGGTGAACACCTTGTCGATGAGCCGGAAGGTGCCGCCGTACGCGTCATCCGGAATGACCAGGTGATCGCCGGGCCGCAGATTCGCGCGCAGCGCACAGTCGGTGGCCGCCATCCCCGAGGAGAAGGCCCGCCCGTAGGTGCCCGATTCCAGCGCCGCGAGGTTCGCCTCCAGCGCGGTCCGGGTCGGATTGCCGGTGCGCGCGTACTCGTACCCGCCGCGCATCCCGCCGACGCCGTCCTGGGCGAAAGTCGAACTCGCGTAGATGGGCACGTTCACCGCACCGGTCTGAGGGTCCGGATCGAACCCGGCGTGCACCGCCCGTGTGGAGAAACCCAGCTGATCGCTCATACCCCACAGCCTAAGTCGCTGCGTATTCGCCCCTGCGCCCGGGCGGGCCCCGGGTCTCGCCGATGGTCGCGACGGCATCCTAGGCTGTGGGCATGGTCACCGTAGACGAGCTGTTCGCCATCGATTCTCTGCTCAGTGAAGAGGAGCGGGCTATTCGCGATACCGTGCGCGATTTCGCGGCGGAGCGGTTGCGGCCGCATATCGCGGACTGGTTCGAGGCGGGAACGTTCCCGGCTCGGGAGTTGGCTCCGGAGCTGGGGAAGCTGGGGCTGCTCGGGATGCATCTGGAGGGGTACGGGTGCGCGGGGACCTCGGCCACCGCCTACGGGCTGGCGTGTTTGGAGCTCGAGGCGGTGGATTCCGGTGTGCGGAGCATGGTTTCGGTGCAGGGGTCACTCGCCATGACGGCGATTCACAAGTACGGGTCCGAGGAGCAGAAGCAGCGGTGGCTGCCGGGGATGGCGGCCGGAACGCTGCTGGGTTGCTTCGGATTGACCGAACCGGATTTCGGGTCCAATCCGGGTGGAATGCGTACGCGCGCACGGCGAGACGGGGATGACTGGATTCTGGACGGATCCAAGATGTGGATCACCAACGGATCCGTCGCGGATGTCGCGGTGGTGTGGGCACAATCGCGCGAAGGCGAGCGGGACACCATTCGCGGCTTCGTAGTCCCTACGGACACACCGGGATTCAGCGCCAATGAGATCCACCGCAAGCTGTCGCTGCGCGCCTCCATCACCGCCGAACTGTCCCTGGACGGTGTGCGGCTGCCCGCCGACGCCATGCTGCCCGAGGCACGCGGACTGACCGCGCCGCTGGGCTGCCTGTCCGAGGCGCGCTTCGGCATTATCTTCGGCGCGCTCGGCGCGGCCCGCGACTGCCTTTCCGCCGCAATCGATTACGCCCGCAGCCGCGAGGTCTTCGACAAACCGCTCGCCGCCTACCAGCTCACCCAGGCCAAGCTCGCGGATATGGCCGTCGAACTCGGCAAGGGGCAGCTGCTGGCGCTGCACCTGGGCCGCCTCAAGGATCAGGGCGTGATTCGCGGCGAACAGATCAGCGCGGGCAAGCTGAACAGCACCCGCGAGGCCATCGCCATCGCCCGCGAGTGCCGGACCATCCTCGGCGCCAACGGCATCAGCCTCGAATACCCGGTACTGCGGCACGCCAACAACCTGGAATCGGTGCTCACCTACGAGGGCACCGCGGAAGTTCACCAGCTGGTGCTCGGCGAGGCTCTCACCGGTTCCAAAGCCTTCCGCTGACGCCCGACGGGAATGCGCGCGCGGCGGCGAGTGCGCTATATCTCACAGGCGGTGCCGCCGAGGCCGGGCGGCGGCTAGCATGACCAGGTGTTTTTGCCCGGCTCCGCGTTGCTCGTCGTCTCGGCGCGTAAGACTTTGAACCGCCTGCAGCGCACACACGGAGCTCCGGCCGTCGAGGCCATGCGCGAGTTCCCGGGTGTGGCCGCGCAGGTGGATCAGCATGCCGCCGCCATTCGGGACATTCTCGAAGTGGGCGTGGAGAATTCGAGCGTCGTCCCGGTGAGCGTGCTGCTCGCCGGGTACGCCCGCGGACTGCTCGAGGATCTGCGCGAGACCGGATTGCAGGCCCCGTACGACTCCGAGGATTGGCAGTGCGCCGAATGGGTGCACCTGCGCTTGGCCGCGGTGTGCGCGCTCGCCCGGGGCGAATGACAGCTCAGCACCGATGAAGCGGCCCACGTACTCGAAGTACGTGGGCCGCTTCACTTCCCCTGGTGAATGTCAGTACATACCGGGCTGATTGCCACGGTCCGGCATATCACCGCCGCGATCGGGCATCTGACCCTGCTGGCCGGGCTGGCCATAACCCTGCTGGCCATAGCCCTGTTGCCCGTAACCCTGCGGGCCGTATCCCGGTGAGCCGACGGGCTGTTCGGCCCATTTGCCCGGCGGCATCTGCTGTCCGCCCAAGGGCCGCTGATTACCCTGCTGCGCCATCATCGCGCGCTGCTGTTCCATCGCCTCGCGCTGCCGGGCGGCATCCTCGCGGCCGCGCTGGAACGCCTCGGCATGCCCCTTCATCTCGGGCATCTCACCCTCGATGGTTTCGAGCCAGCCTTCCCAGCGCTGCTGCATGGGCCGGATCAACCCGCCGCCGACGCCGACCACCAGCACACCGCCGATGACCGCCAGCACGGTAATGAGAATCGGCATGGTGACCGAGGTCGCCACCCCGATCTGGTTGAGCGCCGCGATAATGCCGACGCCCCAGATGAACACTGCCGCAATGCGTCCCATCATGCGTCCGTAGGACAGACCGCTGAGCATATTCGCGATCATGTCCATCACCACGGTGGCGATCGCGCCCGCCACGCACACGATGATGATGGCGACGGCCAGCCTGGGCAGCCAGGACACGATGCCGTCCAGCATGGTGCTGATCGGATTCGGCCCGAACACCCCGAATCCCAGTTGCAGCGTGATCAAAAGGATTGCGTAGTAAGCCAATTTGGCGATGATGCCGACGGCGTCGTAGCTGCTGCGCGCCAGCATGTCCTTGATGCCGCCGCGCTCGACGAGCCGGTCGAAGCCGACCTGATGCAGAATCCGAGTGACCAGCCGGGCGACGAGCTTGGCGACCAGCCAGCCGATGATCAGGATGGCGAGGAAGCCCGCGAACTTCGGCACGAACGTGGCGACCGAACTCCACGCGTCCGAGAGGCCCTGCTGGATATCGATAGCCAAACTCGAGGTGTGCATACCCCGTCCCTTCGCTATCCGTTCCGGCCGAGTTGCCGGAACTTGCTCCAAGGGCGGTTATACCCGTCGGCGATCATGAGATTCACCGGTTTGCGAAATAGTTGCCAAATCGGGTGCCTGTGATTTGCCGAACAGCGCTTCCGGAAAGCCGAAACCCTCCCGGAGCGAATGCTCCGGGAGGGCTCTGACGGGGTCTTACCGGCTTTTCACAGGCGGATCGGAGTCAACCGGTACAGGCTCAGTACGCGCTGTTGACGTTGTCCATCGAACCGTAGCGCGCGGCGGCATAGTTGCAGGCGGCAACGATGTTCGCGACGGGGTTCCAGACATCGAACGGGGTGCCGTCCACGTGGTACGCGGCGAAGGTCGGGTCGATCACCTGGAGCAGGCCCTTGGACGGGATGCCCATGGCGGCGTTCGAGTCGTACAGGTTGATCGCCTGCGGGTTGCCGCTGGATTCGCGCAGCACATTGCGGAGGATGCCCTCGTAGCTGCCCGGGATGCCACGCTGGGACATGATGTCCAGCGCCTGGCGGATCCAGCCGTCCAGGTTATCCGGGTACGACGGGGCGGGCGGCGCGACCGGGACGACCGGAGCGGGCGCGGGCGCCGGCATCGGGGCGGGCACGGCGGCGGCCGGGGCAGGCGCGGCGGGCTGCTCATTGGCCGGGACGTGCACGGCGGGAGCGGCCGCGGCGAGGGTCTGCTTCAGTGCGACCGGGTGCACGTCGCCGTTCGCGGCGCCGGCGGCGGTGATAATGGAGCCGAAGACTCCGAGAGCAAGGGCGGCGGTACCGGCCGTACGGGCGGCGGCAACCACCTTGCTACGTCTAGCAGGGTCACGCAGAGCAGTCATGGCGTTCGTGGGCATGGCGAATTTGGATTCCTGTTCGGTTTCTGGGCTCGCAGGCCTGGAAAAGGCAGCGCGGAACCAAGCGGGCGTCTCTCGACAGGCACCGGTGGCGCTGGGGCTGTTTCGCGTTGCTGTTGTGAGACCCGTTGCGGGCCAGGGAAACTCGACGCTCTAGGAGACTTGCGAAGTACGTGCCGGCCGCTTCGGGCCGCGGCGCCTCATCGCACCGTTGTCGTGTTCACGTTCCGCATGTGTGTCGACATCTCCTTGCGTCAACCAGACTTGTGGTCTGTTTCCAACAAGGTCACAGCTTGATTGCGCTTAGTTAACACAGCCTGAACCAAAGTTGAACAGAAGGTAAACCAGCTAGCTTGGCGACCCAAGGACCTGCATTAATACAAGCACTGACCTGGTCATTCAATTCAAACTAGTAAGTGGTTTAGATCACAGAAGAATTTAGACCCTAATTGCCGATATACCCGGATTGGCTGTTTTTTCGGCGTTTCGCGCGCACTTAGCGAGCTTTCAGCAACCTCCGATCACGGGCCAATCACGGTGATCAGCAAAGGAAAACGCACCGAATACGATTCCCGAAAACACGCTGTGACCGGCGCGATCGGCGCATTACGCTCGACATATGGCATCGATCCGGGTCGCCGAGGTGCTGGCGGCGCTGTCCCTGACCACCGACCTGGCCACCGGAATGCCATTCGAAAAAGGCCTGGCCGTCTGCCTGATCGCCACCGCCGTGGCCGAACGCCTCGGTCTGGACGAGGCCGACCGGCGCGTGGTGTTCCACGCCGCCCTGCTCGGCGCGGTCGGCTGCACCAGCCGGGCCAGCGAGAATGCCGACTCGTACGGCGATGACATCGCCTTCCAGCGGGCCTATCACACGCTCGATCCGGGCGATCCGGATGTTTTCCGCGATCAGCTGAGCCGATTCGGAGACTGGCTTCCGGGTACCCAGGCGGCGCTACGAGACCGTTTCGTTACCGAAGCGCCCCCGGGGCGCCCCCGCGGCCGTCCGATCCGTCTGTGAGGTCAGCAGGGCCCTGGGACCGCGTCTGGGCCTGCCGGAGGCAGCGGTGATCGCATTGACCGAGGTCAAGGAGCGCTGGGACGGGCTCGGCGCGCCCGAACGGCGCCGCGGCGGCGAGCTCTCACTGGCCGGGCGCATCCTGCACCTGGCCGAGCAGACCGTGCTGGCATCCGCGAGCCGGGACCGCCGGGGCGTGCTCGCCGAACTCCGCCGCCGCGCGGGCGGGCACCTGGACCCCGATCTGGTCGACGCCTTCGCCGCCGATCCGGAACCGGTGTGGAGCGTGCTCGACGAGCCCGATCTGCTTGCCGCCGTCGTACGCGCCGAACCGGGACTGCCGACCGTGATCCGGCCCGACGAGCGGGACCACCTGTGCACCGCCATGGCGGTGGTCGTGGACTTGAAAGGCCGCTATTTACTTGGACATTCGGCGCACGTCGCCCAATTGGCCGATGCCGCAGCCGAATTGGCCGCAATCCCCGGCCCCGAACGCGCCACCCTGCGAGCCGCCGCCCTGCTGCACGATATCGGGCGGGCGGGCGTCTCCAGCGCGGTATGGGATCGCCCCGGCGCACTCGGCCCCGGCGACTGGGAAAGGGTTCGGCTGCACAGCTATTGGACCGATCGCATCCTGCGCCGCTGCCCCAGCCTGGCCGATCTGGCGGAAATCGCCGCCGGACACCACGAACGCCTCGACGGCAGCGGCTACCATCGCGGCGTCCGCGTGCACGACCTCTCCCCCTCGGCCCGATTGCTCGCCGCCGCAGACGTTTTCGCCGCCATGACCGAGGAACGCCCGCACCGCCCGGCGCACAAACCGAGCGAGGCGGCGGCCCATCTGTCCGCCGAAGCGGCCGCCGGACGTCTGGACCGCGACGCCTGCGCGGCCGTGGTGGAAGCCGCCGGACTCCGCCCCGCGCGCACCGAATACCCCTGCGGACTCACCGAGCGCGAAGTGGACGTGCTGCGCCTGGCCGCACGCGGCCTCTCCAACCGCCAGATCGCCGCCGAGCTGGTGCTCTCGGAACGCACCGTGGGACACCATCTCGCGCACATCTACGACAAGACCGGACGCCGCACCCGCGCGGGCGCCGCGGTATTCGCGATGGAGCACGCGCTGCTCCCAGGCTGAGTGTGCCCCGTCATCCCGGCGCGCTTTCGGCCGGGATGACGCGGTAGGTCGCCATCGCACGGGGATAGGTCGATCGACCGATGTGGGCGGGTGCGCTCGCCGACGACCATTGAGACACCGCAGGGGAGCTCGGACAGCTTCTCCCGGAGACCGAGAATCGTTCTCCGGCAAGCGGTTTCATCTCCAGTTCGACGGAGTCATGCCATGAGCGCCAGCGTCAATCACGCCGAGATCGTCACCTCCCTCTACAACGCCTTCGGGACCGGCGATATCGCCTTCATCCTCGAGCATCTCGCCGATGACGTGTCCTGGGACGCCGATTGGGAATCCAATAGCGCCCAGCTCGCGGGGGCTCCGCATATGGCCGCTCGGCGCGGCCCGGCCCAGGTCGCGGAGTTCTTCGCGCTGCTGTCGGAGTGGAAGTTCGAGGACTTCACCGTGCTCGATGTGATCGGGAGCGACGGTCAGGTGGTGACCGAGATGCGGGTCGACATCGTGATGCCGAACGGCGGCCGGATCGCCGATCAGGAACTGCATCTGTGGTCGTTCGACGATCAGCACCGGGTGCGGACCTTCCGCACCTACGCCGATACCGCCAAGAACATCGCCGCCAATTCCGGTGTGGACACGACGGTCCCGGGCTGGACCTTCGCGTCGTAGTCGGCGCGGCTCAGGCGGCTCGGTCCGAACCGGGCCGCCACGCCGGGGCGGGCACCGGCGCGGGCGAACCGAACCTGCGCAGGGCGCGCATCAACACCGGGAGCATGAGCATCATGAGCAGCAGCCGAATGGTCTGCACGCTCGTGATGAGGGGCAGATTCGCGTTCATCTTGTCGGCGGTCGCCAGCACCGCGTTGATACCGCCCGGGGTGGTGGCCAGGTACAGGTCCGACATCTCCAGATCGACGAAATAGGCCAGCCCCAAAGCCAATCCGGCCACCAGCACCGACAGCGCGAGCACCGCGGCGGTCATGGCCGGGATCATCCGGGCCATCTCGCGCACCACCTTGCGGGTGAAGCGGGTGCCGACATCGAAGCCGATGAGCACGAACAGCAGATCCTTGAACAGGTGCGTGGGCGCGTAGCCGTGACTGATACCGGTCGCGGTCAGCACCGCGGTGAGCAGCATCGGACCCAGCAGCGCCGCATTGGGCAGGCCGATCCGGCGGCCCACCCAGATACCCAGCACGCACAGCATGATCGCGGTGGAGATGCCCGCGACCTGATCGCCGCGGCCCACGATCATCCAGTACGGCAGGCTGGGATCGGTCACCGAACCGCCGAGAGTGGCTGTGCTGTAGGCGATTCCCTCTTGATCATCGAGCAGTGCGGCGACCGCCGGTGCGCTCAGCGCGACCAGCGCCACCCGCAGATACTGCATGAACGCCACCCGGCGCGGATCGGCGTCGAGCTCATCGGCCGCGGCCACCACGGCGGCCGAGCCACCGGCCAGCATCCCCAGCGTCGCGGTCGGCACATCCACCTTGGTGGCCCGCGCGAATACCAGCGCGACCCCGACGCTCAGGAAGATCGTGGCCACGGTGACCGCCGCGACGGGCAGCAGATCCCACCCGATCGAGGTCAGCAGCGAAATCTGCAGATAGCTGCCCATGACCACCCCGAGCATGCCCTGCACACCCAGATTGACCTGCACGGGAAGCGGTTTCGGCAGCCGTCCGCTGAGCGCCAGCGCGGCGCCGACGACAATCGCCAGAATCATCTGCGGGGCGGGAAACCCGACCCGGTCAAGCAGTGCCGCACCGGCAAGCACCGCGCTCGCCAGTGCCACCCAGGTGAGCGCCTGCCTCCAGTTCATACGAGCCGATCCTGCCCGCCGCCCATGAACGGACAGTAACGCACCAGTTACCGACCCCGCAGCCCCGCTGTGACTTCTGATGCACAAACGAATCCCCAAGTGCGAGGCCACAAATCACACGGAAGTAATTCGCGGTTTCCCCCGTCATCCGGCATGTTTTTGGCCGGGATCCACACGGGCAGCGCATCGGCTAATTGTGTGGATCCCGGCCAAATACGCGCCGGGATGACGGGCGCGCGCCGCCCGAAGCGGAATGCGCGCTGCCCAACGGATTGAGCTGTCAGGAAAGCACTCCGTCGCTGAGGAAGCCGAGCAGGTCGTGGCGGGTGATGACGCCGACCGGCTTGCCATCGTCGACGACCATCAGCGCATCGGTGCTCTCGAGCAATTTGGTCGCGGCCGAAACCGGTTCGCCCGCGCCGATGAGCGGGAACGCCGCGCTCATATGCTGCGCCACCGAATCGGTGAGCTTGGCCCGGCCCTCGAAGACATCGGAGAGCAGATCGCGCTCGGTCACGCTGCCCGCGACCTCGCCCGCCATCACCGGCGGTTCCGCGCCGACGACCGGCATCTGCGAGACGCCGTACTCGCGCAGGATCTCGATGGCATCGCGCACGGTCTCCTGCGGATGGGTGTGCACCAGATCCGGCAGCTCACCGGACTTGCCGCGCAACACATCTCCCACATGCACCTCGGCGGTGGAACCGTCCAGGCGCGAGCGCAGGAAGCCGTAGGAGCTCATCCACTGATCGTTGAAGATCTTGGACAGGTAGCCGCGGCCACCGTCCGGCAGCAGCACGACGACCACGGCATCGGGATCGCGCTCGGCGACCTTGAGCGCCGCGACCACGGCCATACCGCAGGAGCCGCCGACCAGCAGGCCCTCTTCCCGGGCCAGGCGACGGGTCATCTCGAAGGAGTCGGCATCGGAGACCGCGATGATCTCGTCCGGGATGGCCGGATCGTAGGCCGAGGGCCAGAAGTCCTCGCCGACACCCTCGACCAGGTACGGGCGGCCGGTGCCGCCGGAGTACACCGAGCCTTCCGGATCCGCGCCGATGACCTTGACCTTGCCGCCCGAGATCTCCTTCAGATAGCGGCCGGTGCCGGTGATGGTGCCGCCGGTACCGACGCCCGCCACGAAGTGCGTGACCCTACCCTCGGTATCGGCCCAGATCTCGGGACCGGTGGTCTCGTAATGCGATTCCGGCCCACCGGGATTGGAGTACTGGTTCGGCTTCCAGGCGCCCTCGATCTCGCGCACCAGGCGATCGGAGACGTTGTAGTAGCTGTCCGGATCCTCCGGCGCGACCGCGGTCGGGCACACCACGACCTCGGCGCCGTAGGCGCGCAGCACATTTCGCTTGTCCTCGGAAACCTTGTCCGGGCAGACGAATACGCACTTGTACCCGCGCTGCTGGGCCACCAGGGCCAGGCCGACGCCGGTATTGCCGGAGGTCGGTTCGACGATGGTGCCACCGGGCTTCAATAGTCCGGCCTCTTCGGCGGCATCGATCATCTTGACGGCGATGCGGTCCTTGGAGCTGCCACCGGGGTTCAGGTACTCGACCTTCGCAGCGACCAGTCCGGAGTTCGGGCCCACCACGGAGTTCAACCGGACGAGGGGGGTGTTTCCGATCAGATCGACGACGGAGTCAGCAATGCGCATACCCCTCATCGTTGCAGAAAGGAGATGGGGGCTTGCGCGCACGTCGGCGATCTCACGCTCGCGGGAAATTACCATCGCCGCATGAGGACGCCGACCCGTGTGCGCGCTGCTCTACTGCTCGGTTGCCTGACCGGGGCGACCATGATCGTTTGCGCGCCCGCGGCACAAGCCCGGACCGTCGAATTCCCCCAGGTGCCGACCATGTTCCGGGACGGACTCTGCGGCGGCAGCGTCCGGGTCTGGACCGATACCGATCCACAGTGGCCGGGACGCGCCATCTTCAATGTGCGCGCCACCCCGATCGTCGGCTACGGCCCGGGCGAGTACAGCTTCGCGCCGCTGTGCGAAAACGTGACCACGGTCGCCTGGCGGAACATGAACACCGGGGCCACCGGCGAATACCGGGTAACCGTGGTCGCGGGCATCTACGGCAGCATCCAGTACGCCCAATACCAGGACACCGGTCCCGGGCACATCGTGGTGACCTCCTACACGGACATGGCCAACATCCCCCAGCGGGGCGAGTTCGACGTGCAGTGAGGGATATTTCACCGTTCAGTCATTGGGATACCGGCATACCGGATGTTTGATGCACGACACACCCGTCGTAGATTCGAAGTGGTTCACCCCCGCACTTAAGGAGTCCTCATGGCTGAGGCCGTTATCGTTTCGTACGCCCGCTCGCCCATCGGCCGCGCAGGCAAGGGTTCGCTCGTGGGTATGCGACCGGACGACCTGGCCGCCCAGATGGTGCAGGCCGCCCTCGACAAGGTCCCCGGCCTGGCCGTGAGCGATGTCGAAGACCTGATCCTGGGCTGCGGCCAGCCCGCCGGTGAGGCCGGTTTCAATATGGCCCGCGCGGTCGCGGTGCAGCTGGGCTACGACTACCTGCCCGGTGTCACCCTGAACCGCTACTGCTCCTCCTCGCTGCAGACCACCCGGATGGCCTTCCACGCCATCAAGGCGGGCGAGGGCGATGTGTTCATTTCCGCAGGCGTCGAGACGGTTTCGCGCTTCCCGAAGGGCACCGCCGACGGCTGGCCGGACAGCCACAACCTGACCTTCGCCGACGCCGAGGCCCGCACCAAGGCCACCGCCGAGTCGAACGCCACCTGGGTCGACCCGCGCGAGAGCGATCTGCTCCCGGACGTGTACATCGCCATGGGCCAGACCGCCGAGAACGTCGCCACCTTCACCGGCATCTCGCGGGAGGACCAGGACCACTGGGCCGTTCGCTCGCAGAACCGCGCCGAGGATGCCATCAAGTCCGGCTTCTTCGAGCGTGAGATCACCCCGGTGACGCTGCCCGACGGCACCATCGTCACCGCCGATGACGGCCCGCGCGCGGGCACCACCTACGAGAAGCTCTCGACGCTGAAGCCGGTCTTCCGCGCCGACGGCACCGTCACCGCCGGTAACGCCTGCCCGCTGAACGACGGCGCCGCCGCGCTGGTCGTCATGAGCGACACCAAGGCCAAGGCGCTGGGCCTGACCCCGCTGGCCCGCATCGTGGCCACCGGCGTCTCCGGCCTGTCGCCGGAGATCATGGGCCTGGGCCCGATCGAGGCCGTGCGCAAGACCCTGAACAACGCCAATATGACCATCGGCGATCTCGACCTGTACGAGATCAACGAGGCGTTCGCCGTTCAGGTGCTGGGTTCCGCCCGCGAGCTGGGCATGGACCACGACAAGCTGAACGTCTCCGGTGGCGCGATCGCCCTGGGCCACCCGTTCGGCATGACCGGCGCCCGCATCACCGCCACCCTGATCAACAACCTGCAGACCCAGGACAAGCAGTTCGGCCTGGAGACCATGTGTGTCGGCGGCGGCCAGGGCATGGCAATGATCATCGAACGCCTCAGCTGATACCCGGAAAACGTTGAACGGTCCCGCACTTCGGTGCGGGACCGTTCGCTATTACCCAATAGGTAATCGACTTCGCTACCTCTGGGCGGAAAACTGAAGGGCAACAACGCAGTCCCACTCCAGGAGCGCGAGATGCCCGGTTACGCCATTGCCCATCTGTACGACGTCGACGTCAACGCCGATATCGTGGAGTACCTCGAGCGCATCGATTCGACCCTGGCACCGTTCGGCGGGAAGTTCCTCGTGCACGGCGGGAATCAGGTCTCGATGGAGGGGCCGGAGCACGCGGTGGCGGTCGTCATCGAATTCCCGGATTACCAGGCGGTTCAGGACTGGTACCGCTCCGCGGCGTACCAGGCGATCCTGCCGCTGCGCACTGGGAACGCCAGTGGCACAGCCATTCTGGCCCAGGACTGCGGTGAGGACCATATCGCCACCGATGTACTCGAGCGCTGAATCGCGCAAACGAAAGGGCGGGTACCGGAAACCGGTACCCGCCCTTCGTATTTCGAGCGCTAGTTATTGCTGTTGAAGTACGACAGCAGGCGCAGGATCTCGACGTACAGCCAGACCAGGGTGACGGTCAGGCCGAATGCCACGCCCCACGCGGCCTTTTCGGGCGCACCGGCGCGGATCATCTGATCGGCGGCGTCGAAGTCCAGCAGGAAGCTGAAGGCCGCGATGCCGATGCAGACCAGGCTGAAGATGATGGCGATGGGGCCGCCGTCCCGCAGGCCGAAGCCGCCGGGGGTGAAGATGCCCGCGACCAGGTTGCCGACGATGAGCACCAGCACGCCGATCATGGCGCCGACCATCATGCGGGTGAAGCGCGGGGTGACCCGGATGGCGCCGGTCTTGTACACGATCAGCATGCCGAAGAACACGCCGAAGGTGCCGAGTACCGCCTGCGCGATCAGCCCGGAGCCGCCCGCGCCGCCGAACGAGATATTGGTGAACATGAACGACAGCGCACCGAGGAACAGGCCCTCGAACGCCGCGTAGCTGAGCACCAGGGCCGGGTTGTACTTGCGGCCGAAGCTGACGACCATGGCCAGCACGAAGCCGATGAGCGCGCCGCCGAGGGCCAGCGGTGCGGCCAGGTTGTGGTTGGCCGCGGTGAGCGCGTAGGAGATGATCGCCGCGACGGTGACCACGCCGAGCGTGATACCGGTCTTGGTGACCACATCGTCGATGGTCATGGGCCGGGTGGTCGGGACCGCGGGCTGGTAGGGCTGCTGACCGTAACCGCCGGTCGGCGGGTACATGGGCGGCTGCGAACCATACTGCGTCTGACCGTATTGCGGCGGCTGCTGACCGTACTGAGGTGCGGACGGCCCGGCTCCAGTGGGGGCCGAGCCGAAGCCGGCGTAGCCGCCGTTCTGCTGCGGCGACAAGTTCCGGAAGACCGGGTTGGAAGTGGTGCGCAAGGCGCTTCCCTTTCTGGAGTCGCGGCCGGCGAATGTCGCGGCCTCGTTCTACCTGTCCAACGTGAGGTGGCTATGGCGAGTTCCCGAACCGCCACGGATCGGACACAGTGGACTTTACCCGAGCTTTACCCTGTATGCCGACCGGTCGGACTGGAAATACGCCCGATTCGGTCACCCGGCCGGGCCGAACCGCCCTACGGATCCTGCACTCGAGAAGGTTGGCTCAGCCCAGTCGACTCATCACCCGATCGGCGATCAACTCCAGGTGATCGAGATCGTCCAGATCCAGAATTTGCAGGTAGACGCGGGTCGTACCGGCGATCTCGGCATAACGGCCGATCTTGTCGACCACTTCCTCCGGGCTGCCCGCGAGGCCGTTGGCCTTCAGCTCGTCCACATCCCGGCCGATGGCGGCCGCGCGCCGCTCCACCTCGGCATCGGTCGCGCCGACACAGGCCACCAGGGCATTGGAGAAGGTGATCTCCTGCGGATCGCGGCCGGCGTCCTTGGCCGCGCGGCGCACCCGCTCGAACTGCTCGGCGCAGGTCTCGGCGGATTGGAACGGCACATTGAACTCATCGGCGTACTTCGCCGCGATGCGCGGGGTGCGCTTGGCTCCCATACCGCCGATGACCACCGGGATCTTCGACTGCGCGGGCTTGGGCAGGGCGGGTGAGTCCTTCAGCGTGTAGTGCTCGCTGTCGAAGCAGAAGGTCTCCCCCGCCGGGGTGCGCCACAGACCGGTGATGATCGCCAACTGCTCCTCGTAGCGCGGGAACTTGTCGGCGGGGAACGGAATGCCGTACGCGGTGTGCTCGCCCTCGTACCAGCCTGCGCCCAAACCGAATTCGACGCGGCCGCCGGACATGGCGTCGACCTGTGCGACCTGGATGGCCAGCACGCCGGGCAGGCGGAAGGTGGCGGCGGTGACCAGGGTGCCGAGGCGAATGCGCTTCGTCTCGCGGGCCAGACCGGCCAGGGTGATCCAGGCGTCGGTCGGACCGGGCAGGCCGTCGGCGCTGCCCATGGCGAGGTAGTGATCGGAGCGGAAGAAGGCGTCGTAGCCCAGGTCCTCGGTGGCCTTGGCCACGGTCAGCAGGGTGTCGTAGCTCGCGCCCTGCTGGGGTTCGGTGAAGATACGAAGATCAATTCGTCCCATGCCCACCATTGTGCTGGTCGGTCGCCGGGCGTGCGGTGGCCGGTCGGCCGGGGCCGCGGACTCCGGGTGCGCGGCCGTCGCACGCTCAGGTGTGCAGGCCGCGCACCGAGCGAGTGACCGTGAACTTGCGGTTGCGGCCGATCACCTCGGTCTTGCCGACCAGGCGTTCCATCACACCCCGGTAGTTGAGGTGGGTGTTGTAGACGGTCCAGAGTTCACCGCCCGGGCGCAGCACCCGGCCGGTCTCGGAGAACATCTTGATGGCCGAACCGGTGTGCACGGCCGCGCCGACATGGAAGGGCGGATTGCAGACGACCAGATCCGCGCTGTTGTCCGGGGCGCTGGACATGGCGTCATCGCGCAGCACGGTGATCCGATCGGCCACCTCGTTCGCCGCGGCCGTGGCCCGGGTGGAGGCGACCGCCGCCGCGGACTGATCGGTGGCGATGACCCGGATGCCGGGCCGCGCCTTGGCCAGCGCGACCGCGAGAATGCCGGTGCCGCAACCGAGATCGATGGCATCGCGGGCGTCGGGCTTCATTCGCTTGAGGTAGTCCAGCAGGAAGCGGGTGCCGATATCCAGGCGCGAACCGGAGAAGGCGGCGCCGTGCGCGACCACTTCCAGCTCATACTCGTCGAGTTGATTGCGCAGCGGAAAGCGCTGTTCACCAACCGGTTTCGGATCGGTGGCCAGCAGCACCCGGGATTTCTGGCGGCCTCGACTGGCCTGCACCGAACCGAAGGATTCGGCCAGAACGGCATTCATCGCCGGGGTGAGGTATTTGTCCCGGCCGCCCGCGTACACCCGGACATCCGGTGCCGCGTAACGAGCGATGGCATCGGCCGTCTCGGCGATGCCGGACAGCGCACGCGGCAAGCGCCACAACACGACTCGGACATCCGCGAGCAGGCGTTCACCGAGCTCGCACACATCGTAGCGATCGGTGAGCCCGACCTGGCGCGCGTTATTGGCCAGTGCCAGTTCACCGGTCAGCAAATCCTGATGCACCCGCAGACCGCGCAGATCATATGCGGCGGCGGCGCCGAGGGTGAGTGCGCCGTACCCGTCGTCGATCACGGCCACCCGATCGTCACCCGCGGCGGCCAGCGCCTCGGCCGCCTCGTCGAGTAGTAGTCGATCGGCGGCGTCGACCGCGTAGAGGTTCACCGCCTCTACATCCGGATACCGCCGCAATCGGCTCAGCACGTCCTCGACCTCAACCACACCTACAGTGTGCTAGATCATTGCCGAACCGTCCCATCGGGCCGGGTTTCCGGCTTGATAAGCGTTTGCCCGGGCGTTGCGCGATCGGTTTTCGGCATGATCGCGGCCGCCCCGATCATGACCACCGCCATGGCCGCCACACCGAGGAATACGAGGTGGATGGCGGGTGAGAGGTCTTGCGGGGCCGGATGATCGGTACTGCCGATGCGCGAATTCACCAGTGCGCCGAACACCGCCACGCCGAGCGCGCTGCCGATGGAGCGCGCGAACATATTGGTGGAGGTGACCACGCCGCGCTCGGACCATTCGGCGCTGGACTGCGCGGCGATCAGGGTCGGACTGGCCACCAGGCCCATGCCCGCGCCCACCACGAAACAGCCCAGCGCCACCTGTAGCAGGCTGGAATCCGCGTTCACCAGCAGCAATGTGGCCGCGCCCAGCGCGGCGAGCACGCTGCCGATGACCGAGGTGGCACGGAAGCCTATGCGCAGGTACACCTTTCCGGCCTGCGAGGCGGTGAGCGGCCAGCCCATGGTGAGCGCACCGGCGGTGAGACCCGCGATCAGCGCACCGGCGCCGAGCACGCCCTGCGCGAAAGTCGGCACGTACGAGGTGAGTCCGAGCAATATCGCGCCCACCAGCAGCGAGACCAGGCTGCTCGCGACGAGGATGCGGCGGGTGAAAACCCACAGCGGCAGAATCGGATTCGCGGCCTTGCGCTCGACCAGCACGAACAGGACGAGCATCAGCGTGCCGCCCGCGAAGAGACCCAGGCTCGGTGGCGCGGTCCACGTCCAGGCCTGACCGCCCTCCAGCAGCGCCAGCATGAGCCCGCCCGCGCCGATGGTGAGCAGCCCCGCGCCCAGATAGTCGATCCGATGGTGTTCCCGCGGAGTGCTTTCGGTGAACTTGCGTAGGATCATCCAGGCCGCCACGGCCGAGAGCGGCAGATTGATCAGGAAGATCCAGCGCCAGCTGACGTACTCGGAGAACACCCCGCCCAGCAGCGGCCCGAGCACCGAGGACGCCGCCCACACGCTGGCCAGGTACGCCTGCACCTTGGCGCGTTCGCGCACGGTGTAGATATCGCCCGCGATGGTGATGGCCATCGGCCCCACCGCGCCCGCGCCGATGCCCTGAATGGCCCGGAAGATGATCAACCCGATCATGCTGGTGGCGATGCCGCACAGCAGCGATCCGAGGGCGAACACGGCGATTCCGAAGAGCATCACCGGTTTCCGGCCCACCATATCGGCGAGCTTGCCGTAGATCGGCACCGTCACGGCCTGCGCCAGCAGATAGATGCTGAAAAGCCAAGGGAACTGCGAAAATCCGCCCAGCTGATCGGTGATCGTCAGCACCGCGGTGGCGATCACCGTCGAATCGAGCGCCACCAGCGAGGTCGCCAGCATGATCGCGGCCAGCACCGGACCGCGCTCCGATCGCAACCCGATGCCCGACACCGATTCGGTCGCCGTCACGGGCAACCCCTTTCGTTAGCTCAACTCAACAGTTGAGTCGAACACAGAAACCGCCCGGCTATTCCGCTCTCGGTGAAATAGCTCGCATTCCGGGACGCCGGCTCATGTCCCGGGCGAAATGCCATGGGCGAGGCCGATATCGGCACGGTGCGAGGCTGATATCGGCGCGGTGCGAGACCGGGGCGCGAGCCGCGTCTGCGGGAGCGGCTCGCGCCGGGCGCCGGATCAGAGCGATCCGGCGAGCTCACGTAGGACGGGAAGGCTGACCGAGCCGGAGCTCAGCACCACGTCATGGAAGTTCTTGATATCGAAGTCCGCGCCCAGACGTTCCTGTGCCGCCGCACGCTGACGACGGATCTCGAGCTGACCGACCTTGTAGGCGACGGCCTGACCCGGCATGGCGATATAGCGATCCACCTCGGTGCGGATCTCCTCCACGCCGACCGGGGCATTGGCGACCATGAAGTCGATGGCCTGCTGCCGGGTCCAGCCCTTGGCGTGCAGACCGGTGTCGACAACCAGGCGGCAGGAGCGCCAGGAGTCGGCGGCGAGCATGCCGATGCGGGCCAGATCGTCCGGGTACAAACCCATTTCGTCGGCCAGGCGTTCGGTGTAGAGGGCCCAGCCCTCCACGAACGCGGTATTGGAGAAGGACATGCGCTGGAAGCGCGGCAGATGGTCCAGCTCATTGGCGATGGTCAACTGGAGATGGTGACCCGGAATGGCCTCGTGGTACGCGACCGCCGCGGTCTCATACCTGTTGCGTTCCTTGGGATCATGCAGGTTGACGAAGTACGCGCCGGGCCGCGAGCCGTCCGCCGCGGGCGGGAAGTAGTAGGCCGCGGGCGCGTCCGGCGCGAGGAAATCCGGGACCGGCACGATATCGCAGGACTGCACGGGCAACCGGCCGAACCATTTGCCCATTTCGACATTGGCGGCGGCCAGGCAGGCGCGCGCGTCGACCATGATCTCCTCGCGGTCGCCGTAGCGCAGCGCCGAATCCTCGCGCAGCCGGTCGAAGATCTCGCTCTGCTCGCTCAGACCGAACAGCCGCGCGCCGATCTCTGCGTATTCGGTACGCAGCCCGGCCAATTCGTCCAGCCCGAGCTGATGGATCTCCTCCGCGCCCAGATCGGGCAGCGTGGTGTGCCGGCGCAGCAGCCGACCGTAGATGTCCGCACCATCGTCACCGAGCCAGCACAGGCCGGGCTGGTCGTCGGGGCGAGCCACCGGCAGCAGCTCCTCGGCGAGCACCCTGCGGTATTCGGCGAAGGCGGGACGGATCACCTCGCGCACCACCTCGGCCAGGTCTGCACGCCAAGCCTTTTCACCATCCCACTCGGCGGGACCGGCGAAGGTGGCGAACGGATCGGTCTCGATATCGGAGGCCAGATATCCGTCGAGCTGATTGAGCGAACGCTCGATGGTGATGCGCGCGGGCGTGCGCCCGGCGGCCAGCCCGGCCCGGAAGCGCGCGACCGCCTGGTCGACGAGCGCGCCGAACTGCCGGAAGCGCTCGACCAGCGCCAGCGCGTTCTCCGGTGCGGGCGCGTTGAGCTGCGGGGCCATGGTGAGCAGGCCCGCGTGCACACCGGTCATCTGATCGGAGGCCAGCTCCACCGGCCGCCATTCCAGCTGGGCCGCCGCGGACACCAATTCGGTGCGCAACAGGCTGCGGGTGACCCGGTCCTCGGCGTTCAACAGCTCGGGATCGAGGGCGTCGACCTCGGTAATCAACTCGCGCCACACACCCAGCAACCGCTGTTCGGCGGCCTCGGACAGATCCTCGATCCGATCGTCGAATCGCCTGTCCCCCAACAGTGTTGCTTCACTGGGCGCGGACTCCAGCATGGCATCCCAGTACCGGTCGGCAAGGGCGATGAGTTCCTCGTGCGCATCCATGCAACCCATCATGCCCGCGCATAACTCGGACCGAAACGCTCAGCCCGACTTCGCACCCCTGCGACTTCCGGCCACCGCCAGGAGACCGGAGGGCATCGCTCAATGCCGGGGCGGCACCGGAATTCGCATGAGGTCCTCCGCGACGACTATCTCCCCGTCGAATTCCTTGCGCGCCTCGGACAGATGGTCGTCGAGTGAGCGATAGCGCTGGGAGAAGTGGGTCAGGACCAGGGTCCGCGCCCCCGCACGGGCCGCGACCTCGCCCGCCTGCCCGGCGGTGAGATGGCCGAACTCGGTGGCCAGATGGGTATCGGCGTCGACGAAGGTGGCCTCGATGACCAGCATGTCCACCCCCGCCGCCAGTTCGTGCACGCCGTCGCACATGCGGGTGTCCATGATGAACGCGAAGCTCTGGCCCCGGCGCAGTTCACTGACCTCGTCGAGATAGACGGTGCGCCCGTCGATTTCCACTTCGCCGTCGCGCTGTAGTCGCCCGACCACCGGCCCGGACAGCCCGAGTTCGCGCAGTCGCTCCGGCACGATGCGCCGTCCGTCGGCTTCGGTGAGCCGATAACCGAATGCCTCCACCGGATGGGAGAGTGGTGCGGTGCGCAATGTGAAAGGCGCTCCGGGCGCGGCCAATTCACCCGCCGTCGTGATCGGATGCGGGCGCAGCTCACCGGTCTGGTGATAGGCCGTGGAGGTGCACAGCCGCTGGAAGTACTCCTCGCCCGACGCCGGGTAATACACATCGACCGGATGCGGCACCTTGTCCAGGCTGATCCGCTGCACCACGCCCGCCAGCCCGAGGCTGTGATCCCCGTGGAAATGCGTGATGCCGATGCGGGTGAGGTCGGTGGCCGAGACCCCGGCGTAGATCATCTGCCGCTGCGTGCCCTCCCCCGGGTCGAACAGTAGGCCTTCGCCATCCCAGCGCAGCAGATAGCCATTGTGATTGCGCTGTTTGGTCGGTACCTGACTGGCTGTTCCCAAAATGACCAGTTCGCGCTGTGACACGGGCGTCAGGCTACCGGTCGACGGTGACTTCCTCAGGGCGGCGCGTTCCCGGGCGCGCCTTGCGGCAATACCAGGAGGGGGTATCGCGGCCGCCGCGACACCCGGCACTAGAATGGCCGTCGTGGTGGAACAACAGGCCCTCGGAACCCGGTTGACCCGGGCATTCGGCCTGTTCACCCTGCTCGCCGGAATCGCGATCATGCACGCGGTGGTCATCGGCATGGGCGGCGGTTCGGGCGAAATGAGCCATATGGGCTCGGGCACGCATACGACCGCACCGCTCCCGGCCGACATGTCCAATCCGCTCCCGGCCGACATGTCCAATCCGCTCGCGGCTGCCATGCCCGAACCGGTCACCATGGCCGTTGCCACGCCTCTCACCATGAGCACCGCACACGAGCAGACCATGCCCGGCTGCGGCGGCGACTGCGACGGCCACGCCGGATTGCACGGTTGCGTCTTCGTTTTGACCGCACTGCTACTCGCACTCGGGCTGGCCCTGCTGGGCTGGTTCGGTGTGCGGCAGCGCGAAACCGCCGCGACCAAGGTGCGCGGGCTACCCCCGCACCGCGCCCGCCCACCCCCGTGGACGGTGCCATCCCTGGCCGAATTGGCGATTCTGCGGATCTGATGGGCCGCCGCAACCGCGTATTCCACACGCGGACGCGCGCTTTCGCATGCCCATTTTCTCTTCCTCCGCAATTGCCAAGGAGTTCAACCATGTTCACCATCAGCCGTATCAAGCTCGCCGTCATTGCCGGTACCGCCGCCATCGCGGTCATCGCCGCGGGCTGTAGCAGCAATGATTCATCCAACTCGGCACCCGAGACCACCAGCGCATCCATGCCGGGCATGAACCACGGCGGCGCTATGCCGACCTCCGCGCAGCCCGCCACCCGCACCGATTTCAATGCCGCGGACGTGACTTTCCTGCAGATGATGTACCCGCATCACGCGCAGGCGGTCGAGATGGCGAAGCTGGTGCCCTCGCGCTCGCAGAATCCGGAGTTGATCACGCTCGCAAAGAATGTGGAGCAGGCGCAATCCCCGGAGATGCAGCAGATCACCACGCTGCTCCAGGCCTTCGGCAAGGGTGCGCCGAGCGCCACCATGGGCCACGAGGGTATGGCCGGAATGATGACCGCCGATCAGATGACCGCGCTGGCGAAGCTGTCCGGCCCGGACTTCGACAAGATGTGGGCGCAGATGATGATCGAGCATCACAGGGGTGCGATCGATATGGCGAATACCGAGCTCGCGGGCGGCGGCAATGCCGAGTCCAAGGCGATGGCCCAGGCCATCGTCACGAGTCAGCAGGCCGAAATCGATCAGATGAACCGGATGCTCGGCCAGTCCTAGTCCCGGAAAACGCAACGGGTGCACCGGAATCCGGTGCACCCGTCGGGTGTTCGAGCCGCAGCCGAGTCAGCTGCCGATGACCGTGTTCATGATCGTTCCCGCGCTGGTGGCCGTCGCGCCGCCGATCATGGCTCCCGCCACCATCTTCGGCGATTCCAGCCCGCCGCCGCTCCACTTCTCCCAGGCGAAACGGCCGCCGCCGTAGGTGATGGCGGTGACGCCCGACAGCATGGTGAACCAGGTGAAGTAGCGAACGAGTTTCATCAGCTTGTCCGCGACCGGTGGGGTCTCCGGGGTCGGATTGCCTATCTGCGCGACCACGGTCGTGTAGGTCTCGTGCACGGCGGCGAGGAGCATGCTCACGATCGGTTCCTCTCGAATGCTGAGGTGGTGCTGACAGGGCGGAACTTGTGGCGCAACTCTCACTAGTGAGTGCAATTGAACCTCATCCCGCCAGGTCGAGTCATGACGACACACCACCGGCAGCGAACTCGAGCGGCTGTTCAGTTATCGATCGGCATTCGCCTTGCCGAGCAGGGAGTGCTTGCGGCTGTAGACGAAGTAGATGACGAAACCGATCGCCATCCAGATCACGAACCGCAGCCAGGTCTCCACGGACAGGTTGAACATGAGCCAGGCGCAGGCGATCACGGACAGGATCGGCACCAGCGGGACCAGCGGCACCCGGAAGCCGCGCGGCAGGTCGGGACGGCTGCGGCGCAGTACGACCACACCGATGGACACCAGCACGAACGCGAAGAGCGTGCCGATATTGACCATTTCCTCGAGCGTGCCGAAGTCCACGAATCCGGCGAGCACCGCACAGATGACGCCGACGATGACGGTGATCCGCACCGGGGTGCCCTTGGGTCCGGTCTTGGCCAGCTTGCGCGGCATGAGCCCGTCGCGGGCCATGGCGAACAGCACGCGGGTCTGACCCAGGAACAGCACCATGACCACGGTGGTGAGTCCGGCCAGCGCGCCGATGGAGATCAGGTTCTTGGCCCAGGTGACGCCGTTGATGGCGAACGCGGTGGCCAGGGTGGCGTCATCGCCCTGCAAATCCTTGTAGGACACCATGCCGGTCAGCACCAGCGAGACCACCACGTACAGCACGGTGACGATGGCGAGCGAGCCGAGAATGCCACGCGGCACATTGCGCTGCGGATCCTTGGTCTCCTCGGCGGCGGTGGCGACCACGTCGAAGCCGATGAAGGCGAAGAACACGATGCTGGCCGCGGCGAGCAGGCCGTACCAGCCGAAGCTGCTGTGGCCGCCGCCGGTGACGAGCTGGAACAGGGTCTGATGCAGTTTGCCGGTGCCGGAGTCGTTGTTGGGCACCGATTCGGGGATGAACGGCTTCAGATTGCTGGCCTTGAAGTAGGTCGCGCCGACCACGACGACCAGGGCGATGACGGCCAGCTTGATGGCCACGGCCACCGCCGAGACGCGCGAGGAGAGCTTGGTGCCCAGGGCCAGCAGTACGGCCAGCACGGCGATGAGAAGTACCGCGCCCCAATCGAATTTGATCGAGCCGAAGTGCCAGATGGGCTGGCGTCCGCCCATGACGACGCCGAGGTATTGCGACCAGCCCTTGGCCACGACCGAGGTGCCGAGCGCGAATTCCAGAATGAGGTCCCAGCCGATGATCCAGGCGACGATCTCGCCGAAGGTGGCGTAGGAGAAGGTGTACGCGCTGCCCGCGACCGGCACGGTGGAGGCGAATTCGGCGTAGCAGAGCGCGGCCAGGCCGCAGGCGACGGCGGCGAAGACGAAGGCCAGCGATACCGCCGGTCCGGCGAGGTTGCCCGCGGTGCGCGCGGTGAGGGTGAAGATACCCGCGCCGACGACCACGGCCACGCCGAAGATGGTGAGGTCCCAGGAGGTCAGGTCTTTGCGGAGTTTGGCATCGGGTTCGTCGGTGTCGCGCATGGACTGTTCGACGGATTTGGTGCGGAACAACCCGCGCTCACGGGGGGACAGTTCTCCGGGCGCTCCCGACTGGGGATCCGATATCGCCACTGTGTCTCCTATGTCTGACTTCTCGGCAACAATGCAGTTGGCGTCGGACGTGCAACGCCCGGCACCTGATTCATTCGCCTTCGCATGTGACCGGCAGACAGAAACCCTGGTCCTGCCCCGGTCGGTGCTCTCGATCTCGGGGCGAGATCTGAGTTGTCGGCGTCACACCGAACCGTATCACCCACTGGTACGAACCAGTTCAGCAACTGGACGGACAACATTCGCCAGAATGCGGTTCGAAGGACCTCGCACCCGGAACCGGCCGGTCCCGTTAGGGTTTGGTATGCAGGACGGGGGCGGGCGCGCCACGGGTGATCGGGCGGCGCTGGACCGCGTGCTGGCCGATGCCCGCGCGGTGCAGATCCGGGAGATGCGCGGTGATGCCCGCTCGCTACTGGTGGAGCGCGACCCGGTTGCCGTGCAGGCGCTGCGCGAGGCGCTGCGGGTCACCGACGCACCCGGAATGTCCTGCATGTGCTTCGGCGACGTGTCCTTCGTCTTCCTCGACGCCGCCGGTCGCGAACTGACCGGAGTGACCCTGCACCACGGTGATTCGGTGCGCTGGGACGATGCCGCGCGCTGGGGCGGCTGGCACGATGACGCCATCCTGCGCGATAGCGCGCGCTCACTGGAGTGGCTGGCGGTGCGCGGGGTCACCTGGCCGCTGCGCGAATTCCGGGCCGCCCAGCGCCGCGCCGATGCGGCCGGGCATGCCCGCCGCCGCTGGACGGCCGATATCCCTGAGCTGATCACCGACTACACCGCCATGTTCCTCGAGACCACCGATCGCGGCGTGCCGCTGCTCGAGCCCGAATTGGCGCAGGTGCGCGACCGCCTGCTATCCGGTTATCCAGATCCGGTCGATCGAATCCTGCGACTGCTCATCTGGTACGGCTCGGGGACCGCGAACTCCTCGGGATATCCGACGCACGAGGCGGTTCCGGCGCAATTGCTGGATCAGGAGGAGCCCGCGGATGTCGCACGGGCGGTGGCGGACGCGACGGGTCGCGTGGCGGCGGACCCGACGGGTCGCGAGGCGACGGGCGCGACCGAGCACGCGGCGCCGGGGGCGGCGGTGCGCACGGGGGCGGACACACCCGCGGACCGCGCCCTGACGGGTGCGGTCCGCTATCTGGCGAGCTGGCCCGGACGGCAGCGGCTCCCAGCGCTTTCGGCGTATTTCACGCCGGAGGTGCGACGCGCGATCGTGGCGCACGCGCCGAGCGCCAAGACCCGTGCCTGGCTGGAACGCCGCTTTCCGAAGCGGTGAATCCGGTCAGGGCACCAGCACCGCGCGGCCGTTGATCTCGCCACTGTCCAAGCGGCGCAAGGCTTCCGCGCCGTCGGCGAGATCGAAGCGCTCGACCTCGACATGCAGTTTGCCCGCCTGGGCGAGACCGACGCAGTCGTAGAGGTCACCCCTGGTGCCGCCCAGCGACTTTCGCACCGTCGCACCCCAGGGCAGGAACGGCCCGCCCGCGGCACCGGCATTGATCTCCGGCGGGGTACCGCCGCCGATGCCGATCATGCGGTACGCGCCATTGGGCGCGACGCTCTCGACCGACATCTTCGCGGTGGCGTCGATGCCGACGAAGTCGAACACCGCTTCCGCGCCGCGTCCGCCGGTGAGCTCCAGAATCTGCTTCGAGGTGTCCGCACCGGACAGAATGCCCAGGTCCGCACCGCATTTGGCGGCGAGATCGAGTTTGTCCTGACTGACATCGACGGCGATGACCCGTACGCCGGTGATGGCCTGGAGAATCTGCACGGCGACATGGCCGAGTCCGCCGATGCCGATGGCGACGGCGGTTCCGCCGGGGCGCAACACATCTCGCGCACCGCGAATGGCGTGGTACGCGGTCAGCGCCGCATCGGCGACAGGTGCGGCCTGCAGGAAGTCCAGATCCCCGATCGGCACGAAGGCGCTGGCCGGAATGCGCACGTACTCGGCCATTCCGCCCTCGGCGGTGAGGCCGGGGGTGGGCGGCATGGCGACGCGTCCGGCCGCGATGCAGACGTTCTCATTGCCGCTGACGCATTCGCGGCAGACGCCGCAGGTCCAGAACAGGTAGACGAGTCCGCGTTCGCCGACCTCGCGGCCGTTCACATGGGAGCCGATGGCCTCGACGGTGCCCGCGATCTCGTGGCCGATGGTGAGCGGTTCCTCGCGTATTTGGTACGGGAAGTTCACCAGGGTCACATCCGAGTGGCAGACACCGGCGGCGCCGACCCGCAGCAGCAGATCATTGGGACCGATATCGGGGACCGGAATGTCGTTGACCGCGACTTTTTCGGGGCCGGTCCACTGGAGTGCTCGCATATTTCTTCCTTGACTCGAGCTGGTGATCTGGCGCACACGCTAGCACTCGCTATACAGTCCGTCTAACGAATGACGGGATGTCTACCGATATCCCGAAAAGGATCCCGGACAGCGGGACGAGAACCTAGGCTGCGGTCGCATGAACGAACCACGTATCGCTGTGGTGGGCGCCGGAATCTCCGGCATCTGTATGGGGGTGGCCCTGCGGCGGGCCGGATTCACCGACTTCACGATCTTCGAGAAGGCCGCCGATTACGGTGGCACCTGGCGCGACAATACCTATCCCGGACTGGTGTGCGATGTGCCCTCGCGCTATTACCAGTTCACCTTCGCGATGAATCCGCAATGGTCCCAACTGTATTCGGCCGGGCCGGAGATTCGGGACTATCTCGCCGGGGTGGCGCGCGAGCACGGACTGCCCGCACATACCCGGTTCGGGGTGGAGGTGGTCGGCGCACGGTTCGACGGCGCCGCGTGGCAGGTGCACACCTCCGACGGCGCGGAGCGGATCTTCGACTTCGTTTTGTGCGCAACGGGATTCCTGCATCGGCCGAATCGACCGGATATCGCGGGCCTGGATGATTTCACCGGGACCCTCATGCACTCCGCGCGCTGGGATCACGCGGTCGAGCTGACCGGCAAGCGCATCGGGGTGATCGGATCCGGTTCCACCGGAACGCAATTGGTCAGCGAGCTGGGCGGCAAGGTGCCGAAGGTGGTGATGTTCCAGCGGACTCCGCAGTGGATTCTGCCGACCGTCAACAAGCGGTACCGGGGCTTGACCAAGCGGCTCTATCGGCGACTGCCATTGCTGGGCAGCGCGGCGTATCAGGTGAATCGCGGCTTCTTCGCGGCCTTCTCGCAGGGGCTGGTACATCCGGGCCGGATGCGCTCGTTCATTCAGTGGGTGGTGGCGCGAAATCTGCGGTCGGTCCAGGATCCCGAGCTGCGCCGCAAACTGACACCGGACTATCAGGCCATGTGCAAGCGGCTGGTGGTCTCGGATCGCTTCTACCGCGTGGTGCAGCGATCGGACGTCGAATTGGTCACCAGCGCAATCGATCACGTGCAGGATACCGGGGTGGTGACCGCCGACGGCGAGCTGCACGAGCTCGATATCCTGGTGCTGGCAACGGGATTCGATTCGCACGCGTTCATGCGGCCGATGGCGATCACCGGTACCGGTGGCCGCACCCTGGATCAGGCGTGGGCGGATGGCCCGCGCGCCTTCGAGGGCGTGATGATGCCGGACTTCCCGAATCTGTTCATGCTGGTCGGGCCGCACAGCCCGTTCGCCAACCACCCGTTGACCGCGGTCGCAGAGGCGCAGTCCGAGCGCATTGTCGGCTGGCTGCGGCGGTGGCGCGCAGGCGAATTCGCGACCATCGCGCCGACCGCGGCCGCCACGAACCGCTACAACGCCATGATGCGCGCGGCCGCCCCCAGCACGGTGTGGACCACCGGGTGCCGGAGCTGGTATCTCGGCGCGGACGGGATGCCGGAGCTGTGGCCGTGGAGTCCGAACCAGTACGAGAAGCGAATCCGGCGGCGACCCGATCCCGTCGATTACCATCTGGGCCGCCCGGCCCTGAGCGAGAAGTGAGTGCCCGGTGCTGATTTCCCTGACCCGCTTGATGTCCCGCGCCGTGGGTGCGTGGTGGTTCGGCGCGGCCCCGGACTGGGTGGAGGTGCGCCGCCGCGCCACCGTGAGCACGACTTCGGCGAGCGCGGGCAAAGGCGTGCGCGTGACCGCCGGATGGCTGGCGGGTCTGCCGGTCGAAATACTCACGCCGGCAACGGCTCCGGCCGATGCGGCCGTGCTCTACCTGCACGGCGGCGGGTTCGTCATGGGCAGTCCCAAGATGATGCGGCCGCTCACCGGGCCACTCGCGGTGGATATGAACACCACCGTCTACGCGCTCGACTACCGGCTCGCCCCGGAGCATCCACATCCCGCACCCATCGAGGACGCGGTGGCTGCCTATCGTGCCCTGCTGGCGCGCGGAATTCCTTCGGAACGTATTGCGGTAGCGGGTGATTCGGCGGGCGGCGGACTCACGCTGGAGCTCGGCCTGCGCATCCGGGACCAGGCCCTGCCCGCTCCGGCGGTGCTCGGCATGATCTGCCCGCTGATGGATTTCTCACCGGATTCGGCGGCCTTCCACTGCGGTCCCACCCGCGAACCGCTGCTCACCCCCGAGGTGATCGCGAAATGCCTGGACGGCTATCTGCCGGGTGTCCCGGCCGAGCAACGCCGGGCACTGTCCCCGATATACGGCGACCTCACCGGCTTGCCCCCGATCGTGCTGCACTCGGCCACCGATGATCCGCTATCGGGCGACGGCCGCCGCCTGGCCGATATGGCGGCGAAAGCCGGTGCGCCCCTGCGGCATCGGGAGTATCGCAAACTCTGGCACGTATTTCACGCCATGCCCATGAAACCCGCACGCGCGGCCGTCGGCGATCTGGCCGCCATGCTCGCGGAGGGCATCTACGGTCATCGCACCGGGTACCGCGCCACGCACTGACCGAAACCTGCTCAGCCGCGGCCGATCTCGGCGTGGGTGTCGAGTTCGAGGGTGATGAACGCGCCGATCATGGCCCGCCATACGGCTTCCGCGACAGCGGGTTCCAGTCCGGCGGCCGCGGCGCGTTCCCGGGCGAGCGCGACGACCTGCTCCACCCGATCGGGGGCGCGCACGGCCTGCTCATCCTTCTTGAATCCGGCGGCGGCGCGCACCAGGCGCTGCCGCTCGGCCAGCAATCGGGTCAGTTCCCCGTCGAGGGCGTCGATGCGAGTGCGGACTTCGGCGAGCGATTCTGGAGCGGACACGATTGCAGACCTTAGCCGGGCGACCGGTACGAAAGCGCGGCCGCTCCCCTGCTCAGGCGAAGGCGCGGGTGATGATCGGTACGACGAAGTCCTCGAGCATGGTGCGTTCGTCGTCGTCATCGCGTCCCGGCGCCGAGAGCAGCGAGACGATGATGCGCGTCAGCCACCGGGCCAGGCGGCTGCGTTCGGGATCGGTGAGCCCGGTCGGGGTGAAAAGATTGGCCGCGATGGATTCGATGACCTCGGAATCCTGGCTGATGCGCCCGGCCGCGCCCGCCTCGCCGGGCCGGAACCAGGCGATGAGCAGCGGTTCGGCGCGCACCTGGTGCACGGCCCCCAGCATGGCGGCGATGATCCGCTCGCCCGGATCGTCGATACCGCGCACCTGATCCACCACGCGCGCGGAGATGCGCCGGGTTTCGCGGTGCACGAAGGCCAGCCGCACCGCCTGCCGGTTCTCGAAGTACCGGTACAGCGTGGCCCGCGAACATCCGGCCGCCTTGGCGATATCGCCCATGCCGACCGCGGTCACCCCGCGTTCGGCGAACAGGTCCGCCGCCGCGTCGAGAATGCGTTCGGCGGCCAGGTCGGCCCGATCGTCGGACAGCCAGTCCCGGCTCATGCTGTCTCCCTTCGGCCTTCGAGCGTTCGCCCGACCCTACCGGGGCGCGATCGTCACGCCACGGCCTGGAAGGGCACGCTCATGGGCCAGCGCACGTAGTTGCCGTTGGACCAGGTGACATTGTCGAGGTCGACGGCGAAGTCGGGGCAGCGGGTGAGCAGTTCCTCCAGCGCGACGCGGGCCTGCATGCGGGCGGCGGCCGCGCCGAGGCAGTGGTGGTGACCGTGGCTGAAGGTCATGATGCGCTTGGGATTGCGGCGCACGTCGAGTTCGGCCGCGGTGGGGCCGAATTCGCGTTCGTCGCGATTGGCGGAGCCGTAGAGCAGCAGTACCTTGCGCCCGGCGGGAATGACGGTGTCGTGCAGTTCCACATCGCGCGTGGTGGCGCGGGCCAGGCCCTGCACGGGTGAGGTCATGCGCAGGAATTCCTCCACCGCCTCGGAAATGAGTTCGGGCTGTTCGGCGAGCAGTCGCCGCTGTTCCGGATACCGGTGCAGCAGCTGTACCGCACCGCCGAGATTGCCGGTGGTGGTGTCGTTTCCGCCGGTGATCATGGTGAAGGCGAAGCCGAGAATGGCCAGGATGCCCTCGTTGTCGCCGTCCTCGCCGAGGCCGGAGGCGAGCAGGTGCGAGATGGTGTCGTCACCGGGTTCGGCGCGGCGGCGGGCGATGAGTTCGGCGAAGTAGCCGACCATCTCACCGAGCGCGGAGGGCAGTTCACCGCCGGCGGCGATCTTGGCACCGTCCACCGCGCCGCCGACGATGGCGTAGGTCCATTCGTCGAATCGGTCCCGATCCGCTTCCGGCACACCGAGATAGTGCGCGACCACCATGGTCGGCAGCGGTTTGAAGAGTTCGGCGACGATATCGCCGGATCCGGCGGCGCGCAGGCGTTCCAGGCGTTCCACCACGAAGGCGCGGACGGCGGGTTCCACCGAATTCACCTGGCGCGGTGTGAATCCGCCCGCGACGCGGCGGCGGAAGTCGGTGTGCTCGGGCGGATCCATGAACACGAACGGGCGGATCGGAATGCCCGCCGCTTCCAGGCTCATGTAGTCGACGGTCAATCCGGCTGCGGAGGAATAGGTTTCGGGGTCGCGCGCGGCCGCGTACACGTCCTCGTGCCGGGACAGCACGTAGAAGTCGTCCTGCTCGCGCCCCTCGGGGATGACGCGGTGCACCGGATCGTTGTCCCGCAATGCCGCGTAGGTGGGCCAGGGGTCACGCCAGGTCTCCCCGGACATCAGCTCGAATCGAACTTCCTGAGACGCCATTGAACTCATGATTCGACGGTAAGACAAATAGCCAATTTTGTCTAGAACAGGTTTCACTCTTCGCCGCCGGGCACGTCCCGGGCGGCCCGGACCAGCACGAAGGTCAACTCGGTATCGCCGATCCGCAAGCGCACACCGTCGGCCAGGATGGCGCTGTCCACCACCCGCACGCCGTCGACGAACACGCCGTTCGAGGAGTGCAGATCCTTGAGCACGTAGGTCATGCCGTTATCGACGATGAGCGCGTGATGCCTGCTCACGCGCCCATCGGCCAGTGGAATGTCATTGTCGGAGAGTCGTCCGATGCGGGTCGCGGTGCCGGAGATCGGGTACACATTGCCATCGCGATCGCGCAGGATCGCCTGCGGTTCATGCCAGCTGCGATCCACGATGGTGGTGGCGCGGGTCGCGGAGGCGGCCCCGACCACACCGGCGGTCAGCTGGTCCTGCCGCAGAATGCGCGCTTCGAGTTCACGAATGCGATGCCCGGGATCGATGCCGAGCTCCTCGGCCAGGGTGGCGCGCAGGCGGCGCGCGGCATCGAGGGCGTCCGATTGCCGTCCGGCCAGGTAGAGCGCGGTGATCAACTGCTCCCAGAGTGATTCGCGCAGTGCGTGATCGCGCACCAGCAGCGCCAGTTCGGCGATGACGGATTCGGCGCGACCCTGCGCGATATCCGCTTCGGCGCGGGCCTCGATGACGCCGATGCGCTCATCGTCCAGGGCCACGGCGTAGGCGTCGGCGAAACCGAGTCCGCGCAGATCGGACAGGACGGGGCCGCGCCATTGCGCGAGCGCTTCGGACAGTGCGGTGGTGGCGGCGGCGAAGCGGCCCGCGGCCAGGGCGCGCAGGCCGACCTCGCGGCGGGTGCGGAAGCGGAAGACATCGCAGGCGGCGTCATCGACCACGATGCGATAGCCGGTGCCCATGTGCTGGAGCATGGTGCGCGCGTCGATTCCGCCGTCGCGCAGTGGTTTTCGCAGATTGGAGACGATGGCGTGCAGGCTGACCCGGGCGTCCGGGGGCGGATACTCCTCCCAGACCGCGGCGGCCAGCGCGTCCACCGAGACCGGCCGGTTCGCGTTGATGGCCAGATAGGCCAGCACCGCACGCTGTTTCGGCCCGCCGAGCTGCTGCGGTACACCGTCGATGGTGAGCTGCACCGGGCCCAGCACGCCGACCTGTGCGCGCACCTCGGCCATCGTCGAACTCCTCACGACCGTCCCCCATGGCTTTCGACCGCAACTTTAAGCTTTTTCGCGCCCGCACGTGGGGCTGTTATCCGCCGCATCGGAAAATGCGGACCGGGGGGGGGGGCAACGGCGGGGGCGCCGGGCCTGAATCAGCACGCCGGGTCGGATATTGGTGGTTTTCGGCGGAGAAGTCCGACCATGTGGTCGGGGGGGTTGGCCCCCCCCACACCGGGA